>NZ_JASHIK010000009.1 GCF_030733745.1 Stappia sp. MMSF_3263 | reverse complement strand
AGAACATCCGCATCATTCAATGCATCCCAAACAGCAACCCGACCAGCCAACAAACGGTAATCGCCTACCAAATCCATGTTCCAGGCACCTTTGCAAACGGGTTCGCGCGCACGTGATCGCGCCTTGCGCGTTTTCAGTTGCCGACAGCTTGGCCAAGCCGGCCCCGCCTTTCAAGTGCTTGAAAGAAAATCAGCTACAAACTTCTCTTTGGTGCAGCGCGGCACGCCGAACGGTTCCCGCGATACCTCCCTGCAGAAAGCGGCGGGGCCGCGCATGGCGATTGACCGCGGCAGGCAAGCGCCCTAAGGCGTTCGCCAGCGATCACACGCAAGACCACCGCAGGAAAGGACCATCGCTTGTCCGACGACGCGAGAGACCGGGAGACCGGCGACACGCAGGAGGCCGCGCCCGCCGGCAATCCGCCGGCGCCGGTCTGGCCGACCATGCTCCAGACACGGGGCTGGTCCGACTATGCGCTGCTCGACTTCGGCCATGGCCGCAAGCTGGAACGCTATGGCAGCATTGTCGTCGACCGTCCCGAACCGCAGGCAATGGGCGCGCCGCGCCTGCCGCAAGGCCGCTGGGACGCGGCCGATGCCGTCTTCACCGGCAATGACGAGGACGACGGTCCCGGACGCTGGCGGCTGAACCGCGACCTGCCGGAGACCTGGCAGATGGGCTTCGGCAACGTCCGTTTCCTCGGCCGTTTCATGTCGTTCCGCCATGTCGGGGTATTCCCCGAACAGGCCGCCCACTGGCAATGGATGGCCGACCGGGTGAAGGCCCGCCAGGCGGCGGGCGCGCGGGCGATGCGCATTCTGAACCTCTTCGGCTATACCGGCCTTGCCTCGCTGGTGCCGGCGGCCGCCGGGGCCGAGGTGACGCATATCGACGCCTCGAAGAAAGCGATCGGCTGGGCCCGAGAGAACCAGGCCCTGTCGGGCCTCGACGACCTGCCGATCCGCTGGATCTGCGAGGACGCAACCAAGTTCGTCGCCCGCGAGGTCAAGCGCGGCAACACCTATGACGGGATCCTGCTCGACCCGCCGAAATACGGCCGCGGGCCGAAGGGCGAGATCTGGGACCTCTACGAGAGCCTGCCGCAGATGCTGCCGATGATCGAGAAGATCCTCTCGCCGGAGGCCGATTTTCTGGTGCTGACCGCCTATGCGATCCGCGCCAGCTTCCTGGCGCTGCACGAGGTCATGGCCGACACGCTGGCCACGCGTGGAGGAAGGCTTGAATCGGGCGAGCTGGTGCTGCGCTCCGAGACCGGCGAACGGGCGCTTTCCACTTCCCTCTACAGCCGTTGGAGCGGACAATGAGCGGGCGCGACGATCCTTCTGGCACCCGCAGGGCCGGACAGGTCAAGCAGGTCACCTCCTTTTCCAACCCGTTGGTCAAGGACATCAAGGCGCTGATCGCGCAACGCAAGCATCGACAAAAGACGGGCCGCTTTGTCGCCGAAGGGCTGAAGCTGGCGACCGACGCGCTCGCCGCCGGCTGGGAGGTCGACATGCTGGCGATCGGACCGGAAGCGCGCGACAGCGCCCCGGTGCGGGAAACAGCGGCCACCGCGCGGGCCCGCGGGGCGACGATCCTGGAGGTCTCGACCGCCGTCCTGGCAGCCATGACACGGCGCGACAACCCGCAGATGGTCGTCGGCGTCTACGGGCAGAAAACCCTTTCTCCCGCTGCGTTGCGCGCGGCCATCGCAGCCCGCCCCGACGCCGTCTGGGTGGCCCTCGACCAGGTCCGCGACCCCGGCAATCTCGGCACGATCATCCGCACCGCCGACGCGGTCGGCGCGGCCGGCGTCATGCTTGTCGGCGAGACCACCGATCCCTTTGCCGTGGAGGCGGTGCGCGCCACCATGGGCTCGCTCTTCCATGTGCCGCTTGTGCGCCTTCCGCGCGCCGAGTTCCGCGACATCGCGCAGGCCTGGCCCGGCACGGTCGTCGGCACGCATCTCAAGGGATCGTGCGACTACCGGACCATCCCCTATGCCCGGCCCACCCTGCTGCTGATGGGCAACGAACAGTCCGGCCTTCCCGAGGAGATGGCGCAGGCCTGCAACGCGCTCGCCCGCATCCCGCAGGCCGGACAGGCGGACAGCCTCAACCTGGCGGTCGCCACCGCCGTGATGCTCTACGAGATCCGCCGCGCCGACCTTGCGCTCTGAGGGGGGCGCGGCAGCGTCCCTCGGAGCGCAACCGGACACGACCTAAAGGTCGATCCGGCGGCTTTCGCCCGCACCGATCACCTCGATGCCCTTCGTGCCCGTGACCGCAGAAATTTCCAGCGTCTCGGCGTAGGGCGCGGTCTGCGGCAGGACGATGCCGGAGACGCAACCGACGACCTCGATCCCCCAGTAATCCGGCTGCGTCACATAGACCAGCGGCCGCAATTCCACCCGCATCGAAACGGTCGCCCGCTCGCCGGTGACCAGCAGGAACTTGCCGTTGCCGCCGAGACCGACGAAAACCTCGGCCGTGTCGAAATCGATCAGCGCACAGCTCCGCGAGGCGGGCCGCGCCTGCAGCGTCTTTGCGATATCCATGTTGAAACTCCCTGTATCGGCAATAAAACGGCGTTGACGCCAAGGCGGCGAAATCCGCCACAGGCACACGCCATGTGAGAAGTTACCACAGAACCACAACCCCCGGGAAATCACGCCATGCGCCTCTTTGTCTTCGGTATCGGCTATTCGGCGGAGGCCTTCGTCGCCCGCATCGCATCGCGCTGCGCCTGGATCGGCGCGACAACGCGCAGCCCCGCCAAGGCGGAGACCCTCAGGGCGCAGGGGATTGCCCCCTTCCTCTTTGACGGGACCACGCCGGGCGAGGGCATCGCCGATGCCCTCGCGCAGGCAACCCATGTGCTCGTCTCGATCGCCCCGGGGGAGGCCGGCGATCCGGTGCTCGCCCATCACGGCGCGGACCTTGCCGCCGCCCGGCCGCAATGGACGGGCTACCTGTCGACGGTCGGCGTCTATGGCGATCATGGCGGCGCCTGGGTCACTGAGGAAACGCCCTGCAAGCCGGTCTCGCGGCGCTCCGTCCAGCGGGTGGCCGCCGAGGAGGCATGGCTGGCACATGCCGGGACACATGACCGTGTCGTGCAGGTGTTTCGCCTGTCGGGCATCTACGGTCCGGGTCGCAACGCCTTCGTCAATTTCGAGAAGGGCACCGCGCGCCGGCTGGTCAAGCCCGGCCAGGTGTTCAACCGCATCCACGTGGCCGATATTGCCGGCGCGCTGGAAGCGGCGATCGACGGTCCGGCCAGAACACGTATCTTCAACATCACCGACGACGAGCCCGCGCCGCCGCAGGACGTTGTGTCCCACGCCGCCGGCCTTCTTGGCGTGACGCCGCCGCCGGAACAGGATTTTGCGAGCGCCGAGCTCAGCCCGATGGCGCGCTCATTCTACGGCGAGAACAAGCGCGTCTCGAACGCCCGGGTGAAGTCCGAGCTCGGCTACGACTTTCTCTTCCCCACCTATCGCGAGGCTCTTTCGGCCCTGTATCGCGACGGCTGGCGCTGAACGCGTTTCACTCGCGCCGCATCTCCGCCTGCCCGCCGAAGCGGACGGGCGGGCCCGACAGGGCGGCAAAGCTGCTTGCGGACGGGCCTGCCGCGATTTCCAGGATCAGTTTCTTGCGCACCGCATCGGCGAAGGTCGCCTTGGAATCGGCGGTAACGACGAACGAACCGGGACCGCCGATGATCAGCCTGGCGAACGCCTCCTCCAGATCGTAGCTGGCCGGACGCCCCGAACAGTGCCGGCACAGCACGGCAAGGCCGTTGATGACGATGCCGGCTGCAACCACCTCGGCCCGCGCGGTCTCCAGCGGCGGCCCGTTCCAGCTGTTGGCGCTGTCGGCGGAAAGGTCGATCACCCGTCGGACCCCGCGATGGCCGTTGTCCTCGATCAGTCGCTTGCCCTTCAGCAGCGCCGAGCCGATGGCATTGCGCCCGTAGGCACGGCGTGGCGCAGCCATCAAGGCATCGGCGAAGCGGCCCGCCGCTTCGACGCCGTCGATCACGGTCCAGCCGACAACGACGTCCTGCGAGGCGGCATTTCCCCATTCGACATAGGTAACGGCGATCTTGCCATGGGCATTGTCGAGAATGGCGGAGAGCACCTGGGGATCTGTGATGGCATCGGCATAGCCCTGCCGCTGGAAGCGGATCTCCGCATCGTCGATGGAACCACTGGAATCGGCCAGCAGCACAAGCTCCAGATCCACCTCTTCCGCCGCCGCACCGACGAGCGGTGCGGCGGCTGCAAGCAGCAAGGAAAGCACGAGAGCGGAGAGTGCGCGCATGCTGTTTCTCCAAGGCAACACGGTCGCCCTGAGTGAAACATGCCCGCTCACGCCAGGGAACGGCGAAAACCGGCCTCAACCTTTCACGTTCTGGCGAGCGGGCGGCGCGCCGGCCGCTCAAACCTCCTTCTTGTGCTCCTTCCCGTCGTGCCACGGCCCATGGACACTGCCGACAAGGCAGGTCGTCTTGCACTTGGTCTTGCAGCGCGTGCCGGTGTTGCGAACGATCCCGGCGCGCGCCAGCAGCGAGGGACGGAAGGACCAGGACGTGTCGAGATCCTGGCCCCGGTCGCGCAGCGGCGCCCATTCGGGCGCAAGGATCTGGCGGCGGCCGGCCTCGTCCGTGCGTTCCACGTGGATGCGTAGCGGCCATGAGCGCAGGCCGCCCCGCGCCAGGCAGAGACCGAAACGTCCGGCCTGCCCTGCTTTTTCCAGCAGACGGCCGATCCGCTCCATGGCGGGAGCGGCGCGCGCCAGTTCCGCCTCGTCGAGACCATGGCGGGCGAAGGCGAGCGGCAGCCACCGGCCATCGAGACAGCGCCATGATGTCGGTCGCCCCTCGCGCGACAGCGCCGAATCCCGCGCGCAAACGGTGACGGACAGGCTATTGGTCCGACGGTCATGGCTTTCCCAGACGATCTCGCCCGCGGCCAAGGTGAAGTGCACATGCAGAAGGTTGACGCCGAAAGTGTCGTCGAGACCGGCATCGATCAGGATCTCGGCAATGGCAGCGAAGAGGGGCGCATCGCCGGCCGGATCGAAACGTTCGACATCGTCGACATAGGGAAGGCCGGCATAGGGCAGCGGCAAGCCGTTTTCGAGTGTATCGGAAGAACGGAGTGCAGTCATGGTCGTCTCCAAAGGGCTGATCGAAACCGCCGTCGCACCCGCATGACGGGAACCCGGCACAGGCCATTCAACCCGCAAGAGAGAAACTTCGCAACACGCGAGTGACCGAAAACGCAACGTCAGCTCGCAGGCCGGTTCGTGCCTGTGGCGACGACAACAGCCGCCGCCTCCTTGCCCGGGCGCTGCGCGAAGGCGGTTGCGCCAAGGCCCCCCATCACCAGAACCAGCGCCACCGCGAGCGACGCGGAAGGAACCGTTCCCAGAAACACCACCGACAGGATAACGGCGGTTACGGGACTGAGGGCGAGAAACGCCGTGACCACGGCTGCGGGCAATTGCGACAGGGCGTAGAGCCAGAACAGGAAACCGAAACCGCTCGACAGGCCGACAAAGCCGACCAGAGCCACGGTGCGGGCCGTCCAGTCCGCCACGGCCACGCCATGGGGCTCGATCAGTCCCATCAGGCCGAGCGGCAATAGCGAGGCGGACATGGCGATGACGCTGACCCGGGCGACACCGCAGCGCTGGAGATAGGGGCGGTAGAGGCTGGAGCAGATCGCTCCCGTCAGGGTGGCAAGCCCGGCGCATCCCAGGCCGATCCAGTCGGACACGCTCATCCGGCCGCCCAGCGCGTCGCCGGCGAGTAGGAAGGCGACGCCGACGACGGACAGAGTGATCGACCAGAGCGCCAGCCGTGTCACCCGTGCCGCGCCCAGTCCCCAGCCGACTGCCAGGGTGACGATCGGCAAGGTGGCGAAGACCAGAGACACGCGCGGCGAACCGGTATGCAGAACCGCGACATTGAGCAGGGCGACAAGCACGCCGAACTGCCCCATGCCGATCAGCGCGACGGGAAGCAAGTCGCGGCGTGCCACCGGTGCGCCGGATGACAGGGCCGCCACCGGCACCAGGATGGCGAGAGCGATGGCGTAGCGCAGGAAGCCAAGCCGGCCGGCCCCGACCTCAGCGACGACGGCCTCGCTCGCCACCAGTGCCGCGCCCACCTGCAGGCCGGTGACGATGGCGGCGGCGAGCGGCAGCCTCACAGCGTGCGCTCCCAGACCTGACCGACAAGGTCCTTGCCGAAGCTGCGATGCGGTTCTTCCTCTATCAACTCGAAGCCGGCTGCCTCGTAGATGCGACGAGCGGAAACGAGGATGTCGTTGGTCCACAGCACCATCCGACGGTAGCCCTTCGCACGGGCGAAGCGCAGGCATTCATCGACAAGGGTGCGGCCGAGGCCCTTGCCGCGCGCCACGGGATCGACATAGAGCATGCGCAGCTTGGCTGTATGCTCGTCCTCCCGCACGACAAAGACCGATCCGACGATCTCGCCTTCCATCTCGGCGATCCAGCAGCGCTCGCTGGCGGGATCGAAATTGCGGACGAACTGACCGGCAATTTCGGAAATCAGCCCCTCGAATGTCCAGTCCCAGCCGTATTCGCGTGCATAGAGCGCGGCCTGGCGGTGGACCACCTGTCCAAGATCGCCGGGCTCGGGACCCCTCAGGATGAAGGCGCGGGCATCCGGTACATCGCCCAGCAGCCGGCGGATGCACGCCATGGCACCCGTCAGCTGGCCGCGCCCGGCAGGCGAAAGCGGTGCCAGCAACTCGGCGACTTCGCCAGCCGAGGTGGCATTCAGTTTGGCAAAGACCTCGCGCCCCCGCTCCGTCAGCGCCAGCAGCAAGCGCTTGGCATTGTCCGGCGCCGGGTTGCGCTGCAGCAGCCCGTCGCCCTCAAGGCCCGAGACCAGCCGGCTGAGATAGCCGGCATCCATCCTCAGGACTTCGCCAAGCTCGCGCGCCGATGGCAGCGCATCCGGCGGCGCGTTGGCGAGTTCATAAAGGACACGCACCTGGGCGAGCGAATAGGGAGATGCCAGCAAATGCTCGTTGAGGGCGCCGACAAGCCGCGTGTGAAAGCGGTTGAAGCGCCGGACGGCGGTAATGTCCTCTTCGCTCACCGGCGCGGCGGTCGCCGCGAGCGCACTGGAGGGATCGGGATGCATGTTGCCGAACTCCATAATATGTTGCCATAGTCAACATACTTGGCGCGCAACCTGCACTCAAGACGTCTTTTGACGCAGCGTCGTCCGTGGCCGGCAAGCGGAGCGTGCGGCGCATCAACGGTGGGGGTCAGCCGTCGGCAGCACGGGGCCGGAGCGAAACGGCCCCGTGCTGCGTCTCATTTGCTGCGCGTGCGGCGCACCGCATCCTGCCAGCCGGCATAAAGCGCCTCGCGCGCGCCCTCCTCCATCGCCGGTTCGAAACGACGGTCGAGATGCCAGGTCTCGGCAAAGGCCGCCATGTCCGGCCATACGCCCGCCTTGTGGCCGGCGAGCCAGGCCGCGCCCAGGGCCGTCGTCTCAAGGATCTGCGGCCGGTCGACCGGCGCGCCGAGCAGGTCGGCGAGAAACTGCATGGTCCAGTCCGAGGCGGTCATGCCACCGTCGACGCGCAGGACGATGCCGGCGGTGTCGATGCTGGCCGCATCCGCGCGCATCGCCTCGATCAGGTCGCGGGTCTGGTAGCCAACGCTTTCCAACGCCGCCCGGCAGAAGTCGGCCGGACCGCTCGCCCGTGTCAGGCCGAACAACGCGCCGCGCGCGTCCGGGTCCCAGTAAGGCGCGCCGAGGCCGACAAAGGCCGGCACCAGATACAGCCGGTTCTCAGGATCGGAGGCTTCCGCGAGTTGCTGGCTTTCGGCAGCGTGATCGATGATGCCGAGCCCGTCGCGTAGCCACTGCACAGCGCTGCCGGCGACAAAGATCGAGCCTTCCAGCGCATAGGTGGTCCGGCCCGCCAGCCGGTAGGCAATCGTCGAGAGCAGACGGTTCTGCGAGGCGACCCGGGTTTCACCCGTGTTGATCAGCGCGAAGCAACCGGTGCCGTAAGTCGACTTGACCATGCCGGGACGGAAGCAGGCCTGACCGACGGTCGCCGCCTGCTGGTCGCCGGCAACGCCGAGGATCGGCAACTCGGCGCCGAAATGCTCCGCGTCGACCGTGCCGAACTCGTCCGCGCTGTCCTTCACCTGGGGCAGCATCGACAAGGGTACGCCGAGAATGCCGCAAAGCTCCTCGTCCCAACAATTCTCGTCGATATTGTAGAGCAGCGTGCGCGAGGCATTGGTCGCGTCGGTGACATGGGCGCGGCCGCCTGTCAGTTTCCAGATCAGCCAGCTGTCGACCGTGCCGAAGACCAGTTCCCCGGCCTCGGCTCGCGCCCTTGCGCCCTCGACATTGCCGAGGATCCAGGCAAGCTTGGTGCCGGAGAAATAGGGATCGAGCAGCAGGCCGGTGCGCTGCGTGAACAGCTCCTCATGTCCTTGCCCCTTCAGCCGGGCGCAGAACTCCGCTGTGCGCCGGTCCTGCCAGACGATGGCATTGCAGACCGGCTCGCCGGTCTTGCGGCTCCAGACCAGCGTGGTCTCGCGCTGGTTGGTGATGCCGACAGCGGCGATCGCCGCAGCCCCTCCCTCGACTTTCGACAAGGCCTCGCGGCAGACGGCCAGCGTGGAGGTCCACAGGTCGGCCGGATCGTGCTCGACCCAGCCGGAATGGGGAAAGTGCTGGGCGAATTCCTGCTGGCCGACCGCCACCGACCGCAGATCCCCGTCAAAGACGATGGCCCGGCTCGATGTGGTGCCCTGATCGATTGCGAGTATATGTCCGCCGCTCACACGCCGCCTCCCGATACGTTCGTTTTCTTTCCTTATTGCCGAGAACGACAATCAAACGAAACAAAAAAACGGTCAATCGAAAATCCCGCTCCATGCATGGCTGCCGCCCCCAAATGCAGGATGACGCGTTTTACCGACCTTGATAGGCTTTCGACAAGCGGCCGTCCGGCCGCCTCTCCCGTCGCCGCGGTCGCGGCCAAACCGGGTCACGGCCATAAAGACGCTCTCGCTCAGCCTCCTTTCGATCGCGGTCATCGCGGCGCTGTCGCTGTGGTTCGTCTCCGCCGCGATCCTGCCGGAAATGCTTGCCGAGGCACCGATCTCCGCCGCGCGTCAGGCGCTGCTGTCCAGCGGCGTGCAGGTCGGCTTCGTGGCCGGCGCGCTTCTCTCGGCCTTTCTCGGCCTTCCCGACCGCATCCACCCCGGACGCCTGCTTGCCGCCTGCGCCACGCTGGCGGCACTGGTGAATGCCGCCCTGTTGGCTCTGCCCGTGGGCGGCGACGGAGCCATCGCCGCGCGCATCCTCACCGGCGCGCTGCTTGCCGGCGTCTATCCTGTCGGCATGAAGATCGCCGTCGGCTGGGGCGTCCAGGATCGCGGCTTCCTCGTCGGGCTGCTGGTCGGAGCGGTGACGCTTGGCTCTGCCGCCCCGCACCTGATCGCGCTTGGCGGCGGCGCCGACTGGCGCGTCACGGTGCTTCTCGCCTCCCTCGCCTCCCTCGCGGCCGCCCTTCTCGCTCTCGGCGTGCGGCTTGGCCCCTATCACGCCACTTCGCCGCGATTCGACCCGGGCGTCATCGGCAGTGCCTGGACGAACCGCCGCATCCGTCTCGCTTATGCCGGCTATTTCGGCCACATGTGGGAACTCTACGCCATGTGGACCTGGGCCGGCGCGGCGATGGCCGCCACCTTCGTCCCGGAACTCGGGCCCGACAGGGGGCTGACGCTCGCCCGGCTTGCCACCTTCGCGGCGATCGCCCTCGGCGGACTTGGCTGCATCGCCGGCGGGCTTGTCGCCGACCGGATCGGCAAGGAGAGCGTGGCGATCATCGCACTGGCGATCAGCTTCGCCAGCGCGCTTGCCGCCGCCCTCGCCTTTGGCGGCCCCGCCTGGCTCTTCTGCCTCGTCGTTCTCGTCTGGGGAGCCTCGATCGCGCCCGATTCCCCGCAATTCTCGGCGCTGGTGGCGGATTTTGCCCCGGCTTCGCAGGCGGGCAGCCTGATGACGCTGCAAACGGCGATCGGCTTCGCGCTGACCTTCATCACCGTGCAGGCGACACCGATCGTGGTCGAGACGGCGGGTTGGCCGGTGCTGCTGGCCCTGCTGGCGCTTGGACCTGCCTTCGGGCTTGTCGCCATGCTGCGACTGCGGCGGCTGACGGCCGGAGAGAGTGCCAGCGGCTGAAACCTGCCGCCAAAACGCAAAAAGCGCCCTGCCCGTCACGGCAGCGGCGCTTTGCTCGCGGCCTTTTTCAAGGCCGCCGGGGTTTTACGCGCGTTACAGGACGCGCAGGTTCTCGGCGGCGGAATGGCCGCGCGCATAGTCGAGCTCATAGGCAATCAGCTGGCCTTCGCGCAGGGTCGGGAGACCCGCGCGGCGCAGCGCCGCCATGTCGACATGGACGAAGTCGCCCTCGTCCGGTTCGATCTGGCCGACACCCTGCTTGATGTCGAACCACTTCACATTACCAAAGTCCATTTCAGTCTCTTTCTTATCGTTCTTGTCAGTCTTGTTGCGCACCCGTGCGGGGTGCCGGTCATGCCGCCGTGGCGCGTGTCGCGCCGGGGCAACGTTCATGCTCGCGCGGAACGTGTCGCGCCGCCGCATGACGAATTGCGTCTCGGTTCGTCTCGAAAGCGCCCGGTCCTCATCTTGCAATGTGAGGGTGACAGGCATGCGACACCGCAAGGCGCGCCATATCGTCAGCGAATGATGAACAACTACCGTTAAGAAATGGTGACCGGATTTCATTTTGCAAGTCCGGGGCCGCGAACCGACAGTTCGTCACCCGTAGGTCATGCAAAAACCGTCAAGTTTGATATCCTGCAATCCACGACCCGCCCTCGCCACGACGAAGAGCCCTCGATGAACCCGAACGTCAACGTTCTGCTGCTCTATCCGCGCTTCCAGGCCGGCTCTTTCTGGAACTACCGGGAGACATGCACCCTGGTCGGCGCCAAATATCCGGCGCCCCCGCTCGGACTGATCACCGTTGCCGCGATGCTGCCGGAGAACTGGCAGCCCCGGCTGGTCGACCGCAATACCACCGAGCTGCGGGAGGAAGAGCTTGCCTGGGCCGATGTCGTCTTCACCGGCGGCATGCTGCCGCAGCAGTCGGACACGCTCGCGATCATCGCCATGTGCCAGGCAGCCGGCATTCCCGTCGTCGTCGGCGGTCCCGACGTCACCTCCAGCCCGGACCACTATGCGGCGGCCGATTTCCGGGTGATCGGCGAGGCGGAAGGCATTTTCGGGCAGTTCGTCGCAGCCTTCGAGGGCGGCGAACGGTCCGGCACCTTCGAGGCGGAGAAGTTCAAGGCCGACGTCACCACCACGCCGGTGCCGCGCTTCGACCTGCTCAACTTCTCCGACTATGTCCAGGTCAACGTGCAGTTCTCGCGCGGCTGCCCGTTCACCTGCGAATTCTGCGACATCATCGAGCTCTACGGCCGCAAGCCGCGCACCAAGGGCAGCGCCCAGATCCTGGCGGAACTGCAGGCGCTCTACGATCTCGGCTATCGCGGCCATGTGGACTTCGTCGACGACAACCTGATCGGCAACAAGAAGGCGGTGAAGGCCTTCCTGCCGGACCTGATTGCCTGGCAGGAGGCGCATGGCCGCCCGTTCGAGCTCTCCACCGAGGCCTCGCTCAACCTGGCTGACGATCACGACCTTCTGGAAATGATGCGCCATGCCGGCTTCTTCGTCGTCTTCGTCGGCATCGAGAGCCCCGACCCGGACGTGCTGATCGCCACCCGCAAGAAGCAGAACACCCGGCGCGACATCGCCGCCAGCGTGCACAAGATCTACGAGGCGGGCATCTTCGTCATCGGCGGCTTCATCGTCGGGTTCGACGAGGAGAGCGAGCGGGTTGCCGACGAGATCGCGAACCTCATCGAGGAGGCCGCCATTCCCGTCGCCATGACCGGCCTGCTCTACGCGCTGCCCAACACCCAGCTCACCCGGCGTCTGGCGGCGCAAGGGCGCCTGCATGCCGAATTCGACATGGCCGATCCCGACCACGAGGAAGGCGACCAATGCACGGCGGGGCTCAATTTCGAAACCCTGCGCCCGCGCGGGCAGATCCTGGGCGACTACCGAAAGGTGATCGAGCGGGTCTATGCGCCGCAGGCCTATTTCGACCGGCTGAAGAAAATGGTCTCACTGCTCGACATGAGCGGCCCCAATGGCGACGTTCTCAACGCCCGCCTCTTCAGCGACGTGAAGAAGCTCGGCCGGCTCGTCTGGTCGATCACCCGGCATCATCCGGAACACCGCGGACATCTGTGGCGGATGATCGCCTTCACGCTGCGCCACAATCCGCGCGCGCTCAACCCGATGCTGCACATGGTGGCGCTCTACGTGCACCTTGGCCCGTTCTCGCGCTTCGTGCTGGGGCAGATCGACACGCAGATCGCCGAGATCGCGGCGGGCCGGTGGCAACAGCCGGTGCTGGTCGCCGCCGAATAGGCGGCAACCGCACGCCTCACTCGTCCATCTTCAGGGCCTTGATGAAGGCTTCCTGCGGGATCTCCACCTTGCCGAACTGGCGCATGCGCTTCTTACCTTCCTTCTGCTTTTCCAGAAGCTTGCGCTTGCGCGTCGCGTCGCCGCCATAGCACTTGGCGGTGACGTCCTTCCTCAGCGCGGCAATGGTCTCGCGGGCGATCACCCGCGCGCCGATGGCCGCCTGGATCGGGATCTTGAACATGTGCCGGGGGATCAGGTCCTTCAGCTTCTCGCACATGGCGCGGCCCCGACGCTCGGCCTGCGAGCGGTGGACCAGAACCGACAGCGCGTCGACCGGCTCGGCATTGACCAGGATCGACATGCGCACCAGGTCGCCCTCGCGATAGTCGGTGATCTGGTAGTCGAAGGAGGCGTAGCCCTTGGAGATCGACTTCAGCCGGTCGTAGAAATCGAAGACCACCTCGTTGAGCGGCAGGTCATAGGTGACCATGGCGCGCGAGCCGACATAGTTGAGGTCGACCTGCACGCCGCGCCTCTCCTGGCAGAGCGTCAGGATGGCGCCGAGATACTCGTCCGGCGTCATGATCGTGGCGCGGATCCACGGCTCCTCGATCGTGTCGATCTTGACCGGATCGGGCATGTCGGCCGGGTTGTGCAACTCCTTCAAGGTGCCGTCGGTCAAATGCATCCGGTAGACGACCGAGGGCGCCGTCGCGATCAGGTCGAGATCGAACTCGCGCTCCAGCCGTTCCTGGACGATCTCCAGATGCAGGAGGCCGAGGAAGCCGCAGCGGAAGCCGAAGCCGAGCGCTGCCGAGGTCTCCATCTCGAAGGAGAAGCTGGCATCGTTGAGCCGCAGCTTGCCCATCGCCGCGCGCAGGTCCTCGAAGTCGTTGGCATCGACCGGAAAGAGCCCGCAGAACACCACCGGCTGGGCCGGCTTGAAACCGGGCAGCGCCTTGGCGGTCGGCTTGCGCTCGTCGGTGATCGTGTCGCCGACGCGGGTGTCCGCCACTTCCTTGATGGAGCCGGTGATGACGCCGATCTCGCCGGGGCCGAGATCGTCGGTCATCAGGAATTTCGGGGTCATGACGCCAACGCGGTCGATCTCGTAGGTGGCGTTCGCCCCCATCATCTTGATCTTCTGGCCCTTCTTCATCCGCCCGTCGATGATGCGCACCAGCACCATGACGCCCAGATACGGGTCGTACCAGCTGTCGACCAGCAGCGCCTTCAGCGGCGCGTCCGGGTCGCCCTCGGGCGGCGGCAGGCGCTTGACGATGGCCTCCAGCACGTTCTCCACGCCAAGGCCGGTCTTGGCGGAAATCATCACCGCTTCCGAGGCGTCAAGGCCGATCACGTCCTCGATCTGCTCCTTGACCCGGTCCGGCTCGGCCGCCGGCAGGTCGACCTTGTTGAGCACCGAGACGATCTCGTGGTCGTTGTCGATGGCCTGGTAGACATTGGCGAGCGTCTGCGCCTCGACGCCCTGGCTGGCGTCGACGACCAGCAGCGAGCCCTCGCAGGCGGCGAGCGAACGCGACACCTCGTAGGCGAAGTCGACATGGCCCGGCGTGTCGATCAGGTTCAGCTTGTACTGCTTGCCGTCGGCGGCGTTGTAGATCAGGCGCACGGTCTGCGCCTTGATGGTGATGCCGCGCTCGCGCTCGATGTCCATCGAATCGAGCACCTGCTCCTTCATCTCGCGGCTGGTCAGCGTGC
This sequence comes from Stappia sp. MMSF_3263, assembly GCF_030733745.1. Classification (GTDB taxonomy): domain Bacteria; phylum Pseudomonadota; class Alphaproteobacteria; order Rhizobiales; family Stappiaceae; genus Stappia. Next base: position 173,497 of record NZ_JASHIK010000009.1, on the reverse strand, counting down.
CCGTCATCTGGATCAGACGGTCGGCCAGCGTCGATTTGCCGTGGTCGATATGCGCCACGATGGAGAAATTGCGGATGTCGGAGATTTTCTGCGTGCTCATGCGCGCCCATTTACCATCGCCGCACGCCCCCGCAAAGGGGATTGCGCGGGGGAGACGGGAAAAAGAGACCGGAGTTTCCCTGCACCGCCCTAACGGCGGCGCCTTCCCGTTTACCTTGCCACCAGCACCTGCGTGCAGGCGTCCGGCAGGGCGGCGAGGGTCATGTGCTTCTTCTTCGCCGGCTTGGAAGGTTTGGCCGGCTTTTTCGGCACCCAAGGCTCGTCGGAAAGCCACCATGCCAATTCCTTGCCGCAGCCATCGCCCGGCGGGGGCGGGTTCTGGTCCTTGCAGCCGACGCTTCCCGCCGGACAGGCGATGCGCACATGGAAGTGGTAGTGGTGCCCCCACCAGGGGCGCACTTTCCTCAGCCATGAACGGTCGCCGGTCTCGAAGCGGCAGAGCGCCTGCTTGATGCCGGGATGGGCGAAGATGCGGGCAACGCGCGGGTCCTGAGCCGCGCGGCGGATCAGCCTTGCGCGGGCATCGCTCCATTTCGACGGATCGACGCCCCGGTCGGCGTCCTTCAGGTTGGACGGGCCCTTCAGCATGGAGACCGCCGACATGCTCTCGCGCTCGTCGCGGGTGAGAGTGCGGTCCGGCATCGGCGTCAGCCAGATATCGGCGTCAAGGCCGATCTGGTGGCTGGCATGGCCGGAGGTCATCGGCCCGCCGCGCGGCTGGGCAAGGTCGCCGACGAGCAAGCCGTTCCAGCCGAGCGATGGCGCGTCGGCGGCGAGGCGCTGCAGCATGTCGATCAGTTCCGGATGGCCCCAGTTGCGATTGCGCGACAGGCGCATCACCTGCCAGCTCGGCCCGTCGACGGCGAGCGCGGTGGCACCGGCGACGCAGCCCTTGGCATAGGAGCCGATAGAGCGGGCGGCGAGCGGCGCGGGCGAGCGCATGGCGCCGAAGAGGTCCTTGGCGACGGCCGACGGCGAGACATTCGCCGGAATGGCGGAGGCTGTCTCCCGCGCCACCGGTGCGGCCCCGGCAGCGGTTTCGGCACGCTCGCGCGGGGCCGGCTGCGGCAGCGGGGCGGCAGCGAAACGCGACTGCGCTGCCTCGGCAACGGGCCGTTCGCCGCCGGAGGAAACCAGGTCGCCGATATCGGTGGAGGGAAGGATGCGCGTTGTCGTCACCCGCCGTTCCTCCAGCCGCGACAGGGCATTGGCGGCGATCAGGCTGGCGGGCTTTTCGCGCGGCAGCGGGGCGGATGCGGCCGGGCTCAGCACGGCGGTCACGGCCAGCGCCGCGATGGAGGCGGCGGCGAGCAGGCCAAGCCAGGCATGGCGGGTCCGCAGACAGGCCTCCGACGTTTCGAAGGGCACACTGTTGGCTGCTGTCGCGCGTCTCATGGCCGGCTCCCTCGTGGCCTTGGTCTTCCCGGGCAGGCGGCATCCGCCATGGCCCGTTGAAGCAGTGTCGCGCCGGAGCGTTTACGTTCGGTTAACCATAAACCACGGCGGGGCGGCAAGACGGCTCAGTCGTCGCGCTCGCTCATCTCGGCGGCGATCCGGTCGAGCGTCAGGGTGTTGTCGCGGATGATCCGGTCGGCGACCCCGTTCAGTTCGATGATGTTGCCGGGCCGGGTGTTGTCCAGCGCCTCGGCTCCTTCCGGCAGGTCGCCGTCGAGGCGGATCACCTCGGCGATGCCGGCGGCCGGCAGCAGCCGTTCCGCCTGGTAGGCGGCGGTGGTCGACTGCCCGTGCGCCAGGATCGACAGGAGCGGCGTGCCATTGCCCGGCGACAGCCAGCCGAGCGGTCCCCAGGTCGAGGCCTCGCGAAACGAATAGCCGCGCCGGTTGGCGGCGCCCGTGCCGAGCGAGAGGACGGTGATCTCCTGCGCGCTCCAACCGAGCTTCATCGCCTCCAGATAGGCCGCGAGAACGGGGTTGTTCATCACCACGCCGCCATCGATCAGCACGCGCTCGTCGCCATGGGTCAGGTTTTCAGCGCGCATCGGTTCGAAATAGACGGGGGCCGCCGTCGTCGCCCGCACCGCCTGCCAGAAATAATAGTCGTCCGGCCGACCGCCATCGCTCTGCCGGCCATTGGTCATGAACACGGCCTCGCGCCGCTCGATGTCATAGGCGGTGAGCACGATCCGGGTCAGCGCCGACTGCAGCGACGTCCAGCCGAGCTGGTCCTTGAGGATGCGCTCCAGCGGCCGCTCGTCATAGCGCTCGTCGAACAGCGCCCGGGGATTGGCGACGAAACGCTCGAACAGGCTTTTGCGGCGGAAGACATCGCGGGCGTCGACCTCGAAGAAGCGGCGCAGCTCGGTAATGCCGGCCGCCTGACCGCCAAGATCGTCGGGACCGGGGGCGGCAAGGCCCGCGGCGATCAGCCCTCCGGTGGAGGATCCCGCGATCATGTCGAAATAACGGTGCATCGGCGCGCTCTTGCCCAGCGCCCGGAGGCGCGCCTCCAGCGTCTCGAGGATCCGCACGGGAACAAGCCCCCGGATCCCGCCTCCGTCGATCGCCAGAATGAAGCGCCTGCGCCCTGTCATAAGTACCCTCGCCTGTCCGTAGCCCGCCAATGACGATCATGCCGTGCCAAGCCTTGGCGCGAAATACGACAAACCGATGACCCGCCGGCAAAAACGCACGCCCGGCCGGGCCTCAGCCCATGTGCAGTTCGGCAGCCTCGGCGCGGAGGGCAACGGCATCGAGCAGCCGGTCAAGGTCCTCGGGGCGCGACAGGCGGTGGTCGCCGTCCTTGACAAGGGTCAGCACGACATCGTCCAGCGCCAGGCATTCCGTCAGCCTGAGCGCGTGCTGCCAGGGCACCGCATCGTCGCGCTGGCCTTGCAGGATGGTCACCGGGCAGCCGGTCTCGACGGCGCCGCCGAGCAGCAGGTTTTCGCGGCCGTCCTCGATCAGGGCACGGGTGATGACATAGGGGCTGTCGTCATATTCTGACGGGCGCTCATAGCGGCCTTCGCGCAGGATCGTCTCGCGAATCTCGTCGGTGAACTCGTGCTTCCACATCAGCTCCTCGGTAAAATCGGGAGCCGGGGCGATCAGCACCATGCCGGCAAGCGGCGCCGCGCCGGCGCCTTTGGCCAGCAGCGCACGGGCCAGCAGTAGCGCGATCCAGCCGCCCATGGACGAGCCGACGACGATGGTCGGCTCGCGGCAGAAGGCGGCGTGAACGGCAACCGCCTCCTCCGCCCATAGCGAGATGGTGCCATCCTCGAAGGCGCCGCCGGACAGGCCGTGGCCGGAATAGTCGAGCCGCGTCATCGCATGGCCGGTGGCGCGCGCCCAGGCCGCAAGCTCCTCCGCCTTTGTGCCGGCCATATCGGACTTGAAGCCCGAGAGCCAGAGAATGCCGCAGCGGCCGGGCTCGCCCTCCTCGCGCAGGACCGCGATCCGCCGCGCCTGCGCGCCGCGTCCCACCTCGATGAAGCGTTCGCCGCCGGGTCCCGTCACTGCATCGCTCATGTCGTCGCTCCTTGCCTGGTCGCTGCCCGATGTGGCACAGGATGCAGGCTTTGAGAAGCCCGCCCCGGCTCCCGCAACCTTGCCCGACAGGATGCCTGTGACCCGCCGCACCGTTCTGCAAGTCATTCCCGAACTCGACACCGGCGGCGCCGAACGCACGGCCGTGGACGTCGCCCATGCGCTGGTCTCGGCCGGTCACCGCGCCATTGTCGCAAGCCAGGGCGGACGGCTCGTCGCGGAGCTGGTGGCCGGCGGCGCGGAACATGTCGCAATGCCCTTGAAGCGCAAGGCGCCGCTGGCGCTCTGGCGCAACGCGCAAGCGCTCCGGCAGCTCGTTCGCGCCGAGGGCGTCGACCTCGTCCATGCGCGTTCGCGGGCGCCCGCCTGGTCGGCGCTGCGCGCCGCGCGGGCGCAAGGCGTGCCCTTCGTCACCACCTATCATGGCATCTACAACCAGTCGAACGCGGCCAAGGCCCTCTACAATTCCGTGATGGCGCGCGGCGATGCCGTGATCGCCAATTCCCGTTACACCGCAAGGCTGATCGCCGAACGCCATCCCTTCGCGCAGGGGCACATCACCGTCATCCATCGCGGCTCGGATCTTGGTGCGCTCGATCCGGCCTCGGTTTCGCCCGAGCGCCGGCAGGCTCTGGCGAGCGCATGGGGTCTTGCGGGAGGCGAGCGGGTGATCCTCAACCTTGCCCGCCTGACCCACTGGAAAGGCCAGACGGTGCTGATCGAGGCGCTGGCCCGGCTTGCCGGGGACGACCGCCCGCCCCGGCACGCGCCGGGCTGGACCTGCATCCTTGCCGGCGACGCGCAGGGGCGCGAGGCCTATGTGGCGGAGCTCAAGCACCGGATCGCCGCCGCCGGCCTGACCGGCCATGTGCGGCTCGTGGGCCATTGCACGGATGTCGGCGCGGCGCTGGCGCTTGCCGATGTCGCCGTCGTCGCCTCGGTCGAACCGGAAGCCTTCGGCCGCGCCGCCGTCGAGGCGCAGGCCGCCGGCGTGCCGGTCGTTGCGACAAACCTCGGCGCCGTGCCAGAGACCGTGCTGGCGCCGCCCGATGTCGCGGAAGACGAACGCACGGGCTGGCGCGTGCCGGCCAGCGATGCCGGAGCGCTGGCCGCCGCGATTGCCGAGATGCTGGCCCTAGCGACCGACCGGCGCGAGGCGCTGGCCGGGCGGGCACGGGCCCATGTCACCGCGCATTTCTCCGTCGAGGCGATGTGCGCGGCAACCCTTGCGGTCTACGACCGGCTGCTTGCCGGTCGCTGACACGGCGGCTCAGGCCGCGCGGATATGTGCAAGAAACCGCTCGACCTCTTCACGCATGGCCGCCGACTGGCTCGACAGCCCCTGTGCCGCCTCGGTCACGGTGTCCGCCGCACTCCGGCTCTCCCGCGAGGCCGTGCTGACGCCGGCAATGCTTTGCGAAACCGACCGGCTTCCCTCGGCTGCCTCGACCACGTTGCGGGACACTTCCCGGGTCGTTGCACCCTGCTCTTCCATTGCCGCGGCAATCGCCGCGGTGGTTCCGTTCAGCTCGCTGATGATCTTGCCGATGCCGTCGATGGCGGAGACGGCGGTACGCGTCTCTGTCTGGATCTCTCCGACCAGCCTGGCAATGCCGTCGGTTGCCTTCGAGGTCTCGCTGGCCAGTGCCTTGACCTCGCCGGCAACCACGGCGAACCCCCGGCCCGCCTCCCCGGCCCTGGCCGACTCGATGGTCGCGTTGAGAGCCAGAAGGTTGGTCTGGGCGGCGATGTCGGAGATCATTGAGACGACCTCGCCGATGCGGTCCGCGACCCCGGACAGGGCCGTCATCTGATCCGTGGTCTGGACGATGTTGTCGGACGCCTGCTGTGTCGCGTTGGATGCGCGCAGCACCTGGGCGCTGATCTCCTCGATGGAGGCTGACATTTCCTCGGTCGCCGCCGCAACGGTGTGGACGTTCGACGCCGTTTGCTCGGATGCCGCCGCCACCGAAGCGGAGCGTGCATCGACGTCCTGCGAAGCGGAGGCCATGACCTGGGACGCATGGTCAAGCTGATGCGAAGCCTGCGAAATCGCCTGGACGATGCGGCCAACCGATCCGTCGAACTCCTCGGCCAGCCTTGCCATCATCGCGCGCTTCTCCGCTTCGGAGCGTTCTGCCTGCTCGGCCTGCTCCGCCTCCAACTCCCGGGTGCGAATCGCGTTGGCCCGGAAGACCTCGACGGCCCGCGCCATGGCGCCGATCTCGCGATGGGCCGCGGCGTCGGGAACCGATACGGACGTATCGCCGTCGGCCAGCGCCCGCATTGCCCCGGTGATGCCGAGCACCGGGCGGGTGATGCCTCGGCCGATCAGGTAGGCAAGCGCCAGGGCTGCCAGAAGCATCGCTGAAGCGGCGATGACGAAAACCGTTGCCACCGTTCCCCGCGTCCGGTCCAGGTCGGCCTCGGCGGCCTCCAGCCCGTCGACCGCCTTGCTGACGATCGTCTCTACATGAGGCGTCAGGTCGGCATAGATCCGGCTCAGCGCCTCCACCTCCTCCGCGATCCGCGCCTGATTGGCGGCATACGCCTTGAAGCCGGAGACATAGGCGTCCAACAGACCGGAAATCTCGGCGCGCGCGCCCGTATCCAGTTCCGTCTGCTGCATCAGGCCATCGAACTCTGCGCGGCGGGCATCGACCTCGCCGACATATTTGAGGTCGCCGCGCAGCATCAAGTCCTTCTCATGGCGCCGCATCATCAGCATCCTGACGGTCAGGGCGTCGAGATTGGCGGCCTTGAGGCGCGTTTCAACGGCATGTACCGCCGTGCGCAGCTCTCCCTGGAGACCGCTTTTCTCATCGAATCCCATCGTCCGATAGGCCTCGACGATGCGTCGGAACTGATCCCGGTGTGCTGTGACACCCGCCTGTGCCAGGCCGATCTGCGTGGCAACCGGCCTGGCAGCCGCCAGTTCAGACATGCGCGGAATGATCGAAAGCGCCTGCTTGACGGCGGCCTCGTATCGATCCGCTTCTTCCTGGTTCCGGCGGATCAGGAAATCCTTTTCGCGCCGACGCATCTGCAACGTCTCGTTGGCGAGCTGCCCGGCGAGCGTTTCCAGTCGGCGGTTGTCCTGCATGCGATCGACAGCCGCGTTGTTGCGCGCGTCGCCAAGAAAATGCGTCAGCGACAGCGCGATGACGGCAACAACGGCGATCGCTGCCAGAACACCGACACGCACAGCTACGGGAACGCCGTTCTTTTGACGGGGAAGGGCGAGAGACCAGAGGGACAAGATGCGCTCCTGAGGATATCGACGACCACGAAAAGGCGCAGCTTTTCACGATGGTCAAACCATCCCTCCCACAAGCATCTGTGCCGGAATACTCATAACGGCCGGTTAATCCCCTGTCATAATTTACCAGGGCACACCCCTCCTTATGTTACGGGCACGCAACTCCTGGTCTTGAGCACAGCAACTTCCGACCCTGCCGGCCTGCCTCGACATTCGACCAAGCCGGCCGACCAGTTGCGGCCGCAACCCGGCCGCGCAGCTGCGGCATCATCCACCTGCGCCCGAATCCGGTTGACTTCTCCTGCTTTTCACTGGATTTTCTTGGCAACGGCCTGATCGGTCGCCACATTGGTCCTCGGCGCCCGGCGTCCGGGGCATTTGTTGTTGCGCACCGGGTCAGCCCTCTTTTCCGGCAACCGAAAGGCAGCCGGAACCGGGGAGCAGGCCGTCGAACCGGAAGGTTCACCAAGCAGATTCGTTGAAACATTAGAGGAGTTAGCGACCATTCGCCGTCCATACCGCGCACCGCCGCCGACCAAGGAAGGCCCGCGCACAAACCAAGAGATCCGCGTTCGGGAAGTCCAGCTTATCGACCAGGATGGAGAGAATCTCGGCGTCACCCTTACGGAAGACGCAATGAGAATGGCCGAGGAAGCCGGCCTGGACCTTGTCGAGATTTCCCCGAACTCTTCGCCGCCTGTCTGCAAGATCCTCGATTTTGGCCGGTACAAGTACCAGAGCCAGAAGAAGGCGGCAGAGGCGCGCAAGAAGCAGAAGATCGTCGAGGTCAAGGAAATCAAGATGCGTCCGAACATCGACACCCATGATTATGAGGTGAAGATGCGGAACATGAAGCGTTTCTTCGACGAAGGCGACAAGGTGAAGGTCACCCTGCGGTTCCGTGGACGCGAAATGGCGCACCAGGACCTCGGCATCGCACTGCTCCACAAGGTGCGTGACGAGACGGCGGAATTCGCCAAGGTCGAGTCCCATCCCCGGCTCGAGGGCCGCCAGATGGTGATGGTGCTGGCGCCGATCGCGCGCTAGACGACCCAGCGGACGCTGCCCTGCCTTTGGCGGGGCCCGTGTTGAAGACAGGAACCCGGTCGTGTGGCCGGGTTCTTTTCGTTGTGCCCCCCAGCGCCGTGCGCAGTTGGAGGGGGCCGGTCGCAATCTCGCGCGATTTTTGCGCGCATTTGGGCCTGCCAGGGCCATTCCCGCCCTTGTGTTTTGCAGGGACCGCGCTTATAAGCCCGTGTCCCGAGCCGCCCGGCTTCGCGGGACCGGTCTGTTTTGGCGGACCTCCCGTGACGAACGGGCATGCCGTGGCGGCTCACAACGGCTTCCAACAACAGCCGGCGGCGTTACACCCGCCGGGTCAAGAAAGGATGCGAAATGCCCAAGCTGAAGACCAAGTCTGGAGCGAAAAAGCGCTTCAAGCTTACCGCGACCGGGAAGGTCAAGACCGCCCAGGCGGGCAAGCGTCACGGGATGATCAAGCGTTCGAACAAGTTCATCCGCAACGCGCGCGGCACCACCACGCTGTCCGAGCCCGATGCCCGTATCGTCAAGCAGTTCCTGCCCTACGGCTGAACCTGACGGCGTTCTGACTTTCCAAGGAGTTCAATTCCATGTCGCGTGTCAAAAGGGGCGTAACCGCCCACGCAAAGCACAAGAAGGTCCTCAAGGCCGCCAAGGGCTATTACGGTCGTCGCAAGAACACGATCCGCGTTGCCAAGCAGGCGGTCGAGAAGGCCGGACAGTACGCCTATCGTGACCGCAAGGTCCGCAAGCGCAATTTCCGCTCGCTCTGGATCCAGCGCATCAACGCCGCCGTGCGCGAGCACGGCCTGACCTACGGGCGCTTCATCGACGGCCTCAACAAGGCCGGCATCGAGATCGACCGCAAGGTCCTGTCCGACATCGCGATCCGCGAGCCGGATGCGTTCAAGGTCCTGACCGAGCAGGCCAAGGGCGCGCTGTCGGCATAAGACCGGCATCGACCCGACTGACATCAAGGGCGCGCCCGCCGGGCGCGCCCTTTTTCGTTGCATGGGTCAAGGCGGGAGAGACCTGCACGGCTCAGCCGGCCGGCACAGGATTTCTGTACAGCTTCACGACGCCGGTCAGGTTGTCACCGCCAAAGCCAGCGGCGTTGGCGGTCCCGAACACGGCCCCGCCGGCCGCGACCATCGGCAACCGGGCCCCGACGTCCCTGCCTGCCCGCAAGGCGAGCGCCAGGTCCTTGGCGATGAGATCGACGGGCGCTGCCGGCGCGAACGTACCTGCCAGCATTGCCCGGCCGCCCGAAACGATCGCCGGGCTCGCCACGGCCGTCGCCCCGATGATTTCAAGCGCAGTGGCGGTGTCCGCGCCCGACCTTGCGGCAAGGCCGAGAAGTTCGGCCAGTGTCGCGGTCTGGGCGGCAAGCAGCGCGTTGACCATCAGCTTGACCAGCGCACCGGCACCCGGCCCGCCGGCATGGAAGGCGGATCTGCCGAGGTCGAGAAACACCGCCCCCACCGTCTCCAGTACATCCACCCTGCCGCCCGCCATGAACACAAGCTCGCCCGCCTCCGCCTGCGGCCTCGATCCGGCCACCGGTGCGTCGAGAAAGGCAAGATCCCGCTCCTGCGCCAGGTCATGGAGCCGCAGCACATGCCGCAAGGAGACCGTCGAGCACTCGATGCCGACGCATCCTTTTTCCAGGCCCGCCAGCGCGCCCGTGTCAGGAGCAAGCCAGACCGCTTCCGAGGCCGCATCGTCATAAACCATCGTGATCACAAGCTCGCATCCCGCGGCAGCGGCGCGCGGGGTGGGCGCGGACACGGCCCCGCTCTCCACCAGGGCATCGGCTGGACCGGCCGAGCGGTTCCAGACCGTAACGGAATGCCCCGCCTTGAGGAGCCTTGCGGCCATGCGCGATCCCATCGCCCCGAGGCCGAGAACGGCGACCCGGCTCATGCGCCACCCGCCGGTGCTGCGACAGCGTCGCCAGCACTCCAGGAGAGCGCCGGATCCGCCATGAAATCCTCGTGCGGCGTTGCCGTGATATGGTTGACATAGTTGGAAATTGTCTTCGTCGCGATGATCGCGACAACCTCCAGAACCTGTGCCCGGGTAAAGCCGGCGGCCAGGAAATCCGCAAGCACTGCCGGGCCTGCATCGCCCCGCGTTTCGAGCAACTTTCGGGTGAACACGGCAAGGGCAGCTAGGTGCACGGTGACCGGTCGTCCGCCGGCGCGCAGGGCGTCCAGGTCCGCCGCCTCCATTCCGGCCTGCCGGGCAAGGAACGTGTGGCCCATGGTGCAATAGGCGCAGCCGTGAAAGACGCTCACAGCCAGAAAAGCTGCCTGGCGCTCGACCGGGGCAAGACTGGCGCGTTCCTGCACAAGACCGAACAGAGACTCGTAACCTGCCAGCGCCAGCGGGCTTTCCGCCAGGATGGCGTGAAGGTTGGGCACGAAACCCCAGTGCGCCTGTACCGCCCCGAGCAGGTCGCGGGCGCCCTCCGGCGCGCTGTCGAGTGTGTGAAGGGGAAATGCGTTCATCGATCCGTCCTTTTCACAGGGTGGCCACCATGGCCATCCCGTCGCTGAACGCTACCGATGCCGAAATCCGGGTAAAATGATTGATCCTCCAGGTCATTGATGTGAAAGATGCATGAATGGACACGCAAGACATTGCCCTCTTCGTCGAGATCGCCCGCCATGGCAGCTTTGCCGCCACCGCCCGGGCGCGAGGCACGGACCCGTCCTCGATCTCGCGCTCCGTTGCCGCGCTGGAAGCACAACTCGGCGTGCGGCTGTTCCAGCGCACGACACGCCGGTTGTCGCTGACCGAGGCGGGCGCGGCCTGTCTTGCCCGCGTCGCCCCGCTGATGGACGAACTGGAAGACGCCCTGGCGGCGACGCGCGACACCCGCGCCCGGCCGCGCGGCATCTTGCGGCTTTCGGCGTCGGTCGCGTTCGGGCAGCAGATCGTCGTTCCCCTGCTCGGCGGATTCCGTCGCGCCTTTCCGCTCGTCGGCGTGGAATGCCTCTTCACCGATGCCAATGTCGACCTTGTCGGCGAACGGGTGGATCTTGCGATCCGTCTGGCGCCCGCGGTCGAGGGCGACGTCATCGTCTCCAAGCTGATGGACACGCGCTATCTCGTCGTCGCCTCGCCGGCCTATCTTGCCGGTGCACCCGCCTTGCGCCAGCCTTCCGACCTAGCCTCCCATCGGGTGCTGCGCTTCCCGCTTCGCGACTATCGCAGCCGCTGGCTGTTTCGCGGCGCATCCGGGAACATTGTCGAGCAGCCAGTGGACGGGGACCTCGTACTCGCGCCGGCGGGCGCCATTCGCGACGCGGCCGTCAGCGGACTGGGCCCTGCCCTCCTGCCTGACTGGCTGGTGCGCGAGGACGTTGCCGGCGGGCGACTGGTCCGCTGCCTTGCCGACTGGGCCGTGACCGCCACACGCTTCGACACTGCCGCATGGCTGGTCTATCCGAGCCGCACCCATCTGCCGGCAAAAACCCGGGCGATGATCGGTTTCCTGCGCGAGGCTCACCCCGGCTCCGGGTGAGCCGTCGCGCTCTACAAACCGCAGCCCCGTTCGGGCCGCGACGAGTTGTGCCTTGCAAGCCGGAGGGCGCACGGGCTAAAGGGCACCATCAGCCCGGCGTCGCCTTGGCCGCATCAGGAGATCCGACAGATGAACAAGCTGGAAGCCGACCTGCTGCGGGGGCTCTGGTACGTGGCCTGCCCCGGGTCGGAGGTGAAGCCCGGCAAGATGCTCGGCAAGACGCTGCTCGGCGAGCCGGTGCTGATCGGCCGGGCAGCCAGCGGCAAGGTCTTCGCGCTGCGCGATATCTGCCCGCATCGCGGCATCCCGCTGCGCCATGGCTGGTTCGACGGCGAGACCGTGCAGTGTTGCTATCATGGCTGGAAGTTCGACACCGACGGCACCTGCGTCGACATCCCCTCCACCCATGCGACGCAGACCATCGACTATACGAAGATCTCCTGCGGCGCCTATTCGGCGCGCGAGCAGAACGGCCTGATCTGGATCTATTTCCCGGAAAACGGCGAGCGCCCCGAGGACGGACGCCAGCCCGAGCCTCCGATGATGCCGGACATCGATCCGCAAACCGGCCCGCGGCTGAAGATCATGCTGCCGTTCGTGTGCTCGGTCGACCATGCCGCGCTCGGCCTGATGGACCCCACGCATGCGGCCTTCGTGCACACCTCGTGGTGGTTCAAGAAGAACGCCAAGGTGCTGCGTTCCAAGGAAAAGCACTTCGCTCCTTCGGGGCTCGGATGGGCAATGGTGCGCCACAAGCTGCCGCCACAGAACATCGCCTACCGGGTGCTCGGCGATGACGTGACCACGGAGATCAGCTACGCGCTGCCGGGCCTGCGCATCGAGCACATCAAGGGCAGCAAGCACACGGTGGTCGGGCTGACCACGATCACGCCGATCGATCCCTCGCACACGGAAGTGCGGCAGATGTTCTGGGCCAGCATGGGCTGGGTCGCACCGCTGGCGCCGCTTGCCCGCCACCTGATGAAGGTGTTCCTCGACCAGGATCGCCGCGTCGTCATCCAGCAGCGCGAGGGCCTGGAGCACAACCCGAAGCTGATGCTGATCAACGACGCCGACACGCAGGGGCGCTGGTGGATGCAGCTCAAGGACGAGTGGCAGCGCTCGGGCGAGGAGAAGCGACCCTTCGTCAATCCGGTCAAGGAACGCGTGCTGCGCTGGATGAGCTAGGCTCGGGACCCGTCCCGTCATCACCCTCGCCCGCCAGCATTTCGGCGAGAAGGTCGAAGACGACCCGGATCCTGCGACTCTTGCGCAATTCCCGGTGGGTGACGAGCCAGACCGGGACCACGAATGGCGGAAACCCGGGAAGCAGACACTCGACATCGGGCGCCAGCGCGGCGATTTCCTCGACCATCGCCCCGACGCCGAGCCCCTGGCGCACGTATTCCCAGCCAACCACGCCATTCTGCGTGACAATGCGGAAATTGTCGGGGGTGAGAGCCAGGCCCTGCGCGTTGAGCGCGTTCATCAACCGGTCGGAACGCTCGAACCCGACAAAGGGCCAGGACGACAATTGCGCTGCCTCGCAAGGACGACCCAGGCGTTCGACGAGGGAGCGCGCGGCGTAAAGGCGGGCGCGCATGTCGGCGACCCGGCGCAGGATCAGTTCCGGCTCTTCCGGGCGGACGTGACGGATGGCGATATCGGCCTCCCGCCGTCGCAGGTCGCGCAGGCCGTTCGACGCAACCACCTCGACGGTGATGCCGGGCGCCGCCTGCCGCAACCGCTCGAGCATCGAGGGAAGCAGATAGGCGGCGAAGGCATCGCTCGCGGTGACCGAGACCTCCCCGGCGACCGCCTCGACACGGCCGGATGCGACCAGCGAGACACGGCCTGCCGCCTCCCCCATTTCCCTTGCATGCTCAAGCAGTTCAAGTCCCGATCGGGTGAGCGACAGGGACCGCCCGAGCCGCTCGAACAGGACAACACCCAACCGTTCCTCAAGGGCGGCGACCTGCCGGCCAAGGGTCGGCTGCGTCAGCCCGAGCGCCCGGGCGGCGGCGGAAAGGGACCCTTCCTCCGCCGTGACGAGAAAGGCCCGGACCTGGTTCCAGTCGAAGGTGACGCTGCGCCAATTCATGCAAATCTGTATATCGAGGCTGCATTTTTCTGCAATTTCTTTTGACCCGTCGACGCGCTAAGCGAGAGGCATCGCCGTTGCGGCCAATCCCGGATCCACCGGGACGCGATCACCGGCGAAGCGCAAGGACAGGCAATGACGAGTTCGGCACGTTTCTGGGACAAGGTCGCGCGTCGATACGCGGCAAGGCCGGTTGGCGATCCGGACGCCTATCACGCCACGCTCGAACGGGCGAAAGCCCACCTTCAGGCAGGGCAAAAGGTGCTGGAAGTGGGCTGCGGCACCGGAACCACGGCCCTGATCCTGGCACCCGCCACCGGCCACCTGACGGCGACCGATGGCTCGGGGGAGATGATTGCAATCGCAAGGGAAAAGCTCTCTGCGGGCGATCCTGGAAACGTCGTCTTCGAGCAGGCGGAGCTGACGCAGGCCGACCTCCCGGCCGGGTCGTTCGACGCAGTGCTTGCCTTCAACCTGCTGCATCTCGTCGAGGACCTGCCGGCGGCGCTGCAGGTGCTTCGCGGGCGGCTCGTTCCCGGGGGATTGCTGATTACCAAGACTGTCTGTCTCGGCGGCTGGCGGGCGCTGCTGCTGTGGCCGCTGATCGCCGCGATGCGCCTTTTCGGCAAGGCGCCGCATGTCACGTTCCTGAGACCTGCGGAGCTGGACAGGATGGTCGCGGAGACCGGCTTCGAGATCATCGAAACCGGCTTCTATCCGGTGCGCTCGGCCTCGCGTTTCATCGTCGCACGCAGGGCTTGAGGGCGGCGGAGAACGTTTCCAGCGCGTGCAATTGCGACAATCCCGAACAAGTTTCGACAATTTTCTGCGTCAGATTGATCAAAACTTGTATGGCAATTGCACGAGTTTTCATCCGGCACCGGCACACGGCAGGTGCAGCCGCACCTCGAGGCCGGATGCCTCCCCCTCGTCACTGTTGCCGATCGACAGCCGCCCGCCCCAGGCCTCGGCGATGTCGGTGACGATGGCAAGGCCGAGACCGGCGCCGCTGCCTGTCCCCGGGCCGGGGCGCCCGCTTTCCGCACGTGTCCCCGCCGCGCCGCTTCCGACAAGATCCAGCCGGCCGCCACGCGCGACAAGCTCCGCGATCCGCTCCCGCGCCATGCCGGGACCGTCGTCGCGCAGGACCAGCGCCGCCATGCCGGCGCCCGGTTCCGCCTCCAGCGTGAAAGCGACCCGCGAGCGCGCATGGCGGGCTGCGTTCTCGGCGAGATTGCCGAGCGCCTCGGCAAGATCGTCCGGGTCGATGCGCAGGCTGGCAAGCGGGGGAATGTCAATCCGCCAGTCGAGACGACTGCCCGCCGGCGTGCGGGCAACGACAGCGACGACGCTGCGGGCGACATCGGCGGGGCGCGCACCGACAGAAAGGTCGGCAGCCGCCCGGCCGGAGGCGATGCGGGCGCGCACAAGCTCGCGCTCGACATGGCGCCGCATGGCGGTGGCGACGGTCTCGATCTCGCCGGCGATCTCGCTCTCGCCGTGCGTCCGCAACCGCTCGACATCGCCGGCCAGGACCTGAAGCGGCGTGCGCAACCCGTGGGCAAGGTCGCCGGCCCGCGCCCGGGCGCTCGCCACCTGTGCCTCGCGTGCCGCGATCAGCCCGTCGAACTCGCCGGCCAGCGGCCGGATCTCGTCCGGGAAGGCATCTCCGAGGCGGCGGCGGTCACCCGAGCGGATCGCCGCAAGCCCGTCGCGCACCGCCTTCAACGGGCTCAGGCCGACGCTCACCTGGGCGAAGGCGGCGGCAAGCAGGAACAGCGCCAGAACCGCCAGATAGGGCACGAGGTCGAAGGCGAAGGCCCGAACGGCCGCGTCGATCTCGGCCCGGTCGAGTGCCACCGCCACCCGGGCCGTGCCGCCGCCGAGCCGCTCCGGCAGGGAGATGCGGCGCTCCAGCGCGAGAAGACGGGCCCCGTCCGGCGCCTCTGCCGCATGCCTGTGCAACTCGCCGTCGGCGGGATCATCGGGGGGAAGGGCGAGATCGCCATCCCACAGCGAACGGGAGCGCAGCACGAGACCTTCCTGCTCCACCCGCCAGTAGAGACCGGACAGCGGCAGGGCGAAACGCGGGTCGCCCGGCGGGCGGGCAACGTCAAGCGCGCCGCCACCTGGCCGATCGAGCCCGGCGATCAGCTGATCGAGATGGACGGAAAGTTCCTGATCGATGCGCCGCTCCACATGACGCTCGAACAGCAGCACGAGACCGGCGGCTGAGAGCGCCAGCGCCAGCAGGATCGAGACGGCGCCGGCCAGCAGCAGGCGCAGGCGCAGCGAGCCGTGCCTCACGGCGCCGCATCCTCGACAAGATAGCCGAAGCCGCGACGGGTCTCGACGGCACCGGGGCCGAGCTTCTTGCGCAGCCTGGCGATCACGGCTTCCAGCGCGTTGGGGTCGCGGGCATCGTCGTCGCCGTAAAGATGCTCGAGCAGTTCCGTCGCCGGCACGACGCGGCCCTTGTGGTGCATCAGATAGGCGACAAGCCGATATTCCAGCGGCGACAGCGACAGCGGCGCACCGTCGCGAGAGACGCGCATCTGGCGGGTGTCGAGCAGCAGGGGGCCGGCCGCGATCGCCGCGCTGGCAACCCCGACGGAACGGCGGATGAGGGCACGGCAACGGGCGAGCAGTTCCTCCATGCGGAACGGCTTGGGAAGATAGTCGTCGGCGCCCGCATCGATGCCCTCGACACGCTCGGACCAGGAGCCCCGCGCGGTGAGGATCAGCACCGGCATGGCGCGACCGCCGGCACGCCAGCGTTTCAGCACCGACAGCCCGTCCAGCACGGGCAGGCCGAGATCGAGCACCACGAGGTCGAAATCCTGGGTGTCGCCGGAGAACCAGGCCTCCTCGCCGTCCCGCGCAACCTCGACCAGATAGCCGGCCCCCTCGAGCGTTGCCGTCACGTCGCGGCGGATGCGCGCGTCGTCCTCCACGACCAGCACGCGCATCAGTCGTCCTCGATCTCGACGACGCGGCCGCTGGCGGCGTCAACCATCACCTCCAACAAGCGGCCGGAGGTCGTCACCATCTTGAACTCGTAGAAGTAGCGCCCGTCCTCGCGTTCCAGCTCGACCTCCAGAACGCGGCCGCCGATCCGACTCTCGATGCCCGGAAGGATCTCCGCGAGCGGCAGCGCCCGCCCCTCGCGCACGGCACGCATGGCCTTCTCATGATCGCTGCCGGCGAAAGCGGAGGCGCCGGCAAGGGATGCGCCCAGCAGAAGGGCGAGCAACAGGGCGACGGGCCGGCGGCGGGCGGGAGCTTGTGTCATCACAGGAGATCTATAGCGCGCCGAAACTGACAATTCACTGACTTCGCGCAAAGGCCTGACGTCAGGGTCGATGGCGCATTGTCATTTCCGTCACCGGTGGCACGGGCCGCACGGCAGACCAAAAGGAGACAGACACATGCGCAAGCCCACCCTTCTTTCCGTTCTCGTCCTGATCCTCGCCGGCACGGCCGGTGCCGCTCTCGCCGGCAATGACGGCCGCCAGCGCTTCAACATCGACGCGCCGCGCGACCAGTGGATGAGCGTCGCCCAGATCGCCGAGAAATACGAGGCGCAGGGCTTCAAGGTTCGTCAGGTCGAGCTCGACGACGGCGTCTACGAAATCTACGCCGTCAATGCCCAGGGCCTGCGTCTCGAGGCCTATGTTCACCCGGTCACCGGCGAGATCCTCGCCCACGACAACGACGACTGATGACCTCGCATGAGGGCACGGCCCTGCCGGGCGGCGAGATGTCGCCCGGCGGCCAGACAAGCGAGCCCGGCCCCGCCACCGTCCGGGTCTGGGATCCGCTCGTCCGCCTCTTCCACTGGTCGCTGGTCGCCGGCTTCACCACCGCCTATGTCACGGCGGACGAGATCCAGCGCATCCACGAGCTTGCCGGTTACACGATCGCCGGCCTCCTCGTCCTCCGCATCCTCTGGGGCTTCGTCGGCACGCCGCATGCCCGCTTTTCCGACTTCGTCCGCCCGCCCGGCGAGGTGGCCTCGTTTCTTCTCGACAGCCTCCGCCTGAAGGCCCGACGCTTCATCGGCCACAATCCGGCGGGCGGCGCCATGGTGCTGGCCCTGATCGCGACGCTCGCCGGCGCCTGCGTCACGGGCTACATGATGACGACCGACGCCTTCTGGGGCATCGGCTGGGTCGAGGACCTGCACGAGGTGCTCGCCAACGGCACCCTGGCGCTCGTTTTCCTGCATCTTGCAGGCGTCCTGCTGGCGAGCTTCGAGCACAGGGAAAACCTCGTCCGCGCGATGGTCACCGGCCGCAAACGCGCCGGCGGGACCTGATCTCCGGGGCGGCGGTCAACGCGCCGCCCGGTTTTCGACACCCATGAACCTGTCCAGCACCGCTCCGGCGAGTTCCGCCACCGTCTCGCGCGCCTCCTGCGGACCCGCGCGGGCAATGTCGGAGAGCGCGATCAGCGCCTCGGCGCCGGTTGCCACCGAAAGCGCGCCAATCATCCTGTCGAACCGTTGCGCCGGCATCAGCGGGCGCACGTCCTCGAGCGCCCGTTGCAGCATCGCCACCCGCCGCGCCCCGCGCCGGACCCGGTCACCGCCACCCTCGGCGAGCCAGCAATCGAGATTGCGCGCCAGGAACTGGCGGAAGGCGGCTTCATGCGCCACCGCAAGGTCGAAGAAGTAGAGCGAGACGGCCATCGCCCGCTCGCGCGGACCCTCGGCGCCGGCAACGACCTCCTCATAGGAGCGCACCTCGACGGCAAGCCCCGCCTCGGCCACCAGCACCGCCGGATCGGAGAAGTAACGATAGGCCGTCGCCTTGGAGATGCCGGCTTCGGCCGCCGCAGCGGTGACATTGACCGGTTCGCCACGCTCGATAAGCACGCGCGCGCCGGCCAGGATCGCCTCGCGGGTGCGGTTCTTCTGCAGGACACGTTCACGGGTCGGCGGCATGCGCAGATTTCCTTATAAGACTATTGTCTCATCAAGAGACTCGTGTATCATATAATCGTCACCCAGTTCCCACAAGCGGAGAAAAGCCGTGACCGACCGTCGCGCAAGAACCTACGAAACCCTCGGTATCTTGATGAAGTTCCACGCCTTTCCCGGCGATACGCAGGACAAGTTCTGTCTGGTGGAGGCAGTCGTGCCGCCGGGCCTCGGCGCGCCGCCCAACCATCATGCCGGCGAGACGGAAGCCTTCTACATGCTGGAGGGCGAGATCGAGTTCATGGTCGACGGCCAGACACGGCTGGCGCGGCGCGGCGACCATGTCGCCATTCCCGACGGGGCCGTGCATGCCTTCACCGCCAGGGGAGACGCACCGGCCCGGGTGCTGATCCTCAACGCGCCGGGGCACATGCACGAGCGCTTCTTCACCGAACTCGGGCAACCTGTCGCGGAAGGCACCTCGGTGCCGGCACCGATGGACGGTCCGCCGGACGTTGCCCGGGTGATGCGGGTTGCCGGCGAAACCGGCATGACCATCCTGCCGCCAGCCTGAACCGGCACGCGTTGATCAGAGCGGCCAGACGAGCAACAGCAGCGGCAGAGCCACCACGGTGACGACCACCTCCAGCGGCAGGCCGAGGCGCCAGTAGTCGCCGAAGCCGAAGCCGCCGGGACCAAGGATGAGCGTGTTGTTCTGGTGGCCGATCGGGGTCAGGAAGGCACAGGAGGCACCGATCGCCACCGCCATCAGGAAGGCGTCGGCGCCGACCCCGAGCGCGGCGGCGATGCCGATGGCGATGGGGCACATCACCGCCGCCGTCGCCGCATTGTTCATCACGTCCGACAGGAACATGGTGACCAGCATGACCATCGCCAGCGCGACGACGGGATGACCCTGGGCCACCGTGCCGACAAGGAAGGAGGCGAGGAGCTCGGCCGTGCCGGTCGCCTCCATCGCTCCGGCGACCGGAATGAGCGCTGCAAGCAGCACGACGACCGGCCAGTCGATCGCCGTGTAGACGGAGCGCAGCGGCACCGTCTTCAGCACCATCGAGGCCAGCACGCCGGCGGAGAACGAGACGGCGGCCGGCAGCAGGCCGAGCGCCGCGACAAGGATCGACAGGCCGAGAATCACCGCCGAAATGAAAGCCCTGCGCTTGTTCGGAATGCGCAGCTCGCGTTCGGCCAGCGGAACGCAGCCCATGTCGGAGGCGAAATCGGAAAGCGCGTCCGTGGGCCCCTGCATCAGGAGCAGGTCGCCGGACTGCAGCGTCATCGTCCTCAGCCGCGCGGTCGAACGCCGGCCGTTGCGCGACACGCCGAGCAGATTGAGCCCGTAGCGGGTCCTGAGCGACAGGTCCCGGGCCGAGCGCCCGACGATCAGCGCGCCGGGGCGCACGACGAGCTCGCGCAGCACGATCTCCTCGCTCTCGCTGTTCTGGCGGGCTTCCGGGCGGTTGTCCTTGCTCTCGCCGTCCGCGCCTTCGGCAGCGCTGTCCGTGTCCGCCTCCGCGACCTCGCTCTCGCCCTCCGCCCCGGCCGCCTTCGGCTCCGGCCTGACCTGCTCCTCCAGCTTGAGATCAAGCTTCGACAGCGCGTCGGCGATGCCGTCCATGTCCGCTTCCAGCACGAGGATGTCGCCCGAACGAATGCGGCGCGCGCCATGAGGGGCGCTGACTCGCACCTCGTTGCGCACCAGGCCGACGACCTGGGCGACATCCGGATCGAGCTTCATCTCGATCTCGTGCAAGGTCATGCCGACGGCCTTGCCGCCCTCCTTGACGCGCGCTTCGGTAAAATAGGCGCCGGTCTCGAAATCCTCGCCCGCCGCCGCCCGGGTCACCGGAACCAGGCGCCAGCCCGCGAAGACGACGAAGACGAGCCCGGCCAGCGCCACGCCAAGGCCGACGGGGGCGAAGTCGAACATGGCGAAGCCTTCGGCACCGGTCTGGGCGCGAAACCCGGAGACGATGAGGTTGGGCGGTGTGCCGATCAGCGTTGTCATGCCGCCCAAAATGGTGCCGAAGGCGAGCGGCATGAGCACCCGGCCGGGCGTCATCTCCAGTCTGCGGGAAAGCTGCAGGGCAACGGGCATCAGGAGCGCCATCGCCCCGACATTGTTCATGAAACCGGACAGGGCCGCGCCAAGCCCGGTGAGTGCCGCCAGCGACACGGTACGCCCGGCATTGGCGGGCAGAACCGTGCGGGCCAGCACGTCGACGGCGCCGGAGGACTGCAGCCCGCGGCTGAGCACGAGCACGCAGGCGACGGTGATCACCGCCGGATGGCCGAAGCCGGCAAACGCCTCCTCGCCCGGCACCAGGCCGGCGACGACGCAGGCAATCAGCGCGGCCAGCGCGACCACGTCATGGCGCAGGCGGCCGGACAGGAACAGGCCCATCGTCGCGGCGAGAATGGCAAGGATCGCGATCTGGTCGCCGCTCATGGAGAACTCCCGGTTACGTCATCACCTGTCTACAGGCTTGACCCGCCAGTTGGAACGGCGCCGACGCAGGAATGGTTCCCTGCGGTGTTTACTTCCCGGAGAAACTTACTAGGGTCCCTCCGGGCTGATATTGTGAAAAAACGGGAAACTGGGGGCGACATGGCAGATAATCCGGATGTGGGGCTGACGCTCGACGGCGAGCAGGCCTGCAGCATTTGCCATGGACACGAGCGAAAGGTCGTGTCGCGCATCGGCCGCGGCTTCGAAAAGCTCACCACGGTGATCTGCACCGGCTGCGGTCTTCTGCAAAGCCACCCGATGCCGACCGCGGCGGAGCTGGAGCGCTTCTATGCGGTCGATTACCGCAAGAAATACAAGTCCACCTACGAGCCGAAGCTGAAACATGTCTATCGCTATGCGCCGGGGGCGTATCAGCGGGTGGCGCAGCTCGCAGCACTGGCCGGCCCCGAACAGCGCCGTTTCCTGGACATCGGCTCGGGCAGCGGCGAGATCCTCTACATGGCGCGCAGGATGGGGTTCGAGGTCACCGGCATCGAACCGAACACCGGCTATGCGCAATACACCCGGACAAAGCTCGACCTGCCGGTGCAGAACTGCAATTACGAGCAGGCCGAGCTGCCGAAGGACCACTTCGACATCCTCAACCTGAACCATGTGCTGGAGCACCTGCCGGACCCCCTCGCCTCGCTGCGCTTCCTCAACGGCCTGCTGCGGCCGGGCGGTATATTGTGCGTGGCGGTGCCGGACATCGCCCATACCAGCCACGCGCCCTGGACCCGGTTCCACTACGCCCATGTGCACAATTTCAACCATGACACGCTGAAGGCCATGGTGCTGAAATCGGGCTTCGAGCTGTTGCCCGAAAGCACCGGCAGCACGACGCTGATCGTCCGCAAGACCGGCGCGGCGTTCTGCGACATGCCGCGACCGATGGAAGAAAACTATCGCCGGCTTTGGTCCAGCCTGACGGCATCGACCTCCGTTGCCGGCCATGTGGCGAGCCGGCGCGGGATCGGACGGTTCGTGGGCAAGCTCTACCGCTACCCCAAGGAATATATCCTGGCGAAGACCCACGGCTCGCCGCGCGCCATTCTCGACCATGTCTTCAAGCGGATGGACGCGGCCCGCAGGCCGTAGCGACGGCAAGGACGCATATGCACCGCGCCCCGTCGCGCCGGCGCCTTTGCAACGCAGGCCAACTGCACTAGGACGTGAACTCATAATTCTGGCGAGAAACGGTATGAGGGAACGGGACTGGATACCAGGAGCAAACCCGCAGGAAACCGACCGGTTTTCAAGGGGGTGCGACGCCGTTGCCAGCCCGTTCTCTCATACCCGGAGGGCGCCCGTCCGGCTTCGACCCGCGGCGTCAGACCGCTTGACCGGGGTCCCGCCCCGGCCATCGCGGCCTTTCTGGCGGATCATTGCCGGACCGGACGCCGTTTCCGGCACAATTATGAGTCCACGTCCTAAGAGACGACCCGAGGGGCAGGGCTTGCAGGTTCATCCAATGGACGAGACATCGAAGACCGCCGGAACAGGGCTTGTCCTCGTCGACGCGATCGCCGGCGAGGCGCTGGTCTTTCCGCCGCCGCGCGAAGTGCTCGCCTGCCGCGATGTCGGCGAGGTGGAGGAGACATTGCGGCGGGCCGAGAAAGCCGCCCGCGCAGGCGCCCATGTCGCCGGCTTTCTTGCCTATGAGGCCGGGTTCGCCTTCGAGGAGAAACTCCTCCCCCTTGCCCCTTCCGATCCCGCCCTGCCGCTGGTCTGGCTGGGCCTGCACGCGGCGCCCGCGCGGCTGCCGATGGCGGACGCGCTCGCCCGGCTCCTGGAGGAGGAAAGCGGCGACGCGGACCGTGAGGAGACCTGCGCCGAGATCGACGGTTTCGACATGTCGCGGGCGGACTATGACGCGGCCTTCGCCGCCGTGCGCGACCATCTGGCCAAGGGCGACATCTACCAGGCCAACCTGACGATGCGGGCGCAGGGGCGCTGGCGCGGCAGCCTCGCCCGCCTGTTCGCCCGGCTGATCGCCGCCCAGCCGGTCGGCCACGCCGCCTTCCTGCGGCTCGACGGCACTACGCTCCTGTCGCTGTCGCCGGAGCTGTTTCTCGAGCGACGCGGCTCCCGCCTCCTGACCCGGCCGATGAAGGGCACGGCGCGGCGCGGCGCGAGCGCTGCCGAGGACCGGGCGATCGCCGCCGAACTTGCCCGCGATCCGAAATCCCGGGCCGAGAACGTGATGATCGTCGACCTGATGCGCAACGACCTGTCGCGCATTGCCGAAACCGGCAGCGTCCAGGTTCCGCGCCTGTTCGAGGTCGAACCCTACGCGACGCTGTTCCAGATGACCTCGAGCGTGGAGGCGCGGGTACCGGCGGAAACCGGCTTTGCCGAGTGCATGCGCCAGCTGTTTCCCTGCGGCTCGATCACCGGCGCACCGAAACTGTCGGCGATGCAGATCATCCACCGGCTGGAAAGGGGCCCGCGCGGCGCCTATACGGGTGCCATCGGGCACCTGGAGCCCTCCGGCGACTTCCGTTTCAACGTGGCGATCCGCACCATGGTCGCGCAGGACGACGGGCGGTTCGAGATGGGCGCCGGCTCAGGTCTTGTCTTCGATTCCGCCGCCAGTCCCGAATATGACGAATGCCGGCTGAAGCTCGCCTTCCTGGAGCGGCCGGCGCCCGGTTTCTCCCTGTTCGAGACGATGGCCTGGCATCCGGGCGAGAGCGAGGGGCTTGCCGGCTACCTGCTGCTTGAACGCCACCTGGAGCGCATGGCGACGAGCGCCGCGCGGCTCGGCTTCGCCTTCGACAGGAGCGCGGCGGAGCGGCTGCTCGCCCGGCACGCGGAAGGCTTTGCCGCGGCGCGCCGGGTGAAACTGACGCTCGATCCGCACGGCGGCCTGCACCTCGAGGCGCGCGAGATGCCGCCGGCGCCGTTGCGCTGGAAGGTGGCGCTTGCCGATGTCGCGGTCGATGCCGGCGACCCCCTGCTTGCCCACAAGACGACGCGGCGAGCGCTATATGACGACACGCGCGCGCGTCTTGCCGGCGAGAACGGCTGCGACGAGGTGCTGTTCGTCAACCGGGACGGGTACCTGACGGAAGGGAGCTTCACCAACCTCTTCATCGCCCGGAACGGGCGGCTGCTGACGCCCGCGCTCAGGCACGGCCTGTTGCCCGGCACGCTGCGCGCCGCACTGATCGACAGCGGACGTGCCTACGAGGCGGATCTCAGGGTGGAAGACCTGGAAGGCGCCGGACGCATCTACCTCGGCAACTCGCTGCGCGGGCTGGTCGAAAGCGTCATCCAGTCGCGCTTGCGCGAGGCCGCCGAATGAGGCGCGGCCGCTTCGCCTGAGGGGGTGGCCATGCCTGACCCCCGCACCTTCGGCGCCACCGGCCCGGGCGTGGCATCGCCTGCCGCCGCCGGCCAGGGCGTGGCATCGCCTGCGGCCGCCGGCCAGG
The DNA here is from genome assembly GCF_030733745.1 of Stappia sp. MMSF_3263. Taxonomy (GTDB): domain Bacteria; phylum Pseudomonadota; class Alphaproteobacteria; order Rhizobiales; family Stappiaceae; genus Stappia. The sequence continues at coordinate 149,118 of NZ_JASHIK010000009.1, read as the reverse complement.
GCACGATCTCGATCTCCGGCCAGGCGGCCTTCATCCTGACCGCCTTTTCCATGTAGGTGGCGGCGTTGTCGAGCACCGGATTGGGCACCAGCCGCATGGCGAAGATGTCGGCAAGGCCGAAGGGCGCGGCGATCGACAGGCGCCCGTCCGCCTCCAACCGAACCGCGACCGCGTGGGTACGGGCAGCGTAGTTGAGCAGGGCCGCATCGGTGCAGGGCAGGCGCGGATAGGCGGTGCCGTGCTTTTCCCGGAACCAGAGATGGACGCGGGCCTGGTTGCGAATCTCCAGCGGCGCCGGCAGGCCCGCGAACAGCGGCCGGGCGCGGGTGATGACCCGATCCTCCGCCTCGTAGCTGGTGTCGCCGTCGAAATAGATGAGATCGAGATCCTTGATGCCGTATCCGGCCGGGCGGCGGGTCAACGCGTTCCAGACCGTCTGGTAGATCGCGCCGCTGGCCAGCCGCCAGTCGGGCAGCGTCAGGCGGCGCGCGGTCTTCAGAACCTGCATCACCACCGGGTCCATGCGCAGGATCAGTTCCAGCACGCGCCGCCGGTCGTCCTCGCCGGTCAGGGCCGGATCGCCAAGCGTCGTGCGCCCGAAGGCAAGACCGGGGCCCCGGTCAACCGCCGCAGCCTGCGCCGCCGTCATCTGATCCCCTCGTCACTCGCGCCGCCTCGCGCAACGCACACCCCCTGCCCGACAGGATGCGGGCTCATCGCGCGCGGTGCAAGCCTCCCGAGCGAGACGCCGGAAGCCGAACCGCAACCGGCTCCGACGCTTCGCTCATTGACGGCAACGCGTCTCCGCCGGTTGCTCAACCCACGCCCTACGGCGTAACAGACACAATCGAGGCTCCAATCGCCGCTGGATGACAGTTCAGTGGCAGGTCAAGAGGATCAAGATTTTTGGAAATCTTCAGGAACTCTCTTCTGTGGGCCATGGTTGCGTTTGCCTTGGCTATCTATGCCGGTTATCTGCACCTCCAAATTTGGGACACGAGAGGCGTGAACGGATTTTTGACCGCCTACAATGGCCTCCTAAGGGATGCGGCTGAAATCTCCTGCGTCCAGAAAAACTCGGTCATTGAAATATCCAAAAGAAATAAGTGGAGAATTGATAACAACATTCATGAATGGCGTCTGGATTCCGGTCAATCACAAGAATACATTGATGAATTAGAAAACGACCCCTATTCCATGCGTATATACATAAATCCAGAAATGCCGTTTTCCAAAGAACCTGGGGTCGTTTTTCGATTCAATTCCAGAGGGTGCTTGGAAAGTAGAAGGTAAATTAAACAGGCAGCACAAAAAGACGCAGGAAAGCTCTCCCGCGCCCTTTTGTTCGCTTTTTCCAGGGCTCCGCGTGCCCGGTCGTTTCGGTTGGCGGCGCGGCGTCAGCCGCGCAAGGTACCGCCGGTCGCCTTTTCCACCGCGGCGCGGATCCTGGCGCCGACCGCGTCGATCTCCTCCTCGGTCAGCGTGCGCTGGCGCGGCTGCAGGGTGACATCGATGGCCATCGACTTGGCGCCTTCCGCAACGCCGGCGCCGCGATAGACGTCGAACAGCGTCACGTCGACGATCAGCGCCTTGTCGGCGCCCCGCGCTGCCTTGATCAGCCGGTCGGCGGTCACCGCCTCGTCGACGACGAAGGCGAAGTCGCGGCGCACCGGCATCAGGTCGGAGGCCTCGAAGGCGCCCTTGGAGCGCCCCGCCTTGGCCTTGGGCTGCGGCACGGCGTCCAGATAGACCTCGAAGACGGCGAGCCGGCCATCGAGATCGAGAGCCCTGGCAACGCGCGGATGCAGCTCGCCGAAGCGGGCAAGCACCGTCTTGGGCCCAAGACGCAATTCGCCCGACCGGCCCGGATGCAGCCACGACGGGGCTTCGGCGAAGACCATCAGCTTGTCGACCGGCGCGCCGATGGCGGCCAGCGCGGCTTCCGCATCGGCGCGGGCGTCGAAGACGTCCACCTGCGGCGCATTGCCCGACCAGTGGCGGTCCGACCCGGTCATGCCCGCGGTGCCGCGGCGCACGCCGGCGGCAACCATCGACTGGCCCTGCGGCGTGTCGTCGGCGAAGACCTGGCCGACTTCGAACAGCGCCACATCGGCATAGCCGCGATCGGCATTGCGCTGGGCGGCGGCCGCCAGACCCGGCACCAGGCTCGGGCGCATGTCGGACATGTCGGCAGAGATCGGGTTGGCCAGTTCCAGAAGGCGCGTACCGCCGCCGAAGGCTTCCGCCTGGGCGCGCGAGATGAAGGACCAGGTGACCGCTTCCTTCATGCCGCGAACGGCAAGCGCGCGGCGCGCCTGCGAGCGGCGCGTCTGGCCCGGCGTCAGCACGCGGCCCGAAACGCTTTCAAGGCGCGGCAGAGGCGTCGAGACGACCTTGTCGAGGCCGACGATGCGCACGACCTCCTCGACCAGATCGGCCTTGCCGTGCACGTCCGGGCGCCAGGAAGGCGGCGCAACCTTGACCGTGCCGCCACTGCCGGTGACCCAGAAGCCGAGCCGCGTCAGCACGCCCTTGATCTCGGCGTCCGAGACGGAAAGACCGGTCAGCCGCTTCACCTCGGAGAAGGGGAAATCGATGCTGCGGTCGGTCTCCGGGACCTTGCCGGCCACCGAAATCTCGCTCGGCGTGCCGCCGCACATGTCCATGACCAGCCCGGTGGCGAGTTCGACGCCGGGCACGCAGAAGGCCGGATCGACGCCGCGCTCGAACCGGTAGCGGGCATCGGTGCTGATGCCGAGCTTGCGACCGGTGCGGGCGATGTTGGTGTCGTCCCACAGGGCGGATTCGATCAGCACGTCGGTGGTTTCCTCCGTGCAGCCGGAAAGCTCGCCGCCCATGATGCCGGCCAGGGATTCCAGTCCGTTCTCGTCGGAAATGACGCAGATCGTCTCGTCGACCTTGTAGGTCCTGCCATCAAGCGCCAGCAGCTCCTCGCCCTCGCGGCCGCGGCGCACGACGAGATCGCCCTTGACCTTGGCGGCATCGAAGACGTGCAAGGGACGGCCGCGATCGAAGGTGACGTAGTTGGTGATGTCGACGAGCGCGTTGATCGGGCGCAGGCCGATCGCCTTCAGCCGCTTCTGCATCCAGTCCGGCGACGGGCCGTTCCTGACGCCGCGCACCAGGCGCAGGGCGAAGGCCGGGCAGAGCGGCGGCGTGTCGCCGAACTCGAGCCGCACCGTGACCGGGCAAGGCCCTTCGCCGGCAATCTGCGCCGGACGGTTCTCCTTGAGCTTGCCGAGGCCGACGGCGGCAAGGTCGCGGGCGATACCGGCAACACCCGTGCAGTCGGGGCGATTCGGTGTCAGGCCGATCTCGATGACCGGATCGTCGAGCCCGGCCCATTGCGCATAGGATGCGCCGACCGGCGCGTCGGGGCCAAGGTCGATGATGCCGTCATGCGAATCGGAGAGCTCCAGCTCGCGCTCGGAGCACATCATGCCGAAGCTTTCGACATCCCGGATCTTGCCGACCGACAGCGTCACGTCGATGCCGGGGACATAGTCGCCCGGCCGGGCCAGAACGCCGACCAGGCCGGCGCGGGCATTGGGCGCCCCGCAGACGATCTGCAACGGCGCCTCGCCGTTGCCGGCATCGACGGTGAGCACCTTCAGCCGGTCGGCATTGGGGTGCTGCCTGGCGTCGACGACCCTGGCGATGGTGAAGGGTTTCAGCCGGTCGGCCGGGCTGGCGACATCCTCGACCTCGAGGCCGACGCGGGTCAGCGTCTCGACGATCTCGTCGAGGCTCGCGTCGGTCTCCAGGTGTTCCTTCAGCCAGGAGAGGGTGAACTTCATGGTCTTGGTCTCTTCGTGTCTTGCAGCCACGGGCGCCGGCCGGCGCGGGCGCGAGCGATCAGTTCGTCGGGGTGAAGCGGTCGAGATCGGGGACGATGGAGGCATCGCCGTAGCTCGTGGCGAAGCGCACGCCGATCTGGTACAGCCGGTCCGTCCAGCGGCGGATCTGCGCGTCGTCGAGCAGGCGGCCGCCGGCAATCGCGTGCGAGGCCTCGACCTCGATCTGGTCGCGCAACAGGCCGAGCTCCAGCATCGTCGCGTCCTCGGCCCGATACTTGTCGAGCCAGCCGAGCGTCATCGTCGCGGCCATCACCAGCACGGCGGCGGCGGAGGTGACCGACGACCACTTGGCAATGCCGGTGATGCGCCGTTCGCTGACCACCAGCAACATTGTCGCGATCGACAGGAAGGCAACGATGGCGACCGCGGTCAGGAAGCTCTCGTAATTGCTCTCGGCATTCACTTCCTGGCTGGCGCGCAGGGTGGTGATCCGGTCGCGCAGGTAGAGAACCGCGTCGGCCTGCGGGCCGAGTGCATCGCGAAAGTAGGCATCGCAATAGCGCAGCCGGCCGCGCTCGATGGTCTTGTCGGCGCAGACCTCGACGAAGGAGGCCGGCGTGCCCGTGCCTTGCGCGGCGGCCGGCAGGGCCGAGGCTGCGGGCGCGAGAAGAAGCGCGAGCAGCACGAGCAGGCGGCCGGCACGCGAAAGTGTCAGGACAGCGCTCATCGCGACAGGCCTCCGAACAGGGTCGGCAGGTCGAGCGGGCGAAAGCCGTAATGCTCGATCCAGCGGATATCGGCGTCGAAGAAGGCACGCAGGTCCGGCATGCCGTATTTCAACATGGCGATGCGGTCGATGCCCATGCCCCAGGCGAAGCCCTGGTAGACATCCGGATCGAGGCCGCAATTGCGGATGACATTGGGATGGACCATGCCGCAGCCGAGAATTTCCAGCCAGTCGTTGCCCTCGCCGATCTTCACCTCGTTACCGGAGCGGTCGCAGCCGATATCGACCTCCATCGACGGCTCGGTGAAAGGGAAGAAGGAAGGACGGAAGCGCATCTTGATCTCGTCGACCTCGAAGAACGCCTTGCAGAACTCCTCCAGGATCCATTTCAGGTGGCCGATATGGCTGCCCTTGTCGATGACCAGGCCCTCGACCTGGTGGAACATCGGCGTGTGGGTCTGGTCGCTGTCGCAGCGATAGGTGCGCCCGGGCGTGATGACGCGGATCGGCGGCTCCTGCGACATCATCGTGCGGACCTGGACCGGCGAGGTGTGGGTGCGCAGCAGCATCCGCTCGCCGTCCTCCTTCGGATGCAGGAAAAACGTGTCGTGCATCTCGCGCGCGGGATGGTCCGGCGGGAAATTGAGCTGAGTGAAGTTGAGATGGTCGGTCTCGATGTCCGGGCCTTCGGCGATGGAAAAGCCCATGTCGGCGAAGATCGCGGTAAGCTCGTCGACGACCTGGCTCACCGGATGGATGCGCCCGGCTTCCGCCGGTGCGGCGCGCAGCGGCAGGGTGACGTCGACGCGCTCGGACTGCAGGCGGGCGTCGAGAGCGGCTTCCTGCAGGATGTCGCGGCGGGCGGCGAGCGCGTCGGTGACGCGGGTCTTGAGGCCGTTGATCGCCGGCCCCATCTCGCGGCGTTCCTCGGGCGAGAGAGCGCCCAGCGTCTTCAGCTTCTCGGAGACCGAGCCCTTCTTGCCAAGGGCGGCGACGCGCACCTCCTCCAGCTCGGCTTCGGAGGACGCGGCGGCGACGGCCGCGAGAATCGCAGTTTCAAGGGATTGCAGTTCGGACATGGCACCGTCGGACTTGGCGGCGCGCGGCCGGCTTGCCGGCGCGGCACGTTGACAGGGAGTTGAGGTCTTTTAGCAGACTTTCAGCCGGTTTCCAGCGGCAGCGCTCAGGCTTGCGCGGAACCGGCGGGGGCGGGAGAGCGCCCGGGGTCAGGTGCGTCTAAATCGTCCGCAGGCGGGGCCCTGCGCCAGGGCGCGGGCCGGCGGGAGGACGCATGCGGCCGGGCGCGGCACGGCGATTGTTCCGCCCTGCGCGATGCGCGGCGCGCGCCTCATTTCCCGGAAGTGGACGAGGGAGATCCTCACGTCTGTTCCTGCCTGTTGCCGACAACGGGATCAAGTCCTGCCAGATCGACCGGCCAAAGGCAAGCGGCAGCGCCGCCGCGCGCGCGGACCGAGGGTGGAGAAGCGGCCCGCGCCCGCGCCGCGAGGGGCGCGGGCCGTTTCCTGCCGGCGCGGGGAAGAGGCTTCGGTCAGGCACGCGGGACCAGGTCGGACCTATTTGGTCAGGAGCAGTTTCTCGAAACGGGTGATCGACAAGCGATAGACCATGTCCTTGTGGCGGATATGCACCTCGCGGGCCCCCTGGAAGAGGACGGAGCTGTCCAGCTCCAGCGGCGCGGCCTGCTGCTGCGCGGCCTTGGGCAGGGTCAGGGTGCGCTGCGTGGTGCGCGGCCGCCGGTAGAGCGTGGCATGGGCGTGGTTGGGCGTCTGTGTCATGATCGTCTTGCTCCTTCGATCGCGTGACGGGCGAGCGCGTGGCCGGCCGGCGCGCCGTCCCGCGCCTCCGGCCTGTGATCCGGACGAGGCGCGACGGCGCGTGGTTTGGAACCGCTCTAAACTTGCGAACCGTTCGCAAGATTATTCTTGACTCAAATACTCATGTTTTATAGCAAAGGCAATGTCCGTTTCGCCTCTCGCTGTGCCCGGGGAGAGCGCTACGGAGATCCAAGCGCCAGCAAGCCACCCGTCAACTCCCTCGACGGTCAGCAAGCCACGCTCTTGCAAGGACGATCATTTCCAACTCTTCGGGAAGGCCCTCGGCCCCATGTGTGCCAGACATCAGGACTTGCGGCAGGCAATCCAGGACGCGGTCGCAGCCGAGGCGGCGGCGACCCGCGACACAGGCGCGGCCGGGCCCTGCGCCGCCAGGCGGCGCATCGCGCTGTGGGACCAGGGCGACAGCGTGCACTGCTCGATCGTGGGCACCTGCGCCAGCGTCGACGACCTGCGCCGGGTGGCGCGCAAGACCGGCATCGAGGTGGCTCCCGACACGCCCGACTATGACGTGCACGGCCATTTCGTGCGCCTTTCGACCACCGATTGCGCCTTTTCCCGCGCCTTCCAGAAACTGCTCGACAGCCGCTTCGAGGGTGCCCTGCGCCGGGTCGGGCGGGCGCGCGACGCCGCCGCGCTCGACGCCCTGTGGAGCGAGATGTGCGAACGCGGCCAGGTGGCGCCGGCCTATTGGGCCTTCATGACACATGCGCATGTTCCCGCGAGCCTGAGGGCCAGGATCTTCGGCGAAGTGCATATGTGGTCGCATCTGGCGGGCGCCTCCTTCCGGCGCAAGAACGAGGAAGCGACGGCGCTGCGCGACCAGCTCCAGGAGACCGACGAGCGCGCCAGGCGGGTCGAGGCCGGCCTGCGCGCGGCCCTCCTCGCCCGCGACAAGGAGATCGCGGACTTGCGCGAGGCGGTGGCGCGGCTGCGCGCCGACCGCCTTCAGGACGCGGCCGAGACATCGGAGACGGCAACCGTCGACGGCGAGGCGCTGCGGCGGCGGCTCGACAAGACCGGACGGGCGCTGCAATCGGCAAGGGTGCGCGCCCGCATGGCCGAAGCGCGGCTGCGCGAGATCGAGAACGGGCCCGGACGCCGGGGCCAGGCGGGCACGGCCGCAACCGAGGCGGCACCCACGCCGCGATCGCCGGTCGCCAGTCCCGTGCGTATCGAAACAGGCCCGCTGCCGCCGGCGGCGGGCGAGCGCCCCCGGGCCATTCTCTATGTTGGCGGCATGCACGGCCACCGCGACCGGCTGCGTGGCATCGCCGAGGCCTTCAACGCCACCTTCCTGCATCACGACGGCGGCGTGGAGGATGCCCCGCAGCGCCTCGACCACCTGCTGCCGTCGGTCGACTGCGTCTTCTGCCCTGTGAACTGCGTCAGCCATGATGCCTGCCTCCGGGCCAAGAAGATCTGCCAGAAGCTCAACAAGCCCTTCGTGCCCTTGCGCAGCACCGGCCAGACCGCCTTCCGCAAGGCGTTGCAGACCCTTGTGGGAGCGGATGTCCGGGACCAGATGGCAAGGGACGACACCACCCCGGGGGAGACTGCCTGATGTACATCGCCATGAACCGGTTTCGCGTGAAGCTCGGCAACGAGGACGCTTTCGAGGAGGTCTGGCGCAACCGCGAGCGGCGGCTGTCCGAGATGGACGGTTTCGTCGAGTTCCAGCTGTTGAAAGGCCCGGAGCGCGAGGATCATACGCTCTACGCCTCGCACACGGTCTGGCGCGACAAGGACACGTTCCTCGCCTGGACCAAGAGCCAGGCCTTTCGCGACGCCCACAAGAATGCCGGCGGCAACAAGCCGCTCTACCTTGGCCCGCCGGAGTTCGAAGGCTTCGAGGCGGTGATCAGCGAGACCGCCTGAGCGGCATCCGGGCGGTGGCATCCGGGCAGCGGAACGACAACCCTGGCCTTTCCGACTGCACGCGAAAGTTGCGCGGGCGGACGTTCCGTCCACGCCGCCATCCGTGATAGGGTCCGCATCTCCCGAAGACGAGACACGGATCCGAGCCCATGAAGATCGACGGCACGCCCTATCGCTCCATCTGGCCGGTTGCCACCGGCGAGGCGGTGCGCATCATCGACCAGACCCGCCTGCCGCACGAATTCCTGACGGTGGATCTCGTCTCGCTGGAGGATGCGGCGACCGCGATCCGCGACATGTGGGTGCGCGGCGCGCCGCTGATCGGGGCGACCGCCGCCTACGGCATGGGGCTGGCGCTGCATCGCGACGCGTCGGACGCGGCCCTGGAGAAGGCCTATGCGACGCTGATCGCGACCCGGCCGACGGCGGTCAACCTGCGCTGGGCGCTCGATGCCCTGCGCAATCGCCTGATGCCGCTCGCCCCGGGCGAACGGGCCGCCGCGGCCTGGCAGCAGGCCGGCGAGATCTGCGAGGAGGACGTCGCCGTCAACCACGCCATCGGCGGGCACGCACTGACCATCATCCGCAAGATCGCCGCCCGCAAGCCGGCCGGCGAGCCGGTCAACATCCTCACTCATTGCAATGCCGGATGGCTTGCCACCGTCGACTGGGGCACGGCAACCTCGCCCATGTACCAGGCGCATGATGCGGGCGTGCCCGTGCATGTGTTCGTCGACGAGACCCGCCCGCGCAACCAGGGCGCCGGGCTGACCGCCTGGGAACTGGGCCGGCACGGGGTGCCGCACACGCTCGTCGTCGACAATGCCGGCGGCCACCTGATGCAGCACGGCCTGGTCGACATGGTGATCGTGGGGACCGACCGCACCACCGCCACCGGCGATGTCTGCAACAAGATCGGCACCTATCTGAAGGCCCTCGCCGCTCATGACAATGGCGTGCCCTTCTATGTCGCCCTGCCCTCCTCGACCATCGACTGGACCGTGAGCGACGGCCTCAGGGAAATCCCCATCGAGGAACGCTCGGGCCGCGAAGTGACGCATCTGCAAGGCCGCACGGAGGACGGACGGATCGAGACCATTCTGATCACCCCGGAGACGACGCCGGCCGCCAATCCGGCCTTCGACGTCACCCCGGCGCGGCTTGTGACCGGGCTGATCACCGAACGCGGCATCTGCGCGGCGAGCGCCGACGGGCTGGCCGGCCTCTTCCCCGAGCGCGCGGCGGCCGCCTGAAGTTCGGAGGGGCGCGGTTGCGGCGCCCTTGATTAAACATCCGATAGTTGCAACTCTCGGCTTCGTATCCACCCTTGGCGGAGCCGGGCCATGCGAAGCGACACGACACCGGAAGCCGGACCCGAGGCGCCCGTTCCCGGGCACGCTTTGCCCGCACGCCTTCTTCCCGGCGACCTGAGCGCACGGATCGAGACCCTGCTCGACCGGGTCGCGCCCGGCATCGACCGCCAGACGGATTTCCGCCGGAGCCCCCAAGGCGCCGCCGACGGGTCGGTGATCTTTCGCGGCCGGCTCGACAAGGCGACAGGCAGGGCGGTGCTTGCCGAGGTCGAGGCAGATCCGCTGGTGGAGAGCGCAAGGCTTTCCGGCAACCGGCTGACGCTGCGCTTTGCCGCCGCCGTGTTCGACGCCTTGCTGGCCGGCTTGCGGGCCGATCCCGCCGACCCGCTGCGCCTTTCCGCGACGGCCAAGGGCATGCGGATCTCCGTCGATTTTCTCGACCCCAACGCCAACAAGGCCCTGCATGTGGGGCATTTGCGCAACGCAGCGCTCGGCCACGCGCTCGCCAGCCTGTGGCAGGCCCGCGGCGCAAGCGTTGTCCGGCAAAGCGTCGTCTGCGACATCGGTCGCAACATCGCCGAGGCGATGGCCGGGCTGATCGCGGCCGGTGCGGAGGAGCTGCTGGCGCGCCCGACACGGCTCGACCGCGACCTCGGCGGGCTCTACGGCGCCTATGTCGCCGCACAGGCCGGACAGACCAGACAGGCCGAACAGGCCGACCCGGGCCGTGGTCAGGATCATCGCCAAGGCCAGGGCGAGGGAGAGGTGGCGCTCGCCGACCAGCCGATCGCCCGCGAACTGACGGTGAACGGCGATGCCGCCGACGATGTCCTGGCGCGGTGGAGGGGGCAAGACCCCGCGACACTCGCCTTGTGGCGGCGGATGATCGAACGGGTTCTGGGTGACCAGGCGAAAACACTGAGCCGGCTTGGCATCGGCTTCGACCGGACCTTGCTGGAATCCGCCGCGGTGCCCGGATGCGCGCGGCTGGGCACGGAGATCCTGAGCGCCGGGCTCGGCAGCGCCGACGCGGCCGGCATCGTCCTTGAGACCGGGCGCGAGGACTATCCGCGCTGCCCCCTGACCCGCAGCGACGGCTTCGCCACCGAACACCTGCGTGCCCTCGTCCTGTGGCGGGACGAGGCGCTGGCGGCGGGTGCGAAACCGGACGAGATGCCCGACCGCTTGATCCATGTGATGGGCGAGGAATGGCTGGTCTCCTCGGAAATCCGCATCGAAACCCTGCGCCGGCTTGGCGCGGGCACGCTGTTCGACCACTATCGGATGGTGGCGCACCAGCTGGTTCGCGTCGCCGGCTCCGACATGAAATCAAGCGCCGGCAACGCGATCCTGATCGACGACCTGATCGACGCGCTCGAGCGCGCCATGCCCGCCGACCTTGCCGTCCTGTCTCCGGCGAGCCGGCGAATGGCACTCGTGGCGGCCGCGCTTCTCCCCTTTCTCCTTGCCGAGACCGGCACGACGCTCGACATCGACCTGGCCGCACTCGCCGACGGGGCAGCGAACCCAGGATGGGCAGTGGCGCGTCTTGCCGCCAGTGGCAGCGGGGGTGCTGCCGGAGGAAACACGACGACGCCCGAGGCACGCTTCGCGCTCTTGCAAGGCGAACGGCTGCGCCGGGTCGTGCTGCAGGCGTGCGAGCGCGACGATCCGGTGGCGGTGGCGCGGTTCCTTCAGCGGCTTGCCGAGCCGGGGGAGGAGACGGGAAACCGGGATCGGACGGGGGAGGAGATGGCGCGGGGCGTTCTCGCCCGGCTGACGGCCGCGGGGCTCGCGGTCCTGGGGATCGGCGGTGGTGACGGGGAACCCGGCCGCGCCGGACAGGACCGCGCGCAGCAGCCGGTTTCAGGTGCCAGTGTCAGGCAGGGGCCTCAAGATACGGGGCGGCACTGACCCGCGCGACGAGGCGACCGCGGAAGCGGCCCAAAGGCCTGCCTCCCGCGGCGCCGTGTTCTACAGGGCATCATTTCCAGGGCATCTTTCCAGGGCATCATGTGCACGTCCGTAATCCGAAAGCGTTCCGGTGCGGCGGGTCCGGGCGGCAGGGCCACCGTCTTCCGCCTGCCTGCGATCAGCGGGCTGGAACGGCTTCGAACCTGGCGAGTGCGCCGGCGACGACTGGTGCCGCGCTGGCGATTGGCGCCGCATCACGCGCCAGTGGATGCGCCGCTGGTACCGACAGATCATCAAGATCTGCAGCTGGTACGCTCAGTGGCACGCCAAGCGGTGGAGCACCGGCTGGCACGCCCTTGCCCGCTGGAACAGCGGGTGGAGCAGCCAGTTTTGGCATCGCGGCTGGCAAGCCAGACGCTGGCACGGATCGCTGCGCCATTGGAGCAGCGGTTTCGGAGAGACGCGAGCTCGTCAGTGCGAGCGCGGCCTTGATCTCGCGAATGGCCATCACTTTGTCCATGATTTTCACCTCCTTTCCTTTCCATGGCTGGAAATCTCCGGGTCTCGACCGGCAATGGCCGGGAAACCCCACGGGCCGGCCGCGCATGACGGCCGGCCCGCATAGTCCTGGTTCCGGCGGCAATGCCGGAAAAAATGGCGCACCCGACGGGACTCGAACCCGCACCTACCAACTCCCAAAGCTGGTGCTCTTAAGCCGCATTTAGTCCGCCGTTCCGGGATCCGGGTCGGGGTGGAATGACGATGCCCTGGTGAAATCATTCCCCAGTCGCCAGGCCTTCCAGGCGTTCCGCTGCAGCATTTCACCGGTTAAGCTACGGATGCATTCGTGAACCTTTTCTGTTTCACAACAAAGGTTTGCGGGCGACGAACACGACATTCTCGCGCCCGTCGAGCGCGATGTAGTCGGGCGTCCCGGCCCGGTTGAAGAACTGCGCCTCCTCGACCTCGAGGCCGGCCTCGCGCGCCGAGCGCGACAGCACGGCGGGATCGAGCAGGTGCAGGAAATCCGGCAGTTCGGCGATTGTCGGGTCGTCCGAACGGGCATGCAGGTCATGGCATTCGCCGGGCCAGTCGAGACCGGCCGCGACATTGGCCTCGTAAGCGGGAATGAAACCGCGAATATTGGCCGAATAGGGCGACCCCGACATGGACAGGAACCGGCCACCCGGCGCCAGCCAGCGAAAGATGCTGGCGAACCCGGCGTCGATCTCCTCACCCTTGAGGAAATTGAGCAGGTTGGACGCATGGACGAGGGCAAGGCTGCCATCATCGAAATCGAGCCCGGCCGGAAATGCGCCGGGAGCAAGCCGAAGCCGGTCGCTCGTGCCCGGCGGCGCGTTGCGCGCCGTCTCCTCCAGGTGGAGGGGATCGATGTCGTTGGCGATCACCGTGGCGCCGGCCGCCAGCGCCGCATGGGCGGCGACCCCGAAGGCGCAGCCGAGATCGAGAACCGGAAGCCTCGCCTCGCCGGCAAGCTGCGCGAAGCGGGCGTTGATCTCGTTCAGACGCGTCGTCGTGCGGCCGCGCCGATTGGCGGTGACCAGGCTTTCGCCCACGGCTCCGGACGGCAGGTCCTTGCGGCTTTCGGCGGCGGAATTCATGCCCGCGCTCCCTCGACCGGCACGCCATGGCGGGCCGCATAGGCGGTGTAGCGGGCCTGCAGGTCGCCGACCCAGTCGTCGACTTCGTCGACATGCATGCGGGCGCAATCATAGCCGAACGCCTCGCGCAGGACCGCCATTTCCGGCTCGCCATAGACGATGGTCCCGTCCGGACGGATCTCGGTGATGCCTTCCACCGTCTGACCTTCGAGATTGACGCGGATGGCATCGTCCCGGTCCAGACCCTCCGGCAGCGCCAGCTCCACCCGGCCGCGCCCCACGCGGGCCGGGTAGCCGCCGGGCAGCGCGTTCGGCCCCGGCACATGCATCAGCCGGTCGCCATCGGCGCGGGCCAGCGCGCTGACCACCGCCGCGACGCCGGAGGCGGCGACGATCTGGCCGGTAATGCCGCGCACCCGGCGAAACTCCCCGGTGACGCTGGCGAACAGCGCCGTATGGTCGAGCTCATCGGTCACTTCGCGGTCCCCGTCCATCACCCGCAGCCAGTAGGGCGCGGTGCCGGGAGATCCGTGGGAGGAGATCGCGTTGCAAGCGACATGATGGGCGACGAAGACGAGATCAAGATCAGTGCGCTCGCGGCCGAGCTGGCGGGCGGCGGCCCGGGTCAGGGTCGGCACGATGTTGGCGATGTTGCCCCCACCCACCAGCGGCGCGAGACCGACGGTGGCAAGCGCCGGATTGACCGCGTCGGGGAAGGAGGCGTTGACGACCGGCACGGAGCTGCCGGCGGCGCGCATCGCCCGCATAAGAGCGCGCGCGGTGGCCAGGTGATTGGGCAGCCAGGGGCCGATCTTCGCCTGCTCGAGACGCTTGTGGCACTCACCGGGAAGCTGCGAGATGCGCCAGAAGGTCTGCACACTGGTGGCGTTGACGACAATGTCGGGATCGACCTGCGCGATCAGCGCCGCGCAGCGGTCGGTCTGGGTCACGTCGCAGGGGACGGCGACGACATCCGGCTGGTGGCCGAGACAGAGCGCCGAGGTGATGGTCAGGTTGGCCCGCTCGTTGAGCCGGGCGGCGTTGCGCGCGGCGACGACGATGCGAAAGCGATCGTCCATGCGCGCCAGCAGGTCGCAGACCTGCCCGCCGATGACGCCGGCGCCGAAGACGAGAACGGTCGCACGCGGATGCTGGTCTACCATTTGAGCGCCTCCATGACATGGTCGGGCCTGATGCCCGTTTCCTCGATAAGGCCGGCAAGCCCGCCGGCGCAGAGCGCGCCTCCCGGGCCCGGATGCAGGGTGGCGGCATGCGAGCCTTCCTTGCTGACCAGTAGTGTCCGGGCGCCCAGCGCGGCGGCGCCCGCAATGTCGGTCGTCAGCGTGTCGCCGATCATCAGCGCCTCGCCGGCGGGAACCCGCCCGGCAAGCGCCAGGCCCGCGTCGAACACCGCCCGCCCCGGCTTGCCGAAGACACTGACCGTCCCGGCCGGGTCTTGGCCGGGCACCCGGTAGGCATCGGCGAGTATTCCGATGCCGGCATACAGGCGGCCGGCGAGGCGCACCCGCCGGTCGGCATTGGTGAGGATCATCGGCAGCCGCCGGCCGGCGGCATGGCGCAGGATTTCAAGGGTTGGCGTATCGGGACGCTCCTGCCCGAGGGGCACAGCCCCGTCGAGCTCGCCGAGAATGCCGACGCCCAGGACGAGGTCGGCCGCATCCGGGTCATCCGTCTCCGCCAGCCCTGCCGCCGCCGCCCAGTGCCCGCCCGGCTGATGACCGAGCACCAGCGCGCGAAGCTGGGGACTGCCCTGCAGCCGGCGCGGTTCGCTCAAGGCCCGCACGTGGTGGAAGGCCAGCTCGCCGCCGGTGACGATGGCATCGAAGTGCGTCTCGCCGATGCCCTGGACCGCAAGCATCGCGGCAAGCTCACCCGAGCGGCGCGAGGTGTTGGAGACGAGCACGACCGGAACCCCGAGGGCGCGGGCGGTCGCAACAGCCTCAAGCGCCCGGGGAAAGGCTCTCGTCCCGTCCGTCAGGACACCCCAGACATCGACCAGAAGTGCGCGTGGCGCACGGCCGGCAGCGGGCTCGCCCTGTCCGTGAGCAAAGAGCCCGCGCAGCCCCGCGACACGTCGTGGCAGCACGTCAGGCCATAGCAAGCCGGTCGGCGCCGGTGACGGAACGGAGGTCGGACGCTGCAGGCCGGCGCCGGTCATGACACGGCTCCCGCATGCGCGGCGCCATCGCCCGGTACCCTCTCGCGGCGCTGCGCGGGGCGTGCCACCCTCGCCGGGCGGGCCGGGGTCAGCAGACGCAGCAGGGCCGGCTCGATGCGCTCGGCGAAAGCCTCCGCGATCTCCTCCCGCCCCCTGGCGAAACCTTCGTCGAAGGCGCGTTCCTGCGCATCGCCCCAGCCGGCGGGCGGATCGATCTCGAAGCCGCGCGAGGCCGCATATGTGTGCCTGGTGCCGAGCGAGGCGACATTGGCGCGCAGCTTGAGCCCGTCGAAGCCGTGCGACAGGGCGGGCGCGAAGGCGACGCCGGCCTCGCGCAGGAAGAAGGACGTGAGGTCGGCCCCGTCGACCAGCTCGGCGCCGTCGGGCCCCGCATGCCCCTCAAGGCCCGGAAACTCGATCAGCAACGAATGGCCGGCAGTGACCGGATGGCCGATCTCGACCACCGGAGCGGTGCTCCCCGTCGCCCGGCGCAAACGCGCATCGAGGCTGCCGACAAGTTCCTCCACAAGGGCGATGCGGTCGCGGCATTCCGCGACATTGCGGTGGATGAAGCGTGCCGGCGCCTGCAGCGCGCCGAGCGCGGCCGCCTTGCCGACATGCGGCAGGCTGGCGGAGGAGGAGGTGATGAAGTCCTTCAGCGCCGCGATCATCCAGGCCGGCCCGCAGCCCCAGCCGATGCGCAGGTTGGCAAGGCAATGCAGCTTGCTGGCGCCGGCGACCGTCAGGCAGCGGGACCCGGCCCGCGTTGCCGCCAGCCGCGCCCGGTGCGCCGCCGGATCATGCTCGGACCCGGCGAAGAGCGCATCCTCGAGCGCGATCATGCCATGGGTCAGCAGCACGTCGGCGATGGCCTCGAGCTCGGGTCGGGAATAGACCGCGCCTGTCATGGTCGGGTTGAACAGCAGCAGGACCGGTGGCAGCTCGGCCCGGTGCCCGGCGAGGAACCGCGCCAGCGCCTCGGCGCTCAGCTTGTAGTCGCGCGAGCGCTCGCCGGGCACGACATGCAGGGTGCGCCGGAGATAGGCGCACCAGCCGGCGAGCGGATGGTAGAAGCCCGGAGCCGTGACGACTTCCGCCCCCTCCCGGGTCGCCAGCGCAAGGGCCGCGACGATCAGCCGGGTCGAGCCGGCATCGAGAACGACTTCGCCGGCAAAGCTTTCGGGAACCCCGTTGCGGACGAATTCATCGCGGATCGCTGTTTCCAGATCGGGAAAGGATCGCAGGAACATGTAGTTCTCGATCGGACTGCCATGCGCGTCCGCGATCGCGCCCAGCGCCGCACGTACCGCGCCGTGCCAGGGACGGCGCACCCCCTCGCCATGAGCAAAGGAGACCACGCCGGCATCGAACATGCCCGGAGAGCAGGGAAAACCTGCCTCGTCCACCCCCATCAGGGCTTGGCGGGCACGTTGCAGTTTTCGATAGGTTTCACCCTGAGGAGGGTCGGCCAGTCGCTCGACGAACATGCCATCACCCAATGCGCTGTAAAATTTATATACTGCAACTGTTCTCACAATCTCATCATGAACCTTAGGGAATTGCAACCTCAAAGTGCATTTTTAATTATTATGCAATTAATAATAATTATGGGCATGAAGACACGCGCGCCCCCTTCATGGGCCGTCACACCGGCTCTTGCCAGCCGCGAAGGCGGCGGCGACACTCCGGCCACGCCAACGTGTGCAGGCCCGCGGGCCCGAACGACAAGGATCTCCCGAATGGTGGCTGCTCCCGTCCCCGTCTTCGACGGACATAACGACACCTTGCTGAAGCTGGAACTGGGTGCCGGGACACCGCGCGAACGCTCCTTTTTCGAGCACGCCTCGCGCGACCATATCGACCTGCCCCGGGCGCGGGCCGGCGGTTTTGCCGGCGGGCTCTTCGCCATGTATGTGCCCTCACGCCTCGGCGAGGGGGTGAACCTGCGCTACGACCCGCAGGATCCGGCCAATTTCGCAGAAGTCCAACAGCCCGCCGCCCTCGCCTTCACGCTGCGCATGGCCGCAAGGGCGTTCAGGCTGGAACGCGACTCCGGCGGCGATATCACCATCTGCCGCAACGCGGATGCCATCCGCGCGGCGATGGCAGCAGGGTCGCTGGCCATGGTGCTGCATATCGAGGGGGCGGAGGCGATCGACCCGGACTTCATCGCCCTGGACGTGCTGCACGCCGCCGGCCTGCGCTCGCTCGGCCCGGTGTGGAGCCGCTCCAACGTCTTCGGCCACGGCGCGCCGATGGCCTGCCCGGCCTCACCCGACAGCGGGCCCGGACTGACCGACGCGGGCAAGGAGCTGGTGCGCGCCTGCAACCGGCTGAAGATCATGATCGACCTGTCGCACCTCACCGAGAAAGGCTTCTGGGACGTCGCGGCCCTGAGCGACCGGCCGCTGGTCGCCTCGCATTCCAACGCCCATGCGGTCTGCCCGTCGGCGCGCAACCTCACGGACAGGCAGCTCGACGCCATCGCCGAAAGCGGCGGCCTTGCAGGCCTGAATTTCCATGTCGCGTTCCTGCGGCCCGACGGTGGCCATCGCGCCGACACGCCGCTCGAGGTCATGGTGCGGCACATGGACCACATGATCGCGCGGCTGGGCGAGGACGGGGTGGCGCTGGGGTCGGATTTCGACGGCTGCCTGGTGCCGCGAGCGATCGCGGACGTCGCCGGGCTGCCGGTGTTGCTGCAGGCTTTTCGCGATGCCGGCTACGGCGAGGAACTGATCCGGAAGATCGCCTGGAGGAACTGGCTGTCGGTGCTGGACAGGACCTGGGCCTGAGTGTCGCAAGTCACCGGGGACGCGGACCCGGCCGTGCCGGAGTCCGGCGAACGCGACAGCCCGGCGAACGCGACCGGATTACTGGTGAAAGGGCAGGCTCGGCGTTTCCGCCTCGATCCGCTCCTCCAGGTATTGCGCGATGCTGGTGGCGACCGCATGCAGCCGGCGCAGCTCCGCCTCGCGCCGGGTCGTGGCCAGCACCTCGCTCGGGCTGCCGCTCCGGGCGCCGTTGCCGAAGCGCCCGGTGCCGCGCACGATGAAGCGATAGGCGGCGCCGTCCGGCGATTTCGGCGTGTGCAGGATGTCGCCGACATGCTGCTCTGCGAAACGCAGGCTGTCATTGAGCGTCGGCAGCGAAGTGACAAAACGGGCCATGACGAACTCTCCCACCCGGTCGCCGCCCCATTTCGCGGCGCCCGAAACTAAAATGGTTAACGAAAAGTTTGCGCCGATTCGCGAAAGAGTCAAAAGCCGATGTTTTTCCCGGGGCTGCGCCGGTCCCCGGCCAGCCTTTCCATGAGGACAATTGACGTGGCCGTACACCTGCGGTCTCATCGCACGATGACCGCAAAGACCTCTCACGCCGAAGATGACAACTCCACCTATCGGCGCCTGCAGGCTCGGGTCCGCCGGCTTTATTTCGGCACCGACGCGATCGCGCGACGTTGGCGACTGGCGCTGATCGCCTTCGATCTGGTGACGATCACCTATTTCATCGCCTCCTCGATGTTGGAGGCGGACAGGATCGATCACCGCCTCGACTATCTCATCGGGACGGTGCTGGCCGCCGACTATGTGCTACGCCTGATCGCGGCCGCGCGGCCCTGGCGGGCGGCAATCGAATTCACCGCGCTGGCCGACCTGATCGTCATCGCCTCGCTCTTCGCCAGCGCCTTCGTCGAGAGCCTCGCCTTCCTCAGGGTGGTGCGCATGTTGCGGCTGATGCGCTCCTACCACCTGCTGCGCGAGATGCGGGAGTTCTCCTCGTTCTTTCGCGCAAACGAGGAGATCATACAGTCGACGGTCAACCTGATCGTTTTCGTCTTCGTCATCACCGCCATGGTCTACGTCACCGAAGGCCACCGCAATCCGGGCATCAACACCTATCTCGACGCGCTTTATTTCACCGTGACGACGCTGACCACGACCGGCTTCGGCGACATCACCATGACCGACGAGTACGGCCGTTTCCTCACCGTCCTGATCATGATCTTCGGGGTCGGGCTGTTCCTGCGTCTGGTGCAGACGATCTTCCGGCCGCAGAAGGTCATCCACAAATGCCCCGATTGCGGGCTGAGCAGGCACGATCCGGACGCGGTCCACTGCAAGCATTGCGGATTGACGCTGAACATCCCCACCGAAGGGGCGTGAGGGGCCCCGGGCGGCCCGCGTCGTCCGTCCGGCGGAGATGACGCCGGCCTGTCCTGACTGCGGGGTTGCGGCCGGGGCGTGCAGGCTTCAATCTGTCGCATGGGCATAACCGCCTGCCGACACAGTATTCCCGTCAAGCGCGTGCAAGGGTGCACGCGGCGCGCACAAGCCGGCGGATGCCGGTGTGCATGCGTGGCGCCGGACAGCGTCCGCAAGGCGACCGCTAGCGAGAGGATGGAGACGGCAGCATGGAGTTTTCCGCACTAGACCTGGCCCGGTTCCAGTTCGCCTTCACGATCTCGTTCCACATCATCTTCCCGTCCTTCACGATCGGGCTCGCCAGCTACCTGATGGTGCTGGAGGGACTGTGGCTGGCGACCAAGCGGGACGTCTACCTGACGCTGTTCAAGTACTGGCTGAAGATCTTCGCCGTCGCCTTCGGCATGGGCGTCGTCTCGGGCATCGTCATGACCTACCAGTTCGGCACCAACTGGTCGGTGTTTTCCGACAAGACCGGGCCTGTGCTGGGCCCGCTGATGGGCTACGAGGTGCTGTCCGCGTTCTTCCTGGAGGCCGGGTTCCTCGGCATCATGCTGTTCGGCCTGACGCGGGTCGGGCCCCGGCTGCATTTCCTTGCCACCGTCATGGTCGCCTTCGGCACGGCGCTGTCCGGTTTCTGGATCCTGTCGGTCAACAGCTGGATGCAGACGCCGGCCGGCTACGCCATCAACGAGGCCGGCCAGTTCATTCCCGAGAACTGGTTCGAGATCGTCTTCAATCCGTCCTTCCCCTACCGGCTGGTGCACATGATGCTGGCCGCCTACCTGACCACCGCCTTCGTCGTCGGCGCGGTCGGCGCCTGGCACCTGCTGAAGGGCAGACGCAGCCGGGCAGGGGGCAACGAGGCGGCGCGCGTGATGCTGTCGATGGCAATGTGGATGGCGGCGATCGTCACCCCAGTGCAGATCTTCGCCGGAGACCAGCACGGCCTCAATACGCTGGAGCACCAGCCAGCCAAGATCGCCGCGATGGAGGGGCATTTCGAGGGCGAGGAAGGCGCGCCGCTGATCCTGTTCGGCATGCCGGACATGGAGGCGGCGGAAACCCGCTACAAGGTCGCCATCCCCAAGCTCGGCAGCCTGATTCTCACCCATTCCCTCGACGGCCGGGTGCCGGGCCTGAAGGACTTCCCGCGCGAGGACTGGCCGAACGCCGCCATCGTCTTCTGGTCGTTCCGGGTGATGGTCGGCATCGGCTTCGCCATGCTCGGGATCGGCCTGTGGAGCCTCTATCTGAGGGCGCGCGGGCGGCTTGCCGACACGCCGATCTTCCACAGGGCGGTGCTTGCCATGGGGCCGGCCGGGTTCATCGCGGTGCTCGCCGGCTGGATCACGACGGAGGTCGGCCGCCAGCCCTTTACGGTCTACGGACTGCTGCGCACGGCTGACAGCATGTCGCCGGTCGACGCGCCGGCGGTGGCGACCTCGCTGGTCGTCTTCATCGTGGTCTATTTCATCGTCTTCGGCATCGGCACCGGCTACCTGCTGAAATCGATGGCCAAGACCCCGGGCGCGGGCAGCGACGGCCCCGAAAACGGCACACCCTCGCGCGCCGCCGGCGTGACCCCCGCGCCGGCCTATGCCAACCCTCCCAGAACCGAACCGGCGGAGTAGAGAGATGGACATCGACCTTCCCCTCGTCTGGGCGCTGCTCATCGCCACCTCGGTGTTCCTCTATGTGGTGCTCGACGGCTTCGACCTCGGCATCGGCATCCTGTTTCCCACCGCCCGCTCCTCGACCGAGCGCGACGTGATGATGAACTCCATCGCACCTGTGTGGGACGGCAACGAGACCTGGCTGGTGCTTGGCGGCGGCGGACTCTACGCGGTGTTCCCGCTCGCCTACGCGGTGCTGATGCCGGCGCTCTACGCGCCGATCATGGCGATGCTCTTCGGCCTCGTCTTCCGGGGTGTCGTCTTCGAGTTCCGCTTCAAGGCCCCGCCCGAGCGGCGCTGGGTCTGGGACATCTCCTTCTTCCTCGGCTCGCTGACGGCGGCATTGGCGCAAGGGTTGGCGCTCGGCGCCATCGTCCAGGGCATCGAGGTGGAAGGGCGCGCCTATGCCGGCGGCTGGCTCGACTGGCTGACGCCGTTCTCGGTGATGACCGCCATCGCCGTGGTCATCGGCTATGCATTGCTCGGCGCGACCTGGCTGATCTGGAAA
Organism: Stappia sp. MMSF_3263; assembly: GCF_030733745.1. Taxonomy (GTDB): domain Bacteria; phylum Pseudomonadota; class Alphaproteobacteria; order Rhizobiales; family Stappiaceae; genus Stappia. The sequence goes on along the minus strand of NZ_JASHIK010000009.1, from coordinate 127,425 downwards.
TGCGAGGGGCCGATGCAGGCGCATTTCCGCGCCAAGGCACGCCTTCTCGGCGGGTTGATGCTGGCGATGATCTGCATCGTCAGCCTGTGGACGCCGGCACTCGACCCGCAGATCGCGGCGCGCTGGTTTACCTTCCCGCAGATCCTCTACACGGCGCCGGTGCCGCTGATGGTGCTGGGCCTTGCCGTGCTACTGTTCACCAGCCTCGCCTCGACGCGCGACGCGACGCCGTTCCTGGCAAGCCTCGGCCTGTTCCTCGTCACCTTCGCCGGGCTCGGGATCAGCCTTTACCCCAACATCGTGCCGCCGGCGATCACCATCTGGGATGCGGCCGCGCCCGACAGTTCACTGCTCTTCCTGCTGGTCGGCGCGGCGGTGCTGATCCCGATGATCCTGGCCTATAGCGGCTATGCCTACTGGGTGTTCCGCGGCAAGGTGCGGCCCGACGAGGGCTATCACTGATGGCGCAGGTGACGGCCAGCGGAAGACGACGGGGCACGCGGGAGGATGGCGACCGGAAGGGCGGCAACCGCAGCGGCCTTGCCAGGAAGCTGGCCTGGTTCGCCGTCCTGTGGCTTGCCGGCGTGACGGTGCTGACGGTTGTCGCCGGGGCGATACGCTGGGCGATCCTGTAGGGACGCCCGGCGCTTTCACCAAAGCGTGAGCGGCCGGCGGCATCTCCGCCCTTGCCCCTGCGGCCGGCATGGCCATCCTTGTGGCAGGTGCTTGCCAGCCCGTCAGGAGCGCAGATGATCCCCCGCCATCGACACCTGCCCGTTGTCGCCGTTGCCATCCTCCTTGCCGATGCCTTTCTGTCGATGCTCTCTCCGCCGGCCAGCGCCGCCGGTATCAGTGCCGATGCCGCCTGCGGCGTCGAGATCCCCTGCCGCATCAAGGACGGGGAATACCGGATCCGTTTTCCAGGGGACTGGGACGGAAAGACGCCGCTTGGCGCCATCGTCTTCCTGCATGGATGGCGCGGATCGGCCGAAGCGGAGATGCGCAACCAGGCATGGGCGCGGCTGGCCGACCGGCTCGGTGTTGCCTTCGTCGCGCCGCAAGGCGAGGGCGGAACCTGGTCCTATCCGGGCGCGCCCCGGCAGCTGCGCGACGAGTTCGACTTCTTCGAGGCGCTGGTCGACGACCTGACAAAGCGGTTTCCCCTGCGCCGCAACCGGCTGATGGCAACCGGCTTTTCCATGGGCGGCTCGATGGTGTGGAACATCGCCTGTCGCCGCGGAGACCTTTTTGCCGGCTACGCCCCCATCGCCGGCGCCTTCTGGGACCCGGTGCCGGAAACCTGCCCCTCGGACGTGCCGGCGCTCTTTCATGTCCATGGAACGGCAGATCGCACCGTGCCGCTGGAGGGTCGCCCGATCGGCGACAAGTGGCGGCAGTCGGATGTCGCCGAGAGCCTCGCCGTGTGGCAGGACAAGGCCGGCCTGCCGCACGCGTTTCCCGAAACCGCGCCGCCGGAGGGGCTCGCCTGCCAGCGGCAGGAGGAGACGGCCGGCACGGGCGTTCTGGAAATCTGCCTGCACAAGGGCGGACACGCCGTGCGCGCGGAATGGGTGGAGCGGGCCTGGCGGGCGCTGGGGGCGCGGCTGGGCTGGGACAGCTGAGCCGCGCGAAGGGGGAGACGGCCTATTCGGCCGGCTCGTCCTGGCGGACCCGTTCTTTGCCCGCGCCACCTGCCTCACGCGCGTGTCCCGGACGGGCGGCCAAGGCCCGTTCCGGTCCGCGACCGGTTTCGGAGTGCATGTCAGAGGCCGAGGCCTGTGCCGGCTTGTGCATCTGGGCCGCGCGCGGCCGGCGCCAGGGCTCCTTCTTGAACCATGAGACCAGATAGGCGACGGCGATCAGACCGGCGAAGCCGCCGAGATTGGCAAGCAGTTCCATCAAGGGATCGCCGCGTCCCCAGGCCATGTCGCGCAGGATGCCTATCGCCTGGGCAAGAACGAGACTTGCCAGGAAGACCGCCAGCGACTGCTGGCCGACCCGCTGCACGACGCGCACGAAGCGCCCCCAGAGATTGTCGACGACAAGATAGCGCCCGCCCGCGCCAACCGCGATCCAGGCGAGATAGGCAAGCGCCAGGAAATGCACGTAGCGCAGCAACCCGAACGTTGTCTTGTCCCACAGCGGCATGACCGCGTCGCGAGCGGCATAAAGTTCCGGGACGGCATCGTAGGCGACATGCCAGGCAAAGGGCACGGAGGCGAGAACGATGAAGGCGGCGGCGGCGATCAGCATGCGGTTGACCGGCGGCGCCGGCAGCCAGCCGCGCATCAGCGCAAAGCCGGTGAAGAAGACAAGTTGCCAGGCGAAGGGGTTGAAGAACCAAACCCGGTCGGACCAGGGCTCGGCCGGCAGGTCGAGAAACCCGAAGCCGGCGGCAAGCCAGAGAGCCGCCATCAGGCCGAAGACCGCAGCTTTCGACACGCGCGAAACCACCATCATCACCGGCAGCAGCAGCAGGATGACGATGTACATGGGCAGGATGTCGAAATAGTTGGGCACATAGGTGAGCGTCAGCAGGCCGGGCAGGTTCTCCCCGGCGCGCTCGAAGAAATGCCAGAGATTGAGCGAGGCGACATAGTCCTCGGTGAGGCCGCAGCAGGCCTCCAGATAGCCGCTGCGCTGGATGGCGACGAGACCGGCGGCGATCACCAGGAACTGGCAGACATGGGCGAAATAGACCTGCCAGACGCGATGGCCGACACGGGCGACGCCCATCGCCCAGCCGTGCTGGTCGAAGACCTTGCCGAAGGCGATGGCGGAGGCCATGCCCGAGCAGAAGACGAACATCTCGGTGGCGTCGGAAAAGCCGAACCGGGCCGGGATCCACAGGGTCCAGGTGTTGTTCGGCAGATGCGCGATAAAGATGATGAACATGCCGATGCCGCGAAAGAAGTCGAGCCGCGGATCGCGCGGCCTCGGCACGGCGGCAGCCGGTTTTGCATGAACGTTCACGATCCGCCAGTCTCCTGTTCGTTTCCGGTTTCCTAGTTCCGGAGCTTGCGCCCATTCACCCGCCGATCATGGCCCAATTCGGGCACGGGGACGCGCATCCACCGGGATCTCGCCGGCACGCCGCTCAGGCGGGAACAGCGCGCAAGGCCTCGTCCTGCATGATACGGGCCGCCGCACGCATGCGCGCTGCCCGCTCCAGCCTGACCTCCGCGAAGCGGTCGAGGCCGCCGCGCAGCGCCAGCCGCTCGCGCAGCACCCGCTCCGCATCGCCGGCGAGGCCGGCGCGCAGCGCCGCCTCCACGGTCAGCCGCTCGAAGACATCCCGCTGGGCATGGCTGCCACCGACCGACTGCATCGCGGGACGCGCCTTGTCGAGGTCGTGGAAGGCGGAGAAGAAATTGCCGCGCCCGTAGGCGTCCAGACCACGGGCCGCCGGCAGGCCGGCACTGCCTGCCACGCGGCCCATGTCGGTTTCCTCCTCCGCATGGGCGCCCAGCGCGGCGAGCAGGTGGTCGGCCGCCTCGCGCCGGTCGCCCCCCCCAAGCGCCATCAGGTAGTGCAAGTCGGCGAAGATGTTGCAACGATCGTCGACGCGCCCCTCCGACAGCCGGGCCAGTTCCTCCCAGCGGCCGCCGACATTGGCGCCCTCGATCTCGAGCCGCACGAGCAGCGAGGCGGCATTGGAGATGTCTCGATAATCGTCGGTGCGTTCGGCGCGGATTTCCTCGTCGTAGAGATCGAGCACGCGGGCGATGTCGCCCTTGTCGAGATACATCAGCGCCAGGTGCCACCAGACATGGAAGCGGAAATTGTTGCAGTGGGCGAAGGCGGCGGTGTTGGCCTCCAGCCACTGCCGTCCGGCATCGGCGCGCGCCGTCATGTCGTAGACATGGGCAACCGCATGCAGGCCCCAGGCGTCGTCGGGCGCATGCTCGACGGCCTGTCGGCCGAGCCGCTCGGCCATTTCGTACTCGCCGGCTTCCTCCAGGGCGAAGGCGCGGCAACCGAGGAAATAGCCGTATGCGGGGTGGTCCGCGCCAACCGCATGGGCAACGCTTTCCAGGGAGCGATGCATGCCGGCGGCGTCTCCAAGCACGAAGCGGATCGCATGAACGAGCTTCATCAGCAGCGGATCGGCGGGATGCGCCGTCAGGGCCGCGTCGAGGCGGTCGGCGGCGCGCGAGGGGTATCCGGAAAGCCAGTCGGCAAGCGCGTCGACTACCGCCGCTTCCCGCGCGCTCGCTCCGACGGCCTTGCGCGCGCCGTCGGCGCTTTTCCAGTCCGCCCGCGCCACGTCGACCAGTTCGCGCCGGCCGAGCAGCATGCAGAACAGCCCGTGGGCGGCGTGGCCCATGGCGAAATGAGGATCGAGCCGGAGCGTTTCGGCGATCAGGTCGGGGGTACGTGTGCCATGCGAGAGAAACGCATGCACCGTGCCCGTCCAGGGCGCCAGCGCGGACGCCTGCCCCAGTGTCAGCGGATAGCCGTAGCTGTCGAGGATCGTCATCGGTACCGTCCTGCCGGCGGCCAGCGGCCGCGTGGTCGTCAACTCCGCGCCATCACCGCGCCATTACCGCGTCGGGCCCGGCACGGGATCGTCCGCCCTGTTCCTGCAAAGTGTTCCGCTGCCAAAGTTGACAAGCAACACACAATAACTTGTGAGAGCCGTGTCCGTTCCCTTCGCCGTGAAAGGATCCATGTTCCAACAATGGCAAAATCCCGGGAGCGGAGTTGCACGGGCACGGGTCGCGGTGAAAACGAATGCCTTTCGGCACGTTCCCGAAAGCGTTAAACGGTTGAGCATGACAGCCCTCGTCCAAAGCCTTTCAAAGACCCTTTCCACCGCCAACCGCACGGTACTGGCGCTGGCGCTCGCCGCGCTGATCGCCGTTGCGCTGGCCGCAGGCAATGCCGGCGGCATGCGGCTCGGCCTTGCCGTCCTGATCGGCGGCTTCGCCGGCATCGCGCTCTATCACGCCAGCTTCGGCTTCACCGCCGCCTGGCGGCGCATCGTCACCGAGAAGCGCGGCGGGGGCCTCAGGGCCCAGTTCCTGCTGATCCTGCTGACCTCGGCGGTCTCGTTTCCGCTGATCGCCTGGGGCGCCTCCTTCGGCATGCCGACGGGCGGCTTCGTCTTCCCCTTCGGCGTGGCGGCGGCGATCGGCGCCTTCGCATTCGGCCTTGGCATGCAGCTCGGCGGCGGCTGCGCCTCCGGCACGCTGTTCACCGCCGGTGGCGGCTCGACGCGAATGATGGTGACGCTCGCCGCCTTCGTTACCGGATCGGTCGCCGCGACCCCGCACATGCATCTGTGGGGACAGTTGCCGACGCTGCCGGCCCTGTCCCTCGTTTCCGAGTTCGGCCCGCTCGGCGCCTATGCCGCGACCGCCGCCGTGCTCGGCCTCATTGCCCTGTGGAGCGTGCGCGTCGAGACCCGCGCCCATGGCAGCCTCGCCGAGCCGAAGCCGACAATCTCGGTGCTCGCGGGTCCCTGGTCGCTGGTCTTCGGCGCGGTCGCCATCGCGCTGGTTGGCATCGCCACCTTCATCGTGCTCGGCCGGCCCTGGGGCATCACTTCGGGTTTTGCGCTTTGGGGCGCCAAGATCTGGCAGTTCCTCGGCGTGCCGGTCACCGACTGGCCCTACTGGCAATGGCAGAAGGGCGCGCTGGAAGCCTCGGTCTTCGCCGACGCCACCTCGGTGATGAATTTCGGCATCCTGCTGGGCGCCATGGCAGCGGCCGCAATCGCCGGCAAATACGCGCCCGTGTGGTCGCTGTCGCGCCGGGACCTTGCGACCGCGATCATCGGCGGGCTGCTGATGGGTTACGGCGCGCGGCTCGCCTATGGCTGCAACATCGGCGCCTATCTCGGCGGCATCGTCTCCGGCTCCATGCACGGATGGCTGTGGCTGGTCTTCGGCTTCATCGGCAGCCTGGTCGGCACGCGGTTGCGCCTCAAGCTCGGCATGGGCTGAAGCGGGCGCCGGGGCTAGCGGGTCCGCCTTCAGCAAATCGTGACCGCCACTCAAGCGAGCGTGTAGCGCCCTGACCAGCGAAGGCTGTCAGGATCGGGCAATCACCGCCCGTCGCCGCCGGAGGCCCCGTCATGCGCCCTGCCCTTGCCTTTCCCGCCCTTCTTGCCGTTCTCGCCTTCTTGCTGCTGCCCGCAAAAGCGGAAATCGCACCGCGTCCGGGCTGGGTCGTGATCGAGACCGGCCACGGCTTCGCCGAGCTGGTCGAGCGGGTGAAAAGGTCCGTTGCCGTGGAGAAGATGGGCCTCGTCACCCAGGCCAGCGCCTCCGACGGCGCCGCCATGCAAGGCATCGCCATTCCCGGCAACCGGGTCCTTGGCGTTTATCGCAACGACTATGCACGGCGGATGCTGGAAGCGAACATCGCCGCCGGCATCGAGGCGCCGATCCGCTTCTATGTCACGGAGAACGGCGACGGCAGCGCGACGCTTTCGTGGAAGACGCCGGGCCATGTCTTTGCCCCCTACATGGACGAAGGCGGCACGGCGCTCAGCGAGCTCGCGGCCGAGCTCGACGCGGTCTTCGCACGGATCGGCGAGCGGGCGGTACGGGCCGAGTGAGCCGCCCGGCGCCGCTTCTTCACGGCTGAAAGACATCCTCGATGGCGACGCCGAACAGGTGGGCGATGCGGAAGGCAAGCGGCAGGCTCGGGTCGTAGCGGCCCCGCTCCAGCGCGTTGACCGTCTGGCGCGAGACCTCCAGCCGCTCTGCGAGATCCGCCTGCGACCAACTCCGTTCGGCGCGCAGCTCCTGGATGCGGTTGTTCATCGGTAACGCCACTGCGCCACGAAGGTGCCCAGCGCCCAAAAGCTGCACATCAGCGGCAGCACGATGAAGAGCGACAGTTTCGGAAAGCCGATATTTTCAAGAAAGCCGTAACTGAAGGTGACCAGCGCCGTCGCGGCGAAGGACAGCGACAGGGCCTCGAGCTGCACGGTGCGCTGCATTTCGTCCATGCCGCGAATGAGCCGGACGATGCAGACACACAGCGCGATCACCGGAATGACCGGGCTGAGCGAGACGGCAAGCTCGGCCGCCCGCCCCTCGACGCCGTGGGCAAGCATGCGCAGCGACACAACGAGCGTGACCACATAGGCGGCGAAGGCGAGCAGGCAGGGCCGCGCGCGGCGAAGAAGGAGAGAAGCGGTTTGCGTGTCCATGGCGGGCCTCCTGTAAAGCATGCTTTACATTTGCCGTCACGACCCGGCGATGTCAAGCACGCTTTACATGTCGCGTTTCAGGGAGGCGCCGCACATTCCTCAGAACTTGCCGTCATAGGCGCGCCGGCCGATGCGACAGGCCAGCAGCGTGTAGGTGCCTCGGGCGAGCGCCGCGCGGGCCTCGCGGGCGAGCGTTTCCGTGTCGTCCACCCAGACGCCGTGACCGCCCATGGCCCTGGCCAGGGCCGGGAAATCCGTGCCGCCGAAATCGACGCCGACATTGGCGCGCTGGCCGGCGCGCTGCTTCAGCTCGATCAGCGCAAGGCTTTCGTCGACCAGCACGCAGACAATGACCGGCAGGCCGAGATCGCGCAGCGTCGCCAGCTCGCCGAGCCCCATTTCAAGCCCCGCATCGCCGACGAAAACGACCACCGGGCGCCGCGGCTCGGCCAGTGCATGGCCGATGCCCAGCGGCAGGGCGCAGGCCATGGTGCACAGCGCCGAGGACTGCAGCATCGCGCGCGGAAAATCCGCCCCCCAGACCTGCGAAACCAGAATGCGGTGGGCGCCGCTGTCGGCGGTGGCGACCGTTCCCGGCGGCAGGGCGGCGCGCAGTGCATGGAAGACGCTTGCCGGCCCCCAGCCGGAGGGTTCCGGCGCGAATTGCGCGGCAAGGGCGGCGCGTGCGGCCGCGATCTCGCCGCCTGGCCATGTGGCGCGCGGCGCGATCCCGCGCCCCAGGGCGGCAAGCGCCGGCGCAACGCCGCAGGGCAGCCGATGGCGGACAGCGTGCATGCCGTGCCGGCGCGGGGCGGCGGCGATTTCCACGACGGGAGCATCGGCCGACCAGGGATCCCGCCAGTTGACGCGCATCTCGATCGGGTCGTAGCCGAGGAGCAGGACGCAGTCGGAGGCCGCGAGCAGCGGCAACAGATGGGCATCGGCGCGCGGCGACAGCCCCGCCCCGCCCAGCGCCAGCGCATCGGCCTCGTCCAGCAGCCCCTTGGCCTTGTAGGTGGTGATGAGCGGCACGTTGAAGTGCCGGCAGAAGTCGGCGACCGCGGCGCCGGCATCCTCGTTGACCGCGTCGACGCCGGCAATGGCGATGGGCCGTTCCGCTCCCGCCAACAGGGCACTCGCCGCCTCCAGCGCCGGTCCGGCAGGCGCCAGATCGCGCGGATCGCCAAAGGGGGGCAACGGGTGCAGGGCCTCGTCCGTTTCCCCTTCCGCGACACCGATGGGCACGTCGACATGCACCGGACCCGGCTGCCCCTCCATCGCGGTGAGGATTGCCTTGTCCATCATGGCGGACAGTGTGCCCCGGCTGGCGCGGAAACTCGCCTTGACGATGGGCCGCAGCAGTTGCTGGTGGTCGAAGACCTGATGCGTGTATGTCTCCGCCTCGGCCGCATCGACGCAGCCGGTCAGGAAGATCAGCGGCACCCGGTCCTGCCAGGCGTTGGCGACCGCGTTGACCGCATTGGCAACGCCGGGACCGAGCGTTGCAAGCAGCACACCCGGCGCGTTGCGGCCGGCGCGCGCCTCGGCATGCCAGGCGCCCTCGGCCATGAAGCCGCCGGCATTCTCGTGCTTGACCAGATGGAAGGCAATGCCGGCCGCATCGAGCGCGCCCATCAGCGCCAGCACCTCGCCGCCGGGAATGCCGAAGGCGTGGCGGCAGCCTGCCTGGCCAAGCTTCGCCGCGATCAGGTCCGCGCCGCTGGTCATGCCTCGTCGTCTCCTGCTTCGTTTCCGGTGGCAATCGCGCCGCCGCGCGCCAGCTCCCCGATATCCCCCTCGCCAAGGCCGAGCCAGCCGGACAGGACGGAGGCGGCATCGGCGCCAAGGCGCGGCGGCGCATGGCGATAGGTCACCGGTGTTCTTGAGAGTTTCAGCGGATTGCCGATCAGGGAGACCTCGCCTGTGGCGGAACTCTCGTGCGCCATGGAAATGCGCATGTCGCGATGGCGGACCTGCGGATCGTCAAACACCTCACCGACATCGTTGATCGGGCCGCAGGGCACGCCGGCCGCTTCCAGCGCGGCGATCCAGTCGGCCTTGTCGCGCGAAGCCGTCAGCCGCTCGATTTCCGGTTCCAGCGCGGCGCGGTTCCGGACCCGGTCGGCATTGCGGGCAAAACGCGGGTCGCGGGCAAGCGCCGGTTCGCCTGCCACCTCGCAGAAGCGGGCGAATTGCGCGTCGTTGCCGACGGCGAGGATGAAGGCGCCGTCGCGGGCCGGATAGGCGTTGTAGGGGACGATGGCCGGATGGGCGTTGCCGCGACGCGGCGGCACGTTGCCATCGGTGAGATAGGCGGCCCCCTGGTTGATCAGCCAGGCGACCTGCGTGTCGAGCAGGGCCACGTCGATATGCTGGCCCTGGCCGGTCGCGCTGCGGTGATGGAGTGCCGCCAGGATCGCGTTCGAGGCATACATGCCGCACATGACGTCTGCGATGCCGACGCCGGCCTTGGTCGGCTCGCCGCCTTCCGCGTCGGGACGACCGGTCAGCGACATCAGTCCGCCCATGCCCTGGATGAGGAAGTCGTAGCCGGCGCGGCCAGCATAGGGTCCGTCCTGGCCAAAGCCGGAGATCGAGCAGTAGATCAGGCCGGGATTGTCGGCGGCAAGCGCCGCGTAGCCGAGCCCCTTGCCGGCCAGATCGCCGACCTTGAAATTCTCCACCAGCACGTCGGCCCGGCGCGCCAGCCGGCGAATGAGCGCGACGCCCGCCTCGCTGGCCAGGTCGACGGCGAGCGAACGCTTGTTGCGATTGGAGGAAAGATAGTAGGCGCTTTCGCGCGTTTCTCTCCCCTGCGCGTCGCGCAGAAAGGGCGGGCCCCAGCCGCGCGTGTCATCGCCCGTTCCCGGACGCTCGATCTTGACCACGTCGGCGCCGAGGTCGCCGAGCAGCTGGGTGGCGGTGGGGCCTGCCAGGATGCGCGACAGGTCGAGGACCCTGAGGCCGGAGAGCGGACCGCCCCCGCCGGTTGTAGCGGAAGCGGCGGGATCGGAATCAGGCAGCGTCATGTTCTCTCGCGTTCACGGGTGGCGTCTCGCCGGGCGGGTCCGCTCACGAAGACATGCGCAGCCGCACGACCAGACCGGTGACCAGACCGAAGAGCAGATGGCCGACAAGCGAGGCCCAGGTCAACTGGATGAAGCCGAGGAAGGGCGGCAGTCCCGCGATCAGATGCGCCATGATGTAGAGCGCGAAGACCCACAGGCCGGTTCCGAACCCAAGCGCCACGATGGGCCAGGGCAGGAAGGGCAGGAAGCGGTCGGCAATCGGCTTGGCGATGAAGAGATAACCGAGCGGATAGAAGACCACGCCGACGACGAGATGGACGATCTCGGCCAGCGTGAAATTGCTGAAGCCGAAGACCGACTGGACGAGGGCGGCCGGCTGCAGCGGACCACCGACCCAGTAGGGCGTGATGAAACGCGCCCAGATCTCCCAGGTGCCGTCGGCGAGAACGCCGGCGATCAGCGCGGTGACGAGCGTGGCGAGCGTGAGCGGGGGAAAGACACTGGCGGTTCCCTCCCGTGCGGCGAGCGAGCGTTGCATGACATGTCTCCCTGATCCCGGCCATTTGGGTATGTCACCGCGGCCCCTGCCGCGCCGGTGCACCCAAGGTGAGCCGGCAGGCCGATCCGTTCAAGTCAACGACACGCGAGAAGGACATCGCCCGGGATCACGCCGGCGCGACAGTGGCGTGATCCCGGGCGGCAATGGGGGAAGGCTCGGCCTCACGCCTCCGCCTTGGCCATCTCGCCGGCAAACAGCGGCGCGGGACGGCCGAAGCTGACGCCGAGCGAGGCATGCGCCGGGAGGCGCAGCGGCAACAGACAGTCGGGCGGCGCGGCTTCCTCCGGCAGGCGCCAGAGCCGCGAGGCAAGCGCCAGGCGCCCCGCCGCCGCGCCCGAGGTCAGCCGTGCGAAGGGGATCGCCAGCGCCGGGCCGAGGATCACCGGCAGCAGCGGCCAGACGAGGCCCGGCGCGAAGGCGGCCGCCCAAGCGAAGCCGGCAAGGCCGAACAGCGTCTGAGGCCAGAGCTTGGCCGCGCAAAGGCCGAGCGGCAGGGTGCGGTTGTCGCGGATCTGGGCGCCCCAGCCGATTGCCTTGCCGAAAGGCAGGCCGGCGATGAAGAGCGACACGGCAACGGCGATGACCGGCGCCATCAGGGCGGCGAAGACGAGCTCGACGAACCAGCTCGCGGCGATGCGCGGCACGCCGCCAAAGGCACGGCGCAGCTTCGGATCGGCGAGAATGTCGAGAAAGGTGGCGATTTTCGGCGCGAAGATCATTGTCAGCACGATGACGAAGAGCGTGAAGCCGGAAACCTCCTCGAAGCGGATCAGCTCGGCACCGCCCAGCGCGACGATGACCGCGCCGGTGGCCATGAAGGTCAGCCAGGCGGGGGCGGAGGCGAACATCAGGATCGCCAGCACCAGCTGGATGCGGCTCACCGGTTTCAACCCGGCAAGGCCCAAGAGCTTCAGATACTGGAGATTGCCCTGGCACCAGCGCAGTTCGCGGCGGATGAACTCCAGCAGGTTGGGCGGGTTCTCCTCGAAGCTCTCCGTCTCCACCGGCAGCACCCGCACCTCGTGGCCGGCGCGGCGCATCAGCACCGCCTCGACCTGGTCGTGGCTGAGCACCCAGCCCGACAGCGGTCCCCTGCCCGGCAGGACGGGAAGCTCGCAATGCTCGGCAAAGGGCTTCACCCGCCAGATGGCGTTGTGGCCCCAATAGGGACCGCAATCGCCCTGCCACCAGGCACTTCCCAGCGTGTAGGAGCGCATGCCGAGGCGCATGCCGAACTGGAAGATGCGGGCGAAGGCGCTGACCGTCGGGCTGCCGACGACGAGCGTCTGGAGAATGCCGAGGCGCGGATTGGCATCCATCCTGGCGACGAGGTCGAGCATGGTGCGCGCCGACATGAAGCTGTCGGCGTCGAGCACGATGGCATAGTCATGCGCGCTGCCCCAGCGGCCGAGGAAATCGCGGATGTTGCCGGCCTTGAAGCCGGGATTGTCGGTGCGGCGGCGGTAGATGACCGGCAGCCGGCCGGCCCAGCGTTCGGCAAGGGCGGCGAAGACACGCGCCTCGCGCGCGGCGATGTCCTCGTCATTGGTGTCGCTGAGCACATAGAGGGCGAAGCCCGAGGCGCGGCCGGCGCGGTCGAGATCGGCGGCCATCGCATCGAGGCGCAGGGACACCTCGTCGACATCCTCGTTGCGGATGCAGGAGAGGATCGCGGTGGAGGCGGGGCTGGCGGCGTGCGGATCGCCAGGCGAGAGCGGACAGACGGCGGCCACGGGATCGCGCGACAGGCGCATCAGGGCCAGGCCGATGACCGCATTCCAGAAGCCGATCGCCGTCCAGGGCAGTGTGAGCAGGAAGCAGGCGATCATCAGCGCCTCCGCCCAGCTGATGCCATTGCTCGAAAAGCTCGCGCCCAACAGCGCGGTCAGCGCGGCGACGGTGCCGACCACCAATACGGAAAACGCAACGCGGCGCAGCGCCACGCGGCGCGCATCGACGGGTTCGGTTTCCATGCGCGCGCGCCGATCGCCACCCGCCTCGGCAACGCCCCAACGTGCTGTGTCCGGATTGAGAGGGGACGGCAATTTCCTGTAGAACATGAAACAGAACCTCGTAGACAGATGGTCGGCGATAGCGGATGCCCGGCCCGTTCTGTTGCGCTATACGTCGCGCCGGACTAAGGAGGATTTGTGACGCAGCGCAACATCCCGAAAATAATTCCGCAGACCGCGCAGGCGCTCTGGAGCGTGAGCCCGGGACAGCTGGAAATACGCGAGACGCACCTTCCCGGACCAGATGCCGGTAGCCTGCGCATCCGCGCCCTGTGGAGCGCGGTGAGCCTTGGCACGGAGCGTCTCGTCCTTGCCGGCGAAGTGCCGGAAAGCGAGCGGGAGCGCATGCGCGCACCCTTCCAGGAGGGCGAGTTCCCGTTCCCCGTGAAATACGGCTATGCCTGTGTCGGCGAGGTCGCCGGCGGCGATGCATCGCGTCTCGGCGAAATCGTCTTCTGCCTGCATCCGCATCAGTCCCTCTTCAACATTCCGGCCGGGGCCACGGTCCCGGTCCCCGCCGATGTCCCCCCGTTGCGCGCCATCCTGGCGGCCAACATGGAAACCGCGCTCAACGGTTTATGGGACGGCAGCGCCTCACCGGGGGATCACATTGCCGTGGTCGGCGGCGGGGTTGTCGGCCTTCTCGTCGCGCGGCTCTGCGCTCAACTGCCGGGGACGCGGGTGACGCTGGTCGATACCGATCCGGCAAAGGAAGCACCTGCACGCGCGCTCGGCGCCGGTTTCGCGATGCCGGCCACCGCTCCGACCGGCCAGGATCTCGTCTTCCATGCGAGCGGCCACCCCGCAGGCCTCGATACGGCGCTGGCGCTGGCGGGAACCGAGGCGAAGGTGGTGGAGATGAGCTGGTACGGCACGAAGCCGGTCACCGCCACGCTCGGCGGCGGCTTCCACAGCCAGCGGCTGACGTTGCGTTCCAGCCAGGTCGGCCGCATCCCGCCCGAGCGGCAGGCGCGCTGGACCCATCGCCGACGGCTGGAGACGGCCCTGTCACTTCTGCGTGATCCCGCGCTTGATATCCTGATTTCATCGCCGATCCGGCTTATCGACGCGCCTCAGGCCTTGCCGGACATCCTGGCGGGCCGGCGCGCGGCGCTGGCGCAACCGATCGACTACGGTTGACCTTGCACCGGCCATCTCGATGGCCGTCCGATCCGGCGAAACGTTCCGACAAAGTGGAGACATGCCCATGCATGCTGTCGAAGTTCGCGATCACATCATGATCGCCCATTCCTTCAAGGGCGCCGTGTTCGGCCCGGCGCAGAAGATGCACGGCGCGACCTTCGTGGTCGACGCCGCCTTCATGGCCGAGACGCTCGACGAGAACGGCATCGTCATCGATATCGGCCGGGCGCACGAGGTGCTGAAGGGCGTGCTGGAACCCCTGAACTTCCAGAATCTCGACGAGGTCCCCGCCTTTGCCGGCAAGAACACCACGACCGAGTTCCTGACCCGGCACATCTTCGAGGCACTGGCCGAAGCCGCGCGCGGCGATCGGCTCGGCCGTCCGGGGGGCGAGCTTGCCGCGATCCGTGTCACGCTGCATGAAAGCCACGTGGCGCGGGCCTGGTACGAAGGCCGGCTCTGATGCCGACAGGCGATGCCAGTACGGGGGCCAGTACGGGTACCGGGACAGGCGCCGACGCAAGGCGCGCGGCGGATCTCGTCTTCCTCTACCCCGGCGCGCTGGAGACGCCGACCGGCGGCTATGTCTATGACCGGCAGCTGCTGACGGCGCTCGCCGGTATCGGCGTTCGGGTCGAGGCCTTGTCCCTGGGCGACGGCTATCCCGCACCGACACCCGAAACGCTTGTCCGCGCCGAGGCGGCTCTTTGCCGCCTCCCCGACGGCCAGGCGGTGATGATCGACGGGCTCGCCTTCGGCGTGATGGCCGATGTCGCGCGGCCGCATGCCGGCCGCCTGCACCTTGTCGCTCTGGTGCATCACCCGCTTGCCCATGAAAGCGGGATACCGGCGGCACGGGCGGGAGAACTTCTGGCCAGCGAACGCGCCGCGCTGGCACTCACCCGCCATGTGGTGACGACGAGCCATGCGACAGCTGCGGCCGTCACCGGCGGCTTCAAGGTGCCGCGCGAGCGCATCACCGTGCTGGAGCCGGGTCTGAGCGTCGACGCAGTGACAAACCGTCCGCCCTGCGACAACGATGACGGACGACCGTTGCGGCTGCTCGCCGTCGGTTCGCTGATCCCGCGCAAGGACTACCCGACCCTGCTTGCCGCTGTCGCACGCCTCGCCGACCGGGCGCTGCGGCTCGACATTGTCGGCAGCCCGGCGCTCGATACGGCTTGCGCCGCCGGGATCGAGGCGGAAATCAGTCGGCAGGGGCTCGGCGACCGCGTCCGCCTGCATGGCGCGCTGGAGCGCCAGGCGCTCGACGCGCTGTATGCCGGCGCCGACATCTTCACCCTGACGACGCTCTACGAGGGGTATGGCATGGCCTTTGCCGAGGCGATGGCGCACGGCCTGCCGGTGATCGCCACCGGCGAGGGCGCGGTGCGCGACACGGTGCCGCCCTCTGCCGGCATGGTGCTTGCCACAGGCGATGTCAGCGGTGTCACGGAGGCCATCGCCCGGCTCTGCGACGACCCGGGACTGCGGCACCAGATGGCGGCGGCGGCCCGGGCCCATGCGGCAAGCCTGCCGACATGGGCCGATCAGGCCCGCCGGCTGGCGGATCTGCTTGGCCGGCTCGCCTCTCGCGAACCATCCGGCGAACCTGCGAGAACTCCCTCATGAGCGGATTTACCGGAGACTGGCTGGCGGCACGCGAGCCGGCGGACCTGCGCGCCCGCAACGCGGATGTGCGCGCCGCCTTCCGCGACCATCTGGGCGAAACCTTGCAGACGCGCGCAAACCGGCCCCTGACAGTGCTCGACCTGGGCGCCGGCACCGGCGCGACCATGCGGGCGCTGGCGCCGCATCTCGGGATGCCGGTGCGCTGGCGGCTCGCCGAGCACGACCCGGCGCTGATCGCCCTTGCCCGCGATCTTGCAAGACGCGACGGGTTCGAGGCGGAGGTCGTTGAAGCGGACCTGTCGCAAGGGGTTTCGGGCGGGTTGCTTGACGGCGTCGACGCAGTGACGACATCGGCCTTTCTCGATCTTGTCTCGGCGGATTGGCTGGACGAGCTTGCCAGAACGCTGAGGCGTGCGGGCCTGCCGTTCCTCGCCATGCTGACCTATGACGGGCGACAGTCGCTCGACCCCGAGCACCCGTTCGACGAGACGGTGCGCGCGGCGATGGCGGCCCACCAGGGCGGCGACAAGGGATTTGGCGCGGCGCTCGGCCCCGCCGCCCATGCCCATGCGGCGGCAAGTTTTCGGATGCAAGGCTACCGCGTTGTCGACGGCCTGTCGGACTGGCGGGCGCTGCCCGAAGAGACCGTCTTCCAGACGTTGCTGGTCGAGGGCTGGGCGCAGGCGGCGCGCGAAACCGGGGCCGGCGCCGACGAGATCGACAACTGGCTGGCGCTGCGGCTTGCACAGGTCGCGGACGCGCGTCTCGTCGCCCGTGTCGGCCACCGGGATCTCGCGGCCCTGCCCGGCTGACGCAAAAGGGCGGCGCCAGCGCACCGCCCTTCTCGTGTCAAAACCCCGTGGCGACGGGCCCTCGCCTCACGCCTTTTCGCTGCCTCACGCCTTCTCGATGGCGCAGGCAATGCCCTGGCCAACGCCGATGCACATGGTGGCGAGCGCCCGCGAGGCGCCGCGCGCGGCAATTTCAAGCGCCGCCGTACCGACGATGCGCGCACCCGACATGCCAAGCGGATGGCCAAGCGCGATGGCCCCGCCATTGGGGTTGACGTGATCGGCGTCGTCGGCAATGCCGAGTTCGCGCATCACCGCCAGTCCCTGCGCGGCGAAGGCCTCGTTCAGTTCGATAATGTCGAAATCCGCGATCGACACCCCGAGGCGCGCCATCAGCTTGCGCGAGGCGGGAACCGGGCCGATGCCCATGACGCGCGGCGGCACGCCGGCAGCGGCACCGCCGGCGATCCGGGCGATCGGTGTCAGGCCGTAGGCCTTCACCGCCTCTTCCGACGCGATCAGAAGCGCCGCCGCGCCGTCATTGACGCCGGAGGCGTTGCCGGCGGTCACCGAACCGTCCTTGCGGAACGGGGTCGGCAGCTTGGCAAGCTTCTCGGCGGTCGTGCCGGCGCGCGGATGCTCGTCGCGCTCGACCACGACCGGATCGCCCTTGCGCTGCGGAATGGTCACCGGGACAATCTCGCGCGCCAGACGGCCGTTTTCCTGGGCGGCGACGGCACGCGCCTGCGAGCGGGCGGCGAAGGCATCCTGGTCGGCGCGCGAGACATGATAGTCCTCGGCAACGTTCTCGGCCGTCTCAGGCATGGAATCGATGCCGTATTGCGCCTTCATCACCGGATTGACGAAGCGCCAGCCGATGGTCGTGTCGTGGATCTCGGCATGTCGGGAAAAGGCGGCATCCGCCTTGGGCATGACGAAGGGCGCGCGGCTCATGCTTTCCACGCCGCCGGCGATCATCAGATCCGCCTCGCCGGCGCGGATGGCGCGCGCCGCCATGATCACCGCATCCATGCCCGAGCCGCAGAGGCGATTGACCGTGGTGCCGGAAACCTCCTGCGGCAGGCCGGCAAGCAAGGCCGCCATGCGGGCGACGTTGCGATTGTCCTCGCCCGCCTGGTTGGCGCAACCGTAGATGACGTCATCGACACGGGCCCAGTCGACGCCGGCATTCCTTGCCAGCAATTCGCGGATCGGCACGGCGCCGAGATCGTCGGCCCGCACGGACGACAATGCGCCGCCGAAACGGCCAATGGGAGTGCGGACATAGTCGACGATATAGGCGTGGCGCATGGCGAACCTCCCTGTGGCCAGTCTTGGCGGAAGGCGGCCCGAACCGGATCCGGTTTCGCCCTTCCGCAGTCGAGCGCTCTTTTCGGCTGTGATGCCGGTCGGCGTCAATGACGAATGGCGACACTATAATAATTGATCGACCGGACGGTCAATTAAAACGGGCACCACGGAGAACAGGGCGCCCGGCCGCTTCCGCGCAGGCCCGAAACGGGCCCGGCACGCCCCGAAGCGAGACAGGCTGGCAAGTCTTTGTTAACCCTCAGAGCAACAGACGCCGCTCCGCCCGCCGATTTTAGAGATTGTCAATCGCGGTGTGAGACAAGCAGGCAAAGACCCGCCCCCGACCTCAAGTGTATGGGCGGCCAAGAACATTGCATTCGATTTACAACATTACCAGGAGAGCGAACATGTCGATCACCGACGAAGTCCGCAATATCGTCGCCAGCCACGGCAAGCTGCCGGTCGACGTCGGCACCCTGGCCGACGAGGCCGATCTTTATGCCGCCGGGCTGTCATCCTTCGCCTCGGTCCAGCTGATGCTGGCGCTGGAGGAGAAGTTCGACGTCGAGTTCCCCGAGAACCTGCTCAACCGCAAGACCTTCGCCAGCATCGCGGCGATTTCCGCCGCCGTGTCCGGTCTGGTCGCAGACCACCAGGCCGCCTGATGAACATGCACAGCCCCGCCCATGCCGGAACGCCGGCGCTTTGCGAGAGGATGCGCCGCGTCGCCAAGATCGCGGCCGTTCACGCGGACGACGTCGACGCCCGGGCGCGCTTCCCGGAGGAAGCGGTCGAGGCGCTGCGGACCGAGCGCCTGCTCGGGGCGCAGATCCCGGCGGAGCTGGGCGGCGATGGCGCCACCATCGCGGAAATCGCCGAACTTTGCGCCATTCTCGGCCAGGCCTGCTCGGCCGCCGCGATGGTCTTCGCCATGCACCAGATCAAGGCTTCGAGCCTTGTCAGCCATGGCGAGGGCGCGCCCTGGCACCGCGCCTTCATGGCGCGCGTGGCCGGCGAGCAGCTGTTGCTTGCCTCGGCGACCACCGAAGGCGGCATCGGCGGCAACCTGCGCAACTCGATCTGCGCGATCGAGGTCGCCGGCGACACCTGCCGGCTGGAGAAGGACGCGACCGTCATCTCCTATGGCGACATGGCCGACGCCATCCTGATCACCTCGCGCGCCCATGCCGATGCGGCCGCCAGCGACCAGGTGCTGACGGTCTTCCTGAAAGACCAGTACACGCTGGAAAAAACCCACGTCTGGGACACGCTGGGCATGCGCGGCACCTGTTCCGACGGGTTCCTGTTCAAGGGCGAGGCGCCGGCGGAGCAGATCCTGCCACGGCCCTTCGCCGAGATCGCGGCCCAGTCGATGCTCGCCTATTCGCACATCCTGTGGAGCGCGGTCTGGTACGGCATCGCCGCCGATGCCTTTGCCCGGGCGCAGGCGTTCGTGCGCGCCGCCGCAAGGCGCAGCCCCGACCAGACCCCGCCGGGCGCCTTGCGCGTCGCCGAGGCCTCCAGCCTGCTGCAGGGGGTCAAGGCCAGCATCGTCGCCGCGCTGGAAAAATACGCCGTCGCCCAGGGCGACGAGGACAAGCTGTCGGCGATGAGCTTTTCCGTCGCCATGAACAACCTGAAGATCGCCAGTTCGCAGACGGTGCTGACCATCATCAACCACTGCATGCTGATCTGCGGCATCCTTGGATACAAGAACGGCACGCCCTTCAGCCTCGGCCGGCACCTGCGCGACGCGCATTCGGCCCAGCTGATGATTTCCAACGACCGCATTCTCGGCAATACGTCGACCATGCTGCTCGTCCACAAGCAGGACACCAGCCTGCTGGGCTGAGGAGGGGAACACCCATGGACATGCAGAGTTCGCTGCTCGACCGGCTGTTCGATGCCGGCCTGCTGATCGACACCGGCGTCGACGGCCTCTATGGCCGCGGCGGCGCTTTCGAGGACGTCATCGCCCGCTTCGAGGCGCTGATCGATGCCCACGCGCCCAAGGCCGAGACGCCGGAAGTGATCCGCTTCCCGCCGGGCATGAACCGCGCCCATTTCGAAGGCTCGGGCTACATGAAGAGCTTCCCGCAGCTGGCCGGCACGGTACACAGCTTCTGCGGCTGCGAGCTCGACCACATGAACCTTCTGCAGTGCATCTCCGAAGGCGGTGACTGGACGGAGGGGCAAAAGGCGACCGAGATCGTGCTGACGCCGGCCGCCTGCTACCCGCTCTACCCGACCATCGCGCGGCGCGGTGCACTGCCCGAGGGCGGCGGGCTTTTCGACCTGCAGTCCTATTGCTTCCGCCACGAGCCGTCCAAGGACCCGGCGCGCATGCAGCTCTTCCGCATGCGCGAATATGTCCGCATGGGCACGCCCGAACAGGTAATGGATTTCCGCGAGGACTGGATGGAGCGCGGGCAGAAGCTGATTTCCGCCGTCGGCCTCGAGCCGGAACTCGATACGGCCAACGACCCGTTCTTCGGCCGTGCCGGCAAGATGATGGGCAACAGCCAGCGCGAGCAGAAACTCAAGTTCGAGCTTCTGATCCCGGTGACATCGTCGGCCAACAAGACCGCGTGCCTGAGCTTCAACTACCACCAGGATCATTTCGGCACGACCTGGGGCCTGAAGACCGCCGACGGCGCGACCGCCCACACCGCCTGCGTCGGTTTCGGGCTCGAGCGGATCGCGCTGGCGCTGTTTGCCCGCCACGGCCTGGAGACGGCCGACTGGCCGGCGGACGTGCGCAAGGCCCTGTGGGGCTGAGCCGCGATGTTCGACCGGCTGCACACCCTTTCGGCCGAGGGCTACCGCCCGCACGCGCTGCATGACGCGGAGCGTATCTGGCCGGAAACCAACTGCTATGTCGACCTGTGGATCGAGGTGCTTGCCGCCCTCGGGCTGGAGCCGCGCGCCATGCTCGGCTTCACGCTCGCCCAGGATTTCGAGGGCGACCAGTTCACCTTCTTCAAGGTGCCGCTGGAGGATCTGGAGACGCTCTACGGCATCCGCGCCACGGAACTTGCGATCTACGACCAGGTGGAACGGCATGTGGCGATGCAGATCGCGCGCGGCCGGCTCTGCCTCGTCGAGGTGGACAGTTTCTTCCTGCCGGACACGCAAGGGGTGAGCTACCGCATCGAGCACGGCAAGACGACCGTGGCGATCACCGCGCTCGACGCGGCCGGGCGGGTGCTGCGCTATTTCCACAATGGCGGCTTCTTCGAGCTTTCCGGGGACGATTTCGACGGCGTCTTCCAGCGCGGCGGTTTCGCGCAGGCGCTGCCCTTCCTGCCCTATACCGAATTCGCCAAGTTCCCGGACGCGGCCCCGGCGCTCGAGCTTCGCGAGACCGCGCGGGAACTGCTCGCCGGGCACCTGGCGCGGCGGCCGGCGGAAAACCCCTTTGCCGCCTATGCAAGAACCTTCGCCGCCGATATCGAGGCGCTGTCCGAACGACCCTTCGAGGACTTCCACAAATATGCCTTCAACACGCTGCGCCAGGCGGGCGCCAATTTCGAGCTCGCCGCGACGCATCTCGACTGGCTCGCCGGCGAGGAGCTGAAGAGGGAAGCGGAGGCCGCGCTGGCCATCGCGCAGTGCTGCAAGACGATCCAGTTCCAGCTCGCCCGGGCGCTTGCCCGCAAGCGTTTCACCGGCCTTGCCGAGGCGCTTTCCCCGGCGGCCGCCGGCTGGGATGCGCTGACCGGCGGGCTCGACGCAAAGCTCCGCCAGGACAGCAAGACCGGAGGGCGGCATCGTGCCGCCTGACGGCGCGGTGCGGGACACCGGCGCATGATCAGCCTTGCCGGGATCGCGCCCGACGCCAGCCTTCTCTGCGATGCGCAGTGGCACATGACGGTGACGCCATCGGGCGTCTGGCCGGACCCTTCCGCGATGCCCCCCCTTGCGACGGACCGGGCTGCCGACTGGATCCCGGCCGTGGTGCCGGGCACGGCCGCCGCCGCGCTTGAGGCGGCAGGGCGATTCTCGCGCAACGCGCCAACCCCGCTGCATGACAGCGACGTCTGGTATCGCTGCCGGATCGAACCGGACGCAGCCGGTCCCCATGTGCTTGCCTGCGCGGGCCTTGCCACGATCTGCGAGGCGTGGCTCGACGGCGCGCCGATCCTCGTTTCGAACAGCATGTATGCGGGCCAGGAAATCCGGCTCGATATCGACGGACCGGCAGAGCTCGTCTTCTGCTTCCGCGCGCTTCAACCGCATCTTTCCCGCAAGGGTCCGCGGGCGCGCTGGCGCACCAGGCTCGTCAGCGAACCGGGCCTGCGGCTGGTACGCACGACACTGCTCGGCCACATGCCCGGCTGGTGCCCGAACGTGCATGCGGCCGGCCCCTGGCGCGAAATGGCGCTGGTGCCCGCAGCCAGGATCGCGGTCGAGGACCTGCGCATCGAAAGCAGCCTGACGGGCGACGGCACCGGCAGGCTTTCCGTCTCCTTCCGTCCCGGGCCGGGCTTTACCGCGCGTCTCGCAGAGGGGACTGCCGCAATCGCCTGCGCCGGCTGGGACGCCCCGCTGGAAGAGGCGGGCGAGGGGCGGCTTGCCGCTGACCTTCTGCTGCCGGGCATCGAGGCCTGGTGGCCGCACACCCACGGAACGCCTCATCTGCACGATGTCGGGCTTGTCCTTGGCGAGGCGCGCATCCATCTGGCGCGCACCGGGTTCCGGCGCATCGAGGTCGACCATGGCGCGGACGGCAAGGGCTTCGGCCTCCTCGTCAACGGCGTGCCGGTGTTCTGCCGGGGCGCGGTCTGGACATCCGCCGACATCGTCTCCCTGCCGGGAGACCGGTCCGCCTACGAACCGTGGATCCGGCTTGCCCGCGACGCCAACATGAACATGCTGCGGATCGGCGGCACGATGGCGCCGGAGACGCCCGCCTTTTTCGAGCTGTGCGACGAGGCCGGCATTCTCGTCTGGCAGGACCTTCCCTTCGCCAATTTCGACTATCCCGTCTCCGATCCGGACTTTGCCGCCGTGGTCGAGGCGGAGACGGAGGAGCTGCTTGCCCGGGCGATGGCCTCGCCCTCGCTTGCGGTCGTCTGCGGGGGCAGCGAGATGCACCAGCAGGGCGCGATGATGGGCCTGCCGGAAACGCGCTGGCGCACGCCGCTCACCGAGGAGATCCTGCCGCGCGCCACCGCGCGCATGCGTCCGGACGTGCCCTATGTCGCCAATTCGCCCTCGGGCGGTGCCATGCCGTTCTCGCCGAACGAGGGCATTGCCCACTACTACGGCGTCGGCGCCTATCGCCGGCCGCTGGAGGATGCAAGGCGCGCCAATGTGCGCTTTGCCGCCGAATGCCTCGCCTTCTCCAACGTGCCGGAGGCCGGCTGCCTGCCAGACGCCGAAAACGCTCCCTGCCACCATCCCGACTGGAAGCGCGGCGTACCGCGCGACCGCGACGTGGGGTGGGACTTCGAGGACGTGCGCGACCACTATGTGCGGGAGCTTTACGGCACCGACCCGCTCGACCTGCGCTACGGCGATCCGGCCTCCTATCTGGATCATGGCCGGGCGGCGGTCGCCGAAGTGATGGAGGCAACCTTCGCCGAATGGCGGCGCGCCGGCTCAAGCTGCCGGGGCGCCCTGGTGTGGACCTTCCAGGACCTGATGCCGGGCGCCGGCTGGGGCGTCGTCGCAAGCGACGGCGTGCCGAAATCGGCCTGGCACGCGCTGCGCCGCGCCTTTGCGCCGCTGCGCGTCAGCGTCACCGACGAGGGCACCAACGGGCTCGACATCCACATCATCAATGACGGGCCGAACCCGCGCCGGCTGCGCGTCGAGCTTGCCTGCCTGCGCGACGGAGCGCTTCCGGTCGCCGGCGGTGCACGGGACTTCGAGATCGGCGCGCATGGCGCGGAGCGCTTCGCCGCGACGGAGTTGATCGGCGCCTTCTTCGACACGACCCATGCCTTCCGCTTCGGCCCGGCCTCGCATGACTGCGTCCATGTCGCGCTCAGCGACCCGGAAACCGGAGCCCGTCTCGGCGAGGCGTTCCACTTCCCGCTCGGCCGCGCGAAGGCGGCGCGCGGCGCGCGCGTCGAGGCGAGCGTGTCGAAGGCCGAAGACGGATCGTGGGAGCTGCACCTGACAAGCGACCGGGTCGCGCAGAGCCTCGCCATCGAGGACCCGAACTTCCTGCCGCGCGACAACTGGTTCCATCTGGCGCCGGGCGCGGTCCGCACGGTGACCCTCGTGCCCCGCGATCCGGGCACGGATGCCGTGCCGCAA
Organism: Stappia sp. MMSF_3263; assembly: GCF_030733745.1. Taxonomy (GTDB): domain Bacteria; phylum Pseudomonadota; class Alphaproteobacteria; order Rhizobiales; family Stappiaceae; genus Stappia. The sequence continues at coordinate 103,516 of NZ_JASHIK010000009.1, read as the reverse complement.
GGCAGCGTCAGGGCGCTTGGCGGATCGCCGGTTCCCTATTCCGCCGCCTGATCACCCGACCGTTCCTCGGACGCGCGCAAGGCAGCAGCCGCGACCGTGACATGGTCGGCGACGATCCGGCGCGCGGCGCGCGGCGTCAGGTTGTGATCGGCATCGGCGAGCATCGTGACCCGCATGTTTGCAAAGGCATCGAGCCGCGACCAGCCGGCGCCGAAGAAGAGATCCATCTGCGCGAGCCCCGGATCGCCCTCGCTGAAAACCAGATCGACCGTGACATCGCGGCGGGCCAGGGCCGCCAGGTTGGCGTGGACGGTGTTGTACAGCCGTGAGAAGGGCAGCAGGCCGAAGAGCCAGGGCGCAAGACGCCGTTCGCCGGTTCGGTAGGCCCGGTTGGCCAGGCTGCGCAGGATGCCGAAGGCGCTGGTCTTGCCCGAAAGCACCCGCTTCCACTTTTCCACGCTCAGCATCTTGCGGCCGTAGTCGCGCGCCGAGGCGTGACCGAAGCGCAGCACCTCCGCCACGTCGTCGCGCGGATCCCAGAGGAAGCGCTGCAGGTTGACCGCGACCACATGGGCGACGCGCGGATCCGCGACCGCGCCATTGAGCGCCAGGTAGGCGCCGCCGCAGGCCCCGGTGACAACCGCGCCGTCCGCCGGCACGCGGGCAAGCGCCAGGTCGAGCGCCGCGGCGAGTTCCCCGTTCTGGTCCGGGTGATAATGAACCACCGGCGGAGCGCCGGGCCCGGGCCGGCTGTCGCCGATATCGGCCACGTCGAAACGCAGCGAGGCAATGCCGGATCGCGCCAGGCCCCGGGCGAGCTCCACCGTGCCCCGCGCCCAGCCCGCATGTGGAACGCCGCCGGCATTGAGCAGGATAACAGGACGCATTCCAGGCACAGCGTCCGCGCGCGGCGCGCACCAGATGCCGTAGAGATTTTCCTGCGCGCCGAAAACCAGCGCCTCCTCGGTGACGCCATCGATGCCAAGAACCGCCGGCGGCAAGGCGGGCGCCGCGGCGCCGGCGTCATTCCCGGGCCGGCAGGGACGCGCATGCTGCAGCCAGGCTTCGACCCGGCCGAAATCGGCAAGCGGCGGCACGGCGCCGGTCGGGTCGCCCATCATCTCGTCATACCCCGCCATGACGCCCTGCCCGCTTTCCGCGTCCGCGCAGAGCGAGGCGGCAAGGGCGAGTTCGGCCGGGCGCCCGTCCCGGGCCAGCACCAGCACCGGAAGATCGCCTGCAAGCGCCGTTGCGGAGATGTCGAGGCCGCGAATCTCGCCGGCAAGCCCCTCGCTCATCGGCAGGCCGGCGATCGCCAGCGCCTCGCCGGCGCGCGGCTCGGGCGCACTGCCGGTCAGTTCGCCGATCATCATGGCGCGCGCCTGCACCTCGCGCAGCCAGGTGCGGCCCTTCACGACCGGCGCGAGCAGTACAAGGCCGGACGTTCCCCCGGGATGAATCTCGGCATGGCGTGCCGCCAAGGCCGCCCCCAGGCCAAGCCCGACAAGCACGACCGCACGCACGCCCGTTACCCGGCGCAGGGTGTCACAGGCCTCGGCAAGGGTCGCCTGGAACGGTTCCAGGCCGTCGATATCGGCGGCCTCCGCGGCCGCGTCCCCGGAGCCGGGCTGGTCGTAGCGCAGCACCGGATAGCCGAGACCCGCCAGCCGGTCGGCGAGGATGCGCAGGGAGCGGCGGGCACAGAGCGCCTCGTAACCCCAGGGCTCGCAGATGACGATGCCGACATCGCCCTCCGCCGGATGCAACTGGGCGAAGGTCTGCGCCAGGCAAAGCGGGCGCATCGCCTCGAGCGCGCGCCGGTTCATTGTCTCTTCAAGGCGCTGCACGCCTTTTCCTCCGGGCTGCGTCGCTCGATCAGCCGCGAGATCGCGACCAGTTGCGGCCGGTCGCCGCCCTCGACCGGCTGGACGGAAAGGGGGTAGTCGCCCCACCAGTCGCCGGCCGCCCAGATCGCCCAGCCGAGCCAGACGTCAGGCCGGGAGTTGATACGCCCGACCATGCGCGCCAGGCCACGATAGCAGTCGGGACGCGGATGACCGCCGAACTCGCCCAGAAACGCGCTGTTGCCGGTCTCGGCAAGCCAGCGCGTCATCGCGTCGACGGCGGCAACGGCGTCCCCGACCCGGTCGCAGGCGGTCTTGGTGCCCGAGAAGTCGGCATCGAGGTACTGATGGATGTCAAAGGCGTAGCGGTTGAGCGGGTCGGCGACGCGTGCCAGCACCTCGGCGTTGGAACCGCCGGGCTGATCCTCGAACCAGTGCGAGGCGCCGGTCCAGATGGTGCCGGGCACCATGACGAGATTGTCGGCGCCCGCCTCGCGGATCGCGGCAATCGCGGCGTTGACGGACGGCAGCCAGTCGGCGGCGGAGATATGCGCCGGCTCGTTCATCAGGAGATAGATGACGTCGCCGCGCCCGGCATAGCGGGGCGCCAGGCGTCGCCAGAAATCGGCAAAGGCCGAGGATGGCGCCTTTGCCGATCCGACCATGTGCCCGCGATACTTCGCATAGTTGTGCGGGTCGAGAATGACGGCGAGGCCCATGCCGGTGGCCATTGCCACCGTCTCGTCGATGCGTGCCAGCTCGGCCTTGTCGAGCGGCGCGTTCAGGCGCGGCTGCAACCGCTCCCAGCGGAACGGCAGGCGGACAACGTTCATGCCCTTGCCGCGCAGATAGGCAAGCGTTGCCCGCGAGGGATAGATGTAGGTCCGGCCGGCGACGCCCGGCAGGTCGCCGAACTCCGCGCCCGCCACATTGGCGCCGCGCAGGCACTCGGCCAGCCCCGGTGCGGGCAGCAGCGTTGCCAGCGCCGCAAGGGCTGCCGCGAACCGGCGCAGCGGCCGACTAGACGGCGCCATCGCCGCCTCCCCTCGCCGGAATCGGGACCGGCCCGCCCGCCTCCCGCGCGCGCCGGTCCGCGCGGCGCAGTCGAAAGAAGGCGGTTGCCATGTTGTCGACCTGCCAGTTGCGCATGACCCAGCGCCGCGACAGCAGATGCACCGCGACGAGCTGGATCCAGCCGGCGATGGCGACGCCGTCGAGGCCGTAGCGGGTGCCGAGCACGTAGAGCATGGCGCCGTAGAAGACGAAGACGACGCTGCGCATCCGAAGCAGGTAGGATTCGCCCCCGCCTATCATGATCAGCCAGGTGCCCGGACCGAAGAAGGCATGGCTGATCGCTGCCAGCGAGAGCAGCACCAGCACGTCGAAATGCTGGACGAAGGCCGGGTCGAACAGATGCAGGATGAAGGGACCGAGAACGAACAGGAAGACGCCGCCGACCACGGCGAGGGCGAAGCTTCCCGCCGACAGCATCGCCACGAGACGCTGCGCCCCGGCACGGTCGTTTTCCTGGAACTTGGCCGAGATCAGCGGCACGCTCACGGTGTCGATGGCCAGCACCGGCAGCGTCAGCAGCATGGCGATGCGATAGGCGACGAAATAGAAGGCGGCGACCTCCAGCCCGATGGCGATGCCGATCAGGATCGTTTCCAGATAGGAGGCGGCCGAATTGAAGAAGCCGTTGGCCGTGAAATTCAGCGTCTCGCGGTTCCACCGCCGCCAGGGAATGTCGCCACTGCGCGCCGGCGGCCGCAGGAAGGCAAGACCCTCCTGCGCGACGAAGCGGGCCACCTGGTAGCCGACCGTGACAACAAGCAGGCCGGTGACGATCTCGGTTGCCGCCGCGCCGCTGGTCAGATAGCCGGCCCAGGCCAGCAGCGGCAGGACAAGGGCGCAGAGCAGGCGCCAGAGGTTTTCGCGCGGCACCAGCGCCAGCACGATCTGGCCGTGGATGCGGAAATAGTTCTGGAGATACTCGCTGAGCGTGAACACGGCGCCGAACAGCAGCGCGATCGGCAGCGCGTTGTAAGGGCTCGGCAACCCGTCGGCGAACCACCACAGCACGAGGGCGGCGACAAGCTGGCCGCCGCAGCCGGCCGCCAGCCAGAGCGCGTTGAAGACGAAGAGCGCCTGGTTGGTCTCGCCCCGGGCATGGTCCTTCAGCCGGAAATGCTTCACCAGAACGACATGCTGGCCAAAGACGAAGATCACGCCAAGCGAGGTGCCGACCGAGAACAGGAAGATGTAAAGGCCGTATTCGGCGGTCTCCAGCGCGTGGCTGGCTGCAAACAGCGCCGCGAAGCTGAGCACCGTGCTGCCGAACCGGCTGAACAGCGACCAGAACAGCCGCTTGATGTCGCCCCGCCCGGCGAGCGCCAGAAGCCGTCTCATCTGGCCGCCTCCCGCAGGTCCCGGCCCGCCGGCGCCCCGCGACGCGCCAGCGTCTCGGCAAGCGCGGTTTCCAGGATCGTGCGCACCGCCGGTTCGAGATAGTCCGCGGCCGCCTCGAGCGCCCCCCGCGACAGCCGGGCGTAGAGGTCCGGCGATCCGGCGATCTTCTCGATACAGGCCGCAAGGGCGACCGGGTCGCCGGCCGCGGCGTGATATCCGTTGACGCCGCCCTCGATGTTTTCCGCCACCCCGCCGATGTCGGTCGAGATCACCGGCACCGCATGCGAGAACGCCTCGATCGTCGCCCGGCCGAACGCCTCGCGGCCGATGGTCGGATAGACCAGAAGGTCGACCTGCGGAAAGAACTCTGCCGGTGTCGTCCAGCCGAGGAACGTCGTGCGCTCGGCCGGGAACAGCGCCCGGGTTTCCTCCGCGAAGCTGTCGCGGCCGGTGCCGCCGATGACGAACTCGACATTGTCGTGCGGGACCAGCCGGCGCGCGGCCTCCGCGAGAACCGCAAATCCCTTGAAGCGTGTCTGGACGCCGAGAAAGCCGACGCGGAACGGTCGTCCGGCGGCAAGGGTGCGCGGCGCGTTCGCATGCACCGCGTCGATCACCGCGGGAACCCGGTAGGGCGTTGCCCGGGGGAAATACCCCTCGTCGAGATGGCGCTGGACGATGTCCCGGGATTCGCCGATCACCGCATCGACGAGACGCGAGAACTGCCGGCGGCCGAAAGACCCGGCATAGCAGCTGGCGCACTGGCTGCGGCAGTTCTCTCCCTCGCGCTGCATGACGCCGTTCCAGCACATCATGAAGGCGCTGAAGATGGTGTGCGCGACCGGGATGCCGGCTGCGCGCGCCGCCGCCCAGGAGGCGACATTGGTGTTCTCGATGCTCACCGTCAGCATGACGTCGGGCCTGAAGTCGGCAATCTCCCGGCGCATCGCGAGAAAGGCACGCGGATTGCCGTTCTCCAGCGCATGCCAGACGAGCTTCTTCCAGGCGGGCCTGGGCGTGTAATAGTTCCAGTAGATGTTGAGACTGGGGATGCGGTGGACGGGAACGCCCTCGTAGACCTCGTGCCGGTCGTCATCGCCGACATTGACGACGCGCACCTCGTGGCCGGCTGCGACCAGCATCTTCGCCAGCAACAGGGAGGAGACCGGCCCTCCCCCGTCGGCAAAGGGCGGGAACGCGGCGCAAGGCATCAATATGCGCATGGAGCCAGTGGTATCCTCGGTCCGTTTCCAGAAGGCAGGGGCCCGGTCCTGGCGGACGGCCCGACCCTGCCGATGATCGGAAGATCAATAGCCCGGACATCTTAACCTGCCGTGTCCCCAACCCGGAGAGCGCTTTGCGGCGGTGAAAAACGTTCAATGGGCTTAACCGGACCTTTCCGGTAAATCCATACCCGGATCGGGCCGTCCCGGGCGGCCGCCCGTGTTCACGATTGCTTTACCAAACCGGCAATCGGTCGCCGGCAGGGCGAAACTTCAACCTGTCGTTCACGCGCGGCGGCTAGCGTGCAGGAGATCAAGCCCTGCCCGCACGGCGCGAGGCAGGTTCCGGAGCCGGCAAGGCCGGCCGCAACAGGACATTTCGCAGGACGCATGGTTGCGCAACAGACCATCACGCCAAGACTGAGCCGGGCGGACCGCTGGAAGCGCCGCGTCAAGACGCTTGGATTGCGCGTGCTGTCCGCAAGCGGCGCGACCCGCCTGGTCGCAGCCCGTTATGGCGGGCGCGGCGTGATCCTGATGTTCCACGACTTCACCCACGATCCGCGCCGCGACCTCGACCAGGGGTGCCGCATCGGCGATTTCGAGCGGATCCTGGCTTATTTGCGCAAGTCCGGCCGCGACATCGTCACCCTCGACGAAGCGCAGCGCCGGTTGAAGGATCCGGCGGCGCGCCGTTTCGCCGTGCTCACCTTCGACGACGGGTATCGCTCGAACATCGATCTCGCCCTGCCGGTCATGGAGCGGTTCGAGGCGCCCGCGACGATCTATGTGCCGACCGGCATGATCGCCCGCGACATCAACGCCTGGTGGCTCGGCCTGACGGCACTGTTCCGCGACCGCGAATTGATCGACATCGAACCGATGGGCGTGCACTATTCCTGTCCGGATCTCGGCAGCAAGATCGCGGGCCTGCGCCGCGCGCTCGCCTGGGTGTGGGGTGATTTCCGCCGCGCCGAAACGCTCGGCCCGACCTTCGCGCGCCATGGCATCGACCTTGCCGACATTGTCGAGCGCGCCGCCATCGACGAGGCCGACATGATCGCCGCCGACCGTCACCCGCTGATCGAGATCGGCGCCCACACGGTGAGCCACCGGGCGCTTTCCCTCCTGGACGACGCGGATGTGCGCGCCGAGATGACCGACAACAAGCGCTTCCTGGAGGACCGCCTGCAGCGGGAGGTTCCGCATTTCGCCTATCCTTACGGCGCACCGTCGCTGTCCGGACCACGCGAGCCGCGTATCGCCCGCGAGGCCGGGTTCCGCTCGGCCGTCACGACCACGCCGGGGTGCCTGTTCAGCGAACATGTCGACAGCCCCTTCACCCTGCCCCGGCAGAATGCCGAATACACCGAAGACGGTGCCGCTTACACCGCCTGCGGCATGGCCGGCCTGTTCCGCGCTCTTGCAAGCCGTGGCGGAAGCCCGCTTGCAGGCCTCGCGGGAGCGGTCACGTGAGGGCGGCGATGCACGAGAACGAGCCCCTGGAGAGCGACGCGGGCGGGCAGGAACCGGTCTTTGCCGGCGACACGCTCGTGCACGTGGTGCGCCAGTACAAGCCGAGCATCGGCGGGCTGGAGGATTTCGTCGCCAGCCTGGCCGCGCGCCAGCAGGGCCGGTTCAAGCGCATCCGCATCGTCACCTGCGACGAGGTGTTTCGCGGCGCCGGCGGCAAGCTGCCGGCGCATGAGGTGATCGACGGGATCGAGATCGAGCGACTGCCCTATTTCGGCTCGCCGCGCTATCCCATGTCGCCCCGCATCCTGTCGGCGATCCGCGACGCGGATCTCGTTCACGTGCATGCCGTCGACTTCTTCTTCGACGCGCTCGCCTTTGCCGCGCCGTTCCACGGCAAACCGATGGTCGCCACCACCCATGGCGGCTTCTTTCACAGCCAGGACTACCGCCTGCTCAAGCAGATCTGGTTCCGCACGGTGACCCGGCTGACCGCCAACCGCTACAGCGCAGTCGCCTGCTGCAGCCAGAGCGATTATGAGAAATTCTCCGAGATCGCGCCGTCGAAGGTGCGGCTGATCGAGAACGGTGTCGACCTCGGCAAGTTCGGAGATTGCGGCTCCCGCGTTCCGCGCCGCAGCCTCGTCACCATCGGCCGGCTGGCCATCAACAAACGGGTCGACCTGTTGCTCGACGCGATGGCGGACCTGAACGCGCGCGACGACAACTGGACACTCGACATTATCGGCACCCCGTTCGACTGGAGCGCGGAAGACGTGACGCGGATGATCGCCGCGCGCGGGCTCACCGAGAAGGTCCACCTGCATATCGGCCCGTCCGACGCGCAGATCCGGGACATCCTGGCGCGCAACAGCCTGTTCGTCAGCGCCTCCGCCTACGAGGGTTTCGGCATCGCACTGATCGAGGCGATGAGTGCCGGCTTGATGCCCGTGGTGCAACGCAATGCCGCCTTCTCCGCCTTCGCGGCCAGGCATGAGGGCATTTCGCTTTGCGATTTCACCGATCCGCCCACGACCGCGCGCCTGATCGAGAAAGCCCATGCGGCCCTGGTGAAGGCGCCCGCCGCGGTGCGCGCGCAGGTGATGGCGGTCGCCGACACCTACTCCTGGGCCGGTACCGCGCAGCGCTACGAGGATCTCTACCGGGACGTCACCGGCCGCTGAGGGGACCGCGTCGCGCGGGCTCTTGCACCGCCGGCTTGCGGGCGAAGCCCGGCCAGACGTCGACAGCCCCCACGCACAGCCACAGCAGCGCCGCGGTCTTGATCGAGTACAGGGAATTCGAGACCACCATCAGCAGGCAGATATAGGTCGCGACCAGTGCCCGGAAGCGCCAGGCATCGACGGAGCGCGTCCTGGCGAAGATGAACAGCGACCACAATCCGGCGACGCCGATCAGGCCGAACTGGTGCAGCGTGTAGGCATAGCCGTTGTCGTCGAGGAACGTGTCGATGGCCGAGATGCCGAAAATGCCCGCAAGGTCGAGCTTCAGGAACAGGCGCGCGGCATGGAACCAGCGGCCGCCCAGATCGTCCTCCCAGCTCAGCCGCGTCGTCCAGCTGCCGTAGATCACGAGGCTGACAATCACCAGCGCCGGCAGCAGCCACCACAGGACGCGCGGCACGACGCGGTGGACGACGAAGGCCGCCCCGAAGCCGAAGCAGACGAACAGGCCGAAACGCGCATCGCCCAGGATGATCACCGTCGCTGCGGCGGCAAAGAGCAGCTTTCGCCGCGCCATGTCCTTGCGAAACAGCGCCCACATGCCGAGGAACGCGCCGAAATTGCCCATCGACACCGGCTCCAGGAACACCGAGGAAACCCGGTGCTGGCCGAGGAAGGGGAAGAAGTTGCGCCCCTCCGGCCGGATGCCGCTGATGAACAGGCTCGAGCCCTCGTTGAAATTGTCGCCCTGCTGGATGGTGCCGCGGGCGACGTAGTAGTCGTTGATGTTGACGTTGGCGATGAAGAGATCGAGCAGGAAATACTCGAAGAGCCCGACGCCGATGACGATCGCGGCGCAGCCAAGCACAAGCCGGTCGGCGGTCTCGATATCGCGGACCCCCCGACCCAGGAAGTAGAACACGATGGGGATCAGCCCGTCGCGGATCGCCTTCAGGTCGAGTTCCGGGCGCAGCGCCAGGATCATGGCCATATAGGCCAGGTAGATCATCAGCACGACATAGAGATCGACGCGCCGGTCAATCGCGAGCATCAGGCCGATGCCGAGCAGGATCACCTCCAGCAGCATCACGTGGCTGGCGGAGATGCCGAACAGGCGGGTGTTGACGAAGGCCAGGAAGAAATTGAAGACAAGCCCGCCGAGCACGACGGCAACGACCGCCTTCAACCACAGGTCATAGGGCTCCGGCCGCGCCTCGAAAGGGCGGCGACGGACCGGCAGGCCGGCCGTGCGGGGCGCTGCCAGCGCCTCAGGCCGCGAGTGCCACATTGCCGATCATCCGGTCCTGCCAAGGCTGGAGCAGCGCCAGGGTCCGGTCGAGATCGCGGCGCGAAGTCTCGCCGACACCGGACACCAGCACGATCGCGTCGCAATAGCCGAGCAGCATCGGCAGATAGGGATTGGACAGCGCCGAGCCGCCATCGATGACGAGGAACTCGTCGTCCTCCGCCTCGCGCAGACCGGGCACCGCGCCGCCGCGCCCGTCCAGGCGCTCGACGGCGAAAGGGCTCGCGGGCGCGGCGCGCCGCGCTGCGGCCGGCTCGGCAGGGGGCTGCGCCTCGCGGCGCAGGCTCGACAGGCGGCTGCGCGCCGGCGAGGCGAGCTGCTCCGGTTCCGCAGGCGCCTGGCGGGTGGGGGCGGCGGACCCGCCCTCGTCCATATGCGCCAGCAGGACATCCTCGCCCATGTCGTAGAGACCGGCGGCAATCGCCCTGGTCAGCGGGGAGACCCCCGCGGCATCGCCCGAGGAGAGGACGAGAACATGAGCCGGGCGTTCGTTCTCGAACGCGTGACGCAGGGCGTAGGCGATGCGGGCGACGGCGAGTTGGCGCTCGGCCGCCTCGGCCGGGTCTCCCGCGCCCGGCAGCAGCCGCGCCAGGCGCCGGGCAGACAAGGGGCGCCCGGGCGCGCTCAGGCTGGCGAGCAGCGGCACCCCGGTCCGCTCGACGAGCTCGCGTTCCGATCCCAGCTTGCCGTTGACCATCTCCCAGCCGACGCTGCCGGCGGCGGCCAGGGCAAAGCCGAAGAACCCGGCGGCAAGCAGCACGATGATGCTCGAGGGGCCGGTCGGCGACAATGGCGCCACCGCGCGCGAGATGATGCGCGAGTTGGACGTGTCGATCTCCTGCTGCTCCTGCAACTCCTTGGCACGGCTCAGGAAGGACTTGTAGACGGCGTTCAGCGACTCCGCCTCGCTCTCCAGCTGGCGCAGGCGGATCTGCGACTTGCCCTGGCTGACATTGGAGGAGGCAAGGCGACGCGATTCCTCTTCCAGCGCGACGACATTGGCCTCGGCGCGCTGGGCCTCGCTGGTCACCGAACGGCGCACGCGCGCCAGTTCATCGGCGATCTGACGGCGCGTGTTGTCGAGCTGGGAGCGCAACTCGCGCAGCTGCGGGTGGTTGGCGCCGAGCGTCGTCGCGGCCTGCGCCTCGCGCTCGGCTGTGCGGGCATACTGCACCCTCAGCGTGCCGAGCGTGGTGGTCTGCAGGTTGGTCGGCAGGCCGCCGGCCTCGATGTCGGTGACCGTCAGGTTGGCGAGAAGATCCGCATTCGCCTTCGCCTTTTCCAGGTCCAGGCGGGCCTGGGTCAGCTGGGTGTTGACGTCCTGGAGCTGCTGGTCGACGACCAGCCCGCGCTGGCCGGTGCTGATCAGGCCGTTTTCCGCGCGAAAGGACTCGACCGCCGCCTCTGCGATCTCCAGCCGCGCGCGCAGGTCCTCGGCCTGCGATTGCAGCGAGACGCTGGCGCGCAGGGTCGTGTCGGCGCGCGAGCGGCGCGCCTCGTCGAGATAGGTGCGCGCCGCCTCGTTGGCGATGGCGGCCGCCTTGAACCGATCCGGATGGCTGGCGTAGATGTTGAAAACGAAGGCCTTCTCGATGCGAATCGCCTGCAGGCTCTCGCGCAGGCCGGCAACGGCGGCGGCGCGGATGTCCTCGGCGGTCGGCTCGGGCGCGCTTCGGCCCAGCAGGCGGGCGATCCGGCCCGGACCGATCGGCTTGGTGATGGCCGGATCCTTTTCCAGGTCCAGTTTCTCGATGACCTCGTTGAGAACCGCGTTCGACAGGATCACATAGGCCTGGCTGTCGATGGACAGGCGCTGCAACGCGTCACCGCCCTCGCGCGCGACGATGTCGTTGCCTACGATCTGCAGGCCCTGCGGCTCGATCAGCATCTCGGCCATCGCCCGGTAGACCGGCGTGCGCATCGCAAGAAACGCCATCGCCAGGGTCACGAACACGAGAGGCAGCACGATCAGCCAGACGATGCGCTTCTTGAGAATCCCGGGGATCTGGTAGATGTCTATCATGCTCGAGAACCGCTCTTCCTGTCCGGCGCCGGGGTCGTTGCAGCCCGATCGCACCGTGTCCGGCATCGTGGCGGCATCCCTCCGCCACATGCTCCGGCGCTTTGGAGTGTCACCGTTCATGGTTAACATTTCCCCAAAACCGCCCCTTGCCTTTCCCGATATCGCATCGTCGGTTAGGCACCTGTTCACCATTTCGAGAGGCGCTCGCCCTACATTCGCAGCCCATTGAGTAGAAACCGTCCATTCCCTTGCCCAACCGGATCGGAAGCAGCAACCATGAGCGAGCAAGCGCCAGCGCCCCAAGTCGGGGATTCCCGCGCAGAAGCGACCTGCGGCCCGGTGAGAATCGGACCGGTCGAGCTTGCCCGCCTGTCGCGGGAGGCGGCCGTGGCGCTGCTTCTCGACCATGTCGCGCGGCGGCAAAGGCGCGCCGTCGCCTTCGCCAATGCGCACGGGCTGCTGCTGGCCATGGACGATGCCGCCTATGCCCGGACGCTGTCGCGCTTTCTGGTGCTCAACGACGGGATCGGCGCGGAAATCGGCGCCCGCGTGCTGTCCGGCACGGGCTTTCCCGACAATCTCAACGGCACCGATTTCATCCCCGCGCTGCTGGCCGCCGCGCCGGCCGGCACCCGCCTCTACCTTCTTGGCGCCCATCCTCATGTGGTGGAAAAGGCGGCCACGACTTTCACGGACCGCTATCCCGCCGTCGAGATCTGCGGCTGGCGTGACGGCTATTTCAGCCCTGACGACGAAGCCGGGATTGCCGCCGCGATCAATGCGGCGAGCCCGGACATCCTGCTCGTCGCGATGGGCAATCCCAAGCAGGAATACCTGATCGACCGGCTGTTCCCGCATCTCGAGGTACCGCTGGCGCTCGGGGTCGGCGCGCTGTTCGACTTCACCGCCGGCGAGGTGGTCCGCGCGCCGGGGCCGATGCGACGCTTCGGCCTGGAATGGATCTTCCGCTTCCTGCAGGAGCCGCGCCGCCTCGGAAAGCGCTACACGACCGGCGTCGTCCGCTACTTGTGGAAAATCCTGTGGCTCAGGCTCACGGGCAGCAGGCAGCCCTCAAGCTGACGCCGCCTTGTCGGCCAGTTGCTCCAGCCAGGCCATCGCCGCCGCGACGTCCCCGACCCTCTCGCCCGCGCCTGCGCCCGCCATTCCGGTTTCGGGCCGGCGCACCATGATCACCGGCAGGCCGAGCCGGCGGGCGGCGGCAAGCTTCGCCGCGCCCCAGCGCCCGCCGCTGTTCTTGGCAACGACATGGGTGGCGCCGTGGCTTTCCAGCAGGGCAGCCTCCGTGTCGACATCGTCCGAGGGCCGCGCCAGCACCAGCCTGCCCCGGGGCAGCGGCACGCCCTGCCCGGGCGGGTCGATCATCCGCATCAGGCAGTCGAGATCGCCGCGCCCGGCAAAACGGGAAATCTCCTTGCGCCCGACCGCCAGAAAGGGACGGGCACCTTGCGGCAGAACCGCCGCCGCCGCGTCGAGATCGTCGACCTCGCGCCAGTCATCATCCGATGAAGGGTGCCAGGGCGGCCGCTCCAGCCGCAGCAGCGGAACACCGGCCTCCACGGCGGCGGCCACCGCATTTGCCGAGATGCGGGCGGCGAAGGGATGGGTTGCATCGACAAGGCCCGCGACGCCGGTCTCTTTCAGGAAATCAGCCAGTCCTTGCGCCCCGCCGAAGCCACCGGTCCTGACGGGCAGCGCATAGGCCTCGGGCCGGTCGACAGCGCCTGCCAGCGACACGCTTGCCTGAAAACGCGGATCGCCGGCGAGCCGGCCGGCCAGCGCGCGGGCATCCCCCGTGCCGCCCAGCACCAGCAGGACAAGCGGCCCGCTCATGCGTGCGTGTCCGCATCGAACGGCTCATGCGCGACGACCGAGCCGGCCCGGTCGACCAGCAGCACCTCGACATCGATCGCCGCGGCGCGCAGCACGGCGCGGATCTGCGTCTTTGCGGCGCGCGCCACGCAGGCGGCAACGTCGATGCCCTCAGTGGAGGCCCGGTCGAGCACCTCCTTGGCGGTGTTGGCATGGCGCGCGGCATCGACCAGCGCCGGCGAGGCCCCGGCGTCGGCCATGATCCCGGCAAGGTCCTCGAAGTCCACCTGGCTGCGGGCGGAATGCAGGTCGAGCGCGCCCTGGGCCAGCTTGACGAATTTGGCGAAGCCCCCGGCCATGGTCAGCCTCGGCAGGGGATGGGCGCGCAGATACTTGAGCAGCCCGCCGGCGAAGTCGCCCATGTCGAGACAGGCCATCTCGCTCAGATGCGGATGGCGGGCAAGGGCGGCTGCCTCCGACGTCGATCCGGTGGCGCCGACCACATGGACAAGCCCGGCGGCGCGCGCCACGTCGACGCCGCGATGGATCGAGGCGATCCAGGCGGCGCAGGAAAAGGGCCGGACAATGCCGGTGGTGCCCAGGATCGACAGGCCGCCGAGAATACCCAGGCGCGGGTTCATGGTGCGACGGGCAATCTCCTCGCCGCCGGGGATGGAGATCTCCACCTCCACATCGCCGCTCGCTCCGAAGCGCTCCGCCACCTCGGCGATCGCCTTGCGGATCATCTCGCGCGGCACCGGATTGATGGCCGGTTCCCCGGGCGGCACCGGCAGGCCGGCCAGCGTCACCGTGCCGACCCCCTCGCCGGCCCGGAAGCTGACGCCGGAGCCCGCTGCGCCCTCGCGTATCGTCGCGATCACCAGCGCCCCGTGGGTGACATCGGGATCATCGCCCGCGTCCTTGACGATGCCGGCGCGCGCGAACCTCTCGCCCAGTTCCTCGCGCGCCAGCGCGAAGGCGGGGCGCTCGCCCTTGGGCAGGCTCACCTCGACGGGATCGGGAAAGGCACCGGTCAGCAACGCCTCGTAGGCGGCCTTCGCGGCGGCGCTGGCACAGGTTCCGGTGGTCCAGCCCCGGCGCAGCTCGGATGGCTGCTTTCGTTCGGTTTTTCCCGCATTCATGGGCGCGACTATAGGTGCGCGCGCCGCCAGGTCGCAATTCCAATAGCGACGGACGCAATGCAACCTTGGCTGGACCGCCACGGCGGCGTACAAAAAGGCCAGCATGAGAGACACGACCGATACCGAAAAGCACGCCGGAACCGAGGCTGCGGCACCGCATGGCGCACCGCTCGCCGGGCTGCTGCCTGGCGATTTCGCCCTGCCTGCCTTCGAACCCGGCTGGGTGTGGCTGGCGGGGGCGGGCCCCGGCGATCCGGGCCTTTTGACGCTGCACGTGATCAACGGCCTGCGCCAGGCGGACGTCATCGTCTATGACGCGCTGGTCGACACCTCGATCCTGGCGCTGGCCCGGCCCGATGCCACCATCGACTATGCCGGCAAGCGCGGCGGCAAGCCGAGCCCGAAGCAGCGCGACATCTCGCTGAAGCTCATCGAGCATGCCCGGGCGGGCAAGCGGGTGCTGCGGCTGAAGGGCGGCGATCCCTTCGTCTTCGGACGCGGCGGCGAGGAAGCGCTGACGCTGGTTTCGCAAAGGGTGCCCTTCCGGATCATTCCCGGCATCACCGCCGGCATCGGCGGGCTCGCCTATGCCGGCATCCCGGCGACCCACCGCGACACCAACCAGGCCGTCACCTTCCTGACCGGCCACGACCAGACCGGCCTGACCCCCTCGGCCATCGACTGGGAGGCGGTTGCGCGCGGATCGCCGGTGATCGTCATGTACATGGCGATGAAGCACATCGAGCTGATTTCCTCCAAGCTGCTCGCCGGCGGCCGCAAGGCCGACGAACCGGTCGCCATCGTCTGCAATGCCTCGCTGCCCACCCAGAAGGTGCTCGAGACGACACTCGGAACGGCCGCGCGGGACGCGGCGGAGGCCGGACTGGAGCCGCCGGCGATCGTGTGCGTCGGCGAGGTGGTGCGCCTGCGCGCCGGTCTCGACTGGCTCGGCGCACTGGCGGGTCGCGAGCTGGTTGCCGACCCGCTGGGCCTGGGCCAGCGGACATCCGTGACCGGATGAGCACCGGCTGCGGCCTTGTCATCGCCGCCCCGTCCTCGGGCGCCGGAAAGACCGTGCTGACGCTGGCACTGTTGCGCGCGCTGGCGCGCCGGGGCCTGCGCGTCGCCAGCGCCAAGACCGGGCCGGACTATATCGACCCCGCCTTCCATGCCGCCGCCAGCGGCCGGCCTTGCGTCAATCTCGACCCCTTCGCCATGCGCGGCGCGTTGACCGACGCGCTGGCCGCGCGGCAGGCGATGGACGCCGACATTGTCGTCATCGAGGGTGTGATGGGACTTTTCGACGGGGCCGCCGACGGCAGCGGCTCGACCGCCGACCTTGCCGCGCGCCTGTCGCTGCCGGTGCTGCTCGTGGTCGACGCGGCGAAACAATCGCAATCGGTCGCAGCCCTCGTGCGCGGCTTTCGCGACCACCGCGCCGACATCGATGTCGCCGGCGTCATTCTCAACCGCACCGGAAGCCCCCGCCACGAGGCGATGCTGCGGGCCGCGCTCGATGCGATCGGCATGCCGGTCCTCGGCGCCATCGCCCGCGACGCGGCGCTGGACCTGCCCGAGCGCCATCTCGGCCTGCATCAGGCGGGCGAGCACGGCGATCTCGAGGCGTTTCTCGACCGCGCGGCGGAACGCATCGAGGCTGCCTGCGATCTCGACGCGCTGATCCGGCTGGCCCGGCCGGTTCGTGACGGTGGCGGCGAGCCATCAACGCTTGCCCCGCCCGGCCAGCGCATTGCCATCGCCCGCGATGTCGCCTTTGCCTTTTCCTATCCGCACCTGATCGAGGGCTGGCGGGCGCAGGGCGCCGAGATCACGTTCTTCTCGCCGCTTGCCGACGAGGGACCCGGCAACGGCGCCGATGCCGTCTATCTGCCCGGCGGCTATCCGGAGCTGCATGCAGGCCGGATCGCGGCCGCCTCCACGTTCCGGGCCGGCATGCACGCGGCGGCGGCGTGCGGGGCGCTGGTCTATGGCGAATGCGGCGGCTACATGGTGCTTGGCGACGAGCTGGTCGACGCGCAAGGCAGCGGTCATGCAATGCTCGGCCTGCTGCCGCTGGCAACGAGCTTTGCCGCCCGCAAGCGGCATCTGGGTTACCGGCGGCTCCTCGCCCATGCCGGCGCGCCCTGGCAGGGGGCGCTCACCGGCCACGAGTTCCATTATTCGACGCTGGTGCGGGAGGGTGAGACGAACCGCCTGTTCGAGGCCCGCGATGCGACCGGCACGCTCATCGGCGATCTGGGCCTGCGCGTCGGGCGCGTCATGGGCTCCTATGTCCACCTGATCGACAGGGCGTGAAAAGGGCGTGAGCACCCCCGCCCTCAGGCGGCCTCGAGCACGCAGAGCTTGCAGCGATAGCCTTCCTTTTCGTGATAGACGGCATCGCGCACGGCCCGAATGCGGAGCAGGCCCCGTTTTTCCATCCCCTTCAGATGTTCGGGGTAGCCATCGCTCTCCCAGACCTTCTCGTGCACGGTGACGACCAGCGGCGCGCCGGGCCGTGCCACACGGGCCAGTTCGTCGATGGCCCCGGGGCCGACATGGCCGCTGGTGAAGACGCCGACGCTCACCACGCCGTCATAGGTGTTGTCGGCAAAGGCCAGCGGCGCGGTCAGGTCTGCCTCGGCGAGACGCCGGTAGACGCCCTTGCCCCTCGCCTGTTCCAGCATGCCGGGGCTGAGATCGATGCCGTCGATCGCGGCCTCGATGCGGCTGTCGAGCTCACGGCCGACCAGGCCGGTGCCGCAGCCCGCATCCAGCACTGCCTCGGCCGAGCCAAGCGCTCCGGCCAGCGCCTCGGCGGCGATAGCGGGCGCGACATAGCCCATGCCCCGGGTCGTGTCACCGTCATAGCTTTGCGCCCAGTCGGCATAGAGGTCGCGAATTTTTTCCGCGTCGCCATCAAGGGCATAGGCTCGTTTCAAGAGCGCGTTTTCCGGCTCCATGGCGGGTCTCTCCTTTGGCTGTTGGGTATGTCCCGAGCCTAGGGGGATGCGCGCCGTGATGCAAATCCGGGCCGGGCGGCCGTGGCTTACGCCCCGGCCTTCGCCTTTTTCTTCTTCGGGCGCAGCACATGCACGTGGTCGGCATGATACAGTGCCGAATCGCGGAAATCGGCGGCTGGCTGCAGCGCGCGGCCGACGAAGATCAGCGCCGTGCGGGTGATCTTCGACAGGCGCACCTTCTCGCGGATGTCCGACAGCGTGCCGTGGATGAAGCTCTGGTCGGGCCAGCCGACCCGGTAGGCGACCACCACGGGGCAGTCCGCCCCATAGAGCGGCACCAGCTGGCGCTCGATCTCGCGCAGATTGCGGATGGAAAGGTGGATGGCGAGCGTCGCGCCGCTCTTGCCCAGCGTCTCGAGGTCCTCGCCAGGCGGCATGTCGGAGGATTTCATCGTCGTGCGGGTGAGGATCACCGTCTGGGCGATCTCCGGCACGGTGAGTTCCTGCCCCAGCGCCGCCGCCGCTGCGGCGAAGGCCGGAACGCCGGGCGTCACGTCGAAGGGAATGTCCTTTTCGCGCAGCCGCCGGATCTGCTCGGCGATCGCGCCATAGAGCGAGGGATCGCCGGAATGGACACGGGCAACATCCTGGCCCTTCTCGTGCGCGGCCTCGATCTCGGCCATGATCTCGTCGAGCGTCATCGGCGCGGTGTCGACGACGCGCGCGCCCTCGGGCGCCGCCTTGACAATCGCCTCGGGCACCAGCGAGCCGGCATAGAGGCAGACGGGGCAGGCCTCGATCAGCTTCAGCCCGCGCACGGTGATGAGGTCGGGGTCGCCTGGGCCGGCGCCGATGAAATGGACGGTCATAGCTTTTCCTCGATGCGTTTGGCGTAGCCGCGCGGGGTGTAGACGAAGGGCCTGCCCGCGCCCGTCATCACCGCGCGCGAGGCGGACGAGCCGACCAGCACGGTGGTCAGCATGTCGACATCGTCGACGCGAAGCTCGCCCAGCGTCGTCACGGTGATCGTCTCGCCCTCGCGGCCAAGGTTGAAACCGAGCACCACCGGCGTGTCGGCCGGGCGGCCGGTCAAAAGGATCTCCCGGGCGGCGGCAAGCTGGGTGCGGCGGCGCTTGGAGACCGGGTTGTAGAAGGCGACGACGAAATCGCCGAGGGCTGCCGCCTTCAGCCGCTGCTCGATCGCCTCCCAGGGGGTGAGCAGGTCGGACAGCGAGATGGTGCAGAAATCATGGCCGAGCGGCGCGCCGACAAGGGCGGAGGCCGCCTGCAGGGCCGAGATGCCGGGCGCGTTGACCACCTCGATCCGCCGGGCCGCGTCCGAAACGCCGCCCTCTTCCTGCGGTCGGTGAAGGAGCTCGTAGACGAGCGCCCCCATCGCATAGATGCCGGCGTCACCCGAGGAGACCAGCGCCACCGAACGCCCCTCGCCGGCGCGTTCCAGCGCGAAGCGCACCCGCTCTTCTTCCGCGCCAAGCGGGAAGGCGTGGCGCGGCTTGCCCTGAATCAGCGGCGCGACGATGTCGAGATAGAGCGAATAGCCGACCGCCTCGTCGGCCTCGGCCAGAAGGCGCGAGGCCTGCGGCGTGCGCCAGTCGTCGCGGCCCGGGCCGATGCCGATGACCGACAGCCGGCCGCGCGCCCGGCCGATCTCCGCCGGGTCGAGGGGCGCGGGCGCGCGCGCCACCGCGACCGTCGCATTGGCGCTCTTGCGCTTTTCCACCACGAGCACGCCGTCCACGCCGCTCGCCGCCAGCGCCGCACCCTCGCTGACGCCGTGACAACCGACCTCGGCGAAGACGACGTCGGACGGGTTGGCGAGACGGGAGGCCTCCTCCTCCAGCCGGCTTGCGGAAAACACCCGCACCGGCGCGCCAAGCACCTTGCCCAGCGCATGCACCGCCGGCTCGTCGGCCTTCAGGTCGAGCGTTGCAACCAGCGCCACCGCGCCTTGCGCAAGCCCCGCCCCGGCCAGCGCCTCGCGGACAAGCCCGGCCAGTTCCTCCGGCGGACAGCCGCGGGCGCAGCCGACGCCGACGACAAGGCATTGCGGATGATAGACCAGCGCATCCGGTGTTGCGGCGCGCGCCTTCTCGGTGACGGCAATGGCCAGCGCCGCCTCGGAGGAGATCGGCAGGCGCGAGCGGGTCAGCCAGGGGGCCGATCCTTCGATACGCACCGGTTCGCCGGCGAGCAGCCGCGCCATCACGCCCTTGGCATGTTCCGGATTGGCCAGCCACCAGCCCTTGGGCGGCGAATCGAGCGCGACGCCCAGCGCCGTGTCGCCCTGCGTCGTCACCGCCGCATGGGCATCGAGCGCGCCGGCGATCTGGCGGGCGAGCGAGTTGGCGCCGCGATGGCCGCCAAGCAGCGGCACGACGCTTTCTCCGTCCTCGGAGACGGCGATCACCGGCGGCTCGGAGCGCTTGTCCTCGATCACGGCGGCAAGCGCGCGGATGAGAATACCCGACGCGCAGACGCCGATGATCGGCGTGCCGGCCTGGTAGAGCGCCCGGATATGGTTGAGCGTCTCGGCGAAGGGGACGTCCAGCCCCGGCACCCTGTGGGCGAGCCCGTGCAGGGTCGCGCCCGGCAGAGCGGCGGCAATGCGCCGCGCCGTGGCGAGTGCCGCCGGCGTCAGGACGAGGATTGCGGCGGAAGCATCCACGCTTCGTCTCCCTTGTAAATCAGGATCATCGAGAAATAGGGGGCGGAGGCGTCATTCACCTCCGCCAGCGGCATCGCCTTTTCGCTGGCAAGCGTCGCCCGCTCCACATAGCCGGCATGGCCCAGCAGGCCCAGCCCGGAAATCAGCCTCTTCAGCCGCTCCAGGTGGCGGCCGACCTTCATGATGGCGACGGCGCCGGCCGCCTCGATCCGGGCGGCGATCTCCGCGTCGGCGAGCGGGCCGGGAATGACGGTGAGCACGTCGTTGCGCGCGGTCAGCGGCCGGCCGAGCCGCGCGGCACAGGCGGTGAGCGAGGTGACGCCGGGCACGATCTCGCAAGGGAAGCTGCCCGACAGCCGCTCGTAGAGATACATGAAGGAACCGTAGAAGAAGGGATCGCCCTCGCACAGCGTCACCACGTCCTCGCCGGCGGAAAGCGCCGCGCCGATCTCCTCCGCCGCCCGGTCATAGACGTCTTTCGCCGGATAACGCTCGACGCGCATCGGCACGATGATGGGGATCTCGCGGGCATCGTCCGGAATGATGTGGGCCGCGATCGACCGGGCGAAGCTCTCGCCATCGTCGGGCGCGGGATAGGCGACGACCTTCGCCGAGCAGATCAGGCGATGCGCCTTCACGGTCATCAGGTCCGGATCGCCGGGCCCCAGCCCGACGCCGTAAAGCGTTCCGGTTTTCGTCATGGTTCCGGATTTCGTCATGGCAGAGTGAGGCTCCATTGCGTCACCGGCATCAGCGGCCGCCAGCCGGTCATGCCGCCGACCGGGCCGGCGCGCGAAACGGCGATGCGCGCCAGCTCGCCGCCATGGCGGGCATGGGCAGCCGCCAGCACCGCCTCGCTTTCCAGCGTCACCGCATTGGCAACGAGCCGGCCGCCGGGCTTCAGCGCGGCAAGCGCCGCCTCCAGCGCGCCGGGCGAGGTCAGGCCGCCGCCGAAGAAGACCGCGTCAGGCGCTGGCAGACCGGCCAGCCCGTCGGGAGCGGAGGCGGCACGCAGGTCGAGATGCGGCACGCCGAGCGCTGCCGCATTGGCGCGCGCCGTGGCCCGGCGGGCGTCGTCCGGCTCCAGACCGATGGCCTGACTGCGCGGCGCGGCGCGCAGCCATTCGATGGCGACCGCGCCCGATCCGGCGCCGATATCCCACAGCAGCGCGCCCGGCACCGGCATCAGCCGGGCAAGCGTCACGGCGCGGATCTCGCGCTTGGTGATCTTGCCATCATGGCGGAAGGCATCGTCGGCAAGGCCCGGCACGCGGGCCCGCAAGGGCGTGTTGGCGACCGCCTTCGCCTCGATGGCAACTACATTCAGCGCCGCCACGGCCCCGCGCCAGCTCTCCGCCGTCGCCGCAAGGACGCGCTCGCGCGGCCCGCCGAGATGTTCGAGCACGGTGATCCGGCTCGCGCCATAGCCCTCGTCTGTGAGCAGGTCGGAAATCTCGTCGGCAGCGTCCGCGCCGGAGGTCAGGCACAGGATGCGGGCGCCGGGAAAGAGAACGCCGCGCAAGAGGTCGAGCGGGCGGCCATGCAGCGACAGGATCTCGACCTCCTGCAGCGGCCAGCCGAGCCTTGCGGCGGCAAGCGACAGGGAGGACGGGGCTGGCAGCACCAGCATCTCCTGCGGGGCGAGCGCCCGCGACAGCGTCGCGCCGACGCCGAACCACATCGGATCGCCCGAGGCGAGCACCACGGTCGGCGTGCCGCGTCCGGCAAGCAGCATCCCGACACCCGCCTCGAAGGGAGAGGGCCAGGGCGTCACGCTCTTGCCAAGCGCCGCCACAAGCTCGGCATGGCGGACACCGCCGAAGATCCGCTGCGCCTCCTCCAGCGCCCGGCGGGCCAGCAGGGACAGACCGTCGAGCCCGTCCTCGCCAATGCCGATCAGCGTCAGCCAGGGCGCCGGGGTGCCTGACGCGCCCGTTTCAGCCACGCTCATGACGCCGCCTCTTCCGGCACGCCGGCGGCCAGCGCGTTGAGCGCCGCGGCGGCGATGGCCGAGCCGCCCTTGCGGCCGCGCAACACCAGGCACGGAATGTCGAGCGGGCTGTCCAGCAGCGCCTCCTTCGATTCCGCCGCACCGACGAAGCCGACCGGGAAACCGAGGATCGCGGCCGGACGCGGAAAGCCCTGGTGGATCCGTTCCAGCAGATGGAACAGCGCGGTCGGCGCGTTGCCGATAACGACGACGGCCCCCTCGAGGCGCTCCGCCCACAGATCAACGGCGGCGGCCGAACGGGTGGTGCCCAGACGCTGCGCCAGATCCGGCACTTCGGCTTTGTTGAGCGTGCAGACGAGGCTGTTATTTGCCGGCAAACGGTTCGCGATGATGCCTTCGCAGACCATCCGTACGTCCGCCAGGACCGGGGCTCCGGCGGCGAGCGCCTTCGCCACGATGGCCGCGACATCGCCGCGCCAGGCGATGTCGGCGACGATCTCAGGCATGCCGCAGGCATGGATCATGCGGATCGCGGCCGGATGCAGCCCGTCCGGCAGGCGCGCCAGATCGGCTTCGCCGCGCACGATGGCGAAGGACCGGCGATAGATCTCCGCCGGATCGTGCTCGTAGTCGTAGCGGGGGGGACCGCCCGCGCTCACGCCGTCTTCCTTGCTGTCATCATGCCGCGCTCACCCGTCCGACTTGCGCATGGATTTCGGGCCGTGCGGGTGGTCGGCATGCGGATAAACCGGATGATGATGGTCGTGATGATCATGCCCGTGGGAATGGGAATGCCCGTGATCATGATGATGATGGTGGTCGTGATCATGATCGTGAGAATGACCGTGACCGTGGTCATGTGCATGATCGTGGTGATGGTGGTGATGGCCGGCGGCGGCCTGTTCCTCGCAGGCTCCCGTGCAGGTCACGTCGCAGAGCTTGCACTCGGCATCGGCGCCGAGCCCTTCCACATGATGGTGGTGGCTTTCCTGCGGCCGGCCGACATCCTCCTCGAAGCCCAGCACCTGCTCGCGGTACTTGCACATCTGGCAGTTCATCAGGTTGGCGCCCTGCAGGATTTCCTGGACGCGGTCCGCCATCGTGTCGATCACCTGCGGGTGGTCGTTGAGATAGCCGGCCTTGAGGAACTCGATGTCGGGGTGGCGCGCGGCGATCTCGTCGGTGTGGTTGTAGATGCGGCTGACGAGCACGCCGGAGAACAGGAAATAGGGGAAGACAACGATGCGGCGGTAGCCGAGCTTCGCCGCGTGCTCCAGCGCCGGCTGCACCAGGGGGAAGGTGACGCCCGAATAGCCCGTCTCCGCCCAGCCGAAGCCGAAGCCTTCCCACAGCATGCGGGTGATCTTGGCGACGTTGGAATTGGCATCGGGATCCGAGGCGCCTCGCCCGATCACCATCAGCAGCGTCTCGTGCAGGGGCACGTCGCTTTCCGCCGCCTCCAGCGCCTCGCGGATGCGGTCGCCGGCGGCGCGGATCATGCGCGTGTCGACGGCGAGCTCCCGGCCGTAGGTGATGGTGACGCCCGGGTTCTGCGCCTGGTAGGTGTTGAGGACGGACGGGATGTCGTTCTTGGCGTGGCCGGCCGCGAACAGCATGCCCGGCACCGCGAGAATGCGGGTGCAGCCCTGCGCGCGCAGCCGGTCGAGGCCGTCCTTGATCACCGGATTGGCGAATTCGAGATAGCCATATTCCACCGGCCAGTCGGGAAAGCGGGCCTTGAGCCGCTCGGCGAGCTGCGCGAATTCACCGACCGCGCCGCGGTTGCGGCTGCCATGGCCGCAAATCATCAGCCCGAGCTTCTCGCCCGTCGCGCCCGTCATGTCGGCCATCACGCTTCTCCCTCGCATGCATCCGAGGGACGCTCCGTCAAAACCGCGCCGAAGACAAATTCGTGTTTCATCTCAAAAGCTCCCTCTCGGCCTGACGGCCTGTGCCCGGTGCCGGCCGGATGCCGGGCACCATCGGCGTCGCTTGAGAGGGAGAAACCGGTCACGCACGCCATGCCGGGCGCAGCGCGACCCGCGCAACGCCTGCCAAACCGCTCGGACAGCTCCGGACTGGATCCCCGACATGGGTCGATCGGCACCGGAATCGTTTTCAGTCCCTCCCGGGACGCCGTCATTGGCCGGGCACGCTAGTGGAGCCGGCCGGAGGCATCAAGCGCCAATTCCGGCAGAACCTGTCGGCGGAGCGGCGGCGACCGCCAAAACCCCGGCGCCGTCAGGCGGATAAGCACAATCCAAGCAATCGCGGAAACCGGATGTTCACCGCCTTGCCTTATCCTTGGTTGCAACAAGACTGAGGGAGAGAATCGTTCATGACGCAACTCGCCGCGGCCACCGCCTCCGCCAGCGCAACGACATTCGCCGACCGCACCCCCGCCGGCCTGACGCTCGCCCGCCTGGACGGGCTGGAGCTTGACCCGGCGCCGATCAACCCGGACTGGGTGCTGGAGGGCGAGCCCCGGGCGCGCGCGGTGCAGCTGGCACAGGGCGACGACCGTTATGCGTCGATGTCGGTCTGGGACTGCACGGCCGGCCGCTTCAACTGGTATTTCGGCTGCGACGAGGCCGTCTACATCCTCGAGGGCTCGGTCACCGTCACCGGCCCGGATGGCGAGACGCGCGTGCTGAGCGCCGGAGACACCGGTTACTTTCCCGCCTTTTCCTGGTTCGAGTGGCATGTGCCGGACTATGTCCGCAAGGTCGCGTTCTGCCACGACGTGGTGCCGCCGCTGGCGCGCCTGCCCGTCAAGGTGCTCGTCCGCCTGTCGCATATCGCCGACCGGCTCTACACCGCGGCCTTCGGACCCCGCACCGCGCCGGGCGACCGCAAGGCCCGGTGAAACCGCAGGCTCGAACGGGATCGTCGGGCCTCGTGAAAAGGGACCGGTTTCCTCGCGCTCCGAAAGGCTCTAACCTCCCGGAAAACAACCCGGGAGAGCTCCTTTCATGTCGATGATCTCGCTGGTCCTGACGGCGCTTGCCGACGACCGCCCCGGCCTCGTCTCGCAGCTGGCGGACGTGATTGCCGCGCACGAGGGCAACTGGATCGAAAGCTCCATGTCGCGGCTTGCCGGCGAGTTCGCCGGCATCGTCCGTGTCGAGGTGCCGGAAGGCCGGGTCGAGGCTCTCGAGGCCGCGCTCGGCGCGCTCGCCCCGCGCGGCATCACCACCACCTTGAGGCGTAGCGACGCGGCCGGTGAAACCCACGGCCAAGCGGCGCGGATGACCGTCATCTGCCAGGACCATCCGGGCATCGTTCATGCTGTTTCTGCCGTCCTGGCCGCCAAGGGCGTCAGCATCACCAGCCTAGAAACCGAGGTCTATGCCGGTTCCATGAGCGGCGAACGGATGTTCCGCGCCGAGGTCGACATGGTGCTGCCGGTCGACCTTGCCGCCGGCGATCTCTCCGCCGCGCTGGAAAACCTTGCCGGCGACCTGATGGCCGAAGTCGACTTCACCGACATCGGCTGAGGCCGGCCAGGCACTCAGGCCGGGCCGAGCGCCACGAGATGATTGTCCCAGGCAACGCCGGGCGCGGCCGCCAGCAAGGCCGGCGTGCCGGCCGGGTCGAGGCTGTCGCTGAGGCCTCCCTGCCCGTCGGAGATGAGGAAGGCACCCTGGTCGAGCGGCGCCAGCCCGCAGGCGTCGATGCGGTCCTGGGCAGCCAGGAACGTGCCGTCGCCGGCCTTGAAATAGAGCACCTTGCCGGCGCGCGGACAGGAGGCGGCGACCACCTCGCCATCGCGGCTGAGCGCGACCGAGCCGACATAGTTGGCGAGCCCGCCGCGAAGCCCGTCCGGCACGTCATGCATCGCAAGCCGGCCGCTGGCGATGTCGAGCGAGGCCATCAGCGGCGGCGTGTCGTCCTCCGGTCCCTCGTACTGGCCGCCGATCCACACCTTGCCGGCCGCCCCCACCGCCATGTGGCGCAGCGACAGCTGGTGCAGGTGTGCCGGTGCCTCGATGGTGGCGAGGATCGAGCCGCTCGGCCGGTCGATCAAGGCGATGTTGGGACGCATTGTGGCGATGTTCAGCTTCGCGCGCGCGCGGTCCGGATGGGTCTCGATGCCGCCATTGGCAACGACCAGCGTCCTGCCGTCCGGCAAGGGCAGGATGTCGTGGGGACCGACGCCGCCGGACCAGTATTCGCCGACGCGAACGGGTGTCTCGCCGGACAGATCGTAGACGCCGATGACGCCGCGCGAGGTCTCGAAATCGTTCTCCGTGGCAAAGACCAGCCGGCCGTCGGGCGAAAATACGCCGTGACCGTAGAAATGCCGGCCGGGAACCGCCGCGACGGTGACGGGTTCGCTGCGCCCCAGCGGATCGAACAGCACCGCGAACGTGCCGGGGCGGCGGGCGAAGACGAGACAGCGGCCGGTGCCCGGGCAGACGGCGATGTCGTGGCCCCGGTCCGGCAGCGGCACCCTTGCCCGCGTCATGCCGTCGAGACCGGTGACGACCACGGAGTGGGTGCCGTCGGCCTCGCGGCGCGCGGCGGCGAAAAGCGGATCCTGCGCATCGAGTGCCTGCGCCGCCCGGGCGAGGGCGGCAGGTCCGTGCGCCGCGAGCGCGGCAAGTCCAGCGCCGGTGCCCAGCAGCAGTTGCCGCCGGTCAATCCCCGTCGAGCGCATTGAAGCCTCCGCGGAAATCGAGATGGCCGGCAAGCTCGCCGCCGAGCGTGGCGCGCAGGCCGGTCAGGATGGTGTGGACATAGGCAAGACGGCCCAATGCCTCGTCGTCGGCGAGGGCCGCCTCGAGATCGACGGGCACCGCGTCAAGCGCCCGCCCGGCGTTTCTCGTCTCGAAGGCAAGCGTGTTGCCGATCCAGGCCGCGTCGTCGACGGCGGCGGCGAAGCCCGCCGCCTCGATCGCATCGTCAAGACCGCGGACCGCGCCGGACAGATAGGCGATGCTGGAGCGCGAGCGCGAGAACGGCACGCGCGCGGCGCGCACCGAGGCGAGCCCGTCGCCCAGGAGCGGGGCCAGCATCTGGTCGCGGACAAGCTCCAGCGAGGTCATCAGCGCGTTGAAGACATACCCGGCCGCCTCCTTGTCGCTCACGGCGAGCGCGTTTCCGGGTCCGGCCGAGAGCAGCAGCGCCGTCTGTCCGGAAGGCGCGGCGAAGGCCCTGGCGACCTCGGAGGCGGTGGCCGTCATCCGCGCCGCCAGCGCGCGGGCATAGGCGCAGCGATAGGCGCCCTCCTCGTCCGTCTCGCCGAGCAGGACGCGGCCCTCACCGTCGAAGGCCGCCCATTCCAGCGCCGTCAGTCCCTGCAGCGCGACGCTCTTGCCGCGCAGGCTCGCCGCGTCCAGCGCGCTTTCCTCGCGCGCCGCAATCAGCCGCGTGACCTGGCGACGGACGACGCCGCGCCCGTCGGGGATGAAGGCGAGCCGCTCCAGCCGGTTGTCATCGGCCAGCGCCCCGGCGCGCAGCACGGCAAGATGCGCCTGCGCCCCGACCGCCGCCCGGAAGGCATCGGAAAAGCCGTCGGCCGCGCCGCCCTCGCAGGCGGTGTCGATGGCCGTCCCCAGCGTGTCAAGGCGCGCACCGAGCGCCTCCGCTGCCGGGATCGCGTAGCCGTCGACCAACGCCGGCACGAAGCGCCCGTAGTCGGGGCCGGCCGTGTCCTGTGCATGCGCGCCGGCAAAGGGAACGGCCATGGCAAGGCACAGCGCCAGCGCGGCGGAGAGCCGCCGCCGGACCCGGTGATATGGTTCTCTCATGCCTTCTCCTTCGGCCCCGCCAGCACCCCTTGCGGCCACAGGCCTATAGCGACTTGAGGAAGCGGATCAACGCCTCCCGGTCCTCTTTCTCCAGCCCGGCATAGCCGTCGCGCGCCGCCTGCCCCTCGCCGCCATGCCACAGGATCGCCTCTTCCAGCGTGCGGGCACGGCCGTCATGCAGGTAGGTCTCACGCCCCGATACAAGCTCGGTCAGGCCGATGCCCCAGAGCGGCGGCGTGCGCCATTCGCGACCGGTGGCGGTGCCGGCCGGGCGATTGTCGGCAAGCCCCTCGCCCATGTCGTGCAGCAGCAGGTCCGAATAGGGCCAGATCAGCTGGAACCGGTGGGCCGCGATCCCCGCCTTGCGCGAAGTGACGTATTTGGGCCGGTGGCAGGCGGCGCATTGCAGCGCCTGGAACAGTTCCTTGCCGGCCAGCACCTGACGATCGTCGATGTCGCGGCGGCGCGGAACGGCAAGATTGCGGCTGTAGAAGTCGACCAGTTCCATCACCGGATCGGGTGCTTCCGTCTCGCCAAGCTCGGCCTGCACACCGCTGGGCTGCGCCCGGCACGCGGTCTGCGCCGGCGTGCATTCGCCGAACGGGTCGGGCTTGTCCGGCGAGGATATGCCGATGTCGCCGGAAAAGGCGCCGGCCGACTGGGCCCGGACCGTCGGCGCCGATGCCTTCCAGCCGAAGCGGCCGAGCACCATTTCGCCGCTCGCCTCGTCGCGAACGAGACTGGGGCGTCCCGAGATGCCGTCGCCATCGGCATCGTCCGGATCGGCACCGGCGAGAATGTCGCCGGGATGGATCGCCTCGATAAGGCCAAGGCCGATCATCGGCGGGGCGACGCGCGGCGAGACCATGACGTCCTCGGCCATCTCACCGTAGCCGAGGTCGCTCATGCGGTAGTCGGGCACGCGCAGCGACACTCGGGTGCCGTCGCCCAGCCGAACGACCTGCTCCTCATAGGTCACTTCCAGCCGGCCTTCGGCGGCAAGCCCCGGCACCGCGTATGTCTGGAACTGGGTGCCGTAGTTCGGCTCGGGCAGCACCAGCGCCGCGCCGCTGGCCAGCAGGGCCCGCTCGTCCTCGCTTGCCGGCGGCACCGACAGGCGCAGGAACAGCGCTACCGGATCCTCGCCGGGAAGCGGCGGGTGGCCGCGCCCGTCGCGCAGGTGGCAGCCCTGGCAGGAGCGGGCATTGTAGAGCGGGCCGAGCCCGTCCGACGCCTTGGTCGAGGCGGGCGAGGACACCCAGAACTTCTCGAACAGGCCGTTGCCGAGCGCAAAACGCTGCTGGTCCTCGAAGGAAAGGTTGGCGGAGGGGAAGGAAAAGGCGGTGCTGGCGATGCGCTTGCCATGCGTCGCCGCGCCGGCGCTCATCGCCTCGAACGGCTCGGGCACGGAGAAGTCTGTCGGCGGGGCCGTGACACGGGCAACCCGGCCACGGTCACGGGGACTGAGGTCGTCGCGATGGGCAAGCGGTCCGTCGCCGGCGACGACAGGCGCAGCCAGGAGCGCCGCCACAAGATACGCGGCGACGGCTTTTGCTATCTTCGGCATGAAGTTTCGCTTAGGTCCGGCGCGACCCCTCCAGCCCGCGCGTGAAGTCTGGCCGCGGCGGGGCCACGTCCCCCGCCACGGCCGGTTTCATTCTTACTGGAACACTGCGTTCGGATTGTCGAGGCTGTCGGATCCCTCGAAGGCGATCTCGTCGAGACCAAGTGTCGCAACGACCCGCTCGATCGAGCGGGTCTGGTCGACCAGCGCGTCGACGGCGGCCTGCACCACGGCGTTGCCCTCCTCGTTGCCCTCGCCGATCATCTGGTCGTAGGCCTCGACGGTCTCGGCACGCTCGCGCATCGCCTCGAAGGCAGCGAGCGAGGCGTCGAGCTTGGCGGTCACCTCGTCGGCGAGCGCCTGGTCCTTGGCCGCGACCAGGTCCTTCAGCGCCGCGCCCTTGGCCGAACCGCCGCCGAAGCCCTCATAGGCGCCGAACCAGACGTTGCGGATGCCGTTGACGTCGTCGAGATGCGACATGTGGGTGTTGTCGGAGAAGCAGTCATGCTCCTCCTCCGGATCGTGCAGCATCAGGCCGAGCTTGATGCGCTCGCCGGCCAGCTCGCCATAGGAGAGCGAGCCCATGCCGGTGAGGATCGTGGCAAGACCGCCGGCCTCGCCCTTTTCGGCCAGCTCGGCGCGGGCGGCACCACCCTCCTTCCACGCATCCGCCATCTCGGTGAGGTCCGAGATGAGAAGCGCGGTCGCCGCCTTCAGATAGGCGACGCGGCGCTCGCAATTGCCGCCGGTGCAGTTGGCGGTGTCGAAGTCGGTTGCCGGGCGGGTGCCGGCACCCTTGTCGGTGCCGTTCAGGTCCTGGCCCCAGAGCAGGAACTCGACCGCATGGTAGCCGGTCGCCACATTGGCCTCGATCTCGCCGGCTTCCTGCAGTTCCCCGGCCAGCAGCGCCGGGGTGATTTCGGTGGCGTCGATCTCGCGCCCGCCGACAGAAAGCTTCGGATTGGCGATCACGTTGGCGGTGTAGAACGGGTTCTCGGGATTGTCGGCGCCATAGCCGGCATCGACATAATCGATCAGGCCCTCGTCCAGCGGCCAGGCGTTCACCTTGCCTTCCCAGTCGTCGACGATGGCATTGCCGAAGCGGTAGACCTCGGTCTGCTGGTAGGGCCGGCGTGCGGCGATCCAGGCCTGGCGGGCCGCCGCCAGCGTCTCGTCGTTCGGCTTGGCGGCCAGCGCGTCGACGGCGGCGGACAGGTTGCGCGCGGCGGCAAGCGAATCGGAATAGGCCGCCTCGGCGATATCGCCATAGGTCTTGACGACAGCGCCGCCCTCGACGGCCTTCGCATTCGTGGCGGGCATCAGCGCGATACCGGCGAGCGTTGCCAGCAGAAGGGTCTTGTTCATCGGTGTCAGTCCTCGTTCGAAGTGTGTGAAAGGCTCAAGGGTCAGGTCCCTAATGGCGCGTGGCCGATGCCTCGTGGGTGGCAAGCCGTTGCCCGTGCGGACAGGCAAGGCAGGGGTTGTCGGGGAGCACCAGGTCGAGCCGGCGCAACGTGTCGGCGAAATTGGCGGCCGCCTCCAGCGTGAAGGGCAGTCCTCCGGAGATCACCAGTTCCTCGGCGATGTTGGTCGCGGCCTCGCGATCGCCGCCCTGCCAGGCGGCAACAAGCGCAACCGCCAGGCACTCGTGGGCGCAGCGATGCGGGCAGTCATAGGGCAGGATCGACAGGCCGCACTTGGCCCAGCCGTTCAGCGCGCGGGCAAAGGCGGAAAGCCCGGATACGGCGTGGCGCGCCCGGGTCACCCCGAGCCTCCCGGCATAAAGGGTCCAGGCCATTTCCCAGCATTCGATGCTGCCCGACTGATATCCGGCAAGCCAGCGCCGCAGTCCCTCCACGACAAGGGTCTCGGCCTCCGCGCCCCGCGCCGGATCGTCGATGCGGGCTTGGTCAGTTCCGGTCACGTCAACCTCCAATCGACAGGGGTCAAGGTCCCGTCATCAAAGGGAAGGCCAGTGCGGCCACGGCCGAACTAACTCTAATTGGAGTTTGATAGTCAAGTTATTATTCCAATAAAATCAATATATTAGAACTACTCTAAACTGGACTTAGAGAGTCATATTTCTGAATTTTCAGGAGTTTGCAGCATACAGCCGGCCAGGGCGGCACGTCGCCGCAGCCACCTGACGGGGGCGCCGATGCGCTTGCCGCGCGGATCAGCCGCCGAATGTGCCGGTGGCCTGGGGCAGTGCCTGCACACCGGCAGGCGCGGGACCTGCAAGCAGCGCCTGCCGGGTTCGCGCCAGCGTCCCGGCGGCGGGCGCCGGGCCTGCAAGCATCAGCTTGAGCAGGTCGCTTGCCGGAACCGGCCGGGAGAAAAGGAAGCCCTGGATCGTGCGGCACCCGGCCGCCTGCAGGAAGACGAGCTGCTCGTCGGTCTCCACGCCCTCGGCAAGCACCGGGGTTCCGAGCGACTGGCCCAGCATCAGCACGGAGTGGACGATGGCGCGCGCTTCCTCGGAGGTGGCAAGATCGGAGGTGAAGCCCCGGTCGAGCTTGATCCTGTCGAACGGATAGACCCTGAGGCTCGCCAACGCCGAATAGCCCGCGCCGAAATCATCCAGCGCGATCGACACGCCCAGGTTCTGAATCTGGCGGAGAACGGCAAGGCTGAGGTCGAGATCCGCCATGAACGAGGATTCCGTCACCTCGACTTCAAGGCGGGCGGGATCGAGGCCCGTTTCCTTGAGGATCTCGGCGATCCGACCGGCAAGGTTGCGCTGGCGCAGCTGGACGGCGGAAATATTGACCGCGATCTTGATCGGCTGCGACCAGGAGGCTGCCTGCCGGCAGGCCTGCTGCAGCACCCAGTCGCCAATGGGAATGATCTGCCCGTTCTCCTCGGCGATCGGGACGAACACCGCCGGGGAGACCGCGCCATGCTGGGGGTGGATCCAGCGCAGCAGCGCCTCCGCCCCGGAGAAGCCTCCGGTCTCCAGATCCATCTGCGGCTGGAAGAAGAGGGTGAACTCGTTGCGTTCCACGGCCCCGCGCAGGGAAAGCGACAGTTCCCGGCGCCGGCGCTCCGCCTGGTCCATGATGCTGTCGCAGAACTGGGTGCGCTCGAGCGTGTCGAGCTTGGCGCGGGCCAGAGCCATGCCGGCATTGGCCAGCAGGTCCGACACCGACAATCCGTGTTCGGGGTAGAGCGCCACGCCGATGCCGGCGGAGCACGACAGCACGGTTCCCGAGGCGCGCACGGGAGAGCGGAACAGCCCGTCGAGCCTGTCGAGGAAGGGCTGCAGGTCGTCATTGCCGTCGAGCCGCTTGATCAGCGCGAACTCGTCGCCGCCGGTGCGCATCGCCGCCTCGCCCGGTTGCAGTCCCTTGAGAATGCGTGCGCCCAGCGCCTGAAGGAAGGCATCGCCGGCCGTGTGGCCGCGCAGGTCGTTGATCGCCTGGAAGTCGTCGAGGTCGACAAGCACGAGGCACAGGCGGGCGTCGTTGGCATCCGCCCAGATGCAGCCGTCCTCGAGTTCGCGGCTGAACAGGGACCGGTTGCCCAGGTCGGTCAGGGGATCGTACTCGGCAATCCGCAGGAGATCGGCGTCGGCAAGGGCGCGGGTGCGGTGGTCGATCAGGGCGGTGACGACGCCCATGCCGATCACCATCGTGCCGACACCGGCGACGGACAGGGCAAGCGCCCACAGCTGGTCGGTTGCCGGCGTCAGCACCGGGCGCAGCGGCGTCACGTCAAGCGCCGTCATGCCGGTGAAATGCATGACGACGATGCCCACGATAAAGGCGGTCTTGGCGCCGTATCGACACCAGATCGTGACCGGCCGCATCGAGCGGTTGAGGGCAAGCATGCCGAACAGCACGCTGCCGATCACCGAGGCGACGACATAATTCTGGTTCCAGCTGATCAGGCCGTCGACATGATATCCGGCCATCCCGAGATAATGCATGCCGGCAATGGCCAGGCCGATGACCGCGCCACCGGCCTCGGGGGCGAGACGGAACCAGCCGCTGATGGCAAGACCGAACCCGGCCGCGGTTCCGGCGATGGCAAGGAACAGTGACAGGATGGTCAGGGTCGGATCGAAATAGACCGCCGCCTGGGTCTGGTATGCCAGCATGGCGACGAAATGGGTGCACCAGATCGAGGAGCCGGCGGCCATGCCGGTCAGGAACAGCCAGCCGGCGCGCGTTGCCCCGCGCGTGTCGCGGGCACGCTGGAACAGCCGGAAGCTGATCCATGCGCCGAGCACGCAGATCGCGGCGGCAAGCACAACCAGCACCGGGTTGTGATCTATTGCTATGCAGGCGATGACGTCGAGCAAGACAGGTCAACCTCGGCAGTCATGCAACCATCCTTCGACGAATCGCACGAGTGTTAGCGATCGGACCGCACAGAACGTGGAAGGGCACTGGCGAAGCAACGCCTCTTGCGGGTTTTGGCATGATGCACCAAAGAATTTAACGTTTTGCTATCGGTTGTTTCGCAATTGCGAATTTCTACCGGACACCCGTCTCAATATCCTCGCAAGGACCTCTTTTTCATCCGCAGCCAGACCGTCCAGCAGGCGGTCTTCGGCCGTCTCGATCAACGGCCGAACCTGGCGGAAGCGAAGACGCCCGGCCGGCGAGAGCCGGTAGGCGACCCTGCGCCGGTCGCCGGCGACCGTGACCTGATCGAGCATGCCCGAGGCGGTCAGCGGCTTCAGCGCGGTCGTCAGCACCGACGGCGCGCAGGACATCGCCGCGGCGACGTCGCCATGGGTGATGCCGTCGTTCCGGTCGACAAGCTCCAGCACCATGAACTGCAGCGGCGTCAGGGCCTCGCCGGCGAAGACCTCGGCGAAGACCTGCTGGCCGCGCAGGAAGGCATGGCGCAGGAGATGGCCGACAAGATCGTTGAGACATCCGTAGTCGAGGTCCTCGCGCAGCCGCCCCGCAGCCTCGCCGCCGCCATCCGGCCCCGCGTCCTTCCGCCCTTCCACGGTCAGCGTACCGGCACGATGGGCGGGCGGGCGTTGAGCGCCCCGACATCGAAGCCGGCCAGGCGCTTGTAGAGCGAGGCCGTCTCCTCCAGTTCCTCGCGCGAGAGCACGTCGCCGATATCGGCAAAGCCCTCCGGCGCCCTTTCCTCGACCACGTCGAGCACCTTGTCGGGACCGTCGGCGCGATTGGCCAGGACGATGGCCGCCGTCGCCGGGCGCCGTTCCGCCTCATAGGCGGCCAGCGCATCCGGCACGGCCCCCCGCGCCAGGATCTCGCGGGTCAGCACCCTTGCATCGAGGATCGCCTGGCTCGCCCCGTTGGAGCCGATCGGATACATCGGGTGGGCCGCATCGCCCATCAACGTCATGCGGCCATGGGTCCAGCGCGGCAGCGGATCGCGGTCGACCATCGGGTACTCGAATATGTGATCGGCCGCGCGGATCACCGCCGGGATGTCGAGCCAGTCGAAGGTCCAGCTTTCGAAGCGCGGCAGGAAGTCGGCCGGATCGCCCGGCCGGTTCCAGTCCTCGCGCCGCCACAGATGGTCCTCGGCCATCTTCAGGTCGGCGATCCAGTTGATCACCGCGCCCGGCGCGCCGTCCTCCAGTTCGATGTCTTCGATCGGGTAGCAGACGAACTTGCGCGGCTTGCAGCCGGTCATCGCCATCGAGCGGCCGGTGAGGAAACGCGGCCCCCGCGTCACGCCGCGCCACATGACGATGCCACCCCACACCGGCAGCCCCTCGTCCGGGTAGAGCGCCGCGCGCGCCGAGGAGTGGATGCCGTCGGCGGCAACGAAGAGCGATCCTGAAACCGTGCCGGCGCCCCGCCCCGTCTCCCGGTCGACAAGGTCGACCTCGACGCCGTCATCCGTCTCGCGCCAGGCGGTGACCGCGCGGCCGCAGGCGACGGCATCGGGGCCGAGCCGCTCGCGCACGGTCTCGAGCAGCAGCATCTGCAGCTTGCCGCGATGGATGGAGAACTGCGGCCAGTCGTAGCCGGCGGTCAGGCCCCGAGGTTCCGACCACACCGGCTGGCCGTGGCTGGAGAAATAGGCGACCTCCCGCGTCCTCAGGCCGATCGCGTCGAGCCCGGCAAGCAGCCCCAGTTCATCGAGCTCGCGCACGGCGTGCGGCTGCAGGTTGATGCCGACGCCGAGCGGGCGGATTTCACCGACCGCCTCGAAGACGCGCACCGGCACGCCGATGCGGTGCAGGCTGAGGGCAAGGGTCAGGCCGGCAATGCCGGCACCGGCGACGAGTACGGTCATGGCCTCGTGTCTCCTTCAACCGGCCTGCCATCGACCGGCACGGCTCCGCCGTCGTCCGGCGAAAACGCGCCGGACGGGTCGGATGTTCAAAATGTCGCAGAAATTCAGTGCGGGCATCGCCCCGGCGATCAGGCCGGCGCGATGCCTGCTTCGGCCTATTCGCCGGCGTATTTGGCGATCATCGCCTTGGCGTCCTCGACCATGGCCTTGCCGTCATAGCCCTTGGCCGAAACCTCCGCGATCCAGGCCTCGACGACCGGCTCGGCCGCCGCCTTCCAGCGGTCGACCTCGGCTTCCGGCAGCTTGCGGATCGTGTTGCCGGCCTTTTCCGCCGCCTTGATGCCCGGCAGATCGCCCTCGTCCATGACGCGGCCGACCCATTTTGACATCTCGCGGCCCGAATTGGCGTCGATCACCTTCTTCAGGTCGTCCGGCAGGCTGTCGTATTTCGCCTTGTTCATGGCGAAGACGAAGGTCGCGGTGTAAAGCCCGCGCGTACCCTCGAAATCGGTATGGCTGCCGACGAGCTCGGCCACTTTCAGCGGCGTCGTCACCTCCCAGGGCACCACCGTGCCGTCGATGACGCCCTTGGACAGCGCCTCCGGCATTGCCGGCACGGGCATGCCGACCGGCGTCGCGCCGAGCGCGCCGAGCAGCGCGTTGGTCTGGCGCGTGGGTCCGCGCAGCTTCAGCCCGCTCATGTCCTCCAGCTTGCCAACACCCTCGCCCTTGACGTGCAGCAGGCCGGGGCCGTGCACATGCACGGCGATCGGCTTCACGTCCTTGAACTCGTCCGTGAGATACTTCTCGTAGAAGTCCCAGAAGGCCTGGCTGGTCGGCTCGGCCTTGGCCGCCATGAAGGGCAGCTCGAAGGCTTCGGTTCCGGGGAAGCGGCCCGGCGTGTAGCCCGGCAGCGTCCAGACGATGTCGACGACGCCGTCCTTGGCCTGGTCGTAGAGCGAGGGCGGCGTGCCGCCGAGCTGCATGGCCGGATAGACCTCGACCTTGATGCGGCCGCCGCTGTCGGCCATCACCTTCTCCGCCCAGGGGGTGATGAAGTTCTTCGGCACGGGCGCGGGCGCGGGCAGGAAGTGGTGGACGCGCAGCGTCACCTCCTGGGCGAGCGCGGGCGTGATGCCGGCACAGGCAAGCGCCGTCGCGGCGGCGGCAAGCAGTTTCAGTCGAAGCATGTGATCCTCCCAAGATGTCCGAAAGGCGCCAGCGCGCCGCGCGGTTGCAGCCTGCCGCCCGTCTGCGGGGCCGGTCAAGCCCGTCGCTTCCCGTCTCATGTCCGTCCTGGCCCGATGCCCCGGCTCCTCCCGGCGGATCGCGTCAGGTCGTTTATGATGTAAACGATTATGCCCGCGAATGCGCAAACGTCAACGGGAAGTCATGGCTACGCGTGCGTTCCCGCAGCTTTCCTTGATACAGTTCGGTGAGGCTGGTTGCCCCAACACCGTATTGACGGCGACGCAGATGAGAGC
Organism: Stappia sp. MMSF_3263; assembly: GCF_030733745.1. Taxonomy (GTDB): domain Bacteria; phylum Pseudomonadota; class Alphaproteobacteria; order Rhizobiales; family Stappiaceae; genus Stappia. The sequence continues at coordinate 66,447 of NZ_JASHIK010000009.1, read as the reverse complement.
CACATTTCAAAGAACGGCGCTGGCCAATCGTGGAAGAGCAACGCAACCCTGTTGCGTGATCCTGCGTCAGGAGCGAATAAAACATGAATATCAAGCGTGTGGTTATCCTTCCGACACGTTCCAAGGCTGCATTCGGGCATATCGAGATGCCCAATGGGGATGACATCCTCGTCCTTAACAAGAGCATTCATACAAATGCTCTGAAAATTGCTGACCAGAAATTGAAGAAGACTTTGACGGCCAATAAATTGAGGACCAATCGTGGCGGAGCCGGAAAAGCCGCTTGAAGGCACAACGACAGGCGACGACTACAACAACGTATTCGAGAAACTGGTCGATGAAGCCGATGGCAGCGATGCCACGCTGGTCGGGCTGGTTGCATATGGTTTCTACAAGATCAGCAAACGTGACTGGGCGATGCAGGTCCGCCACGAGGCCGGGCGCAGGCCGACCACCGACGAGCTTCGTGCGTTCGCCAGAAGCCAGACGGATACCGTTCTGGATGGATACCGCTCCCAGGCCGACAATATCGTCGCGACATACGCCAATTCGGTCCTCAGGACCCAGGAACCCGTGATCTACAGGAAGGCGCTGGAGGGAAGCTTCATGCGCTCCTTTTGGCCTTCGTTCTGGGCTTCGGTCGCCTTCGCGGTGGTGCTCGTGATCCTGGGCATCATTCTCGCCTGGCAGGGTGTGAGCCTGCCGATCAGGTTTGAAGCCTGATCGGCTCCCCCGCCCCTCAGAACCGCGAGACCATCCGGTAGCCCGGCGGGTGCAGCATGCGCACATGGGTGATCGGCTGGTCGAGCAGCCATGTGGTGCGATCGAAGACGAAGAGCGGCGTGCCGCGCTCCAGCCCCAGAAGCGCGGCAGGAAACCGGTGATCGACGCGAGCCCCACCTCCTCGACCGCTACACAATTTGGAGTCGCAACCGCTTCTTTACCTGCGCGTTTTAAGTCACATCGACAGGCACTGATTTTTCACTCATTGCAGCGCGAGGCAGAATGCTCGACATCCGGAAACAAAGCAGTGAGATCGACTATTGCGGATTTGCTCAAGTCATCGACCTGAACACGAAGCACACATTCCTTCACAAGCCATTCCCAAAAGAACAGATTGAGAGATCTATTCCTCTCGACGAGAACAGAGTGATCTGTCTTGGACAGAACTCAAGCTTATCTATAATGAACGGGAGAACGGGAAACCATCTTCATTCACGTTCTATCTCGAAGATCTTTAGAGCAGGCAGCCTGGTCAAGGACATGGTCCGATGCCCGGCCCATGGTGCGATCGCGCTCATGGGAACCTACGAGATCCTGCTGGTGAGCGACCGGGATCTCTCGACGATCTTTCAGGCCGACGCGGTGTTGTGGAATGGCCCCGTCGGAAGCCTTATGAACATACAGGAGATGCCGCAGGCCGAACAGGAACGCTTCAATTCGAGACATCGGGGAGCGTCACGGCCGGTCGACACCACCGAACCGTATTTCGACTGTCCGCGCTTTGCTGATTTCGTACGCGAACGTGCCGACGGAATGATCGTTACTGCTTGGTATGAAAACGAGATCTACGATAATCGATCCCTGCTCAACCCCGACGACCTTGCCGAAAGAACCGGTCTCTATGTCCTCGACATCTCGAACAGGACGATCCAGCGCCTCGAGATCGACAAATGCTATGAGTATTCCTTGCGTCAAGAATTCGTCAGCGCCGACCCGACCGGGAGGTGGGCCTTGCGCCAGAATTTCAAACAGATCCCGCATCAGAATGCATCGCTGGCTGCCGATCTGTTCAACAGTCTGCGCGGCAAGCGCAAAGCATATCGGCATCCGGACCTCCGTAACGATGGCAAGGACCGGTTCCTGATGAGCTTCGAGCTTTGGGACCTGCAGAGCGGAGATCTTGTGCGAGATCTTGAGGTCTTCTGGTTGGAGATCGCAGACGCGGCGGAGGCGAAGCGATGGATGCAGGCAAGCGCCATGCTCGCGCATCTCGACAAGCCGTTCTACCGCCACCAGCCGGAAGACCTCACCCAGCCGCCAGGGCGTCTCTTCCAAATGTTCTTCAAGAAGCTTGAGGAGACCTTTAAGCGCCAACACTGGCTCTGGCAAAGCGCCTGGGAGACGTCCGGCGAAGCGCTGTGGCTCACCCATGCCGACGGCCTGCGCCGGATCGGCATGGACGGGTCCGTCTCGCCCCTTGTTCGCTTCGAGGGCTCCGACCGGTGCAAGCAGCCCGGCATGCGCGGATTCTGGAACCACCGCATGCGCGAGGTGGTGCGCAGCGGGGACCTGTTCACCATCCGCAATGAGCATTGCATCCTGCACGTCCCGACGGAAGCCGTGTCGCGGATGACACGCGAGGTCTGGGTGTCAGAGGCGGAGGCATGGGTTACTGTGCTTGACGACACGACCAACAGGGACCTGACGACGCGTGAAACCCTTCACCTGACCGGACATGTAGTGGAGTTGCCCGACCTGTCAGAGCAGGCGGCCCGCTCAGCACTCGCAACACTTTCCAAGGACATTTCGAAAAGATTTTCTAAAATCCTGGGTGGCTCGCAATATTCACACACCTTCGAACCGACGTTCAGGTACGCAGATACGCTCCTGACCGAGGCTGAATTCTTCGACCTTGCGCTGGAACACGTATGGGACATTCGGCACGACTGCCGCACCCTTCTCACGACCTGGCTTGACGAACTGGAGCGAAAGGACCTTGGCTTGAGCTTCTACACGGGGATCTCCGGCGGCACGGATGCGACCTCGGGGTACGAGTTCGGCGGACTTGGACAGGCGATGAAATATCTCGTCATCATGGACGCAAGCTGCCTGGACGTGTTTCGCACCTACCTGTCACGCCGGGATGGCGAGCACGAGATCTTTTCCGCCGACATCCTTGGCCAGATGTATATCGACAGATACGGCTACTCCTCGCCAGACATCTATCGCTTCGGGATCTTTTGGGTCGCGACGCGCTACAGCGACGGCTGCGGCCCCGTCGAAACCCTCTGGAACAAACTCGGGCTGCTGGACGCGGCATCGGAGTCGATGGCGCCCGTTGCCTTCGCGGATCTGGTTCTTGAGGAACTCGGCGCCTTCAACGCCAAGTGGGGATCGAGCGACCACTCCATCGGAGCAGTCCTGGACGGGCTGAAACGGCTCCTGCCAGGCAACGGCGACTGGGCAGACCAGCTTCTAGCCGAGATCGAACGGCGCGACTTCGACGGGTCGAGGCGTGCGTATCGGTCGCCCCTGGCGGTCTCGCCGTGACGTTCCGAGAGAAGGGGCAATCCGGATTCACACACGGGTGAGACGACATCCCGCCCCTCAGAACCGGGAGACCATCCGGTAGCCCGGCGGATGCAGCATGCGCACATGGGTGATCGGCTGGTCGAGCAGCCATGTGGTGCGGTCGAAAACGAAGAGCGGCGTGCCGCGCTCCAGCCCCAGAAGTGCGGCTTCCTCGGCATCTGCCGCCACCGCGCTGAGGCCGATCTCCATTTCCGAGAAGGGCGCGTTCTTCACAAGCCACTCGTTCGGGCTGAGCGTGTCGAAGCTTTCCTGCGCGATCTCGGGCACGGCGGCGACATGGATCCAGCGGTCCTCGAACTGCCAGGGCCGGTTGTCGGCGAAATGCAGGCAGCGCACATGCAGCATCTCGGCGTCGGCCGGCAGGTCGAGCCGGGCGCGCACCGGTTCGGGCGCATCCATGCGCTTGCGGCTGAGGATGGAGAAGCGGTACTGGGCGCCGCGCGCCTCGACCTCGACGCGCACCACCGGAATTTCCAGCCGCGCCTCGCGCAAGGGATGCTCGGCGATGCGCGTGCCGGCGCGGCGCTTGCGCTCGATGATGCCGATCTCGGCCAGTTCCCGCAGCGCCCGGTTGACGGTGACGCGGGCGCAGCCGAACTCGCGCGCCAGATCCTCCTCGCCCGGGATCAGCTCGCCTGGCAGCCACACCCTGGCATGGATGCGCTTGAGGATCTCCGCCTTGATGGTGCGGAAGGAGACCGGCATGCGGGCCTCGGCGACCGCCCCCGCCACACCGTCTTCCGCGCCGGTCGGTTGCCGCGTCAAAGGCTCTGCCTCAGGCTCTTCATGGCGCGGCGATAGCCCGCCTCGATCGCGTCGCGGGCGATGTGGCGGCCGTTCGTCACCAGATGGCGGCCGGCCGACCAGACATCCGCGACCAGCCTATCGTCGCCGGCGAAGATCCAGGCATCGAGCAGCGTGTCGCCGGAAAGCCCCTCCAGATGCAGAGCCCCGGCATCGAGCGCGACCAGGTCGGCGAAGGCACCGGGGCGGATCGCGCCGCTGTCGCGGCCGAGCGCCCTTGCCCCGCCGGCAAGCGCCTCGTCATAGAGCCGCCGGCCGCAGGAGCGGTCGGGCGTCGCCAGCACGGCGCGGTGCCGGTCGCGCAGGCGCTGCGAATATTCCAGCGTCCGCAGTTCCTCAGAGAGCGCGATGCGGATGTTGGAATCCGAGCCGATGCCGAGCAGACCGCCATCGGCGAGATAGGCAGCGCCGTCGAAGATTCCGTCGCCAAGGCTCGATTCGGTGATCGGGCAAAGGCCGGCCACCGCGCCGCTTTTCGCGATCGCCCGGCGCTCGTCCGCCGTCAGGTGGGTGCAGTGGATCAGGCACCAGCGGGCATCGACGGCGTGGTTGTCGAAGAGCCACTCGACCGGACGACGGCCATAGGCGGCAAGCACTTCCTCGACCTCGCCGGTCTGCTCGGCGATGTGCATGTGCAGCGGCGCGTCGGGCCGCAAGGCCGCCACATGGGCGAGATCCTCGGCCGGCACGGCGCGCAGCGAATGCGGCGCGATGCCGAGCCGCGCATCGGCGGCAAGGCCGGCGACGGCATCCTCGGCCCCCTCGATGAGGCGGGCGAAGCCGTCGAGATCGGAACCGAAGCGCTTCTGGCCTCCGGCAAGCGGGCGCCGGTCAAGCCCGCCGGTGGCATAGTAGACCGGCAGCAGCGTCAACCCGATACCGGAGCGCGTGGCGGCGCCGGCGATCCGGCGCGACAGTTCGGCCGGGTCCGCATAGGGCGTGCCGTCGGCCTGGTTGCGCACATAGTGGAACTCGGCGGAGGCGGCGTAGCCCGCCTCCAGCATCTCCATCTGCACGAAGGCGGCGACATCCTCGATCGTCTCCGGCGTGAAGGCGCCGAGGAAGCGGTACATGATCTCGCGCCAGGTCCAGAACGTGTCATGCGCGCCCGGCCCCCTGCGTTCGCTGAGGCCCGCCATCGCCCGCTGGAAGGCGTGGCTGTGCAGGTTCGAGGCGGCGGGAAGCAGGATCGCGACCGCCCGGTCGGCTGCCGCCGTCTCCCGGTCAACTCCTTGGGAAACCGTGCCGATCCGCCCGTCAGCATCGATTTCCACGCTGACCTTTTCCGCCCATTTCCCGGCCACCAGGGCCGTCTCCGCCCAAATCCTCATGCGTCCGCCCCATTTTTGCGATTGACAATTATGTACATACATATCGTAATTAAACAAACACATATTCCGACATTTTCGGAACCTTCGCACCATTGCCAAGCCTTGGGAGGGGCCATGCCCGGAGCAACCACCGGCACCGACAGCGCCAGCCTGTCCGGACCCGCGTCCGGCGTGCAGCCGCCGATCGTGCTCGTCGACATCCGGCTTGCAACCATGTGCGCCGGCGAGGCGGAATACGGCCTTGTCGAGGACGCGGCGCTTGCCGTCGGCGCCGACGGGCGCATCCTTCATGCGGGTCCCGCCGCCACGCTTCCCGCCGCCTGCTCCGGCTGGCCGAAGCGGTCGCTCGGCGGACGGCTGGTCACGCCCGGCCTGATCGACTGCCACACCCATGTCGTCCATGGCGGCAACCGTGCCAACGAGTTCGAACTGCGCCTCAAGGGCGCCTCCTACGAGGAAGTCGCTCGCGCCGGCGGCGGCATCGTCTCCACCGTCGCGGCAACGCGGGCGGCCAGCGAGGACGATCTCGTCGCCTCGGCGCTGCCCCGCCTCGACGCGCTGATCAGGGAGGGCGTCACCACCATCGAGATCAAGTCCGGCTACGGACTGACCGTCGACGACGAGATCCGCATGCTTTCCGCCGCGCGGCGGCTGGGGCGCGAGCGCAACATCCGCGTCGTCACCTCCTGGCTTGCCGCCCATGCGGTGCCGGCCGAATACAAGGGCCGTTCGCAGGCCTATCTCGACGAGGTCGCCCTGCCCGGGCTCGACAAGGCCCATGCGGCCGGGCTCGTCGATGCGGTCGACGGGTTCTGCGAGGGCATCGCCTTTTCGCCGCAGGAAATGGTGCAGGTTTTCGACAGGGCAAAGGCGCTCGGCCTGCCGGTCAAGCTCCATGCCGAACAGCTTTCCGATCTCGGCGGCGCCAGGCTTGCCGCCAGCTACGGCGCGCTGTCGGCCGATCACCTGGAATATCTCGGCCAGGACGGCGTCGATGCGATGGCCGCCGCCGGCACCGTCGCGGTGCTGCTGCCCGGCGCCTTCTACACGCTGCGCGAGACACAGGCACCGCCGGTCGCCGCCCTGCGCGCCGCCGGCGTTCCGATCGCGCTGGCGACCGACTGCAATCCCGGCTCCTCGCCGATGACCTCGCTGCTGCTGACCCTCAACATGGGCGCGACCCTCTTCCGCCTGACGCCGGAGGAATGCCTTGCCGGCGTCACCCGCGAGGCGGCGCGCGCACTCGGCCTTGCCGCCGATCTCGGCACGCTGGAGGACGGCAAGATCGCCGATCTTGCCGTGTGGGACGTCGCGACCCCGGCCGAGCTTACCTATCGCATCGGCTTCAACCCGCTCTTCGAGCGCATCGCACCAAAAAGCAGTCCGGGAACCGCGCAATGAGCCTCCTTACCCTCACGCCGGGCGCAGTCACGCTCGCCGATCTCGAACGCGTCTACCGGGAGGAGCTCGCCGTCAGCGTCGACCGCGCCGCAAGGCCGGCCATCGACAAGGCCGCGGCCCGGGTGGCGGAGGCGGCGCGCGGCGAGGAGGCCGTCTACGGCGTCAACACGGGCTTCGGCAAGCTGGCCAGCGTCAAGATCGCCCCCGGCGACACGGCAACGCTGCAGCGCAATCTCATTCTCTCCCATTGCTGCGGCGTCGGCGAGGCGCTCGACACCGCCACCACCCGGCTGATGATGGCGCTGAAGCTCCTGTCGCTCGGGCGCGGCGCGTCGGGCGTGCGCTTCGAGGTGATGGAACTGATCGAGGACTGCCTTGCGCGCGGCGTCACGCCGGTCGTCCCGGCGCAAGGGTCGGTCGGCGCCTCGGGCGATCTCGCACCGCTTGCCCACATGACCGCCGTCCTGATCGGCGCCGGCGAGGCCGAGTTCGGGGGCAGCCGCATGCCCGGCGCCGAGGCGCTCGCCAAGGCCGGCCTCGCGCCCGTCGTGCTCGGCCCCAAGGAAGGCCTCGGCCTCATCAACGGCACGCAGTTCTCCACCGCCTGCGCCCTTGTCGGGCTGTTCACCGCCTGGCGGCTGGCGGAAGCGACGCTGGTCACCGCCAGCCTTTCGACCGACGCGATCATGGGTTCGACCGCGCCGCTCCTGGCCGAGATCCATGCGCTGCGCGGCCATCGCGGCCAGATCGAGGTCGCGAGCGCCATGCGCGCCCTGATGGACGGGTCCGAGATCCGCGAGAGCCACCGCACCGGCGACAGCCGCGTGCAGGATCCCTATTGCATCCGCTGCCAGCCGCAGGTGGCCGGCGCCTGCGTCGACCTGCTGCGCATGGCCGGTCGCACGCTGGAGATCGAGGCGAACGCGGCGACCGACAACCCGCTGGTGCTGATCGACGAGGGCCGCATCGTCTCGGGCGGCAATTTCCACGCCGAGCCGGTGGCGTTCGCCGCCGACCAGATCGCGCTTGCCATTGCCGAGCTTGGCGCCATCGCCCAGCGCCGCGTCGCGCTGATGGTCGATCCGACGCTGTCCTTCGACCTGCCGCCCTTCCTCGCCCGCGATCCCGGTCTCAACTCCGGCATGATGATCGCCGAGGTGACGACGGCCGCATTGATGAGCGAGAACAAGCATCTCGCCCATCCCTGCTCGACCGATTCCACCCCCACCAGCGCCAACCAGGAAGACCATGTCTCGATGGCCGCCCATGGCGCGCGGCGGCTTGTGCGCATGAACGCCAATCTCGCCGTCATTCTCGGCGTCGAGCTGCTCTGCGCGGCCGAGGGCATCGAGCACCGCGCCCCGCTGGTAACCAGCGCGCCGCTGAAAGCCGTCATCGCGCGGCTGCGCGAGCATGTCGCAGCCCTCGAGGTCGACCGCTACATGGCGCCGGACCTTGAACTCGCCGCCCGCCTCGTCACCAGCCGCGAACTGGTCGCGGTCGCCAGCGTTGAGAGCCTGATCACTCTGGGAGAGGCCGCATGACGCTCTCCCCCGACATGGCCCCCGCCGAAATTGAGCCCGTCGAGATCCGGCAGGGCACGAGCCCGGTCATCCTCGGCCTGCCGCACACGGGCACCCATGTGCCCGAGGCGATCGCCGCCCGGCTGAACGCGCGCGGGCTCGAGCTTGCCGACACGGACTGGCACATCCACACGCTCTATGACGGGCTGCTGGACGATGCGACCAGCGTGCGCGCGACGTTCCACCGCTATTGTGTCGACGCCAACAGGGACCCTGCCGGCGCCAGCCTCTATCCGGGCCAGAACACGACCGGGCTGGTGCCGGAGACCGATTTCGACGGCGTGCAGATCTGGAAGGACGGCGAAGCACCCACGCCAGCCGACGTCGAAGCCCGGCGCGCGGCGTTCCATGCCCCCTATCATGCGGCGCTGGCCGACGAGATCGCGCGGGTGAAGGCGATCCACGGGGTGGCGATCCTTTATGACTGCCACTCGATCCGCTCGCATATCCCGTTTCTATTTGCCGGCAAACTTCCCGACTTCAACATCGGCACCAATGGCGGCGAGACCTGTCATGCGCTGATCCAGCAGGCGGCGGTCGAGGTCTGCGGCGGGGCGCAGGGCTATTCCTGCGTGCTCAACGGCCGCTTCAAGGGCGGCTGGACGACGCGCCACTACGGCCGGCCTTCGGACAATGTCCACGCCATCCAGATGGAGCTTGCCCAGTCGACCCATCTGGCGAGCGAAAGCGCGCCCTTTGCCTATGACGCGGCGAAGGCCGCCCCCTTGCGCGCCCATCTCAAGACCCTGCTCACCCGTCTGGAACGCCTCGCGCTCGACGGCAAGCTTTAGATCCGGAGGAAATCCATGACCAATCCCCGCCACAACAGCCGCACCGTGCGGGCCGCCACCGGCACCGAGATCACCGCGAAGTCCTGGCTGACCGAGGCCCCCTTGCGGATGCTCATGAACAATCTCGATCCGGACGTCGCCGAAAAGCCGCACGAGCTCGTCGTCTATGGCGGCATCGGCCGGGCGGCGCGCACCTGGGACGATTTCGACCGCATCGTCGCCACCCTGCGCGACCTGGAGGAGACCGAGACGCTGGTCGTCCAGTCGGGCAAGCCGGTCGGCGTCTTTCGCACCCACAAGGACGCGCCGAGGGTGCTGATCGCCAATTCCAACCTGGTGCCGCACTGGGCCAACTGGGACCACTTCAACACGCTCGATAAGGCCGGGCTGATGATGTACGGCCAGATGACCGCCGGCTCGTGGATCTATATCGGCAGCCAGGGCATCGTGCAGGGCACCTACGAGACCTTCGTCGAGGCCGGCCGCCAGCATTACGGCGGCTCGCTCAAGGGCAAGTGGATCCTCACCGGCGGCCTTGGCGGCATGGGCGGCGCCCAGCCGCTCGCGGCCGTCATGGCCGGCGCCTGCTGCCTCGCCGTCGAGTGCAACCCGGACTCCATCGATTTCCGCCTGCGCACCCGCTATGTCGACGAGAAGGCGGAAACGCTCGACGAGGCGCTGGAGATGATCGAGCGCTGGACCAAGGCGGGCGAGGCCAAGTCCGTCGGCCTGCTCGGCAATGCCGCCGACATCTTCCCCGAACTGGTGCGGCGCGGGGTGAAGCCGGACATCGTCACCGACCAGACCTCGGCGCATGACCCGATCAACGGCTACCTGCCCAAGGGCTGGACCATGGCCGAGTGGGAAGCGAAGCGCGAGAGCGACCCCAAGGCCGTGGAAAAGGCGGCGCGCGCCTCCATGCGCGAGCATGTCGCCGCCATGGTCGACTTCTGGAACTTGGGCGTGCCGACCCTCGATTATGGCAACAACATCCGCCAGGTGGCGCTGGAGGAAGGGCTGGAAAATGCCTTCGCCTTCCCCGGCTTCGTGCCGGCCTATATCCGTCCGCTCTTTTGCCGCGGCGTCGGCCCGTTCCGCTGGGCGGCGCTGTCCGGCGATCCGGAGGACATCTACAAGACCGACGCCAAGGTCCGCGAACTGCTGCCCGACAACACCCACCTGCATCGCTGGCTCGACATGGCGCGCGAGCGCATCGCCTTCCAGGGGCTGCCGGCGCGCATCTGCTGGGTGGGCCTGGGCGACCGCCATCGGCTCGGCCTTGCCTTCAACGAGATGGTGAGGAACGGCGAGCTGAAGGCGCCCGTCGTGATCGGTCGCGACCATCTCGATTCCGGCTCCGTCGCCTCGCCCAACCGCGAGACCGAGGCGATGAAGGACGGCTCGGACGCCGTCTCCGACTGGCCGCTGCTCAACGCGCTGCTCAATTGCGCCTCGGGCGCCACCTGGGTCAGCCTGCATCATGGCGGCGGCGTCGGCATGGGCTTTTCCCAGCATTCGGGCATGGTGATCTGCTGCGACGGCAGCGAGGACGCCGAGCGCCGCATCGAGCGGGTGCTGTGGAACGATCCGGCCACCGGCGTGATGCGTCACGCCGATGCCGGCTACGACATCGCGCTCGACTGCGCGAAGGAACACGGCCTGCGGCTGCCCGCCATCCTTGGAAACTGAGGACGGGCGGCCAGGGGCCGTTGCGGGGCGTGTCGCCCCATGGAAGACGTGAACGAAGACCAACCAGAGGATCGTGCACCATGAAAAGACGTGATTTCCTGAAGACCGCCGGTGTCGGCGCCGTTGCCACCGCCGCCGCTTCCACCCTTGCCGCCCCGGCCATCGCCCAGGACGTCAGGCGCTGGAAGATGGTCACCGCCTGGCCGAAGAACCTTCCCGGTCCGGGCGTCGCCGCCCAGATGCTGGCCGACCGCATCACCGCCCTGTCGGGCGGGCGCATCGAGGTGCAGCTCTTTGCCGCCGGCGAACTGGTGCCGGGCAACGGCGTCTTCGATGCCGTCTCCGAAGGCACCGCCGAGCTCTACCACGCGGTTCCCGCCTATTGGGGCTCCAAGTCGAAGGGCATCCTCTTGTTCGGTTCGCAGCCGTTCGGCCTGCGCGCCGACGAGCAGTTCGGCTGGCTCGCCCATGGCGGCGGACAGGAACTCTATGACGAGATGTATGGCCGCTTCGGCCTGAAGCCGTTCCTGTGCGGCAACTCGGGTCCGCAGTGGGCCGGCTGGTTCCGGGGCGAGATCAACTCCGTCGACGACCTCAAGGGCCTGCGCTTCCGCACCACCGGGCTTGCCTCGGAAATGTGCGCCAAGCTCGGCATGGCCGTGCAGGCGATGGGCGGGCGCGACATGTTCCAGGCGCTGCAGTCCGGCGCGCTCGACGCGGGCGAGTTCATCGGCCCCTGGTCGGATTCGGCCCTCGGCTTCTACCAGGTCGCCAAGAACTACTACTGGCCCGGCGTCGGCGAGCCGTCCTCGGCCGAGGAATGCGCCGTCAACAAGGCCGCCTACGAGGCCCTCCCGGAAGACCTCCAGCAGGCCGTCAGCGTCGCCTGCTCGAGCCTCTACAATCCGGTGTGGACCGAGTACACGACCAAGCACGCCCTGGCGCTGGAAAAGCTGGTCGCCGAGCAGGGCGTCCAGGTCAAGAAGCTGCCCGACGAGGTGATCGTCGCCATGGGCAACGCCGCCGGCGAGGTCATCGGCGAATTGCGCGAGAACGACGACGAACTGGTGCGCCGCATCACCGAGAGCTTCCTCGGCTACCGCGCCTCGGTGTCGGCCTACATGACCTATGCGGATAACGGGCAGATGAATGCCCGCGCCATGGACTACAAGTACTAACAAGGTCATTGTTCACGAGGCCGCGGACCGGAAACGGCCCGCGGTCCAACCCGCCCCGTTCAAGCCCCGACCAGAGGACCGCCCGTGCTCGACCGCCTCGCCGACAGGCTCGACCTCGTCAACCGCGCCGTCGGCGCCACGGTGCGCTGGCTGGCGCTCTTCATGGTGCTGCTGCAGTTCGCCGTCGTCGTGCTGCGCTATGTCTACGGCATCAGCTTCATCTTCCTGAACGAGGGCGTGCTCTACATGCATTCGGCCCTGTTCATGCTCGGCGCCGGCTACACGCTGCTCGTCGACGGACATGTGCGGGTCGACATCTTCTATGCCAGGGCGGCAAGACGCGGCCGCGCGGCGATCGATGCCGGCGGCGCGGTTCTCTTCCTGCTGCCGTCGATGGCGATCCTCGCATGGTGGTCGTGGCCGTCCGTCAGAAACGCCTGGGCGGTCATGGAAGGGGCGATCTCGGTGGGCGGCATTCCCGCATCCTTCCTGTTGAAGTCGCTGATCCCCGCCTTCTGCCTGCTGCTCGCCCTGCAGGGCCTCGCCTGCCTGCTGCGCGACATCGCGCGCTTCGCCGCGCCCTCCCCCAATGACGGGACGCCCGCCTGATGCTGCCGCTCGATCTCCTGATGTTCGCCGCCCTGATCGCGGCGATCCTGATCGGTTACCCGGTCTCCTTCACGCTGGCCGGCATCGCCACGCTCTTCGCCGTCCTCGGCTGGTTCACCGGCCAGTTCGACATGAGCCTGCTCGGCGCGCTGGCCCAGCGCGTCTTCGGGCTGATGACCAATGACGTGCTGATCGCCATTCCGCTCTTCGTCTTCATGGGCGTGGTGCTGGAGAAAAGCCGCATCGCGGAAGACCTGCTGGAGACCGCCGGCCGCCTGTTCGGCACGCTGCGCGGCGGCCTTGGCATCTCGGTCGTGCTGGTCGGCGCGCTGCTTGCCGCCTCCACCGGCATCGTCGGCGCGACGGTGGTCGCCATGGGCATGATCGCCCTGCCGACCATGCTGCGCAACGGCTACGATCCCAGGCTTGCCTCCGGCATCGTCTGCACCTCGGGCACGCTCGGCCAGATCATTCCGCCCTCGACGCTGCTGATCATCCTCTCCGACGTGATGTCGAACGCCTACCAGCAGGCGCAATACGCGCAAGGCAAGTTCACCATCGAGACCATTTCGGTCGGCCAGATCTTCGCGGCCGCGCTGCTGCCGGGCCTGACGCTGGTGGCGATCTACATCATCTACCTGCTGGTCAAGGCCTGGCTGCAGCCGGCATCCGCTCCGGCGATGGCACAGCTCGACGAGAGCCCCTCGCGGACCCAGGTGGCGCGCGCCATCCTGCCGCCGGTGCTGCTCATCATCGCCGTGCTGGGATCCATCCTGGGCGGCATCGCGACGCCGGGCGAGGCCGCCTCGGTCGGCGCCATCGGAGCCCTGCTGATGGCCAGCGCCCGGCTGTCGGCCGGCACTCCCCGCCTCGTCATCGCCGGTGCGATCAGCCTTGCGCTGCTTGCCGTGCTGATCGGCGTGCATCCGGTCCGCCTGCAACGCGACGACGCGGGCCTTGCCGACTGGCTCGTCGGCGGTCTCGCGACGCTGCTCGTCGCGGTGGCGGCGGCCGCCATCTGCCAGGCGCTGGCCCGCACCTTCCGCGCCGACGTCCTCAAGCCGGTGATGAATTCAACCCTGTCGGTCACCGCGATGATCTTCGCAACGATCCTGACCGCCAGCGTCTTCTCCCTGGTCTTCCGCGGGCTTGGCGGCGACCACCGGGTGGAGGCGTTCCTGGCCAACATGCCGGGCGGGCCCGACGGTGCCCTGCTGTTCGTCATGGCGCTCGTCTTCGTGCTCGGCTTCTTCCTCGATTTCGTCGAGATCTCGGTGATCCTGCTGCCGCTGGTCGCGCCCGCGCTGATCCTGATGGGTCACGACCCGGTCTGGCTGTCGGTGCTGATCGCGATCAACCTGCAGACGTCCTTCCTGACGCCTCCCTTCGGCTTCTCGCTGTTCTACCTGCGCGGCGCCGCGCCGCCCGAGGTGACGACGGGCCAGATCTATCGCGGCGTCATTCCCTTCATTCTGCTGCAAATCGCCGGCATCGCGCTGATCTGGCTGCTGCCACCGGTGGCGACCTTCCTGCCGAAACTGGTGTTCTGACGGCCCGTGGCGGCATCCCGCCACGGACCGGACAGGCACCATAAAGACATCGGCCCGGCGTCAGACGGGCGCCAGCACGGCTGCCTCGCCATCGGGGAAGAACACCTCCTCCAGGTTGTTGCCCGGCCCCGAACGGTCGGCGACGAGGAAATCCTGCAAGGGCTGCAGCACCAGCAACGGGTGATGCCAGACACCGCGCGCGATCTGCACGCCCTGGTCGCCGCGTACCAGGAAGCAGCGGCAGGCGGCGGCGTTCGGGGCCTCGGCCACGACCACCAGCCAGGGGTGCCGCTCCATCGGCACGAAGGCCTGGCTGGCCAGCGGATGCCGCTCGAGCATGCGAATCGTCACCGGGCTCGGCCATGGCGTGCCGCGAAACACGGACAGTACAATCTCGCCGTCCGCGCCCGGATCGGTGGCGGCAAGCGCATGGAAACGCCGGGTGCGCCCCTCGTTGATCAGATAACTCGCCTCGAACCGGGCCTCGATCACGGTGCCGAAGGGGGCGAAGGCCTCGGCGGTCAGCGGCTCCGGTGTCAGGATCTGGCTCAAGCGTCTCTCCCTGCCTGTCTTGCGTGAACGTGTCTTGCGTGAACGTGCATGACATGAACGTGCCTGACATGAACATGTCTGGCGCGGCCGTTCCTGGGGAACAGCCCTTCGCGCCTGCTCTTCCATGCGCACAGCGCTTCCCGCCTCGCCGTGGCCCGCAATCCTAGCCCGCCCGTTGCCCGAATGCGACAGGTGCGCCGGCGCCCGGCATTGTTTTCCCGAACGGGAAGCGGAATCACATCAAATGCTTGGCTGCAACAGGTCCGCCCCGTCGGTGCAACCAGGCACGGGAATGCCGGCCCAGCCGCACTGCAACCTTTCGATGTGTCGCCCTCGCGCAACACCCCTTAACAAAACACTGCAAAACACCACCCTCAGCGCGTGCGTACGATTGCATACACGCGGGCAGTGGTTAAACGTGAGGCGCGGATTGCGTCAGCGTGCCGCCGCCATTGATTAGGTTTTTTCGAATTTTTGAACACACCTTGGGAGGGTGTCATTTCCTACTCGTATCCTCATAAGCGCTTCCTCTCGGGAGCCGGACGGGAATTGCTGTCCTCCTCGTGTGCCGCCGCCCTGCTGGCCGGCACGGGATCCGCCGCCCTTGCCCAGGAGCCCGCTCCGCTATGGGGTGCCTGGGGCGAACTCGGTGCTCAGGCCGGATCCCAGAACGCCGCCTTTCTCGAAGGGTTCATGCCGCTCGCCCAGGACGGCGACAGCATGGTCTTCCTCGACCTGCGCCTCGATTACGGCGAGAACAGCAAGGGCTCGGCCTCCGTCGGCCTCGGTTTCCGCGAAATCGTCGGCCCCGACCTGATTCTCGGCGCCAATGCCTTTGTCGACCTGGTGCGGACCGACAACGGCAACCAGTTCCTCGGCATGACGCTCGGCGTCGAGGCCTTCACCTCGATCTTCGACATCCGCCTCAACGGCCATGTTCCGCTTGGCGGCGTCAGCAAGCTGTCGAGCACGACGACGTCCACCGGCGTGACCATCGTCAACAACCAGCTCGTCGAGCAGAGCAGCCTGACCGAACGCTCGGAAGCCCTTCTCTACGGTCTGACCGGCGAAATCGGCGCGATGTTCGATTCGCCCTTCTCCGAGAACCAGCGGCTGCGCACCTATGTGGGCGGCTATGTCTATGACCGTGGCGGCCACGCCATGGAGACCGGCGCCCGGCTTGGCCTCGAGTACCAGATCGACGGCGCGCTCGGTCTCGCCGGATCGCGACTGACGCTGGGCGCGGAACTCGTCTACGACAAGGAGGACGAGCTCGACGCGATCGCCTCCGCCCGGTTCCGCGTGCCGCTCTTCGCCGGCCGGACCGAGGACGGCGCGGACACGGCCACGCGCCTGTCGCCGATCCAGGAACGCATGTCGGAAGGCATCCGCCGCGACAAGGGCATCCGCTCCAGCGCGCGCGCACGCACCTCGCCGCAGACCGCGACGCCCGTCATCAACCCGACCACCGGCCGCGTCTATGGCGGCGTCTACTACGCCAACGCCACGGGCGGCGGCGTCGGTTCCTTTGCCGATCCCACGAGCCTTGCCACGGCGGTCGCCAATGCCGGCACCGACGGCATCGTCGTCGTTCTCGGCGCCGGCGGCACCGTCACCACCTCCGGCATCACGCTGCAGTCCGGGCAGATCCTCACCGGCGGCGGCGAGAGCGTCGGCGTCCAGCTCGCCAGCGGCGCGACGACGACCTTCCTGCTGTCGGGCACCAACGGCACCATCGACGGCGACCCCGGCGTCACCACGGTGACGCTGGCCGATGGCGTCACCATCCGCGACCTGACGCTGCTTGGCGGCACCACCGTCGTCGGCGGCAACAATGTCACCGGCGTCACGCTGCAGGACCTGTCGATCCAGGACGCGACCGACGGCGTGCGCATCACCGGCGCCACCGGCACGACGCTTACCAACCTGTCGTTCAGCGGCATCACCGGCACCTCGATCTTCCTCAACAACGAGGCGGCGACACTGTCGGGCATCACCATCGACGGCGGCACCACGGGCATCT
Source organism: Stappia sp. MMSF_3263 (assembly GCF_030733745.1). Taxonomy (GTDB): domain Bacteria; phylum Pseudomonadota; class Alphaproteobacteria; order Rhizobiales; family Stappiaceae; genus Stappia. The sequence continues at coordinate 49,621 of NZ_JASHIK010000009.1, read as the reverse complement.
CGATCGCCAACAACACCGGCACGACCAACCTGTCGGCGATCAACATCTCCAATGTCAGCGGCGATGCGCTCGCCTTCGCCAACAACACCGGCATCATCAACGTCGCCGACCTGACCGCCACCAATATCGGTGATGACGGCGTCGTCATCACCGGCGGCGGCACCTTCGGCTTCACCGGCACCACCGCGATCAACGGGCTGGGCGCGGGCGCGACCAGCGACGGCTTCGACCTGACCGGCACCACCGGCGCGACGATCACCACCGGCGACACGGACATCACCGGCCTTGGCGGCGGCACCGGCCTCAATCTCGCCGGCGGCGACGCCACGGTGACGATGTCGAGCCTCGATGTCACCGGCACCGGCGTCGCGGGCTCGCGCGGCATCGACCTGTCCGGCACGCAGAACGGCCGCGCGGTGACCATCACCAATGGCGGCAACATCTCCAACGTCGCCACCGGCGTGGTGCTTGGCACCAACGGGGCGGCCGGAACGGCGGCGAGCGCCGCCTTCACCTTCGGCGGCGGCATGATCGCCGGCAACGTGTTCGCGCTCGACGGCATCGGCGTGATCTCCGGCAGCGGCACCTACGGCTTCGGCACGACCAATTTCACCGGCGCCTTCAATTTCGACGTCAGCAGCACGCAGAATTTCTACGTGGCCGCCACGGCGACCGGCACCGGCGACGGCTCCTCGACGGCGAACCGCGCATCGATCGCGACCGCCATCGCCGCGGCCGGCGGGCTTGGAACCGTCAACTTCGTGCTGATCAACGACGGCACGGCGATCGACACGAACGGCCTCACCTTCGCGCTTGCCAACGGCCAGAGCGTCGACACGTTTGGAGGCGGGCGCACCTTCGCCGAGGCCGGCTTCGTCATCCCGGTCAACATCACCGGCGACAACCTGCCGACCGGCAGCGTCGTCGTCACCGACCCGACGGGCCTGGGCGCCGCAACGCTGACCAATTCCTCCGGCGCGGTGGCGACGCTGACGCTCGCCAACGGCAATGCCGTCAGCAACATCACCATCGGCAGCTCGGCCGGCAGCGCGATTTCCGGCACCGGCATCGCCGGCGTGATGATTTCCGGCGTCACCTCGACCAGCACGGTGGCGCTCACCAACACCACCGGCGCTGTGACGCTGACCAATCTCGATATTTCCAACGGCTCGGGCACCGGCCTGACGCTTGCCGACGTGTCGGGCAGCGTCACCGGCACCAATGTCGACATTGCCGGCGTCAACACGCTCGCCGTCACCGGCGGCAACGGGACGATCTCCTTCGACGCGACCAGCTCGCTCACCAACACGTCCGGCGCCGCGGTCTCCATCACCGGCCGCATCGGCGGCAGCTTCAGCCATTTCGGCGCCATCTCCTCGAACGGGGCGGGCGCCACCGGCATCACCGTTTCCGGGGCGACCGGGGCCAGCAACGTCACCTTCGGTGGCCAGGTGTCGCTCGGCACGACGACCGCGCTCGGCGGCATCGGCGTCAACATCGACAATGGCGGCCAGACCTCGACCGTCGCCTTCGACGGCGGTCTTGACGTCGCCACCACGGGCTTCACCGGCCTGCGCGCCGTCAATGGCGGCACGCTGCGGATCGCCGACACGGCCAGCGAGACGGTCACGACAACGGCGGCCGCCGCGCTCGAGCTGAGCGGGATCAACACCGACGTCACCTTCGACCAGGTCAACGCCACCAATTCGAACATGACATCGGTGTCGCTGCAGAACCTCGACGGGTCCTTCACCGTCAATGGCGGCACGCTGGCAACCGTCGCCAGCGGTTCCTCGTTCAACAGCTTCAACGTCACCCAGAACGACGGCACGGCAACGCGCGCGCTTACCCTCACCGTCGACGGGCTGACGATCACCCACGACGCCTCCGGCGCCAGCAGCACACCCAGCGAGCACGGCATCGCCGTGACCACGAACGGCGACGACAGCGCCGTCTTGGCAATCTCCAACTCGACCTTCCGGACCGAGGATTCGGCCGTCAGGGTGATCGCCAGCAACAGCCTCGTAACGGTCACGAATTTCGCCAACAACACGCTGCTCGGCGACGCCACCTCCTTCGATCCGGCGCTGTTCAACAACGGCGTGACGTTCGAGGGCGTCACCTTCGATGCGGACCTGTCCACCGCCGGCATCCAGACCGTCAACGGCGGCGCCTTTTCCGCCGGCACGCCGGGCCAGGCCGTCAACCACGGCATCTTCTTCGGCAACACCCTCAACAACAATTCCGGCCGCATCGACTTCGGCAACTACACGGTAAATGCGGTCAATACCGGCCTGTCGCTCAATGGCGGCAACCCGGGCCTGACGGTGGGCATCGCCGACGGCAGCATCACCGCCGGCACCGTGCGGCTCGGCACCGGCACAGGTGTCGCCAATGGCGACATCACGCTCTCCAGCCTGACGCTGAGCGGCGGTCTCTCGGCCAACCAGTACGCCGGCTCCTTCTCCGTCACCGGCGCCACGACGATCACCTCGCCCGAGACGTTCCTCGATCTCGGCGGCGGCTTCTACCAGCGCACGGCGACGACCGCCCTCTCGGTGGCGAACTCCTCCGGCAGCTTCAGTTTCAACACCTTGAACATCGCCTCGACACCCGCCGCCAACCACACGACCGGCGGATCGACGGTCGGCATCGACCTCAACGGCAACAGCGGCACCTTCACAGTCTCCGGCACGACGACGATCACAGACACGGTCGAGGATGCCATCCGCATCACCGACACCAGCGGCGCCATCTCCTTCGGCCAAACGACCATCGTCAACCCGCACGCGACACCGATCGTTGCGGGCACCTTTATCGGCGGCGCGCCGGAAGCGCGCAGCGCCGGCATCGACATTTCCGGCACGATCACCGGCGCGATCTCCTTCGCCGATCTCGACATCACGCTGAATTCGGCGAATTCCACCGGTATCGAACTGACCGGGGCGACGCTCAACGCCGCCGTCACCGCCGGCGATTTCGACGTCACGGGCAACAGCTCGGCCGGCACCATCGGCGTCGACCTGCGCGGCGTCCTGGGTGGCGGCACGGTGCGGCTCGGCGATGCCACGGTGGGCGGCGCGGACGCCACCATCGCCGGTGTCGACACCGGCGTCTTCCTCGACAATACCAGCAATGCCAACTTCATCTTCGGCGACGGCGAGGGCGCCAGCGACACCGGGTCGTCGATCTCCGCGACGACGGCGATCAACGCGGCCAGCGCGCCGACGCTCGGCACCTACAATTTCCAGGATGTCGAGTTTGTCGGCAGCCCGGGCGCGGGCTTCGGCCTCGGCACAATCTACTATGTCGATTCCGACGGCGCGACCGGCGGCGGCGACGGTTCGGGATCGGACGCCTCCAACCCGATGACGCTGGCCGCGGCGGAACTCGCCGCCGGCGCCGGCGACATCATCGTTCTGATCAACAACGGCAATGTCATCTCGACGGCCGGCACCAACGCCAACGACACGCTGAACCTTGCCGACGGCTTGCAACTGCTCGGCTTTGGCGACGGAGCCGGCGGCAGCCAGACAATCACGGTCAATCTGACGGTCCCGCCGACGATCCTGCTGTCGGCGGCCGGCGTCACCATCGCCGACCCGACCAGCGGCGGCGCCGCCACGCTGACCACGACCGCCGGCAATGACGTGATCACGCTGGGCGCCAGCGGCAACCGCATCTCCGGCCTGACGCTGGAAGGCAACGGCACCGCGGGACGCGGCATCAACGACAACGGCACCGGCGCCACCGGCACGGTGATCGAGACGTCCACGATCCGCAACTTCGCCACGCGCGGCATCGAGATCACGCCGTCGACCAACACGACGATCAATGGCGTCACCTTCTCCGGCAATGCCGGCGACGTGCTGCTGAACGCCTCCAACTCCACCCTGCGCAACATCACCTCGACGGGCGCGACCGGAACCTCGATCACGCTCACCGACGTGTCCGGCACGACGACGCTGGAAAACATCTCGATCACCGGCGCCGGCCAGAACGGGCTGAGCTTCGCCACCAACGCCACCGGTCCCGCCGGCACGATCAACGCCACCAATGTCGACATTTCCGGCAGCGGCGCCGTCGCCCTGCTGATCGATGGCGGCAATGCCGCCTACAATTTCGACGCGACAAGCTCGATCAACATCACCAGCGGCACCGCGGTCAGCCTGACGAACCTCGCCGGCGGCAGCCTCACCCACGCGGGAACGGTCACCGCCAATGGCGCCGGCGCCAGCGGCATCACCTCCTTCGGCGCGACAGGGGCGCATTCCGTCACCTTCAGCGGCGCGGTCGATCTCGGCACGACGACGGCGATGGGCGGCTCCGGCCTCTTCATCGACAACAACAGCCAGGCGGGCACGTACAGCTTCGCCAACCTCGACATCAACGTCGAAAGCGCCTTCGGCGTGGTCTTCCAGCAGGGCGGCTCGCTCGGCATCACCACCGGCACGGTCGCCGCCAACGCCGGCCAGGGCATCAATCTTTCCAATACGGCGATCGCCGCCGGCGGCATCAACCTGACATCGCTGTCCAACACCAATGTCGCGGGCGCGGCCGGCATCGGGCTGAACAACGTCACCGGCGGCGCGTTCACCGTCTCCGGCACGACCACGGTTTCGGGCACCACCGGTTCGGCCGTGTCCCTCGCCAATGTTGCCTCGAATGTCAGTCTCGGCACGGTCAACATCTCCGTCACCAGCGGCGACGGGCTGCTGCTCAACGGCAATTCCGGCACGCTGACCACCGGAGACATGACCATCGCCATGGGCGGGGGCACCGGCAGCGGCATCCGCGCCACCAACGCCAACGGCGTGATGACGTTCGGCAATGTCGACATCACCGGCCTTGGCGCGGGTACCGGCGTCAACCTCTCGGGCGGCACGTTCGACGGCGCGATCACCTTTGCCACGCTCGACATCACCGGCACCGGCGCTACCGGCTCGACCGGCATCGACCTGACCGGCTACGACAACACGCAGAACGTGGTGACGACCGGCTCGGGCACGATCCAGGGCGTCCAGATCGGCGTCAACCTGACCAATGCCGACATCGCCAATGGCGTGCGCTTCCAGTATGGCGACGGGTCCGCCCCGGTCGCCAGCACGATCGACACCTCGGGCATCGCCGGCAATTTCGCCATCGTCACCACCGGCGCCACCGGGACCGGCGAATACGATTTCGAGGATGTGGGCTTTGGCACCAGCAACGTGTCGAACCTGCAGGGCGTCAGCTATTTCGTCGTCGACACGGCCGGAACGCCGGGTGCGGGCACGTTCGACGATCCGGGCACTGCCGCCCAGGCGGAGGCCTCCGGCGCCAGCGTCATCGTCCTGATCGACAGCACCGTCGACACAGTCCAGGACACGATCGACCTCGTCGCGCAAGGCGACGGCACTCTCAACCTGGCAGCGGGCCAGGCGCTGATCGGCATGGCCAATGGCGACACGATCGACGCCTCGACCCTGGGCATTTCGGCCGGCGGCGCGCCGGCCAGCGTGCAGCTCACCGGCTTCTCCTCGAGCAGCACCATCACCGCGACCAGCGGCGTCACCACGATCGACGACGAGGTGCCGATCCTGACCACGTCGGGGGCCAATGACACGGTGGTGCTGGCCGGCACGGCGACCATCCAGAACGTCGCGATCACCAATACCGGCACCGGCAACGGCGTTTCGGCGAGCTTCGGCGCGGCCTCGAACGCCATCATCCGCTCCAGCACGATCGGCGGCGGCACCGGTGCCTACGGCATCGACCTCGCCACCACGTCGGGCGCTTCCACCGCGAGCCTCTCCAACCTGACGCTGACGAGCGGCCTGCGCCTCAACGGCTCGGGCGGCGGCACGCTGACGGCGACGGCCACCGGCACCAACACGATCACCAGTTCGCAGACCGAGGCGCTGACCCTCGACACCATCGCGGCCGGTGTCGGCGGCCTCGCCTTCGACCAGATCACCTCCACCGGCGACACGGCCGGGATGACGCTCGACACGATATCCGGCGCCGGCAGCGTCACCATCCAGAGCGCGACGTTCAACCGGTCCGGCACGGCCACGAACAACGTGATCACCATCGCCGACCAGACCATGACCGGCGCGCTCACCATCGCCAACCTGGACGTGGATTCCTCCAACACGCAGAATTTTGCCGCCCTGCGCACGTCGGGCACGAACACCTCGACGTTCAACATCGGCACCGGCACGAACGGCGTGGACATCAGCGGCGCCCACAACGGCCTGATCTTCTCCGGCTCGCACGGGACAGTGAACATCGGCACGGCCGGCGCGGGCGTGCAGATCGACGGGCGCGGCACGGCGATCTCGTTCGTCAGCAACAGCAGCGGCACGTTCAATATCGGCCATGGCGGCGCCACGTCGTCGCTCGCCGCCGGCAACGGCTCCGGGTTGGCGCGGGGCATCGAGGTCGCCAATTCCGACGCGACGATCACGGCCACCAATATCGACATCAACCGCACGGGCACCGGTGCTTCGAACGGCAACGGCATCTATGTCGCGGACAACGACACCTCCGGCTCGTTCACGCTCGCCGGCACCAACACGATCGACAATACCGGCGGCGCAGGCGTCTACATCCAGAATGCCAGCGTCTCCCTCTCCGGCCTGACGCTCGGCGCCTCGGCCACCGGAACCGGCGACGACATTTCCGGCGCCGGCATCCAGGTGGTCAGCAACGCGGCACTCTCCACCACCGTGTCGCTCTCGGGCATCACGATGGGTTCGGGCGGCAACGGCGACACGGGCGATGTCGCCGGCATCGGCCTCGACATCGATTCCTCCGGCTCGGGCGTGCTGACGGTCAACCTGACCGGCACCAACACGATCCGCTCCACCGGCCAGGCGATGACCGCCAACGAGACCGGGGCGGGGACCGCCAACAACCTGCTTCTCACCGTCAACAACACGACGTTCGAGAGCACGGCCGCGGGCGTGCCGAGCGTTGCCGTCACCGGCCAGAACGTCACGACGACGACCAGCAGCATCGGCGTGCGCGGTTTCGCCGGCAACACGGTGATCGGCAACGGCACCGGCGGCGGCATCCTATTCACCGCCGTCGATTTCGATGGCAACGGCGCGGGGGCTGCGGTCGCCGGCGGCACGCTCAATGTCGGCCAGGGCACGGGCAACCGGGTCCAGGGCGACGGCCTGTCGCTGATCGACACGACCGGCGAGCTCGGCTTCACCACGCTCAACATCTTCAACAATGGCGGCATCGGTCTCGAGGTCGACACCAAGACGAACGGCAACAACACCGTCTTCACGCTGAATGGCGGCGGTGCGGGCACGGTCGACACGACGGGCGGCATGGCCCTCTTCCTCGATCCGCTGACGATGGACCTCACCTTCGGCGTGGTCCGTTCGACCGGTGCCGCCGGCGCCGGCGTCTACATCGACGGCGGCAACGCGACGGCGGCGGGCAACAACGCGCTGACCATCGGCACGCTGAACGTCACCGGCTCGACCAATGCCGGCCTGCGCATCACCAATTCGACCGGCACGTTCAACTTCGGCGCCACCACGATCAACAATTCGGGCTCGGCCGGCGGCGGCGTCGACATCGACCTGGGCACCGGCGACACGGCCACGGTCAACTTCACCGGCCCCCTCGACATCGACACGAACACGGGCACCGGCTTCGACGTCAACGGCTCCGCCGGAACACTGCTGACGCTGAATGTCGCAAGTGCCGGAACCCAGGCGATCGACACGACGACCGGCCGCGGCATCATCATGAACACGGTCGCGGTCGGCGCGGGCGGCGTCTTCTTCGACACCGCGACTGCCACCGGCACATCCAGCGGCAACTTCATCGACCTGCAAGGCATCTCCGGCGGGGCCTTCCGCGTCGCGACCACGAGCGCCAACGACGTCAACGGCACCGGCATCCGGGTCAACAACTCGTCCGCCGCCTTCACCTTCAACGCGATCACGCTCGGCAATAACGGCACGCCGGGTCCGATGACCTACGGCATCGACCTCGACGGCAATTCGGGATCCTTCACCACGACGGCGTCGAACATCATCTACTACGCCCAGACGGCCGGCATCCGCATCACCAACGCCCAGGCTTCCTTCGTCGCCGATTTCCAGGGCCAGATGGAAGTCTCCAACCGCGACAACGTTGCCTACACGGCAGGCGGCGACGGCCTTGTCCTGCAGAACAACAATGCGGCCTCCCAGACCACCTTCTCGAGGTTCGTCCATACGGACTTCCAGAGGAACACCGGAGGGGGCACCGTTACCGCCAGCGGCCAGGGCATCGATGCCGACAACGGCGGCAGTCTCACCATTCTCGATGGCAGTGTGGGCAGCAACAACGCGCTCGGCGACGGCGTTGCCGCCATCGACATCCGCGGCACCGCGACCAACATCACGCTCAGCAGCGTGGGCCTGGACAATGACGATGCCGGCGAGAGCGGCGGCGGCATCCATCTGGAGAACAACACCGGCAGCTTCACCCTTCAGTCGGGCACCGCTTTTTCGACGCGCAACACGACCTCGATCTTCGCCAACAATGCCGGCACCCTGTCGCTCGGCACGGTGACGGCGGTCAATATCAGTTCCTTCGGCGCCGGCGCAATCGACATCACCAACACCGCGCTGAACCTCACCCTCGGCACCGTCACCGCCCCGACCAGCGCGGGCCAGGGCATCCGCCTCAACAATGTCTCCGGCACGGTGACGACCGGCAACCTCAACCTGTCCAACACGGGCGGCACGGGCGCGACGATCGACATCTCCAGCCTGCAGGCCGGAACCAGCGTGACATTTGCCGGCACGAGCGCGACCGTCAACGGCGGCACCAACACCGCCGTCAGCATCACCAACAACACCGGCTCCACCATCGCCTTCACCAATGGCGGGCTCGACATCGACACCACGTCCGGCGCCGGCTTCGTCGCAACCGGCGGCGGCACGGTGAGCGTCACCGGCACCGGCAACTCGGTGACGACGACGACGGGCCGGGCGGTGCAGATCGACGGCACGACACTGGGCGCGGCCGGCGTCACCTTCCAGTCGGTCTCCACCAATGGCGCGAGCAACGCCATCAACCTGCGCAACACCGGCTCGACCGGCTTCTTCTCGATCACCGGCTCCGGCTCGACCGACGGGTCCGGCGGCCTGATCCAGAACATCACCGGCGCCGACATGCTGGACGAGACGCCGACGGCGAGCGGCGTGGGTACGGCGATCTATCTTGAGAACGTGACGGACGTCCGCATCGCCAACCTGCAGGTGCAGAACACCTCGAACTTCGGCCTGCGTGGCTTCGGCGTGAACGGCATCACGATGAACAATGTCGACTTCACCGGCAGCCACGGCAACAATGCCGGCGCCGACGAGGGCGTCTTCTACGTCAACAACCTGACCGGCACGGCGACCTTCACCGGCGGCACCTATCTCGGCGGCATCGAGGATTCGGTCCATATCGACAATGACGGCACCAGCGGCACGCTGACGCTGGCCATGTCGGGCATGGCGATCACCACGGGCGACGGCAGCAACGCGGCGATCGGCAACAACGGCATCACCATCCAGGCGAGCGCCGGCAACGTCAACGGCACGATCAGCGGCAACAACTTCGTCGCCGCCGTCGCCTCGCACCTGCAGCTGGTCTCCTCCGGCACCGCCAATTACGGGCTGACGATCGACAACAACACCTTCACCCGGCATTCCGGCATCGTCGGAAACGGCGGCATCGGCATCCTTGCCGGCACGCAGAGCTCGGGCCTGTTCAACGTCACCATCTCGAACAACGACATGTCCCTGCTCCGCTCGCTCAACAACGCGATCGATGTGGGCAGCGTCAACGGGCCGGGCACCTTCGCCGGCACGGTCGACATGACGATCTCCGGCAACACGATCGGCACGATCGGCAATGTGGGATCCGGCACGGCCTTCAACGCCATCGACGTCGACGGCGATGGCGGCGGTTCGTCGGTCTACCGGATCACCGGCAACTTCATCTACGATCACGACGAGCGCGGCATCAACGTCGCCGCCGGCGAGGGCGCCGGCGCCAGCCACCAGATGAGCGTGCTGATCAACAACAACATCGTCCAGGACAATGTCTCGGCCAACGACATCCAGGGCATTCACGTCGATTCCGGCGTGAGCAGCGGCTCGACACCGACGATCTGCGCCACGATCACCAACAACACCGTTTCGAACAACGCCAACTACATCCACGCCATCCGGGTGCGGGCACGCAACGACGGCAGCCTGCAGATCGCCAACGGCACCGGCGGCGCGGCGAGCGAGGTGGCGGTCGAAACGCATCTCGGCGGCGCGGCCGGCAACACGGTGACCCAGCCGATCGACGCGGTCCTGTCCGGCACCGGCACGCTCTCCTTCGTCGCCTCCTGCCCGAACTAGGGTGCGCCCGGCGACAGGAACTCGAGACAGGACGCCCCCGCGCGCGGGCGTCCTGGCCTTTCCGCCGACCGATGCGCGCCGTGTTCCGCCGGACGGTCTCACTTGCGCGCCGTGGCATGACGCGGCGATAAAACACAACCACTGATCGATATTTTCACGGATAACGGGCGGCGCTTGTTAGGCCTTTCAATCGCTAATAATCTCGTGCATGATACCGCCGGTTGCCGAAACGTTGATTGCACTTTTTTGAAACTCGGAGGATTCATGTCGGAGCCGTTTCTTGCCGAAGTCCGCATGGTGGGGTTCAATTTCGCCCCGCGCGGCTGGGGGTTCTGCGACGGGCAGATCCTTCCGATCAACCAGAACCAGTCGCTCTATTCGCTGCTCGGCACAACCTATGGCGGCGACGGGCGCACCACCTTCGCCCTGCCCGACCTGCGCGGCCGCACCCCAATCCATGTCGGGAGTTCCGATGGCGGCGCCCACCACAGCGAGGGCCAGAAGAGCGGCGAGGAAACCCACACGCTCTCGGTCAACGAGATGCCGCAACACCGTCACTACGTCCAGGCGAGTTCCGCCACCGGCACCGAGCGCTCCCCGGCCGGCCACGTCTTCGGCGGCTTTCCCGGCGGCTTTGCCGATTTCTCCAGCACCTCGGTGGCGCTGCGCGCCGGCACGCTGACCAATGTCGGCGGCAGCCAGGCGCATGACAACATGCAGCCCTACCTCGCCGTCAATTTCTGCATCGCGCTGCAGGGTCTCTTCCCCTCGCGCAACTGACGCAGTCCTTTCCCGCTATTCCTGAAGGCTTGGGAGGGCCTTATTCATGTCCGAACCCTTTGTCGGCGAGATCCGCATGTTCGCGGGTAATTTCGCCCCGCGTGGCTGGGCCTTCTGCGACGGCCAGCTTCTGGCGGTCAGCCAGAACGACGCGCTCTTTTCCCTGCTCGGCACCATCTATGGCGGCGACGGGCGCACCACTTTCGGCCTGCCCGACCTGCGCGGCCGCATCCCGATCCATGCCGGCCACGGGCCCGGCCTCAGCGAGCGGCGCCTCGGCGCCAAGGGCGGCGCCGAAAAGGTGACGCTTACGGTCAACCAGATGCCCAGTCACGGCCATCCCCCGCATGCCGACACCAATATCGGCATCGAATCCACTCCGACCGACAACGTCACCGCGACCTCGACGGCCGTCGATATCTATTTCGACGGTACGGCGGACAGCAACATGCGTTCCGAAGCCATCACCCATGTCGGCGGCAGCCGTTCCCACACCAACGAGATGCCGTTCCTTTGCGTGCATTTCATCATCGCGCTGTTCGGCATTTATCCGAGCCGGCACTGAAGGAGGCGATCCATGTCCGAACCGTTCATTGCCGAGATCCGCATCTTCGCCGGCAATTTCGCACCGCGCAGCTGGGCCTTTTGCAATGGCCAGCTCCTGCCCGTCTCGCAGAACACCGCCCTGTTCTCGCTGATCGGCACCACCTATGGCGGCGACGGGCGCACGACCACGGCCCTGCCCAACCTGGAAGGCCGCGCGCCGATGCATCCAGGCCGCGGCCCGGGCCTCACCTCGCGGCGGCTCGGCGAGCGCGGCGGTGTCGAGACGGTCACCCTGACCGAGGCGCAGATGCCCAACCACAATCACACCCTGCGCGCCGTTGGCGCCGACCCCGGCGACATCACCACGCCGACCACGAACACCTCCTTTGCTCGTTCGAGCGGCGGCAACGCCTTCTCGCTCAACACGCCCGACAGCACCATGGCCGAGCAGATGCTGCCCAACGCCGGCGGCTCGCAGGCGCACAACAACATGCAACCCTATCTGGCCATCAATTTCATTATCGCGCTGCAGGGTCTCTACCCCTCGCGCAGCTAGTGTCCAAAGACCGAAGTTCGTCGCGTCCCGAAACGCAGCGGCGACGTGCTTCGGATCCGCCACACCGGCTTTCGACCTTATTTCGAACCAATTGCGGGAGCGCCACATGACCGAGGCTGCCAGGACCGAAATCGAACTGGAGGAAGGCGCCTTCCTTCCCGAGCCGCTCGCCCCCGGCGAGGCCCGCGAGGTTCCCTTCACCGAAAACTCACGCCTCATGGTCATCGGCATCGAGGCCGATGCCGGCAGCCCGCTCGTCTGGAAGGCCCAGGTCGCGCCGAACGGCCCCTGGTCCGAAAAATGGGTGACGGTGACACCCGACGCCTACAGCGCGCCGCTCGCCTCCGGCACCACCGCAGACGGCCGGGTCGCCATCGTTGCGATCAAGAGCGGCCAGCCGACAATCGACTATATCGACGAGGCCGGCGACGGCTCGGGTCCGGAGCAAAGCTGGAACGCGCCGGTCTCGCTCGGCCTGCCGCCTGGCGTCACCCAGCTTCACCAGCTGCGCCTGATTGCCGATGCCGAGGGCCGCGTCTCCGTCTTCGCCCTGACGACGAGCGGCGATCTCTGGTGGATCCGGCAGAATCCCGACCGCATCGTCGAGCAGACGATCAAGGTCGTGCCGCCGGGCGCCAGCGAGCCGATCACCATCACCGTGCCGGTGGAACAGCCGCCAGAGCAGGTCTGGGGCACGTGGCAGCAGCTTTCCGGCCAGTCCATCGCGCTGATCGAGGTCGCGGCCAATGTCGACGGCCGCATTCTCATCGCCGGTGTCGGCAGCAACCCGAATGACCGCCATCTCTACGTCAACCAGCAGACGGTGGCACAGACCCTGACGCCGCAGCAATGGACCGGCTGGACGCAGCTCGACACGGCCGCAAGCGGCCCGGCCGACAGCCTGCCCTGCCCGGTCCTCGACAAGGAAGGCGCGCTCAACATCTTCATGATCGGGAACAATTCCGATGTCGTGCAGATTCGCCAAAGCCCGCCGGGATCGTTGACCTGGTCGCAATGGATCCGCCCGGGCATGGTCGGCGTGACCCTCGTCAACCTTGCCGCCGACTTCGATGCCGACGGCCATATCATGCTGGTCGCGCAGGACGAAAACCACGGCCTGCACGCCAACCAGCAGGTCGATGCGCTGTTCCAGCAGTGGCGCGGATGGCAGAAGATCGGCATTTCCCCGGGCTTCGGCTATGCGGTGATGGACTACAGCGCCGACGGCCGCCTGTTCTATTTCCAGCAGACGGCCACGAATGGCGTTGCCTGCCTGCCCGAGGCCGGACCTGAATCCACCTCCTGGGAGGCGGGCTGGACAGTGCTTGCCACGAGCGGCTTCCAGTCGGGCTACACGGTGGTGCGCGACCTGACGCCGCCGCAGGAAACCCCGGACTGAACGGGATGCCGGATCCCGGGCACACGATACTGGCGGCCGCGAGGGATGCGCGGCCGCTTCCCGTTCTGCCGCGCGCCGCCGCGCGCGGTCTCGCCTTCCGGCGGATGAGCGAGGACGACCTCCCCTTCCTCGGCGATCTCTACGCCTCGACGCGGATGGAGGAACTCGCCGCCCTGCCCTGGAGCGCGGCGGAGAAAAGCGCCTTCCTCGAACAGCAATTCCGCGCCCAGCATGCCCACTACATGCAGCACTATCCGGATGCCGACTGGCTGGTGGTCGAGCGGCAAGGCGCCCCCGTCGGCCGGCTCTACCTGGAGCGCTGGCCTTCGGAGATCCGCATCATCGACATCGCCCTGATGCCGGGCGCGCGCGGCGAGGGCCTCGGCCGGGCTATGCTGGAGGATGTGCAGGACATGGCCGCACGCGACGGCCTGGGTGTCGGCATCCATGTCGAGCACAACAACCCGGCCATGCGCCTCTATCTCCGCCTCGGCTTCTCCAAGCGCGAGGACAAGGGCGTCTATCACCTGCTGCGCTGGGACGCGGCGGCGCCGGCCTGACGGCCTGGCCTCCTTCCGCAGACCTGCCGGACGTTCCGCGCCGGCTGGTCGTCCGCCGCGCGGGTGGCCGGAAACCGCCCGGCCGGCCGGCTCAGTTGAACACGGCCTCGTAGAGCATGCCGTCCTTGTCGGGACCCAGCGGCACCAGAAAGATCTCCGCCTCGCCGTGTCCCTCGACGACAATATGATGGATCGCCTGTTCCACAACCGGCTCGCGCGGCCCGCGAAACACCACCGAGAACGCGCCGCCCGGCCGTTCCGGCCCGCTGACGGCGGTCACCTCGGCGATGGCCAGGTCCATGCTTTCGTCACCCGCCGTCAGGCGTATCGGCTTGTCCCTGCAGGCTTCGAAGTCGGCCATCGTCGCCGTCGCAAGGTCGCTCAGTCCCGTCATTCCCTGTCTTCCTTCCTGTCCGTGGTGGCTGTTGCCCGCGAAACTCCCGCTCCCGCCGCGCCGGCCGCCGCCGGACGATGCAAGACCCTGGGCACCGGGAACTGGCCGAAGCCGAGATCGATCGACCGCCGCCGCCGGCCGGCCGGTCGCGTATCCGCCGGGGCAGGCTCCAGGACGGCGCCGCTGCGAACCCCTTCGAGTGTTCTTTCGACCATCGCCGAGAAACCGCCCTGGTTGAGCGCCGCCAGCATCGCCAGCGTGTCGGCCGCGGCCTCGCCGAAGAACCAGGCACAGTCGGAAAAACGACAGCCGGTCAGCACCGGCAGCGTGCCGCCGTCATAATGCAGATGGCAGCGCTCGAAGCTGCAGTCGCGAAAGGCCCCGCCGTCGAGCAGGATCTCCTCGCCGGCGAAACTGACGCCCGCATGCGCGCCGGCGACCCGCTGCGTTCCGGAAACGGCCTGCGCCATCTCGTCTCCCCGTTTCCTCTTGCGTCCGTTTCATCCTGCGCCCTGGCGGCGCGGCATCAGGCGCCGCACCGCGCAACCGGCGGTATGCACATTCATCTGTCCGGCCACCCTAGGCAACCCGTCGCTGGAATTGTACAAAAAAGTCGCGTGGCCCGAGGCCCTGCCCGATTTCCGCATATTCATTCAACCGCCCGAAGGACGGATCATCATGACCAAGACCGAGGCCGAGGCCGACAGCACCGCTCCGCGCGCCGCGGCAGGCGCCGCCGCCATGCCGCTGTTCTACAAGCGGCCCGAGGCGCTGCGGGCCGACAGGCACGGCGCGTTCGGCGTAACGCTTGCCCCGGACTACGGCTTCGCCGCCGGCACCCATGCGGTGCCGGTCAACGCGATCGAGTTCGGCATCGCGGCGCGGCATTATCCGATCGTCTTCGCCGCCGGCACCACGCCGCCGGCAGCCGTCGCCGTGCTTGGCCTGCGACGCGACCGGAACCTGTTCGTCGACGCGGCCGGCGCCTGGGCGGAGGATGTCTATATTCCCTCCTATGTCCGGCGTTATCCCTTCGTGCTCGCCCGCAACGACGATGCCAGCGAGTTCGCCCTGTGCGTCGACATGGAAAGCGGCAAGGTCGGTCCGGATGGCGAGGTGCCGCTGTTCGAGGGCTCGGAGCCGTCCGAGGCGGTTCGCAAGGCGCTCGACTTCTGCGGCGCCTTCCAGCGCGAGGCGCGCGAGAGCGAGACGGTGCTGGGAAAGCTTGCCGAGCATGACCTGCTGGTCGCCAATGAAGGGCGCTTCACCTTGCCCGGCGGCGAGGTGCTCACCGTCAACGACTTCTGCATCGTCGACGAGGCCCGCTTCTCGGCCCTTTCCGACGAGGCGTTTCTCGACCTGCGCCGCTCCGGCGCGCTGCCGGTGATCTACGCCCACCTTTGGTCGATGCGCAACTGGGCCGACCTGACCCGTCGCACCGCCGCCGCCTGAGGCATCCGGAAAAGTAAAAAGGCAGGCTTTCCGAAGAAAGCCTGCCTTTGTTCCACGGCACCAGTGCCGATGGTCTTGCCAGGGGGCGTCAGCTTCCCAGCTTGGTATAGGCGGCGGTGAAGCCGATCAGCGTCACCGGCACGGCGAGATCCTGCTGCTGCGCCGTCTTGAAGGCGATGATCAGCCTCTGTCCCTTTTTCAGCGAGGCGAGCAGGTCGTCGCTGATCGCCGTTCCCGCATAGGCGCCGTTGGCATCGCTCGTCTGGATGACCAGCGGCGTCGGCTCGCCCTCGTCGACGCGGATCGCCGCGCCCGCCGGCAGGAACACGCCATGCGGCAGGGCCAGCACCAGCGCGTGGTTGGGGGCGCCCTCGCGCGGCTCGACCACGACCGTCAGCAGCCGCTGGCCGCTGTCCTTCATGACGATGTTCTGCAGCACCCGGCAGCTTTTCGGTGCCTTTTCGGTCGCCTCGCTGCATTGCAGGACCCAGTTTTCGCCGCTCGGGCTGGCGGTCTGGCCAGCGCCTTCGGCCGCCTTGTCCTGGGCGAACGCGGGCCCTGCCATGGCGAGAGCGGCGGCCAGGATGACGGGCCGGGCAAGAGCGCGCAGGCATCCGGTCGCGGAGGGAAAAGTCTGAAACATGATCGGTTTTCCAGGCAGGGTGTGGACGTTTCAATTTGCGCGCGATCCTAAGTGCCGGGCACCCGCAAGGTCAATGGCCGCGCCGCGCGAACCGCTTGCCGCTTGCCAAATGACGTAAGGGACGGCAAGACAGGGGGCGGGAGAACAAGAACATGCCCCGGGTCACCTCACTCGACGTCGCGCGCCGCGCCGGCGTCAGCCAGTCTGCCGTCAGCCGCGCCTTCACCGCGGGTGCCAGCGTCTCCGCGGAGACCCGGGCAAAAGTGATGGCGGCGGCCGAGGAGCTCGGCTACCGCCCCAACAAGATCGCCCGCTCGCTGATCACCCGGCGCTCCGGCATTGTCGGCATCGTCGCCGCCTATCTCGACAATCCCTACTATCCGGCAATCCTGGAAAAACTGTCGCGCCGCCTGCAGGCACGCGGCTACCACGCGATGATGTTCTTCACCGGTCAGTCCAACGACCCGATGGACGACGTCCTGCGCGAATTGCTGGAGTACCAGATCGACGGCCTCGTCATGGTTTCGGCCGGCCTCAGTTCCGCCTTCGCCGCGCGCTGCAGCGCCGCCGGCATTCCCGTCGTCCTGTTCAACCGCACCCTCGACGACGAGAGCCTGTCGGCGGTGAGCTCCGACAACCGGGCCGGCGGCCGCCAGGTGGCGCGCTTCCTGATCGAGAACGGGCACGAGCGGATCGCCTATCTCGCCGGCTGGCCGGGAAGCTCGACCAACCGGGACCGGCGCCAGGGCTTCATCGAGGAACTGGCCCGCAACGGACGGACCCTGTTTGCCGAGGATGTCGGCAATTACGAGCGGGTAGCGACCTGCGCCGCGATCCGCCGCCTGTTCTCCGGGCCGAGCCGGCCCGACGCCGTGTTCTGCGCCAATGACCACATGGCGGCGGCGGCACTCGACACGCTGCGCCACAAGCTTGGCATCGACGTGCCGGGCGAGGTCTCGATCGTCGGCTACGACGACGCCCCGATGGCGGACTGGCCCTCCTATGCGCTGACCACCGTCAGCCAGCCGGCGGAGGAGATGGTCGAGGCGGCGGTGCGCATCCTGCTTGCCAATATCGAGGCAAAAGCCCCCGCGCCCGAGCGGGTGATCGTCGAAGGGGCCCTCATCCTGCGCGGTTCGGCAAGAATTGCGGCATTGCAACATGGCGAAAACCATCGCATCCAAAGAAACGTCCCTCGCGATTAATTGCGAGGACACATGGTGCAACCGGTTTTTAACCGCTGCGTCCTAAGCTCCCGCAAACAAAGGGGACACGGGACATGGCGGCATTGCAATCCGGGCATTGGAGACGCATTTCGGCACTGGCGGTGCCGATGGCGGCCATGCCCGTGCCGGCCTTTGCATCCGGTCTTGCGGGCGAGCTTTTGTCGCTGCAGCGCACCCTCGATTTCGTCTGGATTCTCGTCGCCGCCGGGCTCGTCCTGCTGATGCAGGTCGGCTTCCTGCTGCTGGAAGCCGGCATGGTGCGCTCGAAGAACTCGATCAACGTGGCGCAGAAGAACCTGCTCGACTTCAGCTTCTCGGTCGTGGTCTTCGCGCTTGTCGGCTTCATGTTCGCCTTCGGCGCGTCAAGCGGCTTCATCGTCGGTCTCGACGCGGAACTGTTCATGCTCGGCGGGCTCGATGCCTGGGGCTTTGCCTTCTTCGTCTTTCAGGTGATGTTCTGCGGCACGGCGGCAACGATCGTGTCGGGCGCGGTGGCCGAGCGCATGCCGCTTGCCGCCTATGTGGTGTGTTCGGTGTTCATCGCCGGCCTCGTCTATCCCGCCTTCGTCCACTGGGCCTGGGGCACGGCGCTCAACGAGAATGCCAGCGCCTTCCTGGCCCATGCCGGTTTCATCGATTTCGCCGGCTCCACCGTCGTGCACGGCACCGGCGCCTGGATCGCGCTCGCCGCCTGCATCGTCATCGGCCCGCGCATCGGCCGTTTCGATGCCGACGGCCGGCCGGTGCGCTTCAACGGTCACAGCCCGGTGCTGGCCACCGCCGGCGCGCTGCTGCTCTTCGTCGGCTGGATCGGCTTCAACGGCGGGTCGACGCTGGCCGCCTCCCCCGCCATCGCCCATGTGATCGCCAACACCGTGCTTGCCGCGGCCACCGGCGCGGCGGCCGGCTATGCCATCGGCTGGCACCATGAGCGCGTGCTGCTGCCGGAGAAGGCGTTTTCCGGCATGCTCGGCGGTCTCGTGGCGGTCACCGCCGGCTGCATGGTGCTCGATGCGCGCGGCGCCATGGCGATCGGCCTTGCCGGCGGCGCGGCGGCGATCTACGGCATATCCTTCCTGGAGCGGCGCCTGCGCGTCGACGATGCGGTCGGCGCCATCGGCGTGCATGGCGTTGCCGGCGTCGTCGGCACGCTCGGCCTTGCCCTGCTCGCGCCGGTGGAGAACCTCGTGGCCGGCGGGCGGCTGGCGCAGCTTGGCGTGCAGGCGGCGGGCGCTGCGCTCAATTTCGCCTGGGCCTTCGGTCTCGGCCTCGTCTTCTTCCTCGCCCTGCGGCGGGTGATGGCGGTGCGCGTTTCGGCCGAGGGCGAGGTGCGCGGCCTCAACGAGGCGGAGCACGGCACGCGCATCGGCATCGGCCATGTCGAGGATGCCGTCGGCCGCCTTGTCGCGGGCAAGGCCGATCTCGACCTGCGCCTGCCGGTCGAGGTCGGCGACGAGGCGGAAGGCATGACCGTGCTGTTCAACGCGCTGATGGATTCCATTCAGAGCGAGGAGCTGGCGCGCGACCGCCAGGAAGACGTGCGCCGCACGGCGGAGGAGGCGGAGCGCCTGACCGCGCTTGCCAATGCCACCTTCGAGGCGATCGTCATCTCCGTGCGCGGCACGATCATCGACGGCAACCACGCGCTGGAACAGTTGATGGGCCTGCCGCTGTCCGCGCTGAAATCCCGCAACATGCTCGACTTCATCGATCCGGATGACCGGGCCCGCGTCGCCGCCCAGCTTTCGGAAGCCGAAAGCGGACCCTACGAGCTGCATGTCATCCATTCCGACGGAAACCGGATCCCGGTCGAGGTTCGCGCCCGAGAGATCCTCTACCGCGGCGAGCGGACCCGCGTCTCGGCCATTGTCGACCTGCGCGACCGCAAGAAGGCGGAGCAGCATATCCGTCATCTGGCGCAGCACGACCCCTTGACCGACCTGCCCAACCGGGCGGTCTTCGCCGACAGGCTGACCGGCGTGCTCGACGCGGCCAGGGCCAACGACAGCGCCGCGGCCGTGTTGATGATCGACCTCGACCGGTTCAAGGAGATCAACGATGTGCACGGCCACCTGGCCGGCGACCAGGTGATCCGCGCCACGGCCGACAGGCTCAAGGCCCTGGTGCCGGCCAGCGACACCGTCTCGCGGCTGGGCGGCGACGAATTCGCCGTCATCCAGCACCAGATCGCCTTCGCCAACCAGGCGGCCGATCTCGCTCACCGGCTGGTCCATGCGCTGTCGCAGCCGATCGACTGCGGCAACGGCGTGATACTGCGCACCGGCGCCAGCATCGGCATCGCGGTCAGTCCGTTGCATGGCGAGGATTCGGAGCTGATCGTGTCGCGCGCCGACACCGCGCTCTACAAGGCCAAGAGCCAGGGGCGCAACACCTATTGCGTCTTCGAGGAGGGCATGGATGCGGTGCTGCGCAAGCGCCGCCTGCTGGAGGCCGACCTTGTCAAGGCGATTGAGAACGACGAGTTCGAGCTCTACCTGCAGCCGCGCCTTTGCATCGCCTCGCAGACGATCGGCAGCTACGAGGCGCTGATTCGCTGGCACCATCCGGAGAAGGGGCTGATCAGCCCGAGCGACTTCATTCCCGTCGCCGAACAGTCGGGCCGCATCATCGCCATCGGCGAATGGGTGCTCAGGCGCGCCTGCGAGATCGCCCGGCGGCAACCGGAGATCCCCCGCATCTCGATCAATGTCAGTCCGCTGCAGTTCCGCGAGAAGCACTTCCTGGAGACGGTGCGCGAGGTGCTGGAGGCAACCGGCCTGCAGGCCAACCGGCTGGAGGTCGAGGTCACCGAGAACGTGCTGATCGATGACGACCGCCGGGCGCTGCAGATCCTCAAGGCGCTGAAGGCTCTCGGGGTGCGTATCGCGCTCGACGATTTCGGCACCGGTTATTCCTCGCTCGGCTATCTGTCGCGCTTCCCCTTCGACGTGATCAAGATCGACCGCTCCTTCGTCAAGGCGATGCGCCAGACGGCGAGCGCCCGTCCCATTGTCGAGACGATCGTGCGGCTCGGCGCCGCGCTCGGCATGAGTGTGGTCGCGGAAGGGGTCGAGGATGCCAGCGACCTGCGGGTGCTGGCGGAGGAAGGCTGCAACGAGATCCAGGGCTATTTCGTCGGCCGGCCAACCCCGCTCGACACGCTGCAGACCGAACTCAACGCGGAAACGCAGGCGCTGCTGCGCGAACTCGTCCGCTCTCCCGCGGCGGACGAACCGGACATGCCGCCCGCCGAAAGCACCGACCGCGCCGTCGCCGCGTTGCGCAGCACCGCCGCGCGGATGCGCGATCCGGACCCCGGAACGGGCCGCCTGCGCGGTCCGCGCATGCGCTCCCGCCGGTTGCGGCGCGGCAAATAGGGCTTCCTCCAGTTTATTTTGCACTGCAAAAAAACGTTGCGCCGGCAGCGCGGCGATATATATAACCATTCGGTCGGAAAAAATCTCTGGATCCGGATGGGACGCAAACGCACCATAGAACCCGATGCGGTTCTCGATGCTGCCGAGCAGGTCGTGATGCGCGATGGCGCGGCGCGGCTGACGCTCGATGCGGTCGCATGTGCCGCCGGCATCAGCAAGGCCAGTGTCCTTTACGACTACAAGAACAAGCAGGCCCTGATCCGGGCGGTGGTCGAACGACGGCTGGCCGCGCATCGAGCCTGTGAACGGGACGCGGCGGACGAACTCGGCAATGTGGCGGATGCCGCGATCCGGGCGCGCATTTCCGTCGCCTCCCATTCCCTGACCGACGAGGACCGCGCCGTGGCGCTCGGCCTTCTCGCATCGCTCGCCCAGGAGGCGGAGTTGCGCGAGCCGATCGCCCTTGCCTATCGCGAGCGCCTCGCCGAGGTCGAGGAGACGTCGCGCCATCCGCGCGCCGCGCTGCTCGCCTTTCTTGCCCTTGAGGGACTGATGTCCCTGGAGTGGCTTGGCCTGCACACCTGGGCGCCCGACGAGCGCGCCCGCCTGATTTCGGAGATCGGCTGGCTGGTTGACCAGAACCCAGAGCCCGCCCGTCTCCCCGAAAGGTCGACGACATGAACCGGAAACTGATCGCCGTAGTCCTGAGCGCTGCCCTTCTGGCAGGCTGCAACGAAGTCTCCAGCAAGAGCGAGGCCGGCGGGGCCAAGGCGCCGCCGCCCACCGGCGTGAGCTTCGTCGAGGTCAAGGCCGAGACGATCCCGATCACCAACGAACTGCCCGGCCGCATCGCGCCGACACGGATCGCCGAGGTGCGCCCGCGCGTCTCCGGCATCCTGGTCGAGCGGGTCTTCGAGCAGGGCTCGGTGGTCAAGGAAGGCGACGTGCTCTATCGCATCGATCCGCGGACCTTCCGCGTCGAGGTGGCGCGCGCCAAGGCGACCCTGCAGCGCGCCGAAGCGGCCCGGCTGCAGGCCAGCCAGCAGGCCGACCGGCAGAAGGAGTTGCGCGACCGCAAGGTGAGCAGCGTCCAGGCATTCGACAATGCCACCTCGCAGCTCGCCCAGGCCAATGCCGACGTGGCCCTGGCCCGCGCCGGCCTCGACGCGGCTGAGCTGAACCTGCAGTTCTCGGAAGTTCGCGCCCCGATCACGGGACGCATCGGACGGGCACAGCTGACCGAGGGCGCGCTGGTCGATCCCTCCAGCAGCGTGCTGGCGACGATCCAGCAGCTCGACCCGGTCTATGCCGATTTCACCCAGTCGGCCAACCAGCTGCTGCGCCTGCGCCGCTCGCTCGACGTCGGCGCGCTGAACGGGCCCGGCTCCGGCGAGGCCTCCGTTCGCCTGCTGCTCGATGACGGCCAGCAGTATCCGCATCCCGGCCGCCTGCTTTTCTCGGAGGCCGCGGTCGATGCCACGACCGGCCAGATCACCCTGCGCGGCGAGTTTCCCAACACGGATGGCGACCTCTTGCCGGGCATGTATGTCCGCGTCCTGATCGAACAGGGCGAGGAGGAGAACGCGGTTGCCGTGCCGCAACAGGCGGTGCAGCGCAATGCCGGCGGCCAGGCCCAGGTCTATCTGGTCGGCGCCGACGACAAGGCGGAGCTGCGCCCGGTCGAAACGGGCCGCGTCGTCGGTTCGCGCTGGGTCATCACCAAGGGGCTCGAAGCCGGCGACAAGGTGATCGTCGAGGGCTTCCAGAAGCTGCGACCCGGTGCGCCGCTCGCCGCCACCCCCTGGGCCGCCGAGGCCAAGACCGCGGAACTCTCCGCGAAGTGAACCCCGGAAGGCTCCAGGCCGCGCCAGCGCGCGGACCGGCGCCTTTCGCCATGACACAAAGGACCGGATGACGGCGCCACGGCACCGTCTCCCCTCCCGGTCCAGCAGGATGTGATCGCATGCCGTCCTTTTTCATCGACCGGCCGGTCTTTGCCTGGGTCATCGCCATCTTCATCACGCTTGCCGGCGTGATCGCGATCCCCTTCATGCCGGTTGCCCAGTACCCGACCGTCGCCCCGCCGCAGATTTCGGTGCAGACCAATTATCCGGGCGTCTCGCCCGAGGACGCCTATCTGAGCGTCACCCGGCCGATCGAGGAGGAGCTCAACGGCGTCGACGGGCTGATCTATTTCGAATCCACCTCCGAAAGCTCCGGACGGATCGCGATCACCGCGACCTTCGCCCCCGGCACCGAGATCTCGCAGGCCGCCGTCGACGTGCAGAACTCGATCCGCCGCGTCGAGCCGCGCCTGCCGCGCACCGTCACCCAGCAGGGCATCCGCATCGAGCAGGCCGGCGCCGGCTTCCTCATGGTGGTCTCCGTCACCTCCACCGACGGCTCCCTCGACGTGATCGGTCTCGGCGACTACCTGAGCCGCAACGTGCTCGGCGAGATCCGCCGCATCGACGGCGTCGGCAGTGCCCAGATGTTCGCCAGCCAGCGCTCGATGCGCATCTGGATGGACCCGGACAAGATGCTCGGCCTCAACCTGACGGCCAGCGACGTGATCGCCGCGATCCAGGCGCAGAATGCCCAGGTCGCGGCCGGGCGCATCGGCGCCCAGCCCAATCCGGTTACCCAGCAGATTTCCGCCACGGTTCTGGTCAAGGGCCAGCTGACCTCGGCCGAGGAATTCGGCTCGATCGTGCTGCGCGCCAATCCGGACGGCTCGACCGTGCGGCTGTCCGACGTCGCCCGGGTCGAGATCGGCGGTGAAAGCTACAATTTCTCCACCCGCCTGAACGGCCAGCCGAGCGCGGCCATCGGCGTGCAGCTGTCCTCCACCGGTAACGCGATGGCGACCTCGGCGGCGGTGCGCGCCAAGATGGAGGAACTCGGCCAGTTCTTCCCCGAAGGCATCGCCTACGAGATTCCCTACGACACCTCCCCCTTCGTCGAGGCGTCGATCGAGAAGGTGATCCATACGCTGCTCGAGGCGGTCGGCCTCGTCTTCGTGGTGATGTTCCTGTTCCTGCAGAGCTTCCGCTACACGGTCATTCCGACGCTGGTGGTGCCCGTCGCCCTGCTCGGCACATGCGCGGTGATGCTCGCCGCCGGCTTCTCGATCAACGTGCTGACCATGTTCGCCATGGTGCTTGCCATCGGCATCCTCGTCGACGACGCCATCGTCGTGGTCGAGAATGTCGAACGCATCATGGCCGAGGAAGGCCTGTCGCCCCGCGCTGCCACCCGCAAGGCGATGTCGCAGATCTCCGGCGCCATCATCGGCATCACCCTGGTGCTGACCGCCGTGTTCATTCCGATGGCCTTCTTTCCCGGCGCCGTCGGCATCATCTACCAGCAGTTCAGCCTGACCATGGTCGTGTCGATCCTGTTCTCCGGCTTCCTGGCGCTGTCCTTCACGCCGGCGCTCTGCGCCAGCATGCTGAAGCCGATCCCGCAGGGACATCACGAGAAGAAGGGCTTCTTCGGCTGGTTCAATCGCGGCTTCAACCGCACGACCAAGGGCTACAGCTCCACCGTCGGCTGGCTGTCGCGCCGGGCGGGGCGGATGATGGTCATCTATCTCGCCCTGCTTGTCGGCCTTGGCTGGGCCTTCACCCGCCTGCCCTCCTCCTTCCTTCCGAACGAGGACCAGGGCTACCTCCTGGTCAACATCCAGGCGCCGCCCGAGGCCAGCGCCAACCGGACGCTGGAAGTGATCCAGCATGTCGAGGAGATTTTCGGCAAGGAAAGCGCCGTCTCGCGCATTGTCGGCATTCTCGGCTTCTCCTTCTCCGGCACCGGCCAGAACGCGGGCCTTGCCTTCGTCACGCTGAAGGACTGGTCCGAGCGCGGGCCTCAGGATTCTGCCGCCGCCATCGCCGGTCGCGGCAACGGCCAGCTGTTCGGGCTGAAGGACGCGATCTCCTTCGCCCTGTCGCCGCCGGCGATCCAGGGCCTGGGCACCTCGAACGGCTTCTCCTTCCGCCTCCAGGATCGTGGCGGCCGGGGCACCGACGCGCTTGCCGCCGCCCGCGACCAGCTGATGGGCGCGGCCGGCCAGAGCCCGATCATCGCCGGCCTGCGCATCGACGGACTGCCCGACGCGGCGCAGGTCAATCTCGAGATCGACCGCGAGAAGGCCAATGCCTTCGGCGTCGCCTTCGCCGATATCAACGCCACCATCTCGGCTCATCTGGGGTCGAGCTATGTCAACGACTTCCCCAATTCCGGCCGCATGCAGCGGGTCACCGTCCAGGCCGGCGAGGACGCCCGCATGCAGACGGACGACCTGCTGAAGCTGACGGTGCGCAACGCCAATGGCGGCATGGTGCCCCTGTCGGCCTTCGCCACGGTCAGCTGGGTCAAGGGCCCCTCGCAGATCGTCGGCTACAACGGCTATCCCTCGATCCGCATTTCCGGGCAGGCGGCGCCGGGCTACTCCTCCGGCGAGGCCATCGCCGAAATGGAGCGGATCGCCGCCTCGCTGCCGGCCGGCTTCGGCTATGAATGGACCGGCCAGTCGCTGCAGGAGATCCAGTCGGGTTCGCAGGCGCCCTTCCTGATCGGGCTGAGCATCCTGTTCGTCTTCCTGCTGCTTGCCGCGCTCTATGAAAGCTGGTCGATCCCCTTCGCCGTGATGCTGGTGGTGCCGCTCGGCGTCATCGGTTCGGTCATCGCGGTGACCTTGCGCGGCATGCCGAACGACGTCTATTTCACCGTCGGCCTGATCGCCATCGTCGGCCTCTCCGCCAAGAACGCGATCCTCATCATCGAGTTCGCCAAGGACCTGATGGCGGAAGGACGGACCATGTTCGAGGCCACCGTCGAGGCGGCGCATCTGCGCTTCCGTCCTATCCTGATGACCTCGCTCGCCTTCACCCTCGGCGTGACGCCGCTGGCGATCGCCACGGGCGCCAGCGCCGGCAGCCAGAACGCCATCGGCACCGGCGTGATGGGCGGCATGATCTCGGGCACGGTGCTGGCGATCTTCTTCGTGCCGGTCTTCTACGTCTTCGTCATGCGGCTGTTCGCCCGCATCCCGATCGACGGCAAGCTGAAGCCGCGCATCGACGAGGACCATCCGGCGCCCGCCACGGCGGACAAGACCCCGGCCGAATAGACGCCGCTCGCGAACCCGTCGACCTGGCGGGGACAGGCACGACGGCCGCCGGGGACAGCTCGGGCGGCCGTCGCCGTTTCAGGCCGGAAGGCCGACCCCGCGTCATCCGCCTGCAGCGTGCAATTTCGAAAATAAATGAATCAATTATTCGAAAATCCTGCGCAAGAATTGTCCGAACTTGTCCAAACTCCGCTCCTTCGCGGCAGGATTCAGACCCGATCGGGCCGTTCGCCGGACCGCGTCCGGCCGCTCCGAAATCCGCTTCCTATCCGGTCCGGGCCGCGCTAGCGTTGCGACCGGCCGGGCAGGTTCGGGAAAATGCCGGCCGACCCTTTTCCGGGAGGGAAGCATGAGCGCCGAATTGTGGTTCGTCTTTGTTCTGTCCGCCATCGCCCTGTCGCTGACGCCGGGGCCGAACGGCCTGCTCTGCCTCGATCACGGCGTACGGTACGGGCTTGCCCGCAGCGTCTTCACCGCGCTCGGCGCGGTGGCCGGCATGAGCCTCTTGATCGGCGCCTCGCTTGCCGGTCTGGGCGCCGTCATGCAGACCTCGGAGCTGCTCTTCACGGTGGTCAAATGGGTGGGCGCGGCCTATCTCGTTTGGCTCGGCATCCGGCTGTGGCGAGCGCCGGGCTTTTCCGCCGCCGCGGTCGACAATGCTGCGGCCGCGGCCCGGCCGATCTCCCGGCGACGCGCCTTCACGCAGGGGCTTCTGGTCGCCGTCTCCAACCCCAAGGCCTTGATCTTCTTCGCGACTTTCCTGCCGCAGTTCATGCAGCCGGGCCAGTCTCTGTGGCTGCAATTCGTCGTCTTTGCCGGCACCTACGGGGTCATCGAGTTCACCTATGAGGTGGTTCTGGCAGGGGCTGCCGGCCGGCTCGCACCCTGGCTGGAGCGCTGGGGCCGGGTCTTCAACCGGATCACCGGCGGCGCCTTTGTCGGGGTCGGGGCGATGGTCGCCGCGACGCAGCGCTAGGCCGCCTTTCGAAGCCTCCGGAGCAGCGGCATGCCGACCGCCTTGCCCGATCCGGATTTTTGTCGCCGCAGAAGCGGCGATGCGCCAGCATATCCGCGCCTCCCGCCGCAAACGGCTGGCCCTTTTGAACGGGTCCGACTGGTCCGCCTGAGCACGGACAGCACCGCCCTTACCGGTCAGCCATGGCCGCCGCATCCGCCGCGATCTTCCGGTAGCCGGCGACGCCATGATAAAACCCGTTGCTGAACCGCGTGCCCGGACACAGGCCGACGAGTTCCGCTTCCGCCTCGGCCGGGTCCTTGCGACCGTCGAGGCAGTCGCGAAAGGCACGCGCCACGCCAACCATGTCCACCGCCTGCGGCATCAGGCGCAGATGTCCGACACCGGCCTTTGCCAGCGCACCGGCCTCACCCACCAGGCAGACATAGCTTTCCGACAGCGTCTGGATGCCGTTCACCCTCAGGAAC
Source organism: Stappia sp. MMSF_3263 (assembly GCF_030733745.1). GTDB lineage: Bacteria > Pseudomonadota > Alphaproteobacteria > Rhizobiales > Stappiaceae > Stappia. The sequence continues at coordinate 21,720 of NZ_JASHIK010000009.1, read as the reverse complement.
GGCCGGCCGTCACGGGTCGCCAGCGGCATACCGTCGGCGTCTTCCTCGCACACGAACTGGCAATTGTCCTTGGTCCGGCCATGGGCGCGGGCGTGATAGCAACGGGCCGAGACGGCGAGCGGCGCACGGCCGAAGACCTGGTATTCGACCTCGACGCCGAGAGCTGCCGCTGCCCGTGCGGCGACCGCGATCGCCTCACCCGGCAGTTCCGCCGGCAGGCAGACATGGGTCGCGCCGCCGCGCGCCAGCCACGCGATCGCGTCCTCGTTATAGGCGTTCATGAAGGGGCCGACACGGTGCGGCCGGCCGGCCCGCGCCAGCAACCCGGCGGCATTGTTGATCTCGATCTCGACGCCGTCCATGTCGGCGAGATCGGCCGTCGCCTTGCGCTCGCGCGTCAGCATCACCTCGGCCAGCGACGACAGCACCACGCGCTTGCCGCCACGCTCCAGCCGCTCGGCCGTCTCCGGGATCTCGGTCTCGAAGAAGGGCGCGCGCTTGGAGCAGATCACCTCGCCGAGATAGACGGTTGCAACGGGCGCCTCGTCGGCGATGCGGGCGTAGAAATCCCGCTTTTCCTCGCGTGACCAGTGAAAGGGAATGGGTCCGAGCGTCAATTCCGCCTGCATGCCGGTCACCGCCATTTCTTCGTCCGGAAGGCGCCTTGCGTCTCCTTCTGCCCCTCCGTCAGGGCGACCAGATCGGCAAGATCGGGAGCGACCCCGGCACGAATGTCGTCGACGGCACGCCGGAAGGCGGAGACGACGGATCGCACATAGCTTTTCGAGCGTTGCCGGCCCTCGATCTTGAAAGCATGTACGCCGGCGGCGACCAGTTCGGGCAGCATCCGCGCAAGGTTGAGGCTGACCGGCTCCTCGAAGGCGTAGTAGCCCTCGGCCCGGTGCGGCGCCAGGTAGCGCCCCTTGCAGATGGTCGGGTATCCGGCCTTCTCGTCGGGAGCAAAACGGTCGATGGTGACGCCGCCGAGGCAGCTCGACATGGATCCGTCGGCAGAGCGGACATACTCGACGTCGGAGGCGGGCGAACAGACCCCGTCCATGTTCGTCGACTGGCCCGTGACATAATTGGTCAGGCTGCAGCGCCCCTCCACCATCAGCCCGTGATTGCCGAAGACGAAGGTCTCGATCTCGCACGGGATCTCCTTGCGGATCGCCCGGATCTCCGGGATCGTCAGGATGCGCGGCAGCACCACCCGGCGCACGCCGAAGCTCTCGCAATAATAGCGGATCGCCTCGGGACTGGAGGCCGCCGCCTGCACCGACAGATGCAGCCGTGTGCCGGGATGGGTGCGGGCAACGTGATCGGCGACCCCCATGTCGGCAACGATGAAGGCATCGACGCCGAGCCGCGCGCCGGTCTCCGCCGCCTCGCGCCACAGAGCGGTCTTTCCGGCAGGCGGGTAGGTGTTGAGCGCCAGCAGCACCTTGGCGCCGCCTCGGTGGGCGTAGGCGACCGCCTCGGCAAGTTCCTCCGGGGTGAAGTTGAGGCCGGGAAAGTTGCGGGCGTTGGTGGCGTTGCGAAAGCCGCAATAGACGGCGTCGGCGCCCGCGTCGACGGCGGTGCGCAGGGCGGCCGGCGTACCGGCGGGGCAGACAAGCTCGGCCTGTGTCACGCGAGCGTCCCCCCGGCCTGGTCCTCGTAGCGGCGGCGCAACTGCGCCAGCACGGCGCGCCCGGGCGCGCCGAACATCGCCGCCGTTTCCTCGGCGAGCGAACCGTCCATGTCGTCGAGCGCATTGCGCAGGCGTACCACGGCCTCGGTGTTGCCGGTGACCGTCAGGTCGCGCGAGAAGAAGACGGCATCGCCATCCTCCTGCGCGTCGACGAGTTGCAGCAACAGCAGGAAACGGCCACGGATCGTGGCGCCGGCCACGGGCTCGCGGTCGCGCGGCACGGCGCGCAGGACCAGAGCCCGCGGATCAGGGCGCAGATGCAGCGCGAAAGGGAGATCGAGCGGGTCGATGACGTAGTCGGTGGTCCGATGCTCGCCGAGCCGGTCGAACAGCTCCGGGTGACGGGAGGCGACCTGCCCGACGATACGGCCGAGCAGCGGCTGCAGCAGCAGGCAGACCAGCGGCGCGGCGCGCGCGCCAAGGCGCGCCAGGCCGGTGGCCGGCAAGGTGATCGCAGGGGAGGCGGCAGGGGTGTCTGGTTCGCTCATGGGGGCGAACGCTAGCCGGGGCGTGCCCCATGTGAATTGACATATATCAAGTGACAAACGCCTTAAACGTTCACTGCGACGGAACGCCGCCGGGTGAACGAGGCCTTGTCGCACCAGGACGGGACGGCGGCGCGGCGGGATGCCGCACCGGCCTGAGTTCCGACCTCGCCTTATCCGGCCGACTTCAAGGGCGGAGCCGCCTCCGCGGTGCCTGCGACCACCGGCACCCTGCTCTCGGCGGGCCGGCCGACAAGATAGCCCTGGGCTTCGGAGCAGCCTTCCTGCTCGAGAAATGCCAGCTGCGCCTGCGTCTCCACGCCTTCCGCCAGGACCGGAATATGCAGGCTGTCGCCGAGCGCCAGAACCGCCCGGATCATGGCACAGGCCTGCGGCCCCTTGTCGAGATCGTCCATGAACGACTTGTCGAGCTTGATCTTGTCGAACGGGAAGGCGCGCAGCGTCGAGAGAGACGAATAGCCGGTGCCGAAATCGTCCATCGCGATCGAGACGCCGAGCGCCTTGATGCGCCGCAGAATGTGAAGCGTGCGCTCGGTGTCGTGAATCAGCGAGGTTTCGGTGATCTCGATCTCGAGCCGGCTGGGAGAAAGGCCGCTTTCGATCAGGATTTCATGGATCGTGTCCGGCAGTTCGGTGTTGCCGAGCTGCAGCGCGGACATGTTGACCGCGATCTTGTGCCGCTCCGCCCAGGAGGCCGCCTCGTGACAGGCGGCGCGCAGCACCCAGTCGCCGATCGGCAGGATCAGGCCGGTGTCCTCGGCCACCGGAATGAACTGCAGCGGCGGCACCACACCGCGCTCGGGATGACGCCAACGCAGCAGCGCCTCGTAGCCGGTGATCTCGCTGTTATGGATGGAAATCTGCGGCTGAAACACCAGGAAGAACTGCTCCTCGGCAAGCGCCGTGCGCAACTGCAGGGCCATCGCCCGCCGCTCGCGGACACGCTTGTCCATTTCCTCCTCGTAGAAGCAGACCGCCTCCGAATGGGAGCCCTTGGCGCGATACATGGCAAGGTCTGCATTGTTCATCAGCATCGCCGGGCTCGCCGCATCGTCGGGATAGAGCGAGATGCCGATCGAGGCGCCGCAGGTCAGGTCGGCATGCTCGTAGACGACAGTGACGAAGAGTTCGCGCTCCAGCCGCGAGGCGAGGCAGAGGGCCTGTTCGCGGTCGCTCACCAGGGCGGAGGCGACGAACTCGTCGCCGCCGAGCCGGGCGACGAAGGCGTCCTTACCGACGGCGACGCGCATTCTCTCCGCCAGCACGCGCAGGACATGATCGCCGGCCGCATGGCCATGAACGTCGTTCACCTCCTTGAAGCGGTCGAGGTCGATCGCAAACAGCGCGATCCCGGAGCCGGCCGGGCAGGTCGCGATCAGGTCGTCGAGATGCTCGAGGAAGGAGGAACGGTTGGGCAGGCCCGTCAGGTTGTCGAAGCTGGCGAGATAGGTGATCTTCTCTTCCTGCGCGAGGCGCTGGCGCAGGTCCCGCACCGAATAGTAGCGGTTGCCGTGCTCGGTCCTGTCGTCGCGATCGTCGCGGGCGGCGACCTCCACCGGCACGTCCTGCCCGTCGGCGGTGAAGAGCCTCGCGCGCACCAGGTGGTCGGCGGTCGCGGGCCCGTTCGGCACCAGTTCGGCGAAGGAGCGGCCGACGATGCCGTCGCGTGGCTGCCCGAAAAGCAGCACGAAGGCCTCGTTGCAATCGACGATCCGGCCGGCCGTCTCGATGACGATGCCGTCGACGGAACTTTCCAGGATCTGCTTGGCGCGCGCCTTCGAGCGCAGTGACGCCTGCCGGTCGAGCAGGTGACTGGCAAGGCCGGTGCCCAGCACCAGCAGGCCGACGCCGGCCACCGCCACCGCCAGCGCGCCATAGGCGTCGTTGCTGGTCGGCATGCCGGGCTCGGGAACGGCCGGGATGATGCCGACCGCGGCCATCCCGGTGAAATGCAAGGCAACGATCGAGGCGGTCAGGACGGCGGCACCCGCGACTTCCCGCATCTGCGGGCTGCCGGCACGGGTTGCGGCGGCGAAGGCGCCCGCCCCCAGCAGCAGCGACAGGAGCACCGACACGGCGACATAGGCGACGTCCCAGACAATCGCCCCGTCGACGCTGAAGGCGGCCATTCCGGTATAGTGCATCGCGGCGACGCCGAGGCCGAACAGGGCACCGCCCGCACCGGCCGAGAAGCGTGACCGGCCGCACGCGACCGCAAGGCTTGCCGAGGTGAAGACGACGGCGACCAGAAGCGACAGGCCGGTCAGCATCGGCTCGTAGGAGACGGGCACGCCGGGCCTGTAGGCGAGCATGGCGACGAAATGGGTGCACCAGACCGTCGAGCCGGCGGCCACCGCGCCGAGGAAGATCCAGAACGGCTTTGCCTCGCGCTCGGCCGCCTTGGTTCTCAGGAACAGGCGGATGGTGATCCAGGTGCCCAGCACGCAGATGGCGGCGGCCAGAGTGACCAGCCAGAGATCATGCTCGGTGAACAGACAGACGAAGAAGCGCACGGAAAACCCTCACAAAAGACGCATGGCACTTTTGACGGGGCACCTTTCATTTCCCTTAACTTTCCGCCCCGGCGCCGCATGCCGGGCCATCACGATTTGCGGAGCCCGGACGCCGGGCAAGGCACCCGCCAACGGATGGCGGGTGCCCCTTTCCGCTTTCGGATGCGCTAGCCGGCGACAATCCGCACGGCGATCGCCTGCAGGGCGAACAGGCCCGCCAGGAAGACGAAGCCGAGGAACGGGGAGCCGGCCGCCGCAGCACCGACCGCCAACGGTCCGAGCATGCAACCTGCCGCCCAGAAGAAATAGTAACTCCCCGATACCGCCCCCTTCAGCGTGTCCGGCACACTTCCGGTCAACTCGGCCATCGACACCACGCAGAAGACGCCGAGGCCGATCCCCGCCAGCCCGAGGGGCAAGTAGACCCAAGCCCCCGGCACCAGTGGCAGCGACGCCATGCCGGCCGCCGCAAGCGCCATCCCCCAGACCATGAATCCATGCCTTCCGATGCGGTCCGAGAGAAGGCCGGCACCGACCTGTGCGAGGCTCACGGTCGCGTAGAACAGCACGAAGTGAAGGCTGATCCCCACAGTGCCGAAGTCGTGCGTGCGGACGAGGGATACCGGCAACACGCTGATGAAGACGCCGTAGCCCGCCCCGTAGAGCAGCACGCCGGCGAGAAGGACCACGGCGGTCTTCGCCCGCAAGAGCGACAGGAATTGCCGCGCTCCGGTTCCGCCGCGGCCGACCGCTGACGACGCAGCCGGAACCGCTCCTGGAAAGAGCATCACCAGCGCACCCGCGACGAGGCAAAGCACGGCAAACAGGACGAAGGGCTGACGCCCCTGACCGTCGGGCGCGACCAGCAGGCCGAGCAGGGGACCGGCGGCAAGTCCGATATGGATCGCCGCGTTGTAGATGCCGATGGCACGTCCCCTTGCCTCGGGATAGGCGGCCGCGAGAACGGCCGGTCCCAACGCCCAGACAGGTGCTTCGCCAAGCCCCTGGATGGCGCGGCCGAGATAGATGCCGGCCGCCGTTTCGGTGGTGACGAAGACCACGCCCGACAGGGCGCAGAGCAGGTACCCGGTCACCAGGAAAGGCCTGGCACCAAGCCGGTCGGAGAGGATTGCCACGGGAAGCTGCGCCAGCAAATAGGCAAGGGCGAAAACGGCGGCCACCAGGCCGACGCTCTCGAGCGTGCCCGTCGTCGCGTAGACGCGTTGCGGCAGGAGCGCCACGATCATTCCCACGCCCAGCATGAGGAGCGTCGCGGACAGGGTCAGTACAGCAAGTGGAGAAAATCTAGACATGGATTTTGGCTTCTCGTCAGCCACGCGACCGGGCCGACGCCGCGGCCTGGTGGCCGGGCGCGCGCAACAATCGCGTCATTGAAAGAAATTCGGTAGGACGAGAGAACGCGCAAGGCATCGCGCCCCGCCGCGCAGGCGGGGTCTGCCGGGATCGGTTCGAACTCTCGCCGGGGCGTCGACCCTGCGCGTTTCAGAACGCGCCGAGGCGCCCTAGCGCACGCGAGGTGGTGGCGAGACCGAGAAGAAGGAGGAAACCGCAATCATCTGGAACAGACTTCCTGAAAGATCCTGATGCGGGACACGGTAGGGTCTGCGGAGCGGAATGTAAACGCAGGGCAATGTCTTCGCCTCCCCGCAAGGGATGCGCGCATTGCGATCTGTCGAAGACCGGGAAAACGGCGGGCCGAAGCCGGCGAAAACGAGACCCACACCCGGGCCATGGCCTCGCAAGATGAGCGAATCGACCCGATGGCCTGGCGTCGCACGGCAATCAGAACTTTCGAAGCGGGTTTTCACGCCCGGCACGCCCGGCGCGGCAACTGTTCGGCCGGTTGCCAAACCGTCAACTAGCGTCTCAATCGCCATAGCTGATAGAGCGAGAAACAAGACATCAGTACAGCCAAGGGGAGCCAAATCAGTTTTGACTGCTCCGAATAGACCACCCCGGCATCGCTGTCGAAGCACACGCCCAGTTCATTAAAACAGTCAAGCCATTTGAAATAGAACGAATAACAAGCAAACCAGAAGATGGCAGACAGTCCCAGTGACGCCATAAAAAGAAGTTTTCGCAACGCAGCTTCCATTTCACGAACATATCGCTGACGCCCAAAAACTCAATGTCTGAAAATCCGTGTGGCCGTCCTTTGTTGTCTCGACTGCGTATGCCTGTTTGGCCGCGGACGCTGGCAATACCGAACGGAAACAATGCCATTCCTGGCAGAGAGTGAGCGGCGGCACACGGGCCATTACATGCGACGGCCGGTGGAGATCTGGGGGAGACAGTTCGAACCCGCGGGATTCGCAAGGCGAAGAGCCGTCCAGGCTCATGCGGGACTTCGACCGGGGAAGAGCCCGAAGGGCCACAGCACGAAGTCAAGAAATGGCGGGGAGCCGAGGAGAAATTTCGAACCGCCTTGGTTATCTTGAAGACGATCTTTTCAAGGAACTGGAGCATTGGGAAGCGATATTGAATGAGCTGCCTGATTTCGATGTGAATGAAAACTGCATACCAATCCAGGAGCCCAATTGAAGATGTAGTGAACGGTAGTTTCGGGGCCGCGAGCGGTCATTCCCAGCAGAATAATTTGCGTGTAAATCAGATATTCAATCCTATCGCGGGATAGGCAGAATTTCGACTAGCGGACCGTAGTGGAGGGCTCGATTGCAGACGGACGATCTTCCCAACTACCGCTTCACCGCGAAGATCCCGGGGTATCGCGATACCCCGCAAAAGGTCGAGATGGCCTACGTCATCGAGCACCGGGGCCTCTCGGTGATGCGAGGGGGGGCCGTCCGCCTCGTCCCGTGGACGTCGCTTCGATTCCTGCACCTTCACGTCACGAGTGGGGTCGGCACCACTGGCTTTCCAGTCTACAGCGCGCGTCTAAGGACGCTTTTCACGTCATGGGAAATCTCCTCGCTCGATTGGCCCGGAGAAGCGGCGGTCGATCGATCCGCGGAGTACGTTCGCTTCATGGAAGAACTGATTCCGGTTGCGGCCGCACGGAACCCACCGCTCCGCTTGCGATACGGCGGCGACCCGTTGTTAGAAACGGTGATGCCGCTGGTGCTGAGCCTCATCGTAGCCCCGCTCATTTTCCTCCCATTCTTGATCCTAAAGGTGCCGGCCGGTTTTCTTGCAATCGCGGGGAAGAAGTCCCTTGGGAAGCTCGTGGCGGGGCTTTTTAGCGCAGGGTTCGGCGTGGTGTTGAACGCGCTCCCCTGGTCCAGCGGGAAACCCTTCGAGGCGCACGATCTGCCTGCGGCCGAACTCCCGATGAGATATCGAGAAGGTGCCGTCTACAAGGGTCATGTCGATCTTGACCAACGGTGACGCACTAGCCCTCCATTATTACTCTCGGGAACCTCGCGCATAGCGGCTTGGCTGGCACACGCAACGTCGCCTTTGCCCGTTCAGACCCTGAAGCCGTCCGGGCGCTAACCATCCCCCCCACGACATTGAGCCCAAACACGGACACGGCTGCTTTGGGGGAAATTTCCGGTCTGCGTGAACGGCCGCAATGGGGCGCATAGTCGCCATTCGTTTGTGTGTGTCTAAAGGTTAACATGGGGCGCAAAGCGTCTGATTAAGAGTTTTTGCGTTTTCGCCCGGAGAACGCCCGCTTATAAAAGTAGGCAGGATTATCGTGTCTCGAAAATCTAGCAACTTTGCTCTAGTGGGATCACTCACACCGGAGACAATATCGATTTATGGAAAATGGCGGAGAGAGAGGGATTCGAACCCTCGGAACGCTTGCGCGCTCAACGGTTTTCGAGACCGCCCCGTTCAACCACTCCGGCACCTCTCCGCATTGACGAGATGTCGTGGTCTCAAAGTGCGACGGTACATATCGAAGTGCGACGCGCCGCACAAGGGGCGGCTTGCGATTTTCCTCGAGGTTTTTGCAATGCCTGCCGGGCCTTGCTCCTGCCTTGTCTCAACGGGCGGATGCGACCTGCCCGCCTGCCGTCCCGCGCGGCAGCACAAAAGCGCCGGGAACAGCGCGCGCAAGCGTTGACTTTGCCTTCCCGATCCGTATATTCGCGCTGCTTCGCAAAGGGACCGAAAGTGTCCCTCCCCGTTGCCCGAGGCATTCCGCCGATCCCCGCAACCGTCAACAGCCGTCCCGAAAGGGCGCGCGTCCGGTTTCGATGTCGGCAGGCCGCCGGGTGTCCCTCACGCAGGGATCCCGCCGGTTTTTCAAAGTTCCCTCAGGGCCCGTCACGGCTCGCCAGGGACGCCGCAGGGCACGGCTGCAAGCCGTCCGGACCACGCCGGTCCGGGTCGTGTCAAAAACGAAAAGAAGGACGTGCGAGACATGTTCGCAGTGATCAAGACGGGCGGCAAGCAGTACCGCGTCGCCCAGGACGATCTGATCAAGATCGAGAAGCTGACGGCAGAGCCGGGCGAGACCGTGACCTTTGACGAGGTGCTGATGGTTGGCGGCGAGACCGCGACCGCGATCGGTTCGCCGGTCGTCGATGGCGCCAGCGTCGTGGCCGAGGTCGTCGACCAGGGCCGCCATCGCAAGATCATCATTTTCAAGAAGCGCCGCCGGCAGAATTCGCGTCGTCGCAACGGCCACCGCCAGAGCTTCACCCTCGTCAAGATCACCGATATCCTGACGGGTGGCGCCAAGGCTGCGCCGAAGAAGAAGGCTGCCGCGCCGAAGACCGAGAAGGCTGCGACGCCGAAGGCTGAGGAAGCTGGCGCCGAGAGCGAGCTGCCGGTGCTGTTCACCGCTCCGGAAGGTCCGGCCGACGATCTGAAGAAGATCTCCGGCGTCGGCCCCGTGCTGGAGAAGAAGCTGAACGCGCTGGGCATCACGACCTATGCTCAGGTCGCGGCCTTCTCCGCGGAAGACATCGCCCGCGTCGACGACGCCCTTTCCTTCAAGGGCCGTATCGACCGCGACAACTGGGTCCAGCAGGCGAGCGAGCTGGCCGGCAAGTAAGCCGCCGTTCAACGCTAACGCTAACGTTTCGACGAGGAGTTTCGTCATGGCACATAAAAAGGCAGGTGGCTCGTCCCGTAACGGCCGCGATTCCGCGGGCCGACGTCTGGGCATCAAGAAGTTCGGCGGCGAGGCGGTCGTTCCGGGCAATATTATCGCGCGCCAGCGCGGCACGAAGTGGCATCCGGGCACGGGCGTCGGCATGGGCAAGGATCACACGATTTTCGCCATGGTCGAGGGCACGGTGACCTTCGAGAACAAGGCCAACAAACGAACGTTTATTACCGTAACGCCACTCGTAGACGCAGCAGAGTAACGCCGACGTGTTTGGTTTCCAACCGCCGGCGTCCCATCGACCCGGCGGTTTGAGAAAACCGGCATGATCGCGACAGATCAGGGGAGATGGGCCGCCATCTCCCCTTTTCTTTGTCGCAACGCCGGAGGACACCATGGTTGCGGATCTCGAAGATGGTCTGGAAGAAGAAAGTCCGGGCGCGGCCGCCCGGCCCCAGGATAGCGAAAGGCTCAGGCTCGACGCCCTGCGCCAGGACGATCTCACCGATATCGTCTTTCTCGCCAACAACCGGCGCATCGCGACCATGGTCGCCTCGATGCCGCATCCCTTCACCGTCGCCGACGGGCGCAACCTGATCGCCACGGCCGCCACGCGCAAGGTGAACCGGGCCAAGTTCGCGATCCGCATGCGCTCCACCGGGCGTTTCATCGGCGAGATCGGCTACGGCACGCTCGACGAGGACGGGCCGATGCATCTGGGCTACTGGATCGGCGAGCCGTTCTGGGGCCAGGGATACGCCACCGAGGCGGCGCAGGCCACCATCGACCATGTCTTCTCGACGACACGGATCGAGCGGCTGACGGGCGCAGCCCGTGTCACCAATCCGGCCTCGCGGCGGGTCATGGTGAAGTGCGGCTTCCAGTTCGTCGACCAGGGAATGATCGTCTCGCGCGGCGCCGGCGGACCGGTTTCCGTCGACCGCTTCGCGCTCGACCGCAGCACCTGGTGCGCCCTCAAGCGCTGGGGGCAGATGTCATGTCTCGTCAGCGCCTGAACGAACGCATCGCAACGCGGCGACTTGTCCTGCGTCCGCTTCAACAGGCGGACGCAGGCGCGATCGACACGCTGTGCGTCCATGACTTCGAGGTCTTGCGCTGGATGACGAGCCTGCCCTGGCCGCCCGAGGACGGGGCGACGGCGGATTTCATCGCGGCGGCGGCGGACCAGGATCCGGTGAGCGGCGAAGCGGCCTTCGCAGTGACGCTTGGCGGCATCCTGATCGGGCTTGTCAGCATCACGGCGCCGGGCGACCTGGCCGAGCATCCGGACTGCCCGACGCTCGGCTACTGGATCGGCCGGCCCTTCCAGGGTTTCGGCTATGCGGGCGAGGCGGCGGTCGCCGCACTCGACTGGGCGTTCGCCGCACATGGCTGCACGGCCGTCGCGGCGCGCGCCTTTACCGACAACGCCGCCTCGCGCAAGGTGCTGGCACGGCTCGGCTTTCGCGAAACGGGGCGAACGACGCGCCGGTCGAAGGCTCTTGGTCGCGAGGTGGAGAATGTCGTCCTGCGCCTGGAACGGGATGAACGTCGGCAAACGGAGGCGGCGCAATGACCCCGCCTGTTCAGACCCCGAGGCTGACGCTGCGGCGGCCGACAGGACAGGATATCGACCGGCTGCTGCTTCTGGCCAACGATTTCGAGGTGGCGCGGATGCTCGAACGCATGCCGCATCCCTACCGGCTCGCGGATGCGGAAGCATGGCTCGCGGCGATCGGGCAGGATGACAGCCGCATGGACCTTGCCATCGACGACCGAAACGGTCTGATCGGCGGGTTGTCGCTACGCGGATTGGACGAGACGCCGGTGATCGGCTATTGGCTTGGCCGGCCCTACTGGGGCCGGGGTTACATGAGCGAGGCGGCGACCGCGGCGCTCGGCTGGTTGTTCGACAGCCGCGGCGTGACGCAGGTCGAAGCCCGCGCCATGACGGAGAACGCGGCTTCGCTGAAGGTCCTGGCAAAGCTCGGCTTCCGCGACGTCGGTGCGGCCGAATGCGCCTCGACCGCCTGCGGGGAGACCCGGCCGGCGCGACGCTGCCTGCTTGACCGCGACACGTTTCGCCGCCTTACATCGGCATGACAGGGGCCTGACCGGCGATCCGGCGGCCAACGGAAAGACAAGACAGATGAAGTTTCTCGACCAGGCCAAGATCTATGTCCGTTCCGGCGACGGCGGTGCCGGCGCGGTTTCGTTCCGCCGCGAGAAATACATCGAGTTCGGCGGACCGGACGGTGGCGACGGCGGGCGCGGCGGCGACGTCTATGTCGAATGCGTCGACGGCCTCAACACGCTGATCGACTTCCGTTTCCACCAGCATTTCAAGGCCAAGACCGGCATGCACGGCATGGGCCGCAACCGCACCGGCGCCAAGGGCGACGACGTGGTGCTGCGCGTGCCGGTGGGCACCGAAATCCTGGAGGACGACAACGACACGGTGCTTGCCGACATGACGACGGTCGGCGAGCGCCTGCTCTTGATGAAGGGCGGCAATGGCGGTTTCGGCAACGCCCATTTCAAGTCCTCCACCAACCAGGCGCCGCGCCATGCCAATCCGGGGCTGCCCGGCGAGGAGAAGTGGATCTGGCTGCGGCTGAAGTTGATCGCCGATGCCGGGCTCGTGGGCCTGCCCAATGCCGGCAAGTCGACCTTTCTCGCCGCCGTCTCGGCCGCCCGGCCGAAGATCGCCGACTATCCCTTCACAACGCTGCATCCCAATCTCGGCGTTGTCGAGATCGACGGGCGCGGCTTCGTCATCGCCGATATTCCCGGCCTTATCGAAGGTGCCCATGACGGCGTCGGCCTCGGCGACCGTTTCCTCGGCCATGTGGAGCGCACCCGCACGTTGCTGCATCTGGTCGACGGAACGCAGGAAGATCCTGGCGAAGCGTACCGGGTGATCCGCGGCGAGCTTGCCGCCTATGGCAACGGGCTGGACGAGAAGCGCGAAGTGGTGGCGCTGTCCAAGGTCGACGCACTCGATCCGGAGACGCGTGAAGCGCGCGCGGCCGAACTGGAAAAGGCCAGCGGCCAGAAGCCGGTGCTGCTGTCCTCGGCCAGCGGCGAGAATGTCGAGCGGACGCTGCGCATGATCCAGAGGGCGATCGACGGCGACCGCGAGGAAGAGGCGAACATGGTGCCGCATCTTCCCAGCGAGCCATGGCGACCGTGACGGTGCTGCCGGGATCGCGACCCGGGCACCATGCCGCCCCTTTCGTCATCTCGCCCGCTTCGGGCAGGAAGCTCACGGACCCAGACGCACATGTCCACCAGCAAAGAGGCCGCCGTAACGGGTAAGGACGGCTCGGGAACCTCCCTCGCAAACACATCCCCCGCGGGCAACCGCCTCACCGGCTATCGCCGCGTCGTCGTCAAGATCGGCTCGGCCCTTCTGGTCGAGGACGGCCGGCTGAAACGCGACTGGCTCGACGCGCTCGCCGACGATCTCGCCTTGCTGGCCCGCGCCGGCTGCGAGCTGATCGTCGTCTCGTCGGGCGCCATCGCGCTCGGGCGCGGCGTGCTGAAACTGCCGCGCGGCCCCTTGAAGCTCGAACAGGCGCAGGCGGCCGCCTCCGTCGGCCAGGTGGCGCTGGCGCAGGCCTATGCGGAGGCGCTCGGCGCGCGCCAGTTGACCGCCGGCCAGGTGCTCCTGACCCTCGGCGACACGGAAGAGCGGCGGCGCTATCTCAACGCCCGCGAAACGCTCAACATGCTGCTGAAGCTCGGCGCCGTGCCGATCGTCAACGAGAACGACACGGTGGCGACCTCCGAGATCCGCTATGGCGACAACGACCGCCTGGCGGCGCGCGTCGCGACCATGGCGAGCGCCGATTGCCTGGTGCTTCTGTCGGATGTGGACGGGCTCTACACCGCTCCGCCGGCAACCAATCCGGACGCGGTGTTCCTTCCGCAAGTGCCGGCGATCACGGCCGAGATCGAGGCGATGGCCGGTGCCGCCGGCTCGGAACTTTCGCGCGGCGGCATGCGCACCAAGATCGATGCCGCAAAGATCGCCACCTCGGCGGGAACGACAATGGCGATCGCCAGCGGCAAGCGGCTCAATCCGCTGGCCTATCTGGAAGGCGGGGGACGGGCGACCTGGTTCCTGGCCCGCTCCACCCCGGCCAGTGCGCGCAAGGCGTGGATCGGCGGCCATCTGGAGCCGCGCGGGGCGCTGGCGCTCGATGCCGGCGCGATCAAGGCGGTGATCGCCGGTCGCAGCCTGCTGCCGGCAGGCGTGCGCCAGGTGGACGGAACCTTCAGCCGGGGCGATGCGGTGCGCATCGTCGGGCCGGACGGGCGCGACATCGGTCGCGGCATCGTCGCCTACGATCACCCCGAGGCGCAGTTGATCATGGGGCGCAACAGCCGCGAGATCGAGGCGATCCTCGGCTATGCCGGACGGGCCGAGATGGTGCATCGCGACGATCTCGTGCTAAGCGGGCAAACGGACGAAACGGGACAGGCCGCGCGCGACGGCACGGCAAGGGGAGTGCGGGACGATGCTTGAACGGGCAACGACCGGAGGCGGTGACATCGCGGCGCTGATGCTCGACATGGGCGCGAGGGCACGCAAGGCCGCGCGCCGGCTGGCGACGCTCGACGCGGCCGCCAAGAACCGCGCGCTTGCCGCGATGGCGGGCAAGGTGCGTGCGGCCAGTGCCGGGATCCTGGCCGCCAATGCCGAGGATATCGCGGCGATGACGGCGAACGGCCAGACCGCCGCCTATCTCGACCGCGGCACCTTGAACGAGGAGCGCATCGAGGCGATCGCCGCCGGCATCGAGGCGGTGGCAGCACTCGAGGACCCGGTCGGCGGCGTGATCGCCGCATGGGAGCGGCCCAACGGCCTCAGGATCGAGCGGGTGCGCACGCCGCTCGGCGTCATCGGCGTCATCTACGAGAGCCGCCCGAACGTGACCGCCGATGCCGGTGCGCTGTGCCTCAAGGCCGGCAATGCGGTGATCCTGCGCGGCGGTTCGGACACGATCCGCTCCAACCGCGCAATCCATGCAGCGCTCGCCGCCGGCCTTGCCGAGGCCGGCCTTCCGGAAGACGCCATCCAGGTGGTGCCGGTGACCGACCGGGCGGCCGTCGGCGAAATGCTGAAGGGCCTGGGCGGTGCGCTCGACGTGATCGTGCCGCGCGGTGGCAAGAGCCTTGTCGCCCGCGTGCAGGACGAGGCGCGGGTGCCCGTCTTCGCCCATCTGGAAGGCCTCTGCCACATCGTCATCGACAGGAAGGCCGATCTCGACATGGCGGTTGCCATCGCCGCCAATGCCAAGATGCGGCGCACCGGCATCTGCGGCGCAATGGAGACCCTGCTCGTCGACCGGGCGGTGAAGGACACCCATCTGGCGCCGATCTGCAAGGCGCTGGTCGCGGCAGGCTGCGAGCTGCGCGGCGATGCCGAGGTCTGCGCGGCCATTCCCGAGGCCGTTCCGGCGAGCGAGGAAGACTGGCGCACGGAATATCTCGACAGCATCCTTTCCGTGCGTGTGGTCGACGGTCTCGACGACGCGATCGGGCATATCGAGACCTACGGATCGCATCATACCGACGGCATCGTTACCGACGATCCGGAGGCGGCCGCGAAGTTCTTCGCCGAGGTGGATTCGGCCATTCTCACGCATAATGCCTCGACCCAGTTCGCCGATGGCGGCGAGTTCGGCATGGGCGGCGAGATCGGCATCGCAACGGGACGCATGCATGCGCGCGGACCGGTTGGCGTCGAGCAGCTGACGAGCTTCAAGTACCGCGTCCACGGTACGGGTCAGGTGCGCCCCTGAATGCGCGCCACCGCGACCGATCCGCGCGACGATCCGCGGACGGCGATTCCGCATGCGGAACCCGGCAATGTCATCGGCCTGTTCGGCGGATCGTTCAATCCGCCGCATTCAGGCCACCGGCTCGTCGCGGACGTCGCCCTGTCGCGACTCGGGCTCGACCAGCTCTGGTGGCTGGTGACCCCGGGCAATCCGCTGAAGGATCACGCGCAGCTCGCCCCGCTGGGCGAGCGCCTCGATGCGGTGGCGGCCCTCGCCCGCCATCCGCGCATGCGGGTGACCGCGCTGGAGACGCGGCTCGGCACCAGCTACAGCGCCCGCACGGTGGACCTGCTGCGACAGAAGCGGCCGCGGCTGCGGTTCGTCTGGATCATGGGAGCCGACAATCTCGCCGGCTTCCACCGCTGGCAGGACTGGCGCGGGCTGATGGAGAGCGTCCCCGTCGCCGTGATCGACCGCCCGGGCGCAACGCTTTCGGCACTCTGGTCGCCGGCCGCGCAGACATTTTCCCGCTGGCGGATCGACGAGCAGGACGCGGGCCTTGTGGCCAGGGAACGGGCTCCGGCCTGGACCTTTCTGCACGGTCCCCGGGACCCGTCCTCCTCGACACGGATCCGGGCCGGGCAGGCCGGCACGCGGATGTCTTGAAAACGCCACCAAGCAGGGCCACTCTATCCCCAGCGTCAGAAGAGTCGCTTTAGGCGAAGTTCTGGCGTAGAAGGCCGGGTACAGAACACCCGCCGGCCGGCAGGTCCTGTGCCCAATCGGCGCGATCCGCGGATCGACCGACGACGAGACCCGCCCTTCGGGACGCAGACGTCGCGGCGATGCGGTCGGCAGGACTGACCGGCACCAACCCTTTCGGGCGGCCGGGCGAACCGGATGAAAGGCTATCCGTCTGAGCATGATCTTTGAACCCGAGGCGACGGCGGCAGCCGCTCCTCATCCCGCAGCAGGCGGCACGCATGGGCGTGCGAGCCTGCTCGACACCGTCCTCACCTCCCTTTCGGATTCCAAGGCCGAGGACATCGTCACCATCGACATCACCGGCAAATCGCCGATGGCCGACCAGGTCATCGTCGCATCGGGACGTTCGCACAGGCATGTCGGCGCCATCGCCGATCACCTGCAGAGCGACCTCAAGGATGCCGGTCATGGCAATGCCAAGATCGAGGGAGCACCACAGTGCGACTGGGTGCTCATCGATGCAGGCGACGTGATCGTTCACGTGTTCCGCCCCGAGGTCCGCGACTTCTACAATATCGAGAAGCTGTGGTCGGCGGATGTGAGCGCGCCGGTGCATTACGCCGGCTGAGCCGAGGCGGCAACTGAGCACGCCGGAAAGGGACCCGCCGCATACCCGGCGGCGGGGATGGAGTTCTTTCGCTCCTCCCCGGCAAGGCACGGATACCGGATGCGCCTGCACATAGCCTGTATCGGACGGCTGAAGTCGGGACCCGAGCGCGAGTTGTTCGACCGCTACGAAGGACGCGTGGCCAAGGCCGGGCGCGCCGTTTCGCTGGGTCCGCTGTCGGTTGCCGAACTACCCGAATCACGCGGCGCCCGCGCGGAGGACCGCAAGAGCGAGGAGGCGCGCGCACTGCTGGCGGCAATCCCGGCGGGAGCGGCGATTTTTGCGCTCGACGAAACCGGAAAGACGCTGACCAGCGAGGCATTCGCCGAACAGCTCGCGGGCCTGCGCGATGCCGGCACCGGCGATCTGGCGCTCGTGATCGGTGGTCCGGACGGACATGGCGAGGCCGTGCGGCAGGCGGCGCGCCTGACGCTGGCCTTCGGCCCGATGACCTGGCCGCACCAGATCGTGCGCGCGCTCGCAGCCGAGCAACTCTACCGCGCGGTGACGATCCTGTCGGGGCATCCCTATCACCGAAGCTGAAAACCGGACTGCCGAGGGGTAATTCTGCCCGTATTCCGCCCTATTTCTCGTCTAGGGGTGTTAACGAAGGCAGGATTGAACGGTTTACCATTCGTTAGGGTTGACGTTTCGTTAACGTCCCTGGGGCAAGCTGATCACTCGATTTTCAGCCCGTCCCGCGGGCCTTGCGCATGACGGAGGACAATCCGCCGCGCGAGGTCGCCGCGACAGACGCGGGCGGAGTGGTGGATGCGCGACAAACTGCCTAGTGAGACCATGCGGACAGCCCTGGTGCTGGTTTCCCTTGCCCTCGCTGCCGGTCCGGCGGCGCATGTCCTGCAGCCGGCCACGGCCATGGCCAGCGAGGAGATGGCGGGCGAAGAACCGGATACAGGCGAGGCGGCAAGCGGGACCGACGAGACCCAACAGCCGCTTGCCGAACGCAAGGCCCGGCGCGAGGAAGAGTTGTCGGCGCTGACCCGCGACCTGTCTCTGTCATCCGACAGGCAGGCGGCACTGGCCCGGGAGATTCGGGCCATCGAGCGTGATCGACAGGCCCTGAATGCCGATCTCCTGCGCACGGCGCAGCGGGTGACGCGCCTGGAGGAGCAACTGGCGGCGACCGAAGACCGGTTGCGCCGCCTGGGAGAGAACGAGGACGCAGTGCGCGCTTCCCTTGTCGAACGGCAGGACGTGCTGGCCGAGGTGCTCTCGGCCCTGCAGCGCATCGGCCGGCATCCGCCGCCGCCGCTTGCCGTGCGGCCGAAGGATGCGCTCGGCGCGGTGCGCAGCGCGCTGCTGCTGAATGCGGTGATGCCGGAGTTGAGCCTCGAGGCCCAGGCGCTGGCAAGCGATCTTGCGTCACTGCGACAGCTCAAGGTTTCCAGTGCCGCCGAACGCGACCGGCTCGTTGCCGATGCCCGCCGGCTGGCGGAAGAACGCACCCGGGTCGAGCTTCTGGTCTCGTCGAAAAAGCGCGAGCGCGAAACGAGCGAGGCGGAACTGGCGCAGGAAAAGGCGCGCTCCGAACAGCTCGCCCAGGACGCAAGCTCGCTGAAGGACCTGATCGCGACACTCGAGAGAGACATCACCAGCGCCCGCGAGGCGGCAGAGGCCGCAAGACGGGCAACCGAAGAGCGGAAGACGCGAACGGCCTCCGCCGATCCCTCCCGCGACCCGGGCCGGCTGGCGCCGGCCTTCGCCTTCACCGAGGCGAAGGGGCGGATCAACACGCCGGTCACCGGGGCGGTGCTGCGCGACTACGGCATGGATGACGGGTTCGGCGGCCGCACGCAGGGACGCTCGATCGCGGCGCGGACGGGGGCCCAGGTCGTGGCCCCGGCCGATGGATGGGTCGTCTATGCCGGGCCGTTCCGCTCCTACGGGCAGGTCTTGATCCTGAACGCCGGCGACGGATATCATATTCTCCTGGCCGGCATGGACAGGACGAATGTGGAGCAGGGACAGTTCGTGCTGGCGGGAGAACCCGTCGCAACCATGGGCGAGACGCGCGTCGCCAGCGCCGCCACGCTCGACCTCGCGGCACCGCAACCGGTGCTCTATGTTGAATTTAGGAAAGACGGCGTTTCGATCGACCCCACCCCCTGGTGGGCTCGGCCCGAAGAAGAAAAGGCTCGCGGATGATTCGGAAAGCTTCCCTGTTGCTGGTCGGCGCGCTCATTGGCGGCGCGACCATCACCGCCCTCTCGCAGATGCCGGTGCGCGTCAGTGGCGTGGCCAATGCCGCAGCCTCCGACACCTATCGGCAACTCAACCTGTTTGGCGACGTGTTCGAGCGGGTCCGGTCCGACTATGTCGAGGTGCCCGATGATGCGGCGCTGATCGAATCCGCGATCAACGGCATGCTGAGTTCGCTCGACCCGCATTCGAGCTATCTCTCGCCGAAGCACTTCCGCGACATGCAGGTTCAGACCCGCGGCGAGTTTGGCGGCCTTGGCATCGAGGTCACCATGGAAGATGGTCTCGTCAAGGTGGTGACGCCGATCGACGACACGCCCGCCTACAAGGCTGGTGTGCTGGCCGGCGATCTGATCACCCATCTCGACGGCGAGCAGATCCAGGGCCTGACCCTTTCCGAGGCCGTCGAGAAGATGCGCGGACCGGTCAACACGGGCATCGACCTGACCATCCGCCGCGAGGGCGCCGCCGAGCCGATCAAGCTGACGATCACCCGCGACGTCATCCGCATCCGTTCCGTGCGCCACCGCGAGGAAGGCTCCGTCGGATATGTTCGCGTCACCCAGTTCAACGAGCAGACCTATGACGGCCTGAAGGACAGCATCGACGAGCTGGCAAAGACGATCGGCCCGGACAAGCTGAAGGGCTACGTGCTCGACCTGCGCAACAATCCCGGCGGCCTGCTCGACCAGGCGATCGCGGTTTCCGACGCGTTCCTGCAGCGGGGCGAGATCGTCTCGACGCGCGGTCGCAACAACGACGAGACGCAGCGCTACAATGCCCGGTCCGGCGACCTCACCGAGGGCCTGCCGGTCATCGTCCTGGTCAATGGCGGCTCGGCGTCGGCCTCGGAGATCGTCGCAGGCGCGCTGCAGGACCATCGCCGCGCGACGGTGCTGGGTACGCGCTCCTTCGGCAAGGGGTCGGTGCAGACCATCGTGCCGCTGGGCGCCAACGGCGCCATCCGCCTGACCACGGCACGCTATTACACGCCATCCGGCGTCTCCATCCAGGCAAAGGGCATCACCCCGGACATCGAGGTGCTCCAGGAGCTTCCCGATGAGCTCAAGGGCAATGCCGAGACCAAGGGCGAGGCGGGCCTGCGCGGCCACCTGCAGGGCGAAGGCGACGGCGAGGAAAGCTCCGGCAGCCAGGCCTACGTGCCGCCGGATCCCAAGGACGACGCCCAGCTCAAGCTGGCGCTCGACCTGCTCAACGGCGTCCAGGTGAACAGCGCCTTCCCGCCGGTTGGCGACCAGAAGGCCGGTATCCCGAACTGATCCCGCGAAACTGACCGGATGCGGCGGCCCAAGGGAGGGACCGCCGCATCCGCCCGTCACAACCAAGATGAGGCATCATGGCGGGGAATGACCTGTCGGCCCCGCTGGGGCTCGGCAAGAAAAAATATCTCAACCTCCCTCTCGGCCTGATCGGCGCCGGCGTCATAACCGTGCTCCTGACCACGGCGCTGGTCTGGGTCGGTGTCGTCAACGATCCGCTCGGCGGCGAACCGACCGCGTCGGTCCCGCTCGAACGCTCTCTCGACGGCCTCTCCGCCCGCGACTTCGGCGTCGTCGAGATTCGGCCCTCTCTGCCCGATCAGGGACAGGAGGCCGGCAAGGGGGCCGGCCAGCGTGCCGAAACGCTCGGCCCGCGCTTCGAACCCAAACCCGTGGGCGAACAGAATTCCGGACCGCATCCGAGCGAGGCCGCGATGGTGTCGACCGCATCCCTGTCGGTGCGGCCGGATGCGCGCGTCATCGAGGCCGGGCCGCACGGAGCGATGCCCGTCGTCTCGGACGGCGGCCTGCGGCCGCTCGACGTCTATGCAAGGCCGGCAAGCCAGTCGTTCTCCTCTGTTCCCAAGATCGCGATCATCGTTGGCGGGCTGGGCCTTTCCCAGACGGGCACGCAGGCCGCAATCGACCGGCTGCCGCCCGACATCACGCTTGCCTTTGCGCCCTATGGCGCCAGCATCGACCGCTGGATGCAGCAGGCGCGGCGCGACGGGCACGAGTTGCTGCTGCAACTGCCGATGGAGCCGTTCGACTATCCCGACAACGATCCGGGCCCGCATACGCTGCTGGTCAGCAACTCGACCGGCGAATTGCGCGACCGGCTTGCCTGGCTGCTCAGCCGGATGAGCAACTATGTCGGGGTGATGAACTACATGGGCGCGCGCTTCACCTCGGCCGAATCCTCGCTGGAGATGCTGCTTGGCGAGATCACCAAACGCGGGCTGATGTATGTCGATGACGGTTCTTCCTCGCGCAGCAAGGCGACCGCCACCGCAAGCGGCATGCGCACCCCCTTCTCCCATGCCGACCTCGTCATAGACGACGTGCCCCGGCCAAAGGAGATCACCGCCCGGCTGCTGCAGCTGGAAGGCACCGCCCGGGCGCAGGGCATCGCCGTGGGCGTTGCCAGCGCCCTGCCCGTGACCATCGACGAGCTTGCGAAATGGTCACGCGACCTGGAAGAACGCGGCCTGCAACTGGTGCCGATCTCCGCATCCATCGACCGGGGAAGCCGCTAGCAGAAGGCTGCCCGGCAGGGCCGCCCCGACAGCATCCGCTTTTCCGGTCC
>NZ_JASHIK010000008.1 GCF_030733745.1 Stappia sp. MMSF_3263 | reverse complement strand
TGGGAACAGATGAAGTTGCGGCCGAAGGGGGAGCATCATCGGCGGCGGCGGCCGGTGTCGGGGCAGATTGGGCCGGGGCAGATTGGGCGAGGGCAGCCTCGAGCAGGACAGACTGAAGCAGGGCGAGCTGGGCCACACCGAGCAATGCGGCCAGCACGCCTGTTCGCAGGAGATGCCGTCCGGAGCGGGTCATCCGTTGTCGACCTCACCCAGTTCGTGGCGCGAGAGGATTTCGTTGGCGGCACGCACCGCAGCCTCGGGGCCGTCCGGGTGGTTCCAGATGGCGGCCCGGGCGGCGACAAAATCGGCGCCGGTGGCGGCGGCGGTCTCGATGCCGGCGAGCGCGTGCCCGCTCAGGGCCACGCAGGGCGTCTCGAACATTTCCGACCACCAGGAGGCAAAGTCGAGCGTCTTGCGGTGCGGCTCCTCGTCCTCCTCGCGGGCAAGAAGGCCGAAGAAGACATAGTCGACGCCAAGCTCGGCGACGGTCATCGCGTCGTGCCGGGTGCGGATGTCGCCGACGCCGACAATGCCGGCGGGGCGGAACGTTTCCAGCGCCTGCTTCAGGTCGTCCATGCCGGTGTCGACATGGATGCCGTCGGCACGACTGCGTCCGGCCGTGCGGCTGTCATTGTGGACGAGCACGGCGGTTCCCGCCTCTTGCGCCAGCGGCACGACGCGTTCCGCAATCTTCTGGAAGCCGGTCTCGCCCCAACCGCCGTCGGCGATCAGAAGGCAGGCGACATCGCCACCGGAAAGCGCCGCCGCGAGCTGATCGGGGAAGCGGTCGATGTCGAGGTCGTCGGGTGTAATCAGGTACAGGCGCGGGTGCACGGCGCGTGTCCTTCCGGTTCGCGGGGCCCATCGGCGTGACCGGATCCTGAATGGCGGCCGATCACGGCAAAAGAGGGGCGAAACCGCCCCTCTCGTCAAGCGTCGTCGAGGATGGCGAGGCGGCTCAGGCCGTCTCCAGGTCCTTGTTCCACTCGCCCTTGGCGGCAAGGCCGTTCATCCGGGCACGGTGCAGGAAGGCGGCCTGCGCGGCCGGAACATTCTCCGGCTTGCCGCCCCAGGCCTTCAGCGCCGACTGCTGCAGGGCGCGTCCATAGGAGAACGTGAGCTTCCACGGCAGCGGGCCGGAAGCGTTCATCAGGTGCAGGTGCTCGGTTGCAGCCTCGTCCGACTGGCCGCCGGACAGGAAGGCGATGCCGGGAACGGCGGCCGGAACCGTCGCCTTGAGGCAGCGCAGGGTCAGTTCGGCGACTTCCTCGGCCGAGGCCTGGAAGGAGGCGTTCTTGCCCGGCACGATCATGTTCGGCTTGAGGATGATGCCTTCCAGCATCACGTCCATCTGGAACAGCTCGGAGAACACCGTGTTGAGTGTCCACTCGGTGACTTCGTAGCAGGTCTCGATGTCGTGCGAGGCGGCCGGACCGTCCATCAGCACTTCCGGCTCGACGATCGGAACGATGCCGGCCTCCTGACAGAGCGCCGCGTAGCGGGCCAGTGCATGGGCGTTCGACTGGATGCAGGTGCTCGACGGCTGGCCGTCTTCCTCGTTGATGTCGATCACCGCGCGCCACTTGGCGAAACGCGCGCCGAGATCGTAATACTCGGCAAGGCGCTCGCGCAGCCCGTCGAGGCCCTCGGTGACGGTTTCGCCCGGGAAGCCGGCGAGCGGCTTGGCGCCCTTGTCGACCTTGATGCCCGGCACGGCGCCGGCCTTGCGGATCATTTCGACGAAGGGAGTGCCGTCGGCGGCCTTCTGGCGCAGGGTCTCGTCGAAGAGGATGACGCCGGAGATGCAGTCGTTCATCGCCTCGGTGCTGGAGAACAGCATCTCGCGATAGGCGCGGCGGTTGTCCTCGGTGTTCTGCGTCGCGATCTGGTCGAAGCGCTTCTGGATGGTGCCGGTGCTTTCGTCGGCGGCCAGAATGCCCTGGCCGGTGGCCACCATGGCCTCGGCAATGTCTTCGAGACGTTCACTCATCCGATGCGTCCTCTTCTTTCCGTTCGCTTGTTTCCGCCGCGCGGCAGCTGCGGCTTTCTATCAAAAACGCCGCGCTTTTGAAGGCGCGGCGTGGGGTGTTTCACCAAAAGGATTAATCCTGCAGCGCAACCACGCCCGGAAGGGCCTTGCCCTCGAGCCATTCGAGGAAGGCGCCGCCGGCCGTGGAGACGTAGGAAAAGTCGCCGGCGGCGCCGGCGTGATTGAGCGCGGCGACCGTGTCGCCGCCGCCGGCCACGGTGACGAGCGGGCCGTTCTTGCTGCGGGCGGCGGCATAGCGGGCTGCGGTGACCGTGGCGATGTCAAAGGGCGCGATCTCGAAGGCGCCCAGCGGACCGTTCCATACCAGCGTCGCGGCCGCGTCGATCTTCGCCTTGACGTTGGCGACCGATTGCGGGCCGACATCAAGGATCATCGCGTCGGCGGGGACCGCGTCCACGGAGACGGTCTGGTTGGCGGCGCCAGCCCTGAATTCACGAGCAACGACCGCGTCGACAGGCAGCACGATCTCGCAACCCGAGGCCTTGGCGGTCTCGATGATGCGGCGCGCCGTGTCGGCAAGATCATGTTCGCACAGCGATTTTCCGACATCCTTGCCCTGGGCGGCGAGGAATGTGTTGGCCATGCCGCCGCCGATGACCAGCATGTCGACCTTCTTCACGAGATTGTCGAGCAGTTCGATCTTGGAGGAGACCTTGGCGCCGCCGACCACGGCGAGAACCGGGCGCACCGGCGTGGTCAGGGCGGCGGCGAGCGCCTCCAGTTCGGCCTGCATGGTGCGGCCGGCACAGGCCGGCAGGCGCCGGGCCAGCCCTTCCGTCGAGGCGTGAGCGCGGTGCGCGGCGGAGAAGGCGTCGTTGACATAGAGATCGCCAAGGGCGGCCAGCGCGTCGGCAAAGGCCGCCTCGTTCTTTTCCTCACCGGCATGGAAGCGTGTGTTCTCGAGCAGCGCCACGTCGCCGTCCTTGAGCCCGTCGACGGTGGCGGCGGCAAGCTCGCCGATGCAGTCGGCGGCAAAGGCCACCGGCCGGCCGAGACGTTCGGTCAACGCGGCGGCGACCGGGGCCAGGCTCATCTCGGGCATGACGGCGCCCTTGGGACGGCCGAAATGGGCGAGCAGCACGACGCGCGCTCCCTTGTCGCAGAGCTCGCGGATCGTCGGCAGGACGCGGTCGATCCGGGTCGCGTCGGTCACCTTGTTGCCGTCCATCGGCACGTTCAGGTCGACGCGCACGAGAACGCGCTTGCCGATAAGGCCACCCATGTCGTCGAGGGTCTTGAAGGTCATCGCTTGCTACCCGATTGCATTTCGGCGCGTCGCGCGCCTGCCATTGGCTCGTCTTGGGGGCGCCAGGAAGGCACCGTCAGAGGCGTCTGTGACGCCTGTCGCGGTCTGTCACAGGATCGGGGCGGCCTTGCGGCGGCCGCCCCGGCCAAGTCCGGATCAGATCGTCTTCGCCAGCGCGACCGCGGTGTCCGACATGCGGTTGGAGAAGCCCCACTCGTTGTCGTACCAGGTGAGGATGCGCACCAGGGTGCCGTCCATGACCTTGGTCTGGTCCATGTGGAAGATCGACGAATGCGGATCGTGGTTGAAGTCGCTGGAGACCAGCGGCTCGTCGGTGTAGCCGAGAATGCCCTTGAGCTTGCCATCGGCCGCCGCGCGGATCGCGTCGTTGATCTCGGCCACGGTGGTCGAGCGCTTGGCGACGAATTTCAGGTCGACGACCGAGACGTTCGGCGTCGGCACGCGGATGGAGACGCCGTCGAGCTTGCCGTTCAGCTCCGGCAGGACGAGGCCGACCGCCTTGGCCGCGCCGGTCGAGGTCGGGATCATCGACAGCGCCGCCGCCCGGCCCCGGTAGAGGTCCTTGTGCATCGTGTCGAGCGTCGGCTGGTCGCC
Organism: Stappia sp. MMSF_3263; assembly: GCF_030733745.1. GTDB lineage: Bacteria > Pseudomonadota > Alphaproteobacteria > Rhizobiales > Stappiaceae > Stappia. The sequence continues at coordinate 201,422 of NZ_JASHIK010000008.1, read as the reverse complement.
GGTATAAGAGTGGATCGTCGTCATGAAGCCGGTCTCGATGCCTATGGCCTCGTTGAGGACATAGGCGACCGGAGCCAGGCAGTTGGTGGTGCAGGAGGCGTTCGAGACCACCGTGTCGGAGCTGGTCAGCGTGTCGTGATTGACGCCGTAGACGATCGTCTTGTCGGCGCCGGAGGCCGGGGCGGACACCAGCACGCGCTTGGAGCCGTTGGCAAGATGGACGGAGGCCTTCTCGCGGTCGGCGAAGATGCCGGTGCATTCCAGCGCCACGTCGACGCCGAGCGCGCCCCAGGGCAGTTCCTTCGGGTCGCGGATCGCGGTGACCTTGATCGGGCCGGTGCCGACGTCGATCGTGTCGCCGTCGACCGTCACCGTCGCCGGGAAGCGGCCATGAACGGAATCGTAGCGCAGCAGGTGGGCGTTGGTCTCGACCGGGCCGAGATCGTTGATGGCAACGACCTGGATGTCGGTGCGGCCCGATTCCACGATGGCGCGCAGCACGTTGCGTCCGATGCGACCAAATCCGTTGATGGCAACCTTCACGGTCATGCTTGTCTCTCCTGTGGCGGCGAACCGCATCCTTGGCGATGAACTGGTGGAGCCCGACCGTCTGGTGAGGAACCGTCCGGCTCTTGTCGTCATTGGAGCGCCGTCCGACGGCGCCCGAACGCTGGTTACAGAAGCCTCGTCAAGGATGCAACGGGGTCCGGCAACATATATCGATCGCGGGCGCGCCTGTCGCGCCCGCGGCCGGTCTCAAACGCTGTCGTCGCGCATGCGCACCGCGCCGAGCGCCTTCTCCAGGACGGCCTCGGCCTTGCGCCGCGCGTCGGCATCGAGCTTTGCTATGTCGAGGCGGAGAAACAGCCCCTCGTTCTCCTCGGTGATCGTGTCCGGATCCGGCATGGCGAGGTCGTGCAGGCCCTCCACGGCATAGGGCACGATCTCGCCGGGAATGCCCTTCAGCGTGATCGGCTCAAGCCGGCGCACGCGCACCCGGTCCTGCACATGGGCCCAGGTCTCGTAGGAGATGACGATGCCGCCGGGCTCGGCGATGCCCTGCAGGCGCGCGGCAAGGTTCGCCTCCGCACCGATGATCGTATAGTCCATCCGGTCGGCGGATCCGAAATTGCCGACGTTGCAGTAGCCGGTGTTGATGCCCATGCGCACCTCGAACGGCTTTTCGATGCCGCGCCGGCGCCACTGTGCTTTCAGTTCCGCCATCCTCCGCTGCATGGCGATCGCCATGTCCAGGCAGGCATTGGCATCCTCGCGCGCGCCGCGCGTTTCCGGGTCGCCGAAAAAGGCGAGGATCGCGTCGCCGATGAACTTGTCGACCGTGGCGCCATGAGCCTGCGCGATGGTGGACATCTCGGTGAAATACTCGTTGAGCAGGCTGGTGAGCTCCTCCGGCTGGAGATGCTCGGCCGTCTCGGTGAAGTCCTTGATGTCGGAGAAGAAGATGGTCAGCTTCTTGCGCTCGGTGGAGATCACCACGTCCTTCTCTCCGGAGAAGATCGACTTGTAGATCTGCGGCGAGAGATATTTGGAGATCTTCATCGAGATGGAGGCGAGGAAGCCGTTGGCCTCCTCCAGTTCGGCGTTCATGCGCCGGAAGGCATTGGCCTGGCGCCATTGCAGGCCCGCAAAGGCGATGCCGAAGGTGCCGGCGCCGGCGAAATAGAGGAAGAGATACTTGAAGGAGAAGAGGTTCCTGGCAATCGGCTGGTGAACGGTGATGGCCTGGATGCCGCGCACGTCGCCGACCTGCCAGTCCTGCTTGGGGCTTTCGGGATGGGTGTTGTGGCAGGAAACGCAGGCCTGTCCCATGACGACCGGCACCGCCATGCGGATCTCGCGCTCGAACAGCGAACCGGCGAACTCCGAGGCGACGGCATCGGGCGCGCGGGTCTCGCGGAACCGGGCCAGGGCTCGCGTCTCGAAGTCGTCGAGACGGTGCGGCGCGCGGTTGCGGAAAGCCTGGTCGGACACGAAGCGATAGTTGACATCGCCGCCGCCGCGGCCGGCGATGACCCCGCCGAGCTCCAGCGACAGCGTGGCGGGAATGGGGACGGCGCCCGGCACGTCCTCGTAATTGTGCACGGCGACTGTGTCGCCGTCGAAAGCCTGGACACGGCCGACGACATTGGCGCCGTAATAGGCTCGGATGTCCGAGATCATGGCGTTCAGGGTGCGCGCCTGCGTCGCCAGCGAGGTGTCGGAGAGGTTGCGCAGGTCGAGCCAGACGGCCAGCGGAAGCAGAACGAGAGCGGCCAGAACGGCACCGGCGAGAATCCAGGGCCGCTCGGCGACCTGGCGCCAGAGCCTGTCGACGCTGCGGTGGTTCTCGTCAGTCTGCGGCACGGCGACGACCTCCCGATGATCGACCTGTTCTTACAGCCGACAGGCGTGCGCGCGCAACAGCGGGAACAGGCGGCCCGTGACCGCCTGTCCCCGGTTTGTCCAAGGCAGGGTCAGAGCCGCGCGTTCACGGCGGCGACGACGGCCTCGGCGGTGATGCCGAAATGGCTGTAGAGCTGCTGGTAGGGGCCGCTGGCGCCGAAACCGGTCATGCCGATGAAGATGCCGTCGCGGCCGATGATGCGGTCCCAGCCCTGGCGGATGCCGGCCTCGACGGCGACGCAGACCTTGGCGCCGCCGATCATGTCGTCCTGATAGTCCTGCGACTGGCGCTCGAAACGCTCCATGCAGGGCACCGAGACGACGCGCGTGGCGGTTCCCGCCGCCTCGAGCGCCTCGCGGGCGGCCAGGGCGATCTCGACCTCGGAGCCGGAGGCGAAGATGGTCACCGCCGGGCTCTCGCCGCTGTCGGCGACGACATAGGCGCCGCGCGCGGACAGGTTCTCCGCCTCGTAGGTCTTGCGTACCGCAGGCAGGTTCTGGCGTGTCAGCGCCAGGACGCTCGGCGTGTCGGGGGTCTCCAGCGCCAGTTGCCAGCATTCCAGGGTCTCGGTGACGTCCGCCGGGCGGTAGAAATCGAGATTGGGGATGGCGCGCAGCGCGGCGTAATGCTCGACCGGCTGGTGGGTCGGGCCATCCTCGCCAAGGCCGATGCTGTCATGGGTCATCACGTGGATGACACGCTGCCCCATCAGCGCCGCCAGGCGCATCGCCGGGCGGGCATAGTCGGAAAACACCAGGAAGGTGCCCGAATAGGGGATGGTGCCGCCGTGCAGGGCCATGCCGTTCATCGCGGCTGCCATGCCGTGCTCGCGAATGCCCCAATGGACATAGCGGCCGGTGAAGTCGTCCGGCGTGATCGCCCTGGTATCGGCGGTGCGGGTGTTGTTGGAGCCGGTCAGGTCGGCGGAACCGCCGATCGTCTCGGGAACGACGCGGGTGATCGTGCCGAGCACGTATTCCGACGCCTTGCGGGTCGCCATCACCGGCTTGTCGTGGGCGATCTGCTTCTTCAGCTTGTCCATCTCGGTTGCAAAGGCTGCCGGCAGGTCGCCACGCAGGCGCCGCTCGAACTCGCCGCGCATCTCCGGATCGGCAGCGGCGAGCCGCTTCTCCCATTCCTTGCGCGTCTGGCCGGAGCGCAGGCCGGCGATCCGCCAGGCGTCGATGATGTCGCTGGGAACGTCGAAGGCCTCGTGGGCCCAGCCGAGCGCCTTGCGGGTGGCGGCCAGTTCCTCGGCGCCGAGCGGCGAACCGTGCACCTTTTCCGAGCCGGCCTTGTTGGGGGCGCCGAAGCCGATGGTCGTCTTCGCCGCGATCAGGGTCGGGCGATCGCTCTCGCGCGCCTCGTTGAGGGCGGCGGCGATGGCCACCGGATCGTGGCCGTCAATGGCGACCGTGTTCCAGCCGCTTGCCTGGAAGCGTCCGATCTGGTCGGTCGAATCTGAGATCGAGACCTTGCCGTCGATGGAGATGCCGTTGTCGTCCCAGATGACGATGAGGCGGTCGAGCTTCAGGTGTCCGGCAAGCGAGATCGCTTCCTGGCTGATGCCTTCCATGAGGCAGCCGTCGCCGGCCAGCACATAGGTGCGGTGATCGACAATGTCGGCGCCGAAGGTCTCGCGCAGGTGCCTTTCCGACATCGCCATGCCGACGGCATTGGCGAGGCCCTGGCCGAGCGGGCCCGTGGTCGTCTCGATGCCGGCGCCGTGGCCGAATTCCGGGTGACCCGCGGTCAGCGCACCAATCTGCCGGAAGTTCCTGATCTGGTCGAGGGTGAAGTCCTCGGAGCCAAGCAGGTAGTGAACGGCGTAGAGCAGCATAGAGCCGTGGCCCGCGGACAGCACGAACCGGTCACGGTCCGGCCAGTCGGGCCGGGTCGGGTCGTAATGCATGACCTGCGTGAACAGCACGGTGGCGATGTCGGCCGCGCCCATCGGCAGGCCTGGATGGCCGGACTTGGCCGCTTCCACGGCATCGGCTGCGAGGAAACGGATCGCATTGGCCATGCGATGGTGCTTGTCGATATCGGTCATCTGGTTCCGTTCGTCCCTGTCGGCGGCCCGCAAGGGCATGTAAGTCCTTGATACGGGCGGCCCTTCGGCCGCCCCGCTGGATCGCCCCGTGCCGCGTCCCCGGCTGTACCCGGGAGAGGCGGGTGCCGCGCCGGATATCCGGTCGCGGGCCGGGGCGCTGGGCCGCCGGCAATGTCGGTTTTTCGGTGGCCGGGACCGGCCGCCGCCGGACCCCCGCCGAGGCGGCCCGACAAATATCAGGAACCTTGGGCGAGTCAACAAAGCGGATGGCAGGAATGCGCAGCCTTGCCGGTTGCGCGCGCTTGTCCGCGAAGATGCATCCGGCGGCCGGCCGATCTCGCATCGCGGACAAAGGAATGCTATAGCGGCTTTTAACAAGCGCTTCGCGCGCGTCCTTAAAGCAAGGCACGCAGTTGGCGGCAACCGGGGATCGCGATGGACGACACATCGGGCATGACGGCGGATGGCGAGCACCGTCTTTCGGGATCGTCCGTTTCGCCCGGCCACAGTGTCGAGGCGGGGCTGGACCGGCTGGCGCGCGCGGTGAACCGGCTCGACGCCGCCGTCCAGCGCCGGCTCGAGGCGGACATGTCCTTGAACGGACTGCAGGACGAGCTGCAGCGGCTCGGCGAGGATCGCTCGTCGCTGGCGGCAACGCTCGACACGGCGGAAACGCGCGTCGCCCGCCTGGAAGATGCCAACCGGGAGGTCTCCCGGCGTCTGGTCTCGGCAATGGAATCGATCCGTTCCGTTCTTGAAACCCACGGCGGGTAAGGGCGGGCGAGAGGAACGCGGCAATGGCGCAGATTATCGTCACGATCAACGGGCGCAGTTTCCGGATGGCATGCGACGACGGGGAAGAGGAGCGGCTGACCGCGCTCGCCCGGCGCTTCGACAGTGCCATCGACAGCCTGCGCGGCAGTTTCGGCGAGATCGGCGATTTGCGGCTGACCGTGATGGCCGGCATCATGGTGACCGACGAACTGGCGGAGCGCGAGCGGCGCCTTGCGGCGCTGCAGGACGAGGTGGAAAGCCTGCGCGAAGCCCGAAGGGCGGCGCTCGAGCGCAACGCGCGCGGCGATGCGGCTATCGCTGAAAAGATCGTCACCGCGGCGGAGCGGGTCGAGGCGCTGGCCGACAGTCTTGCCCAGTCGATGCGACCGGCCGATGCCTGAAACGGCTTTGCATGCCGGGCGCGACGGCTGCCGCGTGACCGGCGCGAAGCCGGCATGCGAAAACGTGTGTTGTCAATCGGGGCGAACCATCCCTATATCGGTATCGGCGTGGCTGCGCGGTTCGTCCGGAGACATATCCCCGGGGCCTTACGCATCCCTAGGGAGCTGTTCCTTTCCCGGCCCGTGGGCCGGGAGACACGGCGCCCACCTACTTAGTAGGTTTCCCGGGATTGCAAACTCCAACGGCCGAGGCGGCCACGTCATGACCTCCCCCTTCCATCGGTGCGATGCGGCGGCTCCCGTTTCCGGGGTCCGTCCGCGCAAGCCGCGCGCCGGGCGATTGCCGTCTCTCCCGCGCCCGCCGTTTCCCTGCCGATCTTCCACGGAGCGCGCCGCATGACCGCCCCCGACCGTTTCCCGACCGGCTCCAGCGTATCGGCCATCAGGGCCGGGGACCCCTCGACCGTGACGCTGGCGAAGGCCGCGTGCCGCAAGCTGGCGCTCGGCCGGCGGGGACAGTTACCGCCACTGGCGCGGATCGAGGCGGGTCTTGGCCTGGCGGAGGCGGTCGATGCACTCGACTTTCCTGCCGGGTCCGTTGTTTCCGGCTTCTGGCCGATCCGCGACGAGATCGATCCGCGCCCGCTGATGGATGCGCTCCGGGTGCGCGGCCACCCGCTCTGCCTGCCGGCGATCGTCGGCGGCGATCTGGTGTTCCGGCGGCTGACCCGCGAGAGCGAGCTGGTGCGAGCCGGATTCGGCACGGTCGAGCCGCCGGCGGATGCGGAGGAACTGGTGCCCGACTGCATGCTGGTGCCGCTTGCCGCCTTCGACACGCGCGGGGCCCGGATCGGCTACGGCCGGGGCTATTACGACCGGGCGATCGCCGCGATCGGGGCACGCCGCGGCGCGCCGCCGATGACGGTCGGCATCGCCTTTTCGGTCCAGCAGGTGGAGGAGGTGCCCGAGGAGGCGCATGACCGCCGCCTGCAGCGGATCCTTTGCGAGACGGGTTTCATCGACATCACGGAGAATGGCTGAGCATGCGGTTGTTGTTTCTGGGAGACCTTGTCGGGCGCAGCGGGCGGCAGGCGGCGATCGACGCGCTGCCGCGGCTTGTCGACCGGCACGGTATCGACTTCGTGATCGTCAACGGGGAAAACGCCGCCGCAGGGTTCGGCATCACCGAGGAGATCCTGCAGGACGTGCTTGACGCGGGTGCCGATGTGGTGACGACCGGCAACCATGTGTGGGACCAGCGCGACACGCTTGTCTATATCGAGCGCCAGGACCGGCTGCTGCGACCCCTCAATTTTCCGCCAGGGGCGCCGGGACGTGGCGCCAACCTTTTCACGGCCCGCAACGGCGCGCGGATCCTGGTGATGAATGTCATGGGGCGTGTCTTCATGGACAGTCTCGACGATCCCTTCACCGCCGTCGACCGGGTGCTGGAGGCGACGCCGCTCGGCCGGGTCGCCGATGCCATCGTCATCGACATGCATGCCGAGGCGACCAGCGAGAAGCAGGCGATGGGCCACTTTGCCGACGGGCGCGCAAGCCTGGTCGTGGGCACCCATACGCATGTGCCGACGGCCGATCACCAGATCCTGCCGGGGGGCACGGCCTATATGAGCGATGCCGGCATGTGCGGCGATTATGATTCCGTGCTCGGCATGGAAAAGGACGAGCCGATATCGCGTTTCCTGCGCAAGATCCCCTCCGGCCGGTTCACGCCGGCCTCGGGCGAGGCGAGCGTGTGCGGGGTTGCGGTCGAGGTCGACGAGACGACGGGTCTTGCCCTTGCCATCGAGCCGTTGCGGATCGGCGGCCGCCTGTCGCAGGTCCTTCCCTCCAGCTGGGGCGAGAGCTGAACGGCGCGATCCCGCGGGCGGCGGCGCGGCTTGCACGCCAACGCTGGATTTTCGAAAGGCCCGAGCCTATAACGCGCCGATCTTGAACGATTGCAGGCAGGACAGGGCGCGCGCCAACGGCCCCGGCCGTTCCCGCCCGCAGGGACATCAGGCGCCGGCCTTGCCGGGCCAGGGTGTTCCGCAGTTTTGAACTGGATCAGTTTCGCGGCATTCGGTCGGGTGCCCGCTGATCCGCGATCCACTCCAGGAGGAACGCGCCTGGATGCCGCGTCCGGCCGGCGCAAGTCCGGCCGATGCCGCCCGCGTTCCCGAGCACGAACCAGGAAGCGACATGGCCGGACATTCCCAATTCAAGAACATCATGCACCGCAAGGGCCGCCAGGACGCGGTGCGCTCGAAGATCTTCTCCAAGCTGTCGAAGGAGATCACCGTCGCGGCGAAGATGGGCGGACCGGACATCAACGCCAACCCGCGACTGCGCCTTGCCGTGCAGAACGCCAAGGCGCAGTCGATGCCCAAGGACAACATCCAGCGGGCGATCAACAAGTCGCAGGCGGGCGAGGGCGACAATTACGAGGAGCTGCGCTACGAGGGCTACGGCCCGGCCGGCGTTGCGGTGATCGTCGAGATCCTGACCGACAACCGCAACCGCTCGGCCTCGAACGTGCGCTCCTATTTCTCCAAGTGCGGCGGGTCGATGGGCGAGACCGGGTCGGTCGCCTTCATGTTCGACCGGGTCGGCGAGATCGTCTATCCGGCAGCGGCCGGCAGCGCCGACGCGATTCTGGAGGCGGCGATCGAGGCGGGCGCGGAAGACGTCCAGTCCGACGAGACCTCGCATGTCGTGACCTGCGCCTTCGAGGACCTTGGCGACGTTTCCAAGGCGCTGGAAGCCTCGCTCGGCGAGGCCGAGACGGTCAAGACGATCTGGAAGCCGCAGACGCTCACCCCGGTCGATGCCGACAAGGCGCAGACCATGCTGAAGCTCATCGGCCTGCTTGAGGACGACGACGATGTGCAGAACGTCTACTCGAACTTCGATGTCGACGAGGAGACCCTGGCGAGCCTGACGGCCGCCTGAGCAGGTGCACTTTCACCGCAGCCATGCGTCGAGCGCGGGAAGGCTGGAAATTGCGGCGAACAGGATGATGCCGTAGGCGACCGGCCGGTAGACGGCCGGCGCCGCGGTGCCGAACAGCCGCGCTCCGGAAAGAATGCCCAGCCCGTAGACCGGGGCCAGCGCCAGCGTCAGCGCGACAACGCCAAGATTGTAGAAACCGTTGAAATAGAAGGCGGCGAAGGCGGCCAGGCTGGCGATGGCGAAAAACGTGATCAGATTGGCGCGGATCGTCGCCGGTTCGTTGGGACCGGCGGCCCAGAACACCACCACAGGGGGGCCGGCGACCTGGGACACACCGGACAGCAGTCCGGCGGCAGCGCCCACACCGAGCGAGGCGGCAAGCCGCGGTCGGCCCTGGTAACGCCAGCCGAGCAGCAGCAGCGCGACGGCCGCCAGCACGATCGTCGAGAGCCCCCATCTGAGCGCCTCCGTGTCGGCAGTGGCAAGGATCGCCGCGCCGAGGGGCACGACCGCCACCGCCGCGAGGCTGACCGGCAACACGGTCGACCAGTCACAGCGGCGTAGCGCCCCTGCGACAAGCGGCAGGGTGACGAGGGCGTCGAGCACCAGGAAGCCGGCGGCCGCCGCGCGCGGCTCGATCAGGGTCGAGGCGACCGGCATGAAGATCATCGCCGCCCCGAACCCGGAAAATCCGCGCACCAGACCGGCGATGACAATCGCGGCGGCGAGCAGAACGAGGCTCGGCGTGTCCGGAAGGCGAGCCGCAAGGTCGGCAAGAAACTGGGGCATGGGCAATCGTAACCGGACTGGTGGCGGGCGCCCGGCCGCTTCGCCGCGCGGGTCGTGTCCAGCTTGCACCCCGGCGAGGAAAAGGCAAGCGCGTGGCCTCCCGCGAAACGGCTGTTCCCGGGCGGGATCGGGGCCTGGATCTCCCGCCGGCGATGTCGCTGCTGGTCAGGACGCGCGAATGGCGTTACCGATTTGTTCCATGGCAACGGCGATTCGCATCCTCGGCATCGATCCCGGACTTCGGCGCACCGGCTGGGGTGTGATCGTGGTCGAGGGCAACCGCATGGGTTTCGTGGCGAGCGGGACGGTGGTCTCCGACAATCGCCTGGAACTCTCGGCCCGGTTGCGGCAGCTGCATGACGGCTTGCAGGAGGTGCTGGCACGGCAGGCGCCCGACGAGGCGGCGGTGGAATTGACCTTCGTCAACAAGGACGCCGGCGCGACGCTGAAACTCGGCCAGGCGCGAGGCATAGCGCTTCTCGTGCCGGCCCTGAACGGGCTCGGGGTTGCCGAATACGCACCCAACCTCGTCAAGAAGACGGTGGTCGGCACGGGTCATGCCGAGAAAGAACAGATCCGCATGATGGTGAAGGTGCTGATGCCGAAGGCGACGTTCAACTCGGACGATGCGGCGGATGCGCTCGCCATTGCCATTTGCCACGCGCAGCACCGGGTGACCCCGGCAGCGGCGCGCATCGCGGAGAAGCTGGCGAAATGACGATGGAGTTCCTCGGGAGCGGGTGCCGCACATGATCGGAAAGCTGAAGGGCCGGGTCGACGAGATCGGCGACGATCACCTGATCCTGGATGTCGGCGGTGTCGGCTATCTCGTCTATGCGCCGGTGCGGGTGCTGCAGTCACTGCCCTCTCCCGGGGAGGCAGCGGAATTGCATATCGAGACCATGGTGCGCGAGGACATGATCCGCCTCTATGGCTTCAGCTCGCGCGCCGACAAGGCCTGGTTCCAGCTGCTGATGACGGTGCAGGGCGTCGGCGCCAAGGTGGCGCTTGCGGCCCTCGGGGTGATGAGGGCGTCGGAGATCGCCAATGCGATCGCGCTGGGCGACACGGCCCAGATCGCCCGGGCGCCGGGCATCGGCAAGCGCGTGGCCGAACGCATCGTCACGGAGTTGAAGAGCAAGGCGCCGGCCTTTGCCAGCGTCGACACGGGCACGATCTCCGCCGCGCAGCAGGCGAAGGCGGCGGTTCCGACGGCCGTCGGTGATGCCGTCTCCGCGCTGGTCAACCTCGGCTACCAGCCGGCACAGGCCAGTGCCGCGGTCTCCGCCGCCGTGAAGAGCGCCGGCGAGGAGGCCGAGGCCTCGACGCTGATCCGGCTCGGGCTCAAGGAATTGTCGAAATGAGCGAGGACGGGGACCGCCTCGTCACGCCGGAAGTGCGCGGCGACGAGATCGACACGACGATGCGCCCCCAGGTGCTCGACGATTTCGTCGGACAGGCGCAGGCGCGTGCCAACCTGAAAGTGTTCATCGGTGCCGCCAAGGCGCGCGGCGAGGCGCTCGACCACGTGCTTTTCGTCGGGCCGCCGGGCCTCGGCAAGACGACGCTCGCCCAGATCATGGCGCGCGAACTCGGCGTCAACTTCCGCGCCACCTCCGGTCCGGTCATCGCCAAGGCGGGCGATCTTGCGGCCCTCCTGACCAACCTGGAAGACCGCGATGTGCTCTTCATCGACGAGATTCACCGGCTCAGCCCGGCGGTGGAGGAGGTCCTCTATCCGGCGATGGAGGATTTCCAGCTCGACCTGATCATCGGCGAGGGTCCGGCGGCACGATCGGTGAAGATCGATCTGGCGCGGTTCACGCTGGTTGCCGCGACGACCCGTATCGGCCTTCTGACGACGCCCCTTCGCGACCGGTTCGGCATTCCGGTGCGGCTGCAGTTCTACACGGCCGAGGAACTGGAACTGATCGTCACGCGGGGGGCGCGGATCCTGGGGCTCGGCATGAGCGAAGACGGGGCGCGGGAGATCGCCCGGCGCGCCCGCGGCACGCCCCGCATTGCCGGCCGGCTGCTGCGCCGGGTGCGGGATTTCGCCGTCGTTGCGGGACAGGAGAAGGTCGACGCGGGGATCGCCGACAAGGCGCTGACCCAGCTGGAGGTGGACAGCGCCGGCCTCGACCAGCTCGACCGCCGCTACCTCAACCAGATCGCGCTGAAGTTCGGCGGCGGGCCGGTCGGCATCGAGACGATCGCAGCCGCGCTGTCGGAGCCGCGCGATGCGATCGAGGAGATCGTCGAGCCCTACCTGATCCAGCAGGGCTATATCCAGCGCACGCCGCGCGGGCGGATCCTGACGCCGCAGGCGTTCCGGCATCTGGGACTGGCCGTGCCGGGGGGCGAGACCATGCCGCAGATGGGACTGTTCACCGATGACGACGACACCTGACGAAAGGGGCGGTGCCTTGCCGGCCGGAGACTTTCCAGGCAGAGACTGGCCGGACATTTCCGGCCGGCTGGAGGCCGGGCGGCACGTGCTGGCACTGCGCGTCTATTACGAGGACACCGATTTCACCGGCCTCGTCTATCACGCCGCCTATCTGAAATTCGCCGAGCGCGGACGTTCCGATTTCCTGCGGCTTTGCGGCATTCATCATCGCGCCCTGCAGGAGGGCGAGCACGGCGATCCGTTGGCGTTCGCCGTGCGGCGCATGGAGATCGACTTTCTCGCTCCGGCCCGCATCGACGACCTGCTGGAAGTGACGACGCGGCTGGAGGAGGCGCGCGGCGCGCGCATCGTGCTGGCGCAGGAGGTGCGGCGTGGCGGCGCGGCGCTGTTCACCGCTCGCGTCACCGTCGCGGTGATCTCGCCCGACGGTCGGCCCCGGCGGCTCCCCGAAGCGCTCGCCGCGCGGCTTCTCGTGGTCGACACGAGCGCGTCTTAACGCGGCAGTAACCTTAACGCTGGCTTAATGCCGCAGGTTATCGGCGGAAACAGTCCCAGTTTCGCCAAAATCGCTCGTCATTGAGGCGGTCGATCAGCGGACAAACCGACTGGCCCGATCGATACGGGCAACCGGCAACCGATCCGGCATGTGCGCCAATGGTATCGGGCAAGAGGTCCAGAATTAGATGAATCCCGTGGAACTAGCACAAACGACCCTCGCGGCTCCGCAGGGCGACATGTCCTTCTTCGCGCTCTTCCTGCAGGCGCATCTGGTGGTCAAGCTCGTCATGTTCGGGCTTGTCATCGCCTCGATCTGGTGTTGGGCGATCATCGTCGACAAGTGGCTTTTGTATACGCGCACCAAGCGTCAGATGAACCGCTTCGAGACGGTGTTCTGGTCCGGCCAGTCGCTCGAGGAGCTGTATCGCACGCTTTCAGGGCGCGCCAATCACTCGATGGCGGCACTGTTCATCGCCGCGATGCGCGAGTGGAAACGCAGCCATGAAGGGGCGCGACCAGCGATCGCAAGCCTGCAGCAGCGTATCGACCGGGTGATGGACGTGACCATCGCGCGCGAGGCGGAGCGGCTGGAGGCGCGCCTGCTGGTGCTGGCCACCGTCGGTTCGGCGGCGCCCTTCATCGGCCTGTTCGGCACCGTCTGGGGCATCATGACGTCGTTCCAGGCCATTGCCGCGTCGAAGAACACCAATCTTGCGGTCGTGGCGCCGGGCATCGCCGAGGCGCTGCTTGCCACCGCGCTCGGACTGCTGGCCGCCATCCCGGCGGTGATCGCCTACAACAAGCTGTCCGCCGATGCCGGCAAGCTGTCCGCCCGCATGGAAGGCTTTGCCGACGAGTTCTCCGCCATCCTGTCGCGCCAGATCGACGAGAGGAGCTGAGCCGATGGGCATGCAGGCCGGGGGCGCAGGCGCCCAGCACAGCGGACGTCGCCGGCGCCGGCGGCGTCAGCAGCCGATGAGCGAAATCAACGTCACGCCCTTCGTCGACGTGATGCTGGTGCTGTTGATCATCTTCATGGTGGCCGCGCCGTTGCTCACCGTCGGCGTGCCGCTCGACCTGCCCGAAACGCAGGCCAAGCCGCTGGAAGGCGCCACCGAGCCGATCACGATTTCCGTCTCCGCCGACGGGCGGATCTATATGCAGGACACGGAGATCGCCGCCGAGGAGGTCATCCCGAAGCTGGAGGCCATTGCCGCCAACGGCTACGAGGAGCGCATCTTCGTGCGCGGTGACGAGAACGCGGATTACGGAACGATCATGCGGGTGATGGGGCGCATCAACGCGGCCGGCTACAAGCGGCTCGGCCTCGTGACGCTCGAGGAGCAGCAGTAAACCCATGCGCGTCGGGCTGATCGCATCGACTGCCGGCCATCTGGTCGTGCTGCTTTGGGGAGTGGTGTCCTTCCCCGATGCGAAACCGTTCGACATCCCGCCGGTCGACAGCCTGCCCGTGGATCTCGTGCCGATTTCGGAACTGACCCGGTTGCGGATCGGCGAGAAGACCGCCGAAGTCCGGGAAGTCGAGGCAACCAAGCCGTCCGAGAAGCCGGTGAAGGAACCCGAGCCGCAGGAAAAGCCGGCGGAGAAGACCGCGGCCAAACCGCGCCAGGCAACGCCCGAGCCGACGCCTCCCCCTGCCCCGACGCCCGATCCAACACCTGCACCGCCGGAACCGCCGACGCCGACCGCGCCGACGCCGCCCGCGCCGGAACCGCCGGCTCCCGAACAGCCGGCGCCCAAGGCGGAGCCGGAACCTGCGCCTGCGCCCGAACCGGAGAAGAAGGTCGCGGAGGCGCCGCCACCGCCATCGGTGCGGCCGCGATCCAAGCCGACGCCGCCGCCGCGGCAGGAGCCGAAGCGCGACGATTTCAACCCGAACCAGATCGCGGCCCTGCTCAACAAGGTCGATCCGGCCGGTGGCGCAACCTCGGAAACCGACACGCCCGCCTCGCTCGGGTCGCGGCAGGGACTGAGCGGCGTGACGATGAGCCAGTCGGAACTCGATGCCCTGCGCGGTCAGATCTCGCGCTGCTGGAACCCGCCGGCGGGCGCGGCCGGCGCCGGCGACCTGAACGTGCGGCTGAAAGTGTTCCTGACGCCGGCAGGCGAGGTCGACCAGCGGCCCGAGGTGATGAATTCGAGCGCCAACCCGACCTTCGGCATTGCGGCCGAAAGCGCGCGTCGCGCTGTGCTGCGCTGCGCGCCCTATTCGCTTCCGGCAGAGAAATACGACGCGTGGCGCGAGGTCATCATCAACTTCGATCCGCGCGAATTGCTCGGCGGGTAGGAGCGGCGACGTGGGCGGGGCAATGCCCGGAATTTCGACCCCCTGGCGGCCTGTGCTACAGAGGCTTGCCGCCCGATTGCGGGGACGACCGTCCGGAATTGCGGAGGTAATGCCCGCAAGAGGACGCGCGAAAGGCGTGAAAATGACGGATTTCAAGGCGATGGATCTGACCGCGCGTGCCCGCAGGGCGCGCCTGGAACCGACCGGGGGACCACGATTGATGGAGCTGAAAGCGATGATCAGACCGGCACCCGCCAGCCTGGCCCGGCGCGCCGCGCGCGCAGCCGTCCTTCTTCTCGCGGCGGTGCTGTGGGGCAGCGGCCTGCTACCGGTGCCTCGCGCTGCCGCCGTGGTGGAGATCGACATCACGCAGGGCAATATCGAGCCTCTTCCGATCGCGCTCCCGGCGTTTTCCGGAGCCGGCAGCGAGGAGAAGCTGGCAAGCGACATCACCGATGTGATCAACGCCGACCTGACCCGCTCCGGCCTGTTCCGGCCGCTCGATCCGGCAAGCTTCATCGAGACCACGGTCAACGTGAGCACGCCGCCGCAATTCGCCTCTTGGCGTCCGATCGGCGCACAGGCGCTGGTCGTGGGGGCGATCGAGCGCCAGTCCGACGGCCGCATCCGCGCCGAATTTCGCCTTTGGGACGTGTTCGCTGGCCAGCAGATGCTCGGGCAGCAGTTCTACACGACCTCCGACAACTGGAGGCGGATGGCGCATATCATCGCCGATGCGATCTACGAGCGGCTGACCGGCGAAAAGGGCTATTTCGATACCCGTGTCGTGTTCATCGACGAGACCGGCACCAAGGACAAGCGCGTCAAGCGCCTCGCGATCATGGATCAGGACGGCGCCAATGTGCGCTACCTCACCAAGGGTGACGAACTCGTGCTGACGCCGCGCTTCTCGCCCTCGCGCCAGGAAGTCACCTATATGGCCTATGCCGGGTCGGACCCGCGTGTCTACCTGCTCAACATCGAGACGGGGCAGCGTGAAGTGGTCGGCAATTTCCCCGGCATGACCTTCGCGCCGCGCTTCTCGCCGGATGGCCAGCGGGTGGCGATGAGCCTGCAGCAGGGCGGCAACGCCAACATCTTCGAGATGGACCTGCGCTCGCGGCGCACCACGCGGCTGACCAACACGCCGGCCATCGATACGAGCCCGTCTTATTCGCCGGATGGTCAGCGGATCGTGTTCGAATCCGACCGGGGCGGCACCCAGCAGCTCTATGTGATGGATGCCGGCGGCGGCAATCCGCAACGCATCAGCTTTGGCCCGGGCCGTTACTCGACGCCGGTCTGGTCGCCGCGCGGCGACCTGATCGCCTTCACCAAGATGCACCAGGGCCGTTTCATGATCGGTGTGATGAAGCCGGATGGCTCGGCCGAGCGGGTTCTGACCGAGGGTTACCACAACGAGGGCCCGGCCTGGGCCCCGAACGGCCGCGTGCTGGTGTTCTTCCGCGACACGCCGGGCGCCAATGGCGGACCGCAGCTTTGGACGGTGGATCTCACCGGCTACAACGAGCAGCGCCTGCCGACGCCGGCCTTCGGTTCGGACCCTGCATGGTCTCCCTTGCTGGAATGAGGCCCGCGGGATAGGCTTGCGGGGTCCATCCGCACGAAGCGCGCAAGAAAACGTTAACCATATCGGTGAACGTGTGCTTAACCGGTTTCGCTGTAGAAGCGTTTACCCTGTCGGGGCGGTGGGGATCAGGAGTGTGGTTTCATGATGAATTTCGGGATGCGAAGCCGTGGCGCGCGCATTGCCTCCGTTGTCGCAGGCGCGATGCTGCTCGCAGCCTGCGCGCAGACCAAGCCGGACGGGCTGACGGGCAACGTCCAGCCCGGCACGGGCCAGGACTTCGTGGTCAATGTGGGTGATCGGGTGTTTTTCGGCGAGGACCAGTCGACGCTGGCGCCGCAGGCAACGGCGACCCTGGACAAGCAGGCACAGTGGCTGCGCAGCTACAGCCGCTACACGGTGACCATCGAAGGTCATGCCGACGAGCGCGGCACGCGCCAGTACAACATCGCGCTTGGCGCTCGCCGGGCCGATGCGGTGCGCAACTATCTCGTCGCGCGCGGCATTCCGGGCAACCGGATCAAGACGCTTTCCTACGGCAAGGAGCGCCCGGTGGCGGTCTGCAACGACGAGAGCTGCTGGACGCAGAACCGTCGTGCGGTGACCGTGCTGGACAACGCGGGCAGCTAGGACGCGCTCGGCGCGGTCCAGTACGCCGCGACCGATGACCGACCGGCGAGCCTTCGCCTGACGATAGCAAGCTGAAGAGGCCGGAGCGGTTCGCCGCTCCGGCTTTTTTTGTTTACCGCGGCATTTGTCCGTCCCGATGGGGTTAAGAGACGGCCTGGCGCCAAAATTTGGCCGAAGTCGCGGCGCCCTGTGCTATTGCGTTCGCACGGGCAGCCCTGCGGCACCCGCCGCGGCTGCGACGGCGGAGGACAGGTATGAAGCGATTGAAATCCATGATCTCGAGAAGTTTTCTTTGCGCGGTGGCGGTCGTGTTCGCCATTTCGCTCATTCCGGTGCCGGCCTCGGCGCAGCTCTTCGGCTCGCGCGATGACAGCGAGGCCGCGGTGCGGCTCAACCAGGTCGAGGAGCAGATGCGCAATCTGACCGGCCAGGTGGAGCAGCTCAATTTCCAGATCCGGCAGCTGCAGGACACGATCCGGCGGATGCAGGAAGACAACGAGTATCGCCTGCAGCAGCTCGAGCAGAGCGGCGGCAAGCGGTCCGATGCCGGCAGCGGCGGCGGCAATGCCGTCGCTGGCGCCGGGGCGGGCACGGGCGGGGCCGAGAGCTACGGTCCGGCGAACGGAACACTCGGACAGCTGCCGGCGGAGGCCGGCAGCGGTGATGCGGAATTCGCAGCGTCAGGCGGTTATGGCCAGGGGCAAGACCAGGATCAGGGGGCCGGCACCGGCCCGCTCGATCTGTCGGCGCTGGCACGCGGTCAGTCGGGTGGTTTTTCCGGCGGTGGCGACCCTGCGGTTCCCGGCGATATCGGCAATGCCGGCCTGCCGGGTGCAGATCCTTCGAATGCGCCGAGCGGAACGCTCGACGCGGCCTCGCTTTCCGGTGTCTCCTCGCCGCGCGGCGACTATGACGCGGCCTATGCGATGGTGTTGTCGGGCGACTATGCCGGCGCAGAGGCGGGCTTTGCGCGCTTCCTGGCCTCGCATCCCAACGACCCGCTGGCGGCCAATGCCCAGTTCTGGCTGGGCGAGAGCTATTTCGCGCGCAAGCAGTATCGCGACGCAGCGGATGCGTTCCTGAAGAGCTATACCGACTATCCCGACAGCAACAAGGTGACTGACAGTCTGCTCAAGCTGGGGCTTTCGCTCAAGGGCATCGGCCAGAACGATGCGGCTTGCGCGACTTTCAGCGAACTCCTGACCAAATATCCCGGTGCGCCGACCCCGATCCGCGCCGAAGCCCAGGCCCAGAAGCAGAGCGGTGGCTGCGCCTGATCGCGGCCGGCCGGTCGGTGACGACGAGGCCGATGCCGCGTTCGCCCCGCTTCTCCGGCATTCCTGTATCGCGCTGGCCGTTTCGGGCGGCGCCGACTCCACCGCCTTGCTGCTGCTGGTCGCCTCGTGGCGCGCGCGCAGGCCGGACGGACCCGAAATTCATATCCTGACCGTCGATCACGACTTGCGCCGCGAATCCGCCGCCGAGGCGCGCGGTGTCGCAGCGCTTGCGGGCCGGCTGGGCCTGCCCTGCCGGATCCTTGTCTGGTCGGGGCCCAAGCCCGCCTCCAACCGCCAGGCCGGGGCGCGTGCCGCGAGGCAGGCGTTGCTTGTCGCCGCCGCCCGGGAGCTTGGTGCCGAGGCCCTTGTGCTGGCCCATCATCTCGATGACCAGGCGGAAACCTTCCTGATCCGCCTGGCGCGGGGAAGCGGCGTCTACGGTCTTGCCGCCATGGATGGGATCGCGGCCTGGCAGGATGACGAAGGGCTGTCGCTGCCGGTCCTGCGGCCGCTGCTCGTCTTTGCCAAGGAGCGACTGGTGGCGACCTGCCGGGTGGCGGACGTGCCCTGGTGCGAGGACCCTTCCAACGACGATGTCGCCTACACGCGGACCCGGATGCGGGCGCTGATGCCTCAGCTTGCGGGTGAGGGGCTCGACGCGGAAACGCTGGGACGGACGGCGGGGCGCCTGGCGCGCGCCGCCGCCGCGCTCGACGTGCTTGTCGAGCAGACCCTCGCCCGGCATGCGACGTTCCATCCGGCCGGGCCGGTGCGCGTGGCCGTCACGGACCTTGCCGGCCTGCCGCGCGAGGTCCTGCTGCGGTTGCTGGCGCGGTTGCTGAGGATGACCGGAGGAGAGGCCTATCCGCCGCGGCTGGAGCGGCTGGAGCGGCTAGCCGGGCAGCTTGCGGGCGGGCCTTCCGTGCAGTCGACGCTTGCCGGGGTCGTCGCCCGTCGTCGCGGGGAGATGCTGTTCTTGTGGCGAGAGAGCGGGCGCGGGGGAATCGCGCCGCTCGCGGCACGCGGCCCGGGACGCTTCGTCTTCGACCGCCGTTTCGAACTCGTCCTGCCAGTCGGTGCCTGCGGCGAGGTCACCGCATTGGGGTCGCTGGCGGCCTCGCCGTTCCCGCGCTCGGCGGCCGGCGACTGGCCAGTCGCCGCATTCAATGCGGCACCGCTCCTGCACCTTGGGGAGGATGCGGCCTATTGTCCCGGACTGGGCGGATCGCCGCCGCAGGGCGTCCGGCTTGCCAGATTGACGGGGGAGGAAAGCCTGTGGCGGCGGGAACTTGCCTCAAATCCCTTCGATCGTGATGAAATTTAAGAAAAATGAGACCTGTTTCATGCGAATCTTCTTCGCCGCCTTGGCAGTCCCCCTTGCGGGACCTATCTTGGCTATAGAGATCATGTCCCCAGCGCAAACCGCCACGCCGGCGGGGCGAAGGAACCGCTAATGAACGCCAATTTTCGCAATTTCGCCCTCTGGGTGATCATCGGCCTGCTGCTGATCGCTCTTTTCCAGCTGTTCCAGAACCCTGGCCAGCGGGCCGAGCCGAACACCATTCCCTTTTCCCAGTTCCTGAACCAGGCGGAGCAGGGAGATGTCAGGGAAGTGACCATTCAGGGTCAGCAGGTCCTCGGCAAGTACAACAGCGGCGGCACGTTCCAGTCCTACGCACCCGAAACCGCCGGAGAATATATCGAGATCCTCCGCTCCAAGGGGGTCAGCATCACCGCGCGTCCGCCGCAGGAGAGCTTCTCGTTGATCGGCGCGCTGATCTCGTGGTTCCCGATGCTGATCATCCTCGGCATCTGGATCTTCGTGATGCGCCAGATGCAGGGCGGGGCCGGCGGCAAGGCGATGGGCTTCGGCAAGTCCAAGGCGAAGCTCCTGACCGAGGCGCATGGCCGCGTCACCTTCGAGGACGTCGCCGGCATCGACGAGGCCAAGGAAGACCTGCAGGAGATCGTCGAGTTCCTGCGCGATCCGCAGAAGTTCCAGCGCCTGGGCGGTCGCATTCCGCGCGGCGTGCTGCTGGTCGGCCCGCCGGGCACCGGCAAGACGCTGACCGCGCGAGCCGTCGCCGGTGAGGCGAACGTGCCCTTCTTCACCATCTCCGGCTCCGATTTCGTCGAGATGTTCGTCGGCGTCGGCGCCAGCCGCGTGCGCGACATGTTCGAGCAGGCAAAGAAGAACGCGCCCTGCATCATCTTCATCGACGAGATCGACGCGGTCGGCCGTCATCGCGGCGCCGGCCTTGGCGGTGGCAATGACGAGCGCGAGCAGACGCTGAACCAGCTCCTGGTGGAGATGGACGGCTTCGAGCCGAACGAGGGCGTCATCATCATCGCCGCGACCAACCGTCCGGATGTGCTTGATCCGGCCTTGCTGCGCCCGGGCCGCTTCGACCGGCAGATTGTCGTGCCGAACCCGGACGTCACCGGTCGCGAGAAGATCCTCAAGGTGCATATGCGCAAGGTGCCGCTGGCACCGGATGTCAATGTGCGCACGCTGGCGCGCGGCACGCCCGGTTTTTCAGGTGCAGACCTGATGAACCTCGTCAACGAGGCGGCGCTGCTGGCCGCCCGGCGCGGCAAGCGTCTCGTCACCATGGCCGAATTCGAGGATGCCAAGGACAAGGTCATGATGGGCGCGGAGCGCCGCACCCTGGTGATGACCGAGGAAGAGAAAAAGCTGACCGCCTATCACGAGGCCGGCCATGCGCTGGTCGCGTTGCACATGCCGGCTTCCGACCCGATCCACAAGGCGACCATCATTCCGCGTGGACGGGCGCTCGGCATGGTCATGCGCCTGCCGGAGAAGGACCAGGTGTCGCTGACCCGGGCCAAGTGCAAGGCGGATCTCGCCGTTGCCATGGGCGGGCGCGTCGCCGAGGAGATGATCTTCGGCTATGAGAAGGTGACCTCGGGCGCGTCGGGCGACATCCAGATGGCAACCAAGCTGGCACGGGCGATGGCGACCCAGTTCGGCATGTCCGACAAGCTCGGCCCGCTGCTCTACGGCGAGAATCAGGAAGAGGTGTTCCTCGGCCATTCTGTGGCCAAGAACCAGCATGTGTCGGAGGACACGCAGCGCATCGTCGACGCGGAGATCAAGTCCTTCGTCAACACCGGCTACGAGACGGCCAAGCGGGTGCTTTCCGAGCACGAGCAGCAGCTCCATGTCATCGCCAACGGCCTGCTCGAATACGAGACGCTGTCCGGCGACGAGATCAAGGACCTGCTCGATGGCAAGCCGCCGGTCCGCGACACCGATGACGACCAGCCGACGGCACGGGCCTCGGCGGTGCCCAAGACCGGCGCCAAGCGTCGCGGCGAGGGCGATGCCCCGACCGGCGGCATGGAGCCCCAGCCGCAAGGCTGACAGGCCCGCAGCGAGCGATGATCGTGACAACGCCCGGCAGGCTTCCTGCCGGGCGTTTGCGTTGTGCGGACTGTTACGAACGAAAACAAATTTTGAACCTCTTCATGCGAGCATGGTGATACATGGAGGGTCCGCGCGATGCCGGCAGAAGCGGCGCGCGTGGAGACAGGGTTCGACGGTTCGTCCGGCATCGCGCGCGAGCGCGAAGGGCGGGCCGGAATGCCGGCAGGCGCCTGTGAGCGCTGCGGCATCCGGAGCCACGGGAAACGACAGGGTCGACATGACACGCAAGTATTTCGGAACCGACGGCATTCGCGGCACGGCCAATCGCGCACCGATGACGCCGGAAATCGCGCTCAAGGTGGGCATGGCCGCGGGACTTTCCTTCCGCAACGGTTCGCACCGCCACCGGGTGGTGATCGGCAAGGACACGCGGCTCTCCGGCTACATGATCGAGAACGCGCTGGTTGCCGGCTTCACCGCCGTCGGTCTCGATGTGCTGCTGCTCGGCCCGATGCCCACCCCCGCGGTTGCGATGCTGACGCGCTCGGTGCGTGCCGATCTCGGCGTGATGATCTCCGCCTCGCACAATCCCTATCACGACAATGGCATCAAGTTCTTCGGCCCGGACGGCTACAAGCTGTCGGACGGGGTGGAGAAGGAAATCGAGACGTTGATCGACCAGGACCTGTCGCGCCAGCTCGCCGCGCCGTCCGATCTCGGCCGCGCCAAGCGCATCGACGGCATGCGCGATCGCTACGTGGAATTCGCCAAGCGCACGCTGCCGCGCGAGATGAGCCTGGCGGGTCTGAGGATCGTCGTCGATTGCGCCAATGGCGCTGCCTACAAGGTGGCGCCCGAGGTGCTGTGGGAACTGGGCGCGGAAGTGATCGCCATCGGCGTGGATCCGGATGGCTACAATATCAATCTCAAATGCGGTTCCACCGATACGGAAGCCCTGTGCCAGAAGGTGCATGAGGTGCGCGCCGATATCGGTATCGCGCTCGACGGCGATGCCGACCGGGTGATCATCGTCGACGAGAACGGACGGGTCGTCGACGGCGACCAGTTGATGGCGGTTGTGGCTCAGTCGTGGCTGGAGGATGGCCGTCTGGCAGCCTCCGGCATCGTCGCAACGGTGATGTCCAATCTCGGCCTGGAACGCTATCTCGGCGGCCTCGGCCTGACGCTGGCCCGCACCAAGGTCGGCGATCGCTACGTGGTCGAGCACATGCGCCAGCACGGCTACAATGTCGGCGGCGAGCAGTCCGGCCATATCGTCCTGTCCGATTTCGCGACGACCGGCGATGGCCTCGTTGCCGCCCTGCAGGTTCTGGCCTGCGTGTCGAAACTGGGCCGGCCGGTTTCAGAGGTCTGCCGTCGCTTCGATCCCGTGCCCCAGATCCTCAAGAACGTGCGCTATGCCGGCGCCACCCCGCTGGACAATCCGTCCGTGCAGGCGGCCATAGAAGAGGGCCGCAAGACGCTCGGCAATTCCGGACGCCTGCTCATACGTGCCTCCGGCACCGAACCCTTGATCCGCGTGATGGGTGAGGCCGACAACGAGGATGTGCTGGCCGGTGTCGTCGACCGGATCGCCGACGCGGTTGCCCACGCGGCCGCCTGAGCAGGCGATCCGGGCGGGAAGCGCGCGGGCGCACGGAACTTCCCGGAGAGGTTCGGAGCGCTCGGTTTCACCTCTATGGTTAACGATTTGCGAAGAACGGTGGACAGTTGTTGCCGACTGCCAAAGCAGGAGGAAAGATTTACTCTTTGTTAAGGTAAAAAATCACGGTTAAATATTACGGTTAAGCCCGTCTTAAGCATTTTCAGCAAATCTACTCTCGTGTTTCACGTGCGCGGCCGGCAGGAAAAGAGTGTTCGGACGCATTCAACGAGGACCGAGACATGAGCAGCCATATCAAGAAACTTTGCCTGGCTGGCGTCGCGATGATCGTCTCGTCAGCCGTCCATGCAGCAGACATGCCGATCCCCGTGATCGAGCACGTTCCGCAGGTGCCGGTTGTTACGGGCGGCTGGTATTTGCGCGGCGACATCGGCTACAAGGTGTACCAGTCACCGAGCGTCGCCTACGGCCCGACGGCTTTCTCCAACGAGAAGCTGAACAACACCGGCATGGTCGGTGTCGGTGTCGGCTACAAGTTCAGCGACTACCTGCGCGGCGACCTGACGCTGGACTATGAATTCCCGGCACGTGTCAAGGGCTACGCGCCCTGTCCCGCCCCTTGCGGCGGACCCGGCCTTGGCGGGTTCTCCACGGAGACGGCCGATATCGACGTGCTGACCCTTCTGGTCAACGGCTACATCGACATCGGCACCTGGGGCGGTTTCACGCCCTATGTCGGCGCCGGCGTCGGCACGTCCTACGTGACGACCAGCAACATCAAGTTCGCCAACCCGAACGGTGTCTCCGGCACCTATCCGGGCGACAGCACCTGGAACTTCTCCTGGGCGCTGATGGCCGGTGGTTCCTACGCGGTCACCCCGAACTGGTCGATCGATGCGGGTTACCGCTACCTGAACATCGGCAATGCCTATTCCAAGAGCTTCTCCACGGGCGGCGGCAACCCGTCCTACAAGATCCGCTACGAGGATCTTGCGGCTCACGAGTTCCGCGTCGGCATGCGCTACACGTTCAATTCCGGCCCGTCCTTCATCGAAGAGCCGATCATCACGCGTTACTGATCCCGGCCAGCGGCCGCCGGCCCGCCGGCGGCGCGGCGCGGCGGGACCCGTTTCGCGACACGTTCCCGCCAGGAACGCCAGATCCAGGGGAACCGGGTGCAAACCCGGTTCCCCGTTTTCGTTTCGCCTTTGCAATCAAAGGGAAATAGACCGGCGGGATGTCATCCAGGGCGCAGCACGCGTTGCCCTGACCGGCCATCCGGTACGTCCGAATCGGAGCTGTCTGCCTCTGCCTCCGTCTTTTTCACCGCTTGCAGGCCTGTGTCACTTCGGCTATCTCCGTCCGTGGGACACCCCTCCCCAACGAGGGGCACCTATCTGGAAGGATAGTTCATGACACAGCATATCGAACCGGCCGTGCGGCCGGAGAATCCCCGTTTTTCCTCAGGTCCCTGCGCCAAACGCCCCGGCTGGTCCGCCGAAGCGCTGTCCGACGCGCCACTCGGCCGCTCGCACCGGGCCAAGCCCGGCAAGGCGAAACTTGCCGAGGCCATCGACCTTACCCGCCAGATCCTGCAGGTTCCCGACGACTATCGCATCGGTATCGTTCCGGCGTCCGACACGGGCGCCATGGAAATGGCCATGTGGTCGCTTCTGGGCGCGCGCGGCGTTGACGTCCTGGCGTGGGAGAGCTTCGGTTCGGGCTGGGTCACGGATGTGGTCAAGCAACTCCGCCTCAAGGACGTGCGTGTCCTGGAGGCCGGTTACGGCGAGATCGTCGATCTTTCGACGCCGGATTTTTCCCGTGACGTGATCTTCACCTGGAACGGCACCACCTCCGGCGTGCGCGTGCCGGATGCGGAGTGGATCGCGGCGGGCCGCGAGGGTCTGACCATCTGCGACGCCACGTCGGCCGCCTTCGCCCAGCCGCTCGATTTCGCCAAGCTCGATGTCGTTACCTTCTCCTGGCAAAAGGTGCTGGGCGGCGAGGCGGCGCATGGCATGCTCATCCTGAGCCCGCGCGCCGTCGAACGGCTGGAGAGCCATACGCCGGCCTGGCCGATGCCGAAAGTCTTCCGCCTGACCAAGGGCGGCAAGCTGATCGAGGGCATCTTCAAGGGCGAGACCATCAACACCCCGTCCATGCTCTGCGTCGAGGACTATATCGACGCGCTGAAATGGGCGCGGGATCTTGGCGGGCTCCCGGCACTGATCGCCAGGGCGGACGCCAACGCGGGGGCGGTTGCCGATTGGGTCGGGCGCACCGGCTGGGTGGATTTCCTGGCGAGCGACCCGGCAACGCGGTCCAACACCTCGGTCTGCCTGCGGATCGTCGATCCGAGGGTCACCGGTCTCGACGCCGACGGGCAGGCCGCCTTCGCCAAGGCCATGGCCGGCGCGCTCGACAAGGCCGGCGTCGCCCATGACATCGGCGCCTATCGCGATGCGCCGAGCGGCTTCCGCATCTGGTGCGGAGCGACTGTCGAGACATCCGACGTCACGGCATTGCTGCCGTGGCTCGACTGGGCATTCGAGCGTGAATTGCAAGCGCTCGGCAAGGCTGCCTGAGCGGTCCAGCCGCTTTCATTTCCGACAATGCATGGCAACAGATCCGGTCGCAGTCCGGCATGTCCCTTGCGGGACATATCCGGGCGGCGGCCAGTCAGGGAGACAAGCCAATGGCCCCGAGGGTCCTGATTTCCGACAAGCTTTCGGCTGCGGCCGTCGAGATTTTCAAGTCGCGCGGCGTCGAGGTCGACTACCTGCCAGACCTGGGCAAGGACAAGGACAAGCTCCTCGCCGCGATCGGCCAATATGACGGCCTTGCAATCCGCTCGGCGACCAAGGTCACCGACAAGCTGCTCGCCGCAGCCGACCGGCTGAAAGTCGTCGGCCGTGCCGGCATCGGGGTCGACAATGTCGACATCACGGCAGCCTCCGCCAAGGGCGTGATCGTCATGAACACGCCGTTCGGCAACTCGATCACCACGGCCGAACATGCTATCGCGATGATGTTCGCGGTTGCCCGCCAGGTACCGCGGGCCGATGCCTCGACCCAGGCCGGCAAGTGGGAAAAGTCGAAATTCATGGGCGCGGAGATCACCTCCAAGACGCTCGGCCTGATCGGTTGCGGCAATATCGGCTCGATCGTCGCCGATCGCGCGATCGGGCTGAAGATGCGTGTCATCGCCTATGATCCGTTCCTGTCCGACGAGCGGGCCATCGACCTGGGCGTCGAGAAGGTCGATCTCGACACGCTGTTCGCACGCGCCGAAGTCATCTCGCTGCACACGCCATTGACCGACAAGACGCGCAACATCATCGACGCGGCGGCGATTGCGAAGATGCGAGACGGGGTCATATTGATCAACTGCGCACGCGGCGGGCTGATCGACGAACAAGCCCTGCGCGCCGCCCTCGACAGCGGCAAGGTCGGCGGCGCCGGCGTCGACGTCTTTGTCGAGGAACCGGCGACCGAGAACATTCTTTTCGGCGCACCGAACCTGGTGTGCACGCCGCATCTGGGCGCCTCGACGAGCGAGGCGCAGGAAAACGTCGCCCTGCAGGTCGCCGAGCAGATGTCGGACTACCTGGTCAAGGGCGCGGTTTCCAACGCGCTCAACATGCCCTCGATCACGGCCGAGGAAGCCCCGCGCCTGACACCCTTTGTCAAGCTTGCCGAACTGCTTGGTTCCTTCGCCGGTCAACTGACGGAAACAGGTCTGTCCGGCATCCGGCTGGAATACGAGGGCGAGGTCGCGGAGATGAACGTCAAGGCGCTGACGGCGGCAGCGCTCACGGGCATTCTCCAGCCGTTGCTGCAGACCGTGAACATGGTCTCCGCCCCGATCATGGCGCGCGAGCGCGGCATCCCGGTGGAGGAGGTGCGCCGCGGCCAGGCAGGCGCCTATGAGAGCTATATCCGCCTGACGGTGAAGACCGAGCGCCAGGAACGCTCCGTTGCCGGCACGGTCTTCGCCGACGGCAAGCCGCGCGTCATCCAGGTGAAGGGCATCAACATGGAGGCCGAACTCGGCCCCCACATGCTTTATGTCACCAACGAGGACAAGCCCGGCTTCATCGGCCATCTGGGGACGGTGCTCGGCGAGGCGGGTGTCAATATCGCGACGTTCAACCTTGGCCGCACCGCACCGGGCGAGGACGCGATCTGCCTCGTCGAGGTGGACGGCGAAGTGCCGGCAGCCGTGCTTGAGCGCATCACCAGCCTGCCGCATGTGAAGCAGGCAAAGCCGCTGCGCTTCTGACAACCGGCGATTGACCGCTGCAACATGAAAAGGGCCGGAGCGCTGCCGCTCCGGCCCTTTGTCGTCAGCGTCCTTGGGTAGGCCGGAATGCGGTGCGCGCCCGGGAGCGGCCCGCTCTTCTGGCTCAGCCGGCCCGCCAGGCTGTTGTCGCCTGTTCGACGGCGCGGGCACCAGGCGTGCCCTTTTCCAGCGTCAGGATGGCGCGCTTGCCGTTCTCGTAGAGCATCGGAATGTCGATCCAGCCGCGGTCGCGCAGCAGCGTCAGGTTGCGCTCCTGCTCGTCGGGAATGTTCGACAGCGCCACCCAGAAGTAGCCGTCCGCGACCTTGACCGAGGCGCCGATCAGCGCGTCGCCCCGGGCTTCCTCGGTGGTCTTCATGACGAGGCCGGGAACCTCCGCGACACTGCTGCCACTGAAATTCGGCGGCAGGTCGAACTGCACCTCGAGGAGGTGGCTGGCTGGCAGGGTGTCGTCGCGGTTGGGCCGCAGCGTTAGGTTGGCGGCGATGTTGCGGTCGGGCACCTCGATGCGCATCTTCAGCACTGTCTCGGTGCGCCCGTCGACGGCTTCCTGTGAAACGCTCCACACGGCGCGACCGGTGGACGCCTGCCCGGCGCTGCCCGCCTGCGCACCTTCTTCGTAGAGAATGGCCCGCTGTGCGACGGGAGCATCGGATCCGGCAGCGCTGTCCGTACCCGGGGCGCCTGCCTGCGGGGTTGCCGAGGCGACCTGGTCCTGCTGGCTGGGCTCCGGATCCGCCGGTGTTTCGTCCGTGGCGGTATCGGTCGGCGTTTCGTCAGGCTCTTCCGTTCCTTCCGCCTCGCCGGCCGGCGGGGTGGTGGGCGCCGACGGCTCGGGCTCGACGCTGCGCACGGGTGGCGGCGTTCCCGCCGGCGCACGCGGTGCGGCGGTGTCCGTCTGCGGTTCGGCCGGGGTGATCCGCGTCGTGGTGACGCTGCGCGCGTCCGGAGCCGCGCCAGTCTCGCCGCCGTCGAGCAGCCGGGCGCTGTTCTTGCGCGAGGCCGATGTTTCTTCCTGCGTCGGCGTGCTTGTCGGCGCGGGGTCCGCCGGCCTTGCGACCTGCGGTTCGTCGCCGCCTTCGAAGAGGCCCATCAGGGCATCACGCTGGGAATAGCCGACGGCGCCGACGCCGATGATCAGCATCAGAAGCGCCACGCCGCCGAGGATCGCCGGCAGGCGGGAAGGGCGCATTGATCCGTCGATGGGCGGCAGGGGGCGGCCGTGATCGCGGCCGCCATGCGCGGTCAGCGTCTGGTCCTGCCTGTCGGTGTCGTCCCGGCCGAGCGTCGGCTCGCGCTTCTGGGGCTGGCCTGAGCTCTCGCCGTCAAGTGCGCCCCTGGCGCTGCGCGTTGCCTGATCGGCAGCCTCACCAAGCTTGCGGGCATCGTCGATGGCGGTCTTGAGAAGGTCGCGGTTTTCCGGTGCCGTGGAGGTCTGCTTGGCCTCCGGAGCCGGCGCGTTTCTGGTCGGAGACGGGGTCGCGGTCGGGGTGGAGGTCGGGGCCTGTGCTTCCCGCATAGCGGGTTTCGGCTCGCCCCTGGGCTCGGCTGCGACGGCCGGTGCAGTCCGCTCCCCTGCCTCAGTCTGTCGCGGCTGTGGACGGGGAGGGGTGACCGGCTGCTGGCTGGCCGAAAAGCCCAGCGTCTCACGCGCCGCCTCGGCCTCGACCTTGCGGATCGATTCCTCCAGGCGAAGCTGTTCGCTGGTGATCTCCGACGGCGAAAGCGGCGGATCATAGGCTTTCAACTGCGCGACAATGGCTTTTCGGGCGCGTTGGTATATTTCGCGCCGCGCCGCTCCCGTGTTTTCCGGGAGCGCAGCAACGGTTTTCTTCAAAACCGGATAGTAATCTGCCATGTCATCAACTCATGATCGCCGCACACAGGGTCGCGCATGGACGCGAACCCCGTTCTAACGCTTAATCCTGAAAAGGATTCTGGACAAGGATTGTGTCATCCCGTTCCGGAGAGGTCGAGAGCAGCGTGACCGGCGCACCGATCAACTCCTCGACATGGCGTACGTATTTTACCGCCTGCGCGGGAAGGTCAGCCCATGTTCTCGCACCTTCCGTCGATTCCTTCCACCCTGGAAGCGTTTCATAGATCGGCTTGACCCGCGCCTGGGCCCCTTGCGAGGCCGGCAGGTGGTCGATCCGTTCGCCGTCGAGCTCATAAGCCACGCAGATCTTGATCTCATCAAGGCCGTCGAGCACGTCCAGCTTGGTCAGCGCGATACCGTGGATGCCGTTGATACAGCAGGACTGGCGAACGAGCACCGCGTCGAACCAGCCGCAGCGACGCTTGCGCCCCGTCACCGTGCCGAATTCGTGGCCGCGCGTTCCCAGGAAATTGCCGACCTCGTTGTCCTGCTCGGTCGGGAAGGGGCCTTCGCCGACGCGGGTCGTGTAGGCTTTGGTAATGCCGAGCACATAGCCGATCGAGCCCGGGCCGAGACCGCTGCCGGCAGCCGCCTGGCCGGAGACGGTGTTGGACGAGGTGACGAACGGATAGGTGCCGTGGTCGATGTCGAGCAAGGTGCCCTGCGCGCCCTCGAAAAGGATGCGCTTGCCCTCGCGCCGGCACGTGTCGAGCAGCGACCAGACCGTCTGCATGTAGGGCAGCACCTGGCCGGAAACGCTTTCCAGCTCGGAAAAGATCGCGCCCGGTTCGATTTCGGGCTCGCCGAGGCCGCGCCGCAGGGCGTTGTGATGGGTCAGCAGCCGCTCGATCTTCGCCGGCAGGGTCTTGAGGTTGGCCAGATCCATCACGCGGATCGCGCGGCGGCCGACCTTGTCCTCATAGGCAGGCCCGATGCCGCGCTTGGTGGTGCCGATCTTGGTACCGGCGGCCGCGGCTGTCTCGCGCAATGCGTCGAGTTCGCGATGCAGCGACAGGATGAGTGTCGCGTTTCCGGCGATGGCAAGCGTCTCCGGCGACACACTCACGCCCTGCTCGGCAAGACGGGCGATTTCGGCGACCAGCGCATGCGGGTCGATCACTACGCCATTGCCGATCACCGAGAGCTTGCCGCGCACCACGCCGGAAGGCAGCAGCGACAGCTTGTAGCTGATCCCGTCGATCACCAGCGTGTGGCCGGCATTGTGCCCGCCCTGGAAGCGCACGACGACGTCTGCCTGTTCCGACAGCCAGTCGACGATCTTGCCTTTTCCCTCGTCACCCCACTGTGATCCGACGACGACGACATTGGCCATGCCTGTAAGTTCCCTTGCATCCGGCGTTGCCGGCAAAACCCCGCGCGGGCCTTGCGCCGCGCACACGAAAAACCCCGGTCTTGCTAACCGGGGCAAAGCGAGCGGACTATAGCGGTCCGAAGCCGGATTGACGAGCCCTCAGCCGGTCTTTCCACCAGCGCCCGGACCGTTTGCTACGCGCAGTGCCCCACAATTGGCGGTTTGATCGAGCCGCCTTGTCGCTCAATCCGGCGAAGGCCTGTCCCTTTCCGGCCGGGTGGCTTTCTGTCCTCCGGCCATGCGGTAGATCGCTGGCGAGTTGCGCAGCAGCCAGACGAAGCGCTTGCGATGCTCGGCCGGAACGGCGCCTCGGGTCAGGAGGCGCGCGCCGACAAAGGCAACGAAGGCAAGATGCAGACCCCCGGTGTAGAGGAAAAAGGCCGAGGGGCCGAACCTGTCCATGATGGCGGAGGCCAGCAGCGGTCCGATGACGGCACCGATCGCGAAGAACATGGTGAGGCCGGCGGCAAGCTCGACATACTGGCCGGGGCCGGCGTGATCGTTGGCATGGGCGGCGGAGAGAGAATAGAGCGGCAGAGCGAAGCCGCCGAACAGGAAGGCACCCAGGAAGATCGCGGCCTGGAAGCTGACGCCGGACAGGAACAGGCAGGAAAGACCGGCACCGGCTGTAGCCAGGATCAGGACATAGCGCCGGTCGGTACGATCGGAGGCCCAGCCGAGCGGGTACTGGAAGATCGCGCCGGCGATGACCCAAAGGCTGATGAGGAGCGCCAGCCCGTCGGCATCAAGGCCGACCCCTTCGGCATAGACCGGACCGACGGTCCGGAAGGCGCCGTTGGTCAAGCCTATGGTCAGGCAGCCGACGGCGGCGACCGGAGAGATCGCCCATATGGCCAGATAGTTGACGCCTCTGGCATCGGAGACGGGAGGGTTGCCTTCGCGGGCGAGAGAGACGGGGATGAGGGCGGCGCAGAAAACGATGCCGATGACAACGAGGATCGCGGCGCCGCCCGCGCCGAAGGCCGGCAGCAGGAACTGCCCGCCGGTTACCGCGCCGAGGTCCACGATCCGGTAGATGCTGAGAATGCGACCGCGTTCGGCATTGGAGGCAAGTGCGTTGAGCCAGCTTTCCAGCACCATCGCGGTGCCGCAGAACGCGATGCCGCTGGTGAAACGCAGCGCCGCCCAGCCAAGGCCCGGCTGGGTCAGGAAAAGGCCGAGCACGGCGATCGCGCTCAGGGCGGCGAGCGCGGAAAACACGCGGATATGCCCGACCCGTCGGATCAGCAAGGGGGTCAGCAGCACGCCGAGGATGAAACCCGCATAATAGGCGGAGCCGAAGACGCCGATCATCGTGTCGGACAGTCCGGCGAGACGGCCGCGCACCGCAATCACCGTCATCGCAAGACCGTTGGCGCCAAGCAGGAGCGCTGCTGCGACAAGCAGGGGTACGAGGCGGAAGAGCAGTGGCCGGGACGTCAGCGGGGCAGGATTGTCGGGCATTGGGACCAGGGGCGGAAAGCGCGCGGCGGGACCTTGATCCTGACCGCTCGCGGTGGCGCTCACAAGCATTGTTTTCCCCTCGCCAACAGAACCGGGACATGCGCGCGGGAAAGCTGTCGCGAAACGGGTGGCGGCCCTCAACGACGGGTGCTACCGAGGATGGGGTGCCCTTTGCGTTACCGTCGCGCATGCCGGCCCTGCCCGATTTCATGAATGCCCGGAAGGCCTGGATGACCTGGAAGAACTGGCTGCTGCTCGGGCTCCTGTCACTGATCTGGGGCGCGACCTTTCCTTTCGCCAAGGTCGCGGTGGCCGAGGTGCCGCCGATGACGCTGGCCTTCCTGCGGGTGGCGATCGCGGCAGGGGTGCTTCATGCCGTGTTGCGGATGACGGGCCAGGCGTTTCCGCTGTCGCGACGCATGCTCGGCGCGTTCCTGTTGATGGGGCTCCTCAACAACGCCATCCCGTTTTCGCTGATTTTCTGGGGCCAGACCGCGATCCCGGCAAGCCTTGCCTCGATCCTCAACGCCACGACGCCGATCTTCACGGTGCTGGTGGCCTCGCTGCTGTTCTCGCAGGAGGTGCTGCGGGCGCACCGGGTCGCCGGGATCGTCATCGGTTTCGCGGGTGTCGCGCTGCTGATGGCGCCGGCGCTGGATTTCGGACCGCTCGCCGGTTTTTCCGGGGCGCCGCTCTGGGCGCAGGCGCTGTGCCTTGGCGCGGCCCTTTCATATGCCTTTGCCGCCTCCTTCGCGCGGGTCTTCAAGGGCGTGCCGGTGATGATCTCGGCCGCCGGCCAGCTTACGGGATCCAGCCTGCTCTTGTTGCCGCTGGCGATCTGGCAGGCCTTTGCATGGCACGGAGAGGGCTGGTCGCCGGCGGCAACGGGTCCGGCCGCATGGCTCTCGGTGTTGGCGCTTGGCACGCTCTGCACGGCCTTCGCCTATCTCATCTATTTCCGTCTGCTGAGCGAGGCCGGCGCGACCAATGCTTCCCTGGTGACCTTGCTCATTCCACTCAGTGCGAGCCTGATCGCCGCGTTTTTCCTGGACGAGGTTCTGACGCTGCCGCAACTGGGCGGCATGGCGCTGCTGCTGCTGGGGCTGGCCGTGCTGGACGGGCGCATACTTGCCTTGCCGGGGCGTCTCCTGAGAGCCGTACGCGCGTCCTGAGCGGACGCCGGCAGGGTCGGTCTTCCTCCTGGCGACGGGATCAGGCAAGGGCGGTTTCCGGCAAGGCCTCGATGCGCTCCTGAAAGCGGTCGTAGAAGTCGGCAAGGCGGGAGGGCGCCTTGTCGCGGCAGTCCTTGAGGCCTGCAAGGGCGCTGACCCGGTCTCCTTCGTCGATGGCCGCGACCATTTGCGCATGCGCCCGGGCAAGGGTCTGGAAGGCGGTGCCCGCGGCATAGTCCGGCTCGCCGACGAGCGCGAAGAGCTTGATCGGGACGCTCTTGCCCTTTAGCGGGATCGCGCCGGCCTCGAGGAAGGCAAAATCGGGCGCCGCGCGTGCCGTGTCTTCGGAGACGACGCAATCGGCGCCGACGGCCTTGCAGCTGGATTCGATCCGGGCCGCGACGTTCACCGCATCGCCGATCACCGAATAGTTGAAACGGCGGTTCGACCCCATGTTGCCGACACAGGCTTCGCCGGTGTTGAGACCGACGCCGATGCGCACCGACTGGATCGGCAGGTCGCGGGCGCGAAACTGGAAGGCGTCCTCGGCGTTCAGACGCTCGGTGATGCGGACCATCTCCAGCGCCGCCCGGCAAGCCTGTGCGGCATGGGCCTCGACATCCATGGGGGCATTCCAGAAGGCCATGATGCTGTCGCCGATATACTTGTCGATGGTGCCGTCGCGGTTCTGGATCTCGTCCGACAAAGGCGACAGGAGCGCGTTGAGAAAGGCGACGAGGTCGGTCGGGGTGAGCTGCTCGGAGATCGGCGTGAAGCCGCGCACATCCATGAACAGGATGGTCATGTCGCGCATCTCGCCGCCGAGCTTGAGCGAATCCGGTGCCGTCTCCAGCCGCTTGACCATCTCGGGCGCGAGATACTGGCCGAAGGCGGCGCGTACGAAGCGCTTTTCCCGTTCGGTCAGGAAGTAGAGCAGGGCGGTCGCCGCCGCATAGACGACGAAGAGATTGACCGCTGTCGGATAGACGGGATCGAGGAGCAGGCCCTCCGTGCGGAAGAGATGGATGGCGCCGGCGTAAAGGCCGAAGGCGATGACGCCGCCGATGGCCGCCGCCCAGATGGAACCGAGGCTGAGAACGAGTGCGATGACGATCAGGCCGAGCAAGAAGGTAACGATGACCTCCGTGCCGTCGGCCCAGTCCGGCCGGCTCAGGAAGGAGCCGGCGAGGATCTGCTCCGCGGCCTGAGCATGGACGGAAACGCCGGGCACCAGATCGCCCAGCGGCGTTGCCCGGATGTCGTAGAGGCCAACCGAGGAGGTGCCGACGAAAACAACGTGCCCCTCGATCCGCGCGACGGTTTCAGCCCGCCTGGCAGGATCAAGCACATCAGCGGCGGAGACGTAGCGATCGGCCCGATCCTCGTTGAAATAGACCCAGAATTCCCCTTGGGCGGTGGTCGGGAAGGGAATGGCGCCGACCTTGATGTCGGTCACTTCCGCTGTGCCGACATCGATCTCCCCGCTGGCATCCGAGGAACGTACAATAAAGCCGCTCGCCCCTTGCGCAACGCGCAGGGCCTCCATGACAAGGCTTGGGAAAAGCGTCTTGCCGTCGGTGAAGACCATCGGGATGCGGCGCACGATGCCGGCCGTGTCGCGGCTCGACAGGCTGACGCCGCCCGAGCCGGCGGCAGGCGCCTCCAGGACAGTCAGGCTGTTCAGCGTCGAGGCGAAAGCCGGCACACTGGCGACAGGGTCGCTTCCGGCGTAGGAAACACCGGCTTTCACCGGAGGTTTTCCGCCGCTGGCATCGGGAAGCACTGCGTAGCCAAGGACCACTGGCGCCTCGGCTATGGCGGCCGCGAACACCTGGTCCGTGTCGGGCAGCTTTCCGGCGAGACTGGCAGCGTTGATATCGCCGCCGAGATCAAGGTCGGGCACGTAGCGATGCGGCGACAGGCGGTCGGGCTCGGCGAAGATCACGTCATAGGCGATCGCAGCCGCTCCCATGTCCGCAAGAGCCTCGGTGAGCCTGGCCAGCATGTCGCGTCGCCAGGGCCATTGGCCGTGGACGGCGAGCGAACGCTCGTCGATATCGACGATGCGGACCGGGAACTCTCCCTGCTCTCTCGGCCAGAAGCGCTGGTAGCCGTCGAAACCGAGGAGGCGGATGGAGGAGACGAAGCCGGGATCGTAGGCCCGCAGAGCGGTTACCACGAGAAGAAAGAAGCACGCGACACTTGCCACCAACAGATGCTTGCGCCGAGTGATGCGCATGGTTCCCCTCGCCCCTTGTTCCTGCTCGCGGCCGGGTAGTGCTTTGTCGCACCGACCGTCCGGGCAAGGTTAGAGCACGGGTGGGGAAAAGGGAAAACCATACGGTTGCAGCGAACCGGTGAGCCGATCGCGGGCGGGCCGGCTGCCGCCGCCGGATCCCGATGATCCGGCCGGCCGCGCGCCGGCTGCCGGCCTTAGCGCTGGTCGGCGAGTTGTGCCGCCGGTTGCTCCAGTTCGCGGGCGCCGCGTTTCACCGCCTTTTGCACCTTTTCGAAGGCACGCACCTCGATCTGGCGGACACGTTCCCGGCTGACGCCGAATTCGCTCGACAGGTCCTCCAGCGTGATCGGGTCCTCGGACAGGCGCCGGGCCTCGAAAATCCGCCGCTCGCGCTCGTTGAGCACGTCCATGGCATCACCCAGAAGCTTGCGCCGCTGGTCGAGCTCTTCCTGGCGGGCGAAGACGGCTTCCTGGCTGTCGCTCTCGTCGACGAGCCAGTCCTGCCACTCGCCACCGCTGTCGGCTTCCGCGCGGATCGGTGCGTTGAGCGAGGCATCGCCGGCAAGGCGCCGGTTCATCGACACGACCTCTTCCTCGGACACGCCGAGCTTGGTGGCGATTTGGGTGACGTGCTCGGGTCGCAGATCGCCCTCGTCGAGCGCCTGGATCTTGCCCTTGAGACGGCGGAGATTGAAGAACAGCCGCTTCTGATTGGCGGTCGTCCCCATTTTCACCAGCGACCAGGAGCGCAGGATGTATTCCTGGATCGCCGCCTTGATCCACCACATGGCGTAGGTAGCGAGGCGGAAGCCCTTGTCCGGCTCGAAGCGCTTGACCGCCTGCATGAGGCCGACATTGCCTTCGGAGACAACCTCGGAAATCGGCAGGCCGTAGCCGCGATAGCCCATGGCGATCTTGGCGACGAGGCGCAGATGCGAGGTTACGAGCCGTTCGGCTGCGCGAGGATCGTCATGCTCCTTGTAGCGCTTGGCGAGCATGTATTCTTCCTGCGGCTCCAGCATCGGAAACCGTCGGATTTCGTCCAGGTAGCGGCTGAGGCCGCCTTCTCCGGAACTCAGCATCGGTATGTTCTGGGCCATGAAGCACCCTTTCTCCCTAACGATCCCTCCGGACCGACGCGGCCGTCGCCGCCCCGGACCCTCGCCGGGCATCCATATTCCGGCGCCCTGTCGGCACGCCGAACCCCCAATATAGGTGGCATTTCGACAATATCAGGGCCTGATCCCCGAAATTATGTGGCAGGGATTGTCCGGATTGCGTGGATCAGGCCGGCCAGGTCTTCGGGCAGCGGACTTTCGAAGCGCAGCGTCTCGCCGCTCACCGGATGGGCGAAGGCCAGCAGGCCTGCATGCAGCGCCTGGCGGGGAAAGGCGTCGACGACGGCGCGAATGTCTTCCGGCAGGCGCGCCGACTTGGTCTTGAAATGCGCCCCGTAGTCGGCATCGCCGATGAGCGGATGGCCTATATAGGACATGTGGACGCGGATCTGGTGGGTGCGTCCGGTTTCCAGGCGGCAGGTCATCAGCGCTGCCAGCGGAGCGGCACCCATGGGGCCGAAGCGCTCTCGCACCTGCCAGTGGGTGATGGCATTGCGCCCGCCCGACTTCGTCACGGCGATCTTCTGGCGGTTGGCGGCGGAGCGGGCGAGATCGGCGTCGACCGTGCCGCGCAGTTGCATCGGCGCGCCCCAGACCAGGGCGGTGTATTCCCGTTCCAGCGGTCCGGTGCGGCCATGATCGGCGAATTGAGCGGCAAGGCCCTGATGCGCGCGGTCGGTCTTGGCGACCACGAGCAATCCGCTGGTGTCCTTGTCGAGCCGGTGGACGATGCCCGGCCGCTTGACCCCGCCGACGCCCGACAGGCTGTCGCCGCAATGGTGGAGCAGGGCGTTGACCATTGTGCCGCTCCAGTTGCCGGGACCGGGATGGACGACAAGGCCGGCCGGCTTGTCGATGACGATCAACTCGTCATCCTCGAAGACTACAGCAAGCGGGATTGCCTCGGGCTCCGGCTCGGCAACGTCCGGTTCGGGCATGTCGAGTATCAAGGCCTCGCCCGAATTGACCCGGTATTTCGGCTCGACTATGGTCCGCCCGTCGACACGGACCCGGCCCTGGCGGATCAATGTCTGGAGGCGGTTCCGGCTGAGTTCGGCCAGATGGCGGGCAAGGCAGGCATCGAGCCTGATGCCCGCATCCTCCTGCCCGACGGCAACGGTCTTCATTGCGACGGCATCCGCGTCGCTCGCATCTTCATTGGACATTGACATGACACATCCGGCTATGGACGACGAACACGACCAGGAAGCTCCGCTGGACCCCGCGATGGAGCGGGTCCAGGTCAAGCTCAAGCGGCTGCTGGCGGTTTCGAGCCTCGTGATGGTGCTCGGTTTCCTGGCAGTGCTGGCGGCGATCGTCTACAAGCTGTCCGAAGGCGGCACGCGTCCGGATGCCAGCGATATAGCCGCTACCGTCGCAATCGGCAAGGACGGCCGGGTCGAGGGCATGGCGCAGGCCGACGACCGGCTGATCCTGCTGGTGCGTTCCGGGGCGCAAAGCAAGCTTCTCTATCTGGATGCCGCAACCGGCCGGGTTCTGGGCGAAACGGCTTTTGTCGCGCAGTAACACGTGGCGGTTTTCCGCGGCGCGCGGGGAGCGGTGAGCGTATGTGCGGAAAATCTCCACAGGCGGGGCTGAAATGGGGCTTGCATTCCCCGTTCGGGCGTTCTATTTACGCGGCTCTTCGTCGAAGACCAGCCGATGCCCCCATCGTCTAGCGGTCTAGGACGCCGCCCTCTCACGGCGGAAACAGGGGTTCGAGTCCCCTTGGGGGTGCCATTCCTTTCCGCAGCGAAGCGCGCGGGAGACGAGGTGGCCGGCATGACGGAAGACGCGGCACCGACATGGTGCGATACGGTGGATTCTGCTTTCCCTTCAGTCGCCTTTCCGGATTTCTGTGCTCAGCGGTCACGCCGAAGTTCTTGATGCGGACGCGTATATCGGTTCGACACCGCGCGACGAGACGGGAGCGGCCCTGCCCTCCGGCATGGAGCGAATCAAAAACCCCGCCAGCGCGAGGTCGCGCTGGCGGGGCTGGATCGTTGCACAAGCAGGTCGGTCGGCGGTCTTCTCAGCCGGCAACCTGGAAACGGGGGCGGACAACGCCCTGGGCGCCGGCGGCTGCGGTCTGGTAGAGACCGCGCAGATCCTGCACCGGGCGGAAGGCATCGGTGAGGCCGACAACGGTCTCCGCCGCGCCGAGCACCAGGTAGCCGTCGGAAGGCAACTGCTTCGCCATTCGCTGCAGCACGTCGACCTTGGTCGGCTGGTCGAAATAGATCAACACGTTGCGGCAGTAGACAATGTCGAAGGACCCGAGCGAGGAGAAGTTCTCCAGAAGGTTCAGTTTGCGCCACTGCACCATCGAGCGCAGCTCGGGATTGATCTGCCACAGATCGCCCTTCTGGGTGAAGTACTTGAGCAGCATCTGGATCGGCAGGCCGCGCTGCACCTCGAACTGGCTGTAGATGCCGTTCTTCGCCTTCTCCAGAACCTCGTTGGACAGGTCCGTGCCGATGATCTCGACGCGGAAGCCGGCAAGCTTTGCCGCGGCTTCCTTCAGGCAGATCGCCAGCGAGTAAGGTTCCTGGCCGGTGGAGGCCGCAGCGCACCAGA
This sequence comes from Stappia sp. MMSF_3263, assembly GCF_030733745.1. Taxonomy (GTDB): domain Bacteria; phylum Pseudomonadota; class Alphaproteobacteria; order Rhizobiales; family Stappiaceae; genus Stappia. Next base: position 162,199 of record NZ_JASHIK010000008.1, on the reverse strand, counting down.
TGCGGATCGTGCGGCGGTCGGCGCGCGCCTTCAGCATCGCCGGAAGCATCACCTCCTTGAAGTGCTGGAAGGGCGTTCCGTCGCGGAAGAAGAAGCTCTCGTTGGTGGTCATCGCCTCGACCACGTCGGAGCAGACCTGGGTGGAGCCCGGCTTCTGCATCGCCTGGACGAGTTCGGAGAGCCCGGCATGGCCGTGCCGGCGAGCCACCGGCAGGAGCCGGCTCTCGACCAGGTACTGTTTCTCGTTGGTGAGCACCAGTCCGGACTTCGCCTTCAGGTACTGCTTGAGATACTCGAACTGGGACGCAATCACCTGAGGCCTCCACTCAACAATCCGGCGATTTTCGGACCAATCCGGGTGATTGGCAGAATATCGCAGCATAATCCGGTCTGGGCAGCCGCTCCCGGCATTCCCCACACGACGCTGGTTGCCTCGTCCTGGGCGATGACGCTGCCGCCACCGGCCGCGATGGTGCGGATGCCGGCTGCTCCGTCATGGCCCATGCCGGTCAGCACAACCGCCAGGACGGCGGAGCCGTAGACCTTGGCGACGCTGTCGAACAGGGGATCGACGGCAGGCTTGCAGAAATTCACCGGGGCGCCGTCGGTCAGGCGGGCGACCGGCTGGCCGCCATCCTTGACGACGGTCATGTGCAACCCGCCCGGCGCCACATAGATGTGGCCGGGCATGAGAATCTCGCCATCCGCTGCTTCCTTGGCCGGCCTGAGTGCCGCCTTGGCGACATGTTCGGCCAGGATCGCGGTGAAGGTCGGCGGCATGTGCTGGGTGACGACGACCGGAACCTCGCGAATGGCGGTGCCGATGTCGGTGAACACCTGCTGCAGCGCCTGCGGTCCGCCGGTCGAGGAGCCGATGGCGACGATGCGCGGCCGGACGCTCGAATAGGGGCGTGTCTTCAGGGCCGGCGGGGCAGCCTGGGCCGGCGCCGCGGCAAGGCGGCTGTAACCCGCCGAGGCGGTCGCCGCGCGCGACACGGGCCCCTGCGACACGGTCTGTCCCGCGGTCGTCTGGGCGCGCATCTGGCGTCCGCCAAAGCCGCCGCTGGCACGCCTGCGCTGGCCGAGGGCCTTGACCTTCTCGATCAACTCGCGACGGAAGTCGACGGAGGTGGTGACCTCGCTGGAGGATTCCGGCTTGGGCACATAGTCCTGCGCGCCCAGCGACAGGGCCCGCAGGCTGATCTCGGCATTGCGCCTTGTCAGCGTGGAGGCCATCACGACGATCAGGTCGCGCTTTTTCCTGAGCATCAGGGGAAGGGCGGTCAGCCCGTCCATCTCCGGCATCTCGATGTCGAGCACGACGACATCAGGATTGCTGCGCTCGATGTCCTCGACGGCAAGCCGGCCGTTCCGGTGGGACGCGACCAGCTGGAGCGCCGGATCTGCTTCGACCCAGCGGCTCAGAAGCCCGCGAATGACGACGGAATCGTCCACCACCATGACGCGGACACAGTCTGCCCTTGCACCGTCCCGGGGGGCCGGCGCTGTAGAACTGGCGATCATCTTGACATGTCCCGTAAGGGGTTACAGCAGCCCAGCTTCCTGGAACTTCGCTTCCACGATGTCCTTGTCGAAAGGCTTCATGATGTACTCATTGGCCCCGGCCCGCATCGCGCGGGTGATATGCGCCACATCGTTCTCGGTCGTGCAGAAGACGACGATCGGCTTGTTGCCGCCGTCTTCCTTGCGCAGCGACAGCAGGAACTCCAGGCCGTCCATTTCCGGCATGTTCCAGTCGAGAAGGATCGCGTCGGGCATCCGCTCGCGGCAGGCGGTGAGGGCCTTCAGACCGTCTTCCGCCTCGGAGATCTCGAAGGAGAGATCTTCCAGGATGCGTCGGGCCACCTTGCGGATCACGCTGGAATCGTCGACGACGAGACAGTGTTTCATTTCATTTGCTCCCGAGTGCCGTAGATCGGCATTTCGTTCCAACGCGCGCGCCTCAGGCGGCCGCCAGCGGCTCAGAAACCATGGCGCCGAACAAGCGGGCGACATCGAGGATGATCATCAGCTTGCCGTCGAGGCGGTGGACACCGCCCGAGATCTCGGCCCAGCGTTTGTCGAGGTTGGACGGATTGGCCTCCATCGAGTCGCCGGACAGGCGGAGCACTTCGCCCACCTGGTCGATGACCAGACCGTAGCTTTCGCCCTTGTGCTCGATCCCGACTGCCATGACCTGGGCGTTCTTGTCCCGGTTGGGCAGGTGCAGGCGCTTGCGCATGTCGATGGCGGTGACGATGCGGCCGCGCAGGTTGAGCACGCCGGCAACTTCCGGCGCCGCGAGCGGCACACGGGTGAGGCTCTCGGGAACGAAGACGTCGTGCACCTGGCTGATCGGGAGGCCGAAAAGCTGGCCGCCGATGATGACCGTCACATACTGGATGGTATCGTCGATACTGGCCGCGAGGTTGTCATTGTGCTTCATGCCGCAATCCCCATTTCACCGGCGAAGAGGTCCTTGAGCGAGGCGATCAGCCCCGGACGGTCGAATTTCGCCACATAATCGTCGAAGCCTGCCTGGCGTCCGCGCTCGATCGAGGCCGGCGAGACGACCGCCGACAGGGCCAGGATCGGCATCTTGCGGAAGCGCGGATCGCGACGAAGCGCCTCGCAGAACTCAAAGCCGTTGATTTCCGGCATCTCGATGTCGCTGACGATGGCCTGGAAGCGGTCGCCGTTTTCCAGCAGCTCGAATGCCTGGTTGGCCCCGGTGCAGGCGGTCACGTCGTAGCCGGCGGCCTTGAGAACCGGCGTCAGCATGTTGCGGAAGAAGGCGCTGTCGTCGACCAGAAGGACCTTCTTGGTCAGCGCGGCGATGTCCATCTCCTTGCGCATGAACCAGTCCTCGAAGGCCTGCGGCAGGTAGTAGCCAAGATCGATGATCTCGGTTGCCTTGTCCTTGATGACGGCCGAGCCGAGGACACCGGCGCGGTCGGATCCGACCTCGATGTTCATGCGATCCTCGACGATATCGACGATCTCGTCGACCACGAGGCCCATCGAACGCCCGGCATCGGAGAAGACCAGCATCGGCTGGGTGCCTTCGCCGCGATGCGCCTGCGAGGGATCGATGTAGACCAGCGGCATCAGCGCGCCGCGATACTGCACCAGGTCGCGACCGTTGGAATGCTCGATCTTGGAGACATCGAACTCTTCCAGACGGGTGACCAGCGACAGCGGCACGGCCTTGGGCTCGGGCGAACCGGCGCGGAAGAGCAGCATGGATACGCTCGACTGGCCGTCGATGGCGGAGGCCATCGCTTCTTCGGCTTCCTTGCGCTCGCCTTCGGCGACGACGCTGGAGGCATGGCTTGCCATGGCCGAGGCGACGCCGTTCGGGTCGATGATCATGATCACCGCGCCGTCACCCAGAATGGTGTTGCCGGAGAACATGGTCAGGTTGCGCAGCATCGTCGACATCGGCTTGACGACGATTTCCTCGGTGTGGAAGACGCCGTCGACGACAACGCCGAAGGTCTGGCTGCCAACCTGCATTACGACGATGAAACCGGTGTCGGCCTCGATCTCCGTCTCGCCGTCGGGTCCGTCGAAGCCGAGCAGGTGCGACATGTGGACCAGCGGCAGCAGCTTGTTGCGCAGGCGCAGGACAGGCGTGTCCTTGATGCGTTCGATCCGGTGCTCGGAATTCGACTGCACGCGAACGAGCTCGACCACGGAAAGCTGCGGGATCGCGAAACGGTCGCCACCCGCCTCGACGATCAGCGCCGAGACAATGGCCAGCGTCAGCGGGATCTTGATGATAAAGCTGGAACCGCGGCCGGGAGTGGAACGCAGGTCAATCGACCCGCCGATCAGCTCGACATTGTTGCGCACCACGTCCATGCCGACGCCGCGGCCCGAGACGCTGGTGATGTTCTGGGCGGTCGAGAAGCCGGCGTGGAAGATGTATTTGTGGATCTGCTGATCCGTCATCTTGTCGAGCTCGGCCTCGGAGGCCAGCCCGCGCTCCAGCACCTTGGCCTTGACCCGGTCGACATCGATGCCGCGACCGTCGTCCTTGACCTCGATGATGATGTGGCCGCCTTCATGATAGGCGGAGAGCGTGATCGTGCCCTTTTCCGACTTGCCGGCCGCCTTGCGGTCGCTCGGCATCTCCAGGCCGTGATCGGCGGAGTTGCGGATCATGTGGGTGAGCGGATCCTTGATCAGCTCCAGGACCTGCCGGTCAAGCTCGGTCTCGGCGCCGACCATCTCCAGCTCAATCGGCTTGTCGAGTTCCTGGCTGAGGTCGCGCACGATGCGCGGCAGCTTCTGCCAGGCGTTGCCGATCGGCTGCATGCGCGTCTTCATGACGCCTTCCTGCAGCTCGGCGGTCACGTTGGACAGGCGCTGCAACGGCACCTTGAATTCGGAATCCTCGTGGCGACGGGAGATCTCGAGCAGCTGGTTTCGGGTGAGGACCAGCTCGGAGACCATCGTCATCAGGTGTTCGAGCGTCTCGACCGCGACGCGGATCGACTGGCTCGACACGGAAGCTTTCTTCTCACCCTTCTCAGCGGGCTCGCGGGCGGCGGTCTCTCCACCGCGGGGGCGGGCCTTGACGGCGAGCGGGGGAGCCGTCTCCGCCTCGATCTCTGCATCGGCGGCAAGCTCGGCCGCGTCGATCTCGGAGATCGGATCGGACACGGGAAGCTCGACCTCGCACTCGGCTTCGCGGAAGGCGCGCTCGAGATCGTCAAGCGAGACCTCGCCGGGGCGCAAGGGGCGTTCGAGCACCTGCTCGACCAACTCGCCGCGCGCCATCGCCTCGTCCTCTGCGGTCGGCGCCGCAGCCTTGCCACCGGTGGTGTCGGCGGAGAGCGACATGCGCTCGAGCTCGGAAATCAGATCGTCGTCGCTGCCCTCGGGCTCGGCGCCGCCGGCCGCTTCGAGATCGGCAAGGATTTCCTTGATGCGATCGATGGACGACAGAATGAGCGACACCGCGTCGGGCGTCACCTTGGCGCCGTCGCGGAACTTGCCCATCAAGGTCTCGCCGGCATGGGCGAGAGCCTCAAGCCGGGGCAGGCCGAGGAAGCCGCAGGTGCCCTTGATCGTATGGACGAGACGGAAGACGTTATCGAGAATCTTCGCGTTATTCGGTTCTTGTTCGAACTTGACGAGCTCGACGTCGACGACGTCCAGGCTCTCGTTCGTTTCTGTGAGGAACTCGCTAAGCAAGTCGTCCATGGCCAAACTCACCCGACTGGTTACTGGTACACGACCCGGACGTTGTGTCCGGGCAACCCATCCCTGCCAGTGAGAATGCGTCTCAAACAGTTAAGATAGACTGAAACGAAACGATGGCCTTTGAAGTCAGTTTATCCTGCTGATGATGCAGTAATTTTCACCCCATCATCTTCCTTAACGACTTCTAAATCCATGCCCGACTCCCGAGCCAGCAAGACCGCATAGACCGGCTGGACGGTGTGTGCATCGATTCTTTCGGGTTCCTTGCCGGATGTCATGTCAAGAACGAGAGCAGGAACCTTGGTTGTTGATCCTGTTACTTTCAACCGGAAGGTGGGCGACTGTGCCTCGCCGTCCATGCTGACGGTAATCAGGCCGCCACGGGGAACGCACTGGTTGGCGAGAAGAATAAGGTTGAGCAGCAGCTTGACCCTGTTCTTCGCCATCAGGAGGCGGGGAACCTGCCAGTTGAGATCGGCCTTTTCGTTGGCAAGGAACCCGGCGGCGACCGAGTGGGCATCGCCCAGGTCGATCTCGGCGCCGGCGGACCCGGCCGCACCAAAGGCAAGGCGGGCGAACTGGAGCTTGGCCGAGGCCTGCCGCGCGCTCTTGCGGATCAGGTCCATGGCGAAGTCCTTCATGTCCTCGTTGTCCTCTTCATCGAGAACCTCGAGGCCATTGGTAATGGCGCCGACGGGGGAGATGATGTCGTGGCAGACGCGGCTCGCCACGAGGGCGGCCAGGTCCAGGGCGCTGAGGTCGTCGATGGCGGTCATGCGGTCGTCCTTGGGCGGGCGTGGTGTCGGTCGTTCCAAATGGCAGTCCTGCGCGATTCGCGGATTTGCGAAAGCGTTACACTCCTCGTCCCGCACTGCCAAGCGGTGGCGCCGGCGCAAACCCGGTCACCAGGGGCAGTTGGCCGCCATTTACCAGGCACACCCCAGCCGCACGGCGGCGTCGCGCGCGGTATCGAGCAGCGTTTGCGGGTCGGCGAGGAAGAGGAAGCGATTGATTTCAGAGTGAAACAGAAGAAGGTGGCCGTCGTGAAGGGCAAAGATCGCCGGATTTCCGATGGTGACGAAACCGCCGGCAAGCGCGGTCGGGTCGCAGCCTGTCAGATGGGGTGCGTAGATCCGCGGGGCCTTTTCGAAGGCCGCGCGGTTGCCCTCGTTGACGAACATCCAGACGGTATCGCCCCAGCGCAGCTCGTATTTCTGTTGCCCGCGCCGGGGTTTTCTGTCGATGAAATAGGCAACCGGATCATTGCCGCCAAGCGCATAGCCGCTGACGGGGTCCGTGGCGTAGTCGAGGGCTTCTACCGCTTGCGGGGCGGCAAGGGCGAGCCATGACGCGAGCACGAGCCAGGCCGAGGTGGTCGACCATAATCTTTTCCGATTTCGACTACACTCTGACATCGAATCAGTCCTGACGCCCGAAAGGCATGTGACTGTGCCCGCATCCCGGGCCGGCGGGCAACCGCAGATCTTCCGCCAGGTCGACGGGAACCGCCGGCCGTCACCGCCCGGAGCGGACCGGGAGACCCTGCCTCCGCCACCGGAGGCACCATGACCATGCGCCCGGGAACGCAATCGGGGCCACCTACCTGCGAAGGACCAGACCGAGATGATAGCAGCCCTTTCCGCCCGCCTTGCCCCCTTCTTCGCCAGCGTCTTTCGCAAGGCAGGGAGCTTGGCACTGATGCCCGCCGCCGCCCTTGCGCTGGGCCTTGCGCTTGCCGGGTCGCCGGCGACGGCGCAGCAGCCTGAGCAGTATAGCCAGGACGAACTGGTCGGGGCAGGGCACCGCTTCTTCGGCCAGATTTCAGGCGGTCTTGCCTCGGTCGTCGAGCGCGCGGTGCAGCAATACGGCCAGCCGAACGGCTATATTCTCGGCGAGGAAGGCTCGGGCGCGCTGCTGGCCGGAGCGCGCTATGGCGAGGGACAGCTCTTCACCCGCAACGCCGGCACGCACAAGGTGTTCTGGCAAGGGCCCTCGTTCGGATGGGACATCGGCGGCGACGGTGCCCGTGTGATGATGCTGGTCTACAATCTGCCGGACACTTCGGCGATCTACCGGCGCTATGTGGGCGTCAACGGCTCGGCCTATCTGATCGGCGGTTTCGGCATGACGGTGCTGTCCAACCACGACGTCTACGTGGTTCCGGTGCGCGCCGGTGTCGGCGCCCGGCTTGGCGTCAATGTCGGCTATCTGAAGTTCACGCAGAAGCCGACCTGGAATCCTTTTTGACAAGGGCAATGCCGTCGCGCTTGGCGCGGGACCTTGCGTCTTGTATCAGGGAGGGAGCGTAGCGCCCGGGCAGCGTCGCGCTGCCGGATGCGTATCCGGGCAATCACACGAAAAAGCCCGTCCGGCGAAGGCGGGCCCAGGCAGTATGGCCAGGGACATGGCCAGGAACATGGATGGTCGAGGCGATCAGGGTTCCAGACGGTGGTGAGCGGTCTTGATTGAATCGGCAATGTATGTGGCGCTCGGCTTTTGCCTCGCCGGCCTTCTCGCGGTGGCTCTCGTGCCGTCGATATGGCGGCGTGCGGTGCGGCTGACACGAAGGGCGGTCGAGGCGACCACGCCTATGACCCATGCCGATGTGCGTGCCGAGATAGCGGCCCTGCGCGCAAGCCATGCCATCGAGTACCGGCGGTTGGAATCCGGGCTCGAGCGACTGCAGCAGCAGGCGACGGCAAACCGCATCGCCCGGGATCGGGCGGAAGCGCTGTCGGGCGATCTGCGCAAGGAATTCATCTCCCGCGAACAGGCTCTTGCCGACGCCATGAGCCGCGAGGCGGATCTGCGCCGCGAAATCCAGGAAAACCAGGAGACGATTGCCCGATCGGGAGCGCGTATCCGCGATCTCGAGCGCCTGTTGAAGCGGTTGATGAGCGCACAGGCCGGGGAGACGCCGGAGGCGGTGGCCGGCAGCGCGTCGCTTGGCGAACCGGGTGAGGTCGTGATCACCTCGGATGCGATGGCGGAAAAGGCTTCGATGCCGGCTGACGATACGCTTGGCAGCGCTTCCGACACGATGCGCGTAACCGCGCTGGAGACCGAGATCGCGGCGCTGCGCCGGCAGTTGAAGCGGGCGACGGACCGCAACACGCGCCAGACCGGCGAAGATGCGGGAGAGAGCAGCGGCGCTGAAACGGACCGCGCCGCCTCGCAGCTCACGCGGCAGGAATTGCGCGCCCGTGACGACCGGCTCTTCGAGGCGGAGTCAAAACTGATTGCCGCACGCGCGGAGATTACCCGTCTGTCGGTGCTCGCCGAGGGAACCGGGTCCGACAGCGAGGCTCCGGCGGCCGAGGCTGCACGGCTTGCGGCGGAGAACGAGAGGCTGCGGGGCGAGCTCGGCGCCAACGCCGATTTCCTCGCGCTGCGGGGCGAACTGGCCGACCTTGCCTCCGCCGTTGTTCTCTCGCTCGGTACCGAGGAGGATCTGGAGCCGGTCGCCGTCACCGACAAGGATGGCGGGGACGAGCTGGCCGCCTCCGGCAACGTGACCCAGTCGCTGGCCGCCCGCATCCGCGCGGTGCGTAGCCGCATGGGTGCCGGCACGTTGGAGGCCGCCAGAAACGGGACGGCGGAGGCCGACAAGGGAGGCGCCTCGACGCCGCCGATCCTGCCGGGACCCGCCCGTGCCAGCTCCCGCGGCAAACGCAAGGCCGGTGGCTAGGGCATTGGCCCGGCCGCGGTGACGCGCAAGGCCCGTCAGCCGGTGGCCGTGCTCTTTGCAGCGAGGCGCGCGCGGATGCTTTCGACGTCGGCGCGCGGTGTGGCGGCGAAGAGAGTGCGCGTGTATTCATGCGCCGGGTTCGTGAAGACCTCGTCGCGTGTGCCGTATTCGACTGCCTCCCCGAAATACATCACCATCACCTTGTCGGCGATGTAGCGCACGACCGAGAGGTCATGGCTGATGAAGACATAGGTGAGGTTGAATTCCTCCTGCAGGTCGGCAAGCAGGTTGAGGATCTGGGCCTGGACGGAAAGATCGAGCGCGGAGACCGGCTCGTCGAGCACCAGAAGCTTGGGACGAAGCATGATGGCGCGGGCGATGGCGACGCGCTGGCGTTGTCCGCCGGAGAACATATGCGGGTAGCGGCCGTAATGTTCCGGCTTCAGACCGACCTTTTCCAGCATGGAAAGCGCGGCGTCGCGCCGCTCGCCCGCGCTCATGGTCGTGTTCAGAAGCAGGGGCTCCTCGAGCACGGCGCCGATCTTCTGGCGCGGATTGAGTGAGCCGTACGGATTCTGGAAGACGATCTGCACCGCCTGGCGCATGTCGCGCGTGATGCCGTGCCGGCCAATGTCGATCCGCGTGCCGTCGATCTCGATCGTTCCGGAGGTGGCAGCATCGATCATCGTCAGCATGCGGGCGAGTGTCGACTTGCCGCAACCGCTTTCGCCGACGACCGCGAGTGTCGAGCCGCGCTCGACGTCGAAGCTGACATCCTTGACGGCATGCAGAAGGCGCGGGGAGGCGAACAGGCCCCCTGCGATGACATAGTCGCGCTTCAGGTTGCGGACCTTGAGGATCGGGTCGCTCACGGGCGGACCTCCGTGTTGCCATGAGCTGCGAATGTCTCGGCGAAATCGGCAACGGTCGGCAACCGGTCGCCGGTGGCGTTTTCCGGCAGCGCCGAAAGCAGCGCCTTGGTGTAGGAACTGGACGGGCTCTCGAAGAGCGTCAGCACATCTGCCGTCTCCATCTGTCGCCCCTGGTACTGGACGACGACACGGTCGGCGGTCTCGGCGACGACACCCATGTCATGGGTGATCATGATCAGTCCCATGCCGTGGTCACGTTGCAGTGCCGTCAGGAGGTCGAGAATCTGCTTCTGGATGGTCACGTCGAGCGCGGTGGTCGGTTCGTCGGCGATCAGCAGCTTGGGATGGCAGGCGGTGGCGATGGCAATCATGACGCGCTGGCATTGGCCGCCGGACATCTGGTGCGGGAAGGCCTTCATGCGGCGCTCCGGCTCGGGGATGCCGACGGCGGTCAGCAGTTCGACGATGCGGTCGTGCCGTTGCCGGCGATTCAAGTCCGTATGCGCCTTGAGCACCTCGTCGAGCTGGAAGCTTACGGTGAAACAGGGATTGAGGCTCGCGATCGGTTCCTGGAAGATCATCGAGATGTCCTTGCCGATGACCTTGCGGCGCTGGGCCGCGGTCAGCGTGCGCAGGTCGATGCCTTCGAAGGCCATGCGGTCGGCGGAGACGGTCGCGGTGTCGGGCAGGAGGCCCATCAGGGCCAGCATGGCGACCGACTTGCCGGAGCCGCTTTCACCGACAATCGCAAGCACCTCGCCCGCCTCGACGGAGTAGTCGACCCCGTCGAGCGCGCGGAACGCGCCGCCAACGGTGTCGAACTCGACCCTGAGATTGCGGATTTCGAGCAGGCTCATTGTCTCAGCTCCGCTTCAGCTTGGGATCGAGGGCATCGCGCAATCCGTCGCCGACAAGGTTGATGGCAAGCACCGTCACCAGAATGGCAAGGCCGGGAAAGGTGACGACCCACCAGGCCCGCAGGATGAACTCGCGCGCCTCGGCCAGCATTGTGCCCCATTCCGGCGTGGGAGGCTGGGCGCCCATGCCGAGGAAGCCGAGGGCGGCGGCGTCGAGGATCGCACTGGAGAAGGAGAGTGTCGCCTGGACGATAAGAGGTGCGAGGCAGTTGGGCAGGATCGTCCTGAACATCAGCCGGATATTGCCGGCGCCGGCAAGGCGTGCGGCGACGACATAGTCGCGGCTGCGCTCCGACAGCACGGCGGCCCGGGTGAGGCGGACGAAATGCGGCTGGAGGACCAGTGCGATGGCGATCATCGCGTTGACGAGGCCCGGGCCCAGCACGGCGACGAGAACCAGCGCGAGCAGCAGTGAGGGGAACGCGAGGATGACGTCCATGATCCGCATGATGACCGTGTCGACCCAACCGCGGAGATAACCGGCGACGAGACCCAGCACGATGCCGCCCGAAAGGGCGATGGTGACCACGACGAGACCGATGAACAGCGAGAAGCGGGCGCCGTAGATCAACCGCGAGAGAATGTCGCGGCCGACCGCATCGGTGCCCAGCAGGAAGGCGGCCTTGCCGCCGTCCTGCCATACGGGCGGCGTCAGGAAGCTGTCGCGGTATTGCAGGTCGGGATCGTGCGGAGCAATGAGCGGGGCGGCCAGTGCCACGATGACGAGGGTGACGAACACGACAAGGCCGATAACGGCGCCGCGGTTCTGGGAAAAATAGAACCAGAACTCGGCGAGCATCTTGCGCGTCGCGTCGCGGCTTTCGGCTGCGACGGAGGCGGGAATCGCGGAAGCTCCGGTGGACGGTTCTGTCATTGTCTTTTCTCCGGCGCTCAGTGGTGGCGGATGCGCGGATTGACGAGGCCGTAGAGCATGTCGACCGTCAGGTTCACGATCATCACGATGGCGGCGATCATCAACAGGCCGCCCTGGACGACCGGGTAGTCGCGTCTCGAAATGCTGTCGAGCATCCACTTGCCGATGCCAGGCCAGGAGAAGATCGTCTCGGTAAGGATCGCTCCGCCCAGCAGCACGCCGACCTGTAGGCCGATCGTCGTGATCACCGGAATGAGGGCATTGCGCAGCGCGTGCAGTCCTATGACCCGGGAGGGTGCGAGGCCCTTGGCACGGGCCGTGCGCACGTAGTCCTCGCCGAGCACCTCGAGCATGGCCGAGCGGGTCTGGCGGGCGATCACCGCGAGCGGGATCGTCGCCAGCACGATCGAGGGCAGGGCGAGATGGCTGAGAGCGGAGGTGAAGGCACCTTTCTGGCCAGACAGGAGACTGTCGATCAACATGAAGCCGGTCACCTGAGGAAAGAAGAACATCAGGGAGATGCGGCCCGAGACCGGCGTCCATTGCAGGATGCCTGAAAACAGGATGATGAGCAGCAGGCCCCACCAGAAGATCGGCATCGAATAGCCGATCAGAGCCGTCCCCATGATTGCCTGGTCGGCGACGGAGCCCCGACGAACGGCGGCGAAGATGCCAAGCGGCAGTCCTATCGCGACGGCCAGGACGATGGCGCACAAAGCCAGTTCGACGGTGGCTGGGAACAGGGTGAAGAACTCGGTGACCACCGGCTTCTTGGTGACGATCGAATTGCCGAGATCGCCTGTGAGAACGCCGCCGAGATAGTCGAAATACTGCTCCCAGATAGGGCGGGAGAAGCCGAACTGTTCCATCAACTGACGGTAGCGTTCCTCCGAAACGCCGCGCTCTCCGGCGAGCAGCAGCACGGGGTCGCCGGGCAGCACGCGAATGAAGCCGAAGGAGACGATGGTCACGCCGAGAAAGGTCGGCACGAGCAGCAGCAGCCGGCTGAACAGGAAACGGATCATCTTGATGCATCCAAACGACCGCACCGGCCGGTAAGGGCCGGTGCGGGAAATCGATGGGCTACCGCCGGACCCGAACGGGGTCGCGGCGGCGCTTCGATGTCAGGGTCATTCGGCGATGTCGACGCCGTCGAACCAGTGGCCGCCGAGCGGGTCCATGACATAGCCGCTGACCTTCGAGGACATCGGCATGAACACGACCGAATGGGCTATGGTCGCCCACGGAGCCTGTTCCTTGAACACGACCTGCGCCTGCTCGTAGAGCTTGGTGCGCTCTTCCTTGTCGGAGACCACCTTGGCCTTCTGGATCAGGTCCTCGAAGGGCTGATGGCACCACTGGGCGCGGTTGGCGCCGCCGACGGCATCGCAACCGAGCAGCACGGCGAGGAAGTTGTCCGGATCGCCGTTGTCGCCGGTCCAGCCGAGCAGCACGGCGCCGTCGCGGTCCTTTTCCTTGGAACGGGAGAGATACTCGCCCCACTCATAGGAAACGATCTCGACCTCGACGCCAACCTTGGCGAAGTCGGCCTGGATCACCTCGGCCATGCGGCGTGCGTTCGGATTGTAGGGGCGCTGCACCGGCATCGCCCAGACCTTCATCTTCAGGTCGGAAACACCGGCTTCCTCGAGCATCGCCTTGGCCGCATCCGGATCGTAGGGATCGTCCTGGATGGTGTCGTTGTAGGACCACATGGTCGGCGGGATCGGGTTCTTGGCTGCCTGGCCGGAGCCCTGGAACACCGCGTCGAGAATGGCCTGCTTGTTGATGGCCATGTTCAGGGCCTTGCGGACCTTCGGATTGTCGAAGGGGGTCATCTGAGTGTTGTAGGCGAGGTAGCCGACGTTGAGCCCCTGCTGCTCCATCAGCGTCAGGTTGCCGTCAGCCTTGATGTCGGCGATGTCGGCGGGCGCCGGATAGGGCGCCACGTGGCACTCGCCGGCCTTCAGCTTCTGCAGGCGCACGGCCGCGTCGGTCGTGATGGCGAATACGAGATTGTCGATCGGCTGCTTGCCACCCCAGTAATCGGCGAAGGCCTGATAGCGGATGACCGCGTCCTTCTGGTAACCGACGAAGGAGAACGGACCGGTGCCGAGCGGCTCCTGGTTCATCATCTCCATCTTGCCGTCGGCAGCGAGCTTGTCGGCGTATTCGGCGGAGAGGATCGAGGCGAAATCCATCGCGAGGTTGGCGATCATCGGCGCTTCCGGCCGGTTGAGCACGAATTTCACAGTGTGGTCGTCGACCTTGACGATCTCCTTGATGAGATCAGGCATCGACATGCCGTTGAAATATTCCCAGGAGGCCCCGGCCGTATAGGCGTGCCAAGGGTGATCCTTGTCGAGCTGGCGACCGAAAGAGTAGATCACGTCGTCGGCGTTGAAGTCGCGCGTCGGCGTGAAAAAGGATGTGGTGTGGAACTTCACGCCCTTGCGCAGGTTGAACGTGTATTCCAGGCCGTCGTCGGAAACGCTCCAGCTTTCGGCAAGACCCGGCAGGACTTCGGTGGTGCCGCGCTTGAACTCGACAAGGCGGTTGTACACCGGCTTGGAAGACGCGTCGAAGGTGGTGCCCGCGGTATAGAGTGCGGTGTCGAAACCCTCCGGCGAGCCTTCCGAGCAATAGACAAGGGTCTTGGATTGCGCGGCGGTAGCCGCGATAAGGGCGAGACTGACGCCCAGTAGCGCAGCCTTCATGGTGCGGCGAATGATCATTGAAAATCTCCCGTTTGTATCTTCGGCCGCGCCGGAAGCATCCCGGTATTTTACCTTGTGGAAGCTGCATTTGCGTGGCGGCGGCCTTGCGCGCACGATAAAGCCGCGCTCTATCGCTTACAATAGAACGCATTGTTCTATTTTGCCTGCCTGAACGGAATTTTCTTCCTGGGAGCGTCGATTGCAGAACTGCTTTCGTCACTTGTTGCTTGCATGCGTGTGCAGGCAAGGCCGGTGCGCAAGGCGCACACGCGGAGGGCGACCGCGTGGCGGCTCGATGTCAACGTCAACCCGCGCTGCCGGACAAGCAGAGCGGAAACAAACGGCCCCGATCAGGCCGGCTCAACGACAAAAGCCCCGCCAGTGGCGGGGCTTTTGACAGGCGTTCCGATGAGCCATCCGGGCATTTACCGACGCCGGGACCCGCAAGAAGCGGGGCCGGGCAGTCGGCCAGTGCCGACGGGCGGGCTCGAGTCGAGGGCCGGAGGAACCGACAAGGCAGACGCGGGAGGCGTGTGCCTCAGGCGGCCTTCTCCTCGGGTTCGCGCAGCACATAGCCGCGGCCCCAGACGGTCTCGATGTAGTTCTTCCCCGACGTGGCGGCTGCGAGCTTCTTGCGCAGCTTGCAGATGAACACGTCGATGATCTTCAGTTCCGGCTCGTCCATGCCGCCGTAGAGATGATTGAGGAACATCTCCTTGGTGAGCGTCGTTCCCTTGCGCAGGGAAAGAAGCTCGAGCATCTGGTATTCCTTGCCGGTCAGATGCACGCGCTGGCCGGAAACCTCGACGGTCTTGGTGTCGAGATTGACGATCAGGTCGCCCGTGGTGATGACCGACTGGGCATGACCCTTGGAGCGGCGCACGATCGCATGGATGCGGGCCACGAGCTCGTCCTTGTGGAACGGCTTGGTCATGTAGTCGTCGGCGCCGAAGCCGAGACCGCGTACCTTGTCCTCGATGCCGGCAAGACCGGACAGGATAAGGATCGGTGTCTTCACCTTGGACACGCGAAGCGTGCGCAGGACCTCGTAGCCCGACATGTCGGGCAGGTTGAGATCCAGCATGATAATGTCGTAGTCGTAGAGTTTGCCGAGGTCGATACCTTCCTCGCCAAGATCCGTCGTGTAGACGTTGAAATTTTCGGACTTAAGCATCAACTCGATGCTCTGCGCCGTGGCGCTGTCATCCTCGATCAACAGGACACGCATGCCAATCCCCTATGTCTGCCTATCCTGGGCAAGCCGCGCCGGCCGATACGCTCCCGGTGCTCTAAGGACTGCAGTTAACTTCGACTCACTGTGTGAGACAATGGTTAACAAATTCTGATTCACACCTGCAAGCTCCGATGAGGGTAGATTGGAAATCTTTTCCAATCACTTGAAAAATATATGGAAATCCTTTCCATAGAATCTTCAAGTTTCACATTAACGAGCCGCTACAAACGACTCACGTGACTCACCTCTACGCCGAACGCGGGTCCCAGGCTGGCTTTCCATCCATGAACCCTCGCAATTAAGATTAACCAAACTCGTAAATGATAGGTTACCGTGAGGTCGCTTTCTGGGACCTTCTTTACCGACCCTTGAGGATCAGATGGACCCGCTGTTTGCAGAACTGGAAGCGCTCATGCCCGCGGAGGTCTATGGCCGGGTGGTCTCCGTGCAGGGTTTGCTGCTGGAAATCGCCGGTCCGATCCACGAGATGAGCGTCGGCGCGCTGCTCGCTGTGGAAAGCGGGGAGGGCGGTCTGCCGGTTCATGCGGAGGTCGTCGGTTTTCGCGAGGAGCGGGCGCTTTGCATGCCCTTCGCGGGTCTGGAAGGGGTACGGATGGGCTGCCGGGCGGTTCTGGTGGCGCGCGAAAGCCTTTCCTATCCCTGCGACGCCTGGCTCGGACGTGTGGTCAACGCCATGGGCGAGCCGATCGACGGCCGCGGTGCGTTGCCGGCGGGAGGTGAGCCACGCCGGCTCAGGTCGACGCCGCCGCCGGCCAACGAGCGCGGCCGTGTCGGCCCGCCGCTTGATCTCGGCGTCAGGGCGCTCAACACGTTCGTCACCTGCTGCGAGGGACAGCGGATGGGCATCTTCGCCGGCTCCGGCGTCGGCAAGTCGGTGTTGATGTCGATGATCGCGCGCAACATGGCCGCCGATGTCGCGGTCATCGGCCTGATCGGGGAACGCGGCCGCGAGGTTCAGGAATTCATCGAGGACGATCTCGGGCCGGAGGGTCTGGCCCGTTCCGTGGTGGTGGTCGCCACCTCGGACGAAAGCGTGCTGATGCGCCGCCAGGCCGCCTATCTGACGATGACCGTGGCGGAGCATTTTCGCGACGCCGGCAAGAATGTCATGTGCATGATGGATTCGGTGACGCGTTTCGCCATGGCGCAGCGCGAGATCGGCCTGTCGGTCGGTGAGCCGCCGACCTCGAAAGGATACACGCCGACCGTCTTCACGGAACTGCCGAGACTACTGGAACGAGCCGGACCGGGCCGTTCCGGCTCCGGCTCGGTGACGGGGTTGTTCACGGTGCTGGTCGAGGGCGACAATCACAACGAACCCGTTGCCGATGCGGTGCGCGGCATTCTCGACGGGCATATCGTGATGGAGCGTGCGATCGCCGAGCGCGGCCGCTATCCGGCTATCAATGTGCTGAAATCCGTGTCGCGCACCATGCCGCGCTGCGTGCCGGACAATGTGCAGCCTTTGCTGCGCAAGGCCCGTGCCCTGATGGCGACCTACACCGACATGGAGGAACTGATCCGGCTTGGCGCCTACAAGCGCGGTTCGGATGCGGTTGTCGACGAGGCCATCCGGCGCCATGACGCGCTTGAAACGTTTCTCGGGCAATCGAAAGGAGAGGCGAGTTCGATCGAAGCGGGCTATGTTGATCTTGCCAACCTTTTGGAAATGACTCTCGCGTAGGTTGGCATCGGTAACGGGAGTATCGAGTAATGAAGTCGCGTGAGAGTCTCATTCGCCTGAAGCAGTTCCAGGTCGACGAGCGCCGCCGCCAGCTGGCTCAGATCGAGTCGATGGTCGACGAGTTCAAGCGCATGGCCCGTGAGCTGGACGATCAGATCGCCGCGGAGCAGCAGCGTGTCGGGATCACGGATGTCGGTCATTTCGCTTATCCGACCTTTGCAAAGGCAGCCGCGCAGCGTCGCGACAACCTGCTGAATTCGGCTGAGGAACTGACCGACCAGCTGGAAGCCGCGCGCGAGGACCTGCGTGCCGCGCTCGAGGAATTGAAGAAGTTCGAGCTGCTGGAAGAGCGTGATCAGATCCGCGAGCGCAACGAGCGCGAGGCGGCCGAGCAAGAAGCCCTGGACGAGATCGCCTCGCGTCGCAAGACTGGCGGAACCTCGCGCTAGGAGTTCGATTTTTCTGAGTCTGTTTTGGGGTGGACGCCGGCCTGGCGCGCGCCCTTTTCGCGCTGTGCCGATGTCAGCGGTCGGCGAGCTTGCGGCCGGGCCCGTCTCATGGGATAGCAACACCCATGTCGACGATCCGAGATGCGGCGGCCGGCAAGGCCCACAAAGAAGGTGCCCGGAGCGGGGTCGCGGCCTCCATCGATATCCGGCGGCGCTCCGTCGCGGCGAGGCAGTGCGTTTCCGCACCTGTTGGCAACGGGCGCGATGCCGGTCTGCACGCGGCACCCATGCGCTGGAACGTCTGCCAGATCTTGCCGCCGATCTCGCCGAGCAGACTGCGGAGTAGCTGACGCGTGCGCCGTCTTGTTCTCGCCCTTGTGCTTCCCGCAGCAACGGTTTCTTTCGTGCTCGGCCTGACGCTGCCCCTGATGGAGCTGGAACGGCTCTTCTTCCTCACCGATCGACCGTCCTTGCTCGAAATCGTCAACGGACTCTGGCGGGACGGAGAGGCCGGACTTGCCGTGCTTGTGGGAGCCCTGTCGATTGCCTTTCCGGCGGCCAAGATCCTGGCCCTGCATGTCGCCGCAGTTGCCGGCCGGTCGGGACTGGGACTTGCGCTCATGCACGGACTTGGCAAATGGTCGATGATGGATGTGATGCTGGTTGCCCTGGTCGTCTTCGCGGCGAAGACCAGTGGTCTTGCCGCGGCAGCGACCTTGCCCGGCCTGTGGTGCTATGGCGCCGCCACGCTGCTGACAGCCTGTGGGGCCTGGTTCGTACATCGTGGTTAGGTTTCGGGAGAGCCTGTCGCCAGAGCGTGGCCGCATCATTGTGCCGGGTGTCGCAAGAACGCCGTTTCAGCGATTGGGGCGGTGATCGCGCTTCTGGGGAGATGAGGACGGGCTCTTGTCCGCAGGATCGTTCGACGCCGCGTCTTGCGTTGACCGGGCCGGTCTGGAGCGTCGGTATGCATCGAGCCAGCGCACGGCCTGGCTTTCGGGGATGCGCAGGTGCTTGCAGCGCAGATGCGCCAGGGCGAGAAAGACCTGGTCCGAGGTGCCGGCCGCGTGGCACAGCGAAATGAGCTCGTCGATGCCGTCCTGGAAGACCGCCTTCTGGACGGCGCCGAGGCTGCGACGGGTCTGCCGGGCAAGCAGGTCAAAGGCGTCGTTGGTACGTCCCTCGGCAAGCAGGACAAGCAGCATCGAGCCAAGCCCGTAATCGCCGGACTGGACGAGACGCCAGGCTTCCTCCACGTCGCAGGTTTCCATGAACAGGTTGAAGCGACGGCGCATGTCCTGGCGCATGACGTCGGCCGCGGTCAACTCGCGCGGGTCCGCGCCGCTCATGATGGCCTCGAGCCGCACCCGTGTGCTGGCATTGACATGCGGGATCAGCCATTCGCAGATCAGCGGGGTCAGATCAGAGCGCGCGGCCATCTTGTTGCGCAGCGGCATGTCGGAGAGCGAGCGCTTGGCCAGCGTCCGCAGGGCCCAGTCGGACAGGTCGCTATTGGTGTTCTCCGCCACGGCGCGCCAGACCCTGGTGGGGCCCCGTTCGACCAGCGCGTCGGAAACCCGGCCGGGAAGGTCGGCGCGCCTGGCAATTGAGACAAGGTGGGATTGCGGCATCCGCCTGGCGATCTTGACCAGATCGGCCTCCGTCAGGGCGGGGCTGAGCTCGAGCATCGGCTGGGCGACGGTGATTTCGTCGGTGGCGAGACGATAGGCAATGGGATGCGGTGTCTCGCTCCATGGCGCCATGCGTTGCGACAGGCGGGCGCGATCCTCGATCTGGCTGCCGTCCAGAAGCTTCATGATGACTTCGCAGAACAGGCGAAGCTCTTCGTCGCTGTGATGCCCGACGCGGTCCAAAAAAAGGTCGGCGACGCGCTGCAACAACTTGCGGCGCGCCTCGCGTGTCGGATTGCGAGCGAGCTTCAACAGTTCGTTGAGCATCCAGTGTCCTTCTCAGGGAGCGAAGGATAACAGCAGGCCGTTACCAATCAGTTGCACTGAAATGGCGGTCGCGCCGCTGATTTCACTCTGATATATCACGTTCCGAGTTCAAGTCGCGCTTTCGTCGGCCAGCAGATGCCCGGCATGGCGTGTCCGGAAAGCCATCAAGGAGACTTTCATGCCAAGCGGCCAGCATCTCGTCGACGGAACCTGGATTGTGGGAACCGCCACCTTCCAGGCCAGCAATCCCGAGACCGGGAAAACGCTTGCACCTGCTTTCGCGGAGGCCGATGCGGCAATCGTCGACCGTGCGGCGGCGGCGGCCGAGGCCGCCTTTGCCGATTACGCCACTCGCCCGATCGCGGCGCGGGCCGCGTTCCTGCGCAGCATCGCCAGCGAGATGGAGGTAGCGGGCGCCGAAATCATCGCGCGGGCACGGGCCGAAAGTGCCCTGCCGGAGGCGCGTCTGACCGGTGAACTCGGCCGAACCACCGGCCAGCTCCGGTTCTTCGCCGACTGGATCGAGGCCGGACATTGCTTCGATGCACGTATCGACAAGGCCCTGCCGGAGCGCAAGCCGGCGCCGCGTCCCGATATCCGCTCGATCCTGCGTCCGATCGGGCCGGTGGCCGTTTTCGGTGCGTCGAACTTTCCGCTCGCCTTCTCCACCACCGGCGGCGACACCGCCTCCGCGCTCGCGGCCGGTTGCCCGGTCGTGGTCAAGGGACATCCGTCGCATCCCGGCACGGCCGAACTGGTCGCACGCGCCGTGTTGGCGGCGATTCGCGCCTGCGACATGCCGGATGGGGTGTTCTCTCTGGTTCAGGGTGCCGGACATGCCTCGGGGGCTGCGTTGGTCGCCCATCCGCTGATCCAGGCCGTGGGGTTCACCGGCTCCCTGAGGGGCGGGCGGGCGCTTTTCGACATTGCGGTTTCGCGGGAGCAGCCGATCCCCTTCTACGGGGAGCTGGGCAGCATCAATCCGGTCTTTGCCCTGCCCGCAGCCCTTGCCGGGCGTGCGGCAGAGCACGGCGCGGCGTGGGCGCAGTCGTTGACGCTCGGGGTCGGCCAGTTCTGCACCAATCCTGGCGTCGTGGTGGCACTCGACGGAGCGGATCTGGATGCGTTCCTCGCGGCCGCGGACGAAGTGCTGGCCAATGTTTCCGCGCAACCGATGTTGAACGCGGGAATTGCCGGTGCCTATCGCCGCGCGGTCGAGACACGCGATCAGGAAGGGGATGCCCGACGTCGTGGCGAGAGAGGAGACGAGGCGGACCGAAGCGCCGGAAAGGGCTGTCACGTGGCGCCCGCAGTGTTTGAGACAAGTGCGGCGGCGTTCCTTGCTAGGTCGGGCCTTCACGAGGAAGTGTTCGGCCCTGCCGCGCTGGTGGTGCGCTGCCGGGACGAGGGCGAGCGGGCGGCGGTGGCCGCAGCGCTCGAGGGGCAGCTGACGGCGACGCTGCTGATGGAAGATGCCGACACGGCGATCGCGCGGGCATTGCTGCCGGTGCTCGAGCGCAAGGCCGGGCGGCTGCTCGTCAACGGTTATTCCACAGGCGTGGAAGTGTGCCATTCGATGATGCATGGCGGACCGTATCCCGCCTCCACGGACACCCGCTCGACCTCGGTGGGGTCACGGGCGATCCTGCGCTTCCTGAGGCCGGTGGCCTATCAGAACATGCCGGTAGCGCTGTTGCCCGAAGGGCTTGGCGATGGGGACCACGGACCGTGTCTGGTTGACGGGGCGGCTCTATCGGCTAGGTAAGTAAGGAAGATTCGAGGGCCCGCACGCCGGGTGCGGGTCCCTCCCATTGCCGCGTCTCGCTTGTTTCCCGGCAGCGCCCCCGTACTCGGCGCCGGGCCGGAAAGGCGGGCAACCAGGAGACTGCATGCCCAGCCACGGCCGTTTTGCCCCTACCTCTCTCCCGTCCTGGCTTGCACCCGTTGCCGGCCTGCTTTTGACGGTTCTGATCGCGTTCGCCTTCGCGGAACCCTCTGCCGCGCAGTCGGCAGGGCAGGGTGCTGAGACACAGGCGACACCTCCTGTATCCTCACCCGAACAGGGGGCGGATGCGCTTATCCGGTTGCTACAGGATCCGGGTGCGCGCGATGCGCTCATCGATTATCTGCGCCGCCAGCCGGCGCAGTCCGTTGGCAAAACAGCCCCCGCAGCCGGCCCCGTGGCCGATGCGCCTGCTGAAGCCGCGGCCGGAGGAACGACTGGCGATGCGGCGGTGGCGGAGGCGGAAAGCGCGGTGCAAACGGCGGAGCGCCAACCGACCCATATCGCGGTCCGGATCGCCGTGGCGACGCAGGACTTCCTGCGCGAGGCCCTGACATATGCCGAGCGGATTACCCGTGCCTTCACTTCATTGCCGACCGCGTTGTCCTACAGCGCGGGTGCAAACTGGGAACGCGTCCAGGGAATCGTCCTGCGGCTACTTGTCATCGCCTCGGTGGTTTTCGTCATCGTCTTCGGCTTGCGGCGTATTGCCGACGGCGTCTTCTTGAAGCTGACGGGGGCCGGCGAAAGTACGAAGATCGTGCGCCGTGTGATCCTGTTGCTGCTGCGGGCCGTGATCGAGGCGGCGGTGGTGGCCATCGCGATCGCCGCCGGCTATGCGGTGGCCGTCTATGCCAGCGGAAGTGAGGGCAAGGTCGAGCTTGTCGAGTCCCTTTTCCTGAATGCCTTTTTCCTGGTTCAGGTGGCGAAGGTTGCGACGCGCTTCGCGCTCAGCCCGAAATTCAGCGCGCTGCGCCTGGTCCCGCTGGACGACGAACAAGCGCTCTACTGGCGCCGCTGGCTCTTCGCGATCTACAACCTGCTTGGTTACGGGACGATGGTCGTGGTGCCGCTCGTATCCAGCAACATCTCGTTCCTGCTGGCCGATTCCGTGCGGATGATGATCGTTCTTGCAAGCGTCGCGCTTGCCATCGTCGCGATCATGCGCAACCGGCAGGCGACCCGCGACCGCATCCTGTCCTATGCCGAGAACCAGACCAATGTGTTCACCTCCGGGCTTGTCGAGGTGGCGGCGCGGGTGTGGCACGTAGGTGCGATCCTCTATGTGCTGCTGCTGCTGTCTGTGTGGCTGTCGCGGCCGTTCGATGCCACGACCTTCATGGTGCGGGCGACCGCATTGTCCGTTCTGACGGTGATGGCGGGAACCATCGTGTCGCTGGCCCTGACGCGCGCGATCATCGGCGGGGTGCGGCTGCCGCAATCCGTGCATGAGCGGATGCCGTTGCTGGAGCGGCGTCTCAACACCTTCGTTCCCAGGGTACTCTCGTTCATTCGCATCGGTGTTTTCATCGGTGTCGTGATCGGCATCCTGCATGCCTGGGGTGCGGTCGACGTGCTGACCTGGTTCGGGTCGGACGACGGCCGCGACTGGGTCGGGCGTTCCGCGTCGGCGGGTATTGTCGTGCTGGTCGGCTTCCTGATCTGGCTCGGTGTGATGTCCTGGGTGGATCTGCGCATGAACCCGCGCGGGCGGCTGCCGACCTCGCGGGAGAAGACGCTGTTCGGGCTGTTCCGCAACGCTTTCTCGATCCTGCTGGTGGTGATGATCACGCTGCTGGCACTGTCCGAAATCGGCGTCAATATCGGCCCGCTGATCGCCGGTGCCGGCGTCTTCGGCCTGGCGATCTCCTTCGGTTCGCAGAAGCTCGTGCAGGACATCATCACCGGTGCCTTCATCCAGTTCGAAAACGCGATGAACGAGGGAGACGTGGTGACGCTGGGCGGCGTGACGGGAACGGTGGAGAAGCTCACGATCCGCTCCGTGCGGCTGCGCGATCTCGACGGGACGGCGCACATGATCCCGTTCTCCACGGTCGACCGGGTTGCCAACTTCATGCGCGGCTGGGCCTATCATGTGGCGGCCATCGGCGTTGCCTATGACAGCGACCTGAGCGAAGTGAAAATGGCGATGCATGTCGCCTTCGACCGCCTCAAGGCCGGCGAACTGGCGTCTGAAATCCTGGAGCCGCTCGAGATGCACGGCGTCACCGCCTTCGGTGACAGCGCCATCACCGTGCGTGCCCGCATAAAGACCCGGCCGGGTTCGCAATGGTCCGTGGGCCGTGCCTATAACGAGCATATCAAGACGGTGTTCGACGAGCGCGGCATAGAGATTCCGTTCCCGCAGGTCACCTATCATGCTCCGCCGACCTCGGTTCCCCCCGCTGCGGTGGCACTGACCGCCGCTGCGGTGGCCGATGCCCAGTCAGCCGATGCGGCCGAGGACGGCAAGACGGTCGACCTGCCGGCTGAAGAGGCGTCCGCGCCGAAGCCGGCAAAACGCGCCTCGCGGCCGCGCAAGCGCAAACAGGATCTGCCGTCCGAGGACGAGATCTAGGGTCGGGATCCAGGCTGTCGGAGAGCGCGGCCCAGGTACGGCTGCGCTTGTTGGTGGGCGAAAACCCGACGCGTGCCAGACGAGGCTTGCGTCGGGATTTTTAATTCGATAATTCTCGAATCATGGAAAAGATAAATGCCATTGCGGCGCTCAGTGCTCTTGGACAGGAAACGCGTCTCGACGTGTTCCGGATGCTGATGCGCGCCGGGCCGGGCGGCGTCGCCGCCGGCGACCTGGCGGAGCGTCTTGGCGTGCGGTCCAACACGCTGTCGACCCATCTTGCCGTGCTGGTGCGCGCCGGTCTCATCGCTTCCGAGCGGGAGGGGCGCACGATCCTCTACCGTGCGGATTTTGACGGCACTCGTGCGCTGATCGGTTTTCTCGTCGGCGATTGTTGCGCCGACCGTCCCGAGCTCTGTGCCCCGTTCATCACCGGATTGTCCGGGGCGTTGCCGGCAAAGGCCGGATCATGACCACACCGACGCTTTCCCGCCGCCTGGTCGCCGAGGGGCTCGGCACGCTCCTGCTTGTGGCAACGGTCGTCGGGTCCGGCATCATGGCCGACCGGCTGAGCGCCGACACGGCCGTCTCGCTTCTCGGGAACACATTGCCGACCGGGGCGATCCTGGTCGTGCTGATCACCATCCTCGGACCTGTCTCGGGCGCTCATTTCAACCCGGCCGTCACCCTGGTGTTCTGGATCAGGCGCGATCTTGCCTCCCGTGAAGCGTTTGCCTATGTGGCGGCGCAGATCGCTGGCGGGCTGGCCGGGACGGTCCTTGCGCACGCGATGTTCGAGTTGCCGCTTGTGCAAGCGTCGCAGACGGTGCGCAGCGGTGCGGGCCAATGGCTGGCGGAGGTTGTTGCGACATTCGGCCTGCTGGCGGCGATCCTCGGCGGACTGAAGCACGCGCGACAGGCGGTGCCCTGGCTGGTCGGCCTCTACATCACCGCCGCCTACTGGTTCACCGCCTCGACCTCCTTCGCCAACCCGGCGGTGGCCATCGCACGCGCCGCCAGCGACACGTTCGCCGGAATTCGCCCCCTCGACGTGCCGGCTTTCGTACTGTGCCAGGCCGGCGGCGCGGTGCTGGCGCTGGCCGTGATGTCGTGGTTGCTGGGAGACGCTCTCCGGGATCCGGAGGTGGCGTGAAACCTTCCGTTCGCGCGGTGGCGCTGCTCGGCCTCACGCAAATCCTCGGCTACGGGACGCTGTTCTATGCCGTCGTCCTGACGGCGCCCCGCATCGCCGAGACATTCGGCTGGTCCAAGGCGACCGGGCTTGGCGGTTTCTCGCTCGGGCTGCTCGTCGCCGGACTGGCATCGCCGCGTATCGGCGGGTTGATCGAGATGCATGGCGGGCGCAGGGTGATGGCCGCCGGATCTCTGGTGGCGGCCGCGGGACTGGCGGCAATGTCGCTCGTCAATGGCCTTGCGGGCTATCTTGCGGTGTGGACATTGCTGGGGCTGGCCATGTCGATGACGCTCTACGATCCCGCCTTCGCAACACTTGGTCGCCTGTTTGGCGCGGCCGCCCGCACCCGGATCACCGCGCTGACGCTGATTGCGGGTTTTGCCTCGACGCTGGCCTGGCCAGCGACCCACTGGTTGATTGAGAACCATGGCTGGCGGGCGACCTACCTGGTCTTCGCCGGGGCAATGCT
This sequence comes from Stappia sp. MMSF_3263, assembly GCF_030733745.1. Taxonomy (GTDB): domain Bacteria; phylum Pseudomonadota; class Alphaproteobacteria; order Rhizobiales; family Stappiaceae; genus Stappia. The sequence goes on along the minus strand of NZ_JASHIK010000008.1, from coordinate 136,549 downwards.
GCTTCTGGCTTTTCCCGCGCATCTGCTCCTGCCGGCGGCGAGCGTCGACGCACTCGCGGGTGCGGGCAGGGACAGGGCAGGAGATCCGGTTGCCGCAACACCGCCGGCGGGTCTTGTCGCAGGTGCGCGAGGCCGGGTCTTCGGTCTGCTGGCGCTCTCCTTTTCCTGCAACGCATTCCTGTTCATCGGTCTTTCGGCACATCTGCTTGCCATGCTCGTCGCGCTCGGCCTGCCGGCGGTCGCTGCCGTTGCCGTGGGAACGCTGATCGGCCCGTCGCAGGTGGCGGCACGGGTCATTGAGCTGGTTTTTGCCCGCAGGACGCATCCGCTTGGCGTGGCCATCGCCGCGGCCGGGCTCATCCTGCTTGCCTTCGCGGTGCTGGCCCTGGCGGGCATCGCACCGCTGCAGGCAGCCGTCTTCGCGGTCATCTATGGCGGATCGAACGGACTGGTGACGATCGTGCGCGGGACCTTGCCGTTGGCGCTGTTCGGGGCAGACGGCTACGCGCGTCTCCTCGGGCGGATCGCGCGACCGGTGCTGATCGTCGGGGCCGCGGCGCCTTTCACGATTGGTGCCGCGATCGATGCGGGCGGCCCGGCCGCCGGCCTGGCTCTCGCTTTTGTCGCCGGTTGCCTGTCGTTTTCGGCGCTGGCCGGGATTGCGCTTCTCATGCGGACGCAGCGGCGTTCGGAGGCCGGGCAGGAGACCGGATCAGCTGGCTGAGACGGGGGCCTGGATGCCGGTCGAGGCGAGGGTCATCGCCTGGCGGCGGAGATAGTGCATGAGGTCGTCGGCCTTGCCGCGCGCGGCAGCGACATCGCCATCTGCGATTGCCTGCATCAGCTCCATGTGATGCCAGGCGGCCGAGTTGAGGTCCGTCTCGCCGAAATAGCGGAACCAGAAACGGCGCGAATGGGTCTGCAGCGGGGCGACCACCCGGGCGGCGAAGGGATTGCAGGCGGCGACTGCGACGATCTCGTCGAAGGTCTTGTCCTGTCGCATGAAATCCTCGACATCGCCACGTGCTGCGGCATCGCGCATGGCGCGGGCGCAGTCCGCCAGCCGGTCGCGTTCGGTGCGGCTGGCAAGATGCGCGGCTGCCCCCGTCAACAGCAGTTCCAGCGCGTGGCGGGCATCCAGAACGCGGCCGAAGTCGCCGGGATTGATGTCCGCAACAAGAATGCCAAGGCGCGGGCGGATGGTGACCAGGCCTTCCCAGGCCAAACGCTGGATGGCCTCGCGGATCGGGGTGCGGCCCATTTCGAGCAGCGCGGCAAGCCGGTTCTCGGTGATTGCCGCGCCGGGAGCAAGGCGCAAGGTGACGATCTGTTCTTCGAGCGCCCGGTAGGCCCGCGCCGCCCGGCTTTCCTCGTTGCCGCCGTCGTCCGCTGCCACGGGCCGCCCGTTGCCGTTGTCGAGGGCGGTCGCCACGGTGTGCTCGGGGGCCATCCTTGTCTCCTCATGCTTCTTCAGAGGCATCGCGATACGTGCTGTCCAGTCTTGATATATCAGTTGTTGACAGAAAGAAAGTCACGTGAAAATGTGGCCTCCAGCTTCTGATATATCAGTTGACGGCAAGGAGTATCCAATCATGTGGCAGGGCGTCTTTCCGGCGGTAACGACCAAGTTCACCGATGATGACAGGCTCGACAGGGCCGAAATGGAGCGCTGCTTCGCGTTGCAGGTCGAGGCTGGTGTCGACGGCCTCATCGTGTGCGGTTCACTTGGCGAGGCAATGGCGCTGGAGCCGGAGGAAAAGCTCGAGATCCTGGCGATCGGGAAGTCGGTCTCCGGAGGTCGCCCGGTGCTGATGACGGTCTGCGAGAGTTCGACAAGGCGCGCCGTTTCGGCAGCGCAGGCGGCGGCGAAGGCCGGAGCCGACGGGTTGATGGTGCTGCCGGGCGTTCCCTACAAGTCGGCGCCGCACGAGACGGTTGCCCACCTGCTGGCCGTGACACGTGCCGCCGGCGTGCCGACGATGATCTACAACAATCCGGTGGCCTATGGCGTCGATGTGACCCAGCCGATGTTCGAGGCGCTCGCCGTCGAGCCGCTGGTCGTGGCGATGAAGGAATCCACCGACGACATCCGCCGCGTCAGCGAGGTGATCTCGCATTTCGGCGATCGTTTCGACGTCTTTACCGGTGTCGACAACCTGGCGCTGGAAAGCCTTGTGATGGGCGCAACCGGCTGGGTCGCCGGCCTCGTCGTCGCCTTCCCGAAAGAGACGGTGGCGATCTGGAAGCTGGCGCAGGCCGGACGCATCGAGGAAGCGCGGGCGATTTACCGCTGGTTCCGCCCCTTGCTCGACCTCGATGTGTCGACCAATCTGGTCCAGAACATCAAGCGCGCGGAGGTTCACGCGATCCGGTCCAACGACCGTTGCCGGGCACCGCGCATGGCGCTTTCGGGAGCCGAGGCGGACCGGGTCGACGGTATCGTCCGTGCGGCCCTTGAGTGCCGGCCGGTTCTGCCCAACGTTTGATGCGCCAGCGGGCGCATCATCGCATCGAGGTCTGACAGCGCATCATGAGCGATCTGCCCCACGTGACCATTCTGGGCGCCGGCGTCATCGGCCTCGCCACGGCGGCGACGCTGCTGGGTCGTGGCCATGCCGTCACGGTGATCGACCGGGGAGAACCGGGCGGCGCGACCTCGCGCGGCAATGCCTCAGGCATTGCCTGGACGGATGTCGCGCCACTCGCCTCGCCCGGCATCTGGCGCAAGGCGCCCGGCTGGCTGCTCGATCCGCTCGGTCCGTTGTCGTTGCGTCCCTCCTATGCGATCTCGATCCTGCCGTGGATGTTGCGCTTCATGGGGGCCTCGCGGCCGGCCAACTGGCGGAAGTCGGTTTCCGCCATCGCCGCGCTGAACGGCGCGGCCGTACCGGCATGGGAGCGGTTGTGGAGCGAAACGGGAAGCGGGGCTCGGGTGCGCCGCGAGGGATGCCTTGATGTCTTCGACAAGCAACGGGAGATCGCCGGCGCGCGTGCCGGTTGGCAGTTGCAGCGCGATCACGGCATTGAGGTGCACGAACTGTCCGGCGACGCATTGCGCGAGATGGAACCGGATCTCGGGCCGGGCGTTGCCGGAGGCGCCTTTGTCCCGGGCTGGATGCATCTCGACGACCCGCATGGCATGTGCCTCGACCTCGCCGCCCATGTGCGGGCACGCGGCGGCGTGATCGAGGAGGGTGAGGCCGTGTGCGTCGGGCGCAGCGGTGACGATGTGCTGTTGCGCATGCGCGAGGGGCCGGTTCGGCGTGCCGGGCAACTGGTGATCGCCTGCGGTGCGTGGTCGCGCCGATTCGCCTCGAAACTCGGCGAGGATGTGCCGCTCGACACAGAGCGCGGCTACAACATCACGGTGCCTGATCCCGGGGTCGCCTTCCGGCGTTTCGTCATGCTGGCGGGCTATGGGTTCGTGTTGTCGCCGATCCAGGCGGGCCTGCGCATCGGTGGCGCGGTGGAGTTTGCAGGGCTCGATGCCGCACCGAACTGGAAGCGGGTCGATGCGCTCGTGACCCGGGCGAAGCGAGTGGTGCCGCAGCTTGACACGGCACGGGGCGAGCGCTGGATGGGTTTTCGCCCCTCGCTCCCCGACAGCCTGCCAGTCATTTCCGCCAGCCGGACCACGCCGGGGGTCGTCTATGCCTTCGGTCACGCGCATCACGGCTTGACGCAAGCCGCCGTTACCGGCGATCTGGTTGCCGACCTGATCGCCGGAAAAGAGCCGGAGATCGACCTTTCGCCCTACGCCATCGACCGGTTCTGACATCCGGTCTCCATCCGGGGAGTTCATCGTGGCCCGCCATACGTTCTTCTGCATCGACGGCCATACTTGCGGCAATCCCGTGCGCCTTGTCGCCAGCGGCGGTCCGCAGCTTGCCGGTGACAGCATGCTGGCGCGGAGGGCGGATTTCCTCGCTCGCTACGACTGGATCCGAACCGGGCTCATGTTCGAGCCGCGCGGCCACGACATGATGTCCGGCTCGATCCTCTATCCGCCGACCAGACCTGACTGCGATATCGGCGTGCTCTACATCGAGACCTCGGGCTGCCTGCCGATGTGCGGGCACGGAACCATCGGCACGGTGACGATGGCGATCGAGGAAGGGCTGTTGCGGCCGGCAACGCCGGGGACGGCGCGGCTGGAAACTCCGGCTGGCCTCGTGATTGCCGACTACGAGATGGACGGCGAACACGTGAGGAGCGTGCGCCTGACCAATGTGCCCTCCTTCCTTGCGGCGCGCGATCTGGAGATCGACTGCCCGGAATTTGGCCGGCTAAGATTCGATGTCGCCTATGGCGGCAATTTCTACGCGATCATCGAGCCACAGGAAAACTTCGGCGGTGTCGGCTCGGTGGAGATCGACCGGCTCGTGGCGGTCAGTCCCGCTCTTCGCGTGGCGCTGAACGAGACCTACGAGATGGTCCACCCGGCAGACGCGCGTATCCGCGGCATCACGCACATCCAATGGACGGGGCGTGCGACACAACCGGGAGCGGATGCCCGCAACGCCGTCTTCTACGGCGACAAGGCGATCGACCGGAGCCCTTGCGGAACCGGAACATCAGCGCGCCTTGCCCAGTTGCACGCGCGCGGGCATCTGAAAACCGGCGACCGGTTCGTGCATGAAAGCGTCATCGGTTCGCTCTTCACCGGCGGGATCAAGGAGGAGACGAAGGTGGGCGGTCTGCCCGCCATCGTTCCGACCATCGAGGGCTGGGCAGTGAAGACAGGAACGTCGACGATCACGCTCGACGAACGCGATCCCTACATGGCCGGCTTTTCCGTCACCGGCACGGGCGTGAAGCTCTATCCGCGACCGTGAAAAGCCCTGTGTTGCGGGTGCCATTTCGCGTGCCGAAGCTGTAGACAGGGAGCGAACCAAACGGGAATCGCTTCATGGACTGGTCTCCCCAGCAACAGGACGCGCTTGCTGAAACGGCGCGCTGGCTGAAAACGCGCGACAAGCAGGTGTTCCGTCTTTTCGGCTATGCCGGAACGGGCAAGACGACACTTGCCCGGCATCTGGCCGAAGGTCTTGATGGAGATGTGGCCTTCGGTGCGTTTACCGGCAAGGCGGCGCATGTGCTGCGGCAGAAGGGCTGCGTCGACGCCACAACGATCCACGCGATGATCTACCGGCCGCGCGGCCGCAAGGACGACACGGAAGAGGAAGAGGGCTCGCTCAGCTTCTCCATCAACCGGGACAGTGTCGCGGCGAAGGCCAAGCTGATCGTCATCGATGAATGCTCGATGGTGGACGAGGACCTTGGCCGGGACCTGCTCTCCTTCGGGACGCCGGTGCTGGTGCTCGGCGATCCGGCGCAGCTTCCGCCGGTCAAGGGCGGCGGCTTCTTCACCGAGGCGGAGCCCGACATCATGCTGTCGGAGGTGCACCGGCAGGCGCGCGACAATCCGATCGTCCACATGTCGATGCTGATCCGGGAAGGCGGCGACCTGACGCCGGGCCGCTACGGCGACAGCCGGATCATCTCCCGTCGGGAGATCGATGCGGGCGCGATCCTGGCAGCCGACCAGGTGCTGGTCGGCACCAACAAGACGCGGCGGCTCTACAATGGCCGCATCCGTGAACTGAAGGGGTTCACCACGCCGATGCCGGCGGTGGGCGACAAGCTCGTGTGTCTGCGCAACGACAAGACCAAGGGGCTGCTGAACGGCGGGTTGTGGACCGTTGACCGGTTGCGGCCGGCGCGGGGCAACACGCTGCGCTTCGACGTGCGCCCGGAAGACGAGGCGGGCGGCAAGTCCAAGGTTCAGGTCAAGGTGCTGCCGGGTCTTTTCGAGGAAGGTGCCGAACAACTCCCCTATGCGATACGCCGGCGCTCCGACGAGTTCGACTACGGTTACGCGCTGACCGTACACAAGGCGCAGGGCTCGCAGTGGGACGACGTGGTGCTGTTCGACGAGAGCTGGGCCTTTCGCGAATACCGCGACCGGTGGCTCTACACGGCCGTGACGCGGGCCGCGCACACCATCACCGTCGTACGCTGACTGCCGGCGCGCCTGTGGGCAATCGGGCGCAGGAGTGGCGTCCGATCGCTGCGGAGCGTATGGTGCGCGCCCGCCCGTGCCTGTTGCCAAGCCGGGTGCAAGACCGCCAGATCGCATGGATGCCCGCATGACAGATTCCCATATCGACGCTCCGCAGGCTCCGGCTTCTCCCGCTGCTCCCGGCACGAAGGCAAGCCTGCCGCCGGCGGTGGCCGCAAAGATCGCCGGCCGTATCGCGAGCGAGCTCTCCTGCCGGCCGGAGCAAGTCTCGGCGACGGTGGAACTGCTTGACGGCGGAGCGACGGTGCCCTTCGTAGCGCGCTACCGCAAGGAGGCGACCGGTGGACTTGACGACACACAGCTGCGTACGCTGGAGGAGCGGCTCACCTATCTGCGCGAGATGGAGGAGCGGCGCGCGGCGATCCTCAAATCCGTCGAGGAACAGGGCAAGCTCGACGCGGATCTGAGCGCGCGGATCCTCGCCGCCGATACCAAGGCGCAACTTGAGGATCTCTATCTCCCCTTCAAGAAAAAGCGGCGGACCAAGGCGCAGATCGCCCGCGAGGCGGGGCTTGAGCCTTTGGCGGACATGCTTCTCGGCGATCCTTCGCGCGACCCGGAGAAGGAAGCTGCCGGGTTTGTCGACGCCGACAAGGGGGTTGCCGACGAGAAAGCGGCCCTCGACGGTGCCAGGCAGATCCTGATGGAGAGGTTTTCCGAGGATGCCGCTCTTGTCGGGCGGTTGCGTTCCCACCTGACGCGCGGCGGTGTGCTGCGCTCGCGGGTCGTCGACGGGCAGGCAGAGGCGGGCGCCAAGTTCGCCGACTATTTCGACTATCGGGAGAAGTGGGCCGACGTCCCCAGCCACCGCGCGTTGGCGCTGCTGCGCGGGCGCAACGAAGGCGTACTGGCCCTGGAGCTTGTGGTCGACGAGGAAGACAGCGACCCGGTGCGCCCCGTGGAGCGCATGGTGATGCATGCCGCGAGCATCGAAGTGCGCGGCCGGCCGGCGGACAAGTGGCTTGCGGAAACGGCGCGCTGGGCCTGGCGGGTGAAGCTGTCGCTGCATCTGGAGCTCGACCTGATGAACACGCTGCGGGAGCGGTCCGAGGACGAGGCCATCCACGTTTTTGCCCGGAACCTGAAAGACCTGCTGTTGGCGGCCCCTGCCGGCCACAAGGCGGTGCTCGGGCTCGATCCCGGCATCCGGACCGGCGTCAAGGTGGCCGTTGTCGATGCCACCGGCAAGCTGGTGGAGACGGCGACCGTCTATCCGTTCCAGCCGCGTAACGATGTGTCGGGCGCCAAGGCGGTGCTCAAGGCACTGATTGCCCGGCACGACATCACGCTCGTGGCCATCGGCAACGGCACCGCGAGCCGGGAAACCGACCGGCTTGTCGCCGAACTGATGACGGAAGTCCCGGAAGCGCGGCTGACGCGGGTCATCGTCAACGAGGCCGGTGCCTCGATCTATTCGGCCAGTGCGCTGGCCGCACGCGAGCTTCCAGGTGTCGACGTCTCGCTGCGCGGCGCGGCCTCGATTGCGCGACGGCTGCAGGATCCGCTTGCCGAACTGGTGAAGATCGAACCGAAGTCGATCGGCGTCGGCCAGTACCAGCACGACGTCAACCAGACCAAGCTTGCCCGCTCGCTCGATGCGGTGGTCGAGGATGCGGTGAACGCCGTCGGTGTCGATCTCAACACCGCGTCCGTGGCCCTGCTTGGCCGGGTTTCCGGCCTTTCCGCAGGATTGGCGGAGGCGGTTGTCGCGCATCGCGAGGCGAACGGGGCGTTTCGCGACCGCAAGGCGCTGCTGAAAGTCGCCAGGCTCGGGCCGAAGGCCTTCGAGCAATGCGCCGGCTTCCTGCGGGTGCCAGGCGGAGACAACCCGCTGGATGCCTCGTCGGTGCATCCCGAAGCCTATCCGGTGGCAAGCCGCATCGTGAAGGCTTGCGGGCGCCCTCTGTCCGAGGTGATGGGCAATGCGGGGTTGCTGAAGACGCTTGACCCGGCCGATTTCGTCGACGAGGCCTTCGGCCTGCCGACAGTGCGCGACATCCTGGCGGAGCTGGAGAAGCCGGGACGCGACCCGCGTCCGGAGTTCAAGACGGCGCGCCTTGCCGAAGGCATCGAGACGATGAGCGACCTCAAGCCCGGCATGGGTCTCGAGGGCACGGTCACCAACGTCACCAATTTCGGTGCTTTCGTCGATATCGGCGTTCATCAGGACGGGCTTGTCCATGTCTCGCAGATTGCCGACCGGTTCGTCAGGGATCCGGCGGAGGTCGTGAAGGCCGGCGACATTGTGCGGGTGCGGGTGATCGAGGTCGATATGGCGCGCAAGCGCATCGCCTTGACGATGCGCAAGGATGGCGGGCCGCGTCGCGGCGGACCCGGTGGTGGTGGTTCCGGTGGTTCACGTCCCTCGCAGGGCGGCGCTTCCCAAGGTGGGGGCGACGGCGCGATGGCCGCCGCGCTTGCGGCGGCCTTCAACAAGAAGAAGCGCTGAGCGGGGACGGGCAGCCGTCCCTTCTTGCCCTGCTCCTAATCGAATCGCGCGCCGATCTTCGGCGTACCTGGCAGGCCCTCATAGGTCAGCGTCACGCTCATCCCCGGCTTCATCGGGTGGAGCGGGCCGATCGAGCCGACGGAGACGAGGTCTCCCGGCTTCAGCGCCTTGCCTTGTGCCTTGAGGACGCCGGCGATCCACGTCACCGCGTTGAGCGGGTTACCGAGAACCGCCTTGCCGGGGGCGGCCGAGAGTGTTTCGCCGCTGGCATCGTCCGTCAGTTTCGCGGTGAAATCGGCGAGCATGGCGACGCCTTCCGCGCCTTGGGGAAGGACAACCAACTCGCCGATGACGCCGCGCCAGGCTCCGACATTGATGGCAGTGATCGCCGCGCCGTCGAGTTTCTCGTCCTTGCCGACAACAAGGGCGGGAAGCTCCAGGAACGGACGGACGCCGGCGATCGAGGCCAGAACCTCCTCAGGCGTGGATGCCTCGTTCACCGCCGCATCGGAAATCTCGACGACAAGGTCGGCCTCGAAGAGCGCGCGGACGGCATCGGACGAGCTGACACTTGCGCCGGGTTGCAGAAGCATGCCCTTGAGCAGCGTGCCGAAGACCGGCTCGGTGACGCCGAAGACCTCCTGTGACTTTGGCGAGGTAAGACCGGCCTTGTAGCCAACCACAGGGCCGAGGTCACGCGACAGCCGGGTGACGATCTTGTCCTGCGCGCACAGTGCGTCTGTGATCGAGCCTCCGGCCGCGACAGGTGCCGCCGTTGGTCGCGCGGCGGCGCGATCGGCGAGGAAGGCGTCGATTGCGGCGGCGTCCGGGCATGCGGCGCGGGCCGGGGACATGAGTGCGAATGTCACGCCGAGCGCCAGCGCGAGACCGAGCTTGTGCATTTTCCAAATACCTCCCAACGACCTCTTCAGTACCTGCGCGGGAGAGTGCCGGGCGGCGGGGGCAATGACAAGCGTTCTCACGAGAGTGGCCGGGTTGGCGCGTACTGCTCCTGCAGGTAGGTCCAGTAGTTGCCAAGATGGTGCTGCCAGAAGAAGTCCTTGGGGTCGGCGGGATTGCCGCCCGGCGCCGCAAACAACGGGACCAGGGATCCGGCAGTGGTGAAATTCAACGAGAGCTGGATGCGCGAGAGCATGCCGTCGACCGCGCCGGCCACCGATGCTCCGTCGAGCCGCATGCCTGTCGGGAGGCCGGGAAGTGCGTTCGGCGACACAGTACCTTCACGGATCAGCTTCGTCTTGAGATCGTTTGCGACCTCAAGCGCACGAGCAACGGTTTGAAGGCGGGCGACCTCGACAGCCGGCTCCACGCTGGCACAAAGCGCGGCGATGCGCGGATCGACGAGAGGGGGCCGTGTGCCGTCATATTCACGCAGCGGGTTGGGCGTATCGAGATCACCGGGGCCCTGGAGCGTGAACGGAACCTGCGGCACCCAGCCTTGCGTGCTGACGATCGTCCAGCCGAGCCCCCTGACGCCGGCAATGAAGTCGTAGTCGTATCCGTAGTGATCGTTGCCGGGTTTGGCGGGAGCGTAGACATAGGTCTTGCAGGGCAGCCCGGACAGTCCGGAAAAGATGCCCGAGGCGTGCCGGATGAAGGACGTCAGCAGCGTTGCGATGGAAGCACCCTGGCTATGTCCGGTGACGAGGATTTCAGCCTGTGGATCGAGCGAGAGTTCGCTCAACGTGGCGAGAAGCGGGCGATCCGTTGTCAGCAGCATCAACAGCAGGCTGAGGCTGAAGCCCAGATGTGTGCCGGCGACAACCGCGCTGCCGGTCTCGTCGCGGGCAAGGTGAAAGGGAAAATCCAGTTCCACTCCACCGACTTTGATTGCGAGATCGAGCCGGGCGTCGATCAGGGGAAACAGCAGGTCGGCGAGGATGCTCGCCTCCGTGTCCACCGTGCCGCGTACGACGATCGCATATTGGCCGGGCTTGTTGTCGTTGCGCCAGACCTGCCAGAGATTGTCGAGCAGCGTGGGGGCGGACGGTGAAAGACTGTCGACCTTCGACCAGCCGAGCTTGTCGGGATCCGGTGTGGGGACGGGGATCGCAGGAACGCCGTAGATCGCCTGCGACAGGGCGATCATCGCGGTTGCCTCAGTGAAATCGAAACCCGGCTGGAGTGCCATGCTACCGGTTCCTTCTGCATACGTGGATGTTGCCACAGCATAGACCGGGGAACCGGGTTTATGGTTGTATATTTTAAGATTGCGTCTTATGCGGGATTTCTCACGTGCAGATGCAAACGTGTACATGAAAAAAGCCGCCACGCGAGTTGCGCGGCGGCTGAATGCGGGGCGGGATGTGAGCGAAGGCCTATTCGGCCTCGTCGGCGGATGCGGAGTTGAGCAGCGAGTAACGCTCCACACCGATCTTGTCGAGCAGGTCGAGTTGGGTCTCGAGGAAGTCGATATGGCCTTCCTCGTCGGCCAGAAGCTCCTCGAACAGCTTCATGGAGACGTAATCGCCTTCGTCGTGACAGATGTCGCGCGACTTGGAATAGGAGGCGCGGGCATCCTGCTCGCCGGCAAGATCGGATTCCAGGACTTCCTTGACGTCCTGGCCGATGCGCAGCGGAGCGACTTTCTGCAGGTTCGGATGACCCTCTAGGAACAGGATGCGCTCGATGATCTTGTCGGCGTGCTGCATCTCCTCGATGGACTCTGCCCGCTCCTTCTTGGCAAGCTTGGTGAGGCCCCAGTCGTCAAGCATGCGATAGTGCAGCCAGTACTGGTTGACGGCGCCGAGCTCCAGAAAGAGGGCCTCGTTCAGCCTTTCGATAACCTTGCTACTGCCTTTCATGCGATGCTCTCCTTTCGTGTTTCGCAGGCCACGCAGAGTGTGCGAGGGGGCCGCGCTTGGGTGTTAATTTAGAATCATTCCAATCGAGAGTGAAGGGGATACGCGAGAAAAGCGCATGCGGATCGACATTTTCCGGTGCATGAACAGGTCCGAGCGGGCAAAAGACTGTCCGGCGGCAGGGTTCGCGACGGGCCTCCCGATTGCGGCGCCTGGTGAACCGCTGGGCTTCGGATTGCGTTAAACGTAGCAGACGTCACGCAAGGAACCTCCCATGTCGCATGCGATCGCCTTCCTCGGCACAGCCATTGTCTTTTTCGCGCTCGACTATCTGTGGCTTGCCCGGATCGCCGGCCCCTTCTACCGCGAGCGACTCGGGACGCTGATGGCGGATGAGGTGAATTTCGCGGTCGCGGGTGCGTTCTATGCCGTCTATGTGGTCGGGATCGTGATCTTCGCGGTCGCTCCGGCATTGCGTTCAGGGCAGTGGCAAGACGCCCTTCTTTACGGATGCCTGTTCGGGTTCTTCGCCTACGCGACCTATGATTTCACCAATCTCGCGACCCTGCGGAACTGGCCGCTCGACGTGACCATAATCGACGTTGCCTGGGGAACCTTCGTGACGGGGGTCTCGGCAACATCCGCCTTTCTTGTTGCCCGCAGCTTCGCCTGACAGGTTGGCCGAGGGAGCAGACGCCTTCAAGCTGCCGTCACGACTTGCGTTTTCCGATCCTCCGCGTTCATTGTAGCGGCCATGAAGGGTGCCCGATGGTCAGCGGCGCCGGGATACGCAAAGCGGAGGAAACGGCATGGCGGGTGCGGGCGATGTGGCGCTGGTGACAGGAGCAACGGCGGGCGTGGGCAAGGCCTGCGCACTTGCCTTCCTGCGGGCGGGATACCGGACGGTTCTTGCCGGGCGGCGCGCGGCGCTTCTCGACAGTGCCATCGAAGAATCCGGTGCCGACCCGGCCAACGCGCTTGCCGTTGCCTGCGACGTCAGCGAGCCGACCGCGGTCGACGATCTGTTCGGCGCGATCCAGGACCGGTTCGGTCGGCTCGATGTGGTCTTCAACAATGCCGGCACGACGGTACTGGGTACGCCGGTAGGGGATCTGTCCTTTGAGGATTGGCGCAAGGTGATGTCGGTCAACCTAGACGGCGCATTCCTGATCGCGCGCGGCGCTTTTCGGGCGATGCGGGCGCAGGATCCGCAAGGGGGGCGGATCATCAACAACGGATCGATTTCGGCCTATGTACCGCGCCCCGGATCCGTCGCCTACACGGCGTCGAAGCATGCGATCACCGGGTTGACGCGGTCGATCTCGCTGGACGGTCGGGCTTGCAACATCGCCTGCGGCCAGATCGACATCGGCAATGCCGCCTCGGACATGACCGTGCGCATGAGCGAGGGCGTGCCGCAGCCGGACGGGACGGTGCGGGCGGAGCCCGTGATGCCGGTCGACAATGTCGCGGTGTCGGTCCTGCACATGGCCAGCCTGCCGCTGGAGGCCAATGTGCAGTTCATGACGGTGATGGCGACGACGATGCCCTATATCGGTCGCGGCTGACGCACGACCGGGGGCCCTATATCGGTCGCGGCTGACGCGCGACCGACGTCAGACGGTGAGGTGAGCGCGTACGGCGCTTTCCTCCAGTTCGTCGCGGGCTCCGGCCAGCACCACCTCGCCGCGATCCATCACGGCGAAACGGTCGGCGAGATCGCGGGCGAACTCGAAATATTGTTCGACCAGGATGATGGCCATCTCGCCGGTGTCGCGCAGAAACGAAATCGCCCGGCCGATATCCTTGATGATCGACGGCTGGATGCCTTCCGTCGGTTCGTCGAGAATGAGCAGGCGCGGTTTCATGACGATGGCCCGGCCGATGGCGAGTTGCTGCTGCTGCCCGCCGGACAGGTCGCCGCCGCGCCGCGACAGCATGTCCTTCAGCACGGGAAACAGCTCGAAGACCGTGTCCGGTACCCGGCGTTCGGTGCGGGGAAGGACGGAATAGCCGGTCTCGAGATTCTCGCGAACGCTGAGCAGGGGAAAGATATCGCGCCCCTGCGGCACCAGGGCTATGCCCTTGCGGGCCCGCTGGTAGGGCGTCAGGCGTGAAATGTCCTCGCCGTTCCAACGGATGGCGCCGCCGGTGATCGGCTGCTGTCCGGCAATCGCACGCAAGGTGGAGGTCTTGCCGACGCCGTTGCGGCCCATCACGCAGGTGACCTTGCCGGTTTCGGCAGTGAGTGAGACGCTCTTCAGGGCTTGGGCCGCGCCGTAGTGGAGGTCGATGGACTCAACGTTCAGCATGCAACCTCCATTTCGGGTTTGCTCGTCAGTTCAGCAGCTTGCGGTTCAGAGCCTGCAGCACCCGCTCCTGCTCCTCGTCCGGCCCGCCGCCAACGTCGCAGACAGCTCTGGCGATGCTGATCAACTGGTGCAGTTCGCCCTGGTCGAGACGGCTTCTCCAGAGTTTCTGGAAACGCTGGACCGGGTCGTCGGCATTGATGACGTTCTGTGCGATCCAGTCGCAGAAGATCAGCATCTCCTCCATGTCGCCGGTCGGGACGATCCCCTGCATCCCCTCGCGGATGACGGCCTTCGCCTCGTCCTTGTGGGCGGGCTTTTCCTTCGCCAGGCAGAAGTAGAAGGTCACCGCGGCGATCACCGGGTCCTCGATGGACGCCAGGGGGGCATCCTCGACCTTCCGGCGGAACTGCTTGCGCTTGTAGGCTCCGCGCATCCGCTCCACGGAATCGATCACCTCGCTTCCCGCTTCGCGGAGCATTTTCAAGCGCCAGTACCAGATCGCTGCGCCGACGACGATCGTCGCAAGAAGGGCCAAGAATGGCATCGTGTATCTCCTGTCGGTTTGCCTCGACGAAAGATACATAGATGGCAACAGCGGCCTTGTTCCAGAGCTGATTGCATGTTCCGTGGTTACCTCCCCAGATAGACATCGATCACCTTCTGGTCGGAGGACACATGGTCGAGCGAGCCTTCGGCGAGAACCGAACCCTCGTGCAGAACCGTCACCTTGACGCCAAGCGCGCGGACAAAGGTCATGTCGTGCTCGACGACGACAACGGAGTGGGTTTGCGCGATGTCGCGCAGGAGATCGGCGGTTGCCGCCGTTTCGGCGTCCGTCATGCCGGCCGCCGGCTCATCGATCAGCAGCAATTGCGGGTCCTGGGCGAGCAGCATGCCGATCTCCAGCCACTGCTTCTGTCCGTGGCTGAGGTCTCCGGCAAGGTCGTCGCGGCGCGAGGTCAGGCGCACCAGGTCGAGCAGGGCATCGATGCGGTCCTGCTCGGCCGGTTGCTGGCGGTGGAACAGGGTCGTGAACGGTCCGCGCGGCGCCTTCAGGGCGAGCGCGATGTTGTCCTCCACCGTATGGCTTTCGAAGACGGTGGGTTTCTGGAACTTGCGACCGATGCCGAAGCCGGCGATTTCCGCCTCGTCGTGACGTGTGAGGTCGATGTCCTTGTCGAACCGCAATGTGCCGGTATCGGGCCGGGTCTTGCCGGTGATGACGTCCATCATCGTCGTCTTGCCGGCCCCGTTCGGCCCGATGATCGCCCGCATCTCGTTGCGGCCGATAAGGAAGGAAAGATTGTTGAGCGCCTTGAACCCGTCGAAGGAGACGCTGACGCCGTCGAGATACAGAAGCGAGGAATGAATGGTCGGGGTTTGCGTGCTCATGCTGTTCACTCCGCCGCCTGGCCTTGCGCGGTGCCGTTATCCGGCACCTGGGACGAATTTCCGCGGTCCTCGTTCGATGGAGACTTGCGTGCGTTTCGGGCGGGAAGGCGGGACTTCAGCGTGTTGTAGAGACCGACGATGCCTCTCGGCAGGAACAACGTGACGGCGACGAAGAGGGCGCCGAGTGCGAAGAGCCAGATCTCGGGAAGGGCGGCGGTGAACCAGCTCTTGGCGAAATTGACCAGCACCGCGCCGATGACCGGCCCGACCAGTGTTCCGCGGCCGCCGACGGCGACCCAGATCACCGCCTCGATGGAATTGGCCGGGGCGAACTCGCCCGGGTTGATGATACCGACCTGGGGAACGTAGAGCGCTCCGGCAAGCCCGGCCATCATCGCCGAGACGGTCCAGACGAACAGCTTGTAATGCTCGACGCGGTAGCCGAGGAAGCGGGTACGGCTTTCCGCGTCACGCAGTGCGATCAGCACCTTGCCGAGTTTCGAGCCGGTTATGGCGATGGCCAGGACGAGACCGGCCGCGAGCGCCAGGGCGGACGCCGAAAAGAGGCCGGCGCGCGTTGCGTCCGACTGCACGGGAAAACCGAGAATATCCTTGAAGTCGGTCAATCCGTTGTTGCCGCCGAAGCCCATGTCGTTGCGGAAGAAGGCAAGCAGCAGGGCGTAGGTCATCGCCTGGGTGATGATCGACAGGTAGACGCCTGTCACCCGCGAGCGGAAGGCGAACCAGCCGAAGACGAAGGCAAGCAGTCCCGGTACGGCCAGCGCCATCAGCATTGCAAAGGGGAAGGCGTCGAAACCGGTCCAATACCAGGGCAGCTCCTGCCAGTTGAGAAAAACCATGAAGTCCGGCAGCAGCGGATCGCCATAGACGCCCCGGCTGCCGATCTGTCGCATCAGGTACATGCCCATGGCATAACCCCCGAGCGCGAAGAAGGCAGCGTGCCCCAGCGAGAGGATGCCGCAATAGCCCCAGACGAGATCGAGGGCCAGTGCCAGCAGGGCATAGGTGAGATACTTGCCCATCAGCGTGACTGCATAGGTCGGCACGTGCAGCGGGTGGCCCGCTGGCAGGAGCAGATTGAGGATCGGCACAAGGGCTGCGGCCGCAACCAGTGCCAGGAGCAGCACGAGGCGACCGCCGCTCAGTCCGCCGGAGAGGTGTCGCGAGATCATGGGCGGGGGCTCCGGCTTCGGTTGACATGCATGGGCCTCATGATTCCACCGCCCGGCCCTTTTGCGCGAACAGGCCGCGCGGGCGCTTCTGGATGAACAGGATGATGAAGACGAGGACCAGTATCTTCGCCAGCACCGCGCCGGCGAAGGGTTCCAGGAACTTGTTGGCGATGCCGAGTGTCATGGCGCCGAGCAAAGTGCCCCAGAGATTGCCGACGCCGCCGAAGACGACGACCATGAAACTGTCGATGATGTAGGACTGGCCGAGATTGGGAGAGACATTGTCGATCTGCGACAGCGCCACCCCGGCAATTCCCGCGATGCCGGATCCCAGGCCGAAGGTGAGCGCGTCGACCCATGGCGTGCGAATGCCCATGGATGCCGCCATCCGGCGGTTCTGGGTGACGGCCCGGACATTGAGGCCGAAGCGGGTGAACTTCATCGCGATCAGAAGGGTGGCGAAGACGACGAGCGCGAAGACGAGAATCCACAGCCGGTTGTAGGTGATCGTCAGCTGGCCGATCTCGAAGGCGCCGGACATGAAGGCCGGGTTGCCGACCTCCTGGTTGGTGGGGCCGAAGATCGAGCGCACCGCCTGCTGAAGGACCAGCGACACGCCCCAGGTGGCGAGCAGGGTTTCCAGTGGCCGGTTGTGCAGGAAGCGGATGATGCCGCGTTCGATACCGACCCCGACGAGGCCGGCGACGAGGAAGGCTGCCGGCAGGGCGACCAGCAGCGAATAGTCGAAGAACTCCGGCGCCAGCGTGCGGAACAGGTTCTGGATGACGAAGGTGGTATAGGCGCCCAGCATCACCATCTCGCCATGCGCCATGTTGATGACACCCATCACGCCGAAGGTGATGGCAAGACCGATGGCGGCGAGAAGCAGGACGGAACCCAGCGACAGGCCGAACCAGATGTTGCGGGCCGTGTCCCAGGCCGCCTGCAGCTTCTGGATCCGGGCAGTCGCGGCACTCGCCGCTTCGTGCAGCTCGGCCTGCGCGCCGTTCGTGACGGCGGTGAGTAGCGACAGCGCGTCACGGTCGCCGCGCTCGGCCAGTGTGTCGATGGCGGCGATCTTTTCCTCGGTCGGACTGTCGGAGGCGAGCACGGCGGCGGCGCGTGCCTCGCGCATCAGCCTGGCGACAGACGTGTCTGTCTCCGCGGCAATGGCGGCGTCGAGCGCGGGAACGGCGTCGGCGTCACGAGCCTTGAAGATGGCTTCGGCCGCCTGCCGGCGGGTGGTCGCATCGGCGGCGCGCAGGGTCAGCCCGCCGAGCGCTGCGCGGATCGTCCGGCGCAATCGGTTGTTGACGCGGATCTTGTCGAGGGCTCCGCCGGACTGCGTCCCAAGGTTCTCCCCGGTGAGCGGATCGGTGAGTGCATAGGCGCCGCCGGCGCGTTTGCCGATAACGACCAGCGCGTCGGACTTGCGAACATAGAGATCCCCCTCGGAGAGGGCTTCAAGCGCCATGACGACCGCCGGATTTCCTGTCTCGGCGAGCCTGCCGATCTGCTTCTCCGTGTCGCTGAAGGAGCCCTTGCCCAGCGCGTTGACCAGTTCGCGAGTGGCCGGATCGGCGGCCTGGGAGAAAGCCGGGCCGGCGGGTGCGACGAGGGCTGCGAGAAGAAGGAAGAGAACTGCGGACCACGCGGCGGCGACCCGGGGGACGTGTTGCGTGAGCCTGGATCGCGCGGGCGATCTCCGGAAACGAGGGGGGATCAGCATCATGAGGATTGAACCTGTCACGGAGCCTGTCCGGGCATGGACGGGGGAGGCGAGGGCAAGGAGGAGGCGGATCTGTCGCCCGCCTCCCTCCCCTCTGGATGCGACAGGTCGGCCTAGCTGCCGGAACCGCCGCACTTGCCCGTGACGGTGTTGAAGTTGCCGCAGGAGAGCGGCTTGCGCCAATCGGCGATCAGGTCCTTCGAGCCGTCGAGATAGTCGGACCATGCGTCGCCGACGACGAGGCCGGACGTTTCCCAGACGGTCTCGAACTGACCGTCGTCCTGGATCTCGCCGATCAGCACCGGCTTGGTGATGTGGTGGTTCGGCATCATCGCGGAGTAACCGCCGGTGAGGTTCGGCACGGAAACGCCGACGATCGCGTCGATGACCGCATCCGGATCCGTGCTGCCGGCCTTCTCCACCGCCTTCACCCACATGTTGAAGCCGATGTAGTGGGCTTCCATCGGATCGTTGGTGACGCGCTTGTCGTCGCCGATATAGGCCTTCCAGGCGGAGATGAATTCGGCATTGGCCGGCGTGTCGACGGACTGGAAGTAGTTCCAGGCGGCGAGGTGGCCGACCAGCGGGCCCGTGTCCAGGCCGGCAAGCTCTTCCTCGCCGACCGAGAAGGCGACGACCGGGATGTCCTCGGCCTTGATGCCGGCATTGCCCAGCTCCTTGTAGAAGGGAACATTGGCATCGCCGTTGATGGTGGATACGACGGCGGTCTTCTTGCCGGCAGAGCCGAAGGCCTTGATGTCGGAGACGATCGTCTGCCAGTCGGAATGCCCGAACGGCGTGTAGTTGATCATGATGTCTTCCTCGGCCACACCCTTCGACTTCAGGTAGGCTTCGAGGATCTTGTTGGTCGTGCGCGGATAGACATAGTCGGTGCCGGCCAGAACCCAGCGCTCGACGCCTTCCTCGTTCATCAGGTAATCGACGGCGGGAACCGCCTGCTGGTTGGGGGCGGCGCCCGTGTAGAAGACGTTGCGCTGGCTCTCCTCGCCCTCATACTGGACCGGGTAGAAAAGCAGCGAGTTGAGCTCCTCGAAAACCGGCAGCACGGACTTGCGCGACACGGAGGTCCAGCAGCCGAACACGGCCGAGACGCCGTTGACCTGAACCAGTTCGCGGGCCTTTTCGGCGAAGAGCGGCCAGTCGGAAGCCGGATCGACGACGACCGCCTCGAGCTTCTTGCCGAGCAGGCCGCCCTTCTTGTTCTGCTCCTCGATGAGCATCAGCATGGCGTCCTTCAGCGTCGTCTCCGAAATGGCCATGGTGCCGGAGAGCGAGTGCAGGATGCCGACCTTGATGGTTTCCTCCTGGGCGAAGGCACCGGTGAAGGCGGTCGAGGCCATGAGCGCGCCGAGCGCGAGTGCGGCGATTGAACCTGAACGATGGTTTTTCATTTGTTTCCCCTCTGTCGCGTCTCCCTGGGAGGAAGAGCCGCGACACAGAGGATCAAGATGCGTGCCAACTCGCCCGCAGATGTTACCGAAACCTTAACAGGCTGGATTCGCTTCGCTTTGCCGGCAGGATCGCCGGCAGGGGACCCCAGCCCGGCAAAAAGGCTGGCTCAGGGGATGTCTGCACAATTGTGCAGTGCAATGAAAAAGTGCACAATTTTTCGGCATGCCTGCCGCAGCGGCAGATTGCGCTACTTTGCCTCGACGATCCCGTCCGCCTCCAGCCCTGCGATCTCGTCGTCGGACAGGCCAAGGACGTTGGCCAGCACGCTTCGCGTGTGCTCGCCGAGCACGGGCGGGGCGATCCTGTCGTTGACCGGCGTCTTGGAAAACCGCAAGGGGCTGGCGACGCCCGGTACCGTGCCGCCGCTGCCATGCGGCAGGGCCGGGTTCATCAGCCCGCGGGCCTTGGCCTGCGGTTCCTCGAATACTTCGGCTATGGTGTTGATCGGGCCGCAGGGCACGGCAGCGGCCTCGAGTGCCTCGATCCACTCGCGGGTGGTGCGGGTGGCGATGATCTCGGCGACCATCGGCGCCAGGATCTCCCGGTGGGCGACCCGGTCGCGGTTGACGGCAAAGCGCGGGTCGGCCGCAAGCTCCGGCCGGCCGGCGACCTCGCAGAAGCGGACGAACTGGCCGTCATTGCCGACGGCGAGGATCAGGTGGCCGTCGGAGCTGGCGAAGACCTCGTAAGGCACGATGGCCGTGTGGGCGTTGCCCATGCGCACGGGCGAGTTTCCGGAGACGAGGTAGCTCAGCGCCTGGTTGGCCAGAGAGGCGACCTGCACGTCGAACAGGGCGATGTCGAGATGCTGGCCCTCGCCGCTGCGCTCGCGATGGGCGAGGGCACCAAGAATGGCGATGGTGGCGTTCAGCCCGGTCAGGATGTCGGCGAGCGCCACGCCCGCCTTCTGCGGTCCGCCGCCCGGCAGCGCGTCGCGCTCGCCGGTCACCGACATCAGCCCGCCCATGCCCTGGATCATGAAATCGTATCCGGCGCGCTGGGCATAAGGTCCGGTCTGGCCGAAGCCGGTGATCGAGCAGTAGATCAGGCCCGGATTGACGGCGGCGAGGCTGTCATAGTCTAGGCCGTATTTCTTCAGGCCGCCGACCTTGTAGTTCTCGACCAGAATGTCGGACTTCTTCGCCAGCTCGACGATCAGCGCGCGGCCCTTCTCGCTGGCGATATCGACGGCGAGCGACTTCTTGCCCCTGTTGGCGGCCATGAAATAGGCGCTCTCGCCGGCCGCCGCCCCGTCCGCGACGAAGGGCGGGCCCCAGCCGCGCGTGTCGTCGCCGCTGCCGGGTCGCTCGATCTTGATGACATCGGCGCCCATGTCGGCCAGTACCTGGGTCGACCAGGGGCCGGCCAGGACGCGGGAGAGATCGAGCACGCGCAGATGCGACAGCGGGGCGGTCATGATCGGGAAACGCCTTCTTTCCTGAACAAAGGAGGGGCAAGCTTCCCCCGGTCATAGCCCCGGCATCGCCATGCGTCCAATGACTTGGCGTGAGAACATCATTCCGGAGCGTGGGGAGCGGTCGAAACCTCCCTTCATTGCCGTGCCGCTTTTCATCGCCCTTGCTGGCCGGTACCAATGGGCGGAGAGATGAAGGGCAGGTCCCAGGACAGGTCCAGGACAGGTTCAAGGGAAGGAAAGCCATGAGCTTCAACGCGCTGGTCGTCGACAAGGACGAGGCGGGGGTCGTGTCGGCCAAGGTCGAGGCGATCACGGAAGACCGTCTGCCTGAGGGCGACGTCACCGTGGCGGTCGAGTATTCGACGCTGAATTACAAGGACGGGCTGTGCCTTGGTTCCGGCGGCGGGCTCGTGCGCGCCTGGCCGCATGTGCCGGGCATCGATTTTGCCGGCACGGTCGAGACCTCCTCCGATCCGCGCTATGCGCCCGGCGACAAGGTGGTGCTGACCGGCTGGCGCGTCGGTGAGGTGCGCTGGGGTGGCTATGCGCAAAAGGCGCGGGTGATGGCCGACTGGCTGGTGCCCTTGCCGCAGGGCCTCAGCACCCGCGATGCCATGGCGGTCGGCACGGCCGGCTTCACCGCCATGCTGGCGGTGATGGCGCTGGAGGATCACGGGCTGAAGGTCGGCAATGGCCCGGTTCTGGTCACGGGGGCTGCCGGCGGCGTCGGTTCTGTCGCGACCGCGATCCTTGCGAAACTCGGCCACGAGGTCGCGGCGGTGACCGGCCGGCCGGAGACGGAAGCCTATCTCAAGAGGCTGGGCGCCTCGCGTATCGTTGCGCGCGAGGAGATCGCGGAAACGGTCAAGCGGCCGCTGGAGAGCGAGACCTGGGCGGGCTGCGTCGATGCGGTCGGCGGGGCGATGCTGGCGCGGGTGCTCGGGCAGATGAAATACGGCGCCTCGGTCGCGGCTGTAGGTCTTGCAGGCGGGGCGGGCCTGCCGGCGACCGTGGTTCCTTTCCTGCTGCGCGCGGTCAACCTGCTCGGCATCGATTCCGTCATGCGCCCGTATGAGGACCGGGTGCGGGCCTGGTCGCGGATCGCGTCGGACCTGCCGATGGACGCGCTTAACGGGATGGTGGTGCCGGCGCGCCTTGCCGACCTGCCGGAGCTAGGCCGGGCGATCCTTGCCGGCGAGGTGCGCGGGCGCGTCGTCGTCGACGTCAACGCCTGAACAAGGGCAGCGATGCAAATTTGAACCCGGGCGCGATTGTGCCCGGGCCGGTGCGGGCGCCAGCCTTGCCCGCGATCCCGCAGGCCGCCCGGTCGCGGGTCGGCTCCGGAACACCGCCGTTCGGCTTGTCTAGAGTTCCTCGTAATAGATACCCTTTTGCGCAAGCCGCCACTGCTTCAACTGCTTCTCGCTGCTCTTGCGCATTCGCTCCATGTTCTCTTCATGCAGCTTGCGCGAATGAGCGTCGAGATCTTCGCGGATTTCCCGATGGAATTTCTCGGTCTCCGCCCTTTCTGCTTCAATCTGCTTTTTGGTCTTTCCCCAGTTTGCGAAACTCATTTTCGGGTCCCCTCGTCACATGCGAATTCCCCTAAAGGTTGCAGTGTACCATCCTGCCATCGCGATTTGAAGTTCTCCGTCCGCCGCGGCCGTCTTCCCTTTCACACGGGGCTTCGTTACCAATGAGCCGCCTCAGGGATGAGGTGCCGGGACGTTTGGGGTCGCCCGGGGGGACAGAAGGGGACAGGGTGCCAATGGACGCGAACACCGGAGCGCCCGGCAGTCACGCCGCAACGGCAGGCGCATCGAAATTCACACGGCTTCGGCGGTTGCTGGCCCGTCCGGAACTT
Source organism: Stappia sp. MMSF_3263 (assembly GCF_030733745.1). Lineage (GTDB taxonomy): Bacteria > Pseudomonadota > Alphaproteobacteria > Rhizobiales > Stappiaceae > Stappia. The sequence continues at coordinate 113,816 of NZ_JASHIK010000008.1, read as the reverse complement.
GCCTTCCTGATGGAGGCGCATAGCGGGCTTTCCGCCAAGATCGTGGAAGAGGCCGGCTTCGAGGGCATCTGGGCGTCGGGCTTGTCGATGTCCGCGTCGCTGGGCGTGCGCGACAACAACGAGCTGTCCTGGACGCAGGTGCTCGACATGCTCGAATACATGTCGGACGCCTCCAGTCTGCCGATCCTGGTCGATGGCGACACGGGCTATGGCAATTTCAACAATTTCCGCCGCTTCGTCGGCAAGCTGTGCGCGCGGGGCATCGCAGGCGTCTGCATCGAGGACAAGATCTTTCCGAAGACGAACTCGTTCCTGGGAGAGAACCAGCCGCTGGCCGACATCGAGGAGTTCTGCGGCAAGATCAAGGCCGGCAAGGACACGCAGAGTCATCCCGACTTCCAGGTGGTGGCCCGCGTCGAGGCGCTGATCGCGGGACGCGGCGTGGATGAAGCGCTGCGGCGCGCGCATGCCTATGCCGATGCGGGTGCAGATGCGATCGTCATTCACTCGAAGAAGAGTTCGGCTGACGAGATCCTCGATTTCTGCCGGCAATGGGAGAACCGCGTGCCGGTGGTTCTGATCCCGACCAAGTACTACCGTACGCCGACCGAGCGGTTGCGCGAGGCCGGAGCCTCGATGATCATCTGGGCCAATCACAATCTGCGCAGTTCGATCAAGGCGATGCGGGAGACCTGTGCGACCCTGCGGGCGCAGGAAACGCTGCTCGAGGTGGAAAGCGATGTCGCCCCGCTCGGCGACGTCTTCTCGCTTGCAGGTGCCCAGGAACTGGAGCAAGCGGAAAAGCGCTACCTGGCGGCGTCCAGTCCGGCGCGGGCCGTCATTCTCGCCGCGACGCGCGGCGAGGAGCTTGGCGCACTGACGGCAGAACGACCGAAATGCATGCTGCCGGTGCGCGGCAAGTCGTTGCTCGGCCGGCAGGTCGACGCGTTGAAGCGTCACGGGGTGGAGGAGATTCGCGTTGTGGTCGGTTATCGCGGCGATGCGGTGGCCGTTGCCGGTATCTCCAAGATCGACAATCCCGATCACCAGACGACCGGCGAGGCGCGTTCTCTGGCGCTCGGTCTCGGCTCGGAAGCCGCCGGCACGATCGTGTCCTATGGCGATATTCTCTACCGGCCGTTTTTCCTCGCGTTGATGGAGGATCGGCAGGAAGACATCGTCCTGCTGGTCGACCCGCGTGCCGAGGGGACGCGTAGCGGTCGCGATTCCGTCGCATGCACCGCACCGTTTACCGACGATCCGGGTCTCGAGGGCGACGCGCCGCGCCTGAGCGGTTTTGTGACCGGCGAAGGAGACGGTGAATGGGTCGGCCTGTTGAGAGCCAGTGTGGCGGGCACGGCGCGGCTTCAGGAGACACTCCGACGGATGGAGGCTAGCGGTGAACTGGATGAGGCGGATCTCGGCCGCGTGCTGACGGTGATGGCGGGTGAGGGAGAGGCGATCGGCGTTGTCTATGTGCGCGGTTTCTGGCGCAACGTGAACGACCTGATGGACCTCGCCCAGGCGCGGGACGCGGTGTAACCGATGATCGAGGCAGACGACTTTCTCGCCGGTGCCAAGCGGCAGGGCATCGATTTCTTCACTGGTGTTCCCTGCAGCTTCCTGACGCCGCTGATGAACGCGGTGATCTCCGACCCGGGCGCCCGTTATGTCGGAGCCACCAGCGAGGGAGAGGCCGTGGCGATCGCGGCAGGCGCCTGGCTCGCCGGTCGAGAGACTGTCGTGATGTTCCAGAATTCAGGGCTTGGCAATGCGGTCAATCCGCTGACCTCGCTCAACCACCCGTTTCGGATACCGACGCTTGTCATCGCCACCTGGCGCGGCGAGCCGGGTTTGGCGGACGAGCCGCAGCACGCGTTGATGGGCGAGATTACCGCGCCGCTGCTCGATCTGGTGGGAACGCATCGTGTCGGGTTTCCGACCTCGGCCGGGGAGATCGAGCCGGCCCTTGCCGTCGCGGTCACGCATATGCGGGCAACCGGACAGCCGGTGGCGATGATCCAGCCCAAGGGGGCGATTGCATCACGCTCGCTTGACGAAATGCGCCCGGAGCCGCTTCCCAGGGTCGAGGTCGGTGACTTCGGCGGCGCCGCCCCGGCGCGGCGGATGGATCTGCTTGCGGCGATCCGCGATATCGTTCCGCAAAGCGCGGGGATCGTTGCGACCACGGGGCATACGGGGCGTGAGCTTTACACGTTGCAGGACCATCCCGGCCATCTCTACTGCGTCGGCTCGATGGGGGGTGCCAGTGCCATCGGGCTCGGGGCGGCACTGAACACAGGGCGCCAGATCGTGGTGCTCGACGGAGACGGTGCCGCGCTGATGAAGCTGGGCAACATGGCAACGATCGGAGCGCAACAGCCCGACAACCTCACCCACGTCATCCTCGACAATGAACGTCACTTGTCGACAGGCGGTCAGGCGACGGTTTCGCCGGGTGTAGACTTTGCCGCGATCGCCAGCGCCTGTGGCTATCGCTTTGCCGCGCGCGCCAGCGGGTTGGAAGCGGGCCTTGCGGCAGTGAGGGAAGCGCTTGGCGCTCCGGGGCCGCGCCTGCTGCATCTGAAGGTCGCGGCCGAACAGGTCGCCGGTCTCGGTCGACCGGGCATCACTCCGGCAGAGGTCGCGCGCCGGTTCCGGACGCATCTTGACGAGAGCAGCGCGCGATGACGGGGGATGTCCGGGTCGGGACGGTGCTGCTGACGCCCGGCCCGTTGACCACCAGCGCAAGGGTCAAGGCGGCGATGCAGCGCGACTGGGGGTCGCGCGATCCGGAATTCGTGCGGCTCAGCGCAGCGATGCTTGACAGGCTTCGGGTGCTCGCCGGCGGAGACGCGGAGCATGTCTGCGTGCCGCTTCAGGGCAGCGGCACGTTTGCCGTGGAGGCAATGCTGGGCAGCCTCGTGGCGCCTCAGGAGCGGGTGCTTCTGCTCGTCAACGGGGCTTATGGCCGGCGCATGGCAGAGATCTGTCGACGGATCGGCCGGGATTTCGATGTTTACGAGGTTGAGGAGACTGCGACCCACGATCCCCAGGAACTGGGGCGCAGACTTGCCGGCGATCAGGGCCTTTCGGTTGTCGCCGCGGTTCATTGCGAGACGACCTCGGGGCTTCTCAATCCGCTGGAGGACATCGCGACGGTCACACGCGCCGCCGGCCGTCGCCTCCTTGTCGACAGCATGAGCGGCTTTGGAGCGCTGCCGCTCGATATGGCCGCGCTCGGCATTTCGGCAGTTGCGGCCTCGTCCAACAAGTGCCTTCAGGGGGTGCCCGGACTTGGTTTCGTGATCGCCCGGCACGATGAGCTCGAGGCGCGTGCCGGAGTGGCTCCTTCGCTCGTGCTTGACCTTCACGATCAGGCAAGGGCTCTGTCAGGCGACGGGCAATGGCGTTTCACGCCACCGACGCATGTCGTGGCGGCTCTTGTCGAGGCATTGGCGGAACTGGAGGACGAGGGCGGTCCGGCAGCACGCCTCGCCCGCTACCGGGGAAACCGCGACGCACTGGTCGATGGCATGCGCAGGCTGGGTTTTCGCCCGGCACTGGAACCCGAGCTGCAGGCACCGGTGATCGTGTCCTTTGTCGAGCCGAAGGCGGAGTGGTACCGGTTCGATCCGTTCTATGACGCGCTCGCTCGCCGGGGCTTTGCGATCTATGCCGGCAAGATGCGGGAACTCGGCACATTTCGGGTGGGGACCATCGGGGCGATCGATACCGGGGTCATCGAACGGTTTCTGGCGGCGGCAGAAGCCGTTGTGACAGAAATGAAACAGAAATTGATCCGCTAGCCTTGCCGGTCTGGAACGAGCTCCGTCCCGATGATATCGGCCAAAGCGGAGTCGGTTACAAAAAAATCAATTAAAACATTGGCTTGCGGAGTTTCCCAAGGGTAAGTTCACCTGCCCAGGCGTGCCGGAGGCCGTGGAAAACGTCAGCCAAGAAGGAAAGTGCGAGAAGCGGAGGCAGCTTGTCGCAGTCCTCCCCATATCTCGGTGTTGTTGCGTATCGGCAAAGGGCCTGTCTTGTGACCCAATCGGATGGTTTCAAAACCTAGCAATTTCCGCCTGTTGCAGGCCGGATGCGATCCTTGGTGACGCCTTTCGCAGCGCAGGCCACGGAACAGGCACCTGTCCGGCGCGCAGAGGGACTGCGGGGCTGTTGGGTCGTCTGATGGCGGTGAGCGTTTCGTTGGCTTACTCGACAGTACCACGCCTTTCGGCTATTTAGCGAAATCAGCCTGAACAGAATTCAATAGCGGCGGCTGGCGTCGGACCTTCGGGTTGGGGAGCTCTCTGGCGGGAGATGCGCCGGTTACGATCATCTTGCCGTTCCTGTCGTCGAGACAGGTTGCGGCTTCCAGACCGCCGGAAGACCGATGGATGACATCGGTGCATGCAGGACAGCAGAACCCCCTTGCGAGGTTCCTGCTGTGGGCGTCGCCGAAGCAAATATCGCAACTGAAGAAATTGACAAGGCCCGAATTGTTTTCGACAGTTGATCGGGTTCTGGGGGTAAACAAGAATGAAGCCTGATCGGCCGAGCTTTGCCGTAGTCGCTGAACGGCGTTTTCGCCTTGCCGGCAAGGCAATCATCGAACAGCACAACCCCTATTTTCTCCCGGTCGACCAGCAACGTGAGCTTTGCGAGCGGAACGGCATCCCGTTCATCAGCTTCGCCCACTACGACTATCTCGGCCTCAGCAAGCATCCTGACGTGGTCGCGGCGGCGAGCGAGGAACTGCACCGCCAGGGCACCGGCGTGGGCGCGTCGCGCCTCGTTGGCGGCGAGCGGGCCGGTCACCGTGTATTTGAGCGCAAGCTGGCCGATTTCCTGGGCGTGGGGGACGCGATGTCGCTGGTCAGCGGCTATCTCGTCAATGTCTCCCTTATCAACTACCTGATGGGGCCGCGCGATCTGGTGCTGATCGACGAACTGGCCCACAATTCGATTTTCGTCGGGGCCAAGAACGGTCGCTACGATCATCGGGTCTTTGCCCATAACGACCTCGACGACCTCGAGCGTCAGCTTGACGAGCTCAGGGGCCAGTATCGGAACGTCCTTGTTGTCGTCGAGGGGCTGTACTCGATGGACGGCGATATACCCGACCTTCCCAGGCTCGTGGCGCTGAAGGAAGCGCATGATGCATGGCTGCTTGTCGATGAAGCTCATTCCTATGGCGTTCTCGGGGCCACCGGTCGTGGGCTTTGCGAACATTTCGACGTCGATCCGAAACGGATAGAGCTGACCGTTGGAACCTTGTCCAAGTCCTTTGTGTCGTCGGGCGGGTTCATCTGTGCCGAACAAGGCGTGATCGAATGGCTGCGTTTCACGCTGCCCGGTTTCGTCTACAGCGTGGGCCTTTCGCCGGCGGCCCTGGGAAGCGCCCATGGAGCGCTAGACCAGTTGCAGGCCGATCCGCAGCGGGTGACGCGTCTCCACGATAATTCCCTCTACTTCCGGGATCGTGCCCGCGAGGCCGGTCTCGACACGGGTGCGGCCATCGGATGCGGCGTCGTGCCCGTCCTCTTCGCCACCTCGATGCAGACGATGATCGCATCGCAGGTGCTATTGGAGCAGGGCGTCTATGCACCGCCGATTGTCCAGATGGGAGTACCCAAGGACCAGCCGCGCATCCGCTTCTTCATCTCGGCGGATCACACGTACGAGCAGATGGACAAGGCAATCGGGATTGTCGCCGGAGTGGTCGCGGGAAACGCGGGCGCCGGCGGCGAGCTGCAGACGGCGGTGATGGGCGCCTGAGGGCGGACGCGGGGCAGGATCGGGCAGAGTGGGTCTTGCGATGAAACCGCACCGACGGAGCTTCTGGCGCGCCTCGCTTGCGGCCTTGCCATGGCGGCTGCTCCCTTCGCCTGTCCCTTGCGTGCTGGCCGCGGGCATCGCGATTGCGGCTCCTGCCGTTTCCGCGTTCGCCCAGGAAGGCACCGTGATCACCCATGGGAGCGCGCAGCAGCGCGCCAGCGGGTCTGTCGTCGAAGAGGTCGACAGCCTGCCGGTTGTCCGTCCGGACTTCCCGGTGCCCGACGATCCGGGCATGGTGTTCTACCTGCAGCGGTCCACCAACTCGAACACGGTCGTCTATGCCGCGCGGTTTCTCGACGATGGCAAGCTCGATCCGCGCCAGCCGATCGTGGCCTACTGGCGGCGCTTCAACACGACGGGCGAGCGGCTTGCGCTGAAGATGATCGAGGACAGTTTCGCTTTTGGCGTGCGCGCCCGCGCCACCGACGATCCGGATGTCTTCTCCCTTTATGTGGTTTCCTACCCGGAGCGCAGGGCGACCTTGCGCTTGGTCGAACCGGGGCGGGCGGAACTGCTGCTTCCGGTGGACGGGCGCCAGATGCGAATGCGCTACGCCTATGTCGATGTGGATGAAAGCGGCCTCATGCCGAGTGTCCGGGAAGTTGTGGTCACCGGCCACGATACGCAGACCGGCCGTGCGCTGGTCGAACGCATCCAGATAGAGTAACCCTTGCTCCGCCGGCGACCAGGCCGGCGGGCAGGAGATTTCCACCCGGAACAGGGTTTCCGGGTGTGGGCAAAGGATGCCCGGACGGCGCGCGGACCATGCAGCCGGGCCGGGTTCGGGGGTAACAACACGATCATGACCGCTTCTTCCGCCAGAACGATCCGCACTGCCGTTGTGGGTGCCGGCAATTGCGCCAGTTCGCTTGTCCAGGGCGTCGCCTATTGTCGCGCGCTTGGCGAGGCCGCCGTCGGCGTTCCGTTTCCCGTTCTTGCCGGATATCGCCCGCAGGATGTCGAGATTGTGCTGGCGCTTGATGTTGATGCGCGCAAGGTCGGTCGGACTGTCGGGGAGGCGGCGGTGGCGCTTCCCAACTGCACCGAGATCTTCCATCGGGACCTCTCGGAAATGACGGCGCCGGTGCTGCGAGGTCCCGATCTTGACGGGGTCTCGGCTTTCATGCGCAACCAGGCGCCGGATCGCAGCTTCGTCGTCTCGAGCGCACCGGCGCTCGACAAGGCCGGCATTGTCGCGGCGCTGCGCGCGGCCGAGGCGGAGGTGATGATCAATTTCCTGCCGGTCGGTTCGATCGAGGCGACGCAGTTCTATGCCGAATGCGCGCTGGAGGCGGGATGCGCCTTCGTCAACGGGATTCCGGTCTTCATAGCCTCCGACCCGGTGTGGGCTGCCCGCTTCACCAGCGCCGGTCTGCCGATCCTCGGTGACGACTTCAAGGCGCAGTTCGGCGCGACCATCACCCACCGGGCACTGGCGCGGCTTGCCGACATGCGCGGGGTCAAGGTCGACCGCACCTATCAGCTCAATGTCGGCGGCAATACGGATTTTCTCAACATGATGGACGGCGACCGCCTGGCGATGAAGCGCGAGTCCAAGACCGAGGCGGTGCAGACCGCGATGAACGCGCGTCTCACCGAAAACGAGATCCGCATCGGCCCGTCCGACTACGTGCCCTGGCTGGAGGATCGCAAGGTTGCCTATGTGCGGCTCGAGGGCAGGCTTTTCGGCGGGGTGCGCACCCATGTCGAGATGCGGCTCGAGGTCGAGGATTCGCCCAATGCGGCGGCGATGGCGCTGATCGCCATTCGTTGCGCGGCAATCGCCCGCGACAAGGGGCTTTCCGGTCCGGTCGAGGATGCGAGCGCATTTCTTTTCAAGCATCCTCCGGTTCAGATCGAGGATGCGGAAGGATATGACCGCCTTCTTGCTTTCGCCGGGGAACGGGCCGCGTGAGCACGGCGACCTCGTCCGGCGGCGACGCAATGCGCCCCGTGGCTCTGATCACCGGCGGCAGCAGTGGTATTGGCAGGGCGCTGGCATTGCTGCTCGCCCAGCGTGGATACAACCTTGCGCTGGTGGCCCGAGGGACGGAGCGTCTTGCCGAGGTCCGGGATGCCGTTGTCGCCGAGGTTCCGCACGCGCGTGTCGAGTGCCGCTCCGCCGATGTCGGCGATCCGGTGGCCGTCAGTGCCGCATTGGTCGACCTTGTCGATGTGCTGGGCGTGCCTCGCTGGGCCGTGATGAATGCGGGTATTGCCCGCCCGGGGCACTTTCTCGATCAACCGCTTGACGATCATGCCGCCCAGATGCGCACCAATTACATGGGCGCGCTGAATGTTGCTCACGCGCTGGCGCCGCGGATGGCGGCGGCGGGCGGCGGACGCATGGTCTTCGTTTCGTCTGGCGCGGCCTTCTTCGGCATCTACGGTTATTCGGCCTACGCACCTTCGAAATTCGCCATGCGCGGTCTTGCAGAAGTGTTGCGCGTTGAGCTTGCCCCGCATGGCATCGGCGTAACGCTGGCTTACCCGCCGGACACCGACACGCCGCAACTCGCCGCCGAAAACGAGACAAAGCCGCAAGCGACCCGGGAAATCACAGCCGGTGGCGGGTTGTGGTCGGCCGAGGCGGTGGCGGAACGTATCGTCAAGGGGGTGGAGAACGGGCGCTTCATCGTTGCGCCGGGCGCACAGATGACATTGCTTGCCCACGCGCACAGCCTGCTGGCGCCGGCTCTGCGGATCTGGCAGACGCGGGTAGCGCGCACCCGTCGCGGATAGGCGCGATGTCGACCCAGACACTCTCCTTCGAACTCGCCGCCGTTGCTGTTCTCGCCTGCCTGGTCATTGGCGCGGTGCTGCTGGGTGTCGGCAGCCTGCTGCCGGCGACGGCACCGCGCGCGCGTCCTCTCTGGCCGGTCTTTGCCACCGAATGTGCAATCGTTGCCGGCGCCCTGCTGCCTTTCGCGCTCGGATCGCCCTGGCTGGACGCGCTGCTCGGCCTGCTGGCCGTCCGGATCGCCTACGAGGCCTTGTGCGTCGCGGGCCTGCGCTGGCCGGGTGCAACGGCGACCCAGCGCATGCGGCTTGCCGTCGAGGTCGCCGTCTTTCCGGGCTTTCCCGTGCTGCTGTTCGTCATGGTGGCGCGTGAACCCGAAAACTCGGGACTGGTGCTCGTCTCGTTTCTTCTCGTCGAAACCTATGACAGCTATGCATTGCTTGGCGGAAAGCTGTTCGGGCGCCGGCCGGCCTTTCCCAGGCTAAGTCCCCGAAAAACCGTCGAGGGGCTTGTCGCGGGCGCCGTCATGCTGGGGCTGACGGCCGCGCTGGCCGGTCCGCTCGTTGTCGACTGGAGCATCGGCGCGTCGCTGTCCGCCGCGATCCTGATTGCGGTGACGGCGATTGCCGGGGACCTTGCCGGCTCGCGCTTGAAGAGGGCCTCCAGTGTAAAGGACTATCCGCAGGTGCTGCCGCGGCAAGGGGGGCTTCTCGATATCACGGATGCCTGGCTGATCGCGGCGCCCGCCCTTGTGTGGCTGGCGGGTCTTTGGTGAGACCGGGATTGTTCCGTCCTTACACAGCAAGCAATCGGGACACGGGCCAGAGTACGGCGATGGCATAGAGGGCGGCGGCGGCGTCATCGAGCATGATGCCGGTGCCGCCTTTCACATGGTCCTGCACCCAGTTGACCGGGAATGGCTTGACGATATCGAAGAAGCGGAAGGCAACGAAGCCCAAGGCCCACCACAGCGGTTCCGGCGGGAGGGCCAGGACGGTGGCGGCCGCGCCGAAGCTTTCATCGATGACGACGCATTGCGGATCGTCTTCCCGGCATGCCCTGGCGACAATCGCGGATGCCCATATGCCGATCATCAACATCAGAACCAGTCCGGCGACCTGGCCGGCTGGCGGGACAGTGCGGAGGAGGACGGCGCAAAGGAGACCCACCGCCGCGCCCACCGTTCCCGGCCAGACCGGAGACAGGCCGGCGCCAAAGGAAAGGGCGAGCGTATGCGCGAGGCCCTGCTTCACTCTATGAACAAGACGGGACATGGCGACGGCCCTATGATGTCGTGACGGAATCGCGGCGCACCCGCGAGCACGGGACCGATGCCGGTGCCGCAATAGCATGAAACATGACGGGGAGCGATGAGACGGAAGGACAATCCGGGACGGGAATGCCTGGCGGGGACGGAGCCGCTCGCATCGAACGAGGCAACCGGTCGGTGAGACCGTTGATGTCGCTTGCCGCGCGATCTCTCTTCCTGCGTGCCTTGGGCAGGGTCGCGATCGTCGTCGTGACGATCGAGATCGTATTCCTGGCGGAAAAGCTCACGGGCATCCTGGAGGAGGTGCTGGGCAATGGCGGTGACCTTGCTTCCGCGGTTTCCGTGCTGTTGCTCACCTCGCCCGAGATATTCGACTTCGCCCTGGCGCTTGCCTGTGTCATCGGCGGTTACTTCGCTTTCTCCGCCGCCCGTGAGGAGCGCGAGATGGTGGCGCTGTCGGCAGCGGGGGTTGCGTGGACCCTGCCGGTTCGCGTGGCTCTGTCGCTCGGCGGACTTGCCTTCCTTGCAAGCCTTGCCGTTTCCGGCGTGATCGATCCGCTGGCACGCAATGCGACGCGCACGGTTATCTTCAAGTTGAAGAGCGAACTCCTGTTCGACCGCATTACCGGTCCGAGCGAGGGTACCCTGATCGAGACGATCCGGGGCAAGACCTTCGCTGCGCTCTCCGATACGAGTGTTGATCCACCGCATGAGAGTCTTTTCGTTCACCAGCCCGGCGAGGCAGGGCGTTGGCGGGTGACGCAGGCCGGCGACTGGAAGCTGATCGGCCCCGACTTGAAGGGGGACTACAATCTCGGCCTGGGACGCGTCATCGCCTATGATTTTGTCCGGGTGGAACATCGCGAGGGTGCCGGAGTGCTCCGCCGGGGACGCGGCCCCAACCTGCTGGCGCTCGGGCAGACCGACATGGCGAACGTCCCGTCCCTTCCGCAGGTGAAGGTGGAGAACGTCTCCCTGCCGGTCAGTCTCGACAATATCCTAAACCATGCGCTGCGCCAGGATGTGGCGAGCGAGTGGACGGTGTTCGAGGCACTGGGGCCTGACGCGGCGGGCGGCGAGACGGCGCGCGAGGCGCGGCGGATTGCAGGCGAGAGGTTGGCGCGGGCCGTCGCGGTGCTGGTGGCGCCACTTCTGGCGCTGATTGCCTGTGCCTTCGCCGGGCGCGGCGTTGCCGGAATGCTGGCGATGCCGCTGGCATGTGCGACGCTTCTTGTCTTCGATATTCTCTTGCGCAACCTTCTCGGCGGCTTGTCGGCGGTTGAGCCTCGAATGGCGCTGCTTGCGGCGATGGGCGTGGGCGTGGCCGCGTCCCTGGCGGCGACCATGGCTGTTCGGGACAGGGCAGCGGCGCTTTTGCGGCCCGTGCGCGAGCGGGCTTGAAGCGATGACGATCACACCAGGCACGCCATATCCTGTACGGCACGGCCAGCCGGTTCCCTTGCAACGGACCGGAGCGCGCCCGCGCATGCCGATCCTCGGTCTTTTGGCAAGACGTGGTTTCACGCAACATCTGGGCGCGGCCATTCTGGTCATGGCCATGTTCCTGATTGTTGCGTGGGCCATCGATCTGGCCCAGACGCTGGACCAGGTGCTGGAGCAGGCCGGGAAACTCGATCGCAATCCCGCTCTGCTGCTGGCGACTTATCTCGGCTTGCGGGCTGTCGACATCGCGACCCGGTTGTTCCCTGTCGCCTGTTTCATCGGGGTCTTTGCGGCCGAACTGATCCGCCTCTTCAACCGCGAGACGACTGTGATGGGGGCGGCCGGCTGGTCTCCGCGACAGACGCTTGCCGTCGTGTGCCTGTTCGCGCTGGTGACGGGCGGCTTTCAGTTCGCGCTGGAACGCTGGTTGCGGCCCGCTGCCGTTTTCGTCCAGGCCGAACTGGAGCTTGGCGGCTACGGGCGGCGGTTTGCCGCCGGCGATTTCGGTGAGCCGAGCTGGTTTGTCGTCAATGGCGGTGCGCTCAAGGCCAGGGTCCTGAGGTCCGGGGAACCGGAGTTGACGGATGTTGAGTTCTACCGGGGTGTCGTGGCGGGCGACCTGAGGGACGTGATCGTTGCCCGACGCGGCGAACCGTCGAGCCGGCCGGGGTTCTGGCGGTTCCACGGGGTCGACCTGTGGGCGCGCCTGCCGGGAGAGGAGACCGGCACCGAGGGGCAACCCCCCGCCTTTGCCCAGACGTCGCTCTACCTGATCAGTCAGTATCCGGTCCTGGAATTGCGGCTGGATCTCCTGCCGGAAACGCTGACCTATTACGACATTCCGGCGTTCTACCTGCCCCAGCGGCCTCTTGAACGGCTGGCTGATGACGACAACCCGCTGAAGGGGCCGGATGTCGACGCTGCCTTGTGGCGACGCTGGGCGGCATTCTTCCTGCCGGGAGCCTATGCATTGCTCGGCGCGAGCCTTGCGCCGGTGGCAGGGACAGGGCGGATCGTCTCGCCTTTCAGGATCGTGATGCTGGCCCTTTGCGGCTATCTGGCGCTGGTGGCGACGAAAGTGTCGTGGGCGATGGGAGAGATCGGTGTGCTGTCGGGGTTCACCAGCAGCTGGCTTTCGATCGTTCTGGCACTGCTCGGGACGCTGGCTGCCCAGGCGGTGCTGTCACGCCCGCACTGATGAAGGGAACCGGCCGCTCCCGGAGTGTCCGGCACAACGTGCGGTCGTCAGCGCGCCCGGGCGGCGAGAATGCGCGGATACACCTGCTCGGCGGCGCGGGCCAGCATCGCCTCGTTGTCGACCTCGGCCCAGGCAAGATCAGTCACTTTCGGACAGGTCACGGGATGTGAGCGGGCAAGCTCCACAAGACCGTTTTCATAGTCTTCCATGGCGTTGTCGAGCACGAGATCGGGACCGATGCGCTTCAGGTAACGGACCGCGTCCCCGGTGAGATAGGTGAGGCCGACAAGCTCGCCATGAGGAACATCGGGCCAGCGATCGACAAGCTTCGACATATCGCGAAGACAGTGGTCGCCCTCTGTTTTGTCGGCCCAGACATGAACCTCGTCGCCCGCTCCGGTCGCACCTGACACAAGCAAGGCGGAGCGATCCGGTCGCGCGATGACGGTGGCGACAGCACGCGGTTCGAAAATGAGATCCGATTCGAGCAGCAGGCAGGGACCGTCCTCTCCCTCAAGCCCGACGAGCAGGCTTTGAAGCGAACCCTTCACCTCGAAATCGGGATTGTGCCGCAGGTCGAGATCGGGGCAACGGATTGCAGCCAGATCGCGATACTGCTCGGCAAGATGGCCCGTGACGACGCGAGCGTTGCCCATTCCATTGTCGGCCAGGGTCGTTACCGCCTCCTCGAGGAAGGTCCGCTCGCCGATCGAGATAAGGCCCTTGGGCGTCATGCGCCCGCGTTCACCCATCCGCACGCCGCGACCGGCGGCCAGAAAAATCGCTTTGATATCGAGCATGAAACCGTCGGAGTGTGGTAAGGCAGTCCAGTAATAGGGGAGGTGTCCGGCCGGGGCAATAGCCGGTTGGCACTGCTGAAAGCAAGCGTGAACGGGCGAACGGGGATGCAGCCGTCGATAACCGTAAAGGGCCTCTGGTCCGAATATCGGCGGGGGAAGCTAAAGGCGGAATTGCGAGGCGACTGGGCGGTGGCTGTTTTCTACCGGTTGCCGAGCATGCTTCTGATCGTGCCCCTGGCGCGACTTGGCGTTGCGCCCGTTGCGGTGACTGTTGCGGCGTTGGTCGTGGCGCTTGCGATGCTCCCTGCAGCGTTCCTGCCGTCGGTGCCGTTGGCCGGCACGACCGTCGTCTGTCTCGCCATCGCGTTTCAGGTGCTCGACTGCGTGGATGGGGGGCTGGCGCGGGCGACAGGCGGCACGAGTGTCCGGGGAGCGACGTTCGATTTTCTCGTCGACATGGTCCAGTGGGGAGTGCTCTACGCCAGCATCGGAATACTTGCGGACCGTGCAGGGGAGGGAGGCGCGTTCTGGAGCGCGATCGGGCTGGCCGCCGGCTGGAGCCGGCTTTTCGCGCGTGTCGTGCGCGATGCAGGCGAGCGTGCCGAAACATGCACGCCGGCTCCAGCGGTTGAGGCGAAGCAGGAACAGGTGACCTTCACGGGCCTGATCCTTGCGCTCCTGGCGGGACTGAGCGGGCTGATACCGGTGCTGCTCGCGTTTGCGCTGGCAACCGGCCATCTCGCAATTCTGACGCTGTTCCTGCTGGTCTACGGGCTTTCGGATATCGCCGAGGGGCTGAGCGGGGTTCTCGCCAAGGGGCGGGACAGCGGGCCGCGATGAAGATCGTCCAGATCTGTCCTTATGACATGACCCGGCCCGGCGGGGTGCAGTCGCATGTCCGCGACCTGTCCCGCTGGCTGAGAGAAGAGGGGCACGCGGTACGTGTCGTCACGCCGTATCCGCCTACCGGCGTTGCCGGCGGAGAGGCAACCTGTTGCGGTCGGGCGCGCATGGTTTCCATGTTCGGCACCCGGTTCGAAGTCAGCCTTGCCGGGCGGCGCGAATTGAGGGACCTGGCGGCGGATCTTCACGGATGGGGCGCGGAGGTCGTCCATCTGCATACGCCGTGGACCCCGCTGATGGCCTGGCAGATCTGGCGGAGGCTGCATCTCCCGACGGTGACAACGTTCCACGCAACCCTGCCCGCGGCCAATGCCGGTGGATTGTCCGGACGTGCGCTGCACGCTGTCGCCGGCTATTTCATGAAGCGCTCGCAGGCTGTCGTGGTGCCGTCGGAGGCGCCGCTGGCACATCTGCGCCCGCAAGAGCGAGGCATCACGGCGCATGTTCTGCCGCCGGCCGTGAACCTGGCTCCCTGGCGGGAGGCCGGTTCCGGGCAAGGGCAACGTATGCCCGGGCGGCTGGAGGTCGGCTTTCTGGGCCGGTTCGAGGCCCGCAAGGGCCTGCATGTTCTTCTCAAAGCCTGGCCGTTGATCGCCGCGCAGGTTCCGAACGCATATCTGACGATAGCGGGAGGCGGACCGCTTCTGCCGTCTGTCCGCGAAGCGATGGCGGGTATCCATGGCGATCGCATACGACTGGTCGACACACCCGATGATGCAACGGCGCGGCAACTGGTGGCCGGCTGGGATATCTTCGTTGCTCCCGCACCCTATGGCGAGAGTTTCGGTCTTGTGCTCGTCGAGGCAATGGCCGCCGGCGCGCTGCCGGTTGCGGCGGCCAATGCCGGCTACACCGGTGTCTTGGGGCACGAAGAGGGCGCCAGCCTGCTGGTCCCGCCTGAAGATGCAGAGGCGTTGGCCAGGCGCATTGCCGAACTGGCTGCAACGCCGGACCAGCGGGCCGCGCTGAGCCGCTGGTCGGCGGCGCGTGCCCGGGACCTTGATCTGCCGGCGACGGGCAGGCGGCTTGTGGAGATCTACCGAGAGGCGCTGGCGTTGCCTGGCTGAACGGCTTTCTCGAAACGCGAGGGACGCGGGTACCAGCGTTCGAGAGTGTGGCGCACATGGGCGACGACGCGCGGATTGGGGGCGTCTTCGAAGCTGTCGTTCAATGTGATCGTGGCGGGTTTGCGCCACTCCAGCCGGCGCAGTTGCAGCCAGGTCCAGGCGTACCAGTTCTCCAGCGACGCATAGCCGGCCATCTGCCGGACGTCCGCGCGGTCGGCCCGGGCGGCCGCATCGGTTTCCAGCGCGAAATGCGGATAGAGATATTCCGGAGGGACATTGCCGTGGGCCCGGAAACGGCTCTGGCGCGTGGCGGCGATCTCGTCGGCAAAATGCTCGCACATCCGTGCGAAGAGATCCCGGTCGATGATTTGCGGTCCGTGGGCAAGATAGGAAAAGGGTTTTGCGCCGAATGCCACCGCCAGCACCTCGTTGGCCCTGGCGAGCGCAAGGTTCCAGGGGCTCGAACTGGCCGGGTCGAGCGCTGACATCACGGGCGACGGCCGGTCTTCCAGAAAGACCTTCGACCGCCCGTCCGCCGCCTTGAAGTCTTCTGGCTTCAGCGGCCGGAATGCCAGCATGTCGTCCTCGAAATAGAGAAATTGGGGAGACAGGTCCGGGATCCTCGCCAGATGGCTGACGATGGCAAAGGAGTTGAATGTCGGCAGGACCTCCGGCGCCATGATCCGGTCGTGATGCACGACGCGGATGTCCGGATGGCCGGTGTCGAGCCATGCCGGCACCTGCGGCCGGCAGCTTACGATGTGAACCCGGCGCACGAAGGGCATGTAGGCTTCGAGCGAGCGCAGCGAATAGCGCAGAAGATCGAGATTGTCGCGTGTGCGATTGGGATTGGTGTCGCGTCGGTCGGTCGCGTGAGCGCGCAACGTTTGCGCATAGCCGGGGAAGCTGTCGTCGACCCATGTGTAGACGACGTCGACGCAATTGGGCTGAAGAGCGTCGGCTCGATCGGTTGGCATCGGTATGTCACCAGTCTCCGGAAGTCATGTGCGGACGTTGCCGTCCGTGGTGCCGATGCGGCCCCGGCCTGTTTCCCCGGTTCTCAAGGGGCGCCGAAATCTATAAACCCGATGCCGGCGAAGGAGCAAATGCTCTGGAGATGCCAGCAGGCGGGGGCAATGCAAGTGGGCGAAAACGGTTCTCAGGACTCGGATGTGCGCGATGCCGGGATTGCCGGTGCCGGCCGGTTGTCGCGCGACCTCGTGATTGCCGCCGATTTCGGGACATCCGGCGTCAAGCTTGCCGCGCTCGACAGGTCGCTGGCACTGAAGGCGGTCGCGATGCGGGCCTATCCATTGTCGCTTCCCGCGTCCGGCCAGGCGGAGCAGGCTCCGGCCGACTGGTGGAAGGCCCTCGCCGAAGGCATCGCGGACCTGCGCGGGCTGATACCCGATCTTGCCGAACGCGCCGCCGCATTGGTGTTCTGCGCACAGATGTGCGGTGTTGTCGCGAGCGACGCGTCGGGCACGCCCTTGCGTCCGGCGATCGTCTGGCTCGACAAGCGGGCCGGCACGATGTCGCGGCAGATGAATGGCGGTTTTCCCTCGCTCGCCGGCTATCGGCTCGACAAGCTCCTTGCATGGACCCGCATCGCCAATGGCGCGCCATCGCACAACGGCATGGATCCGCCGGCCAAGATGCTGTGGCTGAAACAGTTCGAGCCGGACGTCTTCGCCAGTGCGCACAAGCTTCTCGACGTCAAGGACTGGTTGTTGAACAGGGCGACGGGGCGCTTCGTGACGACTGCCGACAGCGCCAACCTCACATGGATGATGGACACCAGGAAGGGGCGGGAAGGCTGGTCCGCCTATCTTGCCGGACGGCTGGGTATTCCGCTCGACAAGTTGCCGGAGATCGTCGACGGCACCGAAACGGTTGGTGGTCTGCTGACGGATGCGGCCACCGAACTCGGGTTGGAGCCGGGATTGCCGGTGATTGCCGGTGCCGGCGACGTGGCGGCGACGGCCATTGGCTCCGGCGCGATGGCCGATGGCGAATTGCACGCCTATGCCGGCACCAGTGCCTGGCTCAGCGGGTTCTTCCCCTCCCGGCGAATCGACATCTTTCATTCCTTCGCGACAATTTCCTCAAGCGTCGGCTACAGGCCCTTGCTGATTGCGACTCAGGAAAGCGCGGGCACGGCCTTTGCCTGGGCCGCACGCCTGACCGGCGAGGCGGAAGGCGATGCCGATAGCGCACTTGCCCGTGCCTATGAAGGGATCGGTCCGGCGCGGGCCGATGACCCGCTGTTCGTGCCGTGGCTGGCGGGCGAACGGGTTCCCGTCGATGACGACCGCCTGCGCGGCGTGTTCTACGGGCTGGGCATGCAACATGACCGGAGCGCTCTGTTGCGCTCGGTGCTGGAAGGTGTCGCGCTCAACATGCGCTGGGCTCTCTCCAAGGTGTCGAAACAGAAGAGCGTGCTTCAGGACGCGCCCCTGCCGCTCGTCGGCGGGGCTGCGGTGAACCCGCTTTTTGCGCAGGGGCTTGCCGATGCTCTCAAACGGCGTGTCGTGGTTCGCGCACCCCGGCATGCGGGCGTTCGCGGAGCGGCGGCAATCGCCGGTACGGGCCTGGGCTGGTTTGACAGCGTGGAGGCCGCGGCGCCGGCGCTGGCGGCGGGGCCGGCCGAGACCTACGATCCGCAGCACGAGGGCATGGCCTTGAGCGATGCCCGCTCCGCCATGCTCGAACGGCACCGTTCGCGCCTCATTGCGCTTTATCGCTGAACCGGCCTTTCGGCCTCAAGGACAACGCCATGATCGACGGATTGTTCAAGCGCCATATCGACCCGCTGTGGGAACGCATGGCGAGCCCCCTCATCAAGGCCGGCATGAGCCCCAACCAGGTGACGGCAACAGGGCTTGCGCTCGTGGCGCTGAGCTCGGCGCTCTACCTTTGGCATGAAAAGCCAGCGCTGTTCGGTCTTATGCTCGCCTTTGCCTTCGCCTTCGATGCGCTGGACGGTGCCGTGGCACGGCGGCGCGACATGTGCACCAAGTCCGGCGGTTATTTCGATGCGATGGTCGACCGCTATCAGGAACTGGTGGTGCTCGCGGGGATCGCGGCGGTCAACGATCAATGGGCGCTTGCCCTGATCGCCTTTTCCGGCGGGGTCATGACCAGCTATGCGAAAGCACGCACGGCGATCGAGATCCCGATCAGCAACGAGGCCTGGCCGGACTTTTTCGAGCGGCTCGAACGGATCATTTTTCTTTGCGCGATGCTGCTTGCAGCGGGAGGGCTGTCGCTTGTCGGTCTGCCTGCCGGGACGACCATCGCCGCCGGCCTGGCGATCTATGCGCTTCTTGCGCATGCAACGTCGGTGCAGCGCATCCGGCGCGCGGTCTCATTGTTGCGCGCCGCCGACATGGCGCAGAAGGATGAGTGGGGGCCGGACGACGGCGTCAGCAAAGCCAGCAATTTTCCGGCAGGGACGCGGTCGTGACCTGGTTGCCCTCCGCGATCCAGTTCATGACGCCCTTCTCGACGCTGTCGATCTTGCTGTAGCCGGCGCGCTCCGCCAAATAGCGGGCGACAACGGAGGAACGACTGCCGGTTCGGCAGATCAGCACGACGGGATCGTTCCTGTCGGCCAGAGCCGTGAAGTCTGCGAGAAAGCCGGGATTCACCTTGCCGCTTCCATCGAAGAAGGTGAGGAGACGGGCGCCCTCGATAACACCCGTTTCCTTCCATTCCTCGGGTCGGCGAATGTCGACCAGAACAGCGCCGTCGGCGAGTTTCCGTTTCAGCGCATCATTGTCGAGACTGCCGAAATTGGCCTTCGAGACGGCGAGCAGCTCGACCTCGAAGCGCAGTATCGCGTTGGGCGGGATGACGCCGCCCGCACCACGCGCGCCATAGCCCAGTTCGGGAGGGATGACGAGTTCGCGCTTGCCGCCGACCCGCATCCCCTCGACCCCCTGATCCCAGCCTCGGATCACGCGGCTTGCCCCGAGCGGAAAGGAGAAGGGCTCGCCTCGATCGAGGCTTGAGTCGAACTTCGTGCCATTGGCGAGCCAGCCCGTGTAGTGCACTGTCACGGTCGACCCGGGAACGGCTTCCTCTCCGGTGCCGATGACGATGTCGCGGATTTCGAGTTCGGCGGCGACTGCGCCCAGCGACAGGGGCAAAAGGGCGCAAAGCGCGATAAGAAGTCTCAGCATCGAGATGATCTCCGGGATCGGACAATGGGTCTGGCGGAAGATAGCGCGGAGCCCGGCTATCGGAAAGCGGACCGTCGGAAGGGACGGGCGTGGCGCCGAGCTTGCCAGGTCCGGGAAGCCCGGCCATCGTGCCACGGCATCGAAAGAGCGCGCGAGAACAGGACCATAACCCATGAGAGATGACGACGCGGAACTAGCCAGCCGGCTGCTGGACCTTGCCGGGCATGCGGGGTCCTGCCCGCCGATAACGGATGACGACGCGACCTTCGGGCTGGTGCGGGCCTACGAGGTGTCGGCGGCCATCATCAAGCAAAGACGAGCGCGGAGCGAGCGCCCTGCCGGATGGAAGATCGGTTTCACCAACCGAACGATCTGGGACGAGTACGACGTTCATGCCCCGATCTGGGGACCTGTTTACGACACGACGGTCGCCGAGGTGGCAGGGCCGGACGTTTCCACCTGCGACATCTCGGGGTTGATGGAGCCTCGGATCGAGCCGGAAATCGTGTTTCGTATCGCCGCCCCGTTGCGGCCCGGCGCCGGAGAGGGGGAGTTGCTCGCCTGTATTGACGGGGTGGCGCTGGGATTTGAACTCGTGCAATCGCCGTTTCCCGGATGGCGGTTCCAGGCGGCCGACACCGTTGCGGCGTTTGCCTTGCACGGATTGCTGAGGCACAGGGCCTTCGCGCCGGTCACGCGCGAGAACCGGGATGCCTGGCTGGCGCGCCTTGGCGACTTCACGCTCGACCTCTTCAAGAACGGACAGCATGCCGATTCCGGACATTCGGAAAACGTTCTCGGCGGGCCCTTGAGTGCGTTGAAGGCGATGGTCGACGGCTTGCCCGATACCGCGCTCGCGACGGGGATAGGGGCGGGTGCCGTGGTCACGACAGGGACGCTGACCCGCGCCTTTCCCGTGGCACCCGGCGAGACATGGAGCACGCGGATCGCCGGGTTGCCGCTCGATGACATTACCCTTGCGCTGACGTGACCTCGGTGCACGAGACGTCCGGCACCTCCGATATTTTAAGATTGAAACACCTGACTTGGCCCCTAAACTGCGCCCGCCCGGCGGTCAGGAGCCGCCGTATAGCCATTTGCAAGGAGACGCCTTCGTGATCGAACCCGTTCGCTACTCTGTCGAGGACGGCATCGCGCTGATCGTCATCGACAATCCGCCGGTCAACGCGCTCTCCCAGGCCGTGCGTGCGGGCCTGGCCGCCGCCATCGGGCGGTTTACCACGGATGGAGAGGCAAAGGTCGCGGTGATTGCCGGCGCCGGGCGCACTTTCATTGCCGGTGCGGACATTCGCGAGTTCGGCAAACCGATGGCCGAACCGTTCCTGCCCGACGTGATCAACATGGTCGAGGCCTGTGCCAAACCGGTCGTCGCCGCCCTGCACGGGACGGCGCTTGGCGGCGGGCTGGAGGTTGCTCTGGGGTGTCATGTGCGCGTTGCTCTCACCTCGACCAGGGTCGGGTTGCCGGAAGTGACCCTCGGCATTCTCCCCGGCGCCGGCGGCACGCAGCGGCTGCCGCGTCTGGCCGGAGCGCCCGCCGCGCTCGACATGATCACCAGCGGCCGCCATGTCGGAGCGGTAGAAGCACTCAAGCTGGGCGTTGTCGACGCGGTGGTGGACGGAGACGACCCGCTGGAAGCGGGCAAGGCGTTTGCCCGCACCATGATCACGGACGGGAACAAGGGGCGGCGCAGCTGTGAACTGGATCCGGGCGAGAAAGACCCGGCTCTGTTTGCCGACTGGCGGGCAAGCACGAAGAAGTCGGCGCGCGGGCAGCTGTCGCCGATGGTCGCGATCGATGCAGTCGAGGCGGCCTTCGACCTGCCTTTCGCCGAGGGGCTGGCGCGCGAGCGGGCGCTTTTCACCGAACTGATGAATTCCGACCAGAGGGCCGGTCTGATCCATGCCTTCTTCGCGGAACGCGCCGTGGCGAAGATCCCGGAGGCGCAGGGAACAACGCCGCGAGACATTGCCTCTGTCGCTGTGATCGGTGGCGGCACGATGGGTTCCGGCATCGCGGTCGCGGCTCTCAACGCGGGATTGCCGGTTACCCTGGTCGAACGCGATGAGGCAAGCGCGAACCGGGCGCGCGGTATCGTGACGAAGCTGCTCGACGACGGCGTTCGTCGTGGCAAGCTGTCCCAGGCGCGCCGCGAACAGATCCTCGGGCGCGATTTCAGCACGGCAACCGACTACGCTGCGCTTGCCGAGACCGATCTCGTGGTCGAGGCGGTCTTCGAGGACATGGACGTGAAGAAGGACGTTTTCACCAAGCTCGATGCGGTGGCACGTCCGGGTGCGATCCTGGCAACGAACACCTCCTACCTCGACGTCGACGAGATCGCTGCCGTCACCGCGCGGCCCCAGGACGTCATCGGTTTTCACTTCTTTTCTCCTGCCCATGTGATGCGGCTTCTGGAGGTGGTTGTCGCCAAGGGGACGGGCGCGGATGTCGTGGCGACCGGGTTTGCGCTGGCCAAGCGATTGAAGAAGGTCGCCGTCAGGGCGGGCGTTTGTGACGGCTTCATCGGAAACCGCTTGCTCAACACCTACCGGAAGGCCGCCGACTACATGGTCGAGGATGGCGCCAGTCCCTACGAGATCGATGCCGCCCTGGTCGGCTTCGGTTTTCCCATGGGCCCATTCGCGGTGGGCGATCTTGCCGGGCTGGATATCGCCTGGGCAGGACGCAAGCGTCGTACGGCGACACGCGATCCCCGTGAAAGGGTCGTGGGTTTTGCAGATCGGCTGTGCGAGCGGGGCTGGTTCGGCCAGAAGACCGGGCGCGGTTTCTATCTTTATGAGGACGGTGCGCGGCGGGGAACTCCGGACCCCGAGGTGGAGGCCATCATCGCTGCCGAGCGTAAGGCAAAGGGAATCACGCCCCGCAGCTTCTCCACCGAGGAGATCGTCAAACGCTATATGGCCGCGATGATAAACGAGGCCTCGAAAATCGTCGAAGAAGGTATTGCCCTGCGTCCGCTCGATGTCGATGTGACGATGATTGCCGGTTACGGTTTTCCGCGCTGGCGCGGCGGCCCGATGCATCACGCGGACCGGACCGGTCTTGCATCCGTGCTTGCCGATCTTCGGCAGCTTCATGCGGAAGATCCGTTCTTCTGGGAACCGGCTCTCTTGCTTGCCCGGTTGGCCGAAGCCGGCGAGGATTTTGCTTCGCTGAACGGGCAGGGTTGAACCCCACTCCGAATTTTTTATCTGGGGCCCTGTTGCGCTGCCAGACGACCCCTTTTCTACAGGCACCGGGAGCCAGAAGCTTCCGGTGCTTTTTTTGGCATGCGAAGAAAATCGAACGGAAAATGTTTATAATCAGCGTTTTCATTTTTTCGGGCAGCCGCGTAATGATGTTACCTTGACCCGTTTCATATCGAAATTAATTCATTATTTTTCCGCTTTTGACACGCAATGGTTGTTGCGCTGCGGAAGAAATATGCGGCTTTGCAGCAACGAAATCGCTTGATTTGTTTAGCATTCACTATCCAACTAAACATCGCGGTAAACATCCGAAACGGGTGGAGTCCACGCGGGAGGCGGGGGCGCGGCCGGTGACTGCACATTGCGGGCCCGACACAACAGCCGCGAGACTGTGGGAGGATCACGTGAACAGATATCGGAAGACATGGGCTGCAGCCCTGTGCGGTACGATGATGAGCGGGTTGGCCGTCACGTCGGCACAGGCGGAAGACATCACCTTGTGCTGGGCTGCCTGGGACCCGGCCAACGCGCTTGTTGAGCTGTCGAAGGATTTCACCGCCGAAACCGGCATCGGCATGAAGTTCGAATTCGTGCCGTGGCCGAATTTCGCCGACCGCATGCTCAATGAGCTGAACTCCGGCGGAAAGCTCTGTGACCTGCTGATCGGCGACAGCCAGTGGATCGGCGGTGGTGCGGAGAACGGGCATTACGTCAAGCTCAACGACTTCTTCGAAGCCGAGAAGATCAGCATGGACGATTTCGCCCCGGCGACTGTCTATGCCTATTCCACCTGGCCGAAGGGAACACCCAACTACTGGGCACTTCCGGCGATGGGCGATGCCAACGCCTGGTTCTATCGCAAGGACTGGTTCTCCAAGCCCGAGATACAGGAAGCCTTCAAGGCCGAGTACGGTCGCGACCTGGTGCCGCCCAAGACCCAGAAGGAACTGATGGAGATCGCCAGGTTCTTCCAGGGCCGGGAGATCGACGGCAAGACCCGCTACGGCATCAACATCTTCACCGAACGCGGTTCCGAGGGCATCACCATGGGTGCGACCGGCGCGCTCTATGCGTGGGGGTTCAAGTACGAGAACACGCCGGGTAAATACGACATGGAAGGCGCGGTGAACTCGCCCGAGGCGGTGGAGGCGCTGGAGTTCTACAAGGAACTCTACAAGTGCTGCACGGCGCCGGGCTACACCGACAGCTACATGCAGGAGAGCCTCGACAGCTTCAAGTCCGGCCAGGTGGCGATGGCGATGAACTGGTTCGCTTTCTTCCCGGGCCTTTACAAGGACGAGCAGGTCGGCGGCGACAAGATCGGCTTCTTCGTCAATCCCGGGCAGAACGTCGAAGCCTCGACGCTTGGCGGACAGGGCATCTCCGTCATTTCCTATTCCGACAAGAAGGAACAGGCGCTCAAGTACATCAAGTGGTTCGCCCAGCCCGAGGTGCAGGCCAAGTGGTGGTCGCTTGGTGGCTACTCGGCCCACAACTCGGTCCTGAACGACCCGGGCTTCAAGGACAGCCAGCCGTTTGCGGCCGACTTCCTCGTGGCAATGGGGGGCGTGCAGGACTTCTGGCAGGAGCCGGCCTATGCCGAACTGCTTCTGGCCATGCAGAAGCGGCTGCACGACTACGTTGTGGCCGACCAGGGCACCGCCCAGGAGGCCCTCGACAAACTGATCGAGGACTGGACGGAGACCTTCGAGGACGAAGGCAAACTCTGAAACGCATCCCCAGTGACGCTCCCCCGCCGTGCAATCGGCGGCGGGGGAGATGCCGGAGTGAACCGGGTGCGGACATCCCGCGCAAGGGTACGGTTCGCGAACCTCCGGGAGATCCGGCCGGTCCGCGTCCTGCGCACTTCGCCTGAATCCTGCCTGCCGCCCGACCGTCGCCCAATCGGAACCTCGTCATGTCACAGCAAGAGATCAGCAGCAGCGTCGCCGAGCAGGTGGCCGGCCGGACGCCGGCCGGCGTTGCGCGGAAAGTGCGCGGCCTGTCGGACCGGGCGATCGCCTGGATCTTCATCGCGCCCACGATCGTGCTTCTGCTCGCGATCAACGTGTTCCCGCTGATCTGGACGGTCTATCTGTCCTTCACGAATTTTCGCGCCAACAGGCCCAACCGGGATGTCGAATGGGTGGGCCTGCGCAACTACGAGCGCGTGCTGACCGACAGCGACATCTGGCACAACATGCTGGTGACGTCGCATTTCCTGTTCTGGACGATGTTCTTCCAGGTGCTGATCGGCTTTGGCCTTGCATGGCTGATCAACAAGAACTTTCGCGGACATGGGGTCTGGACGACGATCATCCTGCTGCCGATGATGCTGTCGCCTGCCGTCGTCGGCAATTTCTGGACCTTCCTCTACCAGCCGCAGATCGGCCTCTTCAACTATGTGGTGAGCTTCTTCACCGGCGCCGATCCCTCCTCGTTCCAGATGATCGGCAGCGTCGACCTGGCGCCCTGGGCGATCGTCATCGTCGATACGTGGATGTGGACGCCCTACACGATGTTGATCTGTCTCGCGGGGCTGCGCTCAATTCCCGACTATATCTACGAGGCGGCTGAGGTCGACCGGGCCGGACCTTTCCGCACCTTCTGGTCGATCACGCTGCCGATGGTGATGCCGTTCCTGATGCTGGCGGTGCTGTTTCGCGCCATCGAGAACTTCAAGATGTTCGATCTCGTCGTTGAGTTGACATCGGGCGGTCCCGGATCAGTGACGGAACTGGCCTCGATCAACCTGAAGCGCGAGGCCTTCGAGAAATGGCGTACGGGCCTGTCCTCGGCCTTCGCCATCATCCTGTTCGTGACGGTGTTCGGCGCGGCCAACATCTACGTCAAGGCGCTCAACACGGTGAAGAGCAGATGAGCACGACAACCGCCCACTCCGTCGTCGCTCCGGGGCGCCGGACACGATTTGTCGCCGGCCTGCTGGTGGTCATCTACGCACTCGTCACCATGGTGCCGCTGGCGTGGATCTTCCTGACGGGCTTCAAGACGCCGCCCGATTCCATCTCCTACCCGCCGAAGGTGGTGTTCGAGCCCTCGCTCGAGGGTTACGTGAACCTCTTCACGACGCGTTCGCGGCAGACGCCGGAATACATGGAAAGCCTGCCACCGCCCCAGACCTGGTATGAGGAGCTGGTTCGCTCGCGGCACATGGTCATCGCCGGTCCGTCGAAATTCGGCGAGCGTTTCCTCAACTCCGTGATCATCGGTTTCGGGTCGACCTTCCTGTCGGTCTTCCTCGGGACGCTGGCTGCCTACGCGTTTTCCAGGTTCAAGGTTCCACTGGCCGACGATCTGCTGTTTTTCATCCTGTCGACCAGGATGATGCCGCCGATCGCCGTGGCGATCCCGATCTTCCTGATGTACCGCACGGTCGGACTTTCCGACACGCATCTGGGCATGATCATTCTCTATACGGCGGTCAACGTGTCGCTCTCCGTCTGGTTGCTGAAGGGGTTCGTCGACGAGATCCCGAGAGAGTACGAGGAAGCGGCGCTGATCGACGGCTACACGCGGCTGCAGGCGTTCGTGAAGGTGGTGCTGCCCCAGATGGCGACGGGCATCGCGGCGACGGCGATCTTCTGCCTGATCTTCGCCTGGAACGAATACGCCTTTGCACTGCTGCTGACCTCCGGGACGGCGCAGACGGCCCCTCCCTTCATTCCCACCATCATTGGCGAGGGCGGTCTCGACTGGCCGGCCATCGGCGCGGGCGTGACGCTGTTCCTGTTGCCGGTGCTCGTCTTCACCATCCTGCTGCGCAAGCACCTGTTGCGGGGCATCACCTTCGGAGCGGTTCGCAAATGACCGGGTCAGCAGACAAGGCCAGGCCGGCAGTGGCCGGCGGCGATCTTCAGAACGCGCGCGACAGGATCGCCGCACAGCGGACGCATCCGCCGGGTCATGCCGCGCGCCTGGCTGCCGGGGCAACAGGGGCGGGACGTCGCCGCCTCCTGCGGCGGGGGCCGTGGGAGCTGCTCGCGACGGTGCTGATCGGGCTTGGCGTTGTCATGCTCATGCAGCCATTCGCCATGACCCTCTTCACCTATTCCTTCATCACGATCCTGACCGGCACCGTGATGTTCATCATCGTCAGCCACTTTCCGGAATAGGACGCCATGGCGGAGATCAGGGTCGAAGCCCTCAAAAAGAATTTCGGCGAGTTCACCGCGGTGAAGGATTCCAATTTCACCGTCGCCGATGGCGAGTTCTTCGTCATGCTCGGCCCGTCCGGCTGCGGCAAGACGACGACGCTCAGGATGATCGCGGGACTGGAACTGCCGACGTCCGGGCGGATCTTCCTGGGTGGGGAGGATGTCACCTTCAACCGCGCCTCGCATCGCGACATTGCCTTCGTGTTCCAGCTCTTCGCGCTCTATCCGCACATGAACGTGCGCAAGAACATGGGTTTCCCGCTGGTCTGCCAGGGCATGCCGCGTGCCGAGATCCGCCAGCGGGTGGAGGAAACGGCGCGTTTGCTGCGGATCGACCACATTCTGGACAAGCCTGTCTCCGGCCTTGCCGGCGGCGATCGGCAGCGGGTTGCACTTGGGCGCGCCATCGTGCGCCGGCCGATGGCCTTCATGATGGACGAGCCACTGGGCACGCTCGACAGCGAATTTCGCGACCTGATGGTCCGGGAGTTGCGCGAGTTGCACAACTCGATCGGGGCGACGACGGTCTACGTCACCCACGATCAGCTCGAGGCGATGGCCATGGCCGACAAGATCGCGGTGATGAACCACGGCGTCATCGAACAGTTCGGCCATCCCCAGGAGATCTACGACCGGCCGGCGACGATGTTCGTCGCCGATTTCATCGGTTCGCCGCCGATGAATTTCCTGACCGTCGCGGGAGGCCTTGCGCCCGGCGCGCGTGATGTGGGCCTGAAGGAGGCGCGCATCGAGGTGCCGGAACTGCGCGAGGCGGCACCGGCGGAAACGCTCATGCTCGGTCTGCGCCCGGAACATATCCGCCTTGACGATGCGGGCCCGTTGCGCGGCGAGGTCTTCGGCACCGAGTATCTGGGCACCACGCAGATCGTCACGCTCAATGTTGACGACACGCAGCTCAAGGCGCGCCTGGCGGCGGATGTCAGGCTGCGCGAAGGCGAAACCGTCGGACTGTCACTCGATACTGCCCGGCTGTCGCTCTTCGACGCGGCCAGCGGGCGGGCGCTGGCGAGCGCCCGAGACGATGCGGTGCACGCCCCGCGCACGGGAACGGGAGGCTGACATGGCTACAGTGACCCTGTCGGGCATCAGCAAGCAGTTTGGCCGGACACGGGCGGTCGATGACCTGTCACTCAGTATCGCCTCCGGGGAGTTTGTGGTGCTGCTCGGTCCCACGGGCGCGGGCAAGACAACCACATTGCGGCTGATTGCCGGGCTTGAAACGCCGGATGACGGGCGGGTGACGATAGACGGGGCCGACGTGACGGCGACGCCTCCGGCGGGGCGCGATGTCGCTTTTGTCTTTCAGCAGTATTCGCTCTATCCGCATCTGAGCGTCTTCGACAATCTGGCTTTCCCGCTGCGCTCGCCGGCACGCAGGGTGCCCGAGGACGAAATCCGCCGGACGGTCGAGCAGGTCGCCGGAATGCTTCGCATCGGTCACAAGCTTATGAACCGCTCGACCCAGCTCTCCGGCGGCGAGATGCAGCGCGTTGCCATAGGCCGGGCGCTGGTGCGACAGCCATCGATCTATCTGATGGACGAGCCGCTGTCGTCGCTCGATGCAAAGCTGCGTGCGGACCTGCGCCTGGAACTGAAGCGGATCCAGCGCGAGCTGGATGCCACCATCCTTTACGTCACGCATGACCAGATCGAGGCGATGACGATGGCGGACCGTATCGGCATCCTGTCGGAGGGGCGACTGGTGCAGATCGGTACGCCCCGGGAGATCTATGCGGACCCGGACAATGTCTATGTCGCGGCTCGGCTCGGCCAGCCTTCGATCAATGTTCTGCCGGTGGGGGTCCTTCCGGCACCGGACGTGCCGGCCAACGCGTTTTCGATCGGTGCGCGCACGGAACATTTGCGCATCGCGCAGGCGGATGCCACAAGCGCCAATGCGCGGCTCGACTGGATCGAGCATCTCGGCGACCAGAACCACCTGCATATCCGCATCGGCGATTTCCGGCTGACGACGCTGGCCGATCCGGCAAGCGACCTTGCCTCCGGCGAAGCGATCCGGGTGGAAGCGGCTGCCGCGCTTTATTTTGACGAAGACGGAAAGCGGATCAGATAGATGAGCGATATCGACAAGGACGTCGGGTCAACCGTCGAAGCCGTGGCGCAGGCAATTATCGCCCATGCGGACGAACTCACCGAACTGGATTCGGCGATCGGCGACGGCGATCACGGGCACAACATGAAGCGCGGAATGCAGGCCGTGCTCGACGATCTCGATGCGCTCGCGGCCAAACCCTGGGACGAGGCGTTGAAGGCGGCCGGAATGCAGCTGGTGATGAAGGTTGGCGGCGCTTCTGGTCCGCTTTACGGGACGCTTTTCATGACGCTCGGCAAGACGCTCGACACGCCGCCGACACGGGCCGGCCTCGCCGCAGCCTTCGAGGCGGCCATCGAGGCGTTGATGGCACGGGGCAAGGCGCATGCCGGGCAGAAGACGATGCTCGACGTTCTGGTGCCGGCCGCCGCCGCCCTGAAGGAGGGCAAGGGGCCTGCGGAAATCGCCGCGGTTGCCGCAACTGCCTGCGCGCAGACCCGCGACATGCTGGCAACCAAGGGGCGGGCGTCCTTTCTCGGCGAACGGTCGATCGGTCATATCGATCCGGGCGCCCGTTCGAGCCAGATCATCATCGAGGCGATAGCCGCCCGTTCTGGAGATGTGAAATGAGCAATGTCGGCATCGCGATCGTGTCGCATTCGCCGCTGGTCGCGGAAGGAACTGCGGACATGGTCCGGCAGATGGTCGGCGACGAAGTTCCGCTCGCCTGGTGTGGCGGAGATCCGGACGGAGGGCTTGGCACCAGTGTCGAGGCGATCCTGAAGGCCATCGACGCGGCCTGGTCGGACGCGGGTGTCGCACTTCTCGTTGATCTCGGGGGGGCGGAGACGAATTCGGAAATGGCCGTCGAAATGCTGCCGGCCGAACGGTCGGGCAAGGTTGTCGTGTGCAACGCTCCGATCGTCGAGGGAGCAGTGATCGCCGCCACTGAAGCTTCGGGCGGTGCCTCGCTTGAAGAGGTGCGGCGCACTGCCGAGGAACTTTCGGGTCTATGAGGACGAATGACATGAGTGACGTGGTGCTGACGGCCAATGTGCTGCTGGAGCACGAGGTGGGCCTGCACGCCCGGCCATCGGTGAAGCTGACCAAGCTTGCCAAGACCTTCAGCGCGGCGGTTGAGGTCAGTCCTGGCCCGGATGGTCCCTGGGTGGATGCCAAGAGCATCGTCAAGGTGATGGCCACACGTGCACCGAAGGGCACGATCCTGCATTTCCGCGCAAGTGGAGAGACGGCGCAAGCCGCCCTCGATGCGCTGGTGAAGTTGGTCGAGGATGATTTCGAGACGGGCACGGGCGATACGGATTGACGGCAATGGCGCAGGTCGGGCGACAAGCTGAGATGCGAAAGGGACGGGCCGCCTCGCCGGGACTGGCCAGCGGACCTGTCGTCGCGCTTGAAGCGACTGCTATCCGGGCCGAGGCGACGACGGTTCGTCCGGCCGACCCGGCCGCAGAGCTTGCCCGGCTGGCACAGGCGCTTGAGGATGCCTCCGTGCAACTGAGCGTCCTGATCGAACGTGTCGATGAGGACGCGGCCGAAATGCTCGAGTTCCAGTTGGCGATGATCGAGGACGAGGAATTGTCCGCTCCGGCGGTCGCGGCGATCACGGGCGGAACCGCAGCGCCGGTGGCCTTCGAGGCCGCGCTGGATGCCGCCATTGCCGGATATCTTGCATCGGACGACGACTATTTCCGCGCGCGATCCGCGGATCTTGTCGACATCCGCAACCGGGTGCTCCGCCTGCTTTCGGCGCCCGGTGCCGCTGAAGGTTCGCAGGACCCGAAAGGCGCCATTCTCGCGGGCGTCGACATCACGCCGAGCCGGTTTCTGGAAACCGACTGGAGCGAGGGGGGCGGCATCGCGCTTGCAGAAGGAAGCCCCTCGAGCCATGTCGCGATGCTGGCGCGCGCCCGCGGCGTGCCGATGGTCACGGGCCTCGGGGCACTGGATGCCGCCAAGCGTGTGACGGCGATTGTCGATGGCGAGACGGGAACCGTCTGGTTCGACCCGGACGCGGCGATGCAGGCCCAGCACGAGGCTTTGAGAACCCGGCGCGCGCGCGAAGCCGGTGCCGCGCGGGCCTATCTCGACAAACCGGCGCGCACCGCCTGCGGTGAACCTGTGTCGGTAATGGTGAACATCGCCGAGCCCGACGAGGTGGACGGGATCGATCCCGCGCATTGCGACGGTGTCGGCCTGATGCGAACCGAGTTCCTGTTCCACGGACCCGGAGGCCTGCCGGACGAGGAGACGCAGTACCGGGCCTATCGCAAGGTTCTGGAGTGGGCGGCAGGGCGCAGTGTCACGATTCGCACGCTGGACGCCGGTGGCGACAAGCCGGTGCCGGGACTGACCATTGCCGAGGCCAACCCGTTTCTGGGGTGCCGCGGCATTCGCCTGTCATTGCTGAGGCCCGGAATCTTTCGGATCCAGTTGCGGGCGCTTGCAAGAGCTGCGGTGCACGGAAACCTCCAGGTCATGTTGCCGATGGTCAGTCAGCCGGACGAGATCGAACGTGCCGGAGGCCTGTTCGATGCCTGTATCGAGGAGCTGCGCGCGGAAGGTATTGAGGCGGTGAGGCGTCCGCCGCTCGGCATCATGGTCGAAGTGCCGTGCGTGGCAATCACGCCGGAGAGGTTTCTTGCTGCGGACTTCTTCTCTATCGGGTCGAACGACCTGACACAGTATGTGATGGCGGCGGGGCGGGACTCCGCCGAGGTGGCGGATATCGGGCGGGCGGACGATCCGGCCGTGCTGGCGCTTGTCGAGGCGACGGTGCGCGCGGGAGAGGCGGCGAAGCGGCCGGTCAGCCTGTGCGGTGATGCCGGCAGCGACCTTGCCGTCTTGCCGAAGCTGCTCGCCCGGGGGCTGCGGCGGGTGTCGATCGCGCCGGCCGCACTGGCCCGGGTGAAAGCTTCGATCGCGGCGATGCGGCTCGATGCAGATGGCTAGGGATCCCGTCAAGGAGACGCCCGACAGCGCCCAGATGGTGGCGCTCTACAAGAGTGTCCTCCAGAAGGTTCTGGACAAGCGCCCGTCCGGTACGCGGCAACGGGTTGCCGCCGCCCTTGGCAAGAACCGGAGCTTTGTTTCCCAGATCTCCAACCCGGCCTACTCCACGCCGATCCCTGCCGCGCATGTTGAGCAGATAATGGAGATCTGCCACTTTTCGCCAAAGGAACGGGAAGCCTTTATCGAGGCTTATGCGCTTGCCCATCCCAGGCACCAGGGCCTGGTCGACAAGGGGCCGAAGGTGCGCGCGCGGACGCTGTTCCTGCCCGATCTTGGCGACATGGAGCGCAATCGAAAGCTCGACGCCCTCATCGACGACTTCATCCGAAACCTGTCCGATCTTGTCGATGACGGGAGCGGATAGCGGCACTCTTTTCCGGTTTGGGAGGACTGAATGAAAAAGCTGATCAATTCCGTCGACACCGTCCTGAGCGACAGTCTGCGCGGGTTTTGCCGCGCGAACGGGGACATTCTCGTCGCGGGGGAAGACCTGAAGTTCATCCGGCGCAAGGAACTCAAGCAGGGCAAAGTGGGGCTGATTTCCGGAGGAGGTTCCGGTCACGAGCCGCTGCATGGCGGTCTTGTCGGTCACGGAATGCTCGATGCCGCGTGTCCTGGCCAGGTTTTCACATCGCCGACGCCGGACCAGATGATTGCCGCTGTCGAGGCGGTGGACACCGGCGCGGGGGCCCTCTTCATCGTCAAGAACTATGAGGGCGACGTGATGAATTTCGAGATGGCGGCCGAGATGGCGGTCGGCGAGGTTGCCACGGTTCTGACCAATGACGATGTCGCGGTGGAAGACTCCCTCTACACAACCGGCCGGCGGGGGGTGGCGGGGACGCTTGTCGTCGAGAAGATCGTCGGCGCCGCCGCCGAGGCCGGTGGTGACCTCGCAAGCCTCAAGGCGCTGGGAGACAAGGTCAACGCACGCACCCGCTCGATGGGTGTCGCATTGACCAGCTGCACTGTCCCGGCCGCCGGCAAGCCGATGTTCGAGATCGGCGATGGCGAGATGGAGATGGGCGTCGGCATACACGGCGAACCTGGACGACGCCGCGTGAAGCTTGCGACGGCCGGGGAAGTCGCCGCCGAGATGACCGGTGCGATCCTGCGGGATTTGGGGAACACGGCCTCCGGCGAGGTGCTTCTCTTCGTCAACGGCTTTGGCGCGACACCGGCAATGGAGCTTTATCTGATGTACGGGGAAGCGGCAGAATGCGTTGAGACGGCCGGGCTCTCGATCGCACGTTCTCTGGTCGGCAACTATGTGACGGCGCTCGACATGGCGGGATGCTCGATCACCGTGACGGTGCTCGACGACGAGATGAAGCGGTTCTGGGATTCGCCGGTCCACACTGCGGCGCTGCGGTGGGGGATGTAGGGCAGGAGGCATCTGACCGGAAGGAGTTTCCGGCAGCGACAGGGAGGAGACAATCATGAAGACGATGAAGGGACCGGGGATTTTCCTCGCTCAGTTCGCGGACGATGCCGCGCCGTTCAATTCGCTGCCATCGATTGCCGCCTGGGCGGCGTCGCTCGGTTACGCCGGTGTTCAGATCCCGACCTGGGACGGGCGGCTGTTTGACCTCGACAAGGCGGCGGACAGCCAGGACTATTGCGACGAGGTCACCGGTATCTGCCGGGAGGCGGGGGTCGAGATCACGGAACTCTCAACCCACCTGCAAGGCCAGCTCGTCGCCGTCAATCCGGCCTATGACGCAGCCTTCGACGGGTTTGCCGCCCCGCATGTGCGCGGCAACCCGCAGGCGCGGCAGGAATGGGCCGTCGACCAGATGATGAAGGCCGCGAAGGCCTCGCGCCGGTTCGGGCTCGACGCCAGCGTCTCCTTCCCGGGCGCGCTTGCCTGGCCCTATGTCTATCCCTGGCCGCAGCGGCCGGCCGGGCTCATCGACACGGCCTTTGACGAGCTCGCAAGGCGCTGGCGCCCGATCCTTGACGCCTATGACGAGGTGGGCGTCGATGTCTGCTACGAGATCCATCCGGGCGAGGACATTTTCGACGGCGCGACCTTCGAGATGTTCCTTGAGAAGGTCGGAAATCACCCCCGCTGCTGCATCAATTACGATCCTTCGCATTTTGTGCTGCAGCAGCTCGATTATCTGGCCTTCATCGACATCTATCACGAGCGCATCAAGGCGTTTCACGTCAAGGACGCGGAATTCAATCCCGACGGGCGGCAGGGCGTCTATTCCGGCTACCAGCCCTGGGTCAGCCGCGCCGCGCGGTTCCGTTCGCTGGGCGACGGGCAGGTCGATTTTGCCAGTATCTTCTCCAAGCTCGCCGCGCATGACTACGGCTCCTGGGCGGTGCTGGAATGGGAATGCTGCCTAAAGCATCCAGAGGACGGGGCGGCGGAGGGAGCCCCCTTCATCGCGCAGCACATCATCCGTGTGACGGAAAAGGCCTTCGACGATTTTGCCGGAACCGGCGCGGACGAGGCAGCCAACCGCCGGATGCTCGGCATTGAATGAGGTTTCCGACAGGAGACAGGCACCGGGAGGATCACGAGATGGCGATTGAAGGTGGAAAGGACGACGCGGCCGGCGGCCGCATCCGGCTCGGCATGGTCGGGGGCGGCGAGGGCGCCTTCATCGGCGGCGTGCATCGCATTGCCGCGCGGCTCGACGGGGAGTTTGACCTCGTTGCCGGCGCCTTGTCGTCGGACCCTGACAGGGCACGTGCTTCGGGCGCCGCGCTGGGCCTTGCGCCGGAGCGCAGCTACGCTTCCTTCGCCGAGATGGCGAAACGCGAGGCGCGCCTCAAGAACGGCATCGAGGCGGTCGCCATCGTCACGCCCAACCACATGCATTACCCGGCGGCGCGGGAGTTCCTGAAACGCGGCATCCATGTGATCTGCGACAAGCCGCTGACCTCGACCCTGGCGGATGCCCGGAAGCTTGCCGGACTGGCGGAAAAGTCCGGCGCGCTCTTTGTGCTGACCCACAATTACACCGGCTATCCGATGGTCCGCCAGGCGCGCGAGATGATCGCCTCCGGCATGCTCGGCGCCCTGCGCGTGGTGCAGGCGGAATACCCGCAGGACTGGCTTACCGAGCGGCTCGAGGCAAGCGGGCAGAAACAGGCGGACTGG
This sequence comes from Stappia sp. MMSF_3263, assembly GCF_030733745.1. GTDB lineage: Bacteria > Pseudomonadota > Alphaproteobacteria > Rhizobiales > Stappiaceae > Stappia. The sequence continues at coordinate 78,740 of NZ_JASHIK010000008.1, read as the reverse complement.
CGCACTGATCCGGCTCGTTCCGGTGCCGGTGGCTGCGTCGGCGACATAGGTACCCACGCCTACAATCTCGCCTGTTTCGTCACGGGTCTTGCCGCTGAGGAACTGGCCGCCGATCTGACCACCTTCGTCGATGGCCGCAAGCTCGACGACAACGTTCACGTCATGCTGCGATTTTCGGGCGGGGCGCGTGGCATGCTGTGGGCGAGCCAGGTCGCACCGGGGAACGAAAACGGACTGCGCCTCAGGGTCTATGGCGAGAAGGGCGGGCTCGAGTGGGAGCAGGAACAGCCCAATCACCTCTGGTACACGCCTTTTGGCGAGGAAAAGCGGCTGATCACCCGGGGTGGTGCAGGCGCGGGTGCCGCCGCCGCTCGGGTCAGTCGCATTCCGGCCGGCCATCCGGAAGGCTACCTGGAAGGCTTTGCCAATATCTACCAGGAGGCGGCCCGTGCGATCCGCGCCGCGCGCGACGGCGGCAAGCCGTCCGCAGACGTGGTCTACCCGACGATCTCGGACGGGCTCGCGGGCATGGGATTCATTGACGCTTGTGTGCGGTCCTCGACACGCAACGGACAGTGGGTAAGGCTTTGAGTGAGTGACGCCGGCGTTCCGCCGGCGCTGGCTTTTCCCGTGCAGCCGTCCTATTTGGGACGCTGCAAGGTCGTGCGGCCGTGCGCCCGACCCGCCACCCGTATGGATCGCAACACCCGCCCATGGATTCACTCACCCAGTTCGTTCTCGGCGCGGCGGTCTCGACGGCCCTGCTTGGCAAGACGCTCGGCCCGCGCAAGGCTGCGCTCGTCGGCGGCGTCCTGGGCACCCTTCCGGATCTCGATGTCTTCCTTCCCTTCGACGATCCGGTCGACAGTTTCGTCCTGCATCGCGGCGCGACCCATTCGCTGTTCATTCAGGCATTTGCCGCTCCCGTTTTCGGCGAGGCGCTTTTGCGTCTGTTCAAAACACTGCGGGACAAGCGCTTGCTGGTCTGGCTAACCGTTTATCTGTGCTTCGCCACGCATGCGTTAATCGATGCAATGACGGTCTATGGCACGCGCCTGTTCTGGCCGTTGTCGCCGGACCCCGTCGGTGTCGGTTCGGTGTTCATCATCGATCCGCTCTATACGCTGCCGCTGCTGGTTGCCTCCGTCTGGGCGCTGTTTCGGAGCACCTGGACGCCAGGCCTTGCCCGGGCCACTGTCGCCGCACTCGTTGTAAGTACCGGTTATCTCGGCCTCTCCGTTCTCCTGCAGGCGCATATGGAGAGCAGGGCACGGACGATCTTCGCGGGAGCGGGGTTGGCACCGGAGCGTGTCTTTGCGATCGCGGCTCCCCTGAACACGGTCCTTTGGAAGGTGATCGGACTGGAGAACGGCCGCTATCACAATCTCTATCTGTCGCTTCTGGATGGTGATGCTCCCCCTGTGGTCTACACGCATGACAGGGGCGGCGACATGCTGGGATGCCTTGAGGGGAATCTGGCTTTCGCCAAGCTCGACTGGTTCAGCCGCGGCTACTTTCGCGCCGAACATGTGGGTGATCGCATCGTCGTGTCGGACCTGCGCATGGGACTGACGCCGGCCTATGCGTTCCGCTTCGCCATCGCGAAACGCAACGGCGCCGGTTTCGAGCCGATCGTGCCGGAACGCGACATGACCTACCGGCGAACGAGCGAGGGCGATGCCGACTGGCTGCTGGCGCGAGTTGGCGGACAGCCGTCGCTTCGTCACGCTGAAGCGGATGCAGCGGGGGCGTCGCCCGTCGTGCCTGCGGGTCGTGCCTGCTGAATTGCATTTTGCCGCTACGGCAGCAAGTCGGTTGCCGGGTTTTGCCGTTGAAACGGCGCTGTGGCGGATGTAACCGGGTAGGATCACAAGAAACCGCGCCCGGTCGAGACGCGGTTCGCTCCCGGGAAGGACGCCCAGACCATGCAGGCTCGCGAGATCCACGACGCCGGCGGCGTCGACAGTGCGTATGCGTGGCTGCGCCTCGGCCTGTCGATGCTGCTCGCAACGATCGGCGGCGCCGGCATGTGGTCGGTCATCGTCGTCTTGCCCGCCGTGGAACGCGAGTTCGGCGTCGACCGCGCCGACGCCTCGCTGCCCTATACCGCGACGATGGTCGGTTTCGCGCTCGGCAATCTTCTGATCGGCAGGTTCGTCGACCGTTTCGGGGTGACAGGACCGCTGGCTATCGCATCGCTCGCGCTGGGATCTGGATTTCTGCTGGCCTCCCAGGCCGGTTCGATCTGGGTTTTTACCGCGTTGCAAGGTGCGTTGATCGGCTTCGGTTCGGCGGCGACGTTCGGGCCGCTGCTTGCAGATGTCTCCCACTGGTTCGACAAGCGGCGCGGCCTGGCGATGGCCGCGACGGCGTCCGGAAACTACCTCGCGGGCGCCATCTGGCCACTGGTGCTGCAGGCGGCGATGGCCGAACACGGCTGGCGCGGCGCCTATGTGCTGGCCGGCACGGTCTGTCTCGCGGTGCTGGTGCCACTCGCCTTCCTGCTCCGTCGCCCGCCACCCCATATGGCGCGCAAGGGGGCTCCGGTTCCCAAGGCCCCGCCACCGCCCAAGAGGTCGACGTCGCTCTCTCCGGGAATGCTGCAGTTCCTGCTGATCATCGCGGGGCTTGGTTGCTGCGTTGCCATGTCGATGCCGCAGGTGCATATCGTCGCCTATTGCGTCGATCTGGGCTATGGCGTGGCACGCGGCGCGGAGATGCTGTCGTTGATGCTTGCCGGTGGCATTGTCAGCCGGCTTGCCTCGGGCGTTCTGGCCGACCGTATCGGCGGGCTGCCGACGCTGCTGATCGGGGCCGTACTGCAGTGCCTCGCCCTGCTGCTCTACATTCCCTACGACGGCCTTGCGTCTCTCTATCTCGTGTCGCTGATCTTCGGCCTGTCGCAAGGCGGCATCGTATCGAGCTATGCCATCGTGGTGAGGGAGTATCTTCCAGCGCGCGAGGCAGGCCGCCGGGTCGGCGCGGTGATCACGGCGACGATTGTCGGCATGGCCATCGGCGGCTGGATGTCGGGCTGGATCTACGATCTTACCGCGTCCTATCAGGCCGCGTTCCTGAACGGTATCGCCTGGAACCTGCTCAATATCGCAATGATCGTGCTGATCCTGTTGAAGAGCGGCCGTCCCAGGGGGACAGCCGTCACGGCCTGATCCTGGCGGCGCTACTCGACGGGTGCTCCGGCATGGAGACGCTCGATCAGTGCCAGCGCCTGCCGCCTGCAATCCTTCTCGGCCAGCCAGGCGAGAACCCGTCCGGCCGGCGCATCGCCCAGCCCGTCGGGCAGAACCGACAAATCGAAGTCCCGCAATTCGCTTCCAAGCGAGACGATCAGCCGGCCGTCTTCACGTGCCATTTGCTCAGGCACAGCGAGCCGATGCTCTCCGGCCGGCCATGCGATCCCTTCGTGGCGACCGGCAGCGCTGCGCAGCGTAACGGAGGTGGCGCCGTCGGCGTTGCGGCGCCACAGGGTCAGCTTGCCGGTGCGCACGCAGCGCGGGCCTGAACTGTCGGCGCTCACATCCCAGACCCCGGGAGGGGGAGGAATATCGCTGGCGCCGGTGCGGGCCGCGCCGAGGACGGTCGAACTTGCTTCCGGCGAGCCGATCAGCCGCTTCAGCACGTTCCAGTCGGTGTCGTCACCACCGGACGCGGCGGTGTCCGCAGGAGGGACGGGGCCTTCATGGGCTCCGTCGAGATTCGTCATGCGGCCACTGCGCTCGATCAGGGTCAGTCTTGCGCCGTCCGGGAGTGAGAGGCTTTCGTCGGCCGATATTTCTGTTCCAGGGGCGTAGAGGGCGGGTGCCTGTGTCGCGGCAATGACGACATAGTCGGCGAGTGCCGATGCCGGGGAGGCCGCGATCGCTGCGGCAATGAGGAGGTACGTGGCTCGCATGGCGGTCTTGTCCCGTTCCCGTGTCGCTCACCCTCCTGCCACAGGTGGTGTCTATTTGCCCTCAAGCACCAGTGTCGCCCCGTGCTCGCCATCCTGCAAGCGCTTCACGTGAAGGCGTGCGAGCGGGTCGTCGGGGCGCTGACGCAGCACGGCCTCGAAGGCAGCTGCGGCGGCCGGATCCCCTGCAGTCATCAATTGGTAGGCGTTTCGGTAGCTTTCAACCCAGGCACCGCCTTCTTCACATTCGTCCGGAGAAAGGGGCACGTGGCAGGGCAAGGGGGTCGAACGGCCCTTGAGCACGAGTTCCGCCGCCGGCCGGACAGGACAGCCGCTGCTGCCGGCGGCGACCGTTTCACTCATCAGGATGCGCGTGCCGAGAAAACGGTTGGCGCCTTCCAGCCTGGCTGCGGTGTTCACCGTATCGCCGATACCGGTGTAGTCGAAGAAACGGCTGCCGCCGAAATTTCCGATCACGGCCTCCCCGCAATGCAGGCCTATCCGGGTCGCGCCGAGCGAGATCCCGCGCGCTTCCAGCCGTTGCCGGTAGCCCTGGGCGAAGCCGTCAAGTGCGAGGGCCAGGGCAACTGCCCGGGTTTCCTGCTCGGGGTCATCGTCAGGGGCTCCGAAAAAACCGACGACGGCATCGCCGATGATCTTGTCGATTGTCGCACCGTGTTCCGTCATCAACCGGCACATCTCGTCGAGATAGGGGTTGAGAATGTCCGCCAGATCGCCAGGGGGTAGTTTTTCCGACAGGCTGGTGAAGCCTTCCAGGTCGGTGAAGATGTAGGTTACGCGCCGCTTCTCGCCGCCGAGCGCCAGCGCCAGACGACCACTTGCGATGCGGGCAACGATGGACGGGCTGACATAGCGGGAAAACGCCAGCCGCAGGAACGTGCGCTCGGAGCGTTCGGCCTGCCAGCGCGACAGGGACATGAGGGCGGCGGCGGCGAGCGCTGCTAGCGGTGGGGCCACCAGTGGAGGAAGAAGAGAACCTGTGCCGACAAGCCAAAGGCTGGCTCCGGTCCAGGCGACGAGGGCAAGCGCGAGACAAAGGATCAGCCACCGCGGCGGCCAGGGCAACAGGAAGAGAAAGGCGGCAAGCAGCGCCGCGCTCCCCGTCATCGCGACGCGCATCGCGGGCGGTGCCACGGGAAGGGACAGGCCTGCCAGTCTCTGGGCAAGAATATGCGCATGGATGACGACCCCGGGTATTGTCCCGGCCTCACTGCCCTGTCCCGTGACGAAAGGCGTCGGGTGCCGGTCGATGGTCGGCAGGTCGGTGCCGACCAGAATGTATTTTCCAGAAAGCCAGTCGTTCGGCAGCAGCGAAACGACATGGGCAGGATAGATGGGAAACGGGGCGGACGGGGCATCCGGTTCCGCTGCTCGCTTTGCGGAGTAGAGGATGCGGCTGGACCCCGTCGTCTCGTCAGGCATCGCAACGGGGGCACCGGCGATACTTGCGGCGAAGGTCGGTAGCCGTGTGCGGCCGTCGCCCCTCGGTTTGGGTAGATGGCGGACCACACCGTCGATCTCGTCACGCCCCAGTGCAATCAATCCGTGTCGGCGCGGCAGGACGTGCTGTTCGATATACGCGTTCTGGCGTTCGGTCAGCCCGTCCGCTTCGGTTGCAAGCGCCAGCGTGACCGGTATGCGGGCGCGGTCGATGGCGGCGAAGAAAGCGGCATCCTTGGCCGGGTCGCTCGGCTGGTCGACGAGAATATCGATGCCCACCGCACGGGCACCGGCGGCGTCAAGCCGGTCGATGAGTGCGGCAAGAAAACCCCGATCGATGGGAGAGCGATAGGGAAAGGCGGCAAGCGTGTCCTCGGTCACCACCACGACCGCGACACGCGATGTGACGTCTCCCGTCGGGGCAGGCGCCAGACCGAGGGCAAGGTCGCCGGCAAGAGGTTCCAGCCGCGCCGCGGCCAGCAAGGCGATGGCTGAGGCGACCACGGCGACGAACAGGGCCAGTTGCCAGCGGCGGCGGGACTGCGGCGCGCTGGCGGAAGGTCCGGCGGACGTGGCGGTCATTGCGGGGCGTCGAACCGCTTCACGCCTGAACGCGTGCCGTCGCGATAGGTCAGTTCCACCGTCACAAATCGGGTCGACGCGGGTATGTCGGTATGGACCGTCGAGCCCGGACCGGAAGAGGGAACCGCATGCGGATTGTCCGGATCACAGGGGCCTGTTTCGAAGACCTGATCCGGCGTTTCCGTGTCGAGGCCATAGCGCACTTCCTCGATGGCGCAGCGGTAGCTGATCAGGTGGGTGAAGTAGACAAGCAGCTTGCCGTCCCAGTCACGGAAACTGAGCCAGCCGGTGGAGAGCCGTTCCAGAATGTCCTTCTGGCCGGAAACGAGTGCATCGCCTGGGGCAAAGTTCACCTTGAAGGGGCCCTGCTTCTCGCCGCGAATATCTCGGTAGCTCACTTCGATTTCCGTGTCGCCCGCGTTGCCCGGAAGCTCGAAGGCCGGATAAGGGATCGGCCGGCCAGTGGTCGGATCGACCGCGCCGTTGACGAAACCGGTGGAGCGCTCGTCTTCGCCTGGAAGGCGTACGAAAATTTCCTGCGTCCTGTCGGCGATGGCCAGTGTCAGCATCCAGCCCTGGTTGGAGCGCATGGCGTTGAGGCGCACCGGATTGGCCATTGCGGACGGGTTGATGAAAGACAAGGCGGCGAGGCGCGTCTTGGCGTCCTCGATCTGCTCCGCCGCCACCTGCTGGTCGAGATAGAAGCGCAGGAAGCGGCCGGTCTCCACCTCTTCCATAAAACGGCTCAGCAGGTCGTGTTCGCGTGTCTTGTCGGATGCCGACTGCTGGCCGAGGCGCGCGATGCCGTAGTCCTGGGACAAGGCATAAAGCGCGGGCGAAAAATCGGGATTGGCATCAAGAAACGCGGAAAGGCGGCGAACGCGCTCGCCGCGTTCCTCCAGCAGGATCTCGGCGAAGAGGGTGGTCGGATCGCTGCGCCCCTGCGACAGGGCGCGGTAGATCTCCTGGGCGCCGCCACGCCCTTCCTGGATCTTGAGGACAGCCTGGAAGCGCAGGTGCGGGTCGACCTGTGGCATGCCGAAGGCGAAATATTTCAGGTAGTCCTGGCGGGCACCGGGATAGTCGCCCCGGATCTCGCGCAGCCGGGCATTGGAGTAGAATTCGTGCGGCTGGGTCGGGTTCTCGACGATCAGCGAACGGCTTGCAAGTTGGGCGAAGAGGCGTTCGACGTCGGCACCTCCCGCACCTGTGCCGGCCTCCTCGAGCCGTGCCTTGGCGAGGGCGGCGAAGGCGCCGTCCGGATATCGGTCGAGATAGGTCCGGATCTGGTCCTTGGAGCCGCTGTCCTTGACGTCGTTCCAGAGCTGGAGTTCGAGCTGCACCGTCGACGTGCCGGCCGTGGCGGAGGCGCTGGGGATCGCGGAGGCATCGGGGAGGAACGTGATCTCGGCAGTCAGCGATGAATGGTCCCAGGGGACCTGCTCGCCGCCGGTTTCCTCAACAACGCGCCGGCGAACGGCCTTGAAGACGGCTTCGATGCTGCGGCCGGGCACCAGAAGCTCGGCAGCGATGGCCGAGGTATAGGGGCTGTTCAGCCCCGTTCCGTCAGCGGCCGTGCTGCCCGGTGCGGTGGCAAACGAGATGAAGCTTCCGCGTGGCGTGCTTTGCAGGAGTGCCAGGCCGTTGCCACCGGTTCCGGCGGAGCGGCTGAGTGCTGTGTTGCGACAGGCATCGAGAATGACGACGTTTGCCCCCTTGTGGGCCTTCTCCACGGCGGACAGGACCCAGTCGACCGCCAGAGCCTCGAATTCCGCATCGACCTCGTCACGCAGGTCCGCGCCGATCGGGGCGAGATAGTTGCGCCCTCCTGCCTGGAAACCGTGACCTGAGTAGTAGACGGCGGCGATCGAACCCTCGCCTGCCTTGGAAAGTGTGTCGGTGAAGTCGCGCACGGCGCGCTTCATGCCGCGCAGGTCCGCATCCAGCACCGTGTCGACGGTGAACCCCGCCTGACGCAACGTGTCGGCGATGAGGGCCGCATCATTGGTCGGGTTCTTGAGCGGCGACAGGGCATCGCCGGAATAGCCCCCGTTGCCGATGACCAGCGCGAGCCGTTCCGCTGCCCGGACCTGGCCGGCAAGCAGGATTGCCAGAATGGCGAAGATCGCGGCGAGCAGGAGAGACAGGCGGTTCCGGTCTGTCATTTGGCGGCGTTGCGTCGATCTCATCCTGGCACGTCCTTGTTCTTGCTACGCTCGACCCGTCATGGTGGATTCCAGCCGATCCGGCACCGGGCGTCAATCGGTGCGTTTGGAAAGTGCCGCCCCTTGCCCTGGCGCCGGCGATCTCCCAGGATCGCGACGTCGCCCAGAACAAGGATCGTACATGACTTTGCGTGTTGGATTTTCAGGCTTCGGAGCCGCAGGCCGGTTTCTCCATGCTCCGCTGGTGAAAGCCGCAGGGATGGAGGTTGCAGCGGTCGCGACGTCGCGTGTCGAGGAAGTTTCGGGCCTTCATCCCGGCGCGCGCGTTGTTTCCGGCTTTGAGGCGCTGCTCGATGTTCCCGGTCTCGACCTGATCGTCGTGGTGACACCGAACGCGCTTCATGTGCCGCAAGTCGAGGCCGCGCTGGAGGCCGGGCGCCATGTGGTCGTCGACAAGCCGGCGACGCCGACACGGGCGGAAGGTGAGGCGCTTGCCGACCTCGCCGAAGCGCGGGACTTGAAGCTTGCCGTCTATCACAATCGTCGCTGGGACAGCGATTTTCTGACCGCGCGCCGTGTGCTGAGCGAAGGGCGCCTGGGGGAACTGCGCGGGCTTCGCATGCATTGGGACCGTTTCCGTCCGCAGGTCCTCGACCGCTGGCGCGACCGGCCGGCCGTGGCGTCCGGCAATCTCTACGATCTGGGGTCGCACCTGATCGACCAGGCGCTCCTTCTCGTGGGGACGCCGGACTGGCTGCAGGCGGATGTCTTCGCGCAGCGTCCAGGGGGTGTCACCGATGACGGGTTCGAGGTTCTCATGGCGAAGGGCGACTTGCGCATTTCCCTGGGTGTGACGCTGATCGGGGCCACGCCCCGCGACCGTTTCCGGCTGGAGGGGCTGAATGCCGCCTATCGCAAGACCGGGCTCGACGTCCAGGAAGACCAGCTGCGTGCCGGTGTCTCGCCGCTCGATCCGGCTTTCGGTGTCGAGCCGGAAGGCCAGTGGGGCGAGTTCGTCGACGGGGAGGGGGCGCGCAGCCCCGTCCGGCCCGAGCGCGGAAGCTGGCTGTCCTTCTACAAAACGATGCGAGAGGCAATCGCCAGTGGCGGCGAGGTGCCCGTAACGATGCGCTCGGCGGCCAGGACGATCGGTGTCATCGAGGCGGCGCATGCCTCCGCGCGCGACGGGCGGAGGATCGCGCTCGACACCGAGGGGCGCTGGCAATGAAAAGCCCGAACCCGTCGCCGCGATTCTCTCATCCCTATCTTGCCGAACCCGGGTTCCACGCCTTCGCTCATCGCGGCGGCGGGTTGGAGAACCCGGAAAACAGCCGGCAGGCATTCGCCGCCGTCGCGGCAATGGGCTACCGCTACATCGAGATCGACGTTCAGGCCTCGCGTGACGAGAAGGTCTTCGTGTTCCATGACGACACGCTGGAGCGGACGACGGACGGCGTCGGCGTTCTCTCGGAAAAGGCCAGGGTGGATCTTGGCGGTGTGCGGATGGCGGGTGGCGAGACACTGGTGACACTCGCGGAAGCCCTGGAGAGTTTTCCGGCCATGCGTTTCAACATCGACATCAAGACGGATCATGCCCTCGAGCCGACACTCGACCTGATCGCGCGGATGAACTGCCTGGATCGTGTCTGTGTCGCATCATTCTCGGACGCACGCCTTGCGGCGGCGCGCAGGCGCTTTGGCCAGGCGTTGTGTCTGAGTTCCGGGCCTCGCAGTGTCGCCGCCTTGCGGTTCGGTGCCTGGGGCATCCCGGTGGCATTGCCCGATGTCGCCTGTGCGCAGATCCCGCTTGCCCAGTATGGCATTCCCCTGGCAACCGCCGGCTTCGTGCGTCACTGCAACGCCAAAGGCGTGGCGGTCCATGTCTGGACCATAGACGAGGAGGCCGAAATGCGGCGCCTGATCCGGCTGGGGGTCAACGGCATCGTGACCGACCGGCCTTCCCTCTTGCGCCGGGTGGCGATCGAGGAGGGCGTCTGGTCAGGTGTCGCGGGTGCTTGATTCCGTGCGGCGGGTCACCGATATCTGGTCCGCCAATGCAGGCAGACCTGCGGGAAACCAGGCGACACGACGATCAGCACAGCGAGTGAACGGGGTTTGAAATAAAAATGAGCACTGAGCAGAAGACCGCCGAAACCGAAGGCGCCGCTCCGCAGAGCCATGCCTTCCAGGCCGAGGTTGCGCGCCTGCTGCATCTGATGGTCCACTCGGTTTATTCCAACAAGGATATTTTCCTGCGGGAACTTGTCTCCAACGCGGCCGACGCGTGTGAACGCTTGCGCCACGCGGCACTCACGGACCCGGACCTCACAAGAGACAATCCGGATTTCGCCATCCGGCTGTCCGCGGACAAGGCGGCGGGCCGTCTCGTCGTTTCCGACAATGGCATTGGAATGACGCGCGAGGAAATGATCGAGAACCTCGGCACCATCGCGCGGTCCGGCACGCGGGCGTTCATGGACAAGCTCGGTGAAGCAAGGGACGGATCGGCGCTGATCGGCCAGTTCGGTGTCGGCTTCTACTCGGCCTTCATGGTTGCCGACCGCGTCGAGGTGACAAGCCGGGCCGCGGGTGCGCAGGACGGCTGGCGCTGGCGTTCCGACGGACTGGGAAGTTTCACCGTCGAGCCGGTTGCGGCCGACGACCCCGATCTGCCGGTGCGCGGGACACAGGTTGTTCTGCATCTGAAAGAGGATGCCGCCGAATATGCGCAGGCCGGGACGATCGAGCGGATCGTGCGCGCCTACTCGGCGCATGTGCCGGTGCCGATCCTTCTTGCCGAAGCGACGCCGGAAGGCGATGCCGCGGAAGGTGGGGATGAGCCCAAGGAACGGCAATTGGCTGACGGTTCGGCGCTGTGGACACGGCCGAAGTCGGAGATCGGCGAGGACGAGTATCGCGAGTTCTATGGCCATGTTTCGGGCCAGTTCGACGCGCCGGCGCTGACACTGCACTACCGCGCGGAAGGGCGGCACGAGTATTCGGTGCTGCTGTTCCTGCCGTCGATGAAGCCGTTCGACCTGTTCGACCCGGACAGGAAGGGGCGGGTGAAGCTTTATGTGCGGCGGGTGTTCATCGCCGATGATGTCGAGTTGCTGCCGGCCTGGCTGCGCTTCGTGCGCGGCATCATCGATTCCGCCGACCTGCCGCTCAACCTGTCGCGTGAAATGCTGCAGCACAATCCGGTGCTTGAGTCGATCCGCAAGGGCGTCACCAACCGGGTCCTGTCGGAGTTGCAGAAGCTGTCGGAAAACGATGCGGAAGCTTATGGCAAGCTCTGGGAAACCTTCGGGCCGGTGCTGAAGGAAGGCCTCTACGAGGACTTCGAGCGCAGGGAGAAGCTGCTGGGGCTTGCCCGCTTCCGCTCTGACAGGTCGGGTGACAATGGCTGGCGTTCGCTGGCCGATTATGTCGCCGACATGCGGGAGAACCAGACGCAGATCTTCTATGCGACGGGTTCCGGTTTGGATGCGATCAAGGCGAGCCCGCATCTGGAAGGCTTTCGCGCCCGCGGCGTCGAGGTGCTTTACCTCTCGGATCCGGTCGACGCGTTCTGGGTTCAGGTGGCGCAAGGGTTCGACGGCAAGCCGTTCCAGTCCGTTACGCAAGGGGCTGCCGCACTCGATGGCATTCCGCTGAAGACTGGCGAGGCTTCCGAGAAGCCGGGCGGGGAGGCGGAAGGCGAGGGTGCCGACATCGGACTGGTGGCCGCGTTCCTGAAGGAAACACTGGGGGAGCGGGTCTCCGATGTGCGCGTTTCCGCAAGGCTTGCGGAAAGCCCGGTCTGTCTTGTCGCGCCGGAAAACGGTCCTGACCGGCAGCTTGAAAAGCTGATGTCACGCCAGCAGGGCGCCGGCGGGGGCGCGTTTGCGCCGGTGCTGGAGTTCAATCCGTCTCACACATTGCTGAAGCGGCTTTCGGGCGCCCTGTCGGGTCCGGGCGACAGGCAGCACCTGGCCGACACGGCCTTGCTGCTCTTCGACCAGGCCCTGATCCTTGACGGAGAGGTGCCGGCCGATCCGGTCGCATTCGCGCGCCGGCTTTCGGCTGTCATGGACAAGGGGTTCTGAGGCAGGAAGGCGCGGGGTCCCGGTTTTCGGGACCCCGGTTCCGACGGTCGCGGTTCAGGCGCGCTCAAGGATGACGGGCACCATCGAGGCGACCAGGAGAACGGCCATTGCTATGTTGAAGCCGCGCGCAAGCTTCGGGTTCTCCAGGAGCGTTCCGACCGCGGCGCCGAAGGCCAGCCACGGCAGGCATCCGATGGCGGCCGCAACGACAAAGACGCCGGCAAGCGTGCCCGCCTGATACAGAGCACTCTCGCCATCTGGCTGCATGTAGGCCGTGATCGCGCCGGCCGCGACGATCCACGCCTTTGGATTGACCCACTGGAACAGGGCAGCCCCGATGAAGCCGCCCCGTCGGCCGATGTCGCGCGGGCGCATTTCATCACTGCTTGCAGGCGGACCCACGGGTGCGGTCGCGATCTTCCAGGCGAGCCAGAGCAGGACGAGAACGCCGACGATCCGGATCGCATCCATCACGTAGGCAATGGTGAATAGCGTCCCGCCAAGGCCGATGGCGAGGGCGAAGATCATTGCCGCGAAGCCGAAGACGATGCCCCAGAGCGCGGGCATGCCCCGGCGAATGCCGACGCTGCTGCCGATCGCCGTCAGAAGCACATTGTTGGGGCCCGGCGTTGCCGAAGCGACAAAAGCGAAGGTGGCGAAGGCGATCAGTTGCTCAGGTGCCATTCAGGAAATCCGCCAGAAGGGCGACGACAGACAGTGCCATTGCCGCCAACAAGACCCGTGCTCCGGCCCACCTGACGACAGGGCAGCCAGTGCGGTGCTACGCCCGTGCAGGCGGGCGCGAGTAGTCGGTTTCATCGACCATTGACCAGCCTGCCCCGGCATAATCGTAGCCGCCAAGTTCATTCGGTCCGGCGGAGGGATCGCGCGCGGTGGCGTAGTAGACCCGCACCTCGTTGATCCGTCCCTGCGGAGTGAAGGCGAACACGTCGACGCCCCGGAAATAGATCTTCTGAGCGGGCTTTACCGCCGTCCACTCCGCCATTGCCGACCGGCCTTGCGCATCGGCAAAGGCGGTGTCGAGCAACCAGTAGGACCCGTTTTCCCGTGCATCCCTTCGCCATTGCTCGAACAGGCTTTCCACATCCCGGAACGGGCCGAACATACCCTTGGGCAGATAGTGGCAGGCCCCCTCCTCGAACAATGCGAAGAAAGCACTTCTGTCGCCAGAGTTGCAAGCGTCAAAATAGGCACGTACGGCAGCGACGGCGTGGTCTTGCGAAGACGTCATGCGGCATCCTTTCGGCTTGCAAAAAGTTCCGCCGCTGTGAAGCTCAAGGCTGTCGGCGGGGCGATCGATGCGAGAGCCGTGCCCTCGACCACCGACGGTCGTGCGAAGCGTTGCCCGCTTGCGCCTTCGGGCAGATATCGGCGCACGAGATCCTTCGCGCGCGCCAGATAGTTCGTATCGTTTTCCCGCTCGATTGCCTCGACGTCGCCGATGAAGTGCCTTGCCGCGTTCTCGAGTGCGCCGGCGTGGATTTCAAGACGGCCGTCGGAGAGCCGTCGCAATGCCTGTTGTTCTTCCAGCACGGCAAGCAGGATCAGACCGGTGCCGCTGTCGAAATTGCGATACCAGTCGGGCTCCAGCGGGTATCGGAAAGCCCGGTCGAGCAGAATGAACTCGGCGACGGCGTCGCCGTCCGGAATGCCGCCGGCGCGACAGGCGAGAAGCGATTGCAGGTCGACCTTGATCTCTTCGAGAAGACCGGTGAACCAGCGCGTCTTGATGGAGACATGCCGGTTGAACGGACGCGGACCCTGATGATGGAAGTAGTCGTGCAGATAGCCCCAGACGCATCGTGCCTTGTAGCAGGCGCGCGGATCCGGCCGGGTCGGGTTGGCGATCCCGATACCGGATGTGGCACGACGCGCGGCCGGAAGCGTGATCTCGTTGAAGATGCGGTGGAACTTGTTGAAGAAAAAGACGGCATAGCGTTGCCGGTCGACCGGCGTTGCGGCCTGGATGTTTTCGGGGAAGAAGACGATGTTGTTGCCTTGCAGCAACCCCCGGCTGCCGGCAACCAGATGTGAGGACTGGCATATGTTGGCGGGATGGGGAAAGCGCTCATAAAGGTCGACATAGGCGGTGTCGCCCGGTTCCTCGCGCAGCGAGAGAAAAGTCTCGAAACGCCAACCCTCGCGACCGCCATTTGCCAGACGCAAGGGGCCTGCGAAGAAGAAGGGCTCGCCGTCATCGGGCGGACGAATGGCATCGCGCGCCGTGGTGAAATCGGGTGCCGTGGCAAGACCTGCCTGACGCCAGCGTTCGGCATCCGCGCAAAACGCGGCACCGAAAGCGGGCTGCCCGCAGACGCCGGCAATCTCCTTCGTGATTGCCGCGATGGCGGTCAGCAGGTGTTCAGCCTTGCCGTGCAGGTCCGGCGTGATGCTGCCGTCGGCCGACTGCAGGGAGCCGAGCTCCTCGACCGCCTGGATGAAGGATGGTTCTAGCAGGCTGTCGATGCTGCCGGCCCGGTCGATTGTTGCTGTGGCGGCCATGCATCACGCTCCGGAAGTGGGGACGTGAATGGTGAAGCCCATCGGCACCGCGCCGTGATCCTTGAGGACTGTCAGCCCTTCCTGTCGCGCGGCGGCCAGCGTGGTGATGCAGGCGTCCATCTTCCCGCTCCGGCACAGTCGCGCCGCTTCCGAGTTGCTTGTGGCGAGATGGGCCTCGACGCCACCAGGAACGAGGGAGCGCGGCGCGGGATGGGTCGCGACGGTGCGGATCGGGATGCCGGCGTCGCGAGAGGCCAGAACCATGTTGAACGTGTCGAAGAGAAACAGGTCGGCCAGCACCATGCGCCCGAGATAGGGGAAGACGAGCTGGTGCAGGTCCGGATAGACGACGCAGCCCAGAAGCGCGGAACCCGGTTCTACGATCACCTTTTCGATCGCATCTTCCAGGGTGGCGTGGAGGGCGATGTCCGCTTTGAGGCCGCGGGCATCGCAATAGTGATGCGCAGCTGCCTCGCAGTTGGTGCCGGCCGGACCCAGGGTGCGTATCAGGGTGATGGTCTCGGTTGCAGTGCCGGGAACATGGATGTTCATGCGATGGCCTCCTGTACGGTGGACGCGGATCGGGTGAGTTGCAGATATTTGTCGCGCAAGCCGGCCGTCAGCGGGCCGCAGGGCAATGTGCGGCTGTCGAGACGACTGACCGGCATCACCTCGTAGGCCGTGCCGGTCAGGAAGATCTCATCCGCCTGATTGAGGTCGGTAAGCGTCAAGGGCACCACATCGAGCGGCGCGACACCGTCGAGCAGGCCGATCACCGCACGGCGCGTCAGACCGTCCAGAAAGGACGTGGCGGGCGGCGTCGCGACACGGCCCTCGCGGACGATGAAGATGTTGGCGCCGGTGGCCTCGGCGACCATGCCGTCATGCGTGAGGACCAGAGCGTCGTCAAAGCCGGCCTTTTCGGCGGCACGGCGGTTGATGCTGCCAAGCAGATAGCCGGCGCTGGCCTTGGCCTGGACCGGAAAGCTCTCCGGTGACGGTCGCCGCCATGGAACATCGCTGCTGAGGGCAAGCCCGCGTTGGGAGGCGTTGTCACCGAAAACGGCCGGCCATTCCCAGATGAGCAACCCGAGGCGGGTCTCGTTTGCAGGGGCATGCACACCCAGGTCAGGACCGGCGTTGTAGACGAGGGGGCGCAGATAGGCGTAATCGAGCCGGCTGCGAACGATGATCTCGCGGCACAGGTCGATGCATTCGGTGACCGGCATGTGAAAGTCGAGACCAACCAGTTCGCAGGAACGATACAGGCGCCGGATGTGCTCACGCAGCAGGAACGGGGTCCCGCCATAGACCCGGACGCCCTCGAAGACACTGGTGGCGTAGTGCAGCGCGTGAGTCCACAAGAGGTTCGCCGAACCGTGCTCGACAAAGCGTCCATCCTGGTAGGCGAGCCCTGACTTCATCAATGTGCCTCCTGGTTGAGCATGTATGTACATGCAACCAAGAGTTATTGTTGTCGATGGTGTCAATTTTGTGTTGAGCAGGACGGCTGGCCAATATCGTTTTCGAATGGCAAGTAGCTGTTTTGGATAATATTTCCGGATCGCGAAAACGGCATGCGAACGGACTTGCGAAGCCGGCTGCCGGGCGGGTGTGCATGGGCGTCCGGTGTGGCGAGGCGCTCCGCCTGTTGGGTGGCTCTTGAACCCGGGCTCCGGTTCCCGGAGGATGCCGGTCGCGGTGATGACCGCGCCGTTGGGAGGAAGCGCGGGCATGTTCGAGTTGAAGGATGTCGAGATCCTGCAGGATATCGTCCGGGCCGGCGGGTTTCGCGCGGCGGCGCTGAAATACGGCCTGTCGCAATCGGCGATATCGAACCGCGTGCTGGCGCTTGAGAAGCGCCTCGGCATCCAGCTCTTCGACCGCGGTAAGCGCCAGGTGCGTCTGACGCCGGTCGGGCGCCGGTTCCTGGAGGAGGCGCAGCGCCTGAGCGCGGCACGCGATCGGCTGGTGCAGGAGATCACCAGACCCGGCGGTTTGAGCGGTACGATCCGCATCGGCGTGGCGGAGACGATCGTTCACACGATCCTGAGCGAACTCCTCAACCAGCTGAAACACGCGCATCAGCGCGTTCGGTTCGAGCTGTCCGTCGACACGTCGAGGCAACTCGGCGCAGCGCTTGCCGACGACCGCCTGGATGTCGCGATCATGTTGCGCGAATGCGTGCCGAACGGTGCCGCCGTGGTGCCGCTGTCGCCGCAACCGCTTGGCTGGTACGAGAGCGCTGCTGCCAGCAGCGCATCCGGCGACGGTTTCAGCGACACGCCCCTGGGTCTGCGGGATCTTGCTGCCAGGACGATTGTCACCTTTCCAAAGGCAACGCCTCCCTTCAGGGAACTCGAGGCCATTCTGGCAGCGCCGGACCTGCCGCAACCGGACCTGCATGGCTCCGCGTCACTGTCGACGGTGATCCATCTTGTCGCCGACGGCTTCGGCATTGGCGTGTTGCCGGTTCGGATGGCCGAGGCCGATCCGTTTCGCAGTGGAATTCGCCGGTTGAGGGTCGAAGAGGCCGCCGCCCTGAGCGCATTGCGGTTCGTCGTGGCCTACATGCCGGAGCGGAATCGGGAAGTGGGAGAAGAGGTTGCGGCAAAAGCGCTGGCCTGTGATCATAATGATCTTGAAAATAGATCATAAAAATATTAAACTGATAACTTGACAAGATCATGAAGGCTCGCAATCCTCCTTGGCAAGAATGAGGGGGGTGAGCGTGTCTGTGTCTTCCGCGATCGATAGCGCCTTGGCGTCAGGCGAGGGTTTCCGGCAGCTTTCCGCGCCTGACCTTCGCCGGGCTATTCGCGACGCACGTTTTCGTGGCCCGACCGCGGGCTATGGTCGCGGCTGCCTGCAGGGCAATCTTGCGATCCTCCCGGCCGCCCAGGCGGGCGATTTCCTGCGCTACTGCGTCAACAATCCCAAGCCCTGTCCGCTGATCGGTGTTTCCGAGCCGGGCAGTCCTCACCTGCCCGCCCTTGGCGCGGATCTCGATGTTCGCACCGATGTTGCCGGCTATCGGGTGTTTCGCCGGGAGGAGGACGGATATCGTTCCGCCGCCGACCTTGCCGATGTCTGGCGGGATGACCTGGTCACGTTCGTTCTGGGTTGTTCGTTCTCGTTCGAGGACGCGATCCTCCGGGCCGGGATCCGGCTTGCGCATGTCGAGGCCGGCTGCAACGTGCCGATGTATGTGACAAGCCTCGAAACGTCTCCTTCGGGGCCTTTCGGCGGCCCGGTCGTCGTCTCGATGCGGGCTTTTTCGGCGGCTGACGCCATCCAGGCCGTTCTCCTGTCCGACCGCTACCGGCTTGCGCATGGAGCGCCGGTACATTTCGGCGACCCGGCGGAGATCGGTATCGCAGATCTGTCGAGGCCCGACTTCGGCGATCCGCCGAACCTGCGCCCTGGTGAAATCCCCGTGTTCTGGGCCTGCGGCGTGACCCCGCAGATGGCGATCCGCCAGGCCCGGCCGGAAATCGCCATTACCCATGAGCCCGGCCACATGTTGGTGACCGATCTCTCCGCCGATGCCGCCGAATTCTCCCTCGGCGGCGTTCGGCCCGCTTCGACGTGAACGAAAACCAGAGGAGTCCCACATGAAGCGCATTGCATCCAAGTTTCTCGCCGTGACCGCCCTGTCGCTGGCATCCATGGCGCCGGCCGCGGCGGAGACGCTGTCGGTCGTCGGCAGTTGGTCCAACCTGCCGCTCCACCAGCAGTTCGAGGCGCCGTTCTGGACCAAGACGCTGCCCGCCGCCGATAGCGCCATCGAGGTGCAACTCACCACGCACAACCAGATGGGCATCCAGGGCGGCGACGTGTTTCGCATGCTGGGCGACGGTGTCTTCGATGTCGGGATGACGGTGGGTGATTATGCCGTTGGCGATGCGCCGGAGCTCGAGGGGCTCGACGTGCCGCTGATCGCGACGACGACGGACGAGGCCAAGGCGATGGTCGAGGCCGCGCGGCCGATGGTCGACGATATCTTCGCGCAGCGGTTCAATGCCAAGGTTCTGGCCATTGCTCCCTATCCGCCGCAGGTTGTTTTCTGCAAGGGAGATGTTGCCTCGCTTGCCGACCTGAAGGGCAAGAAGATCCGTGGCTCGGGCCGCATGACGACGAAGTTTCTCGAGGCGCTGGGCGCCGAGGGCGTCAATGTCGCCTTTTCGGAAGTACCGGGTGCGCTGGAGCGCAGTGTCATCGATTGCGCCGTGACCGGATCAGGTTCCGGCTACAGCGCCGGCTGGTGGGAGGTCACCGACACGCTCATGACCCTGCCGCTCGGAGGATGGGATCCGGTTGTGACGGCGATCAACATGGACAAGTGGAACAGCCTTTCCGAAGAGATGAAGAGCCTGATCGCAACCGAGGTCGCGGCCAAGTTCGAGGCTCCGGCCTGGGCGTCCGCCGCCGCGTCGATGTCGACGGACACCGCCTGCCTGACCGGCAATGGCGAATGCCCGGCCGGCAACCCGGCTTCGATGAAGCTGGTGGAAGCGAGCGAGGCGGACATCACCACGGCGCGCAAGATCCTGACCGAGACGGTGTTGCCGGAATGGGCGGAGCGCGCCGGTCCGGATTGGGTGAAGCGCTGGAACGACAGCGTCGGCAAGACGACCGGCGTTACCGTTGCAACCAACTGACCCGGGAACCGGCGGAGACCGCGACATGATTGAAGTGCTTGCCGCGGCTCTCCGCCGCATCAATTCGGGACTGGCGCTGGCGGTCGGCATCGTGCTGCTCGCCACCGCCGGCTTCGTGGTTGCGGACATAACGCTCAGGCAGTTCTCGCATTCGTTCGGCGGGTCGGACGAAATATCCGGCTATGTCATGGCCGGCGTCGCGAGTTGGGGCCTGTCCTATGCGCTCACGGAGCTTGCTCATGTGCGCATCGATCTGATCCGCCTGAAGCTGCAGACCCGCGGCAGGGCGATGATGGACCTGTTCGCCATGACGGTCTCGGCCGCGGCGGTCTCGGTCATCGCCTATCAGGCCTGGCCGGTTCTGGAAAAGTCGCTGCTGCGCGGTTCACGGGCCAACACGCCGCTGGAGACGCCGCTGTGGATCCCGCAGGCGATCTGGTTCTCCGGCTGGGTCTGGTTCGCCGTCTCCTCCTGCCTCGTGGTGCTGCTGGCGCTCGTCATGGTCATGCGCGCCGACTACCCCGCTGCCGATGCGCTGATCGGCGCGCGCGGCGAAGTGGAGGAGGCGAAATGATCTGGAGCGTCGCCGCCGCCCTTCTCGGTCTCCTGTCCCTGTCCATTCCCGTCGGCATCGTTCTGTTCCTCCTGGGTTTCGGCATCGACCAGTTCTTCTCCGCCTTTCCGTTGATCCGGGGGCTCGGCCAGGTGGTCTGGTCGGCATCGGACTCGGCCACCCTGATCGCCATTCCGTTCTTCGTGCTGCTCGGCGAGATACTCGTGCGCGGCGGTATCGCGGAGAAGACCTATGCCTCTCTCGACAAGTGGATGTCGTGGCTGCCCGGCGGGCTGATCCACGCCAATATCGGCACGGCAACGATGTTTTCGGCCACGTCGGGGTCGTCTGTCGCGACAGCAGCGACGGTCGCCACCGTTGCCATGCCGCAGGCCGAGCGCCTCGGCTACGATCCGAAGCTGTTCTCCGGTGCGATTGCCGCCGGCGGCACGCTCGGCATTCTCATCCCGCCGTCGATCAACCTCATCGTCTACGGCTTCCTGACGGAAACCTCGATCCCTCGCCTGTTCCTCGCCGGACTGCTGCCGGGCCTGCTGATGGCTGCCGCTTTCATGCTGGTGACCGCCATCCTCTGCCGGTTCCGTCCGGCGCTGGGCGGTCCGAGCCGCAGCTTCTCCTGGGCCGAGCGTTTTTCCGGCCTGGTGCACTTGCTGCCGATCTTGGTCCTTTTCGCGGTCATTATCGGCTCGATCTATGCCGGCTGGGCGACGCCGACGGAATCGGCCGCGGTGGGTGTTGCCATCGCGTTGCTGATCGCGGCCGCAAACGGCGGCGTTTCGCTTGTCATGATGCGGGAGAGCCTGCTGGGCACCGTACGCATCACGGCAATGATCATGCTTGTCATCGCTGGCGCCTATTTCCTCAACTTCACGCTGGCCTCGGCGGGGCTCGGGCGTGAGTTGCAGGACCTGCTCGGCAATCTGGGACTTTCCCCGTTCGGCACGCTTCTCGTCGTGATCGGTCTCTATATCGTGCTCGGTTTCTTCATCGAGACGCTGTCGCTGATGGTCGCGACCATTCCCATTGTCGTGCCGATCATGGCCGGCCTTGGCTATGACAAGGTCTGGTTTGGCATCCTGATGATCGTGCTTGTCGAGATGGCACTGATCACGCCGCCGGTCGGCCTCAATCTCTATGTCGTGCAGGGCGCGCGAAAGTCCGGGACGCTCGGCGAAGTCATGCTTGGCACCATACCCTACGTGCTGGTGATGCTTGCCATGGTCGCAGCCCTCGTCCTGCTGCCGGATATCGCCCTGTTCCTGCCTGACAGCTTCTGACGCCAGATATCTCCCAACTCCCCCTTCCCGAAAGAGGCTCGAAATGGATTTCATTCTGGATGACGCGCCGTTCAGCGCGCAGATTGCGGACCTGACGGTTGCCGGCTGGACGGGCCGGGATCCGGATGCGATCCGGCATCACATCGACGAACTGGCGGCCATCGGGGTCGCGCCGCCATCCGCCGTGCCGCTCTACTATCGGGTCTCTGCGGACCTGTTGACCCAGGCGAGCCAGGTCCAGGTCGTGGGAGACGGAACCTCGGGAGAGGTCGAGCCTTTCCTGCTGGCGAAAGATGGCGAGCTGTTCATCGGACTTGCCTCCGATCACACGGACCGCGATCTGGAAGCCCATTCCGTGGCTCTGTCCAAGCAGGCCTGCGCCAAGCCGGTTGCCTCGGTCCTGTGGCGATTTTCCGAAGTCGCGGACCGGCTCGACGCGCTTGAACTGCGCTCCTGGATCAAGGAGGATGCGGCGTCCGACTGGCTCATCTATCAGGAAGGTACGCTTGCTGCGATCCGCCCCTTGCAGGATCTTGTCGAGGGATCGGGGCTGGATGCCGCCCGGTCGGCCGGGATGACCTCTGCGATGCTTTGCGGAACACTCGGTGCGAAAGGGGGCGTGCGGCCGGCAGCCGCCTTCCGAATGGAGCTTCGGGATCCGGCGCGCGACCGCGCGATCGGACACAGCTACGAAATAATGACGTTGCCGATCATAGCCTGAGGCGTGGGCGGCGAAACGGCGACCTCTGTCGGCGTTTGCAAAGGTGGGGAAAGCGCATGGGTGAGATTGTCGAAAAGGCACGGGCCGCGATCGGCCGGGTCGAGGCGTTGGGCGATGCGGCCGACGTGCTTTTTACCGAGTTCACGCCCGAACGCATTCTCGCAGCCGCCGAAGAGGCGCAAGCGCGTGTCGAGACCGCTGCTCGCCCGCTGCCGCTTGCCGGCCTGCTTGTCTCGGTGAAGGACCTTTATGACGAGGCCGGCCAGCGCACGAGCGCCGCCTCGCGGATACTGCTCGATCGCGAACCGGCGAGCGCCGACTGTCCCGTCGTCGCCCGGATCAAGGCGGCCGGTGGCGTGCCTTTTGGTCGCACCACGATGAGCGAGCTTGCCTATTCCGGGGTTGGCCTCAATCCGCATTACGGTACGCCGTCGAATGCCTTCGAGGAAGGCGGCATCCCCGGGGGCTCGACGTCGGGCGGAGCCGTCACCGTGGCGCTCGGGCTCTGCGATCTGGCGCTGGGTACCGATACCGGCGGGTCGGTCCGCATTCCGGCGGCGATCAACGGCCTTTATGGTCACAAGCCCAGCCAGGACAAAGTACCGCTCGACGGCGTGCACCCGCTGGCGATGTCCTTCGATTCCTGCGGGCCGCTGGCGCGTGACTTCGCCACCATGCTCGCCGCCTACCAGGTGATGAGCGACGGCGATGCGCTGTCTGTCGAGGTGCCGGCCGGTCCGTTGCGCCTGGCCGTTCCGCAGGGTGCCTTCACCAACGATCTTGACGACTGGTCGCGGGGGCACTTTCTGGCGGCATGCGCGGATCTTGAAGCGAGCGGCCATGAGCTTGTTCCGCTGGACCTCGCATTCCTTCATGCGGCCCTCGGGCTGAACCGGATCCTTGTCTCGGCGGAAGCGCATGCGCTTTATCACGAGGAGCTCGATCGTCTCGCGACGATGGGTGATCCGCGTGTTCTGGCGCGTATCCGGTTCCGGGAGACGCTGAGCGACGAGGAGGTCGCCGAAGCAAGGGCCGCGCGGATCGAGCTGATCGCCCGGGTTGCCGAGGCGCTCTCGGGCTTCGATGCCCTGATCGCCCCGACCCTGCAGATCCGCCCGCCGAAGATTGCCGAAGCGGAGGCCGACTTCGACCGGATCAACGCGGCGATGCTGCGCAACACGTCGCTGCTCAACCTTGCCGATGCCTGCGCCATGACCATGCCGACCCGCGGTGCGGGAGACGACCGTCCGGGGGCGTTGATGATCGGTGGCGCCAAGGGCATGGATGCCCGGGTCTTGTCTGTCGGTGCGCGGATCGACCGCGATTTGAACGGCGCGGCCTAACCGGCCGGGGGAAAACGCGCGTCTCGCACCGGGTCGACGGGTGACTGGGTCATTTCCAGGTGCAAGGCGCTGTCTGTCCACGGATGCGCACGGGCCACGTCCTCGTCGAGCTCCACACCGAGGCCAGGCGTCCCGGGCACGACGACGTATCCGTTTTCCCAGCGCAACGGGGTCTTCAGGAGGTCGGCGTGGAAACCGTCGAAGCGACGGATCGACTCCAGGATCAGGAAATTCGGCGAGCAGGCCGACAGCTGGATGTTGGCGGCCGCCACGATCGGCCCGCAATAAAGATGCGGGGCGATTTGCGCGTGATAGGCCTCGGCCATGCCGGCGATCTTCTTCGCCTCCAGGATGCCGCCGACGCGGCCGAGGTTCATCTGCAGGATCGAGGCGGCGCCGGACCGCAGGACACGTGCGAATTCCCACTTGGTGCAAAGCCGCTCGCCGGTGGCGACGGGGATCGACGTCGCCGCCGCGACCCCGGCCATGTGCTCGGGCATGTCGGGTGGCACGGGTTCCTCGAACCAGAGCGGGGCGTAAGGCTCCAGGCGCTTCGCCAGACGGCGCGCGCCTGACGGCGTGAACTGGCCGTGAGTGCCGAACAGCAGGTCGGCGCGGTTGCCGACCGCCTCGCGGATCCGCGCACAGAAGCGCACGGAGCGGTCAATGTCATCCAGCGTCGGCTGGTGTCCGCCAAAGACCGAATAGGGCCCGGCCGGGTCGAACTTCACCGCGGTAAAGCCTTCCTCGACATAGGCGGCGGCACGCTCTGCCGACAGGTCCGGGTCGGCGTAGAAGGCGGCATGGTCTTCGTCGCCGTCCGGATAGAGATAGGTGTAGCTGCGCAGTCGCTCGTGAACCTTGCCGCCCAGCAGGGCGTGGACGGGCTTTTCCAGTGCCTTGCCGACAATGTCCCACATCGCCATCTCGAGGCCGCTCGTGACGCCCATCACCGAAGGGTCGGGGCGCTGCGAGAAACCCGAGCCATGCGCCCTGCGGAAGAAGGTCTCGATGGCGAAGGGGTCGCTTCCCTCAAGATAGCGGGCGAAGAAATCCTCCGCCATCCGGGTGACGGCCGCGGGGCCGAAACTGGCGTTGTAGATCTCGCCGTAGCCGGCG
The DNA here is from genome assembly GCF_030733745.1 of Stappia sp. MMSF_3263. Classification (GTDB taxonomy): domain Bacteria; phylum Pseudomonadota; class Alphaproteobacteria; order Rhizobiales; family Stappiaceae; genus Stappia. Next base: position 54,316 of record NZ_JASHIK010000008.1, on the reverse strand, counting down.
ATGCCGCATCGGGTGACCAGTTTCACGAAGATGAAATAGCGCCCTCCGAAACCCGGCGGCGGGTTCCCGACAACGAAGGTCTCCAGGCTGGCGAGTTTCATCTCCGCGTTTCCCTTCGGCTCTGTCGACGGTGCGCTGCTCTGTCCGTGCCCGCGAGCCTAGCCGAGCCGACTGCCCCGGTCAGCCGCCGTCATGCGACCTGGGCTGTCGCGGTACCGGCGTGGCCGGGATCAGGTCCAGTGAACGCGGGCGCCGAGTTCCGTGAGTTTTTCCACGAAACGCGGATGGGCGCGGCGGATCGGATCGGCGTTCTTGATCAGAGATTGTCCCTCGACCTGGATCGCCGCAAGGAAAAGACCAAGCACGACGCGGATGATATAGGGAGCCTCGACGATCGCCGGGCGAAGCTGGTTTCCGCCGAAGACGATCAACCGGTGGGGATCCGACAACTGCACGCGGGCGCCGAATTTCGCCAGTTCGGAGCTCCAGCCGAGCGCACCCTCGTAGATCTTGTTCCAGAACATGATCTCGCTGTTGCAGCCAACGGCAACGCCAATGGCTTGCGGCAGCAGGTCGGCGGGAAAATAGGGCCAGGGAGCAGCCTCGATCTTCGGCAGCATCTCGCGTGTATAAGGCTTGGAAATCTCGCGGGTCCAGCCGACCACGGTGATTGCGTCCTCGGCGACTTCGAACTGAAGGCCGAGCTTGGCGAACTGGCGCAGGATCAGCGTCATGTGAGGGGTCACATCGGTCTTCACCGTCAAGCGGCCGCCGGTGACGCCGCCGATGGCAAGGAAGGTTGCCACCTCGTGATGGTCGTCGGGCACCCGCACGCGCGTTCCGCCAAGCTTCTCCACGCCGGTGATCGACAGTCGCGACGTGCCGAGGCCGTCGATCCTGGCGCCCATCGCACGCAGCATTTCACAAAGCGCCTGGACATGCGGCTCGGAGGCGGCATTCATCAGCACCGAGGTGCCTTCCGCCGTGGCCGCCATCATCGCGAAGGTCTCGGTCGCCGTGACCGAGGCATAGTCGGCCCAGATCTCCTGGCCTGCGAGCTTGGTTTCACGACGGATGTCGTAAGGATGGGTGGCGACGATGCGGGCTCCGAACTGCTCGAGGATCTCAAGATGCGGATCGATCTCGCGCAGGCCGAGGGCGCAGCCCTTGGCGTCGGTGTCGAGTGTCAGCGTGCCGGTGCGTACTATGACGGGCGCAAGCAGCAGGACGACCGAGCGGATGCCGAGCGGCAGGTCGGCGCTCGCCGTGCGGAAGGCGTCGAAATCGTGCCGGATCGTCAGTGTCGCGCCATCGTCGGCGCGGGCGACGGTGGAGCCCATGCTTTCGAAATAGGCGATGATCTTGGCGACATCGCTGATCTCGGGAACGTTTTCCAGCGTCACCGGCTCGTCGGTGAGCAGGGTCGCGCAGAGCATCGGCAAGACGGCATTCTTGTTGCCCGACGGAATGACGGTGCCCGAGATCGGGTGTCCGCCATCGACGAAGAGGTCGGCCATGGGGAAATTGCCTCCGGATGGAAGGGGCGGGATCTTGGTCCGTTACCTACTGGAGAATCCGGTCGACGGCAAACGGCAGTTGCAAGGCGCCGGTGTGGCCGGATCAGGACGCGATCTCGAGCCGGGTGCCCGCCGCCTGCAGGCGTTCGGCGATCTCGGGGGGCGGCGCACGGTCGGTGACGAGCCGGTCGACCTCCGAAAAACCGGCAACGCGCACAAGGGCGCGCCGGTTGAACTTGCTGTGGTCGGTGATCACTGTCCGGGTCTCGCCGCACCCCAGAACCGTTCGGGCGAAGTCTGCCTCGGCAAGATGATAGTCCATCAGTCCGCCGACCGGATCGACCGCCGAGATCGAGATCACGACATGGCGGACGCGGAACGCCTGGACGAATTCGATGGCGGATCGCCCGAAGGCCGCGCCGTTGTCGCCATGCAACTCGCCGCCGGCCATGTAGACGCGGTTGCCGTTCACGGTCGCAAGCGTGCGGGCCACGTCCGAGGAATTGGTGACGATGGTCAGTCCCGACTTGCCGCGCAACTCGCGCGCCAGGACGCTGGTGGTGGTGCCGGTGTCCATCATCACACTGTCGCCGTCGTCGATGCCTGAGGCGACATGCCGGGCGATGCGAAGCTTCGCGTCAAAGTTTTCGCGCATGCGCCGTTCGAAGGGCGCTTCCATGTCCTGGCGGGCGAGACCGACCAGCCCGTGCGACTTGACGATTTCCCCTGCCTCCGCAAGCGGGCGGATATCCCGGCGGATCGTTTCCAGCGAGACGTCGAGCTCCGTGGCAAGGTCCGATATCCGAACGCTGCCGGATTGTCGGGCGCGCTCGAGTATCAGGGTCTGACGTTTGTTGAATGCCATGACGTGTCGCTGCTTGGGGTCTCAAGGATTTGGTATTGTGTGAGGCATTTGTGGTAAAATCCAGCATGAAACATCATAATGCCACACATAATGGATGTTTTGCCAATTTTTAGCCTCGTCTGGATTGACAGTGTGAGGAAGCGGGTGCGACGATCCCTCGACGGCGCTTCAAGATCCGGCAAGGACATGCGCTGCCTCCAGAGCGCAATACAGAGGGAACCAGCCATGACACATGCCCGCCCGGCGGCAGCTATCCTGTCCGCCCTGTTGGTCGCCACCACGCTTTCCGTCGCGCCCGCGCGGTCGGCGGAAAACGACGACCCGATCCGCCTGACGCTGCACGACTGGACCGGCCAGCTCATCACAACGCGCATCATGGGCGAGGTGCTGCAGAAGGCCGGCTACAACATCGAATATGTCCAGGCCGACTACATCGCGCAGTTTGCTGGACTGAAGACCGGCGATCTGCATGTGGCGATGGAGATCTGGGAGACCACCGGACGCGATGCGCTGGACGAGGCGACGGCAACCGGAAAGGTCGAGAATCTCGGCGACAGCGGCATGCTGGCGGTCGAGGAGTGGTGGTATCCGAGCTACATGAAAGAGCTGTGCCCGGGGCTGCCGAACTGGGAGGCTCTGAAGAGCGATGCCTGTGCCGAGGCCTTCGCCACTGCCGAGACGTCGCCCAAGGGGCGCTATCTTGGCGCGCCGGTGACCTGGGGCGGCTACGACGACGAGCGCGTCGAGGCTCTCGAGCTGCCGTTCGAGGTGGTGCATGCGGGCACCGATGCTGCGCTCTTCGCCGAGCTTGAATCCGCCTACCAGCGCAAGGCACCTGTGCTTCTGTGGGTTTATGCCCCGCACTGGGCGCCGCGGAAGTACCAGGGCGAGTGGGTCGAATTCCCGAAATACGAGAAGGCCTGCTACGAGGATCCCGCCTGGGGCTCCAACCCGGACATGGCCTATGATTGCGGCAAGCCGCGCGGACCGATCTGGAAGGTCGCGTGGTCGGGCGTGAAGGACAAGTGGCCGGGTGCGCACAAGGCGATTTCTGCCTTCTCCGTCGACAATGACGAGATGGGCGGGATGATCACAGAGGTCGATCTTGACGGAAAGAGCGTCGAGGACGTTGTCGCCGGCTGGATGGAGCGCAACACCGACCGTTGGTCCGGCTGGATCAAATAACCGCGTTTGCCCGACTGGCTGCCGCCGTTTTTCGTCCCCCTTGGCGGCGGCAGCCGTTTTTCCCGGCAATCCTTCATCTGCCTGCCCGTGCCGGCGGCCTTCTTTCCGCGCCACCGGCAAGCCCTCAGCGATCAGTGCCCGATGACCCAGCCTTCTTCCACGACCGCGACACAAGACCCTTCCGCGGGAGACGGGCCGCCCAAGCTTGAATGCCGTTCGGTCTGGAAGCTCTTCGGAGCCGGAGGGGAAACCTATCGCGTCGATGCGCTCGACGCGGCGGACAATGCGGCGCTTGCCCGTGCCGGTCTTGTGGGCGCAGTGCGCAACGTCAATCTCGGTGTCCGGGAGGGCGAGATCTTCGTCATCATGGGATTGTCCGGGTCCGGCAAGTCCACGCTGGTGCGATGCCTGTCGCGGCTCGTGGAGCCGACCAGCGGAGAGATCCTGTTCAACGGCGAAAACCTGCTTGATGCCAGCGCGAAGCGGATGATCGAGATCCGCCGGCATCACATGGGAATGGTCTTCCAGCATTTCGCGCTTCTCCCCCACATGAGCGTGCTCGGTAATGTCGCCTTTCCGCTGGAGGTGCAGGGTGTGCCGCGCGCGGAAAGGGAGGCAAGGGCGCGCAAGATGATCGAGCTTGTCGGGCTCGACGGCCGCGAGGCGTTCTACCCGCGCGAACTTTCAGGCGGACAGCAGCAGCGTGTCGGCATTGCCCGCTCGCTCGCCGTCGAGCCCGAACTCTGGTTTCTGGACGAGCCGTTTTCGGCACTTGATCCGCTCATTCGCCGCGAGATGCAGGACGAATTCATCCGCCTGCAGTCGGTGCTGAGAAAGACCATCGTCTTCATCACCCATGATTTTGACGAGGCGATCCGTCTTGCAGATCGCATTGCCATCATGAAGGACGGCGCCGTGGTGCAGACCGGCACGCCGGAAGATCTCGTGCTGCGGCCGGCCGACGCCTATGTGGCGGAATTCACCCGCGGTGTCAGCCGTTCCAAGGTTGTGCGGGTTGCCAGTGTGATGCAGCCGGGAGAGCCATCGTCAGCGGCGCCGTCGGTGATGGAGAACGTGCCTGTGGCGGAGGCCGCGCCGCTCTTTGCCGACGGTGTCCAGGAACTGTGCGTGACCGGCCGGGATCAACGGCCGGTGGGCCGATTGTCGCGCCAAGCCGTGGCAGATGTCATGATGCTGGGCTGACCCATGAGCGATGTCGCGTCTCAAGCCGGGCGAGTGATCGACGCAGGCGCGATCCGTGCCGGCACGTCCAACGCACCCGGAAAAACGGCCTGGCGCATTGCCTGGGGCGTGGCTCTCGTCGTGTTCGTCATGCTCTGGCTGTTCGGTAAACCTGTCGCGGGATGGGCGTTCGACGTGCCGCGGGCCTGGCGCATCCCCGTCCAGCGCTGGATCAGCGATGCGATGAAATGGCTGGTGGACGATGCCAGTTTCGGCCTCTTCTCGTTCACCGACCTGACGCGCTTTCTGGCCACTCTCGTCGAGGTGCCCTACCGGCTCGTTCTTGGGCTTTTGTCGACCGGGATCATGGACGGCCGGGGCAGTTCCGCTCAGGAAATCCTTCCGCCGCTCTCGTGGCTTGCCGTCATCGGTGTGGTCGCCCTGATGGGGTATTTTGCCGGCGGTCGCCGGCTGGCTTTTATCGTTGGCGGGTGTTTCGTCTTTCTGGCGGTGTTCGGCCAGTGGGACAGCGCGATGGTGACGCTTGCCTCGATCCTGATCGCGGTGCCGATCGGCGTCGTCGGCGGGCTCCTGCTCGGCCTTGCCGCCTTCCGCTGGCGCGCCGTGGACATTGCGCTTCGTCCGCTGCTCGACCTGATGCAGACGGTGCCGGTCTTCGCCTACCTGGTGCCAATCCTGTTCCTGTTCGGCTTCGGTCCGACATCCGCGATCGTCGCCACCATCGTCTATGCCTTGCCGCCGATGACGCGGATCAGCCTGCTGGCGCTGAAGGGCGTGCCGGACGAGGTTCACGAACTCGGGCGCATGACCGGTTGCTCACGGCGGCAGATGACCTGGCGCATCCTGGTGCCAAGCGCAATGCCCGGGCTGATGATCGGCGTCAATCAGGTGATCATGCTGTCCCTCAACATGGTCATCATCGCATCCATGATCGGTGCCGGCGGTCTCGGCTTCGATGTGCTCGCGGCGTTGCGCCGGCTCGACATCGGCGCGGGCTTCGAGGCGGGGCTCGCCATTGTGGCGCTTGCCATTGCGCTCGACCGATTGAGCCAGGCCTTCGCCGCGCGGCGCCCGGAGCATGTCGCGGCGGGGGCGGGAGAAAAGAACCTTCTTGCCCGCCATCCCTACACGGTTGCCGGTCTCGCGCTCATTGTCGCGGGCGGCCTTGCCGGTCTTGTAGCGGCGCCGTTGCAAAGCTATCCCGAGGCGCTTCAGATCTCGACCGGGACGCTTGGCAGCGATCTGGTTTCCTGGATCAACATCAATTTCTTCGACCAGCTCGAGGCGGTGAAGAACGCGCTGCTGCTCAATGTCCTGATCCCCGTGAAGCGCTTTTTGACCAGCCTGCCGTGGGTCGGTGTGACCGGCCTGCTCGCGCTTGCCGGATTGCGCCTCGGCGGCTGGCGGCTCGCGCTACTGGTGAGTGTCCTGTCCTGCCTGATTGCCTTCACCGGCCAGTGGGAGAAGGCGATGATCACCGTTTATCTCTGCGGTATCTCGGTGGTGATCGCCAGTCTCGTCGGCATTCCGATCGGCGTCCTTGCCGCCGGTCGCGAGCGGCTCTGGAAATTCGTGGAGCTGGTTGTCGACACGCTGCAGACACTGCCCTCCTTTGTCTACCTGATGCCGGCAGTGATGCTGTTCCGGGTTGGCGACTTCACCGCGATGATTGCCGTCGTCGCCTATGCGGTCGCCCCGGCGATCCGCTACACCGCCTACGGTTTGCGCCGGGTCGATCCGCAACTGGTCGAGGCCGGCGTCGTTGCCGGCGCCACCCCCTGGCAGCTGCTCACCAAGATCCGGCTGAAGCTGGCCCTGCCGGAGATCCTTCTGGGGGTGAACCAGACGGTCATGCTCGCCTTGTCGATGCTCGTCATCACAGCGCTGGTCGGTACGCGGGACCTTGGTCAGGAAGTCTATATCGCGCTGACAAAGGCGGACACCGGGCGCGGTCTGGTCGCCGGACTTTCCGTCGCCTTCATCGCGATCATCGCGGACCGGCTGATTTCCGCCGGCGCCAACAGGATCCGGGCGCGGCTCGGCTTGCCTGAGGGAGAAGGGGGGCATCGATGAGCCGAACAACGGAAAGCGCGAGGCAGGAGGCCCAGGTCGCCGGGCTGCCGGTCTGGTCCGGCAAGCCGACGATCGAGCCGCTGCATGGCGGGTTGTCGAATGCCAGCTTCCTTGTCCGTGACGGGAGCGGTGCCTATGTCGCCCGCCTTGGCCGCGATTTTCCCTTCCATCATGTCGACAGGGCGCGCGAGGCGATGGTGACGCAGGTTGCCGTCGATCTCGGTTTCGCACCCGAACTCGTCTATAGCGCGCCCGGGGTGATGGTCTCGCGCTTCATCGAGGGGCACACGTTCACGGCGCAGGACGTGCGCCTTCGCCGGGACGACGTCGCCAGCCTGATCCGCCGCTTCCACAACGAGATGGGGCGCCATGTCCATGGAGCCGGCTTCATCTTCTGGGTCTTCCATGTGATCCGCGACTATGCCCGGACGCTGGAGGCGGGCGGTTCGCGGCTTGCCGGGCGGCTGCCGGAGTTCCTGGCAATCGCCGAGGAAATGGAGACCGAGCAGGTGCCGATGCCGATTGTCTTCGGCCATCACGACCTGCTGCCGGCCAATTTCATCGACGACGGCAAGCGGCTCTGGCTGATCGATTTCGAGTATGCGGGGTTCGGCACCGCGATGTTCGACCTTGCCGGCATCGCATCCAATGCCGGCTTCGGAGCGGAGGAAGCGGAAGCGCTCCTTCTTGCCTATCGCGGTGCGCCGCTCTCGGCCGAACTGATGCGCGCCCATGCCGCCATGCAGGTTGCATCGCTGCTGCGCGAGACGTTGTGGAGCCTCGTCTCCGAACTGTATCTCGACGCCCCGGGCGTCGACTATGTCGCCTATACGACCGAAACGCTCGCCGCCCTGGAGGCGGCGCTCGCCAGCTATCGCCTCAGCTTCGGAAAGGGTTGATCCCATGACGCTCCCCAAGCATGCCCAGATCGTCGTCATCGGCGGCGGCATCATAGGCTGCTCGACCGCCTATCATCTTGCCCGCGACCACAAGGCCGACGTGCTGCTGTTGGAGCAAGGCAAGCTGACCAGCGGGTCCACCTGGCATGCGGCCGGACTGGTCGGGCAACTGCGGTCCTCCGCCTCGATCACCCAGGTGCTGAAGTATTCGGTCGACCTCTACAAGCGGCTCGATGCGGAGACGGGGCTGGAAACCGGTTGGCGGATGACCGGCTGTCTGCGCCTTGCCTGCAACGAGGATCGCTGGACGGAATACCGGCGCCTCGCCACCACGGCGAAGAGCTTCGGCATGGAGATGCATCTGTTGTCGCCGGCCGAAGTGAAGGCTATGTGGCCCCTGATGCGGGTGGACGATCTCGTCGGCGCCAGCTTCCTGCCGACCGACGGTCAGGCGAGCCCCTCCGACATCACCCAGTCGCTGGCCAAGGGCGCCCGCATGCATGGCACGCGGATCGTCGAGGGGGTGCGGGTGACGGGCTTTGTCATGGATGGCGGGCGCATCACCCATGTGGAGACCGATGCCGGGCGGATCGCCTGCGACATGGTTGTCAATTGCGCGGGCCAGTGGGCGCGGCAGGTGGGGGCGATGGCGGGCGTCAACGTGCCGCTGCAGCCGGTGAAGCACCAGTATGTCATCACCGAGGCGATCGAGGGGATCGAGTCCTCGACGCCGACCGTGCGCGATCCGGACAGCCGTACCTATTTCAAGGAGGAGGTCGGGGGGCTTGCGATGGGCGGCTACGAACCGGACCCCATCGCCTGGACGACCGGAGATGTACCGGGCGACTTCCAGTTCCAGCTCTTCGACGACGACTGGGATCATTTCGAGCAGCATCTGGTCAAGGCCGTGCACCGGGTCCCGGCGCTGGAGACGACCGGCGTCAAGCAGATGATCAACGGGCCGGAAAGCTTCACCCCGGACGGCAACTTCATCCTGGGCGCCGCGCCTGAATGCGCCAACATGTATGTGGGTGCGGGGTTCAATGCCTTCGGCATCGCGTCTGGTGGCGGCGCCGGCTGGGTTCTGGCCGAATGGGTGATGAAGGGCGAGGCGCCGCTCGATCTGTGGAGCGTCGATATCCGTCGCTTTTCCGACTTGCACCGCGACCGCGACTGGGTCTGCGAGCGCACGCTGGAGGCCTATGGCAAGCACTACACGATCGGCTTCCCTCACGAGGAATACGAAAGCGGCCGCCCGCGCATCGTTTCGCCGCTCTACGATCGGCTCAAGGCTCGCGGCGCCGTTTTCGGCTCCAAGCTCGGCTGGGAGCGACCCAACTGGTTTGCCCGGAAGGAGGACGAGCCGCGCGACATCTATTCGATGGGCCGGCAGAACTGGTTCGATGCGGTTGGCGAGGAACACCGCGCCGTGCGCGAGGCCGTCGGTTTGTTCGACCAGTCATCCTTCGCCAAGTTCGAGTTGCGGGGTCGCGACGCGGCAGAGGCGCTCGAACACATCTGTGCCAATCGCGTCGGCAAGGCGCCGGGGCGTCTGACCTACACCCAGATGCTGAACTCCCGCGGCGGCATCGAATGCGACCTGACGGTGGCGCGCCTGGCCGATGATCTCTTCTACATCGTCACCGGCACGGGTTTTCGCACCCATGACGGCCAGTGGATCCGCGAGCATATCGGCGCCGGCATGGCGGCCGAACTCACCGACGTCACGGAGGCCTTTGGCACCCTGTCGCTGATGGGGCCGCGGGCGCGTGACGTGCTGTCGGCGGTTGCGCCTGCCGATGATGTCTCCAACGCCGCTTTTCCCTTCGGCCATGTGCGGATCGTCACCATCGCCGGCCATGCCGTCCGGGCGCTGCGCGTCACGTATGTCGGCGAACTGGGTTGGGAGCTGCACATCCCGATCGGCGCGACCGGCGAGGTCTTCGACGCATTGATGGCTGCCGGCGCGCCGTACGGCATCCGGCCGGCCGGCTACCGGGCAATAGAATCCCTGCGGCTGGAAAAAGGCTATCGCGCGTGGGGCTCGGACATCACTCCCAATGACAGTCCCCTCGAAGCGGGCCTCGGCTGGGCGGTGAAGCTGAAGTCGGGCCTGCCCTTCATCGGGCGGGAGGCGGCAGAGCGTGCCGCCAACTCGGTCCCGAAGAAGAAGCTCGCGGCCTTTGTCGTCGAGGATCGCAATATCGTCCTGCTCGGCCGCGAGACAATCTTGCGAGACGGAAAGTTCGCCGGCTATCTTTCGAGCGGCGGCTATGGCTACACGCTCGACAGGCCGGTCGGGTACGGCTATGTGCGCAACCCCGAGGGCGTTACCGGGGATTATCTCGAGCAAGGGCGCTACGAGCTTGTCGTCGCCAATGAGAGGATACCGGCGACCCTGCACACGGGGCCGCTCTATGATGCGGAAAACGCCCGGGTAAAGATGTAGGGGGAACGCCGGGCCTCCTGCGCGCCCGCCCGACCGGCGGTTCGCCTCACTTTGCGACCGGGCTGGCAGCGCGATGCTGCCGCGTGTCCGAGACGATCCGTCCGGCCTCCATGCGGATCAGCCGGTCGCATTTGTCGAAGCAGTGTTCATCGTGGGTGACGGCGATGACGAGGTGGCCGTCGCGGGCCATCTGCGGAACCAGCACGTCGTAGTAAAGGGCCCGGTGTGCTGGATCCTGATCTGCGGCGAACTCGTCGAGCACGACGACCGGGCGGCGCTCCGCCAGCGCGACGGAGAGCGCCAGGCGGCGCTTCTGGCCGCTGGAGAGCGCCAGCGTGGAAAAGGCATTGTCCCTGACCTCGACGCGATGGGAGAGGTCGAGCTGATCGAGGCTCGCCGGAATGCGGTCGCGCTCCTGGTCAGTCAGGCCGTAGAGCCGCGAGAACAGGTGGAACTCGCTGAAGACAGCGCTGAACAGGCCGCGATAGGTGTCGAGCCTGCCCGGGGTCACGGGTTCGTCGTCAAGGCATATCTCCCCTGCATCCGGCTGACGCAGCCCGGTGAGCAGCGAGATCAGCGTCGATTTGCCGGCACCGTTGCCGCCGCAGATGAAAACCACCTCTCCCGGCACCAGCGTCAGGTCGAGCGGGCCGACGACGAAGCGGTCATCGCCGCCGCCAGGACTTGTCAGTGTCGTTGTGACGCCCTTCAGGCGAATGGAGCGGAAGCCCGACCGCAGCGGGGCGGGGACCGTTTCGACATGGGCGGCGTCGCCCTCCAGTTCCTTTTCCAACCCCTGTATCAGCCGATGCGACACGGCTGCGCGCGAGAAGGACGAGAGATTGCCCATCACCGTCTCGACCGGGCCATAGGTGAGGAGAACGACCGTGAGCACCTGCAGCACTGTTGCCGGCTCGGTGCCGGCCATCAGCGGCAGCCCGACGACGACCAGGCAGAGCAGTCCCATCATGACGCCCTGGGCCGTGACATGGCCGAGGCTGAACAGCCGCTCGGAGCGAATCTTGAGTTCTCTTTCGCGGGCGGCCAGATCGATGATGTCGTCCTGCAGGTCGTCCTTGCGCGCCGTGCGCAAGCGCAACTCCTTGAATCCTCGCAAGACGTCGTTGATCCGGTCGAAGAACTGCCATTCGACCCGCGAGGCGGCTTCCGCGTTCTCCTGGGCAGGGGCTTGGGCCAGCACATAGCCCACGCAGCCGAGCAGCACAGCAGCGAGCGTTGCCAGTCCGCTTGGCCACGACAGATAGAAGAGATAGGGAATGCAGAAGGCGATCAGCAGCATCGCCTCGAGCGACTCGATGAGGTTCACCGATGCGGAGGAAATCTGGTTCACCTCGTGCGTGACGATGGAATAGATCTTGCCTTGGTCGTTGCGGGCGAAGAAGCCGGAATCGGTATCGAGCAACTGCCGGCTCAGGCGGGTGCGCAGGCGGCGCTTGGTCGTCAGCACCAGCCGGAAGCTGTTGACGCGCGCGAGATGGGAGAAGGTCAGCGTGGCGGCGATCGAACCGAAGAGCAGGGCGACGTCGCCGGCGGCGATCGCGGCGCTTGCGGCCAGCGCATTGATCGAGAATATCATCCCGGACCGGGTCAGACTGGCGAGCACCGCATAGGCCAGAACCGGCGAGTGAAGCAGGTTGCCGTCGCGCAGCAGGAAGCGCAGCAGCGCGCCCAGCCCGGTGCGGGCATGTTTCGTGGTGCGCTCAGCCTCTGCTTGCCCGTTTGCCTCGTTGCTCACGCAATTGCCCCGTTTGCCGTGGTGGAACGCACCGTGCCCCGGGCCTTGCCTTAGCCGAAAACCACGTGTGAGGAAACCGCGATGCCGGCGACGAGGTGACACGGCCGAGCGGACGGCGAGCAACGAAGCGCGGGGCAGGTGAGGGCGTGCGCCGGGGCGTGATGAACGCGGGGCAGGCGGGGCTGGGGAGAATGCGCCAGGCGGCCGCGCTGGTCACTTGACACACGGCTTCGGCGCCGACTATATCCGGCACACATTCGCGCGGGCGACACGCCTGCAGCCGGATCGGCGGAGTAGCTCAGTTGGTTAGAGCAGCGGAATCATAATCCGCGTGTCGGGGGTTCGAGTCCCTCCTCCGCTACCACCAGTGCAGTCCTAGGAGGTTCACCTAGGTTGCGTTGTGGAAGATTGAGTAGCTCCGCTAGTGCGCCGTGTACCTTTATCTGCAGCTGCCCGCGCCCCTCCTTCGGTGTGATCTCGATCCCGGTTACCAGAGAACGGATAATATTCGCAGCTTCAAGACATTCGCATTCATCTCTACCCAGCGCACTCTGAAGTTCTGCAACTTTCTGTCGGTATGCTTCGACCATTGCTGGGTGGAACTCAACGATGTTCTCCGCTGACGCCAGCGTCTCGAGTTCTTCCGACAGGTTCTCTTTTTCTCGCTCCAGTTCCAGCAGCCTCGATTTCATACTGACCGTCGCAACGCCTTCGGCGATTGCATCGATGATGTTGCTGATTTGCCGGTCGATGCCGCCAAGCCGTTTTTCTGCTTCCCTGCGGTGCTGACGATTGATGGCGTTCAGACGTTTCTGCTCGCAATGATATTCGGCGAGAAAACCAGCTATGGCATCGGGTGCCAAAAGGCGCTTCTTAATACCCTCAAGGACACGTTGCTCCAGCGTGCCAACTCGAATGGTTCTGCCGTTGTCACACGTTCCCTTTTCACGGTGAGCCGAACAAGAAAGCTGATCCTTGCTTTTCACGGTATAGGAAGCGCCGCAGCAAGCGCACCGAACCAACCCCGAAAACATATGCTTTGGCCGTCGGCGATGATGGAGCCGTGTCCCCCCATAGAGCTTCTTGCGCGCTTGTACGGCGTCCCACAGTTCATCATCGATAATGCGCAGATGCGGTGCGTCCACGATCTGCCACTTCTCGGGTGGATTCGGTCGCGATATGCGCTTGCCAGTTTCAGGATCCTTGACCATTTGAACGCGGTTAAAAACGAGCAAGCCAATGTAAGCCTCGTTGTAGAGAAACCCGCTTCTTCGCTTGAGATTACCGTTGATGGTCGAGGCGGCCCATTCGCTGCCTGAGGGGGAGGGGATGCCCTCCCGGTTCAGGCATCCAGCAATCGCACGTGCCGACTGACCGGATGCAAACCTGCGGAAGATCCTTCGCACCACATCGGCTTGCTCTTCGTCAATCTCACGAAGTCCACGGATAGGTTCGCCGCGTTCATCGACCTTCTTGACCACACGATAACCATAGGACAGGCCGCCTGCGGAAAAGCCGTTGACGACACGCCCGCTTTGACCACGTCTGATCTTGGCGGCGAGGTCACGCAGGAACAATGCGTTCATAGTGCCTTTCAAACCGACGTGAAGTTCGTCCACGTCGCCCTCGGACAAGGTCACGATCTTGACGCCTGAAAAACGTAGCCGCTTGAAAAGGCCCGCGATGTCTTCTTGATCCCGCGACAGACGGTCAAGCGCCTCCGCCAGCACAATATCGAACTGGCCACTCTGTGCGTCTGCCAAAAGCTTCTTAATTTCTGGTCGCAGGATCACGCTGGAGCCGGAAATCGCCGCATCTGAATAGCGCTCGACGATCCGCCAACTCTCGCGCACTGCATATTCCTCGCATAGCCGGAACTGATCCGCGATTGAGGCTTCTCGCTGGTTGTCCGACGAATAGCGTGCATAGAGGGCAACGCGTGCCATCCTGATCTCCTTTCTCCGGTGCCTATTCCTCGTTTTCTTTCTTGTCCTGTCCTTCTATTCCCGCTGTCGCAGGCAGGTTGTCGTTTGTCGCCACCGATTGCAAAGCCTTGAAGTGCTCGCGTGCGATCCGCCGCCCGATCAGCTGGGCCAGGGACAACGCCGCCCTGTCGACATGTTGCCACTGCGCAAAGTCGGATGCGTCGTCGCTCTTTTGCCCTGACTGGTGTTCCTGCGTCGCTGCCAAGTTCTGGTCCTGTGCTTGTGGGCGGTTGTCGTTTGCGGAGGAGATGTTCTGCCGTTTCGAGGCATCTCGATCTTCCATATCCTGACTCCATTTCTTCTCAGACAGAAGAATGATCGATCAGGTCAGTTTAAATTGAAATAGGGTTCATATCAGCATCGTTCCTCTGCGTAGAAAGTTAATAACTTTACAGCGACATCGTATTTCATCGTATTTTTAGTATTGGTAAAATTTTGGGCTAGGCCCTTCCGCAATTGGTGTTGTCCGGCGCATTTGCACCAAGAAGGTTGACGACATGTAGACCTTCGATTTTGCGTTTCGTCCTGTTCACAGCGATCTCCAACATCATCTCATCGCTAGTTGCGTTCAGCAAAGGCCGGGTGCGAAAGGAGATGCTCTCCTGGCAATGGTGGTGAGTGCTCACACCCCGTGCGACATCTGTTAGTGTGTACTGGAGCGCGCCGGTGTCTCCGCTCGGATTATGCCGTATAAGCTTCCTGCTATGTTCCCGGTTTGTGTCGGTTTATCCAGACTAATCTTGGCTTACCGCGAAGCGGTTCGAGATCGCGACCGACCGGTTTAAGGTTCTGCAAAGCGGGGAAGTACCCAAGGCGCCTTCCAAGCTCGGGCTTGTGGCGTAGAGGCTTTCGGTCGCTCGTCCTGTCCAGGTACTTCGGGGCGGCTGACACTGTAGGTCAGATGCACAAATCCGCTCTCGGGCACCTGCGATGAGCGAAAAGCGTGCACCGTGGAATTGGCTCGACTAGGTCGTTGCCGAGCAGATCACGCGTCGTTTTGGCTCTGCGTTCTGATGCTGCGAAGCCAAACCCCGCCTTTGGCGCTGATGGCGCAGCCATCGTGGCCACGGTGTTGAAACAACCAGCTTTGGCAGCTAGATCCCTGGCCGTGTTCTCGCTAGTGGAGTGGTATTTGTGTGGATGGGCTTTGCATCAATTCAAATCCTCGCACCCGTACGCTATGACGGCACGTGGAGACCTTCCCGGCACCGACGCGGATATGGCCCCTTGCACTCGGCTTCCGGCATGAAAACACACGGCTGTAGCGCTTGACCAATTCGCACGAGGTCGTGTTTTACGGAGCGGAGTTCCGGCCAGGGAAACTCTGTGCAGTCTTCGGAGGTTTGACCTTCGTGCAGCACGGCATCGAGCTTGGCCGCAATTCCGGCCAACGTCGTGGCGGGGGTCGCCAATAAAGCCTCGATCAGCTCCTGCTCCCGGCATGCGGCGGCCCGTTCCGCTCGTTTGGCAGCCGAGTATCCGATCCGCTTATCCTCTGCGTCCCAACGTTCCTTGTGAGCAGCCAGATCGGTTTCGATCTGGCTGCGGAATTCAGCATAGGCGGGGTGGTCGCCGAAATACTTCTGGATATCGCCGCGCGAAGAGATGGAGATGGTGAAGCCCTCGCCCGGCAGAGAGACCCCTACTTGTGGAAAGCCGATGGTACTTACCAGTTGGGTCTCAAGACCTTGCTGCTTGCGGCACAGGGTAGCGGTGTGATGATAGGCGGCCTTCCATTCATGCCAGAGCGACAGTGCGGGATCGAAGGCTCCGCTACCTGCCAACGCTGCGGTGGCCATGGCGCCGTGCTGTAGCGGCATCATCGCGGTCGCCACCGCCGTGCCTGTCAGCAATTCCCTGCGGGTGACGAAAGGCACAGTCGTGCTAATCTCAGAATCAGCCATGATCCGAGCTCCCAACGGCTTGGGTTGTGGTCAGGCCGTACGGGGTGTTGTGAGCACGTAGTGCGACCGTTGCGTGTTTAAGCGTATATTATGTCACTTTTTGTGACATTATCAAGTGGAAATGGCATGAAAAAGGACATTTATCCCGAGCAGTTGCGAGCTGCCAGAGCGTTGATTGGCTGGACGCGGGAGGATTTGGCTAGTGCATCCGGGGTGACCGTTCGGACTCTCGCTAGAATTGAAGGTGCCCAAACTATCCCACGCCAGACAACGCTTGAGGCGCTTTCTAGCGCTCTGGAAGCCGCTGGGATCGAATTTATCTCAGAGAATGGCGGCGGGCCCGGAGTAAGGCTTACCAGTTCGCCAGTTCGTTCGTGAACAGGCCCAGTTATTAAGTGAATGGCCAAGCAATGCCCATGTTAGAATGACGGATTTAGACAAACATCAGCACTCAATCTGGGCACGACGTTCATGTTACTATCGGGGGTGGCCAGCGCCGTCGTTCTGAGGCGTTCGGTTTCGGGTTAGTATTGACGCGCTTCGTCTCGTTGAGACCGCAGCCAGTGAACACGATGGAGGGACCGCTTGAGCCTGGTTCCAGTCGTTCTCATTCACGCCACACCACAGTAACGACCGCTATGCGCCTTCATTTCGGCCGTTCATGGTGCTTTAGAAATTCCCTGAAAGCAGACGTTCGCTGCGCACCGCGTTAAGGTTCGGACAGAGCGGGAAGCGGAGGTCGCTGCGCTGTGCACTAAGGTCAGGAAAGCGTGGAAGAAGACGCCTAAATGCTATTTACTAATTCAAGAATTGCTTTTGTTTTCCAAACGATCCCAAGATCCGATTCGGCATTAATGCGTCCGCTGTATATGCCAACTAATTTGGAAACTGGGCCGCCGTAAGCGGCAGAGCTTCCGTCTGCCATCGCAACCATGCCACCAGAACGGTATGCGAGTACAGGCGATCCTGATTGGCCCTGGCGGGAACGGCAATCAATCAACTGGATTGGCAGATTTTCGAAATCCACCATCGGCTCGGATGCGATAAATCCAGTAGCCCACACCGGGAAAAGCCCTCCAGCGGTAATCCCGAATGGGAATCCGATAACACTAATCACCTCAGAAGGGCCAATCGCCATGTCCGGCCCCGAGTTCGCAAGATCATACGGATAAAGTTCGACGTTATCGATTTGTGTTAGTGGTAGAGCTACGAAATCTGCTTTTGCGCCCAGAGCGGGATGTTCGACCCAACAGAATTTTTCATTGTCTGGGTCAGAATACAGTGGTTCAATTCTCGTGTCCCAAGATCCAAGCTGTCCTTTGAGATTGTGAAAGATCACAACTTCATTTGGAACGCCTCCGGTTGGGGACATCGGCTTGTCGTTGTCTTGGCGCCGTCCGGTGACGTTGTGCCTGTTTGTAATCAATAAGGGACCTTTTGCAGAAAGCGATACAAATCCTGTTCCAGTGGAGAGCGGTTGTCCATTGAATCGCATTTGCAGAAGCAAAGATTGGACTGAAGGTTTGGCGATTTGGTTCAACTCGTATCTCCTAATGAACTGACGATCACGAATGGGCTGGCGATGCGGCCGCTTCCGCGTTCCCAAATCAATCCGGTGTGCTCAGTAAATCAATATTAGACCGGCGGGGGAAGTGGTCGAGAGCATCTGGGTCTATGACGGCTCTTCGCTTTAACCGATGCGAATGGTCGGTATGGGCCGAAAGCGCCGGCACGTTCGGAGTGCACCAATGTCTGCTTTGTCGGATGGACATTGGAAAACCTGCCGGTCCGCTTCCGGCCGCGGCTCTGCCGTCCGTGGGGAGCCGAACGATGGCAAATTTCGGGCGGCGACGGAAGCACCCCGAACGGCAATAATTGGTCGGCCGCGGCAAATCAGCGTCCGCCGACATCAGCAATGGGCTAGGGAGGGGACTGTCTGCTATTGACGACTATGAGGGGATCGTTGCTGTGCTATACAAACACTAGATGATTCAGAATTGGGGGGGGCATGCGGCTTCATTCAGTCACGGTCAAGAAATTCAAGCGCATCGACACAATCGAATTGCCTCTCGCGGATCTAAATATACTCGTGGGATCGAATGGGAGCGGAAAATCTTCGATACTACAGGCGCTGCATTTGGCGTCCTGTCTAATGCGTCAAGCAGACCGTATACGGGCGGGTTCGACGGCGATGGTTCGAGTAAGCGACCTCGACTATTTGCCATCTGATGAATATTGGCGATTGGGACACGGTGCGGACTGGGGCAACCGCTCGAACAGCCCCTCATCGAAGGTCTTTTTCAAGTTTCAGAACAACGATGGGGCGGAGGTGACAGCGGAGTTGGAGATGCGCTCGGCACGAAATGCTGGGATATCGGTGCAGGGGGAACTCCCTGAGCCGGTAAGAACGCAGTTTCGCGGCCCTGAGACGTTTTTTAGTGGCTTCATCCCCGGAATATCCGGGATTCCAAACGTTGAGCAAAAGAACTCGAAGCGGGTCGTGCTAAAGGCCTGCTCCTTCGGTGACTCCAACGTATATCTGCGTAACGCCCTTGATCTTCTCTCGCCAGATAACTTAGCTCAGATCGAGACTTGGCTTAATCCCCTCCTAGGGCCGGTCCGGCTGAAGGTGAAGTTTGATGAGAGGACAGATTTCGACATCAACGCTGAGGCTGAGATCGATGGGCGGTTAATGCCACTTGAACTACTCGGCACCGGATACCTCCAGCTTATACAGATATTTTGCTACATTTTGCTGTTCAAGCCAAAGATCCTGCTGATCGACGAGCCCGACATTCATTTGCATCCAAGTGTCCAGGAAAAGCTGGCACAGAGTCTGCTGCAAATTGCAGGCGCGCAAGGCATCAAGATCATCATGACTACGCACTCCCCGTTCATTGTGCGTGGTGCACCGGCGGGTACCAACGTGGTCTGGTTGGCGGATGGCGAAATGAAAACTGAAGACCGGACGATAGTCGAGCTGGCTCTGGGCTGGGGAGCTTTCGGGAAAAAAGTCATTGTGGTTAGTGAGGACGCGACAAACGATCTGCTCAAGAAGCTGATCCGCCAATGGCCGGAACTTGAGCGAGCAGTGACGGTGCTTCCGGGCAGAGGCTACAAACATCTACTAACAAAGGAGGAAGCACAGGAACTCAGATCGTCCCTCGGTGACAAGTTCAAGGTTCTTGTGCACCGAGATCGAGACTCGCTTACCGACGACGAGGTCCTAGAACTGAAAAACTCCTATGCCAATGAAGGCATTCGGCTCTGGATTACCGATCAATCCGACCTTGAAGCCGAATTCTGCGATCCGGAGTTCCTGTCGGCGCTGACCGGTCAGCCAGTACACACTTGCGAGAACTGGCTGACAGAAATTTCAATTCAGCATCAAGTGCCAATAAATGAACAGTTCGCTAGGCAACGCGCAGCTCACAATAACGAACTGCATAGTGCCGGGGGCAGTCCCACGAACGATGAGGTGTGGGCTGCGTTGCAACATCGCCCGCTAAAGGGCGCCAAGGGGAAATTCATCTTCAAGCAATTGAAAAATAAAGTTCCGGGAAATGCGTTCTCAGAGGCAACGATTGAGTCTCTTGTTGCCTATCCCGAGCGTGCAGCGAGCCTGAAGGCGAACCTTGAAGATTTGCTCGCCTAGCATTCCCCCTAAACGCCATCTACCTACACAACAATTGCTGCTGCAGATCAGTCTGAGAGGACGGCTGAAAAAACTCCAACGTCAGCCATTTGGCCTCGTTCAAGACAGATGTCCGGGCCCGGAGGCGAGCAGTATCCCGCTGGACGACCATAGTGGGGTCGGCTGCAGAACGGCAGCCATCTGCATGACTGCTGCCAAGACCTGACAGTCCAGTTTACAGCACCAAACACAACTTTTCGAGATCGGCTTTAGCGAGGACGGCTGCTGGCGCGCAATTGACGCGTCCAAAGAGCAGGATCGCCAGCAGCTATCCAGCAACGGATGCCATGCCGCTCACATCCCGATACCAATCCCGCGCTGCCGGCCAAAGCTCCACTCGATGCCGCCGGTGGTTCGGATATGGGTGCTGATGGTCTGGCCGATCCGCTTTTCCAGCATCGGCTCCCAAGGCACGAGATGGAACCGGAACCCGTCGTCGAGCATGGCGTAGCGGCCGCTGGCGAGATTGACGGCGCCGACGAGCTTGCCGCGTGCTTCGTCGCCGATTTCCACCGTCGTGAACACTCGCTCTCTGGCCTTGGCTATCTCGCGCCCAACGCGGGCGACCTCCTGTCGCTCCAGCGTGCGGCACATGCCACGCGGGACGGTGATGACGCCGCTTGTCGCATCGCGCGTGGCAATGTCCATCTCGATCAGTTTGAAGGCGCGTCTGTCGAGCGCTTGGGTAACCTCCCGGCCGAAGCCGCTGGGCGCAAGCCTGGTCTTGTCGTGTGAGGCAAGCTCGCGGTCGAGCCAGGTGGCGCCGTCGCTGCCGATCTGCGCTTCGAGATCGAAAGCCGAAAGCATGCGTACGGTGAAGTCCTTGCCCCTATTGCGGGTGTCATGGGCGAGGCCACGTTCCGGCAGGTCAGGCGGAACCTTCCAATGGTTCTCGTCGATGCGCTCGACGTGCCCTGCCCGGCGCAGCGCTTCGAGGCGACGAACATGGGACCGGATGAAGGCATCAGGATCACCGCCGATGCGTTTGATCTTGTCGCGCGCCAGCTCCAGGTGGTGGCCTGGCCGGTAGATGCCGTTCTCGTCCGTAGCATCGCGGATGTTGATATCAGCGGATCGTGGCTCGGTCTTCGCCTGGACCGGCTCCAAGGCAACGATGTGGCCGTTGCCGATGTCGTTGAGCTTTGCCGCGTCCGCCGTCTCCAGGTGGTGAACGCGACCATCGACGCCATCGACAATGACATACAGTCGGTCGCTCATCTCGTCACCGGCCAGCCCCTTGGCCAGCACCCGGCCGATGATCGGTTCCCGGATGCTTGCCCCATGCATTTCGTAGCTGCCAGGGGACCGCTCCTCCGCCAGGTCATGGACCGTCAGCGCCCGGTGCATGGTCTTGATGATGTCGTTGCGGATACCGAGGTCTCTCAAAGTCTTCTCGGCCTTGGCGGACAGCGACCATTGTCCGGTGTCGATTTCTCCCGCCAGCCCCATGCGCTCTAGCTTGCGCACCCGGTCGATCAGCAGATAGCGGTTGGCACGGATGGTGTAGCTGTCGCTGGCATTCGGATTGAGATCGATCAGGCCGTGGTCCTGTTGCTCGGAGATCAGCATCCGGTCGAGCCGTGTCAGCCGGTCGGCGTCGAGTTCCCTGGCGAGCTTTTTGACAACCTCCCGCTCGCTCTGCGGCCCGAGCTCCAGCGTCAGCCGTTCCGATGCCCGGTGACGGATGCCATGGGCGATGTAGTCGCCGGCGATGTTGAGGATCTTGCCGTCATCGGTGACGCCGCGCACCAGGATGTGGGTGTGCGGATGGCCGGTGTTGTGGTGATCGATCGCCACCCAGTCGAGCCGCGTGTCGAGGTCATCCTCCATTTGCCGCATCAGGTCCCGGGTGAAGCCACGCAGATCATTGAGCTCGGCAGCATCCTCCGGCGCGACGATGAAGCGGAACTGATGGCGGTCCTCGCGGCCGCGCTCGATGAAGGCCTTGCCGTCGGCCTCGTCCTCAAAGGCGGAATAGACGCGGCCCTTCCCGCCGTCCCTGGTCACGCCGTCGCGTTCGAGATAGCGCAGGTGTGCATCGACCGCCTTGGCGCTGGTGACGAAGCTGCGGCCACCGCGGACGCTGCGCCCTGCATTCAGCTTCACGACACGGGCCTTCACGACGGCACGACGCGAGCGAAAGCGTATCCCGCCTTCATTGCGCTTCCAGCCGCTGCCTTCTTTGGGCAATGCTGCCGCCAGCTTGGAGCCGCGGCCGCGGGCGTTGAACCGGCCGCTCCCCCTTCCGGCCATCCGTCCGATGCGGCGCAGGTCGCCACCCGCCTTGCGCACCGCCACTTCCACCTGGCGGCGGAACGAACTTCCGCCCAATTTGCCGCCGCCACACCGGCTGTGCGGCGATCCCGGCCGGACCCGGAAGATGTCATCGAAATCGTTTGCCATGTGAGCTGACCTGGGCCGACGGTTCCGAGCGTTCAAGGGCGAAAGCCGCGTGGTCGCAAGTGGGCGGACATAAAGGCAAGAAGGGCGCAGCTGCCTGGATTCCGTCTTTCAATGGCACCATATCAAGCCATTGAAACCACAAGGAAATCCGTCTCTCAGGCACCAATCGACCTCCTGACGGCGCCAGAATGATGCAGGCAAGAAGCTCAAAAAGAATGTGCAGACAGTGACTTAACGACCAGCAGGAGTGCGAATGCGAGTTCGCTTTATCTTGCACTCCGCCCTTTCTGCCCCTCCTGCCGGGAATCCAGCCGGGCAAAAACCTGCCTGACTGGACACCGGAATGAGCGCCGCCGAGCGCGGGAACGCCGCTCTCATGGCGTTCCCGAACCGCTCGCGTCGGCGACGAAAATGCTGTCGCCCTGCGACTCCGCATCGACGGGATCGCGCGCCGAAACGGTCGCGCGGCCGTCGCCGGATCGTGCGTCGGACGGCGGCACGGCGACAGCCCGCGCGTCGCCCGGACGCATGACGAACAGCGGTGCCTCTCGCCAATCGGGCGGCGGTGGCGGTGCCGATGACGGCGCTTCGGTTGCAGTCGCGCCGCCGAGATCGGCGCAAGCGCGGCGATATACGCCCGCGTTTCTGCCGGCAGCGTGCGGCCGGTCGCAAGGTATTCGTCATAGCGGCCGGGACCGGCATTGTAGGCCGCCAGTATCGCCGCGACATTACCATAGCGATCGAACATTTCGTCGCGCAGGTAGGCCGTGCCTGCGAGTATGTTGTCGCGTGGCCTGTAGGGATCGAGGCCGATATCCGCGGCATGGCACCCGGGCAGCGGCTCTCTGCCCGGCAGGCCCACACCGCGCCTCTGTCACCGCCTTTGGCGACTGGCTGCACGTGCAACGCCTCCGGGTCTCCGCCAAGTCCCGTCTCGGCGAGAAGCTTGCCTACATCCATCGTCACTGGGACGGTTTGCAAACCTTCCTCGACGACGGCCGTGTCGAGATCGATAGCAACAGTGTCGAGAATTTGATTCGGCCAATTGCCTTGAACAGGAAGAACGCATTGTTCGCCGGGCATGACGAGGGCGGCTGCACCTGGGGCCGCATCGCATCCCTCATCGAGACCGCGAAGATCAACAACGTCGAGCCCTTCGCCTATCTCAAGGCCACCCTCGAGGCCATCGCCGGCCTCCACCAGCAGAGTCGGATCAGTGAACTGCTTCCATGGAACTTCGCTGCAAAGGTGTGACCGGCACACCGCTTACGAGCAGGCGACTCTGTTTTCATTTGTTGGAAAACACATGCACCTCACCGTGTGCGGTCTCGATGGTGAACAGGTCGTCTCCCATCTTGGCGTCACGCGCCATCGCGTCCCAATCGACGTAGTAGCGCAGGGCCTCGGGGATCGTGACGCTTTCGGTGGTCAGCTCCTCCATGTAGTCAGCAAGGCTGGCGAACTGACCATGATAGCAATTCTCCAAGATGGATTCGACTTGCTCCATGTCGGCGTCGAACTGCTCCAGTAAGCCCGCGCCTAACGCGCCATGCTCTGCGATGAAAGCGCCCATACGCGCCACCATGTCGATGCCGGCATATTCGCTGAGCGTGACGCCCTCGAAGCCTTCATAGTCGTGGATGGTATATTCCTTCGCGTGCTCGATAGGAGACCGTGCGAGCATGGCCGTGATCTCGTCCCTGATTTCGCCCACATCCTGATCGGCGTCGATCCAAGCCCCATGCAGATATCCGCTATTGTAGGCGGCAAGGCAGGCGACATAGATGCGGGGGGGGCTGTCGGATAGGTTGACCATGTCTCTGATCCTTGGCTCTGAAGGTCAGCGAAGCGGAACGCCGCGCCTGACCTTCTGGCCGTCGCCGAGACTGGGGTAGCAATGTGCAAGGGCGGCCGGGGTGGAGGGGGATCACCCGGCCTGCACAAGCGAAGTGCGGAAGGCTAGGGATACCGCCCCAGACGGTTCCACTTACCTTGCTGGCGCGAGGGCAAAGCCCTTAGCAACTTCCTTCATATTGGTTAGCTAGGTGCGGAGGGCTGTCGAGACCTTGATGATCCCGCTGAGGATCAAGCCGTCGCCCAAGCAGGGCGAAGCCGAAGCTCGACGCTACCCATCAATGCATTTTTTTGATCACTTTCTGTTCCACTATTGCGTCATAACGACTCTTCGTGCAGAAATTTGCTGCAAGTTGCAGCGGAGGTGGGACAATGGCAGTAATAGCAGAAGATGGCGTGGTTCGCGTTACCGCGTCGCTGAGCCGGGGCCAGGAGGCCGCGCTGAAGGAACTCGCTTCGCGGCATAAGGTGAGCGTCGCTTGGCTGGTGCGCTATGCGGTCGACCAGCTGGTTGAGCAGGGTCGCGAAGCGCAGCTGCCTCTCGATTTTGGTCGACGCAACTGATCATGGCATTGCTTGATCCCCCCGCCACGCCCCTTGACGTCACCGCGGATAGCCCGACGACGTCGCTTACCCGCTCGGCACGGGCCAAGATGCCCGTCATTGATCTGTTCGCTGGCGCTGGTGGCCTCAGCATCGGTGCGACTGATGCTGGCTGCAAGGTCCATGCGTGTGTCGAACTCGATGCCATCGCCTGCAAGACTCTGCGCGCCAACGCCTCCTATCATGACGCCGTACTGGAAGCCGATGTCGCGGCGATTACCGGGCTCGACCTGCGCCATGCTGCTGGGCTTGCGCCGGGCGATCCGCTGATCGTCGTTGGTGGTGCGCCGTGCCAGCCCTTTTCCAAAGCGGCCTATTGGGTCGAGAATGGTGAGGAATCGCGCTATCGCCGCGCCCGTGCCGCCGGCATCGCGATGGAGAGGCCTTCAGCGCCGACTGAGGCGCGCGCCGATTCTCGCCGGACCCTGGTCGAAGAATTTTGGCGGCTGATCTTTGAGTCCAATGCCGACGGATTCGTGTTCGAGAATGTCCCGAGCATCAAGCATCCGCGCAACAAGCCGGTGCTGGACGGCTTCCGCCACGCAGCCGAAGCAGCAGGCTATAATGTAACGCAAGTCACCGCCAATGCGGCGGAATATGGTGTTGCGCAAACCCGTGAGCGCGTGTTCCTGCTCGGCGCAAAGCGCGGCACGCCAGTTGCGCCCGAGGCAAGCCACACACTCAAAAACGAAATGGGCCGCAAGGCAGCGATAACCGCGGGTGAGGCACTGGCAGGGTTTGATCACCCGCAGTATTTCGAGCCGGAGGAGTTGATCGCGGGGCGTTGGGCCGAGCATCTGCGAACCGTTCCACCGGGCTCAAACTACAAGGCGCACACCGCCTGGGCCGGCCATCCCAATCCGACATTTGAAGCCGAAACCCGCTTCTGGAACTTCCTGCTCAAGCTCTCTCCGGATCGCCCGTCTTGGACGATCGCCGCGTCGCCTGGTCCTTGGACCGGGCCGTTCCACTGGGCGAATCGCCGGCTTCGTACGGTCGAGATGGCCGCGCTGCAGGGCTTCCCGGAAGGTTATAATCTGGTTGGCAGCCGACGTGAACGGGTGCGCCAGATGGGCAATGCGGTTCCGCCGCCACTTGCGCGCCGAATGGTTGAAGCGGTGCTTGAAACGGTCGAGAGGTAAAACATTCATGCGTAGTATCAGCTTGTTTAGCGGCTGCGGCGGTCTGGACCTCGGCTTGCACGAGGCTGGGTTCAACACGGTCCTGGCCTCGGATTCAGAAAAGCTCTGCGCCGACACCTGGCGGCGGGCGATGCCGTCGACGCCGTTCCTGGTCGGCCGGATCGGCGCGATCACCCGCGCCGACATTATCGCCACGCTTGGCGGCAAGATTGGCGAGATCGACCTGATTGCAGGCGGTCCACCGTGCCCGCCTTTCTCTAAGAGCCGTTTCTATCGCAAAGACAAGCCGCGCGCGCTTGAGGACCCCAATGGCTGGGAGACGGTCAACGGATATCTGAGCATGCTCGACTGGGTGCGCCCGCGCGCCTTCATTCTCGAGAATGTTAAGGGGCTCGCATACAAGGTCCATGCCGATGCGCTCGAGACGATCATCGAGCGGGCAGAGAAGCTTGGCTATAAGGTCAGCACGGATGTGCTCAACGCCGCCGATTTTGGAGTGCCGCAGATCCGCGAGCGTTGCTTCGTCGTCGGATCGCTCGATGACAAGGTCATGCTGCCCCACCCGACCCATAGCCGCGAACCAACGTCAGGGCTTCTACCCTGGGTGAACACTGGCGAGGTGCTGCACGATCTCGATACCGAGGAAAATGCCTGCGACGAGGGCCATTTCGCCGGTGGTCAGCATCATGATCTGCTGCGTCAGGTGCCGCCGGGCGACAATTACCTCTATTTCACCGAAAAGCGCGGCCATCCCTCACCCCGCTTCAAATGGCGCGGGCGCTACTGGTCGTTCCTGCTCAAGCTAAGCCCGGACATGCCGTCCTGGACGATTCAGGCACGCCGCTCGAACAATATGGGGCCGTTCCATTGGCGCAACCGCATCTTGCGGATCAGCGAGATCAAACGGCTGCAGACTTTTCCGGACGCGTTCGAGTTGGCCGGCACGATCGAGCAGCAATGGCGCCAGATCGGCAATGCAGTGCCACCGATGCTGGCGGCGGCGGTCGGCCGCAGCGTTGCCGAGGCGATCGGCGCAAAGTTGCGTGACGCCGCATGAGGCGCCTGCCTTCGTTCAATGATTTCTCGCCGGGCATCATCGGCGATGTGCGCGAGCCGCTACGCATCCTTGATACGCTGGCGCCGAATTTCCCAGCGATCGTCGCCGAATGGGACCGCGTCTTTTTCAAAAGCGCCGGTAACAAACGCGCCAGCACTAATATCCCGGCGACCTTGACCAGCCTCGGGCTGATGACCCGGACGCCGCCGGGTCTCACCGAGGCGGGCAAGGTGATCCTTGCTGCACCCGACGCGGTCACGGCCGCCCAACTCATGACTCGGCATATCGTCGATACGAGCAACGGCATGGCGATCATCGACGCGGTGCGCTCGCTCAACACGCGCGGAGAGAGGTTGAGCAAGGACAGCCTGAAGCGCGAGCTTGAGATCATCGGGATCGAAGGACTGTCGAACGCGACCACCGACCACACGACGTTGCTCAACTGGATAATCGAGGCCGGACTGTTTGAGCGCAGCGGCAATGCCAATCCGCAGCCCAATGAAGCTGTTATGAAAGCCGTGCTTGGCATTTCGGCGTCGGAACGCTCGAGCTTTGCCGACCTTCCGCTCAACCAGCAGATTTTCCTGCAGGTGCTGCGGCGTGTTGCCGAAAGCAACGGTGGCGGCGAGATTGGGGCCAAGCAGATCATCGATGAGTGTCTTCGCGATCATCGCGCCCGGTTCGACGAGGATCAAATCCGCGCTAAGGTCATCAAACCCTTGGCTGAAGCTGGCTGGCTCGAACTGCCCGCGACGACGAGCAGGGGGCGCGGTGGCAAAAGCGGCCCGATCGCGCCCTCGGCCAAATTGCTTGGCATCCCGATCGAAGCCGTGATGCCCGATTTTGACCAGGTGATCCCGTCAGACCTGCGCGCCAAGATTGATTTGCCCGCCGCCGAGGTCAAACGATTGCTGGCCAGCGATCAGACTTATGAGCGCGGGCTTGGCCTTGAACTGCTCGCGCTCAAGATGATCCTCGACATCGGGCTTGAGCCGCGTGCGTTCCGCCTGCGCAGCCGCGACACGGCCTATGCCGAGGTGGACCTGACCGCCGAAGGCAAGAGCCTGCTCTTTTCGCGCTGGAACTTTCAGTGCAAATGCGTCCGTGGGCGGGTCAGCCTTGGCGATGTTGCCAAGGAAGTCGGCCTCGCCATCTATTCCAAGGCGCATGTCGTGGCGGTGGTGACGACCAGCGACTTCTCTAGTGAGGCGGTCGCCTATGCCCGCGAGATCACGCAGGCGACCCATCTCCAGTTCCTGTTGTTGAATGGTGCGATCGTGCGCAACTATCTCGATAAAGGTGCTGGTGTGCTGCTCGATTATGTCGCCAAAAATTCCGCCAGCGTGATGGCGCAGAAACGCAGCCAACCGATCGCGCCCGATGCGGAAGCTTGAAGGCAGCGGCTCATCGTGTTGTCCCGGCCACTTGATGGTTCTCAGGCCAACTCCATCTCTATTGGCAACGTGCCGCCCGATCTGGCATCTATCCTCATGGGGTGGTGCTCTGATCCCCGTAAACTGGATCGTTCGAAAGTGGGGCTTTCCGCGGTAACATCTCCTGGCTGGGAGGAGCGGAAGCGATGAAGGCATCGAAGTTTTCGGACGCGCAGAAGGCATTCATTCTGAAACATGGGGCGGATGGAATCCCCGTTGCGGAGATCTCTCGTCGGGCTGGGATCAGCTAGGCGACTTACTTCAACTGGAAGAAGAAATACGACGGATTGCTGCGAACCGAGATGAAGCGACTGAAGCAGCTTGAGGACGAGAACGGCAAGCTCCGGAAGCTGGTGGCCGATCTCTCTCTGGACAAGGAGATGCTGCAGGACGTCATTCGCCGAAAACTGTGAGGCCTGGTCGCAAACGCGAACTGATGACGCAGATGTGTGATGAGTGGAACGTGTCGATCCGGCGGGCGTGCCGGGTTCTGGAATTCGACACCTCGACCTATCACTACAAGTCCCGTCGCCGCGATCAGGCCGGCATCGAAGCTCGGATCGAGGAGATCTGCGCGACACGCGTGCGCTACGGCTACCGGTGTGTCCACGTCCTTCTGAAGCGCGAGGGCTGGGACATCAACGTGAAGCGAACCTAACGCATTTACAGGGACTTGGGCTTGCAGCTCAGGAACAAGACGCCGAAGCGGCGCGTGAAGGCGAAGCTCCGTGACGACCGCAAGGAAGCAGTGGGCCCGAACGACGTCTGGGCCATGGACTTCGTCCACGATCAGCTCGCGACGGGCAAGAAGATACGTGTACTGACGGTCGTCGACACATTCTCCCGCTATGTGCCTGTGCTCGATCCCCGGTTCAGCTATCGGGCGGAGGACGTGGTCAGGTCGCTGGAACAGGTCTGTCCGATGATCGGCTATCCGAAGACGATCCGCCGTCGACCAAGGCTCAGAGTTCGTCTCCCGCGACCTCGACGACCTATGGGCCTATGCGAAAGGCGTTATGCTCGACTTCAGCAGGCCGGGAAAGCCGACCGACAACGCATACATCGAAGCCTTCAATGGTCGCTTCAGGGCGGAATGCCTGAACGCCCACTGGTTCGTGACCCTTGCCGACACGCCGCTGAAAAGTCGGAGGATTGGCGCTCGAGCCGCTGTTTGATGGGCCACGAGAGCGAGCATTTATTCAAATGTCTGAACAGGGCTTTGGCTACGGCCAGTTGGTTTTTTGACTCAGCGGGGAGCATCGTCGCATTGATCTCTGCCCAATATCTGCCCGGCAAAACAAGGGAATGGAAAAATTGTTTTTGGCCGTACCTCTATTTAGGGCAGAAACGCGATGAAGCGGACGTGGACGAGCCGAAGGAGTTCTGCAGGATCGCAAGTCGCTGCGGCCGCAACGTGAGAAACTTCTTCACTTCCGTCTGCATCGCGTTGCAACCTTCTGCTGCTGAGCATCAGCCTGAAACCCAGCTGAAATCACAACGTTTTGCGAGTGTCCAGATATCAACGTGGGGGGGGCATGGTGTCTGCTATTCTACATCTTGACTTGCCCTGTGAAAGTTGTTCGAATATCTACGCTGACCTCGATCAACGGTGGAGGTTTGGCTTTCCCTGGCAGATGGTGAGCATTTCTCTGAGAAGTAAAATTTATGGCAATAGATAGAAGTCCGTCTAGTATTTTCTCCGCATGCTTGGATTTTTATGAGAGCAATAGGAATTTCTCTGGAGATTTCAGGGGTGATTCTATGTATTTGGCGCTCAGAAAAAGCTTAGAAAGCTTCCTTTCGGGCTTTTCTATTTTGCATGAGGGGGCATATCAGGGCTGGATTGCTGACGAGAAGCATCCGGGCTATCTAATTCGCGTCGATCCTCCTGCAGTTGTTCGAGCTCCCTATCATATTGTTCCCGCATTTCCGAGTGAGCGAGAGCTGGATGCTATTTGGCTTCTTTCGCGCAAAGTCAGAACGCTCCGCGATTCAATTGTTTGCTTATCTGGTAGTGCTGCAGTAATAAAGTCCAGCGTCACAAATGGTGATTTTGATTTTTGTGAGTATGTTTCTTCTGATCATGCAGATATTTTTAATTCTTTAACCAATAAATTTCGAAATGAAGATGATCTGTACTTTGAGAAGTTGTATTTTGACGGGCGGATTTGGGGGGCGGAAGATGATTTTTCTGATATTGAATGTGCACTAAACGGTATAGATCCGTCGATTTCAAATACCTCCTTTGGAAAAATAGATTTTTTTGGAAAAGTCAAGGGATTTCGTCCGTGTGATGTGTCCAACGTCATGATATTTTGCGACGATGATTGGCGAAGCGCTGCGATGGACAAGACATTCGCGGCGCAAGAAGTCCATATGGTGCCGACGTTGGCGGTTCCGAATGAGCTGGCCGATCCATACGAAATCGGGCGCTACATACACTGGCTCCTAGGGCAGGCTAGAATCTATTTTGAAGATCAGAATTATGTGAAGGCATTGAAGCGCTGCCTGTCTCTTTCGAGGGTGTGTTTTCTCGGTGATTTGTCAGATAAAATCACTAACTTTATTATTAATTCTTGTGATTTTAAGATGCGTGAGATTGAGGAAATTAAAATCATTGTTGAAAGAATCTCTTCCAGTAAATTTGAGAAATCACATCTTTGGAGGGAGGAGTTATTTGACGCGAATAGAGAGTTAAATTTCCATATTTCGAGACTCTCCTCAAGATTAGATGATGTATCAATTTCCATTTTTTCCCAAGGGGTGATCGACGAACTTGTGCGCCACGTCTCCGGCAGAGAGGTGGCTGCGTGACCAAATTTCAAGAAGATTCTGAGTATTTGCATGATTTTCTAAGTTCGCTTTCCATCGAAGACGAGCATCGGCATAGGTTGCAAATCGGTCTCGAGACGCTTGCTCCCGAGAGGGTGGCGTTGGCTCGACGATTTTTAGAAGAGGGTAAAGCGCAAGAAAAAACAAAGAGTGCGCCCCGATTGCGTACTAACGCAATGCCAATCGAAAATTACCGCAATTTCGGAATTATCGCCCACATCGATGCGGGCAAGACCACGACGACCGAGCGGATTCTCTTCTACACCGGCAAGAGCCACAAGATCGGCGAAGTCCATGACGGCGCCGCCACGATGGACTGGATGGAGCAGGAGCAGGAGCGTGGCATCACGATCACGTCCGCTGCCACCACTGCGTTCTGGAACAACAAGCGCCTGAACATCATCGACACGCCGGGTCACGTCGACTTCACCATCGAGGTGGAGCGCTCCCTGCGCGTGCTCGACGGTGCGGTCGCCCTGCTCGATGCCAATGCCGGTGTCGAGCCGCAGACCGAGACCGTCTGGCGTCAGGCCGACAAGTATCATGTCCCGCGCATGATCTTCGTCAACAAGATGGACAAGCTCGGTGCGGACTTCTACCGCTGCGTCGAGATGATCAAGACGCGCCTCGGTGCGAAGCCGCTCGTCATGCAGCTCCCGGTGGGTGCTGAGAGCGAGTTCGCCGGCGTCGTCGACCTGATCAAGATGAAGGCCCTGATCTGGCGCGACGAGTCGCTCGGCGCTGCCTGGGACGAGGTCGACATCCCGGCTGACCTGGCCGACAAGGCCCAGGAATACCGCGATCTGATGATCGAGACCGCCGTCGAGGCCGAAGAGGCCGCGATGGAAGCCTATCTCGAGGGCGTGGAGCCGACGGACGAGGGCCTGAAGGCGCTCATCCGCAAGGGCACCATCAACAGCGAGTTCGTTCCGGTGTTCTGCGGTTCGGCGTTCAAGAACAAGGGCGTGCAGCCCCTGCTCGACGGCGTCGTCGATTACCTGCCGAGCCCGATCGAGGTTCCGGCGATCAAGGGCATCGATCCCAAGACCGAGGCCGAGACGGTCCGCAAGTCGGGCGACGAAGAGCCGCTCTCCATGCTGGCCTT
The DNA here is from genome assembly GCF_030733745.1 of Stappia sp. MMSF_3263. GTDB lineage: Bacteria > Pseudomonadota > Alphaproteobacteria > Rhizobiales > Stappiaceae > Stappia. The sequence goes on along the minus strand of NZ_JASHIK010000008.1, from coordinate 22,357 downwards.
CAAGATCGCCAACGATCCGTTCGTCGGTTCGCTGACCTTCTGCCGCATCTACTCCGGCGTCCTGAACAAGGGCGTGTCTCTCCAGAACACGGTGAAGGAGAAGAAGGAGCGCGTCGGCCGCATGATGCAGATGCACGCGAATTCGCGTGAGGACATCGAAGTGGCTTACGCTGGCGACATCGTTGCCATCGCCGGCCTGAAGGACACCACCACTGGCGATACGCTGTGCGACCCGCTGAAGCCGGTCATCCTGGAGCGCATGGAGTTCCCGGATCCGGTCATCGAGATCGCCGTCGAGCCGAAGACCAAGGGCGACCAGGAGAAGATGGGCCTCGCGCTCAACCGTCTGGCTGCCGAGGATCCGTCCTTCCGCGTCAAGACCGACGAGGAAAGCGGCCAGACCATCATCGCCGGCATGGGCGAGCTTCATCTCGACATCATCGTCGACCGCATGAAGCGCGAGTTCAAGGTCGAGGCGAACATTGGTGCGCCGCAGGTTGCCTACCGCGAGACGATCACCCGTCAGGCGGAAGTCGACTACACTCACAAGAAGCAGACCGGCGGTACGGGCCAGTTCGCCCGCATCAAGCTGGTGATCGAGCCGAACGAGACCGGTGCCGGCTACTCGTTCCAGAGCACGATCGTGGGTGGTTCGGTCCCGAAGGAGTACATCCCGGGCGTCACCAAGGGTATCGAGAGCGTCATGTCCTCGGGCCCGCTGGCAGGCTTCCCGATGGTCGACATCAAGGCCACCCTCATCGACGGTGCTTACCACGACGTCGACTCCTCGGTGCTGGCGTTCGAGATCGCGGCCCGTGCCGGTTTCCGTGAGGCCATTCAGAAGGCCGCTCCGAAGCTGCTCGAGCCGATCATGAAGGTCGAGGTGGTGACGCCGGAAGACTACATGGGCGACGTCATCGGCGATCTGAACTCCCGTCGTGGCCAGATCACCGGCACCGAGAATCGCGGTGTCGTCACTGCGGTGAACGCCATGGTGCCGCTGGCCAACATGTTCGGTTATGTCAACGGCCTGCGCTCGATGTCGCAGGGTCGCGCACAGTACTCGATGGTGTTCGACCACTACGAGGAGGTTCCGCAGGCTGTCGCTGCGAACGTTCACGCTAGTTATGCTTGAAACTCAATACTTTTAGTCAGCGCCTAGCTCGCCTTGCCAGCTGAAAGGTGGGGAGAATGAGTCGTTTGGACTGTTTAGCTGAACATTCAGGTTCCTTTTGGGCTAGGCCATTCGAATGAGTGCTGGAGTTGGGCGTGATTCCGAGCGCGCGCTACACCTCAACAAGTGAATTCGGTGGCAGGACTGTATCGGCGGCTGCGCTCCTCCGCTACCAAATTTTCATAAAATTTCAGATGCTTAAATCTCGCGCGCTATGAGTACGTCTGCGCGTGGAACGCCCGGGGTTGCATTCTGGTTTTGAAGTGTGTGCGGTTGAGCTCGACGGGATGGGGCAAAATGCTTCAGTTCTCGGCCAAATCAACTGCAATGACTTCAACAACCTTGTTCTGTTCGAGGGGCGCTGTGACCTCCGAAGCCTTTGACCTGCTTCCCGTTCTGTCCGCGTCTATAAGTTAGCCCTGTTCACCTTGTGGTCCATTGCGGGCCGGGCTGCAAATTCGTTCGGGGTGAGCCCGTCAAGGCTCGTGTGCGGTCGGTTCAAATTGTAGTCGATCCTCCATTTCTAGATGATCTCGCGAGCAGGGCGATAGCTGGTGAAGAGATGTCCGTTACGGCACTCGTCCCTCAGGCGCCCGTTGAAGCTCTCGACATAACCGTTCTGCATCGGCTTGCCCGGCGCGATGTAGCGCCGTTCGGCATCCGATAAGCCCTTTCTGTGTCTCGGCTATCCATCCATCCTAATTTTCGTTTGTGGTTGAGTATGCGTGTGGCTGCAATCATGATGTGTCATGCCACCGAGGGCGTGAGACCAAGGAGGGGACAATGCAGTACAGAGTATCTGCCGGTGATTGGTCTTCCGGGAGCGAAACACGTCGGTCTTGGCGATGTGGCGCCGTCGGGTGGATCATGTCGGTCCTGCTTCTTTTTCCGGCAAGCAATGCCTATGCCCAGACGGGACCGGACTATTGGCAGGTCACCGGTGTGGCGGCCAACGATCATCTGAATGTGCGCAATGGTCCGAGCGCCCAGCACCCGATCGTCACCACGGCGCCGAATGGTTTTCGCTTCCGCAATCTCGGTTGCCGGGGAAGCGGGAACAGCAGATGGTGCCATGTGGAAACCCCAAACGGGCAGATATCCGGCTGGGTTGCGGGGCGTTACTTGCGGGAGCCCGGTGCGCCCGTCGCTGCGCAAGAACAGAGGCAGGATGTTCCGGAACTGCATATGCGCAACAGCGGTGAGATCGAGGTTCGGTTCAGGAGCGGTTGCACGACACTCTACAATCCGGCCGGTCGGCGAGTTGCGGCTGGATCATCCTGCTCACGCCAGCAACTCGGCCACGCGCACGACGCTGTCGAAAGCTACATGCGGGAGAACTCTCCGTCGCTCACGCACGGAGCTGACCGGATATCTGCCAATGTGAACCTCTCGGGACAAGGCACTTTTTACGGCGGCGACACCGTCAAGGGCTCGATTGTTGGGCACAGGGAAGGTGCCTACGCGCTCATCGTTCAAGCTGGCGGCGGCTCACCTTTGTGCACGGGTCTCATCAAACATGTCCCTGGAAGTGTGGCAAGCGAGGCAGTCTCTGTTCATTGCACGGACGGTGCTCACGGAACCGCCGTTCTCGCACGAAACCGATCCGGCCACGGTTTGACCATGGCCTTTACGCTCAGTGATCGGTCAGGAGGATATGTTCTTTTCCAATGACGAACTCTGACGTTGCGGGCGCTGCGGGAGATCATACGCGCTTGCAAGTAAATGCGTGGCATAAGCCATAGAGAGGGGAACGGAATGCTGAAACGAAAGACGGCGCAATTGGCGATCGCCGCCTTGTTGTCTGTTTGCGGCTCTGTGGCCCGCGCTGAAGAGCACCCTGAAGCCTTGTGGCTGCGCTACCCGGCGATATCCCCTGATGGCGGCCGCATCGCCTTTTCCTATGCCGGCCAAATCTGGACCGTTGCCGCATTGGGCGGCAAAGCGTCCCCTTTAACCGGCAGTCCCTGGCATGCCACCCATCCCGTGTGGTCGCCCGATGGCCAGTCCATTGCTTTTGCCGCCGATCGCCATGGACAGGATGATGTCTTCATCGCGCCCGCGGGGGGCGGTGCGATCGCGCGCCTGACCTACCATTCGGCGAATGATCGGCCGATGAGCTTTACGCCTGACGGCAAGGAGGTGGTGTTTTCCTCGGCACGCCTCGGAGATCCGAAGGCCGATGCAACAAACGCCGTTTATGGACTGTCGGGTCTCTACCAGCGGCCCTATGCGGTTTCGGCTATGGGCGGGCGCCCCAGGCAACTCCTGCCGACAACCGCCCTCAATCTCACCTATGGTCCGGATGGCAGGATCCTCTACGAGGACGATCCCTCGATCGTGGAGAATACCTGGCGCAAGCACCATGTCTCCGATGCGAGCCATGATATCTGGCTCTATGATCCCAACACCAACCACCATGAGGAAATCACCGGCTACCGTGGGGAGGATCGTGATCCCATTTGGAGTGCCGACGGCAGCCAAGTCTATTGGCTGAGCGAACGGGGCGGCAACTTCAATGTCTGGCGCAAGGGTCTCGACCAGAGCGAACCGGAACAGGTGACCTTCCACGAGCGATGGCCCGTACGCTTCCTCTCTTCGGCATCGGACGGGACACTCGCCTATGCCTGGAACGGCGCCCTATGGCGGCTTGATCCCGACGCGGCGGAGCCTGTCCGCATCACGGTCACGATCAGCCAGGGTTCTCTCTATGACACGACCTCTATTCGTGATGTGACAGGAGAAGTGACGCAAATGGCGATTGCGCCCGGCGGCAGGGAGATCGCGTTTGTGGCACGCGGCGAGATCTTCGCCACTGGATGGGACAGCAAGGTCACGCGGCGCATTACAGACACGGTTGCCCAGGAACGCGATCCGGCGTTCTCCGCCGATGGTCGCCGGCTTGTCTATGCAAGCGAGGGAAGTGGTAGCTGGGACATTTACGAAACATCGATGAACGATGGCGACGAGGTCGATAGGTTCTCCGCACCGGTGGCGTTGAATGAGCGCGCGCTGGTCAAGGATGATGCGGATCTCTTTGCCCCGGCTTACGACCCGGAGGGCAAGCGCATCGCCTATCTGCGTAACCGGACCGAGTTGCGGGTTCAGGATCTTCAGACCGGTACATCTCTGATCGCTCAAGCGGGCGACCGGACGTACTCCTACAACGATGGCGATCTTGCGCTAGAGTGGAGCCCGGACGGGCAGTGGCTGCTGTCGCGCAGCGGATATTTCAGCACGGCAGAAATAGCGCTCATCGCAGCGGACGGATCTTCAAGCCATAACCTGAGCCAGAACGGCTATGTCGATCTCAAGCCGCACTTCAGCGATGACGGATCGGCTGTGCTTTGGGTCTCTGACCGCTATGGCCTGCGCTCCACGGAAGGCAAGCCGGAGGAGATGGACGTCATGGGGGCGTTTCTCACCCGCGATGGCTGGGAAAGCTTCCACAAGACGGCGGCCGAGCGGAGCCGGGTCGCGAGTGGCGATGAGGTCACCGACAAGGCCACGATCAGGCCGGAGCTGGAGGGTGTCCGCCAGCGCACAACACGGTTGACGCCGCGCTCCGGCGATTATCTGAGTTACCGTCTGTTGAGTGACAACAAATCCCTTGTGACAATCTCCCCGACACCAAGTGGAACCGCCGAAGCACGCGTTCGTGATCTGTCCAGCGGCGCGGATCGAAAGGTATTCGAGATCCCGGCAGCCAATGTTCTTGCGGCAGAAATCGATCCCGAAGGCACGGCTGTCTTCGTGCTGACTCCCGGCACAATTACCCGCTACGACCTTGCCAGCGGCGCGTCCAGTGCAGTCGGTTATCATGCTGAAATCGACCGCAGCATACGCGCGGAAGTCGAGTATATCATCCGATCCAACTGGCGCGCGACCGACCAGACGTTCTATCGGGCTGACATGCAGGGAACCGACTGGAAGGGGGTGCGCGATCACTATCTCGCTTTTGCACCGCATATCTTCCATTGGGAGGATTTGGCGGAATTGCTGGGCGAAATGGACGGTGAACTGAACGCATCCCATCAAAACCCCAGCTATAGCGGCCCGGATCCGCTCGCGGATGCAACCGGAGTTCTCGGGCTTTACTATGACCCCGACCACGATGGCGAGGGCATGAAAATTCTCGAGGTCATGCCAGGCGGCCCCGCGGACCGGAGGGCGAGCCCCTTGCGCGCTGGAGCAACAATACTGGCTGTCGATGGTGCACCGATTGCGGCGGATATCGGTATGGAGAGGCTGCTCAATCGCAAGGCGGGCAAGGAAGTCCGGCTGTCCGTCTTGGCTGCGGAGGGTGGCGAAACGGTCGAGACCATCGTGACGCCGATCACCACTGCACAGGAGTTCTCGCTGGCCTATCAGCGATGGGTCAGCAAGCGCCGGGCGATGGTCAGCGACCTATCCGGGGGACGGCTCGGTTATATTCACCTACGCTCCATGATGACCGATCCCTACCGCACCGCATTCGGTGACCTGTTTGGCCTCCACTCCGATGCCGAGGCCGCAGTCGTCGACATCAGGGCGAACGGCGGCGGCAACCTGCATGACGAGCTGATCATCATGCTGACCGGCTCTTCCGATGCCGTGAACAGGGCCCGGGACGGCCATGTTGTTACGCGCTATCCACTCGCACGATGGACGAAGCCGAGCATCCTGTTGCAGAACGCCGGCAGCTATTCGGATGGATCGGTCTTCCCCATGCTCTACAAGAAGAAGGGTGTCGGCAAGATTGTCGGCGACCGCACGCCCGGGACAGGAACGGCCGTCAGTGATGTACCGCAACTGCAGGCAGGGCTTCGCTACCGCGTGCCCGAACTCGGCTTTCAGCTCAATGACGGTACCTGGTTCGAGAACAGCGAAATAGAGCCGGATATCCTGATCCACAACGACCCCAATCTCGTCGCGGAAGGGCGCGACCCGCAGCTTGAGGCCGCAGTCAAGGCCATGCTGGAGCAGTTGAAATAGGCGCTGTCGCCACATGGAGAGATCTGGAGCGCTGCGAGATATGACGTCATCGGCCATGAGCAATCGCATCGTCATTGCCCTGCTTACGCTGGTTGCCTGGATCGCGGTGACATATCTCGGGGCCCAGTTGCTCTATCCGCCTGAGATATCTCTGGATGACCTGATCTCAAGAAACATTGCCTGGCATATCCTGCTTGCCTGCTTTTTGCTTGTGCTGGTGATCCTGTGGCGCGGGTGGCATGATCTGTGTTTCAGCCTGCCGAAAGCCGGAACACTCAGACTGCTCTGGCTGCCTGCAATCCTGATTGTCCTCCTGCTCTCTGGCGCCCTGTTGCTGGGCTCGCCACCTGCTGGCGTTATTGTGCTATTGCTGGCAAATACCCTTCTCGTCGGGTTTTCCGAGGAGGTGATGTTTCGGGGTGTCCTCTATCGTGCCTTGCGCGCACGGTTTTCCGTCTGGCCCAGCATCCTTGCCACGACAGCCGCGTTCGGTGCGGTTCATATTCTGAACGGTTTCATCACGGGCAATTTCGGAGCATCAGTGATCCAGGCGCTCGCAGCCGCGAGCACCGGCATGCTCCTGATCGCAATCCTGATCAGAACCGGCTCGCTCTGGGCTTCGATCATCGTGCATGCACTTTGGGACTGGGCAACATTTCTTCTTCTGCTCTCAGTCAAGTCCAAGACGCCGGCCGAAGACATCCAGCAGGCGAGCGAAGCAGCCAGCCAATCCTCCGTTCTCGGACAGGTCTTCATTCCACTCGCGGTGGTTTTGCCGGGATTTCTGTATGGGTTATGGCTTTTGCGAAGAGTTGAAGATACCGGACATAGGGCGGGTTGATGGAATAGTCCGAACCGGCGCGGGCGCGATCAGAATAAACAAGGCCGATATCCGGTCGACGTCAAGATAGATGTCTTTAGTGCTCATTGTCGGCCTTGGGCTCCCGGTAGCTACACCTCGCAGTTCTCCGCAAATTGTACAGAATGTCGGCTTGCGCGATTTCATCGGCCAACAATGGACTGTCCGGATACGGCCCTGAGCGACAATCTCCTACGACGTTTCTCTCTCGGCCAATCAGGGCCGAGGAGAACTCACATGGGCCATTTTATATTCGATGATGCCAGCCGCGATCGCGCAGCTTGGAATGCCGGAAAGAAGGCCGGCACCAAGCGTCCTTCACCCAGAAGCAAATTCAGGGCAGTTCACTTCTTCCTTGATCGTGAGAGACGCATCCGGAACCGAGCCCTGTTTGATCTGGCGATCGACAGCAAGCTTCGCGGTTGTGACCTGGTCAAGATCCGGATTCGCGATGTGACCACCGGACCGGAGATCGGAACTCGCGCGATTGTCGTTCAGCAAAAGACGGGGCGACCTGTTCAGTTCGAAATCGCCAGCGATGTCAGAACCAGGCCTTCTGGCTCGGGTTCTGTTTCTGCAAGAAGTGGGGACCAAGGTCATGCCGCAAGCGCGCCGGCGGTGCGGAGGTTACTGATCGGCCTGTTTTGCGAGAAAGCGCAACAGGCTCGCAAGCCGGTTTATCGTGAAAGGTTTTTCCAGAAGTTGGATGCCCGGTGCGTTGTGCCATGCCCTGGGAAGGCGTCCGGGGCTTGCCGTGGTCACGATGATACCTCGCAGGAGCCCCGAATTCTTCATGGTTTCGGAGACGAGCACCTCGGTCGTGTTCCCCCGGCCCAAGTCGAAATCCGTAATGAAGAAAAACGGTTCGCTCTGCCGCGCCAGCACTTGCCTGGCCTCGCGCACGGAACGGCAGGCCGTTACCGAGCTTCCAAGTCGCTCAAGCAGGTCTTTGGTTGCTGAGTGAACATCGGCGTTGTCCTCGAGCAGGATCAGGTTGCGCCATTTCAGGCCGTTGTCCTGTCTTGTACTGGGCGAAGGGAGCGTCTGGGCCTGTGCATCTGCCTTTGGCAGCTGAAAGCGAAACTCCGTGCCACCTTCTTGCAACTCCCGGTGCATCATCTCCGTATTCATGGCTTTCGTCAAAGCGAAGCAGATCGAAAGCCCCAACCCGTAGTGCTGGACCGTGTGTTCAACGGCGCTTGCCGTTTTTCCCGAAGGGGTCACGGACAATCCGGGCCCCTGGTCCGCAACGAGGAAGACGACTGCGTCGTCCTTGACGTCACATCGCACCAGGGTGGAGCCGTCCCGGCCATAGTCCAGCGCATTGACAAGCAAGTTGCTGAGTACCCGATAGATCGCCTCGGCGTCCCCAAGGACAAACGTGTGGGGCGGGGGGAAACAGATCTGTAATCGTGCCTTGGCCGAGGTGGCACGGGGTGCGAACTCCAGCTCCATTCGTTGAAACAACTCGTTGACATCAACAGGAACACTGATTGCGGTGAAGGTTCCCGCCTCCAGTTTGGAAAGGTCGAGAATGGAGTTGAACATCTGGCTTGTCTCGCGGGTCAGCGCAGCCAGTTGATCGATTGTCTGGCGTGAGTTCCCATCGATCGACGTCCGATCGATGCCCCCGAGCAACAAGCCCATGGCGTGGATTGGCTGGCGCAGATCGTGACTTGCCGCCGCCAGCAGTTCGGACTTTGAGCGGTTGGCCTCCTCGGCATCCGCACGCGCTTCCGTTGCAGCCACATTCAACGCCACAAGTCGCGCTTCGCGTTCATTTATCGTGTTGCGAAGGGTATTGAAGGACATCTCAATCATGGAGATTTCATTCAATCGCTCTTCAGGCTTGGCTGCGTTGCCTTCTCCAACATACTTGTTGATCTGGCGCGTCAGGTGCTGAATGCGGGCAACCACGTTTCGGTCAAGGTAGAAGAAGATCGAGATCGCAATGGATGCGAAGACCAGGAAGCCGACGAGGATCAGGTAGGCGCTGACGCGCATTTTTTCCAGGATAAGCGCGCTTCGCGCGTTTGCGCTCTCGTTGAGCGTTGCGGAGCTCAACCGGGTCGCATCGGTGAGCAGGGAAGACAGTTGCGCATGCCGGCTTAGCCTGCCCTGGATCGCTTTCTCGACCTGTGCTCTCTCGCGGCCCCTCGCAATGAGGTTCGTGATGAGCGACCGGGGTGCCGGCGGCAATCCCAGGCTGGCCATGTGCTCCAGATCGGCGTCAAGCCGCGAGAAATCGACGGGCAGGTTTGCTTCATTCAAATCTCTGAGAAACAAAAGGTATTTCTTTTGCAGGGCGATTGGAACGCTGGATTGGCTTGCCTGTGCCGCCAGGCCGGCACGCGTCCTTTCCACTTCGATGCGCCGGGCAATCAGATCCGTAAGAACAATAAGATTGTCCGTGAGGTCGGTGAGCCAGTCGTCGATCCGCGAAAACTCTGTTTCGTTCAGGCCGAGGTTGCGGACCGGCCGCCTCAGGCGGTCGATTGCCTGGATCTGGTCTTCGATCTGAATGCGAACCGTGCCGAAGGCGCTTTCCGAATGAGCGAGCGCCAGTTCCACGGCCTGGCTGCTCAACCCGGAAACCGCACCGTTCATCTTGATAGAAACATCCGCGCGAGGCAGGTCGATCGTGACGAGCCGATCGAACTCCTTGCTATAGGAACGGATACCGAAGACGGCGATGAAGCCGATCGCAAGCGTTCCAAGCGACATGCACAGCAAGGACAGAAAGACGATCGTGCCAATGCCAATCTGCGATTGCTGCATAAGAATGACTTATTGGTTCTTCATCGGGAGGGGATACATCAGTCCGCCATCGCGCCAGAGTTTGTTCAGCCCCCGCTCCAGTCCAAGCTTGCTATCGGACCCCAGGTTGCGGGCAAAAATCTCGCCGTAGTTGCCCACCTGCGAGATCGTTCTGTGGGCCCAGCCTTCAGCCAGTCCGAGTTGTCGGTAAGCCGGAACCTCCAGCCTTTCAAGCACGTCAGGTGCGCTTGCCTGATAGATGCCCTCGGCTTCCGCCAGAACAAGGAGATTAACAACCCAGCGAATGATCTGTTCCCATTGTTGATCGCCATCGCGCACAACCGCGCTCAAGGGTTCATTGGCCAGAACGTCATCCAATACTATAAGCGACTTCTCATCCAGGCCGTGCATGGCCACCATGATAAGGAGATCGCTGCTGTCGCTGGTGACAGCAGTGCATTCCTGCCCGAAAAAGGCGCGCCAGCGTCCTGCTTGCGAGGAGATCTCGAGGATCTCGGCCTTGATCTGCTGGGCATCGATCGCCTTCCTGATGTTCCGAATGCTCGTCGTGCCGGCGTTTGCGCAAATGGTGTGGCCGGCAAGGTCGGCGAGCCTCCTGGCCTTTGTGCTTGCGTGGGCGAGAATGCGCTGCTCGTCAAAATAGGTGACCGCAGGAAATTCAAAGCCAAGTGCGACGTCGCGCTCCATGGTGAAGGTCGTCGTGCGAAACAGAACGTCGATATCGCCGCTTCCAAGGATGCTCAGGCGATTCAGGCTGTCCAGCGGAACAAACTCGACGGCTTCCGCATCGGCCAGGGTTGCCGTTGCAACCGCACGGCAGAAGTCGACGTCAAATCCCGCCCAGCTGCCGTCCACCTGCTGTGTCGCAAAGCCGATGTCGCCGACGCCGACCCCGCAGATCAGATAGCCGCGATCTACGACGGCCCTGAGGGTCGAGCCGGGTTCCGCGGACAGGCATTGCGGCGCGGCGACCAGAAGAAATGCAACGGATCGAAGGAACGTTCGCAACGCAGAGATCATAACCTCGAACCTCAAGCTTGGGCGGAAATTTCGCTGTCGCGGTAGCCTTGCGCGAAAAGCACTGCAGTCAAGTCACTGTGCACGAAATTGAAATCGACCAGATCGTGGAGCACGGGCTTGCCGTGATAACTCGCTGAAAGACCGGCGATCTTGAGCATGTCGATGTCGTTGGCGCCATCCCCGATTGCACAGGCATGGTCAGGCGAAACGCCGAGAGCGCCGCAGGCCCTTTCCAGCACCTCGCGTTTCGTGCTGGCTGAGCACACAGGGGGAACAAGGTGACCCGTCAGAACCCCGTCCTGAACGACAGGCTTGTTGGCGATGACCTCGTCAAACCCGCAGACTTGCTTGACCCTCTGAGCAAAGATGTCGTAACCGCCGGTAACGAGAATGGTCCTCGCTCCGGACTTCTTCATACTCGAAACAAGACGCTGCGCCCCCGGCGTAAAGCGGATCTTCTCGCAAAGCCCGCGCAACCGGCTTTCAGGCGTTCCGGCAAAGAGCGCGGTTCGGGCGGCAAGAGAGCGAGTGAAATCAATCCGGCCATTCATGGCAAGGCTGGTGATATTGGCGACGGCCTCGCCAAGGCCGAGATCCTCGGCCAAGAGGTCCAGCATCTCATCCAGGATGATTGTCGCTTCCATGTCGGCAACCAGCAGCTTTTTCTTTTCAAGCGGTTTGTGCGTGATGAAAAGGTCGATTTCAAGCGATGCCGCATGCTCTTTGAGGGCACGAACCGACGCGTTGTCGAGACTGCGGTCCAGTTGAAACAAGGCGGCCTGTCCGACCGAGAGCCATTGGAAGTCCTGCAATCCGATGGCCGTTCCCAGGGCGTTGAACGGCGAAACGCCGCGTGACGGGCATCCAACAGCAACCAGATTTGACTTCATGCTTGATCCTCTGGGTCAAGGGCGCCTTCGGCCTGCGACTACAAACCCGGCCCTTGAAGTTATTGCAGACCGTCAGAACTCATCTGGGAGAGCTGGCGGGATCATCTGCAGCTTGTCTCAATGTCGCTCAGCGTTCCATTCGGCATGAAGACCTAGGCGGGATGCAGTTCCTTAGCATCTCGACCGATCATAACTATCTGATTTTTAACAAATAAATAGAATCTCATCCGAAAGTACCAATCCTCTCGGCGGAGCCTGTGGCCCGATCGCGTATCGGCATGGGCGCAAGCTCGTCCTCACGGCGGATACTCGACGCGGGGCCTTCATCGCTATGGTTTCAATTCAGGAGGGGGCGTTGAAAGGCTGTTTATACAGGCCTTGGAACAAAAATATCGAGGATTTACTTAATTTTACAAACTACATGTGGAGGAGAGAGATGATGAAGACAAGGATCATGGTGCTGGCCGCACTCGCTGCGACCGTATCGGCAGGGGCGGCGCATGCCGGGACCCTGGAGAAAGTGCGCGAAGCGGGCGTGTTGGCATGCGGCGTCAGTGAAGGCGTTCCCGGTTTCTCAAACCCGAATTCCGAGGGGCGCTGGGAAGGGCTGGACGCGGATGTCTGCCGTGCCGTTGCGGCCGCCGTTCTAGGGGATGCAGATGCGGTGCGCTTTGTTCCGCTCTCCTCCAAGCAGAAGATCCTGGCCGTCTCGAGTGGACAAGTCGAGATGACCTCTCGCACCACGACCTGGACGATGAAGCGCGATGGCGCCGAGGGCGTCGACTTCACCCAGGTCATTTTCTTCGATGGCCAGGGTTTCATGGTTCGTGCCGAGTCCGGCATCACGACGGCGAAGGGGCTGGACGGCGGTACGGTCTGCGTGACCACCGGTACGACCACAGAGCTGAATCTCGCCGATTTCGCGCGGGCGCAGAATATCCAGATCGAGGCCGTCGTGTTCGAAGGCAAGCGCGAAGCGGTTGAAGCCTATCTGACGGACCGGTGCGATGCCCTCACAACCGACGCCAGCCAGTTGGCCTCGTTCCGCATGAGCTTTCCCGATCCGGGAGCCCATACCATCCTGCCGAACCTGATCTCGAAAGAGCCCTTGGCTCCGCTCGTGGCGCATGGCGACAACAACTGGAAGGACATCGTGTCCTGGACGGTCTACGGCCTGCTGGCTGCCGAAGAGCTTGGAATCAACTCCGCGAATGTCGACGAGATGGCGGCCAGTTCCTCGAACCCTGACGTCCAGCGCCTGCTCGGCAGTTCGGTCGACACAGGCAACTTCGTCGGGCTGGGCCCAAGCTGGATGAAGGACGCGATTTCGGCGGTCGGCAACTACGGCGAGATCTTCGACCGCAACCTGACGATACCGCTCGGCCTCGAACGCGGCGTGAATGCCCAGTGGAAAGACGGCGGCCTGATGTACGCCATGCCGATCCGCTAGGCGCACGAGGATTGATCAAGGGCAAGGCACGTCGACGGCGTGCTTTGCCCGGCCTCGCCATTGTTCAATGGAAAAAATGATGCCGTTCAAAACGAAGTCGAGATCAGCCGCCTTGAGCGGGCAGAGCATGGCGAGCATCCTGGTTCAGGTTGCCGTTCTCGCCCTTGTCCTCAGTGGTGTGTACTTTCTTTTCCAGAATACCCAGGCCAACCTGACCGCTCGCGGTATCGAAAGTGGCTTTGCGTTTCTCGGACACGAGGCAGGCTTGCCGATTGGCGACAGCCTCATCGAATACAATCCCACGAAGAGCTATGGCTATGCCTTCCTGATAGGCATTCTGAACACCCTCCTGGTGTCCGCGATTGCCATCGTTCTCAGCACGGTACTTGGAATTTTCGTGGGTGTGGCGCGCGTCTCGCCCAACTGGCTCCTGGCAAAAGTGGCCGCGATCTATGTGGAAACGCTGCGCAACATCCCGTTGTTGCTGACGCTGATCTTTGTCTACACGGTGGTCATCGGATCCTTGCCCCATCCAAGGGACCCGATTTCGCCCGTCGAGGGCGTGTATCTGACCAAGCGCGGCGTCTTCGTGCCTCGTCCTGTGGTGGAAGACGGGTTCATCCTGTTCATGCTGGCGGTGATGATCGCCGGAGCTATTTCGATAAGCTTCTGGATCTGGGCAAGAAACCACAAGAAGACAACCGGCAGGTCCGTTCCCGGGGTTCTTGGCGGCCTGGGGGTTTTCATCGTGATCTCGACCCTCGCCTTTCTGGCGACAGGGGGGCCGGTCGGGGCCGAACTTCCTGCCTATAGCGGACTCAACTTCGCCGGCGGACTGACACTCAAACCCGAGTTTGTTTCACTCCTGGTCGGGCTGGTTCTGTATACCGCCGCCTATATTGGCGAGAACGTCCGCAGCGGCATCACCTCGGTGCATGCAGGGCAGATTGAAGCTGCCAATGCCCTGGGCGTTTCCCGAGGGATCGTAACGCGCCTGATCATGCTGCCGCAGGCCCTCAGGGTCACCATTCCTGCAACCACCAATGACTATGCGAGCCTGGTGAAGAACAGCTCGCTGGCTGTGGCCATCGGCTTTCCCGACATGGTGTCGATCGGCGGAACCATCATTGGGCAGAATGGGCAAGCGATTGAGATCATTGGCATGTGGATGGCGGTCTATCTGACAATCAACCTCCTGATCTCGCTTGCAATGAACTTCCTGAACTCGCGCGTCCAGATCGTCGAGAGGTAAAGTATGTATCCTGCAATGCGTTCGACATCCGCAGACGTCTTTCGACCGACCGACGCGCGCCCGGCGCCCGGTGGCAATATCGGAATGCTTAGATGGCTACAGGAAAATCTGTTTAGCGGCTGGCTGAACAGCTACACGTCTCTCGTGCTGATCGGCTTTGTGCTTTGGGTTTTCCCGGCGGTGCTCAACTGGCTCGTGCTCGATGCGACGTTTGCGGGCGACGCGGACACATGCCGCCAGAACACGGGTGCCTGTTGGCCGTTCATCGTCGACAAGTTCCCCGTCCTCATGGTTGGCGTCTATCCGCAGGAATTGCTCTGGCGTCCCGGCGTGGCCTGTCTTGCGCTTCTCGTGCTGGCGGCAGTCACCTATACGGACCGCCTCAAGGGCGCCGTGCTGGTCGTCGCCTGGTTGCTGCTTCCGGTTTTCGCACTGATCATGATCGGCGGTGCCTTTGGCATGGTCGAGGTCGAGCAGTCCCTCTGGGGCGGGCTGATGCTGAGTGTTCTGCTGGCGCTGGTGGGCGTTATCGTCTCCATCCCTCTGGGCGTTCTTCTGGCGCTGGGGCGGTACTACGGGTCCCCGTTGATCAAGGCGTTGTGTGTCGGCTTCATCGAACTCGTCCGTGGCGTTCCGCTGATCACCATCCTCTTCATGGCTTCGGTGATGATGCCGATGTTTCTGCCGCCCGAAATGGTCATCAACAACCTGATGCGCATTCAGATCGGCATGATCTTCTTCTCGGCGGCCTACATGGCGGAGGTGGTTCGCGGCGGTCTGCAGGCAATTCCGAAGGGACAGACCGAAGCTTCCCTGGCGCTGGGTGTGTCACCCTGGAAAACCATTGCTTTCGTCGTTGTCCCGCAGGCATTGCGCCATGTTCTCCCGCCTCTGATCGGCCGTTGCATCGCCCTGTTCAAGGACACATCGCTGGTGATCATCGTTGGGCTTCTCGATTTTCTTGGGATGATCAAGAACTCGGCCTTCGATCCTGAGTGGCTCGGGTTTCAGAAGGAGGCCTACTTCTTTGCCGCCTTTGTGTACTGGCTGATTTGCTACGGCCTTAGCCTGTATGGACGTGCGCTTGAAAACCGCGGAGCCAGTGGCGCTCGCCGCTAAGCAACATCTTGAGGAGTCTCCCATGACCACCAGAATCGAAAGCCAGATCGCCGAAGACGAATCCGTTATCGAGATGCGGCAGGTCAACAAGTGGTACGGCAATTTTCACGTTCTCAAGGATGTCTCGCTCTCCGTAAAGAAAGGCGAGCGGATTGTGATCTGCGGTCCCTCCGGGTCCGGAAAGTCCACCTTGATCCGGTGCATCAATCATCTGGAGGAGCATCAGGAGGGCACGATCACCGTCAACGGCACGATCTTGAACGACAAGCTCAAGAACATCACCAATATCCGGCGCGAAGTCGGCATGGTCTTCCAGCAGTTCAACCTGTTTCCCCATATGACCATCCTCGACAATCTTTGCTTTGCCCCGGTCTGGGCGCGCAACATGCCGCGCAAGGAGGCCGAGGCGACTGCCTGCATGTATCTGGAACGGGTCGGCATTGCCGAGCAGAAGGACAAGTATCCGGGGCAGCTCTCGGGTGGCCAGCAGCAGCGCGTCGCCATTGCCCGGTCGCTCTGCATGAGCCCCTCGGTGATGCTGTTCGACGAACCCACCTCGGCACTTGATCCCGAGATGATCAAGGAGGTTCTGGACGTGATGATCGAACTGGCGGAGTCCGGGATGACCATGATCTGCGTCACCCATGAAATGTCCTTCGCCCGACTGGTGGCGGATCGCGTCATTTTCATGGATGGCGGCGAGATCGTGGAAGAAAATACGCCCGATCTTTTCTTTGATGCTCCGAAGATCGACCGAACGCAGAAGTTCCTGAGCCAGATCCTGTCCCACTAATCCTTGATTCCTCCCGACGCGACGCGCCGCTTTTGCGGCGACGTCGCCATGGGTGGTCCAGGTTCTACCGGAGGGCATTGCGATTTCCAGCACGGCAATTCTAGTTCAGATCCTCGGCTCCGTCGCCCTCATGCTTTGGGGCATCCGGCTGATCCGGACCGGTATAATGCGGGCTTTCGGGGGATCCTTGCGGCATGCCCTGGGGGCGGCGACCAACGGCAGGTTCATGTCCTTCGGCGTTGGTGTGCTCGTGACGATCTTTATTCAGAGCAGCACCGCCACGGCCATGATCATTGCTTCTCTGGCGGCCAAGGGAATGGTTTCGGCGCCCGCCGCCCTGGCGGTCATGCTCGGTGCGGATGTCGGGACGTCGATTGCCGCCCAGATACTTTCCTTCGACCTCTCGGTGGCGTCCTACGTCCTTGTCTTCATCGGGTTCTTTGCCCATTCGCAATGCACCGATCACGTCAGACGGCAAGTGGGCCGCTGCGTGCTCGGCCTGGGCCTTGTGCTCCTGGCGCTGTCGCTGGTGCGCTCATCGTCCGCGCCCTTGCGAGAGTCCGCCTTGCTTGTCGAAATACTGACGACGCTGGAGAACGAAACACTCCTGACGTTGTTCATCGTGGCCGCGATTACATGGCTGGTTCATTCGAGCCTCGCCATGGTGTTGCTGACGACATCGCTGTTCGTGGCGGGGGTCATTCCCCTCAAAATGGGGATGCTGATGGTGCTCGGAGCGAATATCGGAGGGACGGTTCCGGCGATTATCGCGACCATGAACACGAGTGTTGCGGGCAAGCGGGTGGCGATCGGGAACGCCCTGTTCAAGCTGACCGTCTGCCTGCTGTCGATCCCGTTCCTGCATCTGGTCGTGGAAGGGCTGGCGCCCTACCTGCAGACGCCCGGGGCCCTGGTCAACTTTCATACAGGCCTGAACTTTCTGATCGCTGCCCTGTTCCTGCCCTGGGTTGGCGTGTTTGCACGGCTGTTCGAGCGAATGATACCGGATACGTCCCAACAGGAGGCGGCGCCACTTGCCCGCTATCTCGACCGGAACTTGCTGGATTCCCCGACACTGGCCCTTGCCAGCGCGTCGCGCGAACTGAACCGGATTCCCGATCAGATTGACGACTCCCTCCTGGCGCTCGCCGCGACCATCAGGGCCGACGATCTGGCCGGCGTGGAGGTTGCCAAGCGGAACCACGCGACGATCTCGTCGACATTGGACTTGCTGAAGTTCTATGTCAGCGACGTCACGCGCGGCGATATATCCGAAGAGGAAAGCAGTCGCGCGATGAACATCATGCTTCTGTCATCCAACCTGAGGCACGTTTCCGATCTTGTCCTCAACGCGGTCGTCCTGTGCGAGGCGCGTATCAAGGACCAGGCGCGCTTTTCCAACGAGGGAAAGCAGGAACTGCTCTCTTTGGTGAATATCATTCAGCAAAGCCTTCGGTTGACACTGGTCGCGGCCTTGCAGGGCGATGCCCAGATCAGGAAAAACATAAACCGGCAGCGAAAAGAGCTCGATCGACTTGTAGAGGTCAGCTGGCAGGAACATTTCCGCCGCCTCAGCGACAACAATCCGTCTGCGGTCACGACCTCGGCAATACATGGCGAGCTGCTCCGCGATTTCGCGCGCATCTTCTACCATATTCACGCGGCATCGAAGGTGATCGTATGACGTATACGTCGGTGTTTGACATCTTCAAGATCGGCATTGGCCCCTCGTCGTCCCATACAATGGGGCCGATGATTGCCGCCAATCGTTTCGCCGCGGAACTGGCTGAAAAGGGAGCGCGCAATCCGAAGCTCAGAATAACCCTTCTCGGATCCCTGGCCTATACGGGACGGGGTCATGCCTCCGACAAGGCTGCCGTGTGGGGTCTTTGCGGCCTGTCGCCGGAGAGCTTCGATCACTTGACGGCGGAAGGGATCTGGCGGGATATCTCGGAGAGCGGGCGAGGGGCCCATCCAGGCATCGGACCTTTCGAAATCGATCTGGGGAGCGGTGTTGTCCTCGACACGATCGCCAAACCCCGATGGCATCCCAATACGCTGACATTCGAGGCGTTCGGAGAAGACGGCGCCCTGACGCTTTCGCGGTCCTATGTATCGATCGGCGGCGGCAGTGTCGTTGCCGAGGAAGAGGGTCCGGATTTCCGCGATGACCGTGCTCCGGGCGAGCGCGATGACGTTCCGTTTGCCTTCGAGAACAGCAAACAGCTCCTTGATATCTGCGCGGCTTCCGGCATTTCGATATCGGACGTGATGCTCGAGAATGAAACAAGCCTGCGCCGGAACGGCAATATCGCCGAGGGACTGGATCGCATTTGCGAGGAGATGCTGTCCTGCATATCGCGCGGGGCGTCAAAGACGGGCGTGCTGCCCGGTGGTCTGCAGGTCCGGAGCAGGGCGCAAGCGCTGTTCAGGGCACTGGAGCTCAACCCGTCCGCGCCTTTCAACGCCCAGGATCGCCTGCTCGCCTATGCCCTTGCGGTGAACGAGGAGAACGCCAGAGGCGCACGGGTCGTGACGGC
This sequence comes from Stappia sp. MMSF_3263, assembly GCF_030733745.1. GTDB lineage: Bacteria > Pseudomonadota > Alphaproteobacteria > Rhizobiales > Stappiaceae > Stappia. Next base: position 3,511 of record NZ_JASHIK010000008.1, on the reverse strand, counting down.
GCCGACCAACGGCGCCGCCGGGGTTGTGCCTGCTGTTCTGCGATACTGGCTGGACGAGGCTCCGACGGACCAGCATCCTCTCAGGCGAAGCTTTCTGCTGACTGCCGCAGCGATCGGGGCGATCATCAAACGAAACGCGTCCGTCAGCGGTGCAGACCTGGGTTGTCAGGCCGAGGTCGGAAGCGCGGCCGCCATGGCCGCCGCCGGATATGCGGCTGTTTGTGGAGGTACCCCGAAGCAGGTTGAAAACGCTGCTGAAATCGCGCTCGAGCATCATCTGGGTCTTGCCTGCGATCCGGTCATGGGACTTGTGCAGGTTCCTTGCATCGAGCGCAACGGCCTCGGGGCGATCAAGGCGGTTGCTGCCGCGCGTTTGGCGCTCAGCGGCGACGGTGATCACATCGTGCCCCTGGACGCCTGCATCGAGGCGATGCGAAACATTGGTAACGATATGCATGAGCGCTATAAGGAAACTTCACAGGGTGGATTGGCCCTCTTCGTGACGGGATGTTGACGTTACCCGTGGCCGGGTCGATTGGATGCTATGGTAAAGATACTCATCGTAGACGATCATTCGGTCATTCGCTCGGGCATGAAGGCCCTTCTTGAACTCGAAATTGACGGTGCTTCGGTGTTCGCCGCCGCCTCCGTGGCGGAGGCGCTGCATGAACTGGAAATATCCAGTCCCTTCGACCTTGTACTTCTCGATCTCAAGCTGCCGGATGCAAACGGATTTCACGGGCTCGCCCGCCTGAAACAGGCGGATCCCGCGATGTCGGTGGCGCTGATTTCCGGTGAGGAGGACCGGGATACGGTTACCCGCGCGCGTGCCGAGGGGGCCGATGGATTCATCCCGAAAACCGCTGACCCGAGAGTGATCGTCAATGTGGTCGAGTTGCTGCTGACCGGCGAAGTTTTCTTCCCGCGTGTCCTGTTCGATGGTGAAGCCGCATCGCCCGGACCTCTCCCGGAGGCAAGGTCCGGCCCGGAGCGGCTTGATCTTACGAAGCGCCAGGCCGACGTCTACAGCTTGGTCGTCGCGGGACTTTCGAACAAGGAAATCGCCCGAGATCTCGATTTGACCGAAAGCACGGTCAAGACACATGTTGCCGCGATCCTGCAAAAAGCCGGCGCGACTTCGCGCGGAAAATTGATTGCGCGATCGAAGAATTCGACAGACCGGCATTGAGTTTGGCCTGCCACAGCCCGAGGGCGGTCGAGACAACTTGATCGCGGGGCCTGCATCTTGGGCCAGGTCCCCCTGCTGGAACAGCAAACCGGCTCCCCTCGACCAGAGTGAAGGACATGCAATCAAGCTGTCTGGCGCTCGACGGGATCCAGTGTGCTCGCCTGTCATTGCCGGCTTGCCGCGACCTAATTTTCGAATCTGGTCAGGCGTGCGTTTCGGCTCTCAAGGGTGCTTCCCGCTGCGACGGGTGTTGTATGAACGTCTCGTACCAGTTGGCCAGACAGGTACGGCTGCCCGGTGTGCATTGTTCAACCGGTCGGCCATGCCAGCATTGCGGCGTCGACGATCGTGTCGAGCTTTTGCGCGGATGCGCCGTCTCGGGCCTGGATCGACAATCCCTCGAGAACGGTGGTGTAGAAGGCGGCAAGCCGGTCGAGGTCGGCAGACGGTGTAAGGTCTCCTTCCGCGACGCCGCGCGCAAGGCGGTCCCTCAGAGCCGCTTCCCCGCTCAGCCGGTTGTCGGCAAGAAACGCGCGTACGTTCTTGTTTTCCGGCGCGCCAAGCAGGGAGGCCAGCACAATCATGCAGCCGCGCGGGCCTTCGTCGGCAACATAGGCGCGGGCATTGGACCGAAGCATGGTCTCGACAGCCTCGCGGGTCGTGGTGGCCGCGCCGAGGCTCTGCGACGTTGCCCGGCCTTCGAGGCGGTCGTAGAGTTCGACGGCCTCCCGGAAAATTTCCTCCTTGCATCCAAAGGTTGAATAGAGGCTTGGCTTGTTGACCCCCGTGGCGTCGACGAGGTCCTGGATCGATGTGCCTTCGTAGCCTCGTGCCCAGAAGGTTCGCATGGCCGCTAGCAGAGCCGTGTCTCTATCAAACCCTCTCGGGCGCCCGATTGTCTGGGCAGGGGCTGATTTCGATCGGCTGCCGGGTTTCATTATTCCATCATCCGAAGACCTGCCACGCCGATCACGATCAGCGCCAGAAACAGGAGCTTCGCTGCGGACATGTGTTCACCGAGAACGAATGTCCCGAAAACCGCCACGCCGAAGGCTCCGATACCCACCCAAATAGCATAAGCCGTGCTCACTGGAAGATGCTTAAGCGCCAGACCGAGCAGAACGAGGCTCAGCATGGCAATGCTGACGCCGATCAGGCTTGGCCAGGGCCTTGTGAACCCGTTTGCCTGTTTCAGCGCCAGGGCCCAGACGATTTCCAGTGCACCGGCCAGAACCAATAGTCCCCAAGCCATGCGTATCCTCATCTTTCCGGTGGCGAGAGAGCGATCAGGGCGTGGCGGCGCGGGGCGCTGCCGCAGGGTGAAAATCCCTTGCACTGCCGGCTTGTCCTGGCGGGTGTCGACAGCGACCGCAAAAGTGCCGGGGGCGATGAACGCCGCCCGGCATTGCCCGGTGCGCCGTTACGCGGTGACGCCTCCATCGACAGCGAGCGATGCCCCGGTGATGAACCGGCTATTGGGGCTTGCCAGAAAGCCGACGGCGGCCGCGATTTCCTCCGGCCGGGCGTAACGCCTGATCGCCATCAGATCCAGTTCCGCTTCCGCCGTCGGGCCGTCGGCGGGGTTCATGTCCGTGTCGGTCGATCCCGGATCGACGATGTTGACCGTGATGCCGCGTTCGCCAACCTCGCGTGCGAGCCCCTTGGTGAAGCCGATGAGCGCGGATTTGCTCATCGCATACAGCGTCACTCCCCCATACGGCACCCGCTGAGCGAAGCAGGAACCGATGGAGACGATGCTCCCGCCGGAACCCATGTAAGCAAGCGCGGCCTGAGAAGCGACAAAGACCGCCCTCGTATGGATCGCCAGCGTGTCGTCTATCTCTTCCCGCGTGACGTCCTCGATGGGGCCTGCGTAGAAGACGCCGGCGCTGTTGACGAGAATGTCCAGCCGGCCCAGTTCCCTGGCGGTTTGCTCCACGGCCTCTCGCAAGGCGGCCGGATCGCGGCTGTCCGCCTTGATCTTCAGCACTCTGGTTCCGGCTGAAGCAAGTTCCCTGACGAGGCTTTCGGCCGCCTCGTCGGACGCGGTGTAGGTAAAGGCGATATCCGCCCCTTCCCTTGCGAGCCGCCGAACGACGGCGGCCCCGATGCCACGTGATCCCCCGGTGACGAGCGCTGCCTTGCCTTTGAGTTCCATTGCGATATCCTTTTTTGTACCGATCATTTAAAAAACCTATGCGGTCATCTGCGGCCGGTCAATCAATTTCATACCGATCGGTTAAAAATAGTCGGACTCAAGGAGCGGGCATGGCTCACGGTCATGCGGGCGGGGTCGGTTGTATGGGGGCATGACCGGGGTGG
>NZ_JASHIK010000007.1 GCF_030733745.1 Stappia sp. MMSF_3263 | reverse complement strand
CCCCCCCCCCCCCCCCCCCCGTCCGGGCCGGATTACATCCAGCCGCGTTCCTTGTAGTAGCGCACGGCGCCGTCATGCAGCGGAGCGGACAGGTTGTTCTTGATCATGTCCTCCTCCTTCAGGTTCTCGAAGGCCGGATGCATGCGCTTGAACCGGTCGAAATTCTCGAAGACCGCCTTGGTGACCTCGTAGATCACGTCCGGCGAGGTCTTGGTCGAGGAAACAAAGGTCGCGCCGACGCCGAAGGTCGTCGTGTCCTTGTCGGTGCCCGCGTACATGCCGGCCGGAATGGTTGCCATGGCGTAGAAGGCATTGTCGTCGACCAGCTTGCGGATCGCCTCGTTGTCGACGTCGATCAGGCGCGATTCGCAGGAGGTGGTGGCCTCCTTGATCGTGCCGGCCGGGTGGCCGACGGTGAACACGATCGCATCGATCTTGTTGTCGCAAAGAGCGGCGGCCTGCTCGGCCGACTTCAGTTCCGCGGCCAGCGAGAAGTCGGAAGCCGACCAGCCCATCTTCTCCATCACAACTTCGAACGTGGCCCGCGCGCCCGAGCCCGGGTCGCCCATGTTGACCCGCTTGCCCTTCAGGTCGTCGAAGGTCTGGATGCCGGAATCGGCCCGCGCAACGACGGTGAACGGCTCGGGATGAACCGAGAACACCGCGCGCAGATCCTCGAACTTGCCCTCGGGGAACGTGTCGGGGGCAGTGCCGTTATAGGCATGGTACTGCCAGTCCGACTGGGCAACGCCCATGTCGAGATCACCGGCGCGAATGCCGTTGATATTGGCGACCGAACCGCCCGTCGTGTGGGTGCACTTGATGTCGTGCTCGGCCGAGCCGCGATTGACCAGACGGCAGATCGCGCCGCCGACCTGATAGTAGACGCCGGTCTGTCCGCCGGTGCCGATGGTGATGAACGTCTCGGCCTGTGCGGCGCCCGACACTGCGAGCGCGCCTGCCAGGATCGTCCCCATGGTCATGGATTTCAAGAATGTCACTGCGATGCCTCCCGTTTATAGGCAGCGGTCTGGTGAGACGCGCGAGGGAGCCTTGCCGGCTCCGCCGCGCATCCGAAACGCTTCTGGATCATCGCCATCCCGGTTCGGGACCGTCAAACGCAGGAGACCGCACCTCCCCGGCCCGACCCTCCTCACGGGGCGGACCCGGTGGTTCCGGCCATTTCGCAACCCGGCCCTACGCGGGCGGATCGGGCGGCCTGGCCGTTCGAAGCAGCGGACTTGCGTCCTCGGCGATCACCCTCCTCGCTTCGTGTTGCGTATGCCGGACACCAGGTGCCCAGGCACTCCCGCGGAAATGCGGACAATCGAGGTTAGACCGAAACCCCACGCTGTTCCAACCCCCTATCGGACACGCCTGGCGTGTCCCATTCGCGCGAAACCCAGCGTCGCGGGCCGCAAGGCCGCACGGGCCGCGAAGAGCCGGTGGTTTTCAGGACAATGGAGGATGTGCCGGCGAACTGCCCGCCCGCAAGGGCGGCATGCCGGAGCGGTCGGTTGGCAAGGGGCGCACGACCGCAGGCAGGAGAAGGATCAGTCCTTGCTCTTGCCGCCGTAAATCACTTCAAGGAAATTCCGGCGCAACTGGGCTTCGTCCTGCCCCTCGCGCAGCCCCTGGCGCCATTGGTCGATCACCAGACGCAAGGCCAGCGTTTCGCGGGTGTGCGGCAACCGGCTCAGATAATCGGTGAAATAATCGTCCAGCGCCTGGCGGTCGAGTGCGCCTTGCGCGATCAGCCCGTGAATGAGGGCCATTGTCGCCGCGATATGTCCCCTCAGGAACTCGTACTCGGCCGTGCTCGCCGTCTTGTCGTCAGAGGAATCAGACATCGTCGCTTCCAATCATACCAATACGTCTGCACCCAGGCTTCACGCCGCCATCCCGGCCGTGCGACCGGGGATCCCTCACCCCGTCAGCATAACATCCGCCGTGCAATACGTCTCCCGGTACAGGCCACCGGATCGCGAACGCGACCTTCAACGCCCTGGCACCCCTGTCGAGTCCGACTGCAACCTGCAGTCTCTCATGCGGACCTTTCCAAACCGTACAACACGGAGCAGGATTTTTCCACAGTCACTATTTATCATGTGATCAATAACAGGCATCCCGGCCCGTGGCACGACATACGGACCCTCGCGTCACTGTCTGTTTCGCCGCTTCCGGGAAGGCCGCTCCGTGTCGCGTCGGGAGGTGGTGTTGTCCCCTGCCCGGCAACATCCTGCATTCATCGGCAATCGGAAAGGGCCCCGGACGCGGCCGCGAGAGCGCGACAATGTCCCGGCGGAAAACCGCTTCGGCCTGGAAAAGGATGAAATGGTGAGCCCGCAGGGGCTCGAACCCTGGACCTACTGATTAAAAGTCAGTTGCTCTACCAACTGAGCTACAGGCTCACACCGGGGGTTCGTGTAACAACGCGAAGCCCCGGTGACAAGAGCTGAATCGCCTGCACTGGATAACCCGTCCCCGGGTGATCGTCAGGCTGGCGCGGCCTGGGATGGTGGCGTTTCCTCGTCCGCCCCGCGATAGACGCCCTTGATCCGCTCGCGGGTGATCTGCATGACCACGTAAAGCACCGGAATCAGGATCACGCCGAACACCGTCGCGAACAACATCCCACCGAAGACGGCGAAGCCGATGGCCTGCTGGCTCGCAGCCCCCGCGCCGCTGGCCGTCAGCAGCGGAACGACGCCGAGCAGGAACGAAAGCGCCGTCATCATCACCGCCCGGAAGCGCAGATGCGCCGCCTCGCGGGCGGCGGCGAGGATGGAGCGTCCCTTGGCCCGTTCCTCCATGGCGAACTCGACGATCAGGATCGCGTTCTTGGCGCCCAGTCCGACAAGCATGATCATCCCGATCTGCGTATACAGGTTGACGTCCCTGCCCGTCGCCATGACCGCTGCGAAGGCTCCGAGCAGCGCCACCGTCACCGACATCAGGATCGCCAGCGGCATCGACCAGCTCTCGTACTGTGCGACCAGGAACAGGTAGGCGAACAGGACAGAGAGAAGCAGCACGATGACGACCACCGCCCCTGCACCCTGCTGCTGCAGTGCCGAACCGGTCCATTCGAACGTGTAGCCGGACGGCAGTGCCTCCGCGGCGGCCGCCTCCATCTCGCTCATCACCGTACCCGTGGCCTTGCCCGCCTTCGGCGCAGCATTGACCGAGGCGGCACGGAACATGTTGTAGCGGCTGAGGATCTGCGGCCCCAGGACGTTGTCGACGCTCACCAGCGTTCGCAGCGGCACCATGTCGCCCGATTGCGAGCGCACATGCAGCCGGGCAATATCGTCCGCCCGGTCGCGAAAGCTCCCCTCCGCCTGGATCATCACCCGGTACACCCGGCCGAACAGGTTGAAGTCGTTCACGTAATAGCCACCGAGGAAGGACTGCAGCGTCAGGAAGACGTCGCTCACATTGACGCCGAGCAGTTTTGCCCGCTCCCGGTCGAGATCGACAAACAGCTGCGGAACATTGGCGCGGAAGGTCGAGTAGGCCTGCGAGATCGACGGCTGCTGATTGGCCGAATAGACCAGCGACCCGACGCCGGAGGCCAGGTCCTGCGGCGAGCCGCCGCCGGTCTGCTGCACCTTCATCTCGACGCCCGCCGTCGTCCCGAGACCAGGAATCGGCGGCGCGTTGAAGGCGATGATATTGGCCCCGGGGATCGTGGCGAACTCGCTCCACAGATGCGCCAGGATACCGTCCGCGCTCAATGCCGGCGTTGTCCGCTCGGCCCAGGGTTCCAGCTTGACGATGATCAGCGCCGTGTTCGGCGCAAGCCCGGAATTGAGGATCGAGAAGCCGTTGACGACGATGACATGCCGCACACCCGCCACGCCTTCCAGAACGGTTTCCATCTCGTCGGTGATCACCTCCGTGGGCGGCAGTGCCGCGCCGTCCGGCAATTGCACGTCGACCATCAGGTAGCCCTGGTCCTCCAGCGGCAGGAACCCCTTCGGCAGGCGGTCGTTGAGAATGACGATCAGCGCCACCGCGAGACCGACACCGGCCAGTCCGACCAGCGAGCGCGGCAGAAGCCTGGCAACGATGCCGACATAACCGTCGCGCAGCCATCCGATGCCACGGTCGAACAGGGCGAGGATGCCGGTCGGAGGTCCGCTGCGCGCCTTCAGGATCAGCCCGCACAGTGCCGGCGACAGAGTGAGCGCGTTGATCGACGAGATCACCACGGCAACCGAAATCGTCACCGCGAACTGCGAATAGAGGCGTCCCGTGATCCCGGGCATGAAGATCGTCGGAACGAACACGGCCAGCAGCACCAGCGTCGTGGCGATCACCGGCGTGGTGATCTGCCCCATCGCCTTGGCGGTCGCCTCTTTCGGCGAAAGGCCTTCCTCGGCGATGATCCGTTCGACATTCTCCACCACGATGATGGCGTCGTCGACGACGATGCCGATCGCCAGCACGAGTGCGAACAGGCTGATCGTGTTGAGCGACATGCCCGCGACCAGCAATATGGCGAATGTGCCGATCAGCGACACGGGAATCGCCACCATCGGGATGATCGTGGCGCGCCAGCTGCCCAGGAAGATGAACACCACGGTGACGACGAGCGCGAAGGTCATCATCAAGGTCATGATGACGTCTTCAAGCGACTTTTCCACGAACTCGGTCGTGTCGAACGGGATGTCGTAGGCGACATCCTCCGGGAAGGCCCTGGCAAGCTGCTCGATCCGGGCCCGCACCCCTTCCGCAACGGCCAGCGCGTTCGCGCCCGGCGCCTGGTAGACGGCAAGCACCGTCGCCGGGTTGCCGTTGAAGCGGCCGTTGGCGGAATAGAACTGCGAACCGAGTTCCACCCGCGCCACGTCGCCGACGCGCACCAGCGCACCCTCGGCACCGCTGCGCAGCACGATCTTCTTGAACTCCTCCGGCGTCGAGAGCCGCCCTTGCGCCTTCACAGTGTACTGGAACTGCTGCCCCTCGGGGGCCGGCGGCGCGCCGATCTGTCCGGCGGCCACCTGGATGTTCTGATCCTGGATCGCGGCGATGAAATCGGACGGTGTCAGCGACAGGCTCGCCAGCCGGTCGGGATCGAGCCAGATCCGCATGCCGTAGGCGAAGTCGGTCAGCACGTCGGCCTTGCCGACGCCCTTCACCCGCGCCAGCGCGTCCTTGATGTTGATGGAGGCGTAATTGGCGAGGAAGACCTCGTCATAGGTGCGCTTGGGCGAGAACAGCGTCACCACCAGCAGCATGTTGGTGCTGGCCTTTTGCACCGTGACGCCGCTGCGCGTGACTTCCGCCGGCAGCGAACTCGTGGCCTGCGACACCCGGTTCTGCACGTTGACGGTGGCGATGTCCGGATCCGTGCCCACCTCGAAAACGATGTTCAGCGAATAGGTGCCGTTGTCCGAGCTGTTCGACGACATGTACATCATGTTGTCGACGCCGTTGACCTGCGCCTCGATCGGGGCGGCGACCGTTTCCTCCACGACCTGCGCGCTGGCGCCGGAATAGCTTGCCGAGACGCTGACCACCGGCGGCGTGATGTTGGGGAACTGTTCGACCGGCAGCGACAGGTAGCCCAGAACGCCGGCGATCGTGATCACGATCGAGATGACGAGGGCGAATTTCGGGCGGTAGATGAACATCCGCGAGAACATGGCCGCCTACTCCGCCGCGCCGGAGTCGAGAACGGCGTTGACCGGCACGCCGGGCCGCACCTTCTGCAGGCCGAGCGTGATCACCCGCTCGCCCTCCTGCAGCCCCGACTTCACCACGAAGTCGAGATCCACCTGCTGGCCGAGTTCGACGTAGCGCTGCTCGACGGTTTCCTGCGCGCCCACGACGAGAACGAACGGGCCGCGCTGGTCGCGCTGGATCGCGGCCTGGGGAATGACGATCTCGCTCATGGCGACCGGTGCCTCGACGACCACCTCGACAAAGGCGCCCGCGATGAGGATGCGGCTCTGGTTGGCGAAACGCCCGCGCACCGAGATCGTGCCGGTGTTCGGGTCGACGGCGTTGTCGATGAAGACGATTTCGCCGTCCTCCTCGAACCGCTTGCCGGTCGGCAGGATCAGATGGATGCCGGGCAGGTTCTTCTTGTCGGCGACATCTTCCGCCGGCCGGTCCCCGCGCACCGCCTCCAGATAATCCTTCTCGCTGATCGCGAAATTCACATAGACCGGCGCGGTCCGCACCAGACGGGCGATCGGACCGGTCGACGGGCCGACCACGTCGCCGACGCTGAAGGCCGACTTGCCGAGCTGGCCGGAAAACGGCGCGGTGACATCGGTGTAACCCAGGTTCAGTTCCGCCTGGGTGGTTGCCGCATTGGCCGCCGCCACCGCGGCATCGGCCTGCTCCTTGGCTGCCTTGGTCGCCTCGAACTTGGCTTTCGAGACATGCCCCTTCTGGAAGAGATCCGCGTCGCGCTCCAGATCCGCCGCCTTCAGCGCCGCGTCGGCGGCGGCCCGGGCCGCATCCGCCTTGGCCGAGGCCAGCGCCGCCTCGTAGGGCGCCCGCTCGATTGTGAACAGCAACTGCCCCGTCTGGACGGTCGCCCCGTCGTCGACATTCTTCGAGGCCAGAAAACCGGAGACACGCGCGATCAGGTTGACATTGTCGACCGCCTCGATCTGGCCGACGAAGCGTGCCGACTGGCGAATATCCTTGGTGACCGCCGCCGCGACCGAGACCGAAGGCGGCGGCGCGGCCGGCGCGTTCGCCTCCTCGGAGGGATTGCAGGCGGCAAGCAACAGGGCGATCGCCGGCAGGGCGAGATGGCGTAGGGCACGAGACAGTCCTGGCATGGAAATCGGTTCCCCCGGTCGGCGCGGATTCCGGACGCGAGGGCCGCTACAGCTCCCGATCCCGCCTCATCTTTCAGGGCGCACCCGCTTCGGTACGCCAGTCTTGTCCAAAGAAGGTTACACAGTGATTTCAGGCGAAAACAAGCGCCAATCCGAAACCGTCCGCGGCCGGCAGCACCAGCCCCTCACGGGATTCCACTGCATTGATGCCCTGCCGGGCAAGCGATTGCGCAACCGCTGCCCGGTCCGCGCCGGCGACGGCAAGCGCCGCGATGGCGGAGCCGCCGGGCATGAGCGCCGGCGCGGGAACGCCGTAAAGCGCCTCGAATGCCGACGGCGGCATCAGGTGAAGCCGTCCGCGCGGCGTCTCGATCGCGATCCCCAGGCTCGAGGCGCGCATCTCGCGCTCGCCGGTGAAGGCGGCGTAGAAGATATGCTGCTCGGCCGGCTCCTCGCACACGACAACCACCGTGTCGAGCACCGTCGCGCCGTTCTCGTGCCGCTGGTAGTCGGCCGACCAGAAGTTTTCCGGATAAAGATTGTGGCAGGTGAAGAAGCCGTGCAGCGGATCGGAAGGATTGCGCACGAAGGTCAGGTCGAAACCGACCTTGCGGATGCTCCCGTCCGGGCGCGTCTGTTCCCGCCCGAACGAAAACGGTTCGTAGACATGCAGGCCGGCACGCTCGAAGGCCCGCCGGTCGTCCTCGGCACTTCCGCTTTCCATGACCAGCATGGAAGCCCCCTCACCGCGCTCCAGGAAGTCGCGGTTGAACCCGCCGAAGGAGAAGAACCGGTCCGACGCGGGCGGGATTTCGGCTGCCGCGCCAATGGTCAGCAACTCGATGAAGAACCCGTCCAGTTGGACAAGCCGGTTTTCCGTGCCCCAGGGATGCCGGGCGCGCGGCGTCACGGTGAAGCCGGCCGCCTCCAGACGGTTCGCGGCCGCCTCCACGTCATGCACCGCCCATACGACGTGATCGAACCCGCGCGCCGCCATGTTCACCCCTCCCCGGAAATGTCTGACGGATCAGACCAGGCGGCTCTGCTCGACGGCCGCCGCGACAAAGGACGCGAACAGCGGATGCGGCTCGAACGGCCTCGACTTCAGTTCAGGATGATACTGCACGCCGATGAACCAGGGATGGTCGTCGATCTCCACGGTCTCCGGCAACTGTCCGTCCGGCGAGGTTCCCGCGAATCGCAGGCCGGCCGCCTCGAGCCGCTCGCGATAGGCGATGTTGACCTCGTAACGGTGCCGGTGGCGCTCCGAAATCATCTCCGCCCCGTAGATCCCGGCAATCTTCGAATGGTCCTGCAGACGCGCGGGATAGGCGCCAAGGCGCATCGTGCCGCCCAGTTCCCCGTCCGCCCTTCGGACTTCGAGCTGGTTGCCCTTCGCCCATTCCGTCATCAGGCCGACGACCGGCTCGCTTGCTTCGCCGAACTCCGTCGAATTGGCGCCGGCGATCCCGGCCAGGTTGCGCGCCGCCTCGATCACGGCCATCTGCATGCCGAAGCAAATCCCGAAATACGGCACCTTGTGCACCCGGGCAAAGCGCGCAGCGGCGATTTTGCCTTCCGCGCCGCGCTCGCCGAAACCGCCCGGCACCAGGATGCCGTGCACACTGTCGAGCCAGGGCGTCGGGTCTTCCTTCTCGAAGATCTCCGACTCGATCCACTCGATATTGACCCGGACATTGTTGGCGATGCCGCCGTGGACAAGCGCCTCGATCAACGACTTGTAGGCGTCCTTCAGCACGGTGTACTTGCCGATGATGGCGATCGTGACCTCGCCTTCCGGGTTGGCCAGCGTCTCGGAAATGCCGGTCCAGCGGGTCAGGTCGAGGGCCGGTGCGCCCGTAATGCCGAAGGCGGCGAGGACCTCGTCGTCGAGACCTTCCTGATGATAGGCGATCGGCACGTCGTAGATCGACTTGACGTCGTAGGCCGGGATCACGGCGCCTTCGCGCACATTGCAGAACAGCGACAGCTTGCGCTGCTCGCTTTCCGGGATCTTTCGGTCGCAGCGAACCATCAGGATATCGGGCTGGATGCCGATCGAACGCAGTTCCTTGACGGAGTGCTGCGTCGGCTTGGTCTTCAGTTCGCCGGCCGAGGCGATGAACGGCATCAGGGTCAGATGGATATAGACCGCGTGACCGCGCGGCAGCTCGTTGCCGAGTTGGCGGATCGCCTCGAAGAACGGCAGCGCCTCGATGTCGCCGACCGTGCCGCCGATCTCGCAGAGCACGAAGTCGTACTCCTCGTTGCCGTCGAGCACGAAGGCCTTGATCGCATCGGTGACGTGGGGAATCACCTGGACGGTGCCGCCCAGATAGTCGCCACGCCGCTCCTTGGCGATGATGTCCTGATAGATCCGGCCCGTCGTGATGTTGTCCATCTTGTTGGCCGGCCGGCCCGTGAAGCGTTCGTAGTGCCCGAGATCGAGATCCGTCTCCGCGCCGTCATCGGTCACGAAACACTCGCCGTGCTGATACGGGCTCATCGTGCCCGGATCGACATTGAGATAGGGATCGAGCTTGCGCAGCCGGACCTTGTAGCCCCGCGCCTGGAGCAGTGCTCCAAGTGCCGCGGAAGCCAGTCCCTTGCCAAGCGAGGACACCACGCCGCCAGTAATGAAGATGTATCGCGCCATGGACCAATACCATATCGCCGCGAGCGCTGATTCGAACGCCCGGCACAGAGTTAACACACAAGAAAATGCCCCGCGACGCGTATCGCGGGGCATAAGATGAAGAGGCTAGCCGGCCAAGGGCCTACTGCGCCGCCGGAACCTGGGGTCCGGTCGGCTGTTCGGGCGGGCGCAACTGATCGAGAATGCCGTTGCCCGAACCCGGTGTCCCGCCATCCACCGGAGCGGATTGCGTGCCCGGCACAGCGTCGAGAATCGATGCCGGACGGTCGCTGTTCTTGGCCACCAGCGCAAGCCCGAGCGAGGTCGCGAAGAAAACGGCCGCCAGGACGGCGGTCGCCCGCGTCAGCACGTTCGCCGTGCCGCGGCTCGACATCATGCCGCCGCCCCCGCCGCCGCCGATTCCCAGCGCGCCGCCTTCGGAGCGCTGCAGGAGAACGACCAGGACGAGCGCGAGCACGACCATCAGGTGGATAACGATGATAACGGTTTCCATCGAGGACCAGTCTTTGGTTGTCGGATTTGCTGGGCGTTCTACACCAATGGCACGGGCGTTTCCACCCTTGATCGGCCACCCCGTTGCGCGGACCGGCCCTGCGGCTCCCGCATGGGCCGCAAAGCACGGGTCCGGTTAGCCGGCTGCCTCCGCAATGGCCAGGAAATCGCTCGCCTTCAGGCTCGCCCCGCCGACAAGCGCGCCGTCCACATTGGCGACCGACATCAGCTCGGCGGCGTTCGCCGGCTTGACCGATCCGCCATAGAGAAGCCGGATCGAAGCGCCCGCTGCGCCGAAGCGCTTGCCCAGCTCGCCGCGCAGGAACGCATGCATGCTGGCGACGTCTTCCGGCGTCGGCGTCAGTCCCGTGCCGATCGCCCAGACCGGCTCGTAGGCAATGACGCAATTTTCCGGCGTTGCACCGGCGGGAACCGAGCCGGCCAACTGGCGTCCGACCACATCGAGTTCGCGCCCTGCCCGGCGCTCGGCCTCCGTCTCGCCGACGCAGATGATCGCGACAAGGCCCGCGCGCCAGACCGCATCCGCCTTCGCCGCGACGTCCGCATCGTCCTCTCCGTGATCGGCGCGCCGCTCGGAATGACCGACGATCACTTGGCGAGCGCCGGAATCGGCCAGCATCTCGGCCGACAGGTCGCCGGTATGGGCACCGCTGGCGGCCGCGTGGCAATCCTGCGCCCCGACACTGAGCCCGCTGTCCCCCGCGATGGCCACGGCCGCCGCGATCAGCGTCGCCGGCGGACAGATCGCCAGATCGACACGGGCGGCAAGTCCGCCGCGCGCGGCCCGCGCGATGGCGTCAAGCTCACCGAGCGCCGAGGACAGCCCGTTCATCTTCCAGTTGCCAGCGATCAGCGGCTTGGTCGTCATCGGCGTGGTGCTCCCTTGAATGGCATGTCGACAGGGACCGCCGTTTTCCGGAATGTCCCATGCAGACTGCCGGTGCTACCAGAAATTCGCCGGCAATCAAGACGGACCACCGGAGCGGGCGCCGACCGATACCCGCAACGCCTTGTACCGCCTTGCTCCCCGCGCCCCTCGTCTCTATGATCCGCCCGCCTTGGCATGGCCGAACCGACGGCCACGCTGCCCTGTCGCCCAAGAAATAACGGAACCTGCAATGCTCGACACTCTGCGCGCCGGCGCAAAGTCCTGGATTTCCAAACTCCTGATCGGCCTTCTCGTGATCAGTTTCGCCATCTGGGGCATCTCGGGCGACCTCCTGAACATTGGCGGCGACCAGGTCGCCACCGTGGGCGACCGCAAGATTTCCATCGTGGACTTCGACAATGCCTATCGTCGCGAGCTCGATTCCATCGGCCGCAACATCGGCCGGCCGCTGTCCACCGTGCAGGGCGCCGCGCTCGGCATTCCCGGCCAGGTGCTCGGGCGCCTCGTTGCCGAAGCCGCTCTGAACGAAACCGCGCAGGACTACAATCTGGGCGTTTCGGATGCGGAACTCGTGCGGCTGATCCAGACGGCTCCCTCCTTCCAGGCGCCTGGCGGCGGGTTTGACCGCGCCCGTCTTGCCGCCATCCTGCAGGCCAACGGCCTCACCGAGGACCAGTTCGTCGCCGAACGCCGGCTGCTCGAGGAGCGCCGCCAGATCGCCGACGCCATCAGCGGCGGCTTGAAGACGCCGGCAGCCATGCTCGAGGCCTTCAATCGCCACGCCAACGAGGAGCGCACGGTCGCGTATGTCGAATTCGGCGCGGCCCTTGCCGGCGAGATCCCTGCTCCGGACGAGACCACGCTCGCGAGCTGGTTCGAGGAGAACAAGGCCGATTTCCGCGCACCCGAATACCGCCAGGTCGCCCTCTTGCAGCTGACGCCGGAAAAGATCGCGCGCGCCGACGAGATCAGCGCCGATGACCTGCAGCGCGAATACGATGCCTCCGGCGAGCGCTTCGGCGAGCCCGAGCGCCGGCGCATCCTGCAGCTCGCCCTGCCGAGCGCCGATGCGGTTGCCGAGGCGCGCGCCGCCCTGGCCGAGGGCAAGACCTTCGAGGACATCGTCGCCATGCGCGGCACCACGGTGGAACAGGTCGAACTCGGCAACATGGCTCGCGAGGAGCTTCTCGACCCCGCCATTGCGGAAGCGGCCTTCGCACTTGCCGAGGGAGCGACCTCTGAGATCATCGAGGGCCGGCTCAACAACGTTCTGCTCAAGGTCACGGAAGTCACCGAGGCCCGCAAGACCCCGCTGGACGAAGTCTCCGAGGACCTTCGCAAGGAGGTTGCCCTGCGGCTCGCCGAGCGCGAGGTGCTCGACCTTCACGACGAGATCGAGGATGCCCGCGCGGGCGGCGCCACGCTGACGGAAGTCGCCGAACGCTTCTCGCTGACGCTCGATACGCCCGCGGCATTCGATTCCGCCGGCAAGGACGCATCAGGCGCGAAGGTCGCGCTTCCCGATGCGCCCGACCTGATCTCGGACGTCTTCGAGAGTGACGTCGGCATCGAGGCCGACATGCTGCAGCTCGGTCGGACCGGGTTCCTCTGGTTCGAGGTGCGCGAGGTCACGCCCGCTCGCGATCGCGCGCTCGACGAAGTGCGCACGCAAGTGCTCGAAGCCTGGACCCGGGAGCAGCGCGCCGAACGCCTCGATACGCTGGCTGCCGAAATCGTCAAGGAACTGGACGCCGGCAAGACGCTCGAGGCTGTTGCCACGGAGCGTGGCCTTGAGGTCGCGACCCAGTCCGGCCTGAAGCGCGCGGGCGAAAACGCCGCGATCCCGGCCGATGCCATTGCCGGTGTCTTCGCCGGCCCGGTCGGCACTGTCGGCAGCGCAAGCAAGCCCGACGCGCAACGCATCGTCTACACCGTGACCGGCATTTCCGCCCCCGCCTTCTTCCGCGAGGCCGGCGAGATTGCCGCGCTCGACACCCGTCTCGCCGACGCGCTGCAGAACTCCGTGATCGGCCAGTATGTCGGGGAGCGCGAAGCGCGCCTCGGCGTCAACGTCAATCAGGCCAACATCAACCGGGTGATCGGACAGGGCGGAAGCTGAGCGCCTTCGCTCCGCCCGTTCGAAAGGACGACGAAGTGAGCAATCTCAAGACCCTGATCGCCAAGGCGGCCGATGGCAACGCGTTGAGCCAGGAGGAGGCGCGCGCCGCCTTCGAGGTGATCATGTCGGGCGCGGCGACCCCCGCCCAGATCGGCGGCTTCCTGATGGCGCTGCGCGTGCGCGGCGAGACCGTCGAGGAGATCGCCGGGGCCGTCGCCACCATGCGCGCCAAGATGATCCCCGTATCGGCGCCCGCCGACGCGGTCGACGTGGTTGGGACCGGGGGCGATGCCTCGGGCAGCGTCAACATCTCCACCTGCTCGGCCTTCGTCGTCGCCGGTTGCGGCGTGCCGGTCGCCAAGCACGGCAACCGCTCGCTCTCCTCAAAGTCGGGCGCCGCCGACGTCCTGATGGCGCTCGGCGTCAACATCGACATCCCGCCCCAGCAGATCTCGCGCTGCATCACCGAGGCCGGACTGGGCTTCATGTTCGCGCCGAACCACCATTCGGCGATGAAGCATGTGGGGCCGGCGCGAACCGAACTCGGCACGCGCACGATCTTCAATCTGCTCGGGCCGCTCTCCAATCCGGCCGGCGTCCAACGGCAGATGGTCGGCGTCTTCGCCCGGCAATGGGTCGAGCCGATCGCCCATGTGCTGGCGACGCTCGGCTCGAAGGCCGCCTGGGTGGTGCACGGGTCGGACGGTCTCGACGAGATCACCACCACCGGCCCGACAACGGTCGCCGCGCTGGAAAACGGCAAGGTGCGCGTGTTCGAGGTTTCGCCCGGCGAAGTCGGCCTCGCGACCTGCCTGCCGCAGGACCTGAAGGGCGGCGAGGCGCCGGAAAACGCCGTTGCCCTGCGCGCCGTGCTCGAAGGAGCGAAAACCGCCTACCGCGACACGGTCCTGATGAATGCCGGGGCGACGCTCGTGGTTGCGGGCCGCGCCGCGAACCTTGCCGAGGGCGTCGCCATGGCGGCAAACTCCATCGACAGCGGCAGCGCCCTTGCCCGCCTGTCGCGCCTCGTCGAGGTTTCCAACGAAGCGGCTGCAACCCATGACTGACATTCTCGCCCGCATCGAAACCTACAAGCGCCAGGAGATCGAGGCTGCCAAATCGGCCGTTCCCCAGGCCGAAATCGAGCGGCGCGCAGCCGCCGCCGACGCCCCCCGGGGCTTCCTCGCGGCGTTGCGGGCAAAACAGGCGGCCGGTCATTTCGCCCTCATCGCCGAGATCAAGAAGGCAAGTCCGTCCAAGGGACTGATCCGCGCCGATTTCGATCCGCCGGCGCTTGCCCGGGCCTATGAGGAGGGCGGCGCCGCCTGCCTTTCCGTGCTTACCGACACGCCATCCTTCCAGGGTGCGCCGGACTATCTCCTCGCCGCCCGCGCCGCATGTTCCCTGCCCGCCCTGCGCAAGGACTTCCTCTACGATCCCTACCAGGTGTTCGAGGCGCGCGCCTGGGGCGCCGATTGCATCCTGATCATCATGGCGGCGGTCGACGATGCGATGGCGGCAACCCTCGAGCAGGCCGCCATTGATCTGGGCATGGACGTGCTTGTCGAGGTTCACGATGCCGACGAGCTCGACCGCGCCCTGAAACTGTCCTCGCCGATGATCGGCATCAACAACCGCAACCTGAAGACCTTCGAGACGCGGCTGGAGACCAGCGAGATGCTCGCGCCGAAGGTTGGCGAGGAACGCCTCGTCGTCGGCGAGAGCGGTCTGTTCACCCCCGCCGATCTCGCCCGCATGGAGCGCTGCGGCATCTCCACCTTCCTGATCGGCGAAAGCCTGATGCGGCAGGCCGATGTCGCCGCCGCGACGCGGACCCTTTTGGCGCGCCCGGCTAGCGCCGCCGCCGAATGACGGACATTTCGCGATGAGCGCCACGCCTCCACGCCTCACCCATCTGGACGACAGCGGCGCGGCCAACATGGTCGACGTCTCGACCAAGGACATCACCACCCGCGAGGCGACCGCCGAGGGCCACGTGGCGATGAAGCCGGAAACGCTGGCCATGATCCTGTCCGGCACGGCGAAGAAGGGCGACGTCATCGCCACCGCCCGCATCGCCGGCATCATGGCGGCCAAGCGCACCCATGAACTGATCCCGCTGTGCCATCCGCTGGCCCTGTCGAAGGTCGCCATCGACATCACCGCCGACGAGACGCTTCCCGGCCTGCGGGTCACCGCCTTCGCCAAGCTCTCCGGCCAGACCGGCGTCGAGATGGAGGCGCTGACGGCCTGTTCGATCGCCTGCCTCACCGTCTATGACATGGCCAAGGCGGTCGACCGGGGCATGACTATCGGCGGCGTCCGCGTGTTGTCGAAGTCCGGCGGCAAGTCCGGCGACTGGTCGGTTTCCGGCGGCACCCTGGAAAGCGACGGCTGACATGTCGCTGATCTCGGTCGACGAGGCTCTGGCAAGGCTGCTCGCGGGCGTGGAACCGGTCGGAGCCGAACCCGTCCCCCTTGCCGCCGCCAACGGCCGCGTTCTGGCAGCCGACCTTGCCGCCACCCGCACCCAGCCCCCCTTCGCGGCCTCGGCCATGGACGGATACGCCGTCCGCGCCGAGGACATCTCGGCGCTGCCAGCCAGCCTGCGCGTCATCGGCGAGGCACCGGCCGGCCACGGCTATGCCGGAACCCTGCAGCCGGGCGAGGCCTTGCGCATTTTCACCGGCGCACCGGTTCCCCAGGGCGCCGACACGATCCTGATCCAGGAAAACGCGACCCGCGACGGCGACACGATCGCCGTTCTGGAAACGGCCCCTCGCGGCCGGTTCGTGCGCCCTGCCGGCCTTGATTTCACGCAAGGAGAGGTGCTTCTGTGCGCCGGCGAGCGTGTCGGCTTCCGCGAGCTTGCCCTTGCCGCGGCCATGAACCACGCCGTGCTGCCGGTGCGGCGCCGGCCGAAAGTGGCGATCCTTGCGACCGGCGACGAACTGGTCGAGCCCGGTGCCGAGCCCGGACCGGACCAGATCATCGCCTCCAACCATGCGGGCGTTGCCGCCCTTGTCACGGATTGCGGCGGCGAGCCCCTGCAGCTCGGCATTGCGCCCGACAACCGCCAGGCGATCGCGGCCGCGATCGCCGCCGCGCGCGAGGCCCGCGCCGATATTCTGGTGACGCTGGGCGGCGCCTCCGTCGGCGACCATGATCTGGTCCAGGAAGTTCTGGGCGATGCCGGGATGGACCTCGCCTTCTGGCGCATCGCCATGCGCCCCGGCAAGCCGCTGATGGCGGGCCGGATCGGGGACATGCGGGTTCTCGGCCTGCCGGGAAACCCGGTCTCCAGCCTTGTCTGCTCCCTGCTCTTCCTGCGTCCGCTGATCGAGGCGCTGCTCGGCCGTGAGGTCACCGCGCGCGACCGCGACCACCTGCCGCTCGCCGTCGATATCGGCGGCAACGACCGGCGCGAGGACTACCTGCGCGCCACGATCCGGAGGGCCGATGACGGCAGCGAGACGGTCCTCCCCTCCGATCGGCAGGACTCTTCCATGCTGGCCACGCTTGCCCACGCCGATGCCCTTGTCGTGCGCCCGCCTCATGCCGGCCCGCTTGCCGCCGGCGCCCGGGTGCCCGTCATCCGCCTGCCCCGTCGATAACGCCTCCCCCGCCGCTTCCTTGCATTTTTTCGAAGGCATGTTGTGGAACAAGCCGGGAACGGTTAGACTATGTTCATGATTTGTACGTAGCCTGAGTCGCGAGCATCCGGCTTGACGACGTGATGGCCGCGGCCGCTTCGGCGGCGGGTGGACATCGCTTCCGATGCGGTGGCAGGACGGCCGGGCGCCACGTATGGACTGGACACACGTAAAGTCTGGACATAGGCGCGGTCTTTCGGCCTGTCGCGCCGTACCGTCGTCCTGTTTGCCGCCGAATGAGGAAGTTGGGGAACCACGCGGATGTTGACTCGCAAGCAGCATGAATTGCTTCTGTTCATCCACGAAAGGCTGAAGGAGACCGGCGTTCCCCCGTCCTTCGACGAGATGAAGGATGCACTCGACCTGCGCTCCAAATCCGGCATTCACCGTCTCATCACGGCGCTCGAGGAGCGCGGCTTCATCCGCCGGCTGCCCAACCGGGCGCGCGCGCTGGAGATCGTCAAGCTCCCGGAATCTGTTGCCCCCGGCCTTGCCGCGTCCCGGGGCCAGGGCTTCTCGCCTGCGGTCATCGAGGGATCCCTCGGCAAGCCTCGACCGGCCCAGCCCGCGCCGTCCTTGCCCGAACCGGCCAATGACAGCGTTGCGATACCGGTCATGGGCCGCATCGCCGCCGGTGTGCCGATAGAGGCGATCCAGTCCCACAGCCACACGATCTCGATGCCCGCCGACCTGCTGGGCAGCGGCGACCACTACGCGCTCGAGGTACGCGGCGACTCGATGATCGAGGCCGGCATTCTCGACGGCGATACGGTCGTCATTCGCCGCTCGGACGCCGCGGACAGCGGCGATATCGTCGTCGCTCTGATCGACGACGAGGAAGCAACGCTGAAGAGGCTTCGCAAGAAGGGCGCGTCCGTCGCGCTGGAAGCGGCCAACCCCGCCTATGAAACCCGCATCTTCGGCCCCGGCCGGGTGCGAATTCAGGGCAAGCTGGTTTCTCTCTTCCGCCGCTATTGAGCGACCAGTTCGGCCTCGCTTTGGCGATTGGACATGAAGATTGGACCCGAGGAGCGGGTTTGAGAGTGGGCCTGAAGATCGACGCCTGACCAGGCGATGTGAGACCCATTCCTTCAACGGTCCTCAGCGTGCCGCCGGGCGTGGCGTCCAGGGTCGCAGGCGACGGTAGCTCGGAGTTGTCGCGGCGACGAACAGCCCGTCGAGGGCGTCGCCAAGACGGATGGCCGTGGTGCCGTCGCGCGCAAGACGCGCGCGGTCCAGGACAAGCGGCGCGGCGCAATCCGCCGGCGCGTCATGGGCCGAGACGATCAGGTCCACACGGGCACAGTCTTCAGCAAAGGCAGCCGGGTCGCGGACGATCGAGACAAGCAGCGACGTCCTCCTGCCCCCCTGATCCTTCGTTTTCCGGCCTTCCATCGCCTGGTCCATCGTCGAAGGCGGACCTCGGCCACCTTCCGACAAGGGCGGATCCGGCCCGCCTTTCGTCATGGGAGGATCGGGCCCGGCCCCTTCCGGACCATGCGCCCGGACGAGGCAGGCGAGCGCGTCGCACGCCATGGCGGATCTCGGCAGATGCCGCCGGGAACGGGCATCGCCCCCCACGCCGTCGGCGCGCAGCCAGACCTCGGCGATGAAACTCGAGGGCCGCGCCGTGACCCGCAGCGCCCCTGTGGCATCGCGCAGGGCAAGCGTCGTGCCGTTCGCCGAGACCAGAATGTCCGGCTGGCGATGTGTCGCGTACAACCAGGCGGACAGGCACAAAGGCACGAGCGCGGTGCGGCGGAACCCGCGCGGTGCAAGACAGGCGACCGTTCCCGCCAAAACCATCAGCAGCGTCCCTGCGACCGATGGCGCACCGACGGTTCCCTCGCCGGGCGTCAGGCTGGCGGCCCATTGCGATGCGGCCACCACCTGGTCGACCGCCACCCCCATCACGGCCAGGGGAAGCGCCTCGAGACCGAACGGGATCAGAGCTAGGGCAAGCACCGCAAAGGGCATGACCGCGATCGTCACCACCGGCATCGCCACCAGATTGACGAGCGGTCCGAGCGGCGCGATCCGGTGGAAATGATAGGCGCCGATCGCTCCCGTCGCGGCGCCGGCAATGAGCGAGGTGAGCAGGATCGCCCCGAACCAGCTCGCCAGGCTGCCGATCAGACCGAAGACCGGTGCGCCGTCATCCCGTTTCGGCGGTCCCCGGTTTGCCGCGACCCGTCGCCGCGTCATCTCCTCATAGGCCGCGATCAGCGCGATCACGGCGGCGAAGGACATCTGGAACCCAGGATCGACGAGGGATTCCGGGGTAACCGCGAGGATCAGCAGCATGGCGACGCCGGCATTGCGCAATGTCAGGGCCCGACGGCCGAACAGGCGCCCTGCCAGCACCAGCGCGATCATCACGAAAGCGCGCTGGGTGGCGATCGACCCGCCCGAGATCGCCAGATAGAAGGCCGCCGCCGCCAGCGCCGCCCCCGCCGCCCACACGTCGATCGGCCAGTCCTGTGTCAACCGCGATGACAAGGCCAGGAGCGCCCGCAGGACGAAGAACACCGAGCCCGCGAACAACGCCATGTGAAGGCCGGAAATCGCCAGGATATGCGCCAAACCGGCCGTGCGCAGCGCCTCGGTGACCTCGGGCGGAATGCCGGACCGGTCGCCGGTGATCAAGGCCACTGCGAGGGCAGCGGCCGTCGTTTCGCCCAGGGCCGCGCGGATCCGCCCGGCAATGCCGCTGCGCAGTCGCGCGACGCCGGCGGATGCGCGCAGGTTCCACGGCACGGCCCGCGCCTCGACCGGTTCGACACCGCCAAAGGCAAAGCCGCTCGCCCCGATCCCGTCGAAATAGGCGCGAAAGGAGAAATCGTATCCGCCCGGCATGACGGCGGGGGCCGGCGGCATCAGGCGTGCCCGCAGGCGAACCGTATCCCCCGTCGCGGGCACCGGTGTATCCTGTCCCTTGAGCGCAATGCGTACACGGGCCGGCATGCGGTCCTGCCCGATACCGCTCATCTCGCGCAGCCGCAGCACCAGTCTCAGGCCGTTTTCACGATGTTCCACGCTCTCCACAAGGCCCGTGATCGTGGCGCTGCGGGCCCGGTCGAGCACCGGTGCGGCGACGAAGGCGGTCCGCATCGCGCCAGCCGCCGTGCCGGAGACGAGAAGGGCGACGACGAGCAATGGCGCCGCGCCGCGGCCGCGCCGCGCCTTGAGCAGAAATCCGAGCCATGCGGCCAGCGCCGCACCGGCGGTTGCCGCCGCGACCGGCTCGGCGGGAAGCGCGAAATAGACCGCAATGCCACCGGCAAAGACGAAAGCCGCCCAGATCAGCCCCCGGCCACGCTCGATCTCCTCGCGCACCGCGATGCGAAACGCCGTGGCAAGTGCGGGGCGCAGCCTGGCGCGGCGAACATCCCCCTGCCGTCCGCCCTTTCGCCGGCTCAGAAAGTCGGCCAGCAGCGCCCCCCCGGCGGATGGCGCTCCGACTGCGCGCGCCTGTCCGGCCGCCGTCACAGCGTCTTTCCCGCTTTCTGGCCGTCCGTCGCCGGCAACAGACATACGCTCCTCCCAGCCTTGCTCCGCCACCGCCTGAGGCATTGGTGGCGGCGCACCCCTGTGCTACACGGACGCCAACCGCGCCGGGATCGTAGCGTTGCATTGCAACCTGCACTCGCGCAATACGCGAAACGGTTTTCTTTCCGCGAGGAAGACGGCCGGTTGTCGCGTCATCCGATCAATCGACCACGAGGCTTCCCGATGACCGCACCCGTCGTCACGCGTTTCGCTCCCTCCCCGACCGGCTTCCTGCATATTGGCGGCGCGCGCACAGCGCTCTTCAACTGGCTCTATGCCCGGCGCTTCGGCGGCAAGATGCTGCTACGCATCGAGGACACGGATCGCGAGCGTTCGACCGACGCGGCGATCACCGCCATTCTTGACGGCCTGACCTGGCTCGGCCTCGACTGGGAAGGCGAGCCGATTTCCCAGTTCGCCCGTGCCGCCCGCCATCGGGAGGCGGCAGAGCAACTGGTCGCCGCCGGCCTCGCCTATCGATGCTATGCCACCCAGGAAGAGCTCGCCGCGATGCGCGAGGAGCAGCGCGCCAACAACCTGCCGCCGCGCTACGACGGCCGCTGGCGCGACCGCGACCCGTCCGAGGCTCCGGCGGGCGTCAAGCCGGCGATCCGCCTCAAGGCCCCGAACGATGGCGAGACCGTGATCGAGGACCGCGTCCAGGGCCGCGTGACCTTCGCCAACAAGGAGCTCGACGACCTGGTCCTGCTGCGCTCGGACGGAACGCCGACCTACATGCTCGCCGTTGTCGTCGACGACCACGACATGGGCGTCACCCACATCATTCGCGGCGACGATCATCTCACCAATGCCGCGCGCCAGACGCTGATCTACAAGGCGCTCGGCTGGGATGTCCCGGTGATGGCGCATATCCCGCTCATTCACGGGCCGGACGGGGCGAAGCTGTCCAAGCGCCATGGCGCGCTCGGCGCGGAGGCGTATCGCGCCATGGGCTACCTGCCCGCCGCGATGCGCAACTATCTCGCCCGGCTTGGCTGGAGCCACGGCGACGAGGAGATCTTCTCCACCGAGCAGATGACCGAGTGGTTCGATCTCGATGCCATCGGGCGCTCGCCCTCGCGTTTCGACTTCAGGAAGCTGGAAAACCTCAACGGCCACTACATGCGCGCCACGGACACGGACGCGCTGATGGCGGACCTTCTTGCCTTCCTGCCCCACGCCGAAAACGGCGCCGGCCTGCGCGCCTGGCTTCAGGCCGAGGGCAACGAGGCTGCCCTGCGCGCCGCCTTGCCGGGCCTCAGGGACCGCGCCAAGACGCTGGTCGAACTGGTCGACAGCGCCGAGTACCTGTGGGCCGCCCGCCCGCTCGTGCTGGACGAGAAGGCCGAAAAGCTTCTGGTCGCCGACGGTGCCCGCGAGATCCTGGCCGCCCTCCACCCGCGCCTTGCGGCCCTTCCCGAATGGAGCGCGGAAAGCACCGAGGAGGTCGTGCGGATCTATGCGGAAGAGAGCGACCTGAAACTCGGCAAGGCGGCCCAGCCCCTCCGCGCCGCCCTCACCGGCCGCGGCACGTCGCCGGGTATTTTCGACGTTCTCGCCGTTCTCGGCCGCGAGGAATCGCTTGCCCGCATCGCCGACCAGACCGCCGGCTGAACCGGCATCCGCGCAAGCCTTGCCAAGCGTGGCGGGACCGGCTCTTCGGCAGGACGGGCCACCTTCCCCAGCGTCCCCGGCTTCCATGTGAACGGGCCGTCACCCTGTGACCAAAGCGCTAGGGGCCCGCGCTTGCGGGGAGCGGACAAATGGGGTACGCAACTTGCGACCTTTCCTCCCGCCGTGTGTCCGGCCTCCTTCCCGACCTCTCCTGGGGAGCAGCCAGACAATTGCACGGCGCTTGCTTCATCAAGGGGGTAGCCTGAATGAGCGACAAGACTGCAAAGCTGACGATCGGCGAAAAGTCATGGGATCTGGGCATGCGCCCGGGCTCCATCGGACCCGATGTCATCGACATCGCCTCTCTCTACGCCCAGACCGGCTCTTTCACCTACGATCCGGGCTTCACATCGACCGCATCGTGCGAATCCGCCATCACCTATATCGACGGTGATGCCGGAACGCTTCTCTACCGCGGCTATCCGATCGAGCAGCTTGCCGACCACGGCGACTTTCTTGAAAGCTGCTACCTGCTGCTTTACGGCGAACTGCCGACCAAGGCGCAGAAGGACGACTTCGTCAATCGCGTGACCTATCACACGATGATCCACGAGCAGATGTCCCGCTTCTTCACCGGCTTCCGCCGCGACGCCCATCCGATGGCGATCATGGTGGGAACGGTCGGCGCGCTCGCCGCCTTCTATCACGACAGCACCGACATCTCCGATCCGCACCAGCGGATGGTGGCCTCGCTGCGCATGATCGCGAAGATGCCGACCATCGCGGCCATGGCCTACAAGTACCACGTCGGCCAGCCCTTCGTGTATCCGCGCAACGATCTCGACTACTCGGCGAACTTCCTGCACATGTGCTTCGCCGTGCCTTGCGAGGAGTACAAGGTGAACCCGGTTCTGGCCCGCGCCATGGACCGGATCTTCATCCTGCACGCGGATCACGAGCAGAACGCCTCGACCTCGACCGTGCGCCTTGCCGGTTCCTCGGGTGCCAACCCGTTTGCCTGCATTGCCGCCGGCATCGCCTGTCTCTGGGGTCCGGCACATGGCGGCGCCAACGAGGCGGCGCTCAACATGCTCGCCGAGATCGGCTCGGTCGACAACATCCCGGAATACATCGCCCGCGCCAAGGACAAGGACGATCCGTTCCGCCTGATGGGCTTCGGCCACCGGGTCTACAAGAACTACGATCCGCGCGCGCGCATCATGCAGAAGACCACGCATGAAGTGCTCGCCGAACTCGGCATTCGCGACGATCCGCTCCTCGACGTCGCCATGGAGCTCGAGAAGATCGCGCTCAATGACGAGTATTTCATCTCCAAGAAGCTCTACCCGAACATCGACTTCTATTCGGGCATCACGCTGCGCGCGCTCGGCTTCCCGACCAACATGTTCACCGTGTTGTTCGCGCTGGCCCGGACCGTCGGCTGGATCGCCCAATGGAAGGAGATGGTGGAAGACCCGTCCCAGAAGATCGGTCGCCCCCGCCAGCTCTACACCGGTGCGGCGCAGCGCGACTATGTCCCGGTCTCCCAGCGCCGCTGAGGCGCTCCGGGCGGAACCGACCAGAACCGGAAACGGCGCCGAAAGGCGCCGTTTTTGCATCTAACTGACGCAATATCTGCAAGTTTGACGTCAAATTTGCGAGAATCAGGCCGAATTTTTTTCGAAATTGATCGAGTTTTGAACGAGGCCGAGCGCCACGCGCGCGGCCTCATCGGCCTGCGCGGCACCGGAGGGAAGCCGCATCATCTCGTCGAGCCTGGCGAAGGCCTCGACCTGGACGCGCCGCTGCGGACTGTCGGCGAGAAGCGGGCGCACCGCGTCGGCCAGCGTTCGCGGATTGGCGTCATCGTCGAGGAACTCCGGAACGACGTTCTCGCCCAGGATGATGTTCGGCAGCACCATCGAGGTCACGCTGGCGATCGGCAGGAACCGGTTCAGGTCCTTGATCCGGCGGTAGAACCAGTCGAGCTTGTAGGCTATCGCCATGGGCACGCCGGAGATCGCCAGTTCCAGGGATACCGTTCCCGAGGCCGCAAGCGCGGCATGCGCGCAGCGGAAGGCGGCCAGCTTGCCCGCCTCGCCGGTGACGATCTCGGGCGGATACCGCCAGTGTGCCACCTCCTGCTCGATATGCGGCAGCAGACGGGGAACAGCGGGCAGCAGGACGCGCAGGTCCGGCCGCTCCGCCTTGAGGATGTCGACAGTACCCCGGAAGTCGGCAAGCAGCCGCGTGACCTCGCTGCGGCGACTGCCGGGCAGCACCAGGAGAACCGGCGCCGTTCCCGCGCCCGGTTCGCTCCGCTCGCCAGGTGCAGGGCGGAAATCCCCGGCCCGCTGGATGATGGAATGCCCGACGAAGCTCGTCGGCGGTCCGCCCAGGCGCCGGTGCACGGCCGGCTCGAACGGCAGGATCGCCAGCAGGTGATCGACATAGGCGGCCATCCGCCGCGCGCGACCCGGGCGCCATGCCCACACGGACGGCGAGACATAGCCGACGATGGGAATATGCGGGGCGCGCTTGCGCACCCGCCTTGCGACATTATGGGTGAAATCCGGGCTGTCGATGATGACGAGAAGGTCCGGATCGGCGGCAACGACATCGTCGACCGACTGATAGACGCGCTTCACGATGAGCGGCAGCCGGCCAAGTACCGCCGACAGCCCCATCACCGCGATATCCTCGATCGGGAACAGGCTCTCAAGCCCCTCCCGCTCCATCCGTTCGCCGCCAACGCCCTGGAAGCGGATGTTTCCTGCGGTGCGCGCGCGCAGCGACTGCATCATGGGGGCGGCGAGCTGGTCGCCGGATTCCTCGCCGACGATCATGTAGACAAGCAAGGGACGTCCGGCGGTGTCACTCATGCCGGGCCTTTCTCGTCGTCGCCTGCCAGTTGCCCGGATTGTCCGACGCCGACAAGGAAAAGCCCCTGCCGCATCGCGCCGGCCTCGGTCCGCTGCCTGTCGGCGATGAGCACGCGCCCGGCCTCGATGCCGATCCCGGCAAGGCCGGCTTCCGCTGCCCGGTCAATCGTGTCGGGCCCGATCGTGGGAAGGTCGACGCGCAGGTCCTGGCCCGGCTTGGCGCATTTCACCAGCACCCCGCCCTTGCCCTTGACCCGGCCGCGCGCCCGCAGGTCCCGGCAGCGCTCCAGCATCGCATCCGTGCCTTCCGCTCCCTCGACCGCGATGATCCGCCCGCCAAGGCAGACGGCGGCCTGGCCGATGTCGAGGCGGCCAAGTTCGGAAACCGCCCGTGCGGCCAGCCGCAGATCCTGAAGCACGTTGCCCCTGGGCGCCGCGCCGACGAGACTGCCGGGGCTCGCCAGAAGGGCCGGCGCGACCTCATGCGCCCCGACGATGCGGAACCCTTCGTCCTCGAACAGGCGGATGATTTTCTTGAGAATGGAATCGTCGCCCCCGGCAAGCGAGGCAAGGATCTTCGGCAGTCGGCGCATGGTTCCCAGATCGCCGACGATCTCGCGGATTTCGGGGCGCTTGCTGACGCTCCCGATCATCACGACATCGCGCACGCCCTCGCGTTCCAGATGCGCGGCGAGCTTGCCGATCTGGCCCCAGCCAAGATGAACGGGAGAAAACGCCTCGACGCCGGCATCCGCCTCACCGCGAATGGCGACCGCCACGACCCGCCGCCCGCCGGCGCGCACGGCCGAGAGCACTTCCACAGGCACCCGGCCGCCGCCGCAGATCACGGCAAGCGGGGTATCCTCACCGGACGCCGCGGGCGACGCCTCGTTCATGGATCAACCCTCCGAGGGCGGCGTGCAGAACCGGCGGTCGCTTTCGGCCAGGATGAAATCCGTTACCCGGCGCACCAGGGCGACCGTCGAATAGGTCTCGGCGACCTTTTCCGCCCGCTGCCGCAAGGTGCCCTCGGCATCCTCGAACAGTTCCTTGTAGGCACCGCGCAACGCGTGAATGTCCTCGCGCGCAAAGCCGTGGCGTTTCAGTCCGACAAGGTTCAGCCCGTTCAGGCGGGCGCGGTTGCCCATCACCATGCCGAACGGAATGAGGTCGTTCTCAAGGCCCGCCAGGCCGCCCACAAACGCGTTGTCGCCGATGCGGGTAAACTGGATGACGGCGGCGCCGCCGCCCATGATGACATTGTCGCCGACCGTGACATGGCCGGCGATCATGACGTTGTTGGACAGGATCACGCCATTGCCGAGCCGTGAATCGTGGCCGACATGGGAATTGGCGAGAAACGCGCAGCGATCGCCGATCACCGTTTCCAGTCCGCCACCCTCGGTTCCCGGATTGAGCGTGACGCCCTCGCGGACGATGCAGTCGCTGCCCACTCTCAGCGTCGCCGCCTCGCCCCGGTACTTCAGGTCCTGGGCCTGATGGCCGACGGAGGCGAAGGGAAACACGACGGTGCGAGCGCCAACGCGCGTGCGACCCGCAACCGCGACATGCGACTTCAGCTCGACGCCGTCACCGAGCACGACGTCCGGTCCGACATGGCAGAACGGTCCGATCCGGACGTCGCTGCCGATCTGTGCGCCATCCTCGACAATGGCAGTTGGATGAATTCCGGACGTCATTCCGCCTCGTCTCAGTGATCGACCAGCATGGCGCTGATCTCGGCCTCGGCGACCTTGGTATCATCGACCATCGCCACGCCCTCGAACTTCCAGATGTTCGTGCGGTTGCGGATCTTGGTCATGTGAAAGCGGACCTGGTCGCCCGGCAGAACCGGCTTGCGGAACTTCACCTTGTCGATGGTCATGAAATAGACGAGCTTCGGCGTTCCGGAATCGCCGCGCGAATGCACGCACAGCGCGCCCGCCGTCTGCGCCATTCCCTCGATCAGCAAAACGCCCGGCATGACCGGCTGATTGGGAAAATGCCCCATGAAATGCGGCTCGTTGGCCGACACGTTCTTGATCCCGACCGCTGAATTGTCGCCATCCATGTCAACGATACGATCGACCATCAGGAACGGATAGCGGTGCGGAAGCAGCTCCATGATCCGCATGATGTCGGCGCTATCCAGCGTCTTCTTCTCGCCTTCGCTCATATCCATTTCCCCAACGCTCAGACCAGCCCGAGTTCAATCCTTGTCGCGCGCCTTCGGCGTGCCTTGCCCGAGGCCGCGTTCGGCAAGTTTCGCAAGGGTCATCACCTCGCGGAACCACACCTTCACCGGCTTTGCCGGCACGCCGCCATAGCGGGCACCGGCGGGCACATCGGCCTCGACCACGCTGACCGCGGCAATCTGGGCACCCATGCCGATGGTGACATGACCGCGCACACCCGACTGGCCGCCAATGGCAACATAGTCCTCCAGCGTCGCGCTGCCGGAAATGCCGACCTGAGAAACCAGGACGCAATGCCGGCCGATCACCACGTTGTGGCCGATCTGCACCTGGTTGTCGATCTTGGTACCCTCGCCGATCACTGTATCCCGGTTCGCGCCGCGGTCGATGGTCGTATTGGCGCCGATCTCCACATCGTTCTGGATGATCACACGGCCGATCTGGGGAACCTTCCTGTGCCCGCCCGGTCCCATGGCAAAGCCGAACCCGTCCTGGCCGCTGCAAACGCCGGAATGAAGGATTACCCGGTCACCCACCAGCGTGTGCTGAAGAACGGCATTCGCGCCGATCGAGCAGTCACGGCCGATGCGAACGCCCGTGCCGATCACCGCATTGGCGTGAACGCGCGAGCCCGCGCCGATCTCCGCCTCCGGGCCGACGACCGCGCCGGCCTCGACGATCACGCCGTCCTCGATCCGTGCCGCCGGATCGATCCGCGCATGCGGGGAGACACCCCGCGATCCGTCCAGTGAAGTGGGGCGCATGGAATCGGGATAGAGCCGCGCCAGCACCTGGCCCCAGGCCTTGTAGGGCTGCTCCACGACGATGGGAACGACGCCGTCCGGCACCTTGTCCGCATGTTTGCGCGCCACCAGGCAGGCCGCGGCCCGGGTGGTCTCGAGCATGGGGATATATTTCGGATTGTCGAAGAACACCAACTGGCCGGCGGCCGAATCCTCGAGCGGTCCCACGGCGGTAATCCTGACATCGCTCTCGCCGCGCGGCAGTTCGCCGCCGACCCAGTCCGCGATGTCTGAAACGCCCGTTGGCGCGAACGGCTCAAAGAAAAAGGGTTCGCTCATCGTCTTCCCACAATGAATCCGGCCGCCGAATGCACGGCGGCCGGTTCGATGTCCAAAATGCCCGCCAGGATCAGAAGCGCGTGCCGCCGCCGATGCGGAAGAACTGCGTCCGGTCGCCGGACTCCTTGAGCAGCGGCCAGGCGAAGTCGGCCCGCAGCGGACCGAAGGGCGATGCCCATTTCACGCCGACACCGGCGGAAACACGCGGCTGGAAGCTGTTGGACTGAACCGTGGCCGGAACCTGGGTGGTGCCGCAGGCGGCGACGCCGACGCAATTGACAATCGCCGGATCCGCATCCCAGACCGCGCCGAAGTCGGTGAACACGGCGCCGGACAGGCCCAGCTCCTTCGGAAGACCGAGGATCGGGAACTCCGCTTCCGCATTCGCGTGGACATACCAGCGGCCGCCCAGCGAGTCACCGGTGAGGGAATCGCGCGGGCCAATGCCCTGCATCTCGAAGCCGCGCAGCCAGCTGTCGCTGTGCTGGAACTGGTCCGAGGCACGCAGGCTGCGCCCGAGGCCGAAGATGTTGCCGGCGCCGGCGCGCAGGATGCCGATCACGCCCCACTCGGGCAGGATCTCCTTGTAGGCGCGCGCATCGATGCTGGTCGAGAGGTAGCGGGAATCGCCGCCGAGGCCGGCGACTTCCTGACCGAACGACACGTAGAAGCCGTCGCGCGGATCGGTTCGGCTGTCACGGGTATCATAGACCAGCGAGTAGCCGATGGCCGAGGTCAGGTTGCGCCCCAGCGACGACTGCAGGCCGCCCGACAGGTTGCTCGGGACGTTCTGCGACAACTTCTGATCGAAAATCCGATAGACCAGGTTGAGGCGCAGCTCGTCGTCGCGCAGCGGCAGGCCGAGACCGATCGAACCGCCGGTCGTCTCCAGCTCGTAATTGCGGTAGTCGTTGCGGTCGAAGGTGCGGCGATAGACATCCAGCGACAGCGCGATCCGGCGGCCGAGGAAATACGGCTCGGTGAACGCGAACTCATAGGTCTGCGAGGATGCGCCCGCGCCGACCTTGGCGCGAATGAACTGGCCGCGACCCAGGAAGTTCTTTTCCTGCAGCGTGATGTCGCCGATGACGCCGTCCGAGGTCGAGTAACCGACACCGAATCCGATCTCGCCGGTTGCCTGCTCCTCGACATCCACATTCACGACGATCCGGTCCGGCGCGCTGCCGCGCGAGGTCGTGATGCGCACGTTCTTGAAGAACTGAAGGTCCTTCAGGCGGCGCTCCGCCTTGTCGATGAGGACGCGGTTGAAGGCGTCGCCCTCGACCAGGTCGAACTCGCGACGGATCACGTATTCACGGGTCCGGTCGTTGCCGCGAACGTTGATGCGCTCGATATAGACGCGCGGACCTTCCTCGATGAAGTAGGTCAGCGAGATCGTGCGGTTTTCATAGTCGCGGGAGGCGCGCGGACGGATCTGGGCGAAGGCGTAGCCCTGGCGGGACACGTCCAGCGTCAGGTCCTCAAGCGACTTCTCCACCTCGAGCGAGGAATAGGTGTCGCCCGGCGAGGTACGCAGCTTGCGGCGCAGCTCCTCGGGATCGACATCGCTCAGCGAGGTCTGGAGGTCGATGTCGCCATAGGTGTACTGCTCGCCTTCCTCCACCGTGAAGGTGACGTAGAAGACGTTCTCCTCGCGATCAAGATCGGCGACGGCCGAGACGATCTGGAAGTCGGCATAGCCGTGGCGGTAGTAGAACTGGCGCAGAAGCTCCTGATCCGCATCGAGACGATCGGGATCGAAGGAGTCGGTCGTGCGCAGGAAGCTCAGCAGGCCGCTGGTGCGGGTGCGGATGACGTCGCGCAGGCGGCCGTCGCTGAACGTGGAATTGCCGATGAAGGTGATCCGCTCGATACCGGTGCGGTCGCCCTCGTTGATCTCGAACACGAGATCAACGCGATTGCTGGAACGGCTGATGATCTTCGGCTCGACGGTCGCGCGGTAGCGACCGGAACGGCGATAGGCCTCAAGCACGTTCTGGACGTCGGACTGCACCTTGGCGCGCGTCAGCATCGAGCGCTCCTCGGTCCGCACGACACCGGTCAGCGTCTTGTCATCGAGGCGGCGATTGCCCTCGAACGAGATCCGGTTGACCATCGGATTCTCGGTGACGGTCACGACCAGCGTGCCGCCCTGCTGGTTGATCGCAACGTCCTCGAACAGGCCCGTGGCAAACAGCGTCTTCAGCGATTCATCGATATCGGCGGGACCGAAGGAGCGCCCCGGACGGATCGTCAGGTAGCTCTCGACCGTCGAGGCATCGATGCGGGTGTTTCCGCGAACATCGATCCGGCTGACCACCGCGGCTTCCGCCTCGGGTGCACCGAGACCGGGGAAAGCCACCGGCAGGATCGGTGCGACACCGCTCATCACGGCGGCTACCAGGATTGTTCTGGTCAGGTTCTGGACACGCTGCATAAAGACGCTTCGCCTTCGGTTTTTCCGCCACACGTTTTTCCGGCGCCGGGCGCTACGGATGTGGTGGTCGAGATTCTCTATATCCGTCAGTCGTTTTACAGGCTTTTGGAACGGAAGCAACCGCCCAAATCCCGCAAAAACCGTTTCGCACCGGAGCGTTGCAGTCGAGACACGCTCGCCCCGCCCGCTACAACGAACTCAGGTGCAGAACATCGTTCCAGGTCGCGAAGACCATCAGGAACAGGACGATGCCTATGCCTATCCGGAATCCGTATTCCTGGGCACGTTCGCTCAGCGGCTTACCCCGCAGGGCCTCCGCCGCGTAGAACAACAGGTGTCCGCCGTCCAGCATCGGGATCGGCAGCAGGTTCAACAGACCGATGCTGACCGACAGCACCGCCGTGAGATTGAGCAGCGCGCCGAAGCCAAGCGTCGCGACCTGGCCCGAAATCTGCGCGACCCGGATCGGGCCGCCAAGCTGGTCGGCGGATTCGCGTCCCGTCAGGATTCCGCCGAGATAGCCGGCCGTCCGCGTGACGACGAACCATGTCTCCTTGCTTCCCTCGACAACGGCCTCGACCGGGCCGAAGCGGCGGGTGATCACATCCTCCGGCTTGGCGCTGCGGCTGACGCCGAGCAGGCCGACGGACTGGACGTTGCCGAAGGGGTCGGTGATTTCGCGCCGCTTCGGGGTGATCGTCACCTCGACGCGCTCGCCGCCCCTGTCCAGCTCCATCCGCAGCGGAATGTCGGCGCTGACGCTGATCGTGCGCTGCAGTTCGGCGAAGGTTCCGATGCTGCTGCCATCGATCGCCAGGACGAGATCGCCGGCCTGCAGGCCCGCCTCGGCCGCGGCGCTGTCGGGCTGCACCTGGTCGACACGCGGCGAGATCTCCGGGCGACCCATCAGCGCGAACAGGACAGCGAAAATGACGATGGCGAGGATGAAGTTGGCAATCGGGCCGGCCGCGACGATGGCAGCCCGGCGCGCGACGGACTTGGTCTGGAACGCACCGGCGCGCTCGTCGGCGCTCATCTGGCGCAGCGCCTCCTGGTCGGGCACGCTCGCCTCGTTCTCGTCGCCGGCGAATTTCACATAGCCGCCGAGCGGAATGACGGACAGCTTCCAGCGCGTGCCGTGACGGTCGGTGCGGCCGATGAGCTCCGGGCCGAAGCCGACGGAGAACGCGTTGACGCGCACGCCGCACCAGCGACCGACGAGGAAATGGCCGAGTTCGTGGAAGAACACCACCACCGTCAGCACGAACAGGAACGGCAGGGCGTAGCCCGCCACCGATCCGAAGAGCGATCCGATCAGTTCCATTGTATCTCCATTGCCGCGGGGCAGTGTCCTCGCGGCGCGTTAACATCCCGTTGGCGACCGGCTCCGGTGCCTGCACGTATCACGCCCGCCCGCCTCAAGAACCGTTTCCGGCAATCTCCCCGGCAAGACGACGAGCCGTTTCATCCACGGCGAACACATCGTCGATACAGGTCATCTCGCCGAAACCGGTCGTGCCGGCCATGCGTTCCAGAACCTGCTCGGCGGTCGTCACGATATCCAGGAACCCGGCGCGCCGCGCAAGGAACGCCTTCACCATCACCTCGTCAACCGCGTTCAGCGCCGCCGTCGCGGCCGTGCCGGCGGCCAGCGCCTCGCGGGCAAGCCTCAGCGCGGGAAACCGGACCGGGTCCGGCGCCTCGAAGGTGAGCGTTCCCAATGCGGCAAGATCAAGGCGTTGCGCCGGCGTTCCCATGCGCCCTGGCCAGGCAAGACAATGGGCGATGGGCGTGCGCATGTCGGGAGCGCCCATTTGCGCCAGCAGCGACCCGTCCCGGTACTGCACCATGCCATGCACCACGGATTGCGGATGCACCAGCACGTCGATCTGATCGGCCCGCAAGGGAAACAGGTGCCGCGCCTCGATGATCTCGAAGCCCTTGTTCATCATCGTGGCGCTGTCGATGGAGATCCGGGCGCCCATGCTCCAGTTGGGATGGCGCAGCGCCTGGTCCGGCGTGACGCCGCGCATCTCCTCCAGCGCGAAGGTGCGGAACGGACCGCCCGACGCCGTCAGGATCAGTTTTTCCACCTGCTCGACATTGTCGCGCTCCAGCACCTGGAACACGGCATTGTGTTCGGAATCGACCGGCAGGATGGTGGCGGAAGCCTCGCGCGCGGCGCGCATGAAAAGATCGCCCGCGCAGACAAGGCATTCCTTGTTGGCCAGCGCGATGGTCGTGCCCTGCCCGACAGCGGCCAGCGTCGGTCCGAGCCCCGCCGCCCCGACGATCGCGGCAACGACCATGTCGGCCGGCAGCGCGGCCGCCTCGCAAATCGCCCGCGCGCCCGCGGCCGTGGTGATGCCCGAACCGGCAAGCGCCGCCTTGAGGGCGCCATGGGCGGCCGGATCGGCGACCACCGCGTGGCGGGCCCGCACCCGGATCGCCAGCCGGGCAAGATCTTCCGCGCGGGCGTTTGCGGTCACCGCCACAACCTCGAAACGCTCCGGGTCGCGAGCCACCAGATCGAGGGTCGAGGTGCCGATCGAGCCGGTGGCGCCGAGCACCGTCAGCCGCATCGGCCGGGCATCCGCGCGCGCGCCGCCGGGCGCTTGGTCATGGCCGTCCTGGGCGGTCAATTGTCAGTATCCCTGCATGCCCACGAGCGCGGCGACCGGATCGGAGAAAGCGCCGCTCGCCGCCACCGCGACCAGATATCCGAGCACGCCGGCGCCGGTGAGCCCGTCGACCCGATCCATGACGCCGCCATGGCCGGGAATGATCCGTCCCGAATCCTTCACCCCGAAACGTCGTTTCAGAGCGGATTCCAGCAGGTCGCCGACCTGCGAGAAAACCGAAAGAACACCGGCGGCGACCAGCCAGCCCGGCAGCGGCGCCCCCCCGACGAGCATGCCCGCGGCCAGTCCCACCAACACGGCGGCAAGAAACCCGCCGATCGCCCCGCTCCAGGTCTTCTTCGGCGAGACGCGCGCCCACAATTTCGGCCCGCCGATTCGCCGGCCGGCGAAATAGGCTGCGATGTCGGTCGCCCAGACCACTGCGAAGAGAAACACGATGACGATGAACCCGGCTTCGCCCGCCCGCAGGATCACGAGAACCACACCGGTCAGTCCGGCATAGAGCACGCCCCCGGCAAGCCAGGCGACGCCGACCGCCCCCAGCAGCCACCCGGCACAGAACAGCACCGCAGCAACAAGCAGCAGCAGGCCGAGCGCGGCCTGCGGGTGGCCCGTGGCGACCGCAAGCATCGCCCCGGCGACGGCAACAGCGGCAAGACCGGTGGCAACCATGTTGTTCGCGCGGACGATGACGACCCATTCCTGCAGCAGGATCGCGGCACACAGCGCCGCGCCGATCGCGAAGGGCCAGCCCCCGGCATAGGTCGCAAGAAGCACGGCGGGTGCGAGCAGAAGGGCCGAGATGATCCGCAGCCTGAGTTCGGTGGACCGGGGGCGACCTCCCCCCGAGGCCCCGCCCGTCATCTGGCGACTTTCGCCGAAAGCCCGCCAAACCGGCGATCGCGTGCCGCGAAGGCCTCGAAAGCGCTGTCCAGCGCGCACTCGTCGAAATCCGGCCAATGCAGGTCGGCGAAATAGAACTCGCTATAAGCGGCCTGCCAGAGCAGGAAATTGGACAGGCGCTGCTCGCCGCTGGTGCGGATGATCAGGTCCGGATCGGGAAGCGCTGCCGTGTCCAGATAACGGGAGATGCTGTCTTCGTTCACGTCTTGCGGCGCGATCACGCCCTGCGCCACGTCGGCCGCGAGCCGCTTCACGGCGCGGGCAATCTCGTTGCGACCGCCATAATTGAAGGCGACGACCAGCGTCATGCCGGTGTTCTCGCGGGTGAGCGCCTCGCCTTCCTCGATCAGGCCGAGGATCGAGGGATCCAGTCCCTCGCGCTCGCCGATCATCGTGACACGGACGTTCTGGCGGTGGATTTCGGCAAGGTCCCGGCGCACGAAACGCTCAAGCAGCCCCATCAGGAAGCCGACCTCGGCCGGCGGACGGTTCCAGTTTTCCGAGGAAAAGGAGAACAGCGTCAGGATCTCGACGCCGCGCTTGGCGCTGTGCTTGACGATCCTGCGCAGGGCCGCGACGCCGGCACGGTGGCCCTCGGTGCGCGGCAGCCCGCGCCCGACAGCCCACCGGCCGTTTCCGTCCATGATCACGGCCACGTGTCTGGGCACCCCGATACGCTCCCCCGCGTCAACCTGCGCGGAAACGCCAAG
The DNA here is from genome assembly GCF_030733745.1 of Stappia sp. MMSF_3263. Classification (GTDB taxonomy): domain Bacteria; phylum Pseudomonadota; class Alphaproteobacteria; order Rhizobiales; family Stappiaceae; genus Stappia. The sequence goes on along the minus strand of NZ_JASHIK010000007.1, from coordinate 179,598 downwards.
GTCTGCCGTGACCGTCATCCCAAACTCCTTGACCCGCCGACCGGACCGCGACTGTGCGATCAGATCTGGGAGATTTCTTGTTCTTTCTTCGCCAGCATGGCGTCGATTTCCGTGATCATCTCATCGGTCATCTTCTGGACCCGGTCAGCCTGCACGCGGCTGTCGTCCTCGCTGATAACGCTGTCCTTCTCGAGCTTCTTCAGCGTGTCCATGCCGTCGCGGCGCACATGGCGCACGGCGACCTTCGACTGCTCGGCGTATTTGTGAGCCAGCTTGATCAGATCCTTGCGGCGCTCCTCGTTGAGCTCGGGAATCGGCAGCCGCAGGTTGGTGCCGTCGACAATCGGGTTGAGGCCGAGATTGGATTCGCGGATCGCGCGCTCGACGGCGCCGACCATCGACTTGTCCCAGACCTGGACCGAAATCATCCGCGGCTCGGGGACGCTGACGGTCGCCACCTGGTTGAGCGGCATGTCGGAGCCGTAGGCCGAGACGGAAACGGGGTCGAGCATGTTGGCCGACGCGCGACCGGTGCGCAGCCCCGCCAGATCGGTCTTCAGCACGCCGAGAGCGCCGTTCATGCGTCGCTCGAGATCGCCAAAATCGATATCCTGGTCCGCCATCTTGTCCTCTTTTGTTGAAGCGTCCGTCCAGGAGGACCGGAACGACCGAAACCTTCGCGTCTTATTTCCATGACGCGGGCTCCAAAGGCAAGGCCCCCGCCCCTCTTTTGCGGGGACGGGGATGCCGAACAGCACCCCGGCAGGCGCCGCTTCAGTCGGAAATCACCGTGTAGCGGCCGGCGCCATTCATCACATCGACAAGCGCGCCGGGCGTGCGAATCGAGAACACGATGACCGGAATGGCGTTGTCGCGCGCCAGTGCGATGGCGGTGGCGTCCATCACCTTCAGGTCGCGGCCGAGCACCTCGCCCGGCGTCAGCGTGTCGTAACGCTCCGCGTCCGGCACCTTCTTGGGGTCGTCCGAATAGACGCCGTCGACGCTGGTGCCCTTGAGGAAGGCGTCGCAGCGCATCTCGGCGGCGCGCAGGGCGGCGCCGCTGTCCGTGGTGAAGAAGGGATTGCCCGTGCCGCCGGCGAAGACGATCACGTCGCCATCCTCCATGTAGCGCTCGGCGCTACGCTGGGTGAAGGTCTCGCAGATCGAGGGCACCGGCACAGCCGACAGAACGCGGGCCGGCACGCCAAGGCGGCGCAAGGCGTCGGCAAGCGTCAGCGAGTTCATCACCGTGGCCAGCATGCCCATGTGGTCGCCAGTGACCCGGTTGCCGCCCTTCGCCGCGATGGCGACACCGCGGAAGATGTTGCCGCCACCGACAACGACGCCCACCTGGGCGCCGAGCGAAACGGCCTCGGCGATTTCCTTCGCGACCCGGTCCACCGTCTGCGGATCGATGCCGAAATCCTGCGATCCCATCAGCGCCTCGCCCGAAAGTTTCACGAGCACGCGTCGCCAGCGAAGTTTTCCCGTCATTTTTTTCTCGCCGTTTCAGAGAAGCAGTTTGTCTTGGACGCTCGCGCAAACGCAAGCGGACAGGACACCCCGTCCGCTTGCGCTTCGCATAGAAGAAGGGCGCCGGAATGACCGGCGCCCCGATATAGGCTTAGCTTCCGACGGCCGCCGCGACTTCCGCGGCGAAATCGGTCTGTTCCTTTTCGATGCCCTCGCCGAGCGCGTAGCGCACGAAGCCCGTGAGCTTCACCGGCTTGCCGAGCGTCTTGGCGAACGCCTCGACGGCCTGCTCGACCGTGTTGTCCGGGTCGATGACGAAGGCCTGCTTGGTCAGCGTCACTTCCTCGTAGAACTTGCGCAGGCGGCCCTCGACCATCTTCTCGATGATGTTTTCCGGCTTGCCCGATTCGCGCGCCTGCTCGGAGAAGATCTGGCGCTCGCGCTCGACGACATCCTGGTCGAGATCCTCGACGCCGAGCGACAGCGGGTTGGTCGCCGCGACATGCATCGCGATCTTGCGGCCGAACGCGGCCACTTCCGCGGCATCGCCTTCCGACTCGAGCGCGACGAGCACGCCGATCTTGCCCAGGTTGTCGGCAATGGCGCTGTGCACATAGGTCGCAACAGCGCCGCTGGAGACCGAAAGAGCGGCCGAACGGCGCAGCGACATGTTCTCGCCAATGGTCGCGATGGCGTCCTTGATCGTGTCGGACACGCTCTTGGACGAGCCGGGGAACGTCGAGGAGGCAAGCGCCTCCAGGTCGCCGTCGACGGCAAGCGCGGCCTGCGAGGTTCCGGCGATCAGCGCCTGGAAAGCCTCGTTGCGGGCGACGAAATCGGTTTCGGAGTTCAGCTCCACGACGGCGGCCTTGGTGCCCTCGGAGGCAACGCCGACCAGACCCTCGGCCGCGACGCGGTCGGCCTTCTTGGCCGCCTTGGCGAGACCCTTGGTGCGCAGCCAGTCGATTGCCGCTTCCATGTCGCCGTTGGTTTCGGTGAGGGCTGCCTTGCAGTCCATCATGCCCACGCCGGTCTTCTCGCGGAGCTCTTTCACCATAGCTGCGGTAATGCTCATAGATCGCCTCGTTGACGGGTGTTTACCCCGGCACGTTTAGCCGAGGCCTTGCTTAAGATTGATGACAGGTGCCGCCGTGACGGCGGCAGCCGGCGAAACGAATGTCCGCCGGCCATCGCTTACACCGTCAGCCGGCCTGGGCCGGAGCTTCCTCGGCGACCGTTTCCGCAGCCGGCTGCTCGGCAGCGTCAGCGGCTTCGGCCGGAGTCTCGACTTCGGCCTCGGCCTCGAGCGCCGGCTCCACCGGAGCCTCCTCGGCAGCGCCGACGTCGACGCCCATGCCGCCCTGGGCACGCGAAATGCCGTCAATGGCAGCGCGTGCGATCAGGTCGCAATAGAGCGAGATCGCGCGGCCCGCGTCGTCGTTGCCCGGAACCGGGAAGTCGATGCCGACGGGATCGCAGTTGCTGTCGACGATCGCCGCGACGGGGATGCCAAGACGCTTGGCTTCCTGGATCGCGATCGCCTCGCGATTCGTGTCGATCACGAAGAGCAGGTCGGGCAGGCCGCCCATGTCCTTGATGCCGCCCAGGTTCCGCTCGAGCTTCTCGCGCTCGCGGTCCATGAACAGACGCTCCTTCTTGGTGAGGCCGCTCGGGTTGCTGAGCGTCTCCTCAAGCTTGCGCAGGCGCTGGATCGACTGGGAGATGGTCTTCCAGTTGGTCAGCATGCCGCCAAGCCAGCGGGCGTTGACATGGTACTGGGCCGAGCGGCGGGCGCTGTCGGCGACAGCTTCCTGAGCCTGGCGCTTGGTGCCGACCAGCAGGACGCGGCCACCGGCGGCGACCGTGTCGGACACGGTCTTCAGCGCCTGGTGCAGAAGCGGAACGGTCTGCGCCAGATCCAGAATGTGGATGTTGTTGCGCACGCCGAAAATGTAGGGACCCATCTTCGGGTTCCAGCGGTGCTTCTGGTGACCGAAGTGAACACCGGCCTCCAGCAATTGACGCATAGTGAAATCGGGCAGGGCCATGGCCGTGCAACTCCTTGATTTTCCGGTTGTACCTCCGCAGGGTGTGACAGCGCTCATGCGCCGACACCGGATGGACCCCGTCCGTGACGAAAACCGACCCTGCGTGTGGAATGCGCGCGTTATAAAGGGCGTTGCCCGCCAAGACAAGCCCCGCCGACCCGCCTTTTGCCCCGCCCGCCGTTGAAAAGATGCAGGCGGCGAAGAATGGTCCGGTGCGCGGACCGCGAAAGGCGAAGCGGCGCGGCACCTGGAACGTGCGCGGCGGGAGGACTTGGGGTCGTCTCTCCGCCGTCACCTCATCCTCAAGCCGTCACCCCCGGCTTGACCGGGGGCCCATTCGTTTCCAGAGCGGCGATGACAAGCTCGTGGAAGCCGCCTGCACCCTGCCGCAACCGGCAGGAAACCATCCTGCCCGCCGGGGTTGCCAATGGATCCCCGGTCAAGCCGGGGATGACAACCGAGGGGGATGAAGGGCCGACGTGATCTCGGCGGCGGGGCGCGGACAGTTCGCCATTGAGGCCGCCGTCCAGGAGGGCATGCAAGCCCTCCCCGGCCCCTGCTCGCCTCAGGCGAGCTGCACCTCGATGACACCCGGGATCGTCTTCATCGCGCCGGCCATTTGCGGCGTCAACCGGTAGCGGCCGGGAAGCTTCACCTCCACCTCCCGTTCGCCGCTGCCGCACAGCACGACCACACTGACCTCGCCATCGCCGCGATCGCCCAGGTGACGGGCCAGCCGCCGCGCCGCCTGCTCGTCCCGCAGGAACACCGTCAGGCTCTTCTGCACCCGCGAGGCTTCCTCCTCCAGCGGGCGGACGGACTGGATCCTGAGGCTCGGCTCGTCGTCGCGCATGTCGGCACCGACGAGAAGCACCACGGATTTGCCCGGCTCGACCGCGTCGCGATACTGGTGCAGGCTTTCCGAGAACAGCAGCGCCTCGTACTGGCCGGTCGGGTCGGACAGCCGGACGATGCCCATCCGGTTGCCCGAGCGCGTCTTGCGCTCCTGCCGCGAAAGCACCGTTCCCGCAAGCCGTCCGGCCGTCGCACCCTGTTTCACGGCCTGCGAGAAATCGCTCCACATCTGCACCCGCATCCGCTCCAGAAGCGGGCGATAGCTGTCCAGAGGATGGGCGGAGAGATAGAAGCCGATGGCGGACTGCTCGCGCTGCAGCTGGTCGTCCGGCAGCCAGGGCGCGGCATCCGGCAGGTGGACGGCCTCGCCCTCCTCGCCGCCGCCGAACATGTCGTTCTGGCCGCTCTGCTTCTCCTCGTCCGTACGCTGCGCGACGCCGACGATCCGGTCGATGCCGGCAACCAGGCGCGCCCGGTTGGCTTCCAGCGCGTCGAAGGCGCCGGCGTTGACGAGGCTTTCCAGCGTCCGCTTGTTGAGCTGCCGGGCGCTGATGCGGCTGGCGAAATCGCCGATCGAGCCAAAGGGGCGATCCGTGCGCATGGCGATGATATGCTCGACCGCGCCCTCGCCGACCCCCTTGATGGCGCCCATGGCATAGCGGATCTTCTCGCCCTCGACGCTGAACTGCACGCCCGAGCGGTTGACGGAGGGCGGCAGCACCTCGATCCGCATCCGCCGCGCCTCGACGCAAAAGTCGCTGAGCTTGTCGGTATTGCCGAGATCGAGCGTCATCGACGCCGCCATGAACTCGACCGGATGGTTGGCCTTCAGCCAGGCCGTCTGGTAGGAGACCAGCGCATAGGCGGCGGCGTGCGACTTGTTGAAGCCGTAATTGGCGAACTTCGCCACCAGGTCGAAAATCGTGCCGGCCTGCCCCTTGTCGACGCCGCGCTCCACCGCGCCGTCGACGAAACGGGCCCGCTGCACCTCCATTTCCGCCGCGATCTTCTTGCCCATGGCGCGGCGCAGCAGGTCGGCTTCGCCGAGCGAGTAGCCCGACAGGACCTGGGCGATCTGCATCACCTGCTCCTGGTAGACGATGATGCCGTTCGTCTCCTTCAGGATCGGCTCCAGCAGCGGATGCAGGTAGTCGGGCTCCTGCTCACCGTGCTTGACGGCGTTGTAGACGGGGATGTTGTCCATCGGACCGGGACGGTACAGCGCCACCAGCGCGATGATGTCCTCGAACCGGTCCGGCTTCATGCCGGCGATGGCGCGCCGCATGCCCTGGCTTTCCAGCTGGAACACGCCGACCGTCTCGCCGGCGGCAAGCAGCCGGTAGGTCGCCGGATCGTCCATCGGCAGCGAGGCCATGTCGACGGCGATGCCCTTGTCGGCGATCAGCTTCACCGCGACATCGATCACCGTCAGCGTCTTCAGGCCGAGGAAGTCGAACTTCACCAGCCCGGCCTGCTCCACCCATTTCATGTTGAACTGGGCGACCGGCATGTCGGAGCGCGGATCGCGGTAGAGCGGCACGAGCTGCTCCAGCGGCCTATCGCCGATGACGACGCCGGCGGCATGGGTCGAGGCATGCCGGTAAAGCCCCTCGAGCTTCTGCGCCATCGCCAGGAGGCGGGCGACAATCTCCTCCTCGCGCTGCGCCTCCTGCAGGCGCGGCTCGTCGCGGATCGCCTGCTCCAGCGTCACCTGCTGGCCGGGCGTCGCCGGCACCATTTTCGACAGCCGGTCGACCTGGCCATAGGGCATCTGCAGCACGCGGCCGACATCGCGCAGGACGGCCCGGGCCTGCAGGGTTCCGAAGGTGATGATCTGGGCAACCTGCGCGCGTCCGTACTTGCCCTGGACGTAGCGGATCACCTCCTCGCGGCGGTTCTGGCAGAAGTCGATGTCGAAATCCGGCATCGACACGCGCTCGGGATTGAGAAACCGCTCGAACAGAAGCGCGTAACGCATTGGATCAAGGTCGGTAATGGTCAGTGACCACGCAACGAGCGAGCCCGCGCCTGAGCCGCGCCCCGGCCCCACCGGAATGTCCTGCCCCTTGGCCCACTTGATGAAGTCGGCAACGATCAGGAAGTAGCCGGGGAAGCGCATGCCCTCGATGACGCCGAGCTCGTAGTCGAGCCGGCTCCAGTAGTCCTCCTCCGTCATGCCCGGCGCCAGTCCGTGCGCCGCGAGACGCGCCGTCAGGCCCTCGCGCGACTGGCGCCGCAGCTCTTCCACCTCGGCGACGAAGACGGCTTCCGGGTCGGCGGAGGCGCCGGCGAACTGCGGCAGGATCGGTGCCCGCTTCAGCGGCCTGGCATGGCAGCGCAGGGCGATCTCGACCGTGTTGGCCGTCGCCTCGGGCAGGTCGGAGAACAGCTCCAGCATCTCCGCCCTGGTCTTGAAGCAGTGCTCCGGCGTCAGCCGGCGGCGGTCGTCCTCGGCGATCACCCGCCCTTCGGCAATCGCGATCAGCGCGTCATGCGCCTCGTAGTCGTCGCGACTGGCGAAGAACGGCTCGTTGGTGGCGACCAGCGGCAGGCCGAGATCGTAGGCGAGCACCAGCGTCTCGGGCTCGCTGGCGATCTCCTCCGGCATGCCGTGGCGCTGGATCTCCACATAGAGCCGGTCGCCGAAGACGCCCGCCAGCGCCTCGAGCCGCGCCCGGGCGCGGGCCGTGTCGCCCGCGCAAATCGCCTGGCCGACGGGTCCGCCGACGCCGCCGGTCAGCAGGATGACGCCGGCCGATTTTTCCAGGATGCGCGACAGCGGCACATGGGCGCGCATCGAGGGATCGGTGTCCAGATAGGCGCGGCTGACCACGTCCATCAGGTTGGCGTAACCTTCGGCATCGGCGGCCAGCAGCACGACATCGCTCAGGTGCTCGGTGCCGCGTCCCTTGCGCACGCCGCCGTCGCCGAAATCGACAGCGAGTTGCACGCCGGGAACCGGCTGGATGCCGGCGCCCCAGGCCTTCTCGGAGAATTCCAGCGCGCCGAACAGGTTGGACGTGTCGGTGATCGCGATGGCCGGCTGGTCGTCGGCCTTGGCCAGGTCGATCAGCCTGGCGATCGGCAAGGCTCCCTCCAGCAGGGAATATCCGGAATGAACCCTGAGATGGACGAAACCCGGACCGTTCATGTGCCTGCACCACCGCGTTGCTCGGCCCGCCCGCCCCCGGCAGACGCGGCGCCCGCGCAGCCACAAGGCCGGGGCACCCGCATGCCGGTCGGACAAGGCGCGCGTGACGGCATCCAGATGCCACACGCCCGGATGCCAGGCGGTCAGTGTCGGTTCTCGCCCGCCCGATGTCGAGACCAGGCGGCGAACCGTCCCCAGTTGCCGCAAGGCCGTCCCCAGCCAGCAACGGCGATGTGCGCGGACAGGCCCGCGCTCAGGCCAGGAAGAGCTCCGCCAAGGCGTCGCTCCACAGCAGCATCGTCACCCCGAACAGCATCAGGGCGCCGAGCGCCATCAGGTCCTGGAACGTTTCCCGAATGTCGTTGAACATGGTGCCCTCCCGCGTTCCAAACTCTCGATTTCCGTAGTATGTTCATGTTTTGTTCTTTTTACAACCCTCCCTCGAAACGCATGCGGGCGATGGTTATCGGGAGGTTAAACCGGCAGGTGCCGGCCGGAAGCAAACGGCACGACCAAGGCGCTGACAGGCGGGCCCATGGGATCGGTCGCAGCACGCTCGGAAGCCGCGCAAGCGGGCGCAGGCAGACGCCGGACACGCAGCCGCCATGCCCGCGACCAGTGCCGGAGCGCATGTCGATGATCGCAGAGGAAGAAGGATGCGCGGGACGCACGCAAGCCGCACCCTGCGCCACAGGCCTTGCCCGGGTGGCATGATCGGGTCCGCTGGTCAGGCCCGCTCATCAGGCCCGTCTGGTCAGGCCCCTATGATCAGGCCGGTTCCCCCGCACCCGACCACACGCGCCCGGCGCATGTGGTGGCCGGAACAAGGGCGCGGTCCGGGGCTGATTGTGCAAGCACCGCAAGCACGAAGACCGGAGCGGGCGCGGGGTTGGCGCGCGCCCTCGTCAGAGTTCGACGATCTGCTGGTCCTTGAGCGTGATCCGCCGGTCCATCTTGCCCGCCAGCTCCATGTTGTGCGTGGCGATCAGCGCCGCCAGTCCCGAGGCCCGAACCAGCGCGACGAGCGCATCGAACACATAGGCGGAGGTCACGGGGTCGAGATTGCCGGTCGGCTCGTCGGCGAGCAGAACGCGCGGCGCATTGGCCACGGCCCGGGCGATGGCGACGCGCTGCTGCTCGCCGCCGGACAGTTCCGAGGGCCGGTGATCCGCGCGCTGGCCGAGCCGCATGTAGTCGAGCAGCTGGCTTGCCCGTTCGCGCGCCTCGCGCTTGTCGAGCCCGCGGATCAGCTGCGGCATCATCAGATTCTCCAGCGCCGTGAATTCCGGCAGGAGATGATGGAACTGGTAGACGAAACCGACCTCGTTGCGGCGAATGCGGGTGCGGTCGGCATCTTCCATGGTGCCGCAGGCGCGCCCGCCGATATAGATCTCGCCGCTGTCCGGCCGCTCCAGCAGCCCGGCAATGTGAAGAAGCGTCGACTTGCCCGCGCCCGACGGCGCCACCAGCGCCACCAGCTCGCCCGGATGGAGGGCCAGATTGGCGTCGCGCAGGATGTCGAGCCTGCCCTCGCCTTCGCGGAAGCCCCGGTTGATCCCGGCAAGCACCAGCGGCAGTCCGCCCGCGCCCTCGATGTCGTCCTGGTCCATCGTCATCGTCATTCGTACCTGAGCGCCTCGACGGGATCGAGCCGTGCCGCGCGCCAGGCCGGATAGAGCGTCGCCAGCAGCGACAGCACCATTGCCATGACGACGACCGTGATGGTTTCGCCCGTGTCCATGTCCGCCGGCAGCCGGCTGAGGAAATACAGTTCGGGCGAGAACAGCTCGGTGCTGGTCATCCAGGAAATGCCCTGGCGAATGCTTTCCACATTGAGGCAGACGACGAGACCGAGCGCGAAACCCGCCAGCGTGCCGACAATGCCGATGCTGGCGCCGGTGATGACGAAGATGCGCATCACCGCGCCGCGCGTCGCACCCATCGTGCGCAGGATGGCGATGTCCCGCCCCTTGTCCTTCACCAGCATGGTCATGCCGGAAATGATGTTGAGCGCCGCCACCAGCACGATCAGCGTCAGGATCAGGAACATCACGTTGCGCTCCACTTCCAGCGCGGAGAAGAACGTCATGTTGCGCGAGCGCCAGTCGCTGACGAAGGCCGGACGCCCGGCCCCCTCCTCGACGAGTTCGCGCATGCGCCCGACGCTGTCCGGATCGTCGGTGAACACCTCGATGCCGGTGACGATGCCTTCCTGGTTGAAATAAAGCTGCGCCTCGGAAAGCGGCATGAAGGCGATGGTGCCGTCATATTCCGACATTCCGATCTCGAAGATCGCCTTGATCGGGTAGCCCTTGACGCGGGGCGTCACGCCGAGCGCCGTGACATTGCCGCGCGGGCTGACCAGCGTGATGGTGTCGCCAACGGAAACGCCGAGCTGGCGGGCCATGCGCGTGCCGATGGCAAGCCCCGTGCTGCTGTCGAAATTCTCGAACGTGCCGGAAGTGACGGTGTCGGAGACAAGCGGCAGTCGCCGCAGGTCGGTCTCGCGCACGCCGCGCACCAGCGCGCCGAAGGCGCCGGAAGGCCCGGAGACCAATGCCTGCCCCTCGACGAACGGCAGGGTGAAGGTGACACCCTCGAGATTCTCGATCCGCGCCGCAACGGCGTCATAATCGTCCAGCTCGCTGCCGATCGGCTGGATCAGCAGATGGCCGTTGATGCCCAGGATCTTGGAAAGCAGCTCGCCGCGAAACCCGTTCATGACGGCCATTACGATGATCAGCGTCGCGACGCCGAGCATGATGCCGACAAACGAAAAGCCGGCGATGACCGAGATGAACGCCTCCCGGCGGCGAGACCTCAGATAACGTCCGGCCAGCATCCACTCGAAGCCGGCAAACATCGGTGTCTCGCCCGATTTCGCCGATTTGGCCGTCGCCTTTGCGGCTGCCTTCATTCCCGTTCCCCGTTCCCGGTGCCCCGTGCCACCTGCCTCGCATCTCCGGTCTCGGGCCCTGCCGGCCCCGATGGAGCGAATTCAACCCGCGGACACCTCGTTCGGCCCCGCATCCTCAAACGTCGAATTCAGCCGCTCCCCGAAAACAGGGATCTGATGGTGCCTCTCGGCTTCCGGCATCTGCCCGGGCGCGATCCGCACGATCCGGCAAGCGCCGAAACCGGGCCGACAACGCTCCGGGATCAGCCGACGAGTTCGTCGACCAGTCGATTGACCGCCTCTTGCGGCGAAATGGTGACCCGCTCGCCGCTGGCGCGATTCTTCAGTTCCACCACGCCGTCCTTCAGACCGCGCGGACCGACGATAAGCTGCCACGGCAGGCCGATGAGGTCCATGGTGGCGAACTTCGCACCGGCCCGGGTGTCGACGTCATCCACAAGCACCTCGATCCCGGCCGCCGACAGTTGCCGCTCCAGGTCGTCGCAAGCCGCGTCCGCCGCCTCGTCGCCCGGTTTCAGATTGACCAGCCCGACATGGAACGGCGCGACCGATGCCGGCCAGATAATGCCGTCATCGTCGTGATGCGCCTCGATGATCGCACCGAGCAGGCGCGACACGCCGACCCCGTAGGAGCCCATGTGCACCGGCACATCGACGCCGTCGGGACCGGTGACCTTCGCACCCATCGGCTCGGAATACTTGGTGCCGAAATAGAAGATGTGACCGACCTCGATGCCGCGCGCCGACATGCGGTCATCCTCGGCAACCGCGGCATAGGCGGCCTCGTCATGCATTTCATCGGTCGCGGCGTAGGGCGTGGTCCAGGCTTCGATGACCGGCGTCAGGTCGGAGCTGAAATCCGTCTCCTGGCCCGGGATCGGCAGTTCCAGGATCGCCTTGTCGCAGAACACCTCGCTCTCGCCCGTGGAGGCGAGAATGATGAACTCGTGGCTCATGTCGCCGCCGATCGGTCCGGTGTCGGCGCGCATCGGGATGGCCTGCAGCCCCATCCTGTCGAAGGTCCGCAGATAGGCGACGAACATGCGGTTGTAGGCATGGCGCGCGCCTTCCTTGTCCAGGTCGAAGGAATAGGCGTCCTTCATCAGGAACTCGCGGCCACGCATGATGCCGAATCGGGGACGTACCTCGTCACGGAACTTCCACTGGATGTGGTACATGTTCAGCGGCAGATCGCGGTAGCTCCTGACCGAGGCGCGGAAGATGTCGGTGATCATCTCCTCGTTGGTCGGGCCGAACAGCATGTCGCGCTCGTGGCGGTCCTGGATGCGCAGCATCTCCTTGCCGTAGGCGTCGTAGCGTCCGCTCTCGCGCCACAGGTCGGCCGGCTGGATGGTCGGCATCAGCAACTCGTGCGCACCTGCCCGGTTCTGCTCCTCGCGCACGATCTGCTCGATCTTGCGCAGCACCCGCAGACCCATCGGCAGCCAGGCATAGATGCCGGCGGCCTCCTGGCGGATCAGTCCGGCCCGCAGCATCAGGCGATGCGAGACGATCTCCGCCTCCTTGGGCGTTTCCTTTAGGATCGGAAGAAAGTAACGGGAAAGGCGCATCGACGGGATCTCGGGCTCTGGTATGCGGGGGAACGGCGCCGGAAGCGACGCCTGAAGTTTCGGCAGTGAAACCGCATGCGCCGCAAAAACACAAGCCCCGCCTTGCCGATACGCGCCCCCGCGGGGCGAAAACAGTCTCACCGTCCGGCAGCCGGAGACTTCAAGACCCGCCCAGCAAAAAAAATGGGCTTCTCCTGCACAAAATGGTGACAAGACGATAACGATGCGCTATTGTCCGTCCTCATAACAAGGCAAGAAGTCGCAAGGCTTACGAAGCCGAATAAACAGACATCGCGGTCTGAGTCTTGGGAGGAAGAGCCTTCTGGCGCGTCTTGATAGACCGCTGCCCGCCGAACAGATTTATATTTGCCTTTGGCGCATGAAGGTGCGATACGCGAAACCTAAAAAGCAAGGCCTTGTGCCTTGCTTTTTCTTTTTCCGGCCTTCGCTTTATTTGAACGATTACCTCTGACAGGCATTCAAGTACGTGTCTTCGGTTCCGAAAAACCGAAAGCGCGTTCCGCAGAGTTCCTCCCCGGCCCCCGGGCTTTCATTCCGGAAGCCGGCGGCCTAGCCGCGCTCCTCGAACCAGCGGTCCAGCGTCTGCACGAGCGGCGGCTTGCCATTGTCGTCCGGCCAGGAATCGACTGCATAGGATGTTCCGTTCGCCGTATCGCGGATGACGGCGGTGGCGTGCGGATACCGTCCGTCCAGGAAGAAGCCGCGTGCAACCGGCCCGGACACACGGTGATGCTGCAGATAACCCTTGTCCGCCATGACCAGCAGCAGGCTCGTCGTGTTGGTGGCCTCGTCGATACAGTCCATCTGGCCCGGTACGCCGGAATTGTGCAGGTCGTAGCCGCCGACATCGCCCTGCGAGCCGACAATCGGACCGATGGCGCGTTCGTGCCAGGCAACCGCGTCCGCGATCGCGCGCCGCTCGGCCTCGGGCGAGGCCCGGCCCTTGGCGAGGATCGACTTCAACCGTGCAAGATGGCGCCCCGACAGGTCGACGGCCGTCTTCCGGGCGCATCCGAATGCGTGGCAGACATAGATCCGCGTGCCCTTCGGCGCGACGCCGTCATGCGCGCCGTACCAGGCCCTTGCAGGACCCGCCGACTGCCCGGCGCAGCCCGCCAGCAGAGCCGCGCATGCGAACATGCCGGCCAGCCTGACCGCCTGCCTGGCCCCGAGCCTGGCAGCAAGCCCGGCGACCTCGTATCGAATCATGAATGTTCCCCCCGCATGTCCGCTCTTCTTATCGCCCCTCCGATTGCCTGATGGAAGGGGACGCGCTAAGTCACCGCGCAGGTATATCGGCTCCGGCTCGCCTTGCCGGACGCCACGAATGCGAAGGACAACGTTCATGCAGCCAGTTCATGTTGTCGGTGGCGGGTTGGCCGGATCCGAAGCAGCCTGGCAACTCGCCCGGCGCGGCGTCCCCGTGATCCTGCACGAAATGCGCCCGACCCGCGCAACCGATGCGCACAAGACCCAGGACCTTGCCGAGCTGGTCTGCTCGAACTCCTTCCGCTCGGACGATGCGGACCAAAATGCCGTCGGCCTGCTGCATGCGGAGTTGCGCGCGGCCGGTTCGCTGATCATGGCCAGCGCCGATGCGCATCAGGTGCCCGCCGGCGGCGCGCTTGCCGTTGATCGCGACGGTTTCGCCGCCGCCGTGACCCGGGCACTGGAGGCCCACCCCCTCGTCACGATCGAGCGCGGCGAACTGACCGCCTTGCCGCCGGAGGACTGGGACAGCGTCATCGTGGCGACCGGTCCGCTGACCTCCCCCGCCCTGTCGCAGGCGATCCTGGACGCCACCGGCGAGGACGCTCTGGCCTTCTTCGACGCGATCGCGCCGATCCTGCATTTCGACAGCGTCGATCTCGACATCTGCTGGTTCCAGTCGCGCTACGACAAGGTCGGTCCCGGCGGTACCGGCAAGGACTATATCAACTGTCCGATGGACCGGGCCCAGTACGACGCCTTCATCGACGCGCTGATCGCCGCGCCCAAGGCCGAGTTCAAGGAATGGGAGGAGAACACCCCCTATTTCGACGGTTGCCTGCCGATCGAGGTGATGGCCGAGCGCGGCCGCGAGACCCTGCGCCACGGCCCGATGAAGCCGATGGGCCTGACCAACGCGCACAAGCCGACGGAGAAGCCCTATGCGGTGGTCCAGCTGCGCCAGGACAACGCGCTTGGCACGCTCTACAACATGGTCGGTTTCCAGACCAAGCTGAAGCATGGCGGCCAGCTTGAGGTGTTCCGGATGATCCCGGGACTGGAGGACGCCGTCTTCGCCCGCCTTGGCGGGCTGCACCGCAACACCTTCCTCAATTCGCCGAAGCTGCTCGACGGCACGCTGCGCCTGAAGGCGCGCCCGGGGCTGCGCTTCGCCGGCCAGATCACCGGTTGCGAGGGCTATGTGGAATCGGCGAGCGTCGGCTGCATGGCCGGCCTCTTCGCCGCGGCCGAGCGCCTGGGGACGCAGTGCCCGCCGCCGCCGCCAACGACCGCCATGGGCGCATTGCTCGGCCACATCACGGGCGGCCACATCCTGCGGGACGAACCTGGCCCGCGCTCGTTCCAGCCGATGAACGTGAATTTCGGACTGTTCCCACCAGTCGAGGCGCCGAAGGTCGACGACGAGGGCAAGCGGCTCAAGGGCAAGGACAAGACCAGGGCGAAGAAGCTCGCGATGACCGGCCGGGCGCGGGCCGATTTCGCCGAGTGGATTGCAGCCTCCGCGCCCCTGCCGCTGGCGGCGGAATAGCCCCCAAGCGGAGGCCGGGCTTCAGCCGGCCCCTGGAGGGACCCTGCGCCCTGCCTTCCGCGACGCCCGCCAAAGCATCCAGTTGCGCCGCAGTGCCGACAGTTCCGCCCGATCGCTCAAGGGATCGAAACCCGGCCGCTCGATCCGGGCAAGCAGCGGCTCGACCAGGCACACGGGCAGGAAGGCGGGCACGATCTCGCGGGAGACGCAGCCGATCCCGGCGCGCGTGCGCGCCAGATGCTCACGCGCGATGCCGGCAAGCGTCGCGACAGCCTCCTTGAGCTCGGGAGTACACTTTGCCGCGAACATGTCTTCCGGATCGACCCCGTGCGCGTCGAGCAGGTCGGCGGGCAGATAGAGCTGCCGCCGCCGCGCATGCCACGGCAGGGCCCGCAACAGGCCGGTGATCGCATAGGCTACGCCGGCATGACCGGCGACCTCCGCGGTTCCCGGATCCTTGCCGCCGGCCAGGATGATCGCCGCGAGCTGGATCAGCGCCGACGAGGTCTCCCCGGCATAGCCTTCCAGATCCCGAACGCTCGGCATCGGGTCGTCGTAAAGATCGAAGACCCGGGCGTCTATCAGGTCGTGAAAGGCGGAGAGCGGCAAGGCATAGGCCGCGATCACGGCCCTGATCCGGCCCGCGACCGGATGCTGGTCGACATCGGAACCGGGCGGGGCGTCCAGCGCATCGCGCCACCACTGGAAGCGGATCTCCCCGGGCATGGGATCGGAGACGATCTCCCGGGCGCGCGCGATCTCCATGTTGAACGCATAAAGCGCGGCAAGGGCCGAGCGCGCCGGCTCCCCCGCATAGAGCAGGGAGAGATAGCGGTCGAAATCGTGCTGGCGGACGAGCGCGAGGCAGTGATCGCCCCCCGCCGTGTCATCGGCTGTCATGAAACGACACCTAGCGCGGCGGCGGAAAAAGTGGAGAGCGGTCTTGTCCCGTGATCCGCATCATCCGACCGCCAGCAAAACGGCCGCGACGGCCCGGTCCTCGGAAAGAAGCACGTTGTAGGTGCGCACCGCCGCGCCGGTCGACATCGGGTCGGCCATGATGGCGGCGGCGCGGACGGCCTCGCGAAGCTCCCGCTTCAGCGGCACGAGGCCCTCGCCGGTTCCCACCAGGAGCACCTCGATATCGGCTGCTTCCTCGAACACCTTCTCAAGCGCTGCGGTATCCAGCTCCGATGCAGATGTCGCCTGGAACCCGTAGATGCCGCTCGGCACGCACAGGATCGAGCCGCGATGCGACATTCCCGCGAACCGGAAGCCGCCATCGCCATACGCCTCGATCGGCGCGCGCCCGGGAAAATGTGCATCCCGGATGACGATGCCTTGTCCGCGCCCGGCCATCACCCGCTCCCGCTCAGGCGGAAGCGGCGGAGCCGGAAGACCCCTCGTCCGCCTTGTCGGCATCCGCGCCCCCGTCACCACCGGTGACGCTGGAGGGACGCAGCTTGAGAAGGATCAGGAACGGAGCGGCAAGGAAGATCGAGGAATAGGTGCCGATCACCACGCCGAAAATCATCGCCAGGGTGAAGGAGCGGATCACCTCGCCGCCGAAGGAGTAAAGGGCGATCAGCGCCAGCAGGGTCGTGACCGACGTCATCACGGTGCGCGACAGCATCTCGTTGATCGAGCGGTCAAGCAGTTCCGGCAGCGCCATCTTCTTGTAGCGCCGCAGGTTCTCGCGGATGCGGTCGTAGACGACAACGGTGTCGTTCAGCGAATAACCGATGATTGTCAGGATGGCGGCGATGCTCGACAGCGAGAACTCCAGTTGCAGCACGACGAAAAGGCCGACGGTGACGACGATGTCGTTGATCGTCGTCAGGATCGCGCCGACGGCGAAGTGCCATTCGAACCGGAACCAGATGTAGAACAGGATCACCACCAGCGAGGCGATAACGGCGATCATGCCGGCTTGGGCAAGTTCACCGGAAACGCGCGGGCCGACCACCTCGACACGGCGGAACTCGACGCTCTCGCCGAAGATCTCGCGCACCTGCGAGACCACCGCCTGCTGAGCAAGCTCGCCGCCTTCGGGCTGCTGCACGCGCACCAGCACCTCGTCTTCGGCGCCGAACTGCTGCACCTGCACATCGCCCAGATTGAGCGTGCCCAGCTGCGTGCGGATCGCGGAAATGTCGGCCGGCGATTCCATCGTCTTCATCTCGAAGACCGTGCCGCCCTTGAAGTCGATGCCGAAATTCAGCCCGACGGAAAAGAACAGCGCGATCGACGCGAGAAACATCACGGCCGAGAGCGGGAAGGAAACGCTGCGCAGCCACATGAAGCGGATGCGCGTGTTGTCCGGGATCATTCTCAATAGCATGGCTTGGGTCCCCGGATGGTCAGATCGGCAGGTGGCTCGGGCGCTTCCAGCGTACCCAGAGAGCCACCAGAAGGCGCGAAACGGTGAAGGCCGAGAACACCGTGGTGAAGATGCCGATCGCCAGCGTTACGGCGAAGCCCCGGATCGGACCGGAGCCCAGCTGGAACAGGATCAGCGCGGCGATCAGCGTCGTGATGTTGGCATCGAGGATGGTGCCGAGCGCGCGCGAGTAACCGGCATCGATGGCGCTGATGGCGGAGCGCCCCGCCCTCGCCTCCTCGCGAATGCGTTCGAAGATCAGCACGTTGGCGTCGACCGCCATGCCGATGGTCAGCACGATGCCGGCAATGCCCGGCAAGGTGAGCGTCGCCTGCAGGAAGGTCAGCGCGCCGAAGATGAGGATGATGTTGGTGGCAAGCGCCAGATCGGCGATCACGCCGAAGCGCCCGTAGGCCAGCACCATGAAGCCGATCACCAGCGCGGCGCCGATGATCGATGCGATGCGGCCGGCATCGACCGAATCCTGTCCCAGGCCCGGACCGATGGAACGCTCCTCCACGACCGTCAGCTTGGCCGGCAGCGCGCCGGCACGCAGCAGCACCGCAAGATCGTTGGCGCTCTCGACGGTGAAGCTGCCGGAAATCTGCCCCGAACCGCCGGTGATCGGCTCGCGGATGACCGGCGCCGAGATCACTTCCTGGTCGAGGACGATGGCAAAGGGACGCCCGACATTGCGCTGGGTGACGACCGAGAAGGTGCGTGCGCCGGAGGTGTTGAAGCGGAAATTGACCACCGGCTCGTTGGACTGCTGGTCGAAGGCGACCTGCGCGTCGATCAGGTCCTCGCCCGACAGGAGCGGGGCTTCCTCGAGCAGATAGGGGAACGGCGGGTCCTCGGCCGAGTACATCACGACCGTCCCGACCGGCGGGCGGGACTGCATCGCCTGTTCCGCCGACATGGACTGGTCGACCATGTGGAAGGTGAGCTGCGCGGTCTGGCCGACAAGCTCCTTCAGCCGCTGCGGGTCGCCCTCGCCCGGCGCCTCGACAAGGATGCGGTCCTCGCCCTGTCGCTGGATGCTGGGCTCGGTGGTGCCGAACTCGTCGAGACGCAGTCGAATCACCTCGATCGACTGCTGCACGATGGAGCTGATGCGCTGCGACAGTCCCTGCTCGGTATAGGAGAACCGCACGAGGCCGTCATCGGCCACGGTCATCTCGAACTCGTCGACGGCCTGACCGCCGAACACGTTGGTGACGAGCGGGTTGGTAAGCGCGGACAGGCGCGTGCGCGCTTCGTCGAGACGCGTCAGGTCGCGAATGCGCACCTGCGTGCCGTTGCCCTGCACGCCAAGGCCCGTGTAACCGATGCGCGGTTCGTCGCGCAGGGTCTGGCGAATGTCGCCTTCCAGCGTCTTCAGCCGCTTCTGGATGTAGTCGGCCCGGTCGACTTCATAAAGCAGATAGGCACCGCCCTGCAGGTCGAGACCCAGCACGATCCGGCTCTTGGGGAGCCAGTCGGGCATGGCCCTCAAGGTCGCGGGAGACAGGAAGTTCGGCAGGGTCGTGATCGCCCCGACGAGAATGACGAGGACGATCAGGGTGATCTTCCAGCGCGCGAAATAAAGCATGGCGTTGCCGTTTCTGCTGTGCCGTCGGCGCGACCCGTCAGGCCGCGCCGGGAAAAAATGGCATCAAGGCCGGTGTCAGCCGTTGTCCTTGACCGGTTCGGACTTGGACCGCACTTCCGTGATCATGCTGCGCACGGCGCGAACCTTGAGACCCTCGGCGAGCTCAAGCTGGACTTCGCTTTCGTCGACGACCTTCGAGACCTTGCCGATGAGGCCTCCGGCGGTCACCACCGTATCGCCACGACGCAGGTTCGCGACCAGTTCCTGGTGCTGCTTCATACGCTGACGCTGCGGGCGGATGATGAGGAAGTACATGATCACGAAGATCAGGACGAACGGAAGGATCGACATCAAAAGGTCGGGGGTCGAGCCCCCGGCACCCTGTGCGTAGGCGGGCGAAATCAGCATTAGCGTCTCCCTGGCCGGCCCTGCCCCTGCGTCCTAGCGCAAGCACGGCAAGTCACCGGCAACTGAACCAAAAGTCGCGCGGACTATACAAGTCGCGCCCGGCTTTGCAAGGCGAACCGGTGGATGGGCGGAAAGCTCCACGCGGCCTTTCCCGGTCTTGGGACACGGGCGCCGGCATGCTAGGTAACCGGCATCCTCCCTGCGGTCCTCCCCCCGGCCGCCAACAGACAACCAGAACAAAGACCCACGGCACAGATATGGATCCCCAGCAACACGACAAGTCCGAAATGACCGCCATCGCATCGCGGCTGGACACACTCATCGGTCTCATCGCACGCGCGGTGCCGCCGGAGCACGCCGCGCCGGACTTTTCGGCAGCCGACGCCTTTGTCTGGCACGCGGGCGAAGCCACGCTCGAACCGGTCGAGCGTGTCAACAGGATCGACATCTCGCTGCTCCAGGGCGTCGACCGGGCCCGCGACCAGCTGGTCGACAACACGATGCGTTTCGCCAGCGGCTTTGCCGCCAACAACGTGCTGCTGTGGGGCGCGCGCGGCATGGGCAAGTCCTCGCTGGTCAAGGCGACCCACGCCCATGTCAACGCCCTGCTCGCACGGGACGGCAAGGATGACCGCCTGAAGCTGATCGAGATCCACCGCGAGGACATCGAGAGCCTGCCGGCCCTGAT
This sequence comes from Stappia sp. MMSF_3263, assembly GCF_030733745.1. Taxonomy (GTDB): domain Bacteria; phylum Pseudomonadota; class Alphaproteobacteria; order Rhizobiales; family Stappiaceae; genus Stappia. Next base: position 159,737 of record NZ_JASHIK010000007.1, on the reverse strand, counting down.
GAAACTGGTGAAGGCCGGCGGCCACCGCACCATCGTCTATTGCGACGATCTCAGCTTCGACAGCGGCGATGCCTCCTACAAGTCCCTGAAGGCCGCGCTCGACGGCGGCATCGAAGGACGGCCGGAGACGGTGCTGTTCTACGCCACCTCCAACCGCCGCCACCTGCTGCCCCGCGACATGATCGAAAACGAGCGCTCCACCGCGATCAATCCCGGCGAAGCGGTCGAGGAAAAGGTCTCGCTCTCCGACCGATTCGGCCTCTGGCTCGGCTTTCACAAGTGCAGCCAGGACGAGTTCCTGGCGATGATCGAGGCCTATGTGGCCCATTACGGCCTTGACCAAGACGCAGAGACGCTGCGGGCCGAGGCGCTGGAATGGGCGACGACCCGCGGCAGCCGTTCGGGCCGCGTCGCCTTCCAGTTCATCCAGGACCTGGCCGGACGCATGGGCAGGAGTCTGCAGGGCTGATCCGGGCAAGCACGGAACCGCAGGTTGAACAGGCCGCCCGCCGTCCCCACCTGACCTGAAACGGCGGCGGGCAGTCAGCAAGGAGACGGGATGCGCAAGCAGGGACGCACGATCCGCTGGCTGATTGCGGGCGCTGTCCTGGCGCTCGCGATCGTGGGGCTTGCGCTGCCCGGACTGTCGGACTTCGACCTTGCCGGGCGCACGCAGCGCGAACTCACCTTCGACAGCGGCGGGGCCGGCTTGTCGGGGACGCTGCTTCTGCCCGGGAACGCCGGCGAACGGCCGCGGGCGGTGGTGCTGCTCGTCCATGGCGACGGTCCCCAGGACCGCTTTTCCGCCGGCGGCTACCTTCCCCTCGTCAACGCCCTGCTCGACGACGGAATCGCGGTCTTCACCTGGGACAAGCCCGGCATCGGCGCAAGCACCGGCGACTGGCTCTCCCAGTCGATGCAGGACCGTGCCGACGAGGCGCGGGCGGCCCTGTCGGCCGTTGCAGACAGCCTGCCGCAGGCCGGTGGCAGGATCGGCTTCCTCGGCTTCTCCCAAGCCGGCTGGGTGTTGCCGCGCCTTGCCGCTACGGAAACGGACGCGGGTTTTTTCGTGCTTGTCGGGGGCGCCGTGAACTGGCAGCGCCAGGGCGACTATTTCACCGCGCGGCGGCTTGAGGCGGAAGGCTGGACGCCGGAGCGGATAGCCGGGCACCTGATCGATGCGGATCGCCGGGAGACGGAACTGTTCTCGGGTCTTGCCACGGGCACCCTCGCGCCCGGCGAAGCAGCCCGGCGGATCGACGTGACGCCGGAACGCCTCGCCTTCATCGCCCGCAACCGGCATGAGGATGCAAGCACCGACATCGCGCGGATCGACAGGCCGTTCATGGCGATCTGGGGCGAGCGGGACCTTAACGTCAATCCGCGGGCAAACGCCGCCGACTACCGGCGCCTGCATCTTCCTGCAAGGCCAAGCATCGTGACAATGCTGCCGGGGGCGACGCACGGCCTGCTGCGGGCGAGCCTGTTCAACTATCAGCTGCCCGACCAGATGCCCTGGCATGCCAGGGCCGCCTTCGTGGTGCTCGGCCGCAACGCCTATGCGCCAGGCGCGATTGCGTCCATGAGCGAGTGGATCCGCAAGGTCACGGAAGAATGATGCCGTGCCGGCGGCGCCTTACTGCGGCGGCTTGATGCGCGGAACGACCTGTTCCGGCCCGAGCTTGGGCGCGGTTCCTGCCAGCGGATCGTTGCCGGCCGCGGCCTGTTCGGAGATCGGCGGGCCGCTGTAGTTCGCCGGCGGGGCGACGCTCGAGGACTGCTTGCAGTCGGTCAGCCACACGTCGTAGACGGCATGCTCCACCGCGTGCAGGCCGGGACTGGCGGCAAACATCCAGCCGGTGAAGATCCGCCGCACCTCGTTGTTCAGCGTGATCTCGTCGACCTCGACGAAGGCGGTCGTCTGCGGAGCTTCCGTCTGCGGCCGGGTGTTGCACTCGCGCGGGGTCACCTGCAGCGCCCCGAACTGCACCGTCTCGCCGACATAGACGTCGAACGCGATGATGCGGCCGGTGATCTTGTCGAGCCCGGAGAAGACGGCGACAGGATTGACGATCTTCTCGGCCAGGGCCGGCGAGGCAAGGCCCGCCGACGCACCAAGTGCGATCAGGCCGGCGGCAAGCACGCCCCGCCCCCGCGCGACACCGGCGCGCCCATTCCGCAATCCCGCAAAACGCATCATCCGCTACTTCCCCGTACAGATCGCCCGGTCACGCATGCGACAGGTCGGCAAGCCGCTTGCGCGCCTCGACAACCCGGTCGCGTCGCTCGACCAGCTCGACCCGCTTCTCCTGCTCGGCCGCCACGATCTCTTCCGGCGCCTTGGCGACGAAAGCGGCATTTCCAAGCTTCTTGTCGATGCGTGCGATCTCGTCGTCGAGCTTGCCTTCTTCCTTGGCAAGGCGCGCCGCTTCCGCACCAAGATCGATGAAGTCGGCAAGAGGAAGGCAGACCACCGCTTCTCCACTGACAATCTGCACGGAGCCGCGCGGCGGCGCGTCGCCATGCGAGATCGCCTCGGCCCTGGCAAGACGCAGGATCGCCGCCTCATGCGCCTTGAGACGCTGGCGTGTCACCTCGTTGGCGCCGGTCACCACCAGGGGCACCTTCGCTCCGGCGGGAACGTTCATCTCGGCGCGCACGGAGCGGATCGAGGAAATCAGGTCGACCACCCAGTTGATCTCGGCCGCCGCGCCCTGGTCGCCGCCGGCCGAACCTGGCCAGCGGGTGTGGACGAGCAGGTTGTCCCGGCTCGCCGCCGCATCCTCCTCGACCGCGCGGGCCCACAGCTCCTCGGTCATGAACGGCATGAACGGGTGCAGCATCTTGAGTATCTCGTCGAGAACCCAGGCCGCGGTCGCGCGGGTTTCCGCCTGCGCCTCTTCCGTGCCTTCGTTGAAGATCGGCTTGGCGAACTCCAGGTACCAGTCGCAATAGGTGTTCCACACGAAGCGGTAGGCCGCGCCCGCCGCCTCGTTGAAGCGGAAGCCTTCCAGCGCTTCGGTGACCTCGGTGACGCAGCGCCCCGTCTCCGTGACAATCCAGCGATTGACGGTCTCCCGGACGGCCGCCGGATCGAACCCTTGCGGCCGGGCGCCGCCGTTCATCTCGACGAAGCGGGCCGCGTTCCACAGCTTGGTGACGAAGTTGCGATAGCCCGCGACCCGGCTGGTCGCCAGCTTGATATCGCGTCCCTGCGCGGCCATCGCCGCCAGCGTGAAGCGAAGCGCGTCGGCGCCGTACTCCTCGATCAGGGCCAGCGGATCGATGACGTTGCCCTTCGACTTCGACATCTTCTGGCCCTTCTCGTCGCGGACCAGGGCATGGATGTAGACCGTGTGGAAGGGCTCGGTCTTCATGTAGTGATCGCCGAACATCATCATCCGGGCAACCCAGAAGAAGATGATGTCGAAGCCGGTGATCAGCACGCTTGTCGGGTAGTAGTTGGCAAGCTCGGGTGTCTTGTCCGGCCAGCCGAGCGTCGAGAACGGCCACAGCGCCGAGGAAAACCACGTGTCGAGCACGTCCTCGTCGCGGTAGAGCGCGATGCCGGCACCGTCCTCGCCGCTCTCCCAGCGGGCAAGAGCGGCCTCCATGTCGATGACCTCGACGGGCTTGCCGTAATGCTCCGCCGCAGCCGCGCAGGCCTCCTCCTCGCCGCGTTCGACGAAGATCCGGCCGTCCGGGCCGTACCAGGCCGGGATCCGGTGTCCCCACCACAGCTGCCGCGAGATGCACCAGGGCTGGATGTTCTCCATCCACTCGTAATAGGTCTTGTCCCAGTTGCGCGGCACGAAGTTCGTCCGCCCCTCGCGCACGCTGGCGATCGCCGGCTGGGCCAGCGTCTTGGCGTCGACATACCACTGGTCGGTCAACAGCGGCTCGATCGGCACGCCGCCACGGTCGCCATGCGGCACCATGTGGGTGTGCGGCTCGATCCGGTCGAGAAGACCGAGTTCCTCCATCCGCTCGACCAGCCGCTTGCGCACGTCGAAACGGTCGCAACCCTCATAGGCCGAGATCGTTTCGGACAGCTCCGCGCTCTCGGCAACGCCCTCTAGGAATTCCGGGTTCTCGGCAAGGCGGACCTTCGCCTCGCGGTCGAGCACCGAAATCATCGGCAGGTTGTGACGCTTGCCGACCTCGAAATCGTTGAAGTCATGCGCCGGGGTGATCTTCACCGCGCCCGATCCCGCATCCGGGTCGGCGTAGTCGTCGGCGACGATGGGGATGCGGCGGCCGACCAGCGGCAGCACCACATGCTTGCCGATCAGCCCCTTGTAGCGCGGATCTTCCGGGTTCACCGCGACGGCGGTGTCGCCGAGCATCGTTTCGGGACGCGTCGTGGCGACGGTGATGTAGTCGCGCGTCTCGAACTCCACCGGCTTGCCGTCCTCGTCGAAGGCGACGGGCGCCTCGAAGGTCTCGCCGTTTTCCAGCGGATAGCGGAAATGCCAGAGATTGCCCTTCACCTCGACCTGCTCGACCTCGAGGTCCGAGATCGCGGTCAGAAGCTTCGGGTCCCAGTTGACCAGCCGCTTGTCCTTGTAGATCAGGTTCTCGCGATAGAGCCCGACAAAGACCTCCAGCACGGCCCTCGACAGGCCCTCGTCCATGGTGAAGCGTTCGCGCGACCAGTCGCAGGACGCGCCCAGCCGCTTCAGCTGGTTGAAGATCATGCCGCCGGACTCGGCCTTCCACTCCCAGATGCGGTTGACGAAGGCCTCGCGCCCCATGTCGCGCCGCCCCGGCTCCTGGCGCTCGGCCAGCTGCCGCTCGACCACCATCTGCGTGGCGATGCCCGCATGGTCCATTCCCGGCTGCCAGAGCACGTCGCGCCCGCGCATGCGCTCGAACCGCACCAGCACGTCCTGCAACGTGTTGTTGAGCGCATGACCCATGTGCAGGGAGCCGGTGACATTGGGCGGCGGGATCACGATCGAGAAGGACGCCGCCCCCGGCTCGGCGCCGGCGCCGGCCCTGAAGGCATCTGCGTCTTCCCAGGCCTTGGCGATCCTGGGTTCGACTGTGGCGGCATCGTAGGTCTTGTCGAGCATCGGTTTTCCCGGGGAACTGTGAACTGAACGCGTGGTTACTCGCAGGCATGTCGCCAAGTCAACCACCGCGCACATGCGGGCTGGAAACGAAAACGCCGCCCGGAGGGCGGCGTGACGAGCGGATATGGCGGCGCGGATCAGCGTCCGCGCGATACCCGCTCGATCTCCTGGCGTACGAGCCGCTCGACGAGCGGGGGAAGATTTTCGTCGAGCCAGCCCTTCAGCATCGGCCGCAGCATCTCCTTGACGAGATCCTCCAGCGTGCGGGCGTTGTTGGAAAGGATCGTGCCGGCCAGATTGTGGAACGCGGCCTGCACGGCCTGGTCCGCCGAGGGCGACAGCAGCTCTTCCGCCGTGCTGTCGCGCGCCGGGCGTGTCCAGGGATCGGATTTCGGGGTTTCCGCCTCGGCACGCTCGTCGACGAAAGCGACGTCGCCGGTATCGTCTTCCTCGGTCGCAAGGCCCTCGACAAGATCGAACTCGTCCTCGTCGACGGCCTGGTCCTCGGTCAGTTCCAGGACATCGTCGACCTCGGCCACGTCTTCGATCTCGGGCTCGGGATCCGGCTCGACTTCCACATCGGCATCGCCGGCGGAATCAAACAGCTTGTCGAGGTCGTCCTGCGACATCTCCTCGCCGGCATCGGCAAGCGCGTCATCCGTCGTATCGGCTTCGGCTGCAGCCTCGGCCTTGTCATCAGACGGTGTATCCTCATCGGAAATAATCCGGCGAATGGACGCCAGGATTTCTTCCATAGAAGGTTCTTGAGCCTGATTGGCGTTAGCCATACCGATCCCCGCACTCGACAACTCTGCGCCCGACCGTCCTGCTAGAGGGCCCTGGCATCCGGTCGGATGCACCGATGGGCATGCCGACTCGATCCTGCAGAATATAACGCGTTAATCCGCCGGGGGAAAAGCATGACAACGTCACGAACCGGCCCGGCGGCCTTGTCAAGTGCAACAATTCCCCGATTCGGCCGCTTTTGCACGTGAAACCCGATGGCAGGAACCATCGGGACCCGTGCAGGCTGCCGGCGGCTGCCGCAACCAGCTCCGCGTCAACGGCCGTCGGGCGTGCGAATGCCGTACCAGCTGTTGCGGACCTTCTTGTAGTGCGCCTTCTCGTCGTGGAGGGCGACGCCCAGACCGATGCGGTCCGCCGTGAGTCCCCCCACCGCCGACATCAACGAGTAGGCCGCCACCGTGCGATTGCGCTGCGCGCTGATCAGGCTGACCCGGCTGTTGACCAGTTCGAACTGGGCGTTCAGCACGTCCAGCGTCGTGCGCTGGCCGACACGCTGCTCCTCGATCACGCCCTCAAGCGCCAGCTGGTTGGCCGACACGGCATCCTGGGCCGCCTGGATCGAGGCTTCCGCGGCCTGGTACTGCCCCCAGGCGGAGACGACCGACGCGCGGATCTGGTCGCGTGCGACATCGAGCTGGATACGGGTCTGGCCGAGGTCTTCCTTGGCCTGGCGCACGCGGGACGAGACCGCTCCGCCCTGATAGAGGGGAATCGAGACCCGGCCGAAAATGCTGGCGCTGTCGACCGTGTCCGCACCCGGTGAGCTCGGCGGGCTCCACTGGCGCTGCATGTCGGCTTCCAGCGTCACGGTCGGCAGCAACTCGCCCTCGACCGTCTTCACGCCGAACGTGCCCGCATCGACAAGATGCTGGGCGGAAAGGATCGAGGGATGGTTGCTGGCACCGGCCTTGAGCGCCAAGTCCAGGTTCCTGGGCAACTGGCGGTAGACGGTCGTGCGCGCGGACAGCGACTTCGGGTCGGAGCCGATGATCTGGCGGTAGATGGCGCGGCTGCTGTTGACGTTGGCCAGCGCCAGGTTGAGTTCCGACTGTGCCTCGGAGAAGCGGGCACGGGCCTGCGACACGTCCGTGCGGGTGCCCTCGCCCACTTCGAAACGGTCATCGGCGGCGCGAACCTGCTCGGCCAGGAAGGTCAGGCTGCTGCGCCGCAGCGAAACGATCGCCGTGTTGCTGATCACGTCCATATAGGCCGTTGCCGCCTGAAGCAGCACCGACTGTTCCGTAGCGCGGAGGCTTTCGCGCTCGGCGCGCACCACGGCCTCGGCCTGGCGCACGGAGTTCACCGTGCGGAAGCCGCGAAACAGGGCCTGCGACAGAGACAGGCCGACCGAGGCCGTGTTGCCGTAGCGGGCACGGCCCGGGTCGGATTTCGAGTATTGGGAGCCGACGTCGAAACGGCCGAAGATCTGGGGCCGCCAGCCGGAAAGCGCCTGCGGCACCGATTCGTTGACGGAACGCAGCGCCGCACGCGCCGCGTTCAACGTCGGGTTTGCCGAATAGGCCTGGCCAAGTGCCTCGCCGATCGATTGAGAACGCGCCGTCGCGGGCACGCCCGCCGCCGCCACGGAAATGGCGGCTGCAATGAGCCAAGAACCCGTCCGATTCACCTTGAACACCCCTGTACAACTCCGGAATTCAGCGGCGCGCGCGATCACGCGCACTCGCCGTCATCACTTTGACGCGGGTCCCTGCGACCCGATTTCCTGTCCGTACCGGATCCACGGCTTGTCGGTCCGCCCTCTGGCGTCCACCGCTTTTCGATCCTTCCGCCCGACCAGCCGCACTGGCAACCTGCCGGGTTCCCTCCCCGCCCGCGCCGATCTTTCGGCCTCTTGCGCCGGTCGGCTCCTTGCGGGAGTGGCAAATTTGCGCGGCAACCCTCCAGCCCGTCATGCAGGCAGGGCGACGCGCCGATACTGTTATCTCGGTCCGGTCGGGTGACAACCTTTGAAAGCGGTGCGGCGATGCATTCGCGCACCGCTGCGACCTCTCGGCAACACCCCTGTGCATCCCGGGCGAGACATGAAAAAAGCCGCCAGCGCTGACCCGCGCGGCGGCTTCCTTGAAATCCTCGGTTGTCACCTCGTCAGAAGACGAATTCCCTGGGCTGCTCGAAGCCCGGCAGCACCTGCGCCGCCGCGTTGAACGCGAACCGCCCCGAGACGGCGTCGCCGGAGCGGACATGCAGCTCGGCGGTTCCCGAGCCGCCGCGACCGCGAATGACCACCAGACGTCCCCCGTCCTTGAGCTGCGCCGTCAGCGCATCGGGCAGGCGCTCGACCGCCCCGTCGATCAGGATCACGTCATAAGGCCCTTCGGAGGCCCCGCCGGTGACCAGATCGCCATCGATCACCGCGGCGTTCTCGATCCCAAGGTCGACGAGCAGCTCCGACGCCGCGGCAACCGTTTCCGGGTCATTGTCGATCCCCACGACCGAGCCGGCGAGCTGCGCCAGCACGGCGACGCCATACCCGGTGCCGCAGCCGACGCAAAGAGCGACTTCGCCGGGGCGAACCGCCGCGAGCTGCACCAGCTTGGCAAAGATATGCGGCTTCATCAGATAGCGCGGGCTCGAGCCGGAGGTCAGCGCGATGTCCTGGTCGCTATAGGCGACGCAGCGCCTGGAGGCCGGCACGAAGCGCTCGCGCGGAACCGCCTCCATCGCGTCGAGAACCCGCAGGTCGGTAACGTCGTTGGTTCGCAGCTGGTTGTCCACCATGTGGGTGCGAACCTGCTCGTAATCGCCCATCGCGCGCCTCTTCCCTTTGCCGTATCCCGGCACGCCTGCCGTTTCCTCAGGCGTGCGGATCCCGTCGAATGTCGCCGGCGCCACCCGTCCGGGCCGGACGCGCCGCTGTGATCGTCATCCCGGTTCCTTAGCGGTGTCCGGCGCGCCTGACAAGCCGGACAAGCACCGCAGGCATCCGTTGCCGCGCAAGCGGCAGCATAACGGAATAATCACGCCGTCGTCGGCACACTTGTCGACACGATACGGTGCAAGGCGTTCCGTCCTCAACCCGTCGCGCGCCCGAGCCTGCGGACATTCCCCGCACAGTCTCCGGCTATCGCTCAAGGTTCAACCTGTCGCAAGGGACGATGACGGCCGAAGGCCGGAGGACTTATCGATGTTGCTTGGTGATCCCCATGACAAGGGCCCGTCGGACAGCGGCTGGTCCGTCGACTGGCGTTTCGACCAGTTGCTGATGAAACTGAAGCGCCACGACCTGATGCCGCTGGCCGTGCGGCTTGCCCGCTACCGCTTCGGCACGGGCGACCTGTCGCTGCTCACGCGGCAGCAGAAGGCGATGCTCGTCACCGACTGCGAGAAGGAACTTGCAGCGACCACGTCGGGCAAAGACCAAAGGCTGCCGGCACCGAACCCGCTTTGACGCTCGCCGTCGACGGATGCCCGAACCGCCCTTCGACGCGCCCCATTTTTACACGCACCTTGGACGGCGGCCCGTTCAACGGCTGCTCGGAGGCTTGAACGGCAAATCGTCGAGCGTCAGGCCGGAATGCACCCGCAGCCAGTAGATGCCCGCGAACAGCACGCCGGCGACGAGCGTCGTCAGCAGGGCCTTCTTCAGCAGCTGCGGACGGCCCGGCGCGCTCGACTCGGTGCCCGGCGTCACCTCGCCGGCCTCTTCCTGCGTCACGACCCCGATCGGCAGGATGGCGAAGAGCACGATCCACCAGATGATGAAATAGATTGCCAGCGCGGATACGAACGACACCGGGTTCACTCTCTTCTCTTGGAACGGTGCCCAGTCAGACCTGCTCGAGCTCGACCAGCGTTCCGTTGAAATCCTTGGGGTGCAGGAAGAGCACCGGCTTGCCATGCGCGCCGATCTTCGGCTCGCCGCTGCCCAGCACCCGCGCGCCCTTGTCCGTCAGCCTGTCCCTGGCCGCCAGGATATCCTCCACCTCGTAGCAGACATGATGAATGCCGCCGGAGGGGTTGCGTTCCAGGAAGGCGTTGATCGGCGAGTTCTCGCCAAGCGCCTCGAGCAGTTCGATCTTCGTGTTGGGCAGTTCGATGAACACCACCGTCACGCCGTGATCGGGCTCGGGCTGGGGCTGCGACACCTTCGCTCCAAGCGTATCCCGGTACATCGCCGTCGCCGCCTCGAGATCCGGCACGGCGATGGCGACATGGTTCAGGCGTCCGATCATCTCACTTCCTCCTCAACAGGCCTTGCGGCGCGGCTCCGGGCAGCGGGGCCGGTCGATCGCCGATTTTGACCGCCGGGTCGCACGATTGCCCGTTCGCGGACAATCGCACCACCCGGCAAATGGTCACACGCGCACGACAAGCGCTTCGGTCAGGGGCTTCTTGCCCCAGCAGTCGCGAATGGCGGCGCGGGCCGCGCGGCGCGCGGCCTCCGCCACCAGATCGGCATCCTTGCGCCGGTTCTTCGGGATGCTGTCCAGCGCCGCCACGACTTCGTCGATGACGATATCTTCCAGATCGTCGCCGTTCTCGTCCACATCCGGAAGCCCGAACAGAGCCGCCAGGGGCTCGCCGATCACGGTGCCCTTGGCGTCGATGACCACGGAAACGACGATCGCCCCGGCGAAGGAGAGCTTGCGGCGCTCATGAACGCCCGTCTCTTCCGGGTCGCCGAAGATCAGCCCGTCCTTGACGGCGATGCCGGTCGGCAGGTCGTCGATGACCGCAAGCTTGCCCGGCGCCAGCCGGACGACGTCGCCATTGCGGGCGATCAGCGTGTTCTTGATGCCGTATTGCAGGGCCAGGTCACGGTGCGCCTTCAGGTGCACCGCCTCGCCATGCGCGGGGATCAGCCCCTGCGGCTTCAGAAGGTCGTAGAGCTGCGTCAGCTCGCCCCGGCGCGGGTGGCCGGAGACATGCACCAGCGCATCCCGGTCCGTGACGATCTCGACCTCGGCCTCGGCCAGCTTGTTGAGGATGGCACCCACGGCCTTCTCGTTGCCGGGAATGGTGCGGGACGAGAAGATGACCAGGTCGCCCTTCGACAGGGCCACGTTGCGATGGTCGCCCGACGCGATGCGCGCCAGCGCCGCGCGCTCCTCGCCCTGGCTGCCGGTCAGCAGCAGCACCACGCGCTCGGGCGGCAGGTAGCCGTAGGCATCCTCGGACAGGAAAGCCGGCAGATCGTCGAGATAGCCCAGTTCCCGGGACACCTCGATGGCCCTGTGCATGGAGCGGCCCATCACGACCACATCGCGATCCGCCGCCTTCGCGGCAAGCGCGATGGAGCGGATCCGCGCCACGTTCGAGGCGAAGGTCGTCACCGCGACGCGGCGCTTGGCCTTTCGGATCACCTTGGTGAGGTCGGCCGCCACGTCCATCTCGCTCGGGCTGACGCCGTCGCGCACCGCGTTGGTGCTGTCGCAGATCAGCGCCTGCACGCCTTCCCGGCCGATCTCGGCCAGGCGCTCGGTATCAATCGGCTTGCCGACGCCGGGCGTCGGGTCGATCTTCCAGTCGCCCGAATGGACGACGGTGCCCGCCGGCGTGCGGATCGCCAGGGCACAGGGTTCGGGGATCGAGTGCGACATCGCCACGAATTCGACCTCGAAGGGACCGGCGTTGATGCGGCCGCCCTGCTCCACCACCGTGACCGGGATCTTGCCGACCCCCGGCTCGCTCGAGGCCTTGGCTTCCAGCAGGCCGGCGGTGAACGCCGTCATGTAGAGCGGCGCCTTCAACTTCGGCCACAGATGCACGATCGCGCCGTAGTGGTCCTCGTGCGCATGGGTGATGACGATGCCGTCGAGCCGGTCGAGATTCTCCTCGATGAAGCGCGTATCGGGAACGACAATGTCGACGCCCGGAAGTTCCGGCCCGGCGAATGTCACGCCGCAATCGACCATCAGCCAGCGCCGGTCACGCGCCGGCCCGTAGCCGTAAAGCGCCATGTTCATGCCGATCTCGCCAAGGCCGCCAAGCGCGACGAATACGAGCTCTTCTTTGCCCGCCATTATGAAACTCCTGTCTGGACCGCACGGCGGCACGCCCTTGCTGGGTCGGCTGCGGCAACGATCTCCCATGTGCCATCAGGCAGCCATGCGTCCAGGGGACGGGCCACCGCTTTGCTTTACAAATGCCTGTGCGGGGACATTCAGGACCGGTGTCTTGCCCGGCCCTGCCCCGCCTCACATTCCCTGACCGGCGCTCCCGGCCGCGCCGCCGGATATCGCCGACGGTTCGAAAAAGACATCTCCGGCCGACACCGTCATGTGTCGGCCTTCTCCCTGGTCCAGAACAAGGCGCCCCTCGCTGTCGAGCCCGGCGAACACGCCGGTCAGCTCGCGGTCTTCCAGCCGCACGCGGATCGGCGCGCCGATCCCCACGGCGCGCGTGCGCCAGTCCGTCAGAATTTCCGCGAACGGCTCGCTCGACCAACGCGCCAGCTGTTTCGCAGCGCTTTCGGCAAGCGCCCGGAACGCGCGTTCCGGCGCAACGGAAAAGCCCAGCCCCGCAAGATCGGCGGCCGCGTATCCCGGCAGGTCCGGATGATGCGCAAGGTTCAGTCCGAACCCGCACACGACGGCACGCCGCCCGTCGGCCAGAACCGTTGCCTCAAGCAGGATGCCGGAAATCTTGGCTCCGTCGACCAGAAGGTCGTTCGGCCATTTCAGCCGCGCCAGCCCGTAGCTGCCGGTCATGGCATCGACCGCCTCGGCAAGCGCCAGCGCCGCCACCAGCGGCAGTTGGCCGACCCGCTCGCCCTTGCCCGGATCGATCAGCAGAAGCGAGGTGTAGAGATTGCCGGGCTCCGACACCCAGGCCCGCGCCCTGCGGCCCCGGCCGGCGACCTGACGCCCGGCGACGATCCACAGATTGCCCGGATCGCCCTCGCCCGCCGCGGCCAGCGCATGGCTGTTGGTCGAGCCCAGTTCCGCATGCACGGCGACGCGGTATCCCGCGACGCCCGCGACCTCGCGAATACGTCCGTCGAAAACAAACGTGCTCAGAACAACGTCCCCGCCGCCGCGCTCGCCATCTCCACGACGGAACCGGCAAACACGACGAACAGAACCACGAAGGCCACCGACAGGCCAAGGGTGAACTTCAGCTCGACCGGCATCGGCAGGAAGCCGCGGACCGGCTCGTCGAAGAACATCACCTTGACGATCCGCAGGTAATAGTAGGCACCGACCACCGAGGCCAGCACGCCGATCACCGCCAGCGGATAAAGTCCCGCCTCGACCGCCGCCAGGAACACGTAGAACTTGGCGAAGAAGCCGACGAAGGGCGGGATGCCGGCCAGCGAGAACAGGATCACGCCGAGCAGCACCGCCATCGGCAGGTTGGTGCGCGACAGGCCGGAGAGATCGGAAATCTCCTCCACCATGCCGTCCTTGCGGCGCATCGACAGGATGCAGGCGAAAGCCCCCAGCGTCATCGCCAGATAGGCGGTCATGTAGATCATCACGCCCTCGACGCCGGTCTTCGAACCCGCGGCCAGGCCGACCAGGGCAAAGCCCATGTGACCGATCGAGGAATAGGCCATCAGCCGCTTGATGTTCTTCTGGCCGATCGCGGCGAAGGCGCCGAGCGCCATCGAGGCGATGGAGACGAAGACGATGATCTGCTGCCAGTCGTGGGTCACCGGCTCGAACGCCTCGATCACGACGCGGGTCAAAAGGCCCATGGCGGCGATCTTGGGGGCGGCGGCGAAGAAGGCCGTCACCGGCGTCGGCGCGCCCTCATAGACATCCGGCGTCCACATGTGGAACGGCACCGCCGAAATCTTGAAGGCAAGACCGGCCAGAATGAACACCAGACCGAAGACGAGGCCGAGCGAGGAGCCGCCCTCATGCGCGATCGCGGCCGCGATCGGGGCAAAGCCCGTCTGGCCAGTGAAGCCGTAGACCAGCGACATGCCGTAAAGCAGCATGCCGGAGGAAACGGAACCAAGGACGAAATATTTCAGGCCGGCTTCCGTCGAGCGCACGCTGTCGCGGTTGAAGGCGGCGATGACATAGAGCGCCAGCGACTGCAGCTCGAGCCCGAGATAGAGCGTGATCAGGTCGTTCGCAGACAGCATCAGCATCATGCCGAGCGTGGCGAGCACGATCAGCACCGGGTACTCGAACCGCTCGAAATTCTCGTTGCGCGCATAGGCCACCGACATGGCGATGGCGAAACCGGATCCCAGCAGCGTCAGGAGCTTCAGGTAACGGGCGAAGCCGTCGAGGATGAAGGCGCCGTGGAAACTGGTGCTGCTGGCTTCAGTGATGCCGAACTGCGCGGGCAGCAGCAGCGGCAATGCCGCCACCGCCAGAAGGGCCACGGACAGCGCCGTCACATAGGGCGTGATCTTGCGCCCGCCGAAGACGCCGAGCATCAGCAGCGCCAGCGCACCGCCGGCCAGAAACAGTTCCGGCAGCGCGGGCGAGAGATCCGGGAGTTGGGAATAGGCGTTCATGGCGTCTCTCGTCCTCGGACCTTAATGCGTCGCCAGCAAGGCTGTCGACGGCGCCGCCTCGATCGCGGCCTGGTAATTGGTGACAAGCGCTCCGACCGACGCAGCCGTGGCGTCGAGGATCGGCGCCGGATAGAAGCCGAACAGGATCGTCAGCACGATCAGCGGCACGATGATGACGCGCTCGCGCAGGCTGAGATCCATGATCGACTTCAGGCTCTCCTTGTCGAGCGCTCCGAACACGACCCGCTTGTAGAGGAAGAGCGCATAGGCCGCCGACAGGATGACGCCGGACGTTGCGATCAGCGCCACCCAGGTGTTGACCTGGAAAGCCCCCATCAGCGTCAGGAACTCGCCCACGAACCCGCTCGTGCCCGGCAGGCCGACATTCGCCATGGTGAAAATCAGGAAGGCGACCGCGTAGAACGGCATGCGATTCACAAGCCCGCCATAGGCGGCGATGTCACGCGTGTGGATCCGGTCGTAGATCACGCCGACGCACAGGAACAGCGCGCCCGAGACGATGCCGTGCGAGAGCATCTGGAACAGCGCGCCCTGGACGCCCTGCTCGGTCATGGTGAAAATGCCCATGGTCACGTAGCCCATATGGGCGACGGAGGAATAGGCGATCAGCTTCTTGATGTCCTCCTGGGCGAGCGCCACCAGCGAGGTGTAGACGATGGCGATCACCGAGAGCGTGAAGACGAAGGGCGCGAACATCTCGCTCGCCAGCGGGAACATCGGCAGCGAGAACCGCAGGAAGCCGTAGCCGCCCATCTTCAGAAGGATCGCCGCCAGGATGACCGAGCCGGCGGTCGGCGCCTCCACGTGGGCATCCGGCAACCAGGTGTGTACCGGCCACATCGGCATCTTGACGGCAAAGCTGGCGAAGAAGGCAAGCCACAGCCAGGTCTGCATGCCGGCCGGGAAGCCGTGCGCCATCAGCGTCGGGATGTCGGAGGTGCCGGCATCCCAGTACATCGCCATTAGCGCGATCAGCATCAGCACCGAGCCGAGCAGCGTGTAGAGGAAGAACTTGTAGCTCGCATAGACGCGGCGCTTGCCGCCCCACACGCCGATGATCAGGAACATCGGGATCAGGCCGGCCTCGAAGAAGACATAGAACATCACCAGATCGAGCGCGCAGAACACGCCGATCATCAGCGTCTCCAGCACGAGGAAGGCGATCATGTACTCCTTCACCCGGACCTGGACGCTCTTCCAGCTCGCCAGGATGCAGAACGGCATCAGGAAGGTCGTGAGGATGACGAACAGCATCGAGATGCCGTCGACGCCCATCCGGTAGCCGATGCTGCCGCCGAGCCACTCTTCGCTTTCCTGGAACTGGAAGCCCGGGTTGTTCGGATCGAACCCGCCCCAGATAAACAGCGAGATGACGAAGGTGAACACCGTGGTGATCAGGGCCACCCGACGCATGTTCTCCTTGGCCCCGTCGTCCTCGCCGCGAACGAGCAGGATGAAGAAGACACCGACCAGCGGAAGGAAGGTGGTGATGGAAAGAAGCGGCCAGTTGCTCATCAGTGAGCGCCCCCGACGGAGAACATGGACCAGGTGATCAGCGCCGCGACACCGATCAGCATGGCGAATGCGTAGTGGTAGAGATAGCCGGTCTGCAGCCGCACGGCCCAGGTGCTGACATTCTGCACCCGCGCCGCGACGCCGTCGGGACCGAGCCCGTCGATCATCATCCCGTCGCCCTTCTTCCAGAGCTGGCGGCCGATCCACATGGCGGGGCGCACGAAGATCACGTCATAGAGCTCGTCGAAATACCACTTGTTGAGCAGGAAGCGGTACAGGCCGTCATGCCGCTCGGCGAGCCGGCGCGGAATGTCGGGCGACTTGATGTAGAACAGCCATGCGACGGCGAAACCGCCGAGCATCATCACGAACGGCGAGGCCTTCACCCACAGCGGCACCTCGTGGATGTCGTGCAGGATGTGGTTCTCCTCGGAGGTGAACAGCGCCCCCTTCCAGAAGGCGTCGTAGCCGTGACCCATGAACACGCCGGAGAAGACGAGACCGGCAAAGAGCGCACCAACCGCCAGGATCATCAGCGGCACGGTCATCACCAGCGGGCTCTCATGCACGTGCTTCATCACGTCGACCGAGGCCCTCGGCTTGCCGTGGAAGGTCATGAACGCCAGGCGCCAGGAATAGAACGAGGTCAGCGCGGCGGCGACCACCGTCATCCAGAAGCCGTACATGGCAAAGGTGTTGTGGCCGACATAGGCCGCCTCGATGATGCCGTCCTTGGAGAAGAAGCCGGCCGTCAGCGGGAAGCCCGTCAGCGCCAGCGTGCCGATCACCATCATCCAGTAGGTGATCGGGATGTGCTTGCGCAGCCCGCCCATCTTGCGCATGTCCTGCTCGTTCGACACGGCATGGATCACCGAGCCGGCGCCGAGGAACAGCAGTGCCTTGAAGAAGGCATGCGTGAACAGGTGGAAGATCGCGATCGAGTAGCCGCCCACGCCAAGCGCGACGAACATGTAGCCGAGCTGCGAGCAGGTCGAATAGGCGATCACGCGCTTGATGTCGTTCTGCACCAGCCCGACCGTGGCGGCGAAGAAGGCCGTCGTCGCACCGAACAGCGTCACCACGGTGAGCGCGGTGTGCGACAGCTCGAAGATCGGCGAGAGGCGCGCCACCATGAAGACGCCCGCCGTGACCATGGTCGCGGCATGGATCAGCGCGGAAACCGGCGTCGGGCCCTCCATCGCGTCCGGCAGCCAGGTGTGCAGCAGGAACTGCGCCGACTTGCCCATGGCGCCCATGAACAGCAGCAGGCACACGACGGTGAGCGCGGCATGCTGGTCGAGCTGGTAGCCCAGGAAATTCATCACCGTGGCCGGCTCGGCCGAGGCAAAGGACTGCGCATTGGCGAAGATCGTGTCGTAGTCGGTGGAATTGAACAGGTAGAAGATGCCGAAGATGCCCAGGATGAAGCCGAAATCGCCGACGCGGTTGACGACGAAGGCCTTCATCGCGGCGGCGTTCGCCGAGGGCTTCTTGAACCAGAAACCGATGAGCAGGTAGGAGGCGAGACCAACGCCTTCCCAGCCGAAGAACATCTGCAGCAGGTTGTCCGAGGTCACCAGCATCAGCATGGCGAAGGTGAACAGCGACAGGTAGGCAAAGAAGCGCGGCCGGTGCGGGTCGTGATGCATGTAGCCGATCGAATAGACATGCACGAGCGCCGACACGGTGTTGACCACCACCAGCATGACCGCCGTCAGCGTGTCGACGCGGATCATCCAGTCGACATTGAACGCGCCGGACGACATCCAGCGCATCACGGTCTCGCGCACCACCGGCGTCTCGCCGTAGCCGACCGAGAAGAACGCAACCCAGGACAAGAGGGCCGCGACGATCAGCAGGCCGGAAGTGACATACTCGCTGGCCTTGGCGCCGATGAACCGGCCGAAGAGACCCGCGATCAGGAAGCCGACAAGGGGCAGAAAGACGATTAGCTGGTACATCCTGCCCTCACCCCTTCATCATGTTGACGTCTTCGACCGCGATCGAGCCGCGGTTGCGATAGAAGACGACGAGGATCGCAAGGCCGATGGCCGCCTCGGCGGCCGCCACGGTCAGCACCAAGAGCGCGAAGACCTGTCCGACCAGGTCGCCCAGGAACGAGGAAAAGGCGACCAGGTTGAGATTGACCGAGAGCAGCAGCAGCTCGACCGACATCAGGATGACGATCACGTTCTTTCTGTTCAGGAAGATCCCGAAGATCCCGATCGTGAACAGGATCGCTGCAACCGCCAGATAGTGGGACAGACCGATTTCCATGGGCGCCTCGTGATGCTCCCCGATTAAGACGGACCCGGGCGCCAGGGTGACGGCGCTGCCGGAAAGATTAGGCGGAGATCCTCAGATCCCCTTGCCGGTTTCGACCTTGCGCACCTCGATCGACGCTTCGCGCGTACGCCCGACCTGTGCGGAAATATCCTGGCGCTTGACCCCTTCCTTGTGGCGCAGGGTCAGCACGATGGCGCCGATCATCGCCACCAGCAGCACAAGCCCGGCCGTCTGGAAATAGAGGATGTAGCGGGTGTAGATCAGCTCGCCGAGCGCGCGAATGTTGGACATGTCCGACGGCAGCGGCGCGGGCGCCGCCGTGTGTCCGGCAATCTCCGGCGATATCACCCAGACGCCGAGCACCAGCAGCAGTTCGACAAGGAGGACGATGCCGACAAGCGCGCCGACCGGCAGGTATTGCAGGAAGCCCTGTCGCATCTCGACGAAGTCGACATCGAGCATCATCACCACGAACAGGAACAGCACCATCACCGCGCCGACATAGACGACGACCAGCAGCATCGCCAGGAACTCCGCGCCGAGCAGGATGAACAGGCCTGCCGCGTTGAAGAAGGCGAGAATCAGGAACAGCACCGAGTGCACGGGATTGCGCGAGGCGATGACCATGAAGGCCGACGCCACGGCGGTCGCGGCGAAGAGATAGAAGAAGATGGCTTGCAGGACCATTTCGCGATGTGCCCCCGTCCCCGATTGGTGCGAAGCGGCCCGTGGCGGCTTCAAGTTGGTTGGGCGTGTCCCGGTGCGGAACGGCCTCGTCTTAGACCAGCCGCCGCGCGGCGTCCACTCCCCGCGCGCTCAGCGATAGGGCGCGTCGATGGCGATGTTGCTGGCGATTTCCCGTTCCCAGCGGTCTCCGTTCGCAAGGAGCTTCTCCTTGTCGTAATAGAGTTCCTCGCGGGTCTCGGTGGCGAACTCGAAATTCGGCCCCTCGACGATGGCATCGACCGGGCAGGCCTCCTGGCAGAAACCGCAATAGATGCATTTCACCATGTCGATGTCGTAGCGGGTCGTGCGGCGCGTGCCGTCGTTCCGGCGCGGCCCGGCCTCGATGGTGATGGCCTGTGCCGGGCAGATCGCCTCGCACAGCTTGCAGGCGATGCAGCGTTCCTCGCCGTTGGGATAACGGCGCAGCGCGTGCTCGCCGCGGAAGCGCGGGCTCACCGGCCCCTTCTCGAAGGGGTAGTTGATCGTCGGCTTCGGCTTGAAGAAGTAGCGCATCGCCAGGAAGAAGGCGGATACGAACTCCTTCAGCAAGAGCGATTTGGCAGCCTGTTGCAGTGCCATGGCGTTCAGCCTCGTTCTCTCGTTTCCCTTCGGACCGCCCCCGCG
Source organism: Stappia sp. MMSF_3263 (assembly GCF_030733745.1). Classification (GTDB taxonomy): domain Bacteria; phylum Pseudomonadota; class Alphaproteobacteria; order Rhizobiales; family Stappiaceae; genus Stappia. The sequence goes on along the minus strand of NZ_JASHIK010000007.1, from coordinate 140,246 downwards.
CCGCCGCCTGTCGCGTGCAGCACCGGACCCGGCGGTCCTTCAGTCTGGTTTGCGGTCCCTTGCTGGAACCGTCGAAATGTTCCGGGCAGCCCGTCCAGCCACCTTGCCTGGCCGCCCTATCCGGCAAGCGCGCTGCCGGCCAAATAGCCGACGGCGGGAAAGCCGACCAGGGCAAAGCCCAGGACCACAATCCTGATCGCCCCCATGTAGCGGCCAAGCAGGCTCTCGCGCCCGGTTCTCTGCCGCTGCCGTTCCGCCGCGCCCTTCAGCACGCCGACGACGATCTTGTAGTCGATCCACCCCACATAGAGGCCGATGGCCGCGCCGATCAGACCGGCAATCGAGATCGACATGTCAGCGCCCTCCCCGGCCTGGCATCAGGTCCCGGTCGGGGCCCAGCCCATGGCCATCAGCACCGCAGCGACGATGAACACCATCGCCAGCGACAGCGGCAGGAACACCTTCCAGCCGAGCCGCATCAGCTGGTCGTAGCGGTAGCGCGGGACCATCGCCTTGACCATCGCGAACATGAAGAACACGAAAAGCGACTTCAGCAGGAACCAGATGATGCCCGGCACCCAGGTGAAGGGCGCAAAGTCGAACGGCGGCAGCCATCCGCCCATGAACAGGATGGTCGTCAGCGAGCACATCAAGGCGATGGCAACATACTCGCCCAGCATGAACATCATGTAGGGCGTGGAGCCGTATTCGACCATGAAGCCCGCGACGAGCTCGGACTCGGCCTCGGCCAGGTCGAAAGGCGGCCGGTTGGTTTCCGCCAGCGCCGAGATGAAGAAGATCACGAACATCGGGAACAGCGGCAGCCAGTACCAGTTCAGGAAGGCAAGCCACGGCACGCCAAGCGCCGTCGCAAGGCCCGTTTCCTGCGCCCGCACGATGTCCGACAGGTTCAGCGAGCCCGCGCACAGGAGCACGGTGACGATGACGAAGCCGATGGACACCTCGTAGGACACCATCTGCGCCGCCGAGCGCAGCGCCGACAGGAACGGGTATTTCGAGTTCGAGGCCCAGCCGCCGATGATGATGCCGTAAACGCCGAGCGAGGAAATCGCGAAGATGAACAGGATGCCGACATTGATGTCGGCGATCACCCAGCCCTCGGCCACCGGCACCACCGACCAGGCCGCCAGCGACAGCGTCACGGTGACGAGCGGCGCCAGCAGGAACAGGCCCTTGTTGGCGCCGGCCGGGATCACCGGCTCCTTCAGCACGAACTTCAGCAGGTCGGCGAAGGATTGCAGCAATCCCCAGGGACCGACGACGTTCGGGCCACGCCGGATCTGCACCGCCGCCCATATCTTGCGGTCGGCGTAAAGGATATAGGCCACGATCACCAGCAGCACGACGAGCATCAGGACGCTCTGTGCCAGCATGATGATCAAGGGGAAGAGGTAATCCGCCCAGAAGTCCGCCATCATTGCCCCCGTTTACTCCGCGGCCTCTGCCGCGCGTGCCTTGGCGAGGGCCGAACACTCGGCCATCGTCGCGGAGGCCCGCGCGATCGGATTGGTCAGATAGAAATCGGCGATTGCCGGCTGGAACGCCTCGCCGCCGGTCTTGCCGCCGCGTGCGGCCGCATTGGCAACGCCCGCGCCGTCATCGCCGGCGATCGCGTCGATCGCCGCCATGTGCGGATGCGCCGCGTAAAGTGCCGCGCGCAGTTCGTCGAGGGAATCGAAGGCAAGCGCCTTGCCCAGCCGCGCGGACAGCGCCCGCAGGATCGCCCAGTCCTCGCGGGCCTCGCCCGGCGGGAAGCCGGCGCGCTCGCCAAGCTGGACACGGCCTTCCGTGTTGACCCAGGTGCCGGACTTCTCGGTATAGGCCGCACCCGCCAGGATCACGTCGGCCCGGTGGGCGCCGCGATCGCCATGGGTACCCAGATAAACGACGAAGGCATCGCCGAAGGCGCCCATGTCGACCTCGTCGGCGCCAAGTAGGAAGACCACGTCGATCTCGCCGGCGGAGGCCGCCTGCTGGATCTCGGCGACGCCCTTGCCGCCCTCGCCCGGCACGAAGCCGATGTCGAGGCCGCCAACCCGGGCCGCAGCCGTGTGCAGCACGCAAAAGCCGTTCCAGTCCGCGCTGATCGCACCGACCGATTGCGCCAGTTCCGCCGCGGCCGACAGGACCGCCGCGCCGTCGGCGCGCGACAGCGCGCCCTGGCCGAGGATGACAAGCGGACGCTCCGCCTTCTTCAGGATCTTGGCGAAGGCATGCTTGCCGGCCGCCAGTTCGGACAGCGTGTCGGGACCCGCGCCGAGATACGTGGTGGGATAGGTCAGGTCGGCCGGCTGGCCGATGACGCCGACCGGCAGCTCGCCCATGCGCATGCGCTTGCGGATGCGCGCGTTCAGCACCGGTGCCTCAATGCGCGGATTGGAGCCGATGATGAGGACGGCATCCGCGTCCTCGATGCCCTCGATGGTGGCATTGAAGAGATAGGAGGACCGGCCGAGCGCGGGATCGAGCGCCGCCCCGTCCTGCCTGCAGTCGAGATTGGCAGAACCGAGCCCGTCCATCAGCGACTTCAGCGCAAACATCTCCTCGACGCTGGCAAGGTCGCCGGCAATCGCCGCGATCCGCTCCGGCTTCGAGGCGGCAATCTTGTCGGCGATGGCGGTAAACGCTTCGCCCCAGCTGGCAGCGGCGAGCCGGCCGCCGGTCTTGACGTAGGGCCGGTCAAGCCGCTGCGTCTTGAGCCCGTCCCAGATGTAGCGGGTCTTGTCCGAGATCCACTCCTCGTTGACCGCCTCGTTGAGACGCGGAAGCACACGCATGACCTCGCGGCCGCGCGTGTCGACGCGGATCGCCGAACCGACCGCATCCATCACGTCGATGGATTCGGTCTTCTTCAGTTCCCAGGGCCGCGCCTGGAAGGCATAGGGCTTGTGCGTCAGCGCACCGACCGGGCACAGGTCGACGACATTGCCCTGCATCTCCGAGGACAGCGCGTTCTCGAGATAGGAGGTGATCTCCGCATCCTCGCCGCGCCCGATCAGGCCGAGGTCGGCGACGCCGCACACTTCCGTGGTGAAACGGACGCAGCGCGTGCAGTGGATGCAACGGGTCATGATCGTCTTGACCAGCGGGCCGATATACTTGTCCTCGACGGCGCGCTTGTTCTCGGCATAGCGCGAAGCGTCGACGCCATAGGCCATCGCCTGGTCCTGCAGGTCGCACTCGCCGCCCTGGTCGCAGATCGGGCAGTCGAGCGGATGGTTGATCAGCAGGAACTCCATCACGCCCTCGCGGGCCTTCTTCACCATCGGCGTCTTGGTGAACACCTCCGGCGCCTCGCCATTCGGGCCCGGGCGCAGGTCGCGCACGTTCATCGCGCAGGAGGCCACCGGCTTCGGCGGTCCGCCCTTCACCTCGACAAGGCACATGCGGCAGTTGCCGGCGATCGACAGCCGGTCATGGAAACAGAACCGAGGCACCTCGGCACCCGCCGCCTCGCAAGCCTGCAGCAGCGTGTAGTCCTGCGGAACCTCGATCTCCTTGCCGTCGACAAAGATCGTCTTGTTCATGCTGTGCTGCCCTCGCGGCTTTTCTGCGTCTCGAACCACAGTTCGAGGAGATCCGAAACGTCTATGCCGTCGATTGTCATGCCCTGCAATCGACTGTTGGTAATGGTTGCCCCGGCGAGATTGACATCGTCGATCCGCAGGCCGGCCAGATTGGCGTCGGACACCGTCCAGCCCGACATGTTCAGGTCGCGAAACTCGCAGCCCGACAGGTTCACATTCGTATACCGCCCACCCGACAGATTGACGTCGTCGAACACCCCGCCGGACATGTTGACATCATGGAAGCGAGATCCCGAGAGATCGCTCTTTTCCACGTCCAGCCTGTGTTTCTCGCCGTCGATTCGCATCATCCACCGCCTACTGTGCCGCCGCCAGCGCGTGCGCCGGCTTGCGGCTCTTGGCCGTGTACTGGTCGATGCGCTCCTCGATCAAGGGGCGGAAGTTGCGGATCAAACCCTGGATCGGCCAGGCCGCCGCATCGCCAAGCGCGCAGATCGTGTGGCCTTCCACCTGCTTGGTGACGTCGAAGAGCATGTCGATCTCTTCCTTGGCCGCGTTGCCGGCGACCATGCGCTCCATCACGCGCCACATCCAGCCGGTGCCTTCGCGGCAAGGCGTGCACTGTCCGCAGCTCTCGTGCTTGTAGAAATAGGAGAGCCGCGCGATCGCCTTGATGATGTCGGTGGAGCGGTCCATGACGATCACCGCCGCCGTGCCGAGGCCCGAGCCCAGGCCCCGCAGGCTGTCGAAATCCATCGAGCAGTCGGTGATGTTTTCCGCCGTCACGCAAGGCACCGAGGATCCGCCCGGGATCACGGCGAGCAGGTTGTCCCAGCCGCCGCGAATGCCGCCGCAATGGCGGTCGATCAGCTCGCGGAAGGGAATGCCCATCTCCTCCTCGACCGTGCACGGCTTGTTCACGTGCCCGGAGATGCAGAAGAGCTTGGTGCCGGTGTTGTTCGGCTTGCCCAGACCCGCGAACCACGCACCGGTGCGGCGCAGGATGGTCGGGGCAACGGCGATGGACTCCACGTTGTTGACCGTCGTCGGGCAACCGTAGAGGCCGACATTGGCCGGGAACGGCGGCTTCAGGCGCGGCTGGCCCTTCTTGCCCTCGAGGCTCTCGAGCAGCGCGGTTTCCTCGCCGCAGATATAGGCGCCGGCACCGTGGTGAACGTAGATGTCGAAGTCGTAGCCGTTCTTGTTGTTCTTGCCGATCAGGCCGGCGTCATAGGCCTGATCGATGGCGGCCTGCAGGCGCTCGCGTTCGCGAATGAACTCGCCGCGCACATAGATGTAGGCGGCGATCGCCCCCATCGCGAAACCGGCGATCAGGCAGCCCTCGACCAGCGTGTGCGGATCGTGACGCAGGATCTCGCGGTCCTTGCAGGTGCCGGGCTCGGACTCGTCCGCATTGACGACCAGATAGGCCGGCCGGCCGTCGCTCTCCTTGGGCATGAACGACCATTTCAGCCCGGTCGGAAAGCCCGCGCCGCCACGGCCGCGCAGGCCCGAGGTCTTCATCTCGTTGACGATCCAGTCGCGGCCGTTGTCGAGCAGCGCCTTGGTGCCGTCCCAATGGCCGCGCTGGCGCGCGCCCTCGAGGCCCCAATCGTGCAGGCCGTAGATATTGGTGAAGATCCGGTCCTGATCCTTGAGCATCTAGACCCCCTTCCCTTACGCCTTGCTCGAAGGAACGTCGCCACCGCCGACGCGCTTCGAGAATTCGGTTTCATCGCCCGCGGCAAGCACCTTGGCCTGCGCGATCCAGTCCTCGCGGTCGATCCGGCCCTTGAACTTCAACCGGGTATCGACCCAGGCCTTGTTCTCCTCGGTCCAGTTCGCGACCTGGTCGAAATGATAGACGCCAAGTTCGTTGAGGATGCCCTCGATCTTCGGGCCGACACCCTTGATCCGCTTGAGATCGTCGGCCTTGCCGCCGCGCGCGCCCTTGAGCAGCTCGGGCTCCTTCTCGGTACCCGGCGCAAGGTCGAGGCTCGTCTGGTCGGCGAGCACGGTCTTGACGTCCGGCTTCTTCGGAGCCGCGGCCTTGGGAGCTTCTGCCTTGGGTGCTGCGGCCTTGGGAGCTTCTGCCTTAGGAGCTTCTGCCTTGGCGGCAGGTGCCTTGGCTTTCGCCGCCGGCGTTGCAGTTGGAGCCTTCTTCGCGGACGTCTTTCCGGCAGAAGCACCCGGAACGCCGTTGAAGTCGTTGCCGCCGCCGTTGATCGAGGCGCCGGCAAAGGCGTGCGAGGCAACCTCCGCGCCGTTGACCAGATGCGGCAGGGGATCCGCACCTTTCGTCTTGTCCGGAAGGCCGGTCAGCGTCGTCGCGCCGCCTTCCGGCGCGCCGAAGCGGCGGCCGTTCTGCGGGCCCGGCGTGATCTCGCGACCCGCCGCGATGTCATCGATCAGCGCCTCGAGGCTTTCCGCCGTCAGGTCCTCGTAGGTGTCCTTGAAGATCTGGACCATCGGCGCGTTGACGCAGGCGCCGAGGCACTCGACCTCTTCCCAGGAGAAATCGCCGTCGCCGGACAATTCGTGCGCATGGGCCGCGATCTTCGACTTGCAGACCCGGATCAGGTCCTCCGAACCGCGCAGCTGGCACGGTGTCGTTCCGCAGACCTGGATATGTGCCTTCTTGCCGACCGGCGCGAGCTGGAACATCGTGTAGAAGGTCGCGACCTCCAGCACGCGGATGTCCGGCATCGACAGCATCTCCGCCACATAGCGGATCGCCGGTTCCGGCAACCAGCCTTCGTGCTGCTCCTGCGCCCGCCACAGCAGCGGGATCACGGCAGAGGCCTGACGCCCCTCCGGATAGCGCGAGATGACTTTCTTGGCCCAGTCCAGATTGGCCGCCGTGAAGGCGAAGCTCTCGGGCTGCTCAGGGTGAAGGCGACGAACGGCCATTACCGGTCAACCTCTCCGAACACGATATCGAGGGAACCAAGGATCGCCGACACGTCCGCCAGCATGTGCCCCTGGCACAGGAAATCCATCGCCTGCAGATGCGCGAAACCCGGCGCCTTGATCTTGCAGCGATAGGGCTTGTTGGTGCCGTCGGAGACCAGGAAGACGCCGAACTCGCCCTTCGGCGCCTCGACGGCCGCGTAGACCTCGCCTTCCGGCACCCGGTAACCTTCGGTGTACAGCTTGAAGTGATGGATAAGCGCTTCCATCGACTTCTTCATCTCGCCGCGCTTGGGCGGCACGACCTTGCCGTCGATGGACGAGACCGGACCTTTTTCGACCGTCAGCTTTTCCAGGCACTGCTTCATCAGCCGCACCGACTGGCGCATCTCTTCCATGCGGATCAGGTAGCGGTCGTAGCAGTCGCCGTTCTTGCCGACCGGAATGTCGAACTCGAGCTCGGAATAGCACTCGTAGGGCTGCGACTTGCGCAGGTCCCAGGCCGCGCCCGACCCGCGTACCATCACGCCCGAGAAGCCGCGCGCCCAGGCGTCTTCCAGCGAAACCACCGCAATGTCGACATTGCGCTGCTTGAAGATGCGGTTGTCGGTCAGGAGGCCCTCGATGTCATCGAGCGTCTGCAGGAACGGATCGCAAAAATCCCAGATGTCGTCGAGCAGGTCCGGCGGCAGGTCCTGGTGCACGCCGCCCGGCCGCACGAAGGCGGCATGCATGCGCGATCCCGAGGCCCGCTCGTAGAACACCATCAGCTCCTCGCGCGGCTCGAAGCCCCACAGCGGCGGCGTCAGCGCGCCGACATCCAGGGCCTGCGTCGTCACGTTGAGCAGATGCGACAGGATGCGGCCGATCTCCGAATAGAGCACCCGGATGAGCTGGCCGCGCTTGGGCACCTCGACGCCGACGAGCTTTTCCACCGCCAGCGCGAAGGCGTGCTCCTGGTTCATCGGCGCGACATAGTCGAGCCGGTCGAAATAGGGCACCGCCTGAAGATAGGTCTTGTGCTCGATCAGCTTCTCGGTGCCGCGATGCAGCAGGCCGATATGCGGGTCGACGCGCGTCACCACCTCGCCGTCCAGCTCCAGCACGAGACGCAGCACGCCGTGCGCGGCCGGGTGCTGCGGACCGAAATTGATGTTGAAGTTACGGACCTGGGCCTCAGCCATCTTGAGGATCCTGGTTGGGCGCGAAGAGAGCGAACACCTCGGCGCCTGTCATTTTCTGGGTCGAATTGGCAAACGTGTAGTTGTCGGGCTTCTCGTCAATGAAGATTTCCGAACTGAACGCGAAGACCGACGGGTCGTCGAACGCCTGGACCGAAACGCTGTGGTGCGAACCGTCCTGCATCCGCCACATCAGCGACGTGCCGCAGGTCTTGCAGAACACCCGCTCGCCATAGCCGGACGACCGGTAGACGCCAACGGCCGTCTCGTCCTCGATGGCGACATCGCCCGCGCACTGCACGGCCATGTAGACGCCGCCGCTCCAGCGGCGGCACATGGAGCAGTGGCAGACGCCCATGTTGCCGTCCTTCGGCTCAGCCGAAAAACGCACCGCGCCGCAAAGACATCCACCGTTCAGCCGGTCGCCCATCCCGTGATCCCTCAGCTTGCCTTCTCGTCGCCCGGAAGCACGTAGTCGACGCCCTCCCAGGGAGACATGAAGTCGAAGTCGCGGAACTCCTGGTTGAGCCGGACCGGCTCGTAGACCACCCGCTTCTTCTCGTCGTCGTAGCGAACCTCGACATAACCGGTCAGCGGGAAATCCTTGCGCAGCGGATAGCCGTCGAAGCCGTAGTCGGTGAGGATGCGGCGCAGGTCCGGATGGCCTGAAAACAGCACGCCGTACATGTCGTAGGTTTCGCGCTCGAACCATTCCGCGCCGGCGAACACGTCGATGATCGAGGGAACCGGCGTCTCCTCGTCGGTCGTCACCTTGACCCGCACCCGCAGGTTCTGCACCGGCGAGAGGAAGTGGTAGACAACCTCGAAGCGCCGGTCGCGCTTGGGCCAGTCGACACCGCAGATATCGACAAGGTTGACGAACAGGCAACTGGAATCGTCGCGCAGGAAGCGCACCACCTGGACGATATCCGAAGCCCGCGCGGCGAGCGTCAGCTCGCCATGGGCGACGGCGAAGCCGTCGAGGGCATCGCCCAGATGCGCCTGAATGTGTTCGCCAAGTTCGGCGAGCGTCTCGTCCATGATCCTGACCCGTCTTGTCGCGCCGGGGAGTTCGGACCCGCCCGGGGTCCGCGTTGGCGCAGGTTCAGCGTTCGATCGTACCGGTGCGGCGGATCTTCTTCTGCAGAAGAAGCACGCCGTAAAGCAGCGCCTCGGCGGTCGGGGGACAGCCGGGGACATAGATGTCGACCGGAACCACCCGGTCGCAGCCGCGCACCACCGAATAGGAATAGTGGTAGTAGCCGCCGCCATTGGCGCACGAGCCCATCGAGATGACGTAGCGCGGCTCGGGCATCTGGTCGTAGACCTTGCGCAGCGCCGGCGCCATCTTGTTGGTCAGCGTGCCGGCGACGATCATCACGTCCGACTGGCGCGGCGAGGCGCGCGGCGCGAAACCGAAGCGCTCGACGTCGTAGCGCGGCATCGACATCTGCATCATCTCGACCGCGCAGCACGCCAGGCCGAAGGTCATCCACATGAGCGAGCCGGTGCGCGCCCACTGGATCAGGTTGTCGGTTGCGGTGACGACGAAGCCCTTGTCGGCCAGTTCGTCGTTGATCTCGAGGAAGAACGGATCGCTGGCCCCGACAGGCTTGCCGGTGGCTGGATCGAGAATGCCCTTCGGAGCCTGGGCAACGAGCGGCTCGCGCGACGTCAGTCCCATTCCAGTGCTCCCTTTTTCCATTCGTAGATGAAGCCGACGGTCAGCACGCCGAGAAAGGTCATCATCGATCCGAACCCGTACCAGCCGAGGTCGCCGAACGCGACCGCCCACGGAAACAGGAACGCCACTTCCAGGTCGAAGATGATGAACAGCAGCGCCACCAGGTAGAACCGGATGTCGAACTTCATCCGCGCGTCGTCGAATGCGTTGAAGCCGCACTCATAGGCCGACAGCTTCTCCGAATCGGGGTTCTGGTAAGCGAGAATGAACGGCGAAATCAGAAGCGCGAGACCAATGACGAGCGATACCCCGATGAAGACGAGGATCGGAACATAGTCTCTCAGGAGCTCTTCCATGTTCAAACGTGTCCTTGCGCCAGGCCCTCAGCACCGAAGTGCGCTTACAGGCCGCGCGGACGCGGCCGAGCCTAATCCCGGCGATTGTGGCAGTGCGCGTGGAGAGGCGCGACCGCCAGTGCCCATAGGGGCACGCTTAGCCCACGCTCCACCGCAACGCAAGCCCGACGACGGTGTAATCGAAGCGGCATTTTCGCAAGCGCGAAATGACGTTGACGTCAATTTGAAGGCAAAGCCCGCATGCCTCAACGCGCGAAGCGCGCCGCCAGTTCGGGCCACTGCGCAAGGAGCGCCTTGCGGGCGCGGATACCCGGCGAGCCGCGCTCGCGGCTCTCGTCCTGGGCAAGCCTTGCAAAGACCACCCGGCGTGTCCCCTTTTGCGCCCAGCCGACGAACCAGCCATGGCCGCGCGAGCGGTCGAAGCTGCCATCGGCCCGGCGCGGATAGGCGCCGCCCGTCTTGCCCGCCATGCGCCACCCCGCGCCCGGCTCGACGCTTTCCACGATCCCCTCGGCCTGCGCCATCGCCGCCTCGGACAGCGGCAGGGAGCGGTTCAAGAGGCCGCGGAGAAAGCGCGTCTGCTCGCGGGGCGAGATCTTCAGCGAGGACGCGATCCAGGCGCGCTCCAGCCCGTTGCCCTTGCCCGGGTCGCCGGAAAAATCCGCATTGCCGTAGCCGATCGAGCGGGCGCGGTCTTCCAGCCTCGCCGCCCCCAGCTTCCGCGCCATGCGCTGCGAGTACCAGACCACCGAATATTTCATCCACCAGGCGGGATCGACATCCCCGCGCCACGGTTCCCCGCCCCAGTCGACCTCGCCCTTGGCGTAGGTCCAGACCGGCGCGTGCGGCCCGGCAAGGATGCCGTCCTCGAAACCGATGGCGGCAAGCGCCACCTTGAACGTCGAGGCTGGCGTCACCCGGCTGTCGCAGTCCCCCGATTCCAGCAGCGACGCACCGTCCTGCGAATCAATGACAAGGGTGCAGACGACGCCCGCCTGCGCCGCGCCGATGCCGGCCAGAAGGATCAGGGTCGTCGCGGCACTCAGAACCGGTTTGATGATCACGATCAGTCCTTTCGCAAGAAACACCGTCAATGAACGCCATTGGAACCGGAAGGATGTTGCGAAAGTGTGATCCCGGCCGCGATGCCGCAGGGCCGCCGAAGGAACCCCGGAGGGGGGGATTTTCAGGATCTCGTGGGGAAACATGGGGCGAGTGGCGCGAGTGACGGGGCTCGAACCCGCGACCTCCGGCGTGACAGGCCGGCACTCTAACCAACTGAGCTACACCCGCTCGCCCGCTTCGCATATGCGAAGGGCTCCGTAAGAGGCAAGTGGCGCGAGTGACGGGGCTCGAACCCGCGACCTCCGGCGTGACAGGCCGGCACTCTAACCAACTGAGCTACACCCGCTTGGCCTCTTGGCGACACAAGGCCGCCGGGAGTGGCGGTGATGTACGGCGAGCCGCGCTTCAAGTCAAGCGCAAGCGGTCTCCCATTGTGACGTTTCTGCAAAGCGCCATGCCCGCCCTGCCCTGCCGTCTGTGGAAAACGAGGGGACAGGGGCCGGCACAACGCGAAACGGGCGCCCGTTTCGAAATTCGTCATTGCCGCAAGGGGTCGGGCCCGTTTCAGAGCCGCGCCAGATACAGCATCGGATCGACGGGCTTGTTGCCGCGGCGCAGTTCGAAGTGCAGCTGCGGCTGCGTCACCGAGCCGGTGGAACCGGCCTTGGCGACAGTCTGGCCGCGCTGCACGGTGTCGCCGCGCTTGACCAGCAACTCGCTGTTGTGGGCATAGGCCGAGACCCAGCCATCGTCGTGGCGGACCAGCACGAGGCTGCCATAGCCCTTCAGCTCGTTGCCCGAGTAGATCACCGTGCCGTCCTCGACGGACTTGATCTCGGTGCCTTCCGGAAGAGCCAGGTTGATGCCGTCATTGCGCGCCCCGCCGGGCTTGGAGCCAAAGTCGGAGATGATCCGCCCCTTGGCGGGCCAGCGGAACCGGCGCTCGCCGTCGTTGGAGGCAGCCCCCGTGTCGCGGTTGACGGAGATCGGAGCCGTGGGCGCCGCCTCGACCCGCGCAACGCGCGGGGGAACGGGCTCGCTCGCCGAGGAAGTGGCGCCCGTACGGCTGGACAGGGTTGCCGGCTTACGCTTCGGCTGAGCCCCGACAGACGGGGCATCGCTGCGCGTCGGCGTGGAGAGCGACGCGACGCGCACCGGCGCGCCGGGCTTTGCATGCGGCTTGGGCGCGTTTGCGGCGAATGCCGCCCCGGCCGGGATCGATCCGGTCACGCTCGGTGTCCCGCCGGCCGACGGCAGGCGCACGGGCTGCGAGGGGGCCGCCGCCGCGATGTTCGGGGCGCCATGGACATAGGTCGGAATGGTGACGCGCTGACCGGCGGGGAACGAACCGTTCGGCTCGACGCCGTTGATCTCGGCCAGCACGTGCTGGGGAATGCCGTAGCGGCGCGACATGCTGGCGACGGTATCGCCGGACCTGGCGCTGACCTGCGTCGCGCCCGCCGTCGTCCAGCCGCGCACGGTGCGCTGAGCAGCCCCGGTGGAGGCATTCGACGACATGATCGAGCGGGCCTCGCCCGCATTCGTGACCGGCGTGGTCGACACGGTGCTTGCACGGGGCGTCGGCACGGATGCGAATGTTGCCGGACGCGTCGGGGTGGTCGGCGCGCGTGCCGGGATCGAGCCCGTGGCGATGCGAGAATTGGCCGAGGTTGGCGGCGGCAGGGTCGATCTTTCGACCTTCGCGCTGACCTGGGGACGGACATCGCTCCGCGGGCCTGCCGCGACATCGTCGAAGCTTGGCTGCGACGTGCCGAGCATGGCGCGCTGGTTCGCGGTGTTTCCGGTGAAGATGGGATCTTCGAAGCGCTCGACACCTCCGCTGCACGCCCCGGCAAGTGCGGCAAGCACAAGCACGATGGCGGTCTGCGAAAGCAGTCGGGATGAAGGACGGAAAGTCTGCATGGACATGGCGCTACTCGGACTGAAGACACCTGAGTTCGTTATGTCCGATTAAATGCCGGTAACGTTTATAAAGACTTAAAGCGCGCTGTTTTTACGTAAACCATCTGCAAACGATACAAGCTAGAGACGGGTCGCCACGCCTTCGACCAGCGGCACGAAGCGCACATCCGCAAGCACCCGGCGTTCCAGCACCGCACCCCGTCTTTCCACCATTACAAGTTGCTGGACGGTGCCCTTCGGGCCAAGCGGCAGGATCAGCTTGCCGCCGTCGGCGAGTTGATCGGCCAGCGGCCGGGGGATGTCCGGGCCGGCCGCGGTGACCACGATCCGGTCGAACGGCGCCTTCTCCGCAAGGCCTTCCAGCCCGTCGCAATGATGCACTTCGACGCTGCCGATCTTCAACGTCGCCAGCCGTTCGCGCGCAAGATCGACAAGCGTGCGGTAGCGCTCCAGCGAATGCACCTCGCCGGACAGATGACCCAGGATCGCGGCCTGATAGCCCGATCCCGTTCCGACCTCCAGAACACGATGTGCGGACTGGACGTCGAGCGCCTCCGTCATCATCGCCACGAGGCTTGGCTGGGAGATGGTCTGGCCGCACTCGATCGGCAGGGCGCTGTCCATCGCGGCATGGCGCTGCAGCGCCGCCGAGAGGAACAGCCGCCGGGGCACCCGCTCGATGGCCGAGAGCACCTTGTGGCTGCGGATGCCTTGCGAGCGCAGGCTCAGGATCAGCGCGGCATTGGCCTCGCGGTCGGCTTCCGCCTGTCGCGCGCCCGCATTCATCCGTTCGCCGATGTCGTCGCCGTCCTCGCTCAACGTTCCCTCCCCGCGCCCGCGCTGCAGGCTCAGGCCAAAAGGTCCTTCAGTTCGCCGATAACGTCGAAGGACGTCAAGTCGAGCTTCAGCGGCGTGACGGAGATGTAGCGGTTGGCGAGCGCCGACAGGTCGGTATCGCGCGGCGGGTTTTCCTCCGCATTGCGGAAGCCGAGCCAGTAATAGGGAACGCCGCGCCCGTCCGTACGGGCATCGACGGCGAGTTCGCTGACCTTGCGCTTGCCCTGGCGCGTCACCTCGATGCCGGCGACTGCGTCGGGCGCGCAGGCCGGGAAATTCAGATTGAGCAGCGTGTCGGCGGGAAACGTGAAGCCCAGCAGCTTGCTGATCAGCGCCGGCGCATGCGCGACCGCGCAGGCATAGTCGGCGCGCGCGCCTTCCGACCAGGCGACGGCCTGCGACAAGGCGATCGAGCGGATGCCGGTGAGCGTGCCTTCCATCGCACCGGCGATGGTGCCCGAATAGGTCACGTCGTCGGCGGCATTCTGGCCGCGATTGACGCCGGACAGGATCAGGTCGGGCCGCTCGGGAAGAATCTCGCGCACGCCCATGATGACGCAATCGGTCGGCGTGCCGCGCACCGAGTAGCGCTGGTCGCCCAGCTTGCGCACCCGAAGCGGGTCGTGCAGCGTCAGGGAATGCGCGACACCGCTCTGGTCGCTTTCCGGCGCCACAATCCACACGTCGTCCGAGAGTTCGCGCGCGATCTTTTCAAGCGCGGCAAAGCCCTCGGCATGAATGCCGTCGTCATTGGTCAGCAGAATTCGCATCAAAGTCCCTCGATGGTCTCGAGCCCGCCCATATAGGGCCGCAAGGCGTCGGGCACCGTGATGCTGCCGTCCGCGTTCTGATAGTTCTCAAGCACCGCGATCAGCGCGCGGCCGACGGCGATGCCCGATCCGTTGAGTGTGTGAACGAACTTCAATCCCTTCTCGCCCGCCGGGCGATAGCGGGCATTCATCCGCCGGGCCTGGAAGTCGTCGCAGACCGAACAGCTCGAAATCTCCCGATAGGCGTTCTGCCCCGGCAGCCAGACCTCGATGTCATAGGTCTTGCGCGCGCCAAACCCCATGTCGCCGGCGGAAAGCGCCATCACCCGGTAGGCAAGGCCGAGGCGCTTCAGCACCTCTTCGGCGCAAGCCGTCATGCGTTCCAGTTCCTCAAGCGAGTCCTCCGGCCGCGTCACCGACACCAGCTCGCATTTCCAGAACTGGTGCTGGCGCAGCATGCCGCGCACGTCGCGCCCGGCCGATCCGGCTTCCGAGCGGAAGCACGGGGTCAACGCCGTGACGCGCAGGGGCAGCTCGGCCTCATCGACGATCTCGCCGGCGACCATGTTGGTCAGCGGCACCTCGGCGGTCGGGATCAGCCAGCGGCCGTCGGTCGTCTTGAAGAGATCCTCGGCGAACTTCGGCAGCTGCGACGTGCCGAAAAGCGCCTCGTCGCGCACCAGCAGCGGCGGCGACACTTCCATGTAACCGTGCTCGCCGGTCTGCAGGTCCATCATGAACTGGCCGAGCGCACGCTCCAGACGCGCAAGCTTGCCCTGCAGCATGACGAAACGCGACCCGGACATGCGCCCGGCGCGCTCGAAGGCAAGCCCGGCCTGGATGCCCGAAATCTCGAAATGCTCCTTCGGTGCGAAATCGAGGACGGGCGGCGTGCCGACGGCGCGCAGCTCCACGTTGTCGTTCTCGTCGGCGCCGTCGGGAACATCGTCATGCGGCATGTTGGGCAGCACCGACAGGGCGTCCTGGAGCTCGGCCGTGATCTGGCGCTCGCGCTCCTCGCCGTCCTGGATCGCGGTCTTGAGCTTGGCCACCTCGTCGATGACCGCCTGCGCGGCCGCATCGTCGCCCGACGCCTTCGCCTTGCCGATTTCCCTGGAGGCGGCGTTGCGGCGCTCCTGAGCCTGCTGGAGTTCGGCGATCAGCGCGCGGCGCCGGTCGTCGATGGCGACCAGAGCCCCGGCCTGGGGGCCGAGACCGCGCCGCTTCATGGCATGATCGAAAGCCGCGGCATTGTCGCGGATCCACTTGATGTCGAACATGAAAGAACCCCGGGATAGGTACGCGCGCGCCGTTGCGGCGGCAGGAGAACCCGGCCCGGAAATGCTGCTCAGGCGTCCGCCTCGGCAGCCTCCCGCTCGGCCCGCTTCTTCTCGACCAGCCGGACGCAAATGATCGACACTTCGTAGAGAAGCAGGGTGGGAAGTGCAAGGCCGATCTGGCTGATCGGATCGGGCGGCGTCAGCACCGCGGCCAGCACGAAGCCGATGACGATCGCGTATTTGCGCTTCGCCCGCAGGCCCTCCGCCGTGACCATGCCGACCCGGCCGAGCAGCGTCAGCAGGACAGGCAGCTGGAACACCAGGCCGAAGGCGAAGATCAGCGTCATGATCAGCCCGAGATACTCGCTCACCCGCGCCATCAGCTGGATCTTGGCCTGCCCGTCCGTGCCGTCCTGCTCCATCGACAGGAAGAAGCCCATGGCAAGCGGCATGATCAGGAAGAAGACCAGCGAGGCGCCGATGCTGAACAGGATCGGGGTCGCCACCAGGAACGGCAGGAAGGCCCCGCGCTCGTGCTTGTAGAGGCCGGGCGCCACGAACATGTAGAGCTGCGAGGCGATCACCGGGAAGGCGATGAAAAGCGCGCCGAAGAAGGCGAGCTTCAGTTGAGTGAAGAACAGCTCCTGCGGCGCGGTGAAGATCATCTCCACCTGGCGGCCCGCCGCGTTCTCGTAGGGGATGATCAGGATGTTGTAGATGGTCTGCGAAAAGTAGAAGCAGACGATGAAGGCGATGAGCACCGCCACCACCGTCTTCAGCAGCCGGCTGCGCAGTTCGATCAAGTGTTCGATCAGCGGCGCCTTGGAGGCGTCGATATCATCCTGGCTCATGCCTTGCCGTCACCCGCCGTCTTGGGCGCCTGTTCGTCGTTGCCGCCCGATGCATCCGCGGGCGCACCGGCAGATGTTCCCGGACCTTGCGTGTCCGCCGCGCCCTGCGGGCCGGCGGCAGCGGGAGCATTCCCGGCATCCGCCGCCACATCCGTCTTGTCGGAGGGCGCCTCCGCCGCGGCCGACTGGGCCCCTGCCGACTGGGCCCCTGCGGCCTTCGCCTTGGGCTTGCTCGGCTTGTCGACATTGATGGATTTCTTGAGATCGCCGAGCGGATCGAAGTTCGCGGCCTTCTCGACCTGCGATTTCATGTCCGCGATGTCGGCCTGCTGCTCGGCCTCGCGCAGCGCCTCGTTGAATGTCGACTGGAAGTCGCTCGCCATGCGGCGCACCTTCCCCAGCGTCTGGCCGAAGGTCCGCAGCATCCGCGGCAGGTCCTTCGGGCCGACGACGAGGATCATGACGACGGCGACAACCAGCAGTTCCGTCCAGCCGATATCGAACATCTGGGTCCGTTTTCCGCGCTCGCGAGGTCACAACGCCGCGGCTCCGGGCACCACCTGAGTAGACCGGATGCCGGGCAGGCCTTGCCCGCCGGCGACCGAGTGCGCCGACCGGCCGGGCGTGATGGCGCTCAGCCCGCCTGGGACTTGTCTTCGGACTTGTTGGTGACGACCGTCTCGTCCGCCTTGTGGTCGATGGTCTTGGCACCGTCTGCCGTCGTGGCGTCGTCGTCCTCGTTGAGCCCCTTCTTGAAGCTCTTGATGCCCTTTGCGACGTCTCCCATCAGCTCGGAGATCTTGCCGCGACCGAACAGCAGAACAACGATCACCGCGATGATCAGGATCTGCCAAATGCTGATACCCATACGCCAACTCCCTGGTCTTTCCGGTGCACGCGCTCCGGCGCGGCACTATTGCAACAAAGCGGTCGCGACCGCAACCAACCGTTTCCGCCGATCCCGGTCAATCGACCGGACGTGCAAAGGCAAGCACGTCGCGCGCGTCGATCCGCACGCCGACATCCATGCCCACGGCAAAGCGTCCCCCGTCGCGTATGCGCGCCTGCAGCGGCAGTTCGAGCCCGTCGACAGCCACCTCGACAAGGTCGACCTCGCCGATGAAACGGCGACGCATGACGCGCCCCGAGCGCCCCTCGCCCGGTTCGCCCAGCACGATGCCCTGCGGCCGGACGCACACATCCACCACCGTGCCGGCGGCGATGCCGGGCGCCGGATGCCGACCGAAGATCGTCTCGACCTCGCCGTCTCCTGCCACGGCATCGAGCTCGTTGAGTTCGGAGAAGAAACGGGCGACGAACATGTCGACCGGATGATTGTAGAGGTCGTTGGCGCTGCCCAACTGCACCAGGCGGCCCTTGCGCATGAGGGCGATCCGGTCGCCCATGCGCATCGCCTCCTCCGGATCGTGGGTCACCAGCATGCAGGTGGCGCGCGTCTCGCGCAGCACCGACAGCGTCTCGTCGCGCACCGTGTCGCGCAACCGCCGGTCGAGGCCGGAGAACGGCTCGTCCATGAGCAGCACGCCGGGACGCGGCGCGATGGCGCGGGCCAGCGCGACCCGCTGCTGCTCGCCGCCTGACAGCGCGTGCGGATAGTCCTGTGCATGATCGTAAAGGCCGACCCGCGTCAACGCGTTGAGCGCCGTGCGCTGCGCCTCCGCCTTGCCCAGATGGGTCAGGCCGAAGGCGACATTGTCGGCGATCGTCAGATGCGGAAACAGCGCGTAGTCCTGGAACATCAGCCCGACGCCGCGCTTTTCCGGCGGCTGGAAGACGCTCGGGCCGGCGACCTCGCGCTCGTTGATCAACACCCGGCCCGCGCTTTGCCGCTCGACGCCGGCGGCGATCCTGAGCAGGGTCGTCTTGCCACAGCCCGAATGGCCGAGCAGGCAGAGAACTTCGCCCGGCTCGACCGTCAGGTCGACCGAGCGCACGGCCGCGAGCCCCGCATAGGCATGGCTGACACTCTCGAAAGCCAGTCGCGCCGCGATGGTCGCGCCCGCCGTGCCGCGCACGCCCCAGCGCTTCTGCGCCACGTCGGTGGCGGCCGGCTCAGCCATGGTCGTCATGTTCGGCCTCGCCGCTCGTATCGTCCAGGTCGAACAGTTCGTCGTCCTCGATCGGGTCTTCCTCCGCGCCCAGCTCCGCCGAATCGTTCGGCACCGGAACCGTGAAGCCGGCCGGCACGGCGCTGTCGAGCAGCCCCGTTCCCTTCAACTCCTCAAGTCCCGGCAGGTCGCCGACGGAGGCCAGCATGAAATGCTCCAGGAACGCGTCTGTGGTGCCATAGGTAACGGGGCGCCCGGGCGTCCGTCGCCGGCCGCGCATGCGTATCCAGCCCGTTTCCAGCAACACGTCGACCGTGCCCTTCGACGTCGAGACGCCGCGAATTTCCTCGATCTCGGCCCGTGTCACCGGCTGGTGATAGGCGATGATCGCCAGCGTCTCCAGCGCCGCGCGCGACAACTTGCGTTCCTCGACCTGTTCGCGGGCGAGCAGGTAGGACAGGTCCTCGGCGGTGCGGAACCCGTATTTGCCGCCGATTTCCACGACATTGACCCCGCGCGTGGCGTAGATCCGCCGAAGCTCGGCGACCAGCGCGGGGATATCCGCGCCGCCCGGCAGGCGAATGGCCAGTTCCTCGGCGCTGAGCAGGTCGCGAGAGGCAAAAAGCAGCGCCTCGACCATGCGCACGCCGCTGGCAAGCGCCAGCGCCCTCTCGCTGTCGGACAGTACCTCGCCGCCGCCCGTCTCCGGTGCGCCTTGAAGGGTCTCTTCATCCATGTCGTCGCCCTGCGCGGTCTGCTCTCGGCCGCCTGTCACGTCACGCCTCGTTGTCTTCCGGCCCGCTTGCCGACGCGATGTCGCGATTCGGATCGGGCACCTTGCGCCTCAGGTAGAGCGGGGCGAAGGGCTCCGCCTGACGCAGTTCCAGTTCTCCCTCGCGCACCAGTTCCAGGCTCGCGGAAAAGCTGCTGGCCAGAACGGTGCTCGCCTGGCCCGCCTCGCCGATATATCTCGACAGATAGGTGTCCAGCGGCGCCCAGTCCATATGCAATCCCACCAGCCGTGTCAGCAGGTCGCGGGCTTCCTGCAGCGACCAGACGGTTCTCCTGCGCACGTGAACCGAGGTCACCGAGGTTCGCTGGCGCTGCGCGGCATAGGCGATCAAGAGGTCGTAGAGCGACGCCGTCCAGGCGCTGCGCCGGGCGATGGAGATGGCTTCCGGCTTGCCCCGTGCGAAGACGTCGCGCCCCGAGCGGTTGCGGTTCATCAGCTTCTCCGAGGCCTCGCGCATCGCCTCAAGGCGGCGCAGGCGGAATGCGAGCGCGGCGGCCATTTCCTCGCCGCTGAGCTCGTCCTCGTCCTTTTGCTCGGGGATGAGCAGGCGGGATTTCAGGTAGGCGAGCCAGGCCGCCATGACCAGATAGTCGGCGGCCAGTTCGAGCCGCAGCCGGCGCGCCTCCGCGACGAAGCCCAGATACTGCTCCACAAGTGCCAGGATCGATATGCGGGCAAGGTCGACCTTCTGCTTGCGGGCGAGCGTCAGCAGCAGGTCGAGCGGCCCTTCGAAGCCGTCGACATCCACCACCAGTGCCGGATCGGTCGTCGCGCGGTCGGCTGCGCCTGCGACCGGATCCGGATCCTCGAAAAAGGTGTCCTGCACCCCTGCCCCCAAACTCGGTTTCCTCCGTTTTTAGGACAGTGCGGCCGCCTCCGCCAGCAAAGCCTCGTACTCGGCCCGCGCCTCGGCACGATCGAACGGCAGCCCCGGCCGCCACGCGGCAAGCGCGGCCTGCGCCCGGCGCTCCCCCTCGCCGGCCAGCACGGGACTCGCCCGCGCCACCTCGATCATCTCGTCCATGTCGCCATTGCAGTGGAGGGCCATGTCGCAGCCGGCATCGAAAAGCCTGGCGACGCGGTCATGGACAGCACCGCCAAGGGCCCTCATCGACAGATCGTCGCTCATCAGCAGCCCGTCGAAGCCGATCTGCCCGCGGACGATCCCGTCGATCACCCGGCGCGACTGGGTCGCGCAGCAGTCCGGATCCAGCCCGGTGAAGACCACATGCGCCGTCATCGCCATCGGCAGGTCGGCAAGCGCGCGAAACGGTGCGAAGTCGACCGCCTCCAGCGCCGCCGGGTCGGCGTCCACCACCGGCAGCTCGTAATGACTGTCGACGCGTGCCCGCCCGTGTCCGGGCATGTGCTTGACCACTGGCAGGACCCCGGAGGTCATCAGTCCCTCCGCGAAGGCGCGGCCGATCTCCGTCACGGTGTCGGCATCCGGCCCGTATGCCCTGTCGCCGATCGCCTCGCTGGTGAGCGGGGTGGGTACGTCGAGGATCGGCGCGCAGTCGACAGTGATGCCGAGCCCGGCAAGGTCGGCGCCGATCAGCCGGCCGCCCAGATGCGCCGCCCGTCGCCCTGTCTCGCGCGAGGCCGCGAACAGGCGCCCGTAAACGGCACCGGCCGGGTAGTCCTCGACAAGCGGCGGACGCAGCCGGCGGACCCGCCCGCCTTCCTGATCGATCAGGACGGGTGCGTTGGAGACCCCGACGACGGAGCGGAAATCGTCCACCAGGGCGCGAATCCGTTCGCTCGAGGTGCAATTGCGGGAAAACAGGATCAGGCCCCAGGGTCGCTCCCGTGCGAAGAACGCGCGTTCATCCGCGCTCAGGGTTTCACCCGCGCAACCCGCGATGAAGGCCTTCGTCATGATCGCTCCGCACTTTCCCGCTTCCCGCCGGCCCGGCGCGGAAGCCCTTACAGAAAACGGGCGGAACGCACCGCGTCCGCCCGCTTGAAATGTCTTTTGCACGCAGCATGGCCAGAGGCAACCCCAAGGGGCCTGCTCTAGTTGCGACGCACGAAACAGTCGCCACCGGCCGATTTCAGCCGCTCGCAGAGCGAGATCGCGTCCTCGCGCGATCCGGCCGGAATGCGCACCCGGTAGAAAGTGCCCCGGTCACCCAGATCGGCGCGCTGGATCACAGGCGACACACTGCCCAAGACCGAACCGTAGCGCCGCTGGAGATCGTTGAATGCCGTCTGCGCCTGTTCCTGCGTGCGCTGCGAGGAAACCTGTACGATATAGGCACCGGACGGGATCGAGGCGCTGCTCGCCGCCGGAGCGGAGGCGGTTTGCACCGGTGCAGCGGGCGCGCTCTGCGTGTTTTGGGCGCGGCCAGCCTGGGCCGTCAGGTCGAGCGGCGCCGGGGAGCTGCTTGCCGGGGTTGCCTGGCGATTGATGGCGGGCGGTGGCGCCGCGCTCGAAGCGAGCGTGTCGATGTCACCCGGCTTGATGCGCGGCACGTTGGCCGGCGCATCGGAGCCGGTCGTGCTCAGGGTCGCGGTCGCGGCCGAAACGTCGCCCGGGGCCTGCGCGGCCGGTCCGCCGTCCGGCACAATCGCCGTGGTGCGCACCTGACGCGCGGCATCGGCGACCTGCTGTGCGGTCTGTCCCGCGTTCTGCCCTGCGGCCGGCACGACGGGTTGCTGACCGGCATCCGTGCTCACCACGCGCGGCGCGGCATCCGTGCCCGGCGCCCGGAGATCGGCCGGGGCTGTCACCGCGCCCGGCTGGGCGGCGGCGTCGGGCTGGGTCTCCTGGCCGGAGGTCACCGGCTCGTCGCTGGAAATGATCGTGCCGTCCGGACGCACGACGACCGTGCGCACACGGCGCGGTCCCGCCGGAACATTGCTTTGCGAGGTGCCCGTGGTGTCCGGCGCCGGCGGCAGCGACGCCACCGGCGTCTCGTCCTGCAGGACCAGACGCTCGTCGCGCGGCGTTTCGACGCCGCCGACACGATCGTAGATCAGTTTGCTCTGCCCGTTCGCCGTCGGCTCCTGCCCTTCCGGGTAGACCTTCATCGGCTCGCCATCGGAGGTGATCACCGGCGGCGGACCGCTGGCCTCGTCGCTGAAATCCATGACCGCGAACGCGCCACCGCCAAGCACGACAAGTCCCAGAACCGCAGCGGCCGCATAAAGCCCGCGGCGTGATTTCTGCTCGGGCGCCGCCTCTTCCCCGCCCTGGGAATGCGGCGGCAGCACGCCATGACCGCCCAGCTGCGGATCGCCCTCGCGCATTGCCTGGGCAACCTCGTCGAGATCGTATCCGCCCGGCGGCGGCGGGGCCTCGGGATCGTTCTGGAAAATGTCGTCGACAGCCTCGTCAAATCCCTGGTCCGCATAGGCGGACGCATGAGAGCCATGCACGGGCGCCGCCAGCATGCGATCGTCTTCCAGCAGCAGATCGTCAAGCTGCTCGTCCTCGAACGCGGGTTCCTCGGCGTATCCGCTTGCCTGTGCCGGGTAGCGCGGATCGGCCGGATAGGGATCGGCCTGCGGCTGAACGGGCGCACTGGCCTGCGGCCGGCCGGCACCCATCGCGCCAAGCAGTTCGTCTTCGAGCGATGCGCTCAGGTCGTCGGCCAGCGCCCGCGGGCGGGACGGCGTCGCATCGAAGTCGCTGTCGAAATCGGCCGGCGCGCCAAATGCCGACTGCATCGGGATCTGGCCCTCATAGGGATCGCGGGTCGGAGCGCCGAGATCGGCCTCATCGAAGCGCGCCTCGTCCCTGTAGGGATCGGCGTAGGGTTCGGCGGCAAGCTCCTCGGCATAGCCGGCAGGTGCGCCCAGTTGTTCGCCATAGGCGTCGGCAGGCAGAGCCGGCTCGGCCTCTGCGGAACGCGGATCGAAGGCCGGATCAAGGGGCGTTTCTTCGCCCGCATAGGCTTCAGCGCCGTAGACCCCGCCATACTGGCGGGCATCGAAGTCGTCCGGCCCGGCACGGCCCTCGTCCGCATAGGCGACCGGCTCGTAGGGGTTATGCTGTGCATGGACAGGCTGCGGCGCGTAGGGTTCGTGGAGCGTCGGGGCCTGCGGATCCTGCACCTGCGGCTCATAGGTCTCGTCCACATAGGCTTGCGGCTCATGGCCGGCGCCCTGCGGATCGCCCCCGTAGGCGTCCTCGAAATAGCCCTCTTCGGAATACCCGGCATCCGCCGCCGGCTCCTCGCGATACGCGGGCTCCGGCGCATAGCCGCCGAAATCGTCCGAAAGGCCGGCCTCGAGATCACGCGCCCAGGCTTCGTGGTCGATCAGGTCCCGGCGCGCGTCATAGCTGCCGCGCGGTGCTTCGGGTTCGTCAACCTCGGCGGGATCCACCAGCGCGACAGGCCGGTATTTCGCGTTTCCTTCGCTGACAATGCGTGCGAGCTCGACAAGCGGATCCTCGTCGAACCCGGCATGCCCGTCATCGGCGCG
Source organism: Stappia sp. MMSF_3263 (assembly GCF_030733745.1). Classification (GTDB taxonomy): domain Bacteria; phylum Pseudomonadota; class Alphaproteobacteria; order Rhizobiales; family Stappiaceae; genus Stappia. Next base: position 116,548 of record NZ_JASHIK010000007.1, on the reverse strand, counting down.
ATAGCGGTCGTCGCGCGGGTCGGGACCTCCGGCCGGGTAATTCGAACGATTGGACATGGTGCTGAGGACTTCCCCGCTGGCTGCGGCGCGCGTACGCGCCGACATGACACCCCGCCCTACCGCATCTCCTCAGGAGCCGCCACGCCAAGAATGCCAAGGCCGGAGGCTAGAACAAGGGAGACCGCACGTACGAGACCAAGGCGGGCCAGTGTTGTTTGTCGATCTTCAGCGTTAATAAAACGTAATTGCGGCGAATCCTTGCCTTTATTCCATTGAGAATGCAGGGCACTGGCCAGTTCGTGCAGGTAGAAAGACACCCGGTGCGGCTCGTGTGCTTCGGCGGCGCTTTCCACAAGCCGCGGCCACGCCGCAAGCTTCGCCGCGATGTCGCGCTCGCCCGAATCGGTGAGGCCGGAAAAGTCGATGTCCGACAAGGCCTTCGCGGAAAGGTCTAGATCGCCGAACTCCTCTCCCGCCTGGCGTAGCACCGAGCTGCAACGCGCATGGCCATACTGCACGTAGAAGACGGGATTGTCCTTCGACTGTTCCGTCACCTTCTTGAAATCGAAGTCCAGCGGCGCGTCGTTCTTGCGATACAGCATCATGAAGCGCACCGGATCGCAGCCAACCTCCTCGACCACCTCGCGTAGCGTGATGAACTCGCCCGAGCGCTTCGACATGGTCACCTGCTCGCCGGCGCGGAACAGCTTCACCAACTGGCAAAGCCGCACGATCACCTTGGCGTCGCCGCCCGAGATCGCCCGTCCGACCGCCTCCAGCCGCTTCACGTAGCCGCCGTGGTCGGCGCCCAGGATGAAGATCATTTCCTTGAAGCCGCGCTCGTATTTCGACAGGAAATAGGCAACGTCGGCGGCGAAATACGTGTAGGAGCCGTCCGACTTCTTCAACGGCCGGTCGATGTCGTCGCCAAAGGCGGTGGCGCGGAACAGCGTCTGTTCCCTGTCTTCCCAGTCTTCGGGCAACTGCCCCTTGGGCGGCGGCAGCGTGCCTTCATAGACGAAGTCGCGCGCGCGCAGTTCATCGAGCATCCGGTCGATCGGCGAGCTGTTGCCCTCGCCGCGCGCATGCAGGGTGCGTTCGGAAAAGAACTCTTCGTGATGGACGTTGAGCAGCGCCAGGTCCGCGCGGATCAGCTCCATCATCGCCGCGATCGTCGCTTCCTTGACCAGGGGCAGACGCTCGGCATCGCTCATGGCCAGCAGCGCATCGCCGTGCTCGTCTGCGAGCGCCTTGCCGACCGGCACCAGATAGTCGCCCGGATAGAGCCCTTCCGGGATCGCGCCAATATCCTCGCCCAGCGCCTCGCGGTAACGCAGGAAGGCGGAATTGGCGAGCACGTCGACCTGGGAGCCCGCATCGTTGATGTAATATTCGCGGGTGACGTCATAGCCGGCGAAATCGAGCAGGGAAGCGAGCGCATCGCCCACGACAGCGCCCCGACAATGGCCGACATGCATCGGCCCGGTCGGATTGGCCGAGACATATTCGACATTGACCTTCAGACCGCTGCCCATGACCGAGCGGCCGAAGTCGGTGCCGCTCTCCAGCACCGCCTTCAGCACCCGCGCCCAGACGCCGTCGGCAAGCCGCAGGTTGATGAAGCCCGGACCCGCGACCTCGGCGCTGACGATATCGTCGTTACGCGCCAGAACGGCGCCAAGGCTTTCGGCCAGCGCACGCGGATTGGTCTTCAGCGGCTTTGCCAGCACCATCGCCGCATTGGTGGCGAGATCGCCGTGGGCGCTGTCGCGCGGCGGCTCCACCACGCATCGCTGCAACAGGTCCGCTCCGACCTCCCCTCCCGGATGGAGTTCGAGGATCGCGGCCCGCACAAGCTCGGCATAGTGGCTGAAGATGTTCATCGCGTTCTTGTGTCCGTGGAGAGGATTCCGTCCCTTGGGCCGCAATCCGGTCTGGTCTGGTTCGGCCGTGTCGGGGCCGGTTGGAAAAGCGGCGTATACCGCGCGGCGGGCCTATCCCAAATCGGGAGTGTGGTCAAACAGCCGGCGATGCTCGTCGATGGCGAAACGGTCGGTCATCCCGGCGATGAAATCGCACACCCGCCGCGCCCGCCGGGTCTCGTCGTCCTGCTCGAGGCCGCGCCGCCATTCCTCCGGCAACTCGGCCGGCTTCGCCATATAGGCCCCGAACAGGTCGCGCACCACCCCGGCCACCTGTCGGCGCACGGCGAGCATCGTCTCGTGCCGGTAGAGATTGGCGAAGAGGAAAGCCTTCACCTCGCGTTCGCGGGCCGCCATCTCCTCGGAAAAGGCGACAACGGGCGCACCGGCCGCGCGAATGTCCTCCGCGTCCGCGGGAGAGAGCGCGGCTAGCCTGCGCAGGGATTCGCCGATCACGTCCTCGACCATCCGGGTGATCGAACGCCGCACGATCTCGTGAATGCGCCGCGCCTCTTCCAGCTGCGGATAGCGCGCGTCGACCTCGTCCAGGATCCGGGCCAGGAACGGCACCTCGCGCATCTGCTCGATGCTGAGCAGCCCGGCGCGCAATCCGTCGTCGAGATCATGCGCGTCATAGGCGATATCGTCGGCAATCGCGGCGGCCTGGGCCTCGGCGCTCGGCCAGCTGTCGAGGCGCAGGTCCTGCTTCTGCGCATACTGGCGAATGGCGAAAGGCAGCCCCGTATCCTTGAACTTGCCAAGCGGATGCCCGTTGCCGTCGAGAAGCGGCCCGTTGTGCTTGACCAGCCCCTCCAGCGTCTCCCAGCTGAGGTTCAGACCGTCGAACTCGGCGTAGCGGCGCTCCAGCACGGTGACGACACGCAGTGACTGCGCGTTGTGGTCGAACCCGCCGAACGGCGCCATCGCGGCGTCCATGACGTCTTCCCCCTCATGCCCGAACGGCGTGTGGCCCAGGTCGTGGGCGAGCGCCAGGCATTCGGCGAGGTCCTCGTCGAGCCGCATGGCCCGGGCGAGCGAGCGGGCGATCTGCGACACCTCGATCGTGTGGGTCAGCCGGGTGCGGAAATGGTCGCCCTCGTGATAGACGAACACCTGCGTCTTGTGCTTGAGCCGCCGAAAGGCGGTGGAGTGGATGATGCGGTCGCGGTCGCGCTGAAACGGCGTGCGGGTCGGGCTCTCCGCCTCGGGCACCAGGCGTCCGGCGCTTCTGTCCGGGTCGGTGGCGTAAGCGGCGCGCGGCTGGGCTCCATAGCCAAGCGGTGCGGTCATGAGGCCTCCTGGTCGTCTGCCGGAGATTGACGTGCGCGAGGATCGCGTACGCTTTCGGGCAGCGAGACTGTTGACGCATGCCCGCGCTGTTCATACCTATTCACTAACGCCTTGCACAGGGCGGCCTTGCTCGGAGCATGCGATTTCCCGCAACCCGCAAGCCGCCCGGCCGGATCACCCGGCGCGGCAAGCACCGGAGCCTCCATTGCCCCGGGGAGACGGCATCCCCGCCGGCAACGGCAGTGCCTGCAAAACGGAAGAGCATGACCATGGCGGATCACATCACGGACGCGACGCCCGAAACGGTCGACCTCAGCGACACGGCGGTAAAGCGCATTGCCCGTATCCTCTCCTCCGAACCGGAGGGAACCAGCCTGCGCGTCAGCGTCGAGGGTGGCGGCTGTTCGGGCTTCCAGTACAAATACGACCTCGTGCGGGAGCAGGAGAGCGACGACCTCGTCATCGCCCGCGACGGCGCGAGCGTGCTCATCGACCCTGTCTCGCTGCAATACATGAGCGGCTCGGTCATCGATTTCGTCGACGACCTGATGGGCCAGTCGTTCCAGATCAGGAACCCGCTTGCCGCCGCCGGCTGCGGCTGCGGCACCAGCTTCTCGATCTGATCTCCCGCCTTTCCGATCCAAAGGACCGACGCCGTTGAAAATCGCCACCTGGAACATCAACGGCGTCAAGGCGCGCCTTGAGACAACGCTTGCCTGGCTCGACGAGGCAAAGCCCGACCTTGCCTGCCTGCAGGAGATCAAGTCCGTCGACGAGGGCTTTCCCCGCGCCGCCTTCGAGGAGGCGGGCTACCAGGTCGAGACCCATGGCCAGAAGGGTTTCAACGGCGTCGCGCTTCTGAGCCGCCGCCCCCTGACGGACATCGCGCGCGGCCTGCCGGGCGACGACAGCGACGAGCAGGCCCGCTACATCGAGGCCCGCGTCGAGACGGACGGGCACCCCTTGCGCGTCGGCTGTCTCTACCTGCCGAACGGCAATCCGCTCGGCACCGAGAAATTCCCCTACAAGCTCGGCTGGATGGACCGTCTGATCCGCCATGCCCGCATGCGGCTCGAGGAGGAAGAGCGGTTCGTGCTCCTGGGCGACTACAACGTCATCCCGGACCCGCGCGATGCCCGCCATCCGCAGAACTGGACGGACGATGCCCTGTTCCAGCCGGAAAGCCGCGGTGCCTACCGGGCCCTGCTCGCGCTTGGCCTGACCGACGCCGTGCGCGCCACCAACCAGGAGGACGGCGTCTACACGTTCTGGGACTATCAGGCCGGCGCCTGGCAGAAGAACAACGGCATCCGCATCGATCACGTGCTGCTGTCGCCCGAGGCGACCGACATCCTGGAAGGCGTTGGCATCGACGCGCATGTGCGCGGCTGGGAAAAGCCGTCGGACCATGTGCCGGTCTGGGTGAATCTCGCTGCCTGAACCTTGCCCGGCATAACCGCTCAATGCGCGGCGGGCAGCCCGGCCAGCGTGGCGATGGTATGCGGCGCCTGCCTGAGCGATGTCGGGCAGGAACGCTCCAGCGTTTTCCAGGTCGTGTTGTTGAGGTTCATGGAGCAGCGGGCCATCCTCGGCCCGTTAGGCCCGCGCAGGCAGATCATGTCGCCGAGCTTGTAGTCGGTTCCGAAGAAGCGGCAGGTGCAGTTCATGTTCGCGCCCGCCTGCCGGATCTCGCCCGCCCGGGCGATACCCGTTTGCCCCGCGAGGCCGGGCAAGGCGGAAAGCCCTGCAACCAGCAACAGCACGGGCATGCTGCTCCCGGTAAACACCTTGCCGGTGCTTGCAGCCAGGGTCTTCAGACGTCTTGTCCGGATCCAGCCCTTCTTGCCCATGTCATATCGTACCATGAAAACGCTGCGTAAACGAGCCCGGAGCGCCGCGCCTCTCCGGCACCCGCGCAACAATCGGCCGGGGTCGTCCTCTCCCGGCTTTTTCCCCCCGCGCCGATCCGATATGGTGCGCGCCGACATGAGCGCCGGTCTTCCCCGGCAAGCGGAGACATTCACGGTGACTGGCAAGGTGATTGGCAAGGTGACGGGTACCGTGACTGGCACAAGCGCAGCGCAGCGAGCGGCAACACCGCAGCGCCCGCGGCTGCAGCTCGCGGCGGCACTGTCACTGGCCCTGGTGCTTGCCGCCTGCCAGACGGCCGGCAAGCCGGCCGGCAACTCCGTATCGGCGAACGCTGCCCGCGCCGCCGCCGTGCAGACGGCCGCCCTGCCCGCCCTGCCGGGCACCGCCACCACAAGCGCCGGTCCGGCCCTCGCCTTCGCCCCTCCCGGGCAGGCGGAGCCCCGCGCCCATGCGGCGATCGTCATCGATGCGGCAAGCGGCAGCGTCCTGCACGAGGAACAGGCGGACGCCCTGCGCTATCCCGCCTCGCTGACCAAGATGATGACCCTCTACCTGTTGTTCGACGCCGTGTCCGAAGGCCGGGTCTCCCTCGACACACCGCTTTCGGTCTCGGCGCGGGCCGCCGGACAGCCGCCGGCGAAAATCGGCCTCAGGCAGGGTGGAACGATCACCGTCTCGCAGGCGATCCAGGCGCTTGCGGTCAAGTCGGCCAATGATGTCGCCGTGACCGTGGCGGAAAACCTCGGCGGCTCGGAAGCAGCCTTCGCCCGCACGATGACCTCCAAGGCCCGGGCGCTGGGCATGCGGCGCACCCATTTCGTCAATGCCTCGGGCCTTCCCGATCCGCGCCAGGTGACGACGGCGCGCGACATGGCGATTCTCTCGCGGGCCTTGAAGAGCCGGCACGCCAACCGCGCCCGCGCCTTCACCGCCCGCAGCTTCTCCTATAACGGCCGCACGTTCGAGGCGACCAACAACCTGCTCGGCCGCGTCGCCGGCGTCGACGGCATCAAGACCGGCTATATCCGCCTTTCGGGCTACAATCTGGCTGCCTCCGCAAGGCGCGGCGGCCGGCAGGTGATCGCCGTGGTGTTCGGGGGGGAAAGCGAGGGCGCGCGCGACCGTGAGGTCACCGCCCTGATCGAGCAGTATCTCTAAGGCACGCTTATGAGTTCACGCCCCGGCGGGGGCTGTCCGACACCGCGTCGGGCAGCAGTATCATGTGCGACAGGTGCCCCTTCTCGCCGGGCCGCGACGTGCTTTCGTCCCCCGGAATGGGCTCGGGTTGCTCAAGCAGGGGATCGCCGCCTTCCGGCACGACGGTGACGATCACGCCGCTTGTGCCGTCGACCAGCAGGAAGAAGCGCTGTCCGTCCTTGCGCACGACGACCTCGATGCGCCCGTCCTTGTTCATGTAACGCAGGGTGGTATAGCCGGATTCGGCGAGGTTCATGACGATCCCGTTGAGGTCCGTTCCGACCTTCATGCCCGGCACCGGCTCCATCGCCAGCGCGGAGCCCGAAAATCCGCCGGCCGCCGTGAGCGGCAGGACAATCGCAAGAACCAGGGCAAAACGACCGGTCACCATCCCCTTACCTCCCCTTGCCTTCCCGGTTGCCTTCCGCACCGCGCCCTCGTCGGGGGCGCGTGGTCCGTGGTCGCTGGACCGCCGGAGAGACGCAAATGATGAGCCCGATCCCTGTCGGCCGCCCCGTCCCTGCAACCCGGCCGGCAATTCGACCGGCAACCCGAGAAGTGTCTGATGCTACCACAGTTTTCCGACCATCCGGCACTGATATCGACATCAATATGACTACAGAAGACTACGGATGCCGGTAGAAGCGCCGGGCGAAGACATGTCCTCTATCGGCTTACGCAGGGGGATTTTTGCGGATCACATCTTGGCCAGCGGAGGCGGGGATGGCGGACGAGCGAGGCCGTCATTGGCTCCGAGAAGCTAAAGCAGCAATACGCCCGCATAAACCCTGCGGATCCATCCGGGTAGGAACGGCTGAGCCAAGACAAGGCGTCCGCCTGCGAACACGAGACACTGTGCGGGAGGTGTGTTGATGCCGGAATTGTCGAAGACCATACCCCGGTCGGCCATGAGCACGGCTTCGCGGATCAAGGGTGCGCCGCGCTCGTAGCGGGCGCGTATCTTGTTCTCCGGCACTGTGTGCCCACCCTCTTCGACCCTCGAGCCAACCCGGACAACGGAGAGCTCCGCCGCCTCCACCCCCACATGCATGACGATGACTGTAAATCCTCGCGCGCGAGCCTGCCTGACGAGTTCAAGCTTCGAGGGATGGGAGAAGACCGTCTCGGTAGCAAAGTCACGGCCGTTGGCGAGGCAATTCGCCCGGCGGTGGTCGGCGATCCGTGCCGCCTCATAAGCCGCGTCGGGCGAGGGCTCGCAAAGTTCGTCCCGCTGGATGACATCGGCATTGATGAAAGGACCCGCGAAGCGGGGCGCGACGCGGGTCTCGTAGAGGGTGGACTTGCCAGCGCCATTCGGTCCGGCGAGCACGATCATTGTCGGGCTCATGCCCCCGGTTTGGTTTTTGGTTTGGCTGCACGCACGAGGTTGCCGCCCGCATCGAGACCGACGCCAAGGCCAAGCGCGCGCCGACGGGCGAAGAATGCCTCTTCTCCCGCGTCCGGCTCCGCCATCGCCTCGGTGAAGCTGTCGAGCCAGACGTCTTTTTCCTCACCTGTGAGATCGCGCGTCTCGCGCGCTCCGGCAAGCACTTCGCTAATACGGTTGGAGTTGAAATTGCCGGACTTCTCTATGGCGCGGCCAATCCGCAGCCAATGAGTGATCTGGCCGGCAACCGAACGGCTCTGCAGCTCGGATTCGCGCCGCACGAGCGCCATCACGTCGTCACTCAGCTTCACGGACTGTGCCATCGCATCGACCTCCTGATCACTTACAAGGTAGCATTTTGCTACCCCTTGATCAATGGCTGGAAATCGAGCCTCCCCGGCCAACCGTACTGGCTCTTGGAAAGGCTCCTGCACCGTGAGGTTCGATAACCGGCGCTCTTTTTGATTGCATCACCGAAGCGCTGCGTGATGCAGTGGCTGCTTTGGGCATAGCAGCGCTTGTAGCGTGGCTTCTGCTTCGACTTGGGTGAGTTGCAGGCGGAGATGCGGCATGGATCAAGTGAGGCTCGCGGGTCTTTTTGGCGAACCGGCGGGAGTGAGCAGATGAGCGATCTTCCGTTACGCAACAAAACACCGCTGAGACACCACCTCTATTGTTATCTGGAGCCAACCGTCTGGCCAGGTAAAGGGCTGTCGCCAGTCAACAAGGTGCTGGCCGTCCTCATTGCCCTGGCGACGGCCGCCGCGATTCTCGAAAGTGAACCGGTGATCCTGACGGGGCGGGAGTCTGTGTTCTTTATCGTTGAGGCCGTTTTCACCGTGCTGTTCGCGATCGAGTACCTGCTCCGTCTCTGGGTCGCGGGAGAGAATGCCCGCTACTCCGGAATTGCGGGCCGCCTTCGATATATGGCCACGCCAGCCGCAATCATGGACTTTCTGGCGATCTTGCCGCTCCTGCTCACCACCTTCGGTACGGAAGCATTCCTGCTCAGGCTTTTCCGTTTGACGCGCATTCTGCGGGTGGCCCGCCTTGGCCGCTTCTCGCGAGCCTTCGAGGCGATTTCCCAAGCCCTTCATTCTCGACGTTTCGAGTTGATGATGAGCGCAGGCATCGCCGGCATGTTGCTGCTCTTCTCCTCTACTGTTCTCTATCTGGTGGAAGGTGCGATACAGCCCGAGACCTTCGGAAGCATTCCGCGAACCATGTGGTGGTCAATCGCAACTCTCACCACGGTCGGATACGGAGACGTCTATCCCAAGACAGCTCTTGGACAGTTTTTTGCCGGGCTGACCGCTGTCACCGGGATTGGCCTGATCGCAATGCCGACAGGCATTCTCGCCGCAGCCTTTTCCGATGCTATTCAGGCGCGGCGAAAGGCCGATGACGTCAATGACGCCGCCTTGATCGCTCCCGTCGGCCCCGCCAATGACGGCAAAGACAGCAACACATAGAATCCCGCCATTCCCGCTCCCGCCCTGCCGAACGGTCTGCGCCGCAAACACATGGCCGGATCCGGCATCCAGCGTATCAGCCGCGCCGCAGGCGCTCCCCTGATCGGCGGGCGCGCCGGCTTCACCGCGCTTGCCCGGGATGACCGGTGAGAACCGGCCGCCGCGCCCCGCGTCTTGTCCCTGAAAACAAAAACCGCCCGGCATCGCTGCCGGACGGGTTTGTGTTTCGTATATCGAGCAGCAGGGAGGCCGGCCTTCAGGCCAGCCGTCCCCGTCCCGTCAGCTGCAGCCGCTGGTGCTGCCGCAGGTGTCGCATTTCAGGCAGGTGCCGTTGCGCACCATGGTGAAGTTGCCGCATTCCATGCAGCTCTCGCCCTCGTAGCCCTGCATCCGGGCCTTGGCGATCTGCTGCGCCTGGCTTGCCTTGGCGGGCGCTGCGGTGCCGACCGCGACATCCGCCTCCGGCTCTGCCTCCACATCCCGCTTGAAGGCGGTCGCGACCGCCGCCGTGCGGGCATGGATGCTGCCGCTGGCAACCGCCGAGGCCTTGCCGCCCTTGGCCGAGCCGCCCTCGCCGCCGCCAAGCGAGCCGGCCGGCTCACCCGGGTTGCCGACGAGGCGGAAACGCTCCGTCTGGCCGCGCACAAGCCCCTTGGACACGACGCCGCTATGCGCGGTGCCGGCCGGACGGCCTTCGTTCTCGCCGCCGCTGATCGACGTGGTCGACAGGGATTCCGGCGACACATGGGCCAGGTCGTGCCGGTCCAGGTAGGAGACGGCCAGTTCGCGGAAGATGTAGTCGAGGATCGAGGTCGCGTTCTTGATCGCCTCGTTGCCCTGCACCATGCCGGCCGGCTCGAACCGGGTGAAGGTGAAGGCGTCGACATATTCCTCGAGCGGCACGCCGTACTGGAGGCCGAGCGAGATGGCGATGGCGAAATTGTTCATCAAGGAGCGGAAGGCGGCGCCTTCCTTGTGCATGTCGATGAAGATCTCGCCGAGGCGGCCGTCGCCATACTCACCCGTGGTCAGATAGACCTTGTGGCCGCCGACACGCGCCTTCTGGGTGTAGCCCTTGCGCCGGTCCGGCATCTTCTCGCGCTCGCGCACGGTGCGTTCCACCACCCGCTCGACAATGCGCTCGACGATCCGTTCCGCCACCATCTCGGCCCGCGCCGCCTGCGGCTGCGCCATCAGCGCCTCGACCGCATCCTCCTCGTCATCGTCGCTGTCGGCGAGAAGCTGGGAGTTGAGCGGCTGGCTCAGCTTCGAGCCGTCGCGGTAGAGCGCGTTGGCCTTCAGCGCCAGGCGCCAGGACAGCATGTAGGCCTCGGCGCAATCGGAAACCGTCGCGTCGTTCGGCATGTTGATCGTCTTGGAAATCGCGCCGGAGATGAACGGCTGTGCCGCCGCCATCATGCGGATGTGGCTCTCCACCGACAGGAACCGCTTGCCCAGGCGACCGCACGGATTGGCGCAATCGAAGACCGCGTAATGCTCCTGCTTGAGGAACGGCGCGCCTTCCAGCGTCATCGCGCCGCAGACATGGGTGTTGGCCTGCTCGATATCGGCACGAGAAAAGCCGAGATGCGCCAGCAGCTCGAAATCCGGATCGTCGAGCTTCTCGGCCGGCACCTTCAGGGCGTCGGTCAGGAACTCGTCGCCGAGCGTCCAGCGATTGAAGACGAACTTGATGTCGAAGGCCGACTTCAGCGCGCCCGCCACCTTCTCCAGCGCGGCATCGTTGAACCCCTTGGCGCGTAGGCTGCCGGGATTGACCGCCGGAGCCTGGTCGAGCGTGCCGTGGCCGACCGCGTAGGCCTCCATCTCGGCGATCTCGCTCTCGGAATAGCCGAGCGTGCGCAGCGCCTCGGGGACCGCCCGGTTGATGATCTTGAAGTAGCCGCCACCGGCCAGCTTCTTGAACTTCACCAGCGCGAAGTCGGGTTCGATGCCGGTCGTGTCGCAATCCATGACCAGGCCGATCGTGCCGGTCGGCGCGATCACTGTCGACTGGGCGTTGCGGTAGCCGTGCTTCTCGCCCAGCTCCAGTGCCAGATCCCAGGCCGCCTTGGCCCGTTCGACCAGCACCTTGTCGGCGCAGGACGCATGGTCGAGCGGCACCGGATTGGTGTTGAGTCCCTCGTAGCCCTCGCTCTCGCCATGGGCGGCGCGGCGGTGGTTGCGGATGACGCGCAGCATGTGCTCGGCATTGTCCGCGTAGCCCGGGAAGGCGCCGAGTTCGCCAGCCATCTCTGCCGAAGTCGCGTAGGAAACACCGGTCATGATCGCGGTGAGAGCGCCGCAGATCGCCCGCCCCTCGTCGCTGTCATAAGGAATGCCGGACGTCATCAGCAGCCCGCCGATATTGGCGTAGCCAAGGCCGAGCGTGCGGTAGCGGTAGGACAGCTCCGCGATCTCCTTCGAGGGGAACTGCGCCATCAGCACCGAGATCTCGAGCACCATGGTCCACAGACGCACGCCGTGCTCATAGGCCTCGACGTCGAACACCCCGTCCTTGCCGCGGAACTGCAGCAGGTTCAGCGACGCCAGGTTGCAGGCCGTGTCGTCGAGGAACATGTACTCGGAGCACGGGTTCGAGGCGCGGATCTCGCCCGAGGCCGGGCAGGTGTGCCAGTCGTTGATCGTCGTGTGGTACTGGATGCCCGGATCGGCGGAGGCCCAGGCGGCATAGCCGATCTGCTCCCACAATTCGCGGGCCTTCAGCGTCTTGGTGACGCGGCCGTCCTTGCGCGCGGTCAGGTTCCAGTCGCCGTCCTCGACCACGGAGGTCAGGAAGCCGTCGGTGACGCGCACAGAGTTGTTGGAATTCTGGCCCGAAACCGTCAGGTAAGCTTCCGAATCCCAGTCGGTATTGTAGGTCGGGAACTCGATCTTGGTGAAACCCTGGCGGGCGAACTGGATGACGCGCTGGATGTAGTTCTCCGGCACCATCATCTTCTTGGCGGCGCGGATCTCGCGCTTCAAGGCCGGGTTCTTCGCCGGATCGAAGCAATCCCCGTTGTCGGCCTCGCAATTGACGCAGGCCTTCATGATCGCGGTCAGGTGCTTCTGGCAGATCTTCGAGCCGGTGACGAGCGCGGCCACCTTCTGCTCCTCGCGGACCTTCCAGGTGATGTAATCCTCGATGTCGGGATGATCGACATCGACCACCACCATCTTGGCGGCGCGACGCGTCGTGCCGCCCGACTTGATGGCCCCGGCCGCCCGGTCGCCGATCTTGAGGAAGCTCATCAGGCCGGACGACTTGCCCCCGCCCGACAGCCTCTCGCCCTCGCCGCGCACGCGGGAGAAGTTGGAGCCTGTCCCCGATCCGTACTTGAACAGGCGCGCTTCGCGCACCCACAGGTCCATGATGCCGTTCTCGTTGACGAGATCGTCCTGAACCGACTGGATGAAGCAGGCATGCGGCTGCGGATGCTCATAGGCGGTGGCCGAGCGGGTCAGCTCACCTGTTTGAAAATCAACGTAGAAATGCCCCTGGCTGGGGCCGTCGATGCCATAGGCCCAGTGCAGGCCGGTGTTGAACCACTGCGGCGAGTTCGGCGCCACCTTCTGGGTGGCGAGCATGTAGCGCAGCTCGTCGTAGAAGGCGCGGGCGTCGTCCTCGCCGTCAAAGTATCCGCCCTTCCAGCCCCAGTAGGTCCAGGTGCCGGCGAGCCGGTCGAAGACCTGGCGGGCGTCGATTTCCGAGCCGTAGCGCTCTTCCTCGGGCAGCGCCTCGAGCGCTGCAAGGTCCGCCTCCTGCCGCCACAGCCAGGAGGGAACGGTGTTCTCCTCGACCGGCTTCAGGCGGGCGGGGACACCGGCCTTGCGGAAATATTTCTGCGCCAGGATATCCGCGGCAACCTGCGAGAACTGCGCAGGAACGTCAATGTTTTCAAGCCGGAAGACGATCGAGCCGTCCGGATTCCGAATTTCGCTCGTGGCCACGCGAAACGCGATCTCGGCATAGGGCGACTGGCCGCCCTTCGTGTAACGCCGCTCGATCTTCATCCAAAAGCCCCCTTAACGTGCATCGGCCCGGCGGGCCGTGGGTATCTATTCGCGGCCAAGGCCGCCGGTGGAGCGGCGCGCGGCATGATGCCGGCGCCCGGTGCGAGGCGGCCATGCCGCCGGGCCGCGCACCTGAAGATGCGCAAGCCCTGTCCCCGCCGCCCTGTGATTTCGCCGCGCTTTGCCGCGCGGTCATGTGTGAAGGATGAACACCATATATAGTAGATCATCGCTTTTCTGTCACGACATATCGTCAACGCAAGGCGCAATTTTCCCGCATCGCGAACCGCCGCGGTCGCCATGCCGAAACCCGGAAGGCTCCGGGGACCATACGCTTGCAGTTGATGAGGACGCGGGGTCGAAGCCCCAACCTGTCTGCGATTTATCCGACACCCGAACGTTAGGGTGAATCGCCGGTGAGCGTCAAGCACCCAAATCCATCTATTGTGGTCACGCCTCGGCCAGACCCCAAATGTAGTGTGTGCGTGTGGATAACGAGGATGACGGGTGCTTTGCCGGCTCGGCCGCCAGATAGGCCTTGCAAGTGGCCTTCCGCCCTGACCGGCGCCTCCCCGGCCCCGCGTGACGGGAGCACCGCCACACCGCCGGTTGCGGGGATTGGCGGTTTTCCGGCCCCAAAAACGGAGCCGTACGGGGTGCCCCGGAACACCCCGGGGACAGCGCGAATCTGTCCCCGATTGCGCCAAATCCGGCCGAAAACAGCCCGAAACGACGCGGGTGAAAAACAGAATCACGTCTGTTTTGCCAATATAACAGCGATATTGATTCAATTTTAGCAAAACTGTCTGAGAATCGTCTTGTTCCCCTCAATCGCGGGGAAATCCGGCTGTGCTTTAAATGCCTTCCTTGGGACCTCCAACCGGGATGGCAACGTGGCTCGGATGACGCGGCATTACGCATACGGACTGGACATCGGCGATCTCGATGTCGTCGTCGTCGACGATTCCAAGCCGATGCAGGCGATCCTGCGGTCGACGCTGCTGTCGTTCCGCGTGCGCCGGGTGCGCACCTTCGACACCGCCGAGGCGGCGCTGGAAGTGATGCGGCTCGACCCGCCCAATTTCATCATCACCGACTGGCGGATGAAGCCGATGAGCGGCGTCGCCCTGCTGCGCGCCATCCGCCAGCGCAAGATGGCGCCGCTCTGCTTCCTGCCGGTGATGTTCTGCACCGCGCACGGCACCCGCACATTGATCGACCGGATCCTGCGCGACGGCGCCCAGCACGTCCTGACCAAGCCGCTGTCGCCCTCCGCCCTTTACGACCGGCTGATGTGGACGCTGCGCGATGCCCGCCCGCTGGTGATGGGCGAGGACGGGCGCTATGTCATCGACGGCGTCGCCGACAGTCTCGATGCCAAGGCGCGCAAGTGGCAGCAGATCGGCAACGGCCGCAACGTCGTCACCGTCAAGCCCGCCGTGACGCGCCGCGACGTGCCGCAGACCCCGGCGAGCCGGCCCGAGACGGCACCGCCCCAGGTGCACGAGACCGGCGCGCCCAACGCCAAGACCGCCCGCGCCGGCTTTGCCACCGTGCGCCCCAAGCGCGACAAGAACGCCGCCTGAGGAAACCGCCTTCAGGAAGAAGACCCCTTCAGGAAGAAGACGGGCGCCGCTCGCCGCCGGCCGGGACGCCCCGCCGCATTGCGCAACGGGCAAGGGTGCGCTATGCGAGGGCAACGGTATCAAACGAGACGGCGAGCCGATGAAAACCCTGCTGCAATTCTTCACCTGGTGGAACAGCGCCACCTGGGGCACGCGCCTCTTCACATGGCGCAAGGGCGAGTTCGTCGGCAAGGACGAGTTCGGCAATTCCTACTACCGCGAGCGCGGCGGCAAGAAGCGCTGGGTGATCTATGACGGCCTCGCAGAAGCCTCGACGATCCCGCCCGGCTGGCACGGCTGGATGCACCACCGCACGGACGTCGCCCCGAGCGAGACCGACTACGCCCCCCGCACCTGGGAAGCCCCGCACATCCCCAACCGCACCGGCACGCATCAGGCCTACCGGCCCAAGGGCTCGATCCTGACCGGCGACAAGCGCCCGCAGGTGACCGGCGACTACCAGCCCTGGACGCCGGGCGAGTAAGGACGGGCGAGGCTCTCAGACATTGATTTCTGAGAACTGACACCAGCCAGCCCGATCACGGCTACTCGTTGCGCTATGAGTCTCTTTCTAGGCGATTGGTGGAATCAAGCCACAATCGCAGCGGGGCTGCAATACGCAGCAGAAAAGCACTTTCTTTCATCTCTCTCGCGTGTCCCATTCGGGCGGCACGAGGAAGCGGTTACGGCGCCATTCCTCGACTATCGATGCCTCAAACCAGTCGTCAGCGAGATGCGCGTGATCAAGCACGATCAGTTGCAGCCCCTCGATCTCCTGACAAGCGCGGTACATCAGTTCGAAGAGGGCCTGCACCGCATGGCGATCCTTGTCGTCGAGGGGATCGAGGCTTCCCTCTTGATCGCGCTCGGCCGGATAATGAGCCTGCGAAGGCTGATCGAAGATCAGTGTTGCCGGCACGGGTCGGTTGCGTTTTCTGAACCACCAATGCAGAGCTAGATAGGTCAGCACGTGATAGCCTACCCAATTCTCACCGCTTCCCATCCGGTTCAAGGGAATCGGGCCGTCCAGCGTGTCCGCGACGACTGTCAGCTTCTTAATGTCTAGCCGAAGCTCGCTACCGCTGTGCTCGAGATCGAGTGATTCAGCAAAGGCAGACATCTGCTTGCTTATGAGATTGAGATAGGTGTCAAGGCGCTGAGAGACATCATCAGCGTTCACGGCAGCCACGAGGGTTTCAACCTTGCGCTTTGCCGCCTCAATCAAGAGTGCCAGATCAGGCTCGCTGTCGCTCGGTCGGAGAGCGTCTAGAAAGGCTGCGATACGGCCGACGACGCGCGCTTGATCTACCATCAGATCCTGCTGCGCCTTCGCCCGGGCGTCGTCCGTGATCAGCCGCGACAGTGAGTTCTGTGCCTCTACCAATTCGCGTTCAAGCTTACCCCGGCGTTGCTCTAAGCCTTCAATATAGCGCTGAAGATGCGGTTGTTCGACCTCGACCGCTGAGAGCTGTTCGCACACCATGCGCAAGGCGTCAGCAACCTGGGCCGTGGCAGGCGTTGGCACGTCGAGAGCCGTATTGCAAAGTGGGCACTGGTGCCCATCGGCCTCGACCTTGAAGAGACCGATTGAACTCAACCGTGCCCGCTGTTCATGCCCCTCGCGCGAATACGCGCTTTGCTCGGACAGCATCAATCGCGAGGCTCGAATCTCGTCATTCACGCGCTCGAGATCGCTCCGCAGAGTCGCCTGCTCACCCCGAAGGCGATCGATAGAGTCGCCGAAATCGGGGAGCACCGCCGTGGTAGCGAGGTCTGTTTGGGAAGCGTGGTCGAGAACCTCGAGAGCAGCATCGATCTCAACCGGCTCATACTCCGAAACAATAAGGCCGACGCGCTTACCATCCGTCACGAGCCTGCGGATACGGGCGACATCAACATTTCGCGCTTCATTCTGTCGCTGAGCGCGCTGCTCGAGCTCGCGCAAAGCCTCGCGAGCAAGATCAAGCTCGTGCTGCCGCAAGAAATGCTGTTCGTCGACCGCTCCGACGAAATAAGGAAGCGTATCCTTGATCGCCTGAGGGATGAACTGGTCACCTTGCCGGTGAAAAAGACGGTCGCGATTGTCGATCTCGTCCTGCTTCTGGAAGCACAGAAACAAGGCGTGCCGGATTGTTGCTTGGAGCGGGAGCCGTGTGCCGCTTTGTGGCCGGTGCTCATTTTCCGAGATGCCGACAAAGCGCGACAATAGCGAGATCAACTCAGATTCAACCACGTTGCGCGCAAGCTCGTCGAAAGCCGGCGGTGCGTCGAATGTGCCACGGCGAACATAGATTTCGCCACCTGTGTCCGTACCCGGTCCCGGATTCTTACGCGCGACGAATAGCTCGTCTTCTCCGTTCAGCAAGCAGACTGCGAACCAAGAAACGCTGCGTCTAATGACACCTTCGGCGACATTGCAGCTGCTCCGACCAAGGCAATAATCAATGATGTCGATGATCGCCGACTTGCCTGTCTTGGAGTCGCCAGTAATTACGTTGAAGCCGCGACTCTTGAACGCGAGCCTGCGTTGCTCGCCCGAGCGGGAATAGAGCACAATCGCCCCGATACTCATGCTCATGGCTTAATCCCCCACGCCGCCAAGATCGTCGATGTCGTCCCAGCCTTTGCAAGCCACCGGCCCAACAGGCGTGCGGCGGCTATGCACTCGCAGGCATCAACGGTAAGTCCCTGCTCGAACCTCTTTGCGACCACGAGAGGCTTCGCGCCCGACATGACAGCGCCGCCCTCAGCGAAGTCCAGCGCAGAGCGATCGATCGCGAACCGCAACGCTTCCTGCACAACCGGGCGAAGCAAGCGTGCCCGCTCAGCGAACCCGACCAGCACTTCTGGGTTGCGTTCACGCCACGAATAGAGCGACGTCACTGTCGAACCGGGAAGAGCACGCCGTGTCTTGCTATGGAGCGCGATCGACAGGGCGCAGAACAACAAAGCGTAAGGTGCGGCCTGTCCTTTCGCCTTCTGATATTCCTTAACAAACTCATGCAGCATGGCAGCGCAGAAAGCCGGATTGAACAGATGCGCCTCTTCGCGCGGACGACCCTCCCACTGCAGCATCAAGCTCATGCAGCCTTACCTTTGGCGGACGCACCGAACATTTTACCGTGATCAGGGTGCCAGCCGATCGTCACCCTGTCGGCAAGAATCTGATACGATCCGGCGCACAGCCATTGCTCGTGACGGTTGCGAAACGGCGCCTGCGCCCGGCTCGCCCAGTGGAATAACTGGCGGCCAAACAGCTTCTTGTCATCATCAGTTAAAGGCTTGCCGCTGCTTTCGCAGGCAAACCGCTCGCGGTTCCACCGCTCGACCAAATCAGCATCGTAGCGCGCAGCCTCGCCATCGAGCAACGCGTTCTCCCGTGCCCAGGCCGAGCGTTGCGCCGTCGCTCGATAGAAATCGAGCTTGGCGAGTTCAACCGATTCTTGAGCTACATCAACGCAGCGCATCTGCCGCACGAAAGTGCGCCCATCGAACTCGGGCAAATCGTCGGCGGAAACGGCCAGCGCCTCCGGACTGATCAGCAGCTCATTGTTGCGAAAAGCCCGTGCGATCTCGTCGAGTTTCGCTCGGAGCGCAAGGAGGGAAATAGCAACTGCGTCCGAAACAGCGAGGCAACTAACAATTTGTGCAAACCACCAGCCTTCAAGATGGTCAACTAGGTCGGAGACTTTCCCATCGGGCGCCGAGAAGAACAGCTGTTCCTCGATCTCGCTACGCGCATTGGTGATACTCGGCGCATTGTCGTGGATTCTCAGTGATGCGAGTAGGTTGCTCTGGTTATGCTCGGACAAGGTGAGAAATGCCTTCCGACCAGCGGCGGATTCCTGATTTACTGAGCCCTCGGCTGCCGTGCGCAATAGTACAAGAGCGTCTGCTTCGGCATGGGCGGACGGGCGGGTCGCCCGCAGCAGTTCTGCGGCTGAACCGGTCGGCGCCTGTGCGGTGGTGATGATTGTGAACCGTCGCTCGAACGGCAACTGCGGGTTCTCGGCAATTTGCTCGCTCCAAATTCGCAGCGTCTTCCACAGATCGACACTCATATCGGTCAGACTAGATTGGCTGACATGGTGTTTCAGCTGAAGCTGTTCGATCGCAGTGCCATTCTGCTCGAAGGCGACATCGTCGAAGCGTTCGATGGAGATCGATAAGCCAGGCCGAGATTTTGTCTCCAGCAATGCGAGAAGCAGCGCTTCGCGGCATTGGTACAAATATCCGAGCATCGACCCGGTGGCATTATATTTCGAAGCGATAGCACTCCCCCCTACATCGCGCGATGAAGCGTTGCCACTGCTTCTCAAGCACAGCATTGAGAATGCTATGTTCCTCCCAAAATATTGTAAAGTATAAACCGAATTGAACTGGTCCAGAGAGCGACCCTAGCGCGAAATTGGCACACCAACGAAACCATTGAAGATCGGGTGAGAGACGTGAAGCGCGGATCGGTCCAGAACGAATCTATTGGACATGTCGCGGGGAACCACTCCGCGATATAAACGAACGGTCAGTTCCGAGGTCAGCCCTGTGAACGGCGATAATCAGACGCCGAGCAGTCATACGACTCCACTCCGGACGCCCACGACACCGTTTCGAACTGGAGGCTTACAAGCGGGACCCTGCGGTTTCTGGCTCAACACCCAGATTACGACGCCGGTTGCCGCCAGCACGGGAACACGTCGCATGCTCGCCTCCCGGCGGCGAGCATGCGATCAGCCAGCCCCGCCCCCCCCTCACGCGACCTTTGCGACGGCCCCGACGGCCTCGGCGCTCTCGTCGTCCTCGCCGGCCGCCTTGCCGCCCGAGAGCGCGGTGGCTAGGTCGATGAAGAGCTTAGCCGGCAGCGGCGGTGCGAAGATGTAGCCCTGCGCTGCGGAGACGCCGAGCTCGCGCAGGCGCTCGATCTGCTCCATCGTCTCGACGCCCTCGGCGATGATGCCCATGCCCAGGTTGTCGGCGAGCTCCACCATCGTGTCGACGATGGTGGTGGAATTGTCGTCGGTCCCGAGGCTGTCGATGAACATCTTGTCGATCTTGATGATGTCGATACCCAGCTTCTGCAGATAGGCGAAGCCGCCATGGCCGGTGCCCACGTCGTCGAGCGCGACGCGCACGCCCACCGCCTGCATCTCGGCGATGATCTTGCGCGCCGTGTCCATGTCCGAAAGCGGCTGGCGCTCGGTCACTTCCATGACGATCTGCTGGAAGGCGATCTTGGAATCCCCGTAGATCTCGATGATGTCCTCGACGATCTTGCGGTCCTCGAAATGGCCGGCGAAGAGATTGATCGAGAGCTTGAATTCCGGGTTCTGGAAATAGAGGTCGCCGACTTCGTCGCGCGTCTTGCGCATGATCTGGCGGGTCATCTCGAAAATGTGGCCGGAGGTCTCGGCGAAGGTCATGAAGGCGCCGGGCGAGATCACCGATCCGTCGGGCCGCGCCCAACGCATCAGAACCTCGCAGCCGCGCAACCGGCCGGTCTCGATGTCCATCACCGGCTGGTAATAGGGCACGAACTCGCCCCGGCGGATCGACTGGACGAACTCGTCCTCCGCCTCGCTTTCCGGGCGCCAGGAGAACCAGACGCTGACGGCGACGAAGAGAATGGCAAAGCCGACGGCGGCAATGGCCGAGACGACCTTGAGGTCGCGCACCAGGTTGTCGGCGGCCGAGGCCGGCGCGGTGACGGTGGCCAGCATCGGGTACTTGGTCGAGGCGACCTCGACGACGAGCTCGCGCTCGCCGGAGCGCGAATCGAGCCGGCCGTATTCGCCCGAACGCAGCCAGACGACGCCATCGCCAAGGCGCAGCTCCACATGGCGATGGGCGCGCAGGTATTCCGGGCCCGGATCGATGGAGATCGCCACCGGCGAGATTTCCGCAAGCAGCCGGCTGCCGTTTCCGATCCGCCAGCTGACCAGCGCGACGCGGGTGCCCTCATAGGCGCGGTCGCGCATGCCGATGCCCACAAGCGGCGATTCGGACTGCAGCACGGGCAGCACCGGCTCGCCGCTGCTCGCCTCGTCCGGCACGTTGCACATCAGCACGCCGCTGGAATTGACAACGCCGATCATCTGCACGAAGGGCGCCGCGATCAGGCCGGCATGGAAGGCGGCGCGGTCGGAGGCCGAGCAGGTGACGAAGCCGTTCTGGTGCAGGCCCTGGAGAACCTGGACGGCATCGCCGATGGCTTTTTCGGCGCGCAGCACATAGCGCTCCGCCACCGCCTTCATCTCGGTTTCGGCCTGTGTTACGGCATAGTTGTTGAGGATGTAATTGGCCGCGATCAGGGGTGCGATCGCCAATCCGAGGGCGATCACGAGCGTTTTCAGGAAGCGGGTATAGCGATGCGGCACGCGATCATCCGACATTGAACAGCCGTGCCACTATGCCCCGCTTTGGTAAATGACCCCTGAAGAGAAAGCCGGGCGCAGCGAAAATAATTCCGGACGCACGGCCACTTAGCCACCTGCGTTGATCTCACGCGAGAGGAGCCCCGCATGCAGGCATTGTTCATCGGCCAGGCCTATATCGACATCACCTTCCTGACCGACGCGCTGCCCACCGGCGACGACAAGACGATCGCGCGCGACTATGCGGTCAGCTTCGGCGGCAACGCGGTGACCGCCGGTTTCGCCTGCGCGAAGCTCGGCATCGCCCCGGACCTCCTGTGCTCGCAGGCCGACGACTGGCTGGCGCGCATGTTCCTCGACATGGCGGCGAAATACGGCATCTCGGTGCATGGCCGCAAGGTGCGCGAATCCTCCCTCTCCTTCATCATGCCCAAGGGCGGCAAGCGCGCCATCGTGCGCTGCCGCGACAATGATTTCCTGCACCCCTTCCCGGTCCTCAACCTGGACGGCTGCCGAGCGCTGCACCTGGACGGGCACATGCCGGACGCCGCGCTCCATTATGCCCGCGCGGCGCGCGAGGCCGGCATCCTGACCTCGCTCGACGGCGGCGCGGTGCGCGAGAACACGCAAGAGCTGCTGCGCTTCATCGATGTCGCCATCGTCTCCGCCCGCTTCTGCGAGCAGCTGGGGTCAAGCGTGGAGGAGACGCTCGACCTGCTGCGCGCAAGGGGCTGCCCGGTGGGCGGGGTGACGCTCGGCGACGAGGGGCTCGTCTGGTACGAGGATGGCGGTCCGACGAAGCACCTGCCCGCCCTCGACGTGCCGCGCGAGCGGATCATCGACACCAACGGCGCCGGCGACGTCTTTCACGGGGCCTATATCCATTCCTACCTGGCGGAACCGGGTCGCAGCTGGGAGGAGCATTTCCGCTTCGCCCGCGCGGCCTCGGCGCACGCGATCCAGCACCTTGGCAACGAGGCCAGTCTGCCGAGCCTTGAAATGGTCGCAAATGCCATGGCCGAATGGCCGGAAAAGCGTTTGGCATCCGCATCCTAGCCCGGCGCGCGCAACCCATTCGCTGTCTCGGTTTCCGCGGGACAATCTTCGCGCGCGGCTTGTCCTTGAACCATATTTGACGCATCGTAGCGCTCCGCAGGCAGGGAGCGGATAACAGCAAACGAAATTCGGAGACGTCTGCATGACCTATCTTCCCCTACGCCGTCGCGCCCGCGCGTTCGCGCTGGCCTGCCCGTTCCTGCTCGCCGCGCCCCTTGTCAGCCACACGGCGCTCGCCTTCGACGCCTCCGGCAACCAGGTCGCCGACACCTTCATGGAGATCCTGGAGGCCGGCAACGCGACGATCTCCGGCTATGACGGCGTTTCGGGCAGCGGCGGCGACGTCGTCATCACGGGCCTGCGCGCCAGCGTCGACGACAACGGCAAGACATCCGACCTCACCATCGCCGAGACCTCCATCGCCGGCGGCAGCGTCGATGCCGAGGGCAAGCTGTCGGCCGACACGATGACGATGACGGACGTCGCCATCGACGACACGGACGGGAAGGACAAGGTGAACGCCCGCGTTGCCCGCGTCGCCATCGTCAAGCCGGTGCTTCCCTCGGCCGCAAGCGTCAAGGCCAAGGCCTCGACCGACGCCATCGCGCCGGGATATTCGAGCGCGGAACTGACCGGCATCGTCGTCGAGACCGAGGACCAGGGCACGATCCCCATCGCGCGGGCCAGCGCCGTGGTCGACAGGATGGACGGCGACCTGCCCACCGCCGGCTCGCTGTCGCTGGAAGGCGTGGAGGTGAGCGCCGAGGCCCTTGACGAAGACGAGCGCAAGACCCTCACCGACCTTGGCTACGACAAGGTCATGCTGAGCCTGCAGATGGAGATCGACTGGGATCCGGCCAGCGGCACGCTCAACATCGAGAAGCTGACGCTCGCCGGCGAGAACGCCGCCACGATCAACGCCACGCTGCGCATCAACGGCCTGACGCGCGAGGTGGTCCAGCAGCTCGACGCGGCCCAGGACAATCCCGAAAAGGCGATGGGCCTGATGCAGGGCCTGCTGGTGGAAAGCCTGACGCTGCGCATCGACAACGGCTCGCTCGTCGACCGGCTGCTCGACAACCAGGCCAAGGAAGCCGGCGCCACGCGCGAGGAGTTCGTGCAGCAGCTGACCGGCGCCCTGCCCTTCATGCTGTCGATGATCAACAATCCCGGCTTCCAGAAGAAGGTCGCCGCCGCGGCGACCACCTTCCTCAACGATCCCAAGTCGCTCAGCGCCACGGCGATGCCGTCCGCGCCGGTGCCCTTTGCCCAGGTGCTGGGCACCGCGATGATGGCGCCGCAGACGCTGCCCGACATTCTCGGCGTGACCATCACCGCCAACGAGAACTGAGCAATCGCGGGAGGGCTCACGCCTTCCCGCGTCCGCCCCGGGCGGATCGAAGCGCTTTGCATATCCATTTCCAGCGACGGACACCGATCATGTCGAATATTTCCTTGCGCGCGCCGGTCGCCGGCGCCTTTCTGCTTGCCGTAACAGCGCTCAGTGCCCCGGCCAGCGCCAATCCGGCCATCGAGGCGAGCGAAGCCTTCTTCGCCTGGGCCAAGGCCAACGGCGCGACCATTGCCGAATACGAGAGCCTGACCGAGACGGCGCCGTCCGACGCGATCCTGCGCGGGGCGAAGCTCGGCTGGGACTTCGCCTTTTCCTTCGGCGAGACAGACATCGACATCGACATCCGCATCGACAGCCCGGAAACGCGGCTGATCGGTGCCCGCATGGAAGCGGACGGCGTCCATCTCGACCGCTACGAACAGCCGGGCGGACACGAGTTCACCTTCAGCGGGGGCGTCACCGAGAAAGGCCGGCGGACGCCTTTCGAGATCACCGCCACGCAGTACGATCTCGTCGCGGAGAACTATTACCAGCCCTATCTGCGGGTCGAGGAGGACGCGGCACGGCCCGTTTCCCGCTTTGTGCCGGCCATCGTCGCCTCGCTGCGCGGACGCGTGGACCGCATGTCCGTGCGCCTGCTGGAAGCCAAGTCCAAGCTTCCCGATGGCGGCGGCGGCAGCGAGCGCTACGAGAATTTCACCATCACCGGTGTCGCCAACGGCCGGATGGACGAGCAACGCATTGAACGGACGGTGTCCGAAACCCTGCTCACGGCTGCACCGAGTTCGGACGGCCAGACCATGACGATGCGCCAGGAGACAGGCCCGCAGGTCGTCACAGGCACCGACATCAAGCCGCTGCTGCGCCTGCTCGGCGTGCTGCCCGGCGACCAACTTACCGGCGACGCCATGATCGAGGCCATGAGCGTCGAGAATGTCGACATCAGCGTCGCTTCGATCGGATCGGGCGCGATTCGCAGCATGGCGGCAGCCGGACTCCGCATCGCCGCCGATAAACCGGCCGTGGATCTGGCGGGCATCGGCGACAAGGCCATGCTCGGCACCCTGCCG
Source organism: Stappia sp. MMSF_3263 (assembly GCF_030733745.1). Classification (GTDB taxonomy): domain Bacteria; phylum Pseudomonadota; class Alphaproteobacteria; order Rhizobiales; family Stappiaceae; genus Stappia. Next base: position 91,918 of record NZ_JASHIK010000007.1, on the reverse strand, counting down.
ACCAACGAGGCGGGCCTGGCCGCAATCGGCCGCGAGGCGCTCGACGCGCTGGAAGCCCTGTCGCTCGACAGTTTCGATCTAGAAGCGCTGGCGGTGAGCAGCGAGGCGATCAACGGCGCCATCGGCACTGTCACGGCCAGGAACGCGTCCTATGGCGGGGTTGGCGAGTTCTCCATCAAGGATGCCTCGTTCAAGACCGGGGAAGACGCCGGCGTGTTCGACCTTGCCGGGTTCACCATGAAGGACCTGCGCCTGGCGCGGCTGGCCTCCTATCTCGATTTCGGGCTGGCCGCCGCCAAGAACGAACCCTCGCTTGCAGAGATTCTCTCGATCGTGCCGACGCTCGGCCTGATGGAGATCGAGGGGCTCAAGGTTTCCTCCAACCAGCTGCCGGCACCCATCTCGCTGGATCGCTACCGGCTGGCGATGAGCGATTTCATCCAGCCGTTCCCGACCGCGATCGAAGGCCTCACCGAGAACGCCGTCTTCCCGGTCTCGCTGATCGAGGAGGAGGAGGCGCGCGCCCTGTTCGAGGCAATGGGGCTCGACGTGGTGCGCTATTCGGACCGCATGCGGCTGCGCTGGGATCCGGACACCCAGGTGCTGAGCGCCGATCCGGTGTCCTTCAACATCGAGGGCGGCGGATCGGTCGACATGGAGATGGAGATCGGCGGCATTCCGCGCATCGTCTTCGAAAGCCCGGAGCAGGCCCAGATGGCGATCGCCACGGCAACCGTCAACCGGGCACGGATCACCGTGCGCGACGCAAAGCTCGTCTCCGCCTTCATCGCCCAGCAGGCGAAGGGCTCCGGCCTGTCGCCGGAAACGCTGGCCCTCGGCCTTGCCGACCAGGCCGCGAATGAGATGGGTCCGGTGAAGGACACTCCCTTCGGCCAGAGCCTGCATGGCGCGCTGAAGGCCTTCCTGGTCTCGCCGGACGAACTGGTGCTGAGCGTGGAACCCGCCAACCCGGTGCCGGCGATGCAGATCATGGGCGTGCTTGCAACCGCGCCGAACACGCTGCCGCAGTTGCTCAACGCGACGGTGAGCGCCAATCCGGGGCGCTGAAGACGGGCTGGAGGGCTGCGCGCAGCCCTCCTCCAGCGCTCGACCAGCCAACCGCCGGAGCGCACAGCCACACCCGGCGGGGCCAATCACATCCGCTGAGGGTGCCAATGGATCCCCGGTCAAGCCGGGGATGACCACTGAGAAAGAGGCAAGGGCCGGCGTGTCGTAGCCCGCAGTGCGGAGAGGTGTCCCCTGACTGGGGGCAAGGCAAGAGCCCGTCTTCCATCACCCCGGCGCTCGCGGGCGGCTTGCTGCCCTTCCCCCCTCAGGCCGTCACCCCCGCCGAAGCGCAGCGAAGAGCGGGGGCCCATTGGCTTCCAGAGCAGCGGCGACGGGATTGGGGCGGCCGCCGCCGGTACGGTCCGCTGACGGCGGCAACCGCGCTCCCCACCGATGGCGCGTGGCTCCACGCCTACCGCGCCCGGCGGGGCCAGTCACATCCGCTGAGATTGCCAATGGATCCCCGGTCAAGCCGGGGATGACCACTGAGAAAGAGGCAGGCCCTCAGGCGGAGCCGGACCCGCCTTCGGCGAACTGCAGGTCGCAAAGCCGCTTGTAGAGACCGCCATGAGCGAAAAGCTCTGTATGGGTGCCGCGCTCGATGGCCCGGCCCTGGTCCATGACCACGATCTGGTCCGCCTCGCGCACGGTCGCCAGGCGGTGGGCGATGACGATCGTGGTGCGGCCACGCATGAGGTTGGCGAGCGCCGCCTGGATCTTTGCTTCCGATTCGGAATCGAGCGCCGAGGTCGCCTCGTCGAGCAGCAGCAGCGGCGCATCGCGCAGGATCGCGCGGGCAATCGCCACGCGCTGGCGCTGACCTCCGGACAGCCTGCCGCCGCCCTCCCCGACACGGGTCTCGTAGCCGTCCTCCAGGGCGAGGATGAAGTCGTGCGCGTTGGCCTCTCGCGCCGCCTGGCGGATCTCCTCGTCGCTGGCCCCGGGCCGGCCGATGGAGATGTTGTCGCGCACCGAGATGTCGAAAAGGAACGTATCCTGCGAGACCAGCGCAATGCGGCCGCGCAGGGCCGCCAGCGACCGGTCACGGACATCCGCGTCGTCGATCAGGACGCGCCCCGAGGTCGGATCGTAGAAGCGCTCGATCAGCGCGAAGACGGTTGACTTGCCCGCCCCCGACGGGCCGACCAGGGCCGTCACCTCGCCCGCGCGGGCGGTAAAGTCGAGACCGTCGAGCGCCGGCACCTCGCCATAGTGGAAGGTGACATCCTCGAACCGCACGGCCCCCGCGGTGACGGTCTCGTCGGCGGACGCCGGAACCTCGTCGCTTTCACCAGGCACCCTGTCGAGGATGTCGTACATCAGGCGGATGCCGACCATGTGGGCGGAAAGATTGACATTGAGGCGCGCCAGCCGCCGCGAGGGATCGTAGGCCAGCAACAGGGCTGTGATGAAGGCGAAGAAGGCGCCCGGATCGCCGCCGCGCTCGATGACGCTGTAGCCGCCATAGAGGATGACCAGCGCGATGGCCGCACCGCCGAGTGTTTCCATCACCGGAGAGGTGCGTGCCGACAGGCGCGTGATCTTGTTGGCGCGCAACTCGACATCGGCGACCGCGGCATCCATTTCGGCCCGCAGCCGGTCCTCCACGGCAAAGGCCTTGACGACGCGGATGCCGGAAATCGTCTCCTGGGCGATAGACAGGATGCGCGTCAGAGAAACGAATTGCGTCTTGGCGACCCGGCGCACCCGGCGCACCAGTCCGGCGATGATGATGATCGCCGGCGGCATGATCACCAGTGCGATCAGGCTCATCAGGGGATCCTGGGCGATCATCACCGCAACAAGGGCGATCACCGTCAGAAGGTCGCGCCCCAGAGCCGTTACGACGAGTTCGAGCGCGGCCCGCGCCGCCGTGGCGTTATGCGACAGGCGCGTGCCCAGATCGCCGATGCCGGAGGTCTCGAAGAACCCCACATCCTGGCGGGTGATGGCGTGAAACAGGCGCGACTGGGTGCGGGCGATGATCGCGTTGCCGATCTGTCCGAGCACCACCTGCTGGCCGTAGGTGGCCGCGCCCTTCAAGGTGAAGATGAACAGGACGAAGGCGGCGATGAGCACCACCATGGTCGCGTTGCGCTCCAGGAACACCCCGTTGATCACGTCCTTCATGATCCAGGCGCTGGCCGCCGTGCAGGCCGCGACGAGCCCCATGAAAACGAAGGCGAGCGCGTAGCGCCACACATAGTCGCGGGCGTTTTCCTGCACCAGGCGGCGGATCAGGAAGGGCGCCCCTTCCGGGTCGGCAAACAGGGAGGACCAGATGCGTTTCAATGCGTCGGCCTTGTCCGTTTATGCGCGGCGGCCGCCCCCGGGGCCGCGCTGTGCCTTGAGGAGGCTGGCGCCGTCGGCGTCAGCCCTTTTCCGGGAGGTTGAGACGGATGTGAAGCTCGCGCAACTGCTTCGGATAGACATCCGAGGGCGCGCCCATCAGGAGGTCCTGCGCCTGCTGGTTCATCGGGAACAGGCTGACGTCGCGCACGTTCTTCGCGCCAACGAGCAGCATGACGATGCGGTCGACGCCGGCCGCCATGCCGCCATGCGGCGGCGCGCCGTACTGGAAGGCCCGGTAGAGGCCGCCGAAGCGCTCCTCCACATCGGCCTTGGTCAGGCCGACCATCTCGAACGCCTTGACCATCAGATCCGGCGACTGGTTACGGATCGAGCCGGAGGCAATCTCGTAGCCGTTGCACACGAGGTCGTACTGGAAGGCCTTGATGTCGAGCGGATCCATGCTCTCGAGCGCCTCGAGCCCGCCCTGCGGCATGGAGAAGGGATTGTGGGCGAACTCGACCTTCTTCTCCTCCTCGTCCCATTCGAAGAACGGGAAGTCGACGATCCAGGCGAGCGCGAAACGGTCGCGGTCGACAAGGTCGAGATCCTCGGCCGCCTTGGTGCGGGCCTTGCCGGCGAAATCGGCGAACTTCTTCGGGTCGCCCGCGACGAAGAACGCAGCATCGCCCGCCTTCAGCCCGAGCTGGGTACGGATCGCCTCGGTGCGCTCCGGCCCGATGTTCTTGGCCAGCGGCCCGGCGCCCTCGATGGCACCGGCTTCCTCGCGCCAGAAGATGTAGCCAAGGCCCGGCTGGCCCTCGCCCTGCGCCCAGGAGTTCATCCGGTCGCAGAAGGCGCGGCTGCCGCCGGTCGGAGCGGGAATCGCCCACACGGCGTTCTTCTCGTCTTCCAGCAGGCGCGCGAAGATCTTGAAGCCGGAACCGGCGAAATGGGTGCTGACGTCGGCCATCTCGATCGGGTTGCGCAGGTCCGGCTTGTCGGACCCGTACTTGGCGATCGCCTCGGCATAGGGAATGCGCGGGAAGGCCTGCGTGACCGGCTTGCCCTTGGCGAATTCCTCGAAGATGCCGCGCATCACCGGTTCCATCGTCGAGAACACGTCGTCCTGCTCGACGAAGCTCATCTCGACGTCGAGCTGATAGAACTCGCCCGGCAGGCGGTCGGCGCGCGGGTCCTCGTCGCGGAAGCACGGCGCGATCTGGAAATAGCGGTCGAAGCCCGACATCATCAGCAGCTGCTTGAACTGCTGCGGCGCCTGCGGCAGGGCGTAGAACTTGCCCGGATGCAGCCGCGAGGGCACCAGGAAGTCACGCGCGCCCTCCGGCGAGGACGCCGTCAGGATCGGCGTCTGGAACTCTGTGAAGCCGGTCTCGCCCATGCGCTGGCGCAGCGACGAGATGATCTTCGTGCGCGTCATGATGTTGGCGTGCAGCGTCTCGCGGCGCAGGTCGAGGAAGCGATAGGTCAGGCGGATGTCTTCGGGATAGTCCGGCTCGTTGAAGACCGGCAGCGGCAGTTCGCGCGCCGCGCCCAGCACCTCGATGTCGCGGATGAACAACTCGATCGCGCCGGTCGGCAACGTCTCGTTGATCGTCTCGTCGGTGCGCTTCTTCACCTCTCCGTCGATGCGCAAGCACCATTCGGCGCGCACTGTCTCGGCCAGCTTGAAGGCCGACGAATCGGGATCGACCACGCATTGCGTCATGCCGTAATGGTCGCGCAGGTCGATGAACAGCAGGCCGCCATGATCGCGCACGCGGTGCACCCAGCCCGACAGGCGCGCCGTTGCGCCGACATGGGTTTCGCGCAGTTCCCCGCACGTGTGACTGCGATAACGGTGCATTTCGTCCTCGATGACCCGAAGTTTGAAGAAAGCCGAAAGGCCTGCGGCGTGGCAGAAGTCCGGGCCGAAGTCCGGCGCCGACGCGCGCCGTGCACAAACAACGACACGGCGACAAAGTCAAGGCAGACCGCCCGTTCGGGCCCGTTCCGCTCCCCTGTACGGGATGTGCCGCATCAAGGCGGTTTCGTGGCGACAAGCGGGCAAGCTTGGGATATATCTCGCGGTCGCCATGCATATCGTAACAAGCACAAAAGACCTCGCCGACGTCTGCCAGCGTCTCGCCCAACATGATTTCGTCGCGGTAGACACCGAGTTCCTGCGCGAAACCACCTTCTGGCCAAAACTCTGCGTCATTCAGTTGGCCAGTGTCGAGGAAGCCGTGATCGTCGATCCGCTCGCCGACGAGCTGGATCTCGGCCCGTTCTTCGACCTGATGCGCGACGAGAGCGTCGTCAAGGTGTTCCACGCCGCGCGTCAGGACATCGAGATCGTCTACCATCTCGGCGGTTTCATCCCCCACCCGGTGTTCGACACCCAGGTGGCGGCGATGGTCTGCGGTTTCGGCGATTCGATCTCCTACGACCAGCTCGTCCACCGCATCACGGCCGAGCGCATCGACAAGTCGTCGCGCTTCACCGACTGGGCGCGGCGCCCGCTCTCCGACAAGCAGCTCGACTACGCGCTCGCCGACGTCACCCATCTGCGGGAGGTGTATCACTTCCTCAAGGCCAATCTCGCCGAACAGGGCCGCAGCCACTGGGTGGGTGACGAGATGGAAATCCTGACCTCGGAAAGCACCTACAGGAGCGACCCGGAAAACGCCTGGAAACGGCTCAAGCTCAGGGTCCGCAAGCCCGTCGAGTTCGCCGTGCTGCAGGAAGTGGCCGCCTGGCGCGAACGCGAGGCGCATGAACGCGACGTGCCGCGCAACCGCATCATCAAGGACGACGCGATCTACGAGGTCGCGGCCCAGCAGCCGACCAACACCCAGGCGCTCGCCGCGCTGCGCACCATTCCGCGCGGCTTCGAGCGCTCGCGCACGGCCGAGGACATCCTTGCCGCGGTCAAGCGGGCGCTGGCGATCCCCAAGGACCAGCTGCCGGAGGTTCCCAAGGGCCGCTCCGCGCCCGACGGCTCCGCCGCCGCCGTCGATCTTCTCAAGGTGCTTCTCAAGCTGATCAGCGAGGCCAACGGCGTCGCCTCCAAGGTGATCGCGACAATGGAGGACCTGGAAAAGATCGCGGCCAGCGACGAGGCCGACGTCGCTGCCCTGAAGGGCTGGCGCCGGGAACTGTTCGGCGAGGCCGCCCTGAAGCTGAAACGCGGCGAGATCGCCCTTGCCTTCAACGGCAAGCGCATCGTCTCCGTCGAGCAGGACGAGCCGATCGTCGCCCCCAAGGCAGAGCCCTCGAAGCGCCGTCGCAACCGGCAAAAGACGGAAAAGGCGGCCGCGGAATAACACCGCGGCCACGCGCCCCGAATTGGAAGCTTCAGAAGCGTGGGAGCTTCAGGGGCGCGTCTCGACCCGCGCCTTGAGCCCGAGCAGCCGCGCGAACTGCGTCAGCCGCTTGTTCAGCCGCTCGCCGGCCAGGGCGCACAGCTCCCCTTCCAGCGTCATCACGACTTCACCCTCGTCGGCGGCCACCTGCACCTGCGGCAGGATGCCGGCAACCGAGGCGCTGAGCACCGAGGCGACCCGGAGCGCACCACCCAGGACGCGCGCGCGGTCCTTGAGGCGGGTGTGGGCGAGCTCGCGGATGCGCGGTCCCAGCGCATCCTCAACCAGCCCCTGGTGCCGGTAGAAGACGGAAAGCGCCAGGTAGGCGCGGCCGGGATGGTCGATCCCGACGAAGCCGGCATTGGAGATGATGTTGAGGCTCTGCTCGCCGCGATAGTCGGGATGCGCCCGCCAGCCGATATCCGAAAGGAGGCAACCGGCGGCGCGCAGGCGGCGTTCGTATTCCGTTTCGTCGATGCCGACGGCGGGAAACAGCTTGTCCGTCCAGGTGATCAGCTCCTCGCCATAGGCGGGCGAGCGCGAGCGCAGGACCGATAGTTCTCGGGCCGCCTCGACCAGCGGGTCCTGGCGGCGCGTTTCCTCCGGCAGCAGGTCGTAGAGCAGCCCCTCGCGCAGGCCGAGGGCCGACATCACCACCTTCGAGGCCTTGGACCGGCGCAGCACCTTCTCCATCACCACCGCGCCGAAAGGCAGCAACTGGCGACGGGCCCGCGAGACGACCTCGATCATGTCGTGGCTGTCGGGGTCGCGGCGCGCGACGAGCTGGCAGAACTCGATCGCCTCCTCGGCCGGGATCGCATAGTCGTGCATGACATGCAGCGGATAGCCGTTCTGGTGCAGATGCAGCCGGGCAAGCGAGCGCCACGTCCCGCCAACCGCGTAGAAGGGCTTGCCGGAGCCGATCGGCAGCCAGTCGACATTGTCGAGCGCCTGTTCGGCGATCTTCTGCGCCTTCGCGGTCTTGCCGTCAGCCTCCTCCTGCAGGCGAATACCGCCGAGCGGCAGGGTCTGGCCGCGTCCGATCTCGTCATGCTTCAACTCGACGAGTTCGAGGCTGCCGCCCCCCAGGTCCCCGACAATGCCGTCGGGTCGCCAGATGCCGGAGACGATGCCGAGCGCCGCCAGGCGCGCCTCGTCGCGCCCCGAAAGCAGGCGCACCGGCGTCCGGCAGATCGTCTCCACGGCATCGAGAAACTGCTGGCCGTTGTCCGCATCGCGGGTCGCGGCCGTGGCCAGGATATGCAGGTCGCCCACGCCGATCTGGTCGCACAGCCGGCGAAAGCGGACAAGGGCCCGCTCCGCCTGCTCCGTCGCGGCGTCCGAAAGGCGGCCCGTCGCCCCGACGCCGCGCCCCAGCCCGGCAAGCACCTTTTCGTTGAACAGGACCGTCGGCGTCCGGGCGTGTCGTTCATAGACCACAAGGCGGATCGAATTCGATCCGATATCGATCACCGCGACCGGCCCGCTCCCGTTGAGCCGGCCGCGCACGATCGCATGATGGGCATCGTCAGCCACGCTTCCTCGGCTCCGCGAAGGGTTTCGGGCTGTGGCTGCGCAGCGACTTGCCACGCCCCGACAGCGACGGATTTGTCATGAAATACTGGTGCGCGTTGAACGGCTTCTCGCCGCGCGACAGGCGCACCCGCTCATGCCCGCCATCGGGCAGAAGCCGCCAGCTCTGCTGGTTGTCCTTGAAATTGGCGACCATGATCTGATCGAGAACCTGTTCGTGCACGGTCGGGGTCAGCAGCGGCGCGAGCGTTTCCACCCGCCGGTCGATGTTGCGCGGCATCAGGTCCGCCGAGCCGATATAGACGACCGCATTGGGCGAGGGAAGCCCATGACCGTTGCCGAAGCAGAAGATGCGGCTGTGCTCCAGGAAACGGCCGACGATCGACTTGGCCCGGATGTTTTCCGACAGTCCCGGGATCCCCGGCCGCAGGCAGCAGATGCCACGGATCACCAGATCGATCTGCACGCCCGCCTGGCTGGCCTTGTAGAGCGCATCGATGATCTCGGGATCGACAAGCGAGTTCATCTTCATCCAGATCTGCGCCGGCCGGCCCGCCCTGGCGTGTTCCGCCTCGGCGGCGATCATCGCCATGAAGTCGCGTCGCAGCGTCACCGGCGAGACCATCATGTTCTTCAGCTCCACCGGCTCGGCATAACCGGTGATGAAGTTGAAGATCTTGGCGACCTCCTGCCCGATGCGCGGATCGGCGGTGAAATAGGAAAGATCGGTGTAGATGCGCGCCGTGATCGGATGGTAGTTGCCGGTGCCGATGTGGCAATAGGTGCGCAACTCGCCATGCTCGCGGCGAACCACCATTGAAAGCTTGGCGTGGGTCTTCAGCTCCAGGAAGCCGAAGACGACCTGCACGCCGGCGCGCTCCAGATCGCGCGACCAGCGGATGTTCGCCTCCTCGTCGAAACGCGCCTTCAGCTCGACCAGCGCCGTCACCGACTTGCCGGCCTCCGCCGCCTCGACCAGGGCCTTGACGATCGGCGAGTTGTTCGAGGTGCGGTAAAGCGTCTGCTTGATCGCCACCACGTCCGGGTCCTGGGCCGCCTGGCGCAGGTACTGGACCACCACGTCGAAGGACTCGTACGGGTGGTGGACGATGATGTCCTTCTGCTGGATCGCCGCGAAACAATCGCCGCCATGCTCGCGGATGCGCTCGGGGAAGCGCGGCGTGTAAGGCTCGAACTTGAGCTCGTCGCGGTCGATGGAGACCAGTTGCGACAGGTTGTTGAGGGCAAGAAGCCCGTCAACGAGGAAGACCTCGTCCGCCGACGCGGCGAGCGCCTCGGCCACGAACTCGCGCAGCGAGGCAGGCGTCGATTCCTCGATCTCCAGACGGATCACCGAGCCGCGCCGACGGCGCTTCAGCGCGCTTTCGAAAAGCCGCACCAGATCCTCCGCTTCCTCCTCGATTTCCAGATCGGAATCGCGGATGACGCGGAAGGCGCCCTTGCCCCGGATCTCGTAGCCCGGGAACAGCCGGGTGATGAACAGACCCAGCGCGTTCTCGATGGTGATGTAGCGGTCCGTTCCCTCGCTGTCGGCGGCCGGCAGGCGCACGAACCGGTCGATCTGGGCGGGAATGCGCAGCAAGGCCGTCATGCCCCGGCCGCCCTTTTCCGGCGCCAGTTCCAGCACGAGCGAAAAGCCCAGATTGGCGATGAACGGGAACGGATGGGCCGGATCGATGGCCAGCGGCGTCAGCACCGGGAAAATGTGGGCGAGGAAATAGTCTTCCAGCCACTGCAGATCCTGTGCCGACAGGTCCGTCCCGTCGATGATCGAGATACGGTCGCCGGCCAGAAGCTTGCGCATCTCGCGCCAGACGCTCTGTTGTTCGTTCTGCAAGGCCAGGATCGCCGCCGAGATTCGCTCCAGCTGCTCGTTCGGCGTCAGTCCGTCGATGGAGCGGGCCGACATGCCCTCGCGCTGCTGGGCGCGCAGGCCGGCGACGCGGACCATGAAGAACTCGTCGAGATTGTTGGCGGAAATCGAGAGGAAGCGCAGCCGCTCGAGCAGCGGATGCGATGCGTTTTCCGCCTCCTCCAGCACCCGGCGGTTGAACTGAAGCCAGGAAAGTTCCCGGTTGATGAACCGGCTGGGATGATCCGACAGCGCCTCCGCGGCATCGGAGACGCCGGTTCTTGTCGCTGTTTCCGGCGCCTGAACCGCTTCCGCATCCTTCGGGTTTGCGCCAATCTCGTTCATGCCTGCCTCCTGCGAGCCGGCCATGGCCGGCTGTCCGATTGTCACTGTCGGACGCGACTGTATCGGATTGTTTTGACGGATTTGCATCACTGGCAACCCGTCCGCATCCTTACCCGGCTGATGCCAGAACCTTTGCCGCCATCGGCCGGGTGATCCTGCGTGCCGCCGACAGGGACGCCTGGTCGAGTTGCTCGACCAGGATCTGCGCGGCGGCAACGGAGCGCTCCATGCGCACCACCAGGAACTCTACCACGGCCGGATCGATATCGATCTGGCGATCGGCGAAAAGCTTGACCAGGACCCGCCGCAACAGGTCGTCGTCCGGCTCCAGGATTTCCACCGGCGTTGCCGCTCGAAGTCGCGAGGCGAGATCGGGCAGGCGCAGCCCCCAGGATTGCGGCCAGCTGCGCGAGGTGACCAGGAGGCTTGCGCCGCTGTCGCGCACAGCATTGAACAGGTGGAACAGTGCCGTCTCGTCGAAGCCGGCATGGGCATCCTCGATCGCCACCGCCCGGTTTGCCGCCAGCGCCGTGACGTCCTCGCCGCGCAAGGCCCCGGCCGCCAGGATCGGCGCACCGCTGACACCCTGCCAGACATGGGCGAGATGTGTCTTGCCAGAGCCGACCGGGCCGGCGATCACCGCTGTTTGCGAAGGCCAGGCCGGCCAGCCCTCGACCAGCGAGAAGGCGGCCCGGTTGGACGCGCCGAGAAGAAAGTCGTCGCGCCCGAACGCGACCTCGTGCGGCAGCACCAGCGGCAGCTGTTCCCCTCCGTGGCGGCGGATGTCAGCCATCGCGCCCCTCGCCACCGTCAATGTCGGCGCCCCTGCCTGCACTGCCGTAATAGAGGGAGCTTGTCATGTACTGGGAGAGCGCGAAGCGGATGAGAACGCCGATCATTGCCGAGGCCGGAACCGCGATCAGCATGCCGACAAAACCGAACATGTAGCCAAAGGCGAACAGCGCGAACATCAGCCAGACCGGATGCAGGCCGATATTGCTGCCCACCAGCTTGGGCTGCAGCACGTTGCCTTCCAGGAACTGGCCGGTGACGAAGATCGCCAGCACGGCCGCGATCATCGGCCAGTCGGGCCAGAACTGCACCAGTGCGACACCGAGCGAGACGACGAGGCCGAGCGTCGCCCCGACATAGGGGATGAAGCTGACAAGCCCCGCGCCGATGCCGATCAGGAGGCCGAAATTGAGGCCCGTCATGGCAAGGCCGACGGCATAGAAGGCGCCGAGGATGAAACAGACGCTGACCTGGCCACGTACGAAACCGGCGACCGCGCCGTCCATCTGCCGGGCAAGCGTGCGGACGGTCTCGCGGTGCTGGCGCGGCAGCCAGCTGTCGATGCGTTCGACCATGTGGTCCCAGTCGAGCAGCAGGTAGAAGGCGACAACCGGCGTCACGACGAAGAGCGAGACCAGCGACAGGAGCGCCTGGCCGCCGTCCCACACCGACTTGAGCAGGCCCGCAACCCATCCCGCCCCCTCGCCCAGCAGCCCGCCGACATTCGCCTTGATGTCTGCGCCGCCAATGCCGATCAGTTCGAAGACGCGGCTGCCAAGCGCTTCGGTCATCAGTTGCTGCAGGGAATTGACGAGGCCGGGCAGTGCCTTGAGGAAGGCCGCCAGCTGGTTGCCGAGGATCGGAAGCAGCAGGAGCAGGATCAGCACGAAACAGATGACGAAAAGCACCAGGATGAGGATCGTCGCGCCAAGCCGCGGCAGGCCGAGCCTCTCCAGCCTGTCGGCGACCGGATCGAGCAGGTAGGCAAGCGCCATGCCGGCAACAAACGGCAACAGGATGGGGCTGAAAAGGTAGACGAACCCTGCGAACAGCGCGAAGGAAGCGAGCCAGAAATAGATTTGCCGCTGCAGCGTCACGAAAAGCTTCCCTTGCGAAGGCACATTCGCCCTTGTGGCGTCCAGGGTCCTGACCCTAGCAAGCAGATAGGCAGTCGTGCCGCCGAGCGTCAAGGCGCGGAGCGCGGAATGGCCCGCGTTTGTACCCGCTGTCCCGCGCCGCCCACAGGGCGCGGGCGCACGCCAAGCCCGGCGAAGCGCGCCCGCCCTTGTGTTCGGCAGCGTTCGACTGTAAGCGCGTGCAATCAGTCTCCCAAAGCCGCAGCATCGGAGTGCCGCAATGAGCGCCAGCCAGCCGACCGGATCGAACGGTCTCACCTATGCGCAGTCCGGCGTCGACATCGACGCGGGCAACACGCTGGTCAAGCGGATCAAGCCCTTTGTCAAGGCCACCGCGAGGCCCGGCGCCGACAGCGAGATCGGTGGCTTCGGCGGTCTTTTCGACCTCAAGTCGGCCGGCTTCACCGATCCGGTCCTGGTCGCCGCAAATGACGGCGTGGGCACAAAGCTGAAGATCGCCATCGACAGCGGCGCCCATGCGACCGTCGGCATCGACCTCGTCGCCATGTGCGTCAACGATCTCGTCGTCCAGGGCGCCGAGCCGCTGTTCTTCCTCGACTATTACGCCTGCGGGGCGCTCGATATCGACGTCGCCACCGACGTGGTGAAGGGCATCGCCGAGGGCTGCCGCATCTCCGGCTGTGCGCTGATCGGCGGCGAGACGGCGGAAATGCCGGGCATGTACCGGGCCGGCGACTATGACCTTGCCGGCTTCGCGGTCGGTGCGGCGGAGCGCGGATCGCTGTTGCCGCGCGGCGACGCGAAGGCCGGCGACGTGCTGCTGGCACTCGCCTCTTCCGGCGTTCATTCCAACGGCTTCTCGCTGGTGCGCAGGATCGTCGAGCACGCCGGCCTAGACTGGAGCGCCGACGCCCCCTTCGCCCCCGGCACGCCCCTGGGCACGGCGCTGATGACGCCGACCCGCATCTATGTGAAGGCGCTGCTTGCCGCCTTGAAGGCCGGCGCCGGCATCAAGGCGCTGGCCCATATCACCGGCGGCGGGCTGCCGGAAAACCTGCCGCGGGTGCTGCCCGATACCCTCGCCGCACGCATCGACCTCTCGGCCATCGCCGTGCCGCCGGTCTTCGGCTGGCTGGCAAAGGCCGGCGGCGTCGCCCAGTCGGAAATGCTGCGCACCTTCAATTGCGGTGTCGGCATGGTGGTCGCGGTCGAGGCCGACCAAGCCGACGCGGTCACCGCCGCCCTTGCCGCCGAAGGCGAGAGCGTCACCCGCATCGGCACGCTTCAGCCGCGCACCGGCGACGAGGCGGTCGTCTTCGACGGGGCGCTGGCGCTTTGACCAGCGGAGCGAACACAGGCCGGCGCAAGCGTACGGCCATTCTCGTTTCCGGGCGCGGTTCGAACATGACCGCGCTGCTCGACGCCGCCGTGGATCCCGCCTATCCGGCCGAGATCGCGCTGGTGGTTGCCAACGTGGCAGAAGCGCCGGCGCTGGAGAAGGCGCGCGCGGCCGGGATCGAGGCCCTTGCCGTCAGCCATCGCGGCCAGGGCGGCCGACAGGGATTCGAGGAACGGCTCGACGCGGAACTGCGTGCCCGCGACATCGAACTCGTCTGCCTCGCCGGGTTCATGCGCATCCTGACGCCCTGGTTCGTCGAACGCTGGCACGACCGGCTGCTCAACATCCATCCGGCCCTGCTGCCGGCCTTCAAGGGGCTCGACACCCATGCGCGCGCGCTGGCCGAGGGCTGCCGGCTGCACGGCGCCACCGTGCATTACGTGCGCGCCGAGATGGATGCGGGACCAATCATCGCGCAGGGCGCCGTGGCGGTGATGGACGGCGATACGCCGCAAACCCTCGGCGCGCGGGTGCTCGCCGTGGAGCATGCGATCTACCCGAAGGCGCTGGCCCTGGTCGCCTCGGACGCCGTGGAAATCGAGGGCATGCGCGTGCGACTGAAGACGGGCGACGGACCCGCACCCGCAGCGCTGATCGTCCCGGTCACGTAAGCCGCCTTGCCGCCGCCTACCCCGCCGCGCGGCGGGCCGGGACATCGGGCGGCGCCACGTCCCCCATCTGCATGCAGGCGGCCTCCTCGGTCCGTTTCTTCCACCACTCGGCGTAGAGCCGCTTGCGACCGCGCGGCGGCCGTGCCTCCAGCACGGTCATCTCCAGCATCCGGTCGGTGCGGAAATTGCGGTGGTCCTGGCGCAGCTCGCACCAGGCGGCAAGCACACGGGCGCGCTCGAAAAAGGCCAGCACGATCGGCCACACGACGCGGCGCTCCGGCTCGCGGCCGGGCACCTGATAGAGGATCTCCACCTTGCGCTCCAGCCGCAGCGCCTCGCGCAGCCGGGCCAGCTCGATCCGGTCGGCCGGCAGCGAGGCCGGCGGCGGCGCGTAGAGCGGAGCATCGAGAAATCCGCCACGCAGTTCTTCCGGCAGCACGGTGGCGATCTTGGCGACCGCATCGCGCGCCGTCCGCGAGATCGCCGCGTCGCCCCGCGTCTGCGCCATGCGCAGGCCGAGCATGACGATCTCCAGCTCCTCTGAGGTGAACATCAGCGGCGGCAGGTCGTAGCCTTCCTCCAGCACATAGCCGACACCGGCCTCGCCAAGCACCGGAACCCCGGAGGCCTGCAGCGCGACGACGTCGCGATAGACCGTGCGCAGCGACACTTCCAGCTCGGCCGCGATGGCGCCGCCGCTGACGGGACGGCGGGCACGGCGCAGGACCTGGATGATCTGAAGCAGCCTGTCGGCCCGGCGCATGCGATTCCTTCCACCTGACAAAAAGCCGATCAATGCTGACAGTATGCTGTCAGCAGGGAGACGCTACAAGCCGGAACACCACCTGACCGGGAGTTTCACCATGCTCGTCCTGCTCGACTTCCCCGCCGCTCTGGGCCTGCGCAGCCTTTCGCCCTTCGCCTACAAGGCGGAAGCGCTGATCGCGCTTGCCGGTCGTGACTACATCAAGGAAGAGGTTGTCGACTTCGACGCCCTCCCCCATGGCAAGGTGCCGGTGCTCAAGGACGGCGACCTGGTCATTCCCGACAGCTCGCTGATCCAGCGTCATCTGGAGCGCCATCACGGCCTCGACATCGACGCCAATCTGACCGGCGTCGAACGCGCCATGGCCGAGGCCTTCCGCCGCATGGCGGAGGAACACCTGCGCTGGAGCATGGTGCAGGCCCGCTGGATCGACCCGGCGGGCGAGGAGGAAATGATCGATGCGGCCTTTGGCGGCGTGCCGCAGGCAATGCGCCGCGATGTGTTCCTCGGCGTTCGCGAACAGGTCCGCCAGGCGCTCCACATGCATGGTCTTGGCCGGCACACGCCGGAGGAGATCTACACGTTCGGGCGCAACGACCTCGACGCGATCGCCACTTTCCTCGACGACAAGCCCTTCTTCATGGGCGACAGGCCGACCAGCATCGACGCGATCCTGGCCGGGCTCCTGATCAACATGCTGACGAGCCGGATCGACACGAGCCTGACGCGCCATGCCTGGGCGATCCCGACCTTCGCGGACTATGCCTTGCGTTTCGAGCGCACGGTGTTCGGGCCGGCGGCAAAAATCCCGGACCGGCTGAAGCGCGCGGCGGAAGCCGCCTGAGGCGAACCCGGCTCAGGCCGGGCGCACCCAGACCGAAATATCGTGGAACGCGGCGCCCCCATACGGGGCGACCGCGTCCGCGCCGGTGAGCGTGTTGATGCCCTTCCCGTCCGGATAGGCCTCGTTCGGCCAGATCCCTTCGGCGATCACCACGCCGCGCTTCAGCCCGGTCGTCAGGCGCGCATGCAGCATCACCGCACCGCGCCGGTTGCCGATGCGGATCGCCGCACCATCGGCAATGCCAAGGTCTTGCGCATCCTCCGCCCCGATCATCAGCTCCGGCCGGCCTTCCTTGGAACGCGAGGCTGCGGTTTCGTTGAAGGTCGAGTTGAGGAAGGAGCGCGCCGGCGAGGTGGCCAGACGGAAGGGATGTTCCGCGTCCGCCTCCTCCACCACGGCCCAGTAATCCGGCAGGGCCGGCATCTGCGCGAAGGGACCCATCGGCCCGGCATTGGGCGCGGGCACCGTCGGCCAGTCGGGCTTGAAGCGGAACTTCCCGTCCGGCCAGGCGAAGCCGTCGAGATAATGCGCCTTGCGGAATTCCGGCTGGCAGTCGACCCAGCGGTCCCGCTCGATCTCCTCCAGCGAGCCGAAGTTGGAGGCCTTCAGCATCCAGTCGATATGCTCGCGCGCGCTCATGGCAAAGCCGGGATGCTCCGCCGCGCCGACACGGCGGGCGATCTCGTTGAGGACGTAAAGATTGGGACGCGTCTCGCCTGGCCCGTCGACCAGCTTCGGGCCGAGCATCAGGTATTGATGGCCGCCCCCCTTGTAGATGTCGTCATGCTCGAGAAACTGCGTCGCCGGCAGCACGATGTCGGCCATCTTCGCGGTCTCGGTCATGAACTGCTCGTGCACGCAGACGAAGAGGTCGTCGCGGGCAAAGCCCTGCTTGACCAGTTCCTGTTCGGGCGCGACGGAGACCGGATTGGTGTTCTGGATCAGCATCGCCGTCACCGGCGGCCCGTGACGCAGCGCCTCCGCATCGCCCGTCAGCACCCGGCCGATCTGGCTCTGGTCGAGCTGGCGCACCGCCGGATCGATCAGCGAATGGCCCTCGATCATCGACTTGTCGAGCGTATAGATCGCGCCGTTGTTGTGGAACGCCCCGCCCCCTTCATGCTGCCAGGCACCGCTCACCGCCGCGATGCAGGAAGCGGCATGCATGGAGACAGCCCCGTTCCTCTGCCGGGTGAAGCCGTAGCCGAGGCGGAAATAGGTCTTCTTCGTCGCCCCGACCATCGCCGCGAAACGCTCGATCTCCTCGACTGACAGACCGGTTATCGCCGCCGCCCATTCCGGCGGACGCGCCGCCACATGCGCCTCCAGCTCATCCGGGCAGTCTGTATAGCGGGCAAGGTAATCTCGGTCGGCATGGCCATCGCGGAAGAGCACATGCATGACGGCGCAGGCAAGCGCCGCGTCCGTGCCGGGCTTCAGGACGAGGCCGAGATCGGCCTGCTTCACCGTCTGTGTCGGATAGACGTCGATGGCGACGATCTTCGCCCCGCGCGTCTTTCGCGCGGTGATCGCATGGGTCATCACGTTGACTTGGGTGGAGACCGGGTTGGTGCCCCAGATCACCACCATGTCGGCAAGCGCCATCTCGCGCGGGTCGGGCCCGGCAAGCAGCCCGGTGCCGGCGATGTAGCCGGTCCAGGCCATGTTGGTACAGATCGTGTCGAACTGGCGCGAATAACCCTTGGCATGACGCAGACGGTGGATGGAATCGCGCTGCACCAGCCCCATCGTGCCCGCATAGTGATAGGGCCAGACGGCCTGCGCCCCGTGCGCGGCCTCCGCCTTGAGGAAGGCAGTCGCGACCGTGTCGAGCGCCTCTTCCCAGGAGATCTCCTCGAAGCGCCCTGCCCCCTTCGGCCCAACGCGCTTCAGCGGCCGTGTCAGACGATCGGGATGGTAGAGCCGGTCGGCATAGCGGGCGACCTTGGCGCAGATGACACCGGCCGTATAGGCGTTCTCGCGCGCGCCCTTGAGCCGGCCGACCGTGCCGTCGGCAAACAGCTCCACCTCCAGCGCGCAGGTCGAGGGACAATCATGCGGACAGGCGGAAGCCTTCAGGATCGGGGCATTCGCAACGGGGGCGTTCATGCAGCACTCGCGGGCAAGGGAAAGAAGCCGTCAAGGTCCGCACATGCGTGCCCGCTGTCAAGAACCGGTCGGCCCACAAACCAGAGGGCCGGCCCCCGGAACCGCAAACAACAGAGGAGAGAATGCCGCCCGCCGAAACAGCAAGACCGGCCAGCGGCCGGTCTTGCAACACTTCGCAGAAACTGCTGGACGGTCGGGGCTTAGCCGACGATCTCGGTCTCGGAGAACCAGTAGGCGATCTCCTGCGCGGCCGTGTCGGCGCCATCGGAGCCGTGCACCGAGTTCTCGCCGATGTTCAGCGCATGGGTCTTGCGGATGGTGCCCTCGTCGGCATTCGCCGGGTTGGTGGCGCCCATCACTTCACGGTTCTTTGCAATCGCGTTCTCTCCTTCGAGAACCTGCACGATCGTCGGAGCCGAACACATGAACTCGACCAGCTCGCCGAAGAAGGGACGGTCCTTGTGGACCGCGTAGAAGCCCTCGGCCTCGCGACGCGACATCCACACGCGCTTGGAAGCGACGACGCGCAGGCCCGCCTCTTCCAGCATCGCGGTGATCGCGCCGGTCAGGTTGCGACGCGTCGCGTCGGGCTTGATCATCGAAAAGGTGCGCTCGATCGCCATCAGTCATTTTCCCGTTGTTGTCCGGCAGGCCCGCCGCGCCCTCGCGGCAGCCCGCCCGTCCGTGCCTTGAAAGCCGGACGATCCTTGATCTCGTGGCGCCCGTTTCGGGCGCGCCATGCGTATAGCCGGGGATCGGCGCCCCCGCAAGGCGTCAGGGGCGCCGGATCCCGCTGATTCTCGCCGGATGTCAGGCCGCCGGAATGGCGCGTGCGTAGCCGTCGAAGAGATCAAGGCACCGTTCGCGCCACTCGGCGACCGGCGAGCCCGGTTCAAGCAGCTCGAACGCGCTCGTGATGCGCGCCCACTGGAACGTGCCGAACAGCATGTAGTCGCTCTGGAGCGGGCTGTCGCCGCCGATGAATGGCTGCGACTTCAGCATCAGATGCATGGGCAGCAAGGCGGTGGCGAGATCAGCAAGCCGCTCCTCGCGCCCCGCCTGCACCTCTTCCAGGCTCATTCCGAACCGCTCCTCGCGGATCGGCCGGAAATAGGCCTGATCCTCCGGCGCGAGCAAGTCGCAGATGTCCTTGACGATCATCCGCACGATCCGCGCGCTGATCGATGCATTGGCCCAGCTCTCCACGAGCTTCGCCGCCGCCAGGCCGCCCGGCCCGCCAAACAGGGTCGGTCGGTCGGCATAGGTCTCTTCCAGATAGGTGGCGATGGCCCAGCTGTCGCAGATGGTCCGTTCCCCGTCGACCAGGATCGGCACGGTCTTGCCGACCTCCGGTGCGATCGCGGCGATCTGCGTGAAGGGCTTGGGCCGGGTCTCGAAATCGAGACCCTTGTGCTTCAGGGCCATGCGCACACGCCACGCATAGGGGCTGAAAGGACGCGCGGCATCGGCGCCACGCAGTTCGTAAAGGATCAGGCTCAAGATCTGTCTCCCCTCGGGATCCGGGTCGCTTCCCCGTTCGCCGCGCAGACTATCCCTCGCCACCCGCCCGGCCAAGGACGAACCGCGTTGCTGTCGCACACGTGCTCAGCACGTCATTTCAATCCCAAGGTGCATTATTTCGATGTTTCATAACCCTGGATTGAATCAAAGAAAAAATGCCGCGACGGCAAGATCCCGGAAAGGCGATTTTTCGAAAAACATTTACGGTCGGTTCAGCGTTCCAAGCACTTACTGCGGCTATCTTCAGTCCTGCGAGGCCGCTTTTCCCATGTCGATCAAACAGAAAATGCTCGTGCTGCTCACGGGCGCACTCGCCGCGCTCCTTCTCGTGCTCGGCGTCCAGACCTACACCTTCCACAAGAGCCTGATGGACGGTCGCCGCGCCCTGGTCCAGTCCCAGGTGGAAACGGCCCTCAGCCTCGTGAAGACCTTTCACGAGGAGGCGGAGGCTGGTCGGCTGACGAGCGAAGAAGCCCAGACGATGGCGCGCAACAAGCTGCGGTCCATGCGCTTCAACGGCAACGACTATTTCATCGTCCTCGACGCAAGCCCCGAGAACCAGGGCTTCGTCGTCGCCCATCCCAGCCCCAAGGTCGAGGGCAAGAACCTGTGGGCGACCAAGGACGCCAACGGCACGGAATTCGTTGTCGGGCAGATCGAGAGCGCCCGTCGCGGCGGCGGCTACACCTCGTTCCTGTTCCCGCGTCTGGGCGAGACCGTCCCGGCTCCCAAGATCAGCTACACGATGGGTTTCGCGCCCTGGAACTGGGCCATTAGCACCGCGCTCTACGTGGATGATGTCGACACCGCCTTCAATGCGCACCTGATCGCGACCGCCGCCTGGGTGGTTCCGCTGATCCTGCTCATCGCCGGCTTCGCCCTGTTCCTCGCCAACAGCATCACCCGGCCCATCGCCGCGATCACCGACGCCATGCGCCACCTTGCGCAAGGGGACCTTTCCGTCTCGGTGCCCGGCGCCGGGCGCAAGGACGAGATCGGCCAGATGGCGGATGCGACCGAAGTCTTCCGGGACGGCATGCTGCGCGCCCAGGACCTCTCCGTCGCGCAGATCGAGGAGCAGCGCGTGCGCGAGGAACGTGCCCGCCGCATCGAGGAGATGACCCGCCGCTTCGACGAGAGCGCCACGGCACTTCTCACCGCTGTCACCTCGTCGGCCGGCGAGATGGAGCACAATGCCCGTTCGATGGCTGACATCGCGGAAGGCACCAACGCCCGTTCGACCACGGTCGCGACCGCCGCCCAGCAGGCAGCGGCCAACGTGCAGACGGTCGCCTCGGCCACGGAGGAGCTCTCCTCCTCCATCTCCGAGATCAGCTCGCAGGTCTCCAAGTCGTCGCAGATCGCCTCCCAGGCCGTCGGCGAGGCGCAGCGCACCGACAACCAGATCCAGGGTCTGGCGGACGCCGCCGAGAAGATCGGCCAGGTGGTCAGCATGATCGCCGCCATTGCCGAGCAGACCAACCTGCTGGCGCTCAACGCGACCATCGAGGCCGCCCGCGCCGGCGAAGCGGGGCGCGGCTTTGCCGTCGTTGCGGCCGAAGTCAAGGAGCTCGCCTCGCAGACCTCCAAGGCGACCGAGGAGATCACCTCGCAGATCTCCGCGATCCAGTCCGAGACCCGGATCGCGGTCGGCGCCGTCCAGTCCATCGGCCGCACCGTCGAGGAGATGAACGCGATCGCCGCCGCCATCGCCGCGGCAGTCGAGGAACAGGGCGCCGCCACCGGCGAGATCGCCCGCAATGTGGAAGAAGCCTCGCGCGGCACCCAAGAGGTGACCGAGAACATTCTTGGCGTCTCCCACGCGGCCAACGAGACCCGGACCGCCGCTGGCGACGTGACCAATGCGGCCTCCGCTGTGAACCGGGACGCCGCCGCCCTCAAGCAGGAAGTCGAAAACTTCCTCGGAGGCGTGCGCGCCGCCTGATCACCGCCCCGCATTCGACCGACCAGGCCGCCGGCAGCAATGTCGGCGGCTTTTTTGTACCACGGCGGACGTCGGGTCTTTCGGCGATCACCGGCAAAACCTTCGCCGGCTGCCGATTTTGCCTCTCGCGGAGCGTGAAACGCCGCGCTATCATTTGCCTCCCGCCTGACGTTTCACATCACATCACATGAGGATAGCCATGACGCCGTCGTCGGAGGACTTGCTCACCGGCCTGCTCGACTGGGTGCGCATCGAGACCCACACGCCGGATGTCGAGGGGCTCAACCGGCTGATGGACCTGGTTGCGCAACAGGCCGAGGCCTTCGGCGCCACCACGCAGCGCTTTGCCGGGCGCGAGGGCCGCGGCGACCATCTGCTGGTGCGCTCGCCCTGGGGCGATCATTCGAAGCCCGGCATCCTCTTCCTCTCCCATCTCGACACGGTGCATCCGCGCGGCACCATCGA
Source organism: Stappia sp. MMSF_3263 (assembly GCF_030733745.1). Lineage (GTDB taxonomy): Bacteria > Pseudomonadota > Alphaproteobacteria > Rhizobiales > Stappiaceae > Stappia. Next base: position 69,896 of record NZ_JASHIK010000007.1, on the reverse strand, counting down.
CAAGGACCTGCCCGTGCGCGTCGAGGGCGAGCGCTGCTACGGTCCGGGCATCTGCGACATGAAGGGCGGCGCCTATAACGGCCTGGCCGCGATGCGTACCGTCGCCGAGGCGATCGCCGCCGGCGGGCGGACCCCGGCGCTTGCCGTCAGCATCCTGTTCACCGCCGACGAGGAGATCGGCAGCCCGACCTCGCAGGCACTGATCGAGCAACAGGGAGCCAAGGCGAAATACGCGCTGGTGACGGAGCCGGCCCGCAATGGCGGCCATGTGGTCACCGCGCGAAAGGGCGTCGGCCGCTTCACGCTGAAGGTCGAGGGCCGCCCGGCGCATGCCGGCGCGCGCCACTGGCAGGGCCGCAGCGCGGTCACCGAACTCGCTCACCAGATCATCGCGCTGGAAGCAATGACCGACTACGACCGCGAGATCACGGTCAATGTCGGCGAGATCCGGGGCGGCACCGGCACCAATGTCGTGCCGCAATTCGCCGTGGCCGAGATCGACCTGCGCGTGCCGACACTTGCCGCTGCCGAGGAAATGGTCGCCCGGATCACCTCGCTGACGCCGAAGACGCCGGACACGAAACTGACCGTCACCGGCGGCATGAACCGCCCGCCCTTCGAACAGTCGCCGGCCAGCAAGGCGCTGTTCGACCACGCGGCGGGACTGGCGGCCGAGATCGGCTTCGAACTGGTCGGCGAGACGACCGGTGGCGGCTCCGACGGCAATTTCATCGCCCATGCCGTGCCGACGCTCGACGGCCTGGGGCCCGATGGCGACGACGTCCACACCCTCAACGAGCACATCCTCATCCCGTCACTGGGCGAGCGGATGCAGCTGATGCGGCGGCTGATCGAAACACTGGAGTGAGCGGGCGTTTCCGGGATCGGCCACCAAGGGGCAAGGACGCCACTGGCGTCGGCGCCTGCAACCGTGCCCGCGATTGACAGCCACCATGAATTGCAATTGAATTCTCCCTACAATTCTGGGGGGATACGAGATGACGTTGCGACGGTTTGCCGCCTGCGGGATTTTGGCCATTTCGGGTCTGGCCACGGAGGCCCGGGCGGACGAGTTCTTCCCCGTCTTCGAGGAACTGCAGATCACCGGACGCGTGGAGACGGACAGCACCGAGCCGGTTTCGCCCTCGGAAGACAATTACGTCTCCCTCGAGATCCACAACCAGATGGGGATCGGCGCGCTGAGCGGCTACTCCGTCATCAACTGCCGGGAAAACGACACTGTCTGGCGTATGCTGCGCTCGCTCGCGCGGCGCGAGAATCAGTCGGCGCAGCTGACGATGTCCATCAAGGACTATGATGGCAACTTCATCGTAGAGAACCTGCCGTTTCTGCACATCACCTACACGGATGTCCGCTCCAGCGACGACGACAAGAACTGCATCTCCGGGCTGATCTCGGGCAATGTGACGCCGATCTTTCCCGTCCGGCGCAACGCCCGGTTCTCGATGACGCTCGGCATGTCGAAAACGGACGCCGTCGACATAACGATGCTTTCGGGCATTCAGAGCCTGGCGGCCGGGGCGCGCGATGTTTTCGGGGTTTCCGGCTGGGCCGGGAAGGTCCTGGCAACCGACGACTCGCTGGAAATGCTGGAAGACCTGCAACGCACCTTCAATCGGCGCCTGGGAGCGCAGGTCGAAGCGAAGGAAACCTTTCCGATCGACAGCGACGACGTCAACACGATCATCAGGGCTTCGCTCCTCGCCGCACCGTCGAACGACGCCGTGTTCGAGCCCGTGAGCAGCGTGGACATTCGCCTGAGCTACCTGGAATCGCTTTTCTTCGACCGTGAGGACGTGAGCATCGGCCGGGGCTCCGATGTGCTCGACAGGCCGATCTTCGCGGAAAGCGACAAGACAATCCGCGCCAAACTGCTCAACGAGAACACGCCGCTACGGGTTCACGCGTCCGATATCGCCGTCGATCTCTCCGACCCGAACGTCGATGTCGACCTGAGGGAGGTCTGCAACAGCCTGCGCTCGACGCTGCGAAGCCAGCTCAAGCTGTCTAGGCGCGACACGGCGATCGCCATGTGGTCGGCGCTCGAGGAGATGACCGGGGGCGTTCGCTATGCCGCCGCTCCACACGCCCACAGCGATGCCTGCTTCTCGCAGGAAGAGCTCGCGCAACTGCGCTTGCACAACGAAACATGGGCCCTTGCCCAACCACGCGGCAACTTCGGCAACCGCAACGTCAATACGCAGATGGCGGATCTCGAAAGGGCCGTTTTCTCCGGAACCGCAGCGGATCCAGCGGTGCTGAAGTCGCTGGCGGTGGAAGACGAGGACGCTTTCTTCGTACGCTTTTCCGGCAATGCGTTCGGCGTGACCGGCAACGCGCTTCTCACGGGGGCGAGTGCTTTCGAGAAGGCGGCGGAAATCCTCGGAACCAGGGTCGCGAGGCTCGGCTGCTACGCGCCGAGCGAGTTGAGCAGCCTTGGCGCCATCGCCTTTCATGCATCGGAAAGCACGGATTTTTCCAAACCCACCGCCAATGCGGCCCTCTTCGACAATGACGGACGCTTGCGCGGGATCGATTTCTCGACGGATGTCCGTCTGATCAAGACGATACACGGGTTCGTCGACTGGCCGGTAAAAACCGCCGAACGCGTCGGGAGCTGCAAGCGCTTCCAGATGCCCTCCTGAGCCCGCGCCAGCTCGCGGCACGCAGCAGCGGGCCTGGCCCCGCGCAAGAAAACATCCTCACCCCCTCGCCGGGGAGCGGATGCAGCCGGTGCGGCGGCTGATCGAAACGCTGGCGTAAGGGAAAACTGGCCGGCCGGCGTCTGCAAGCGCTGGCCGGCATTGTTTTCAAGGTCAGTCGGGCAGCCGCTTTCCGTCCGCGCCGAAATAGTGCAGGTGTTCGGCACCGCAGGACAGATGCACCCGCGCACCGGCGGCCGGCACCTCGCGCCCGCCATCGACCCGCACGATCATCCGCTCGCCGTCGTCGAGCTCCACATGGGCGAGCGTCTCTGCCCCCAGCGCCTCGGCGATGACCAGCTTGCCGGACAGCACCGCCGCCCCCTCCTCGCAGAAGGACAGATGCTCGGGGCGCACGCCGACCGTGTCGAGCGCCTCCGCCGGGCCGGCCGTTGCCGCCACCTTGCGCAGGAGGCCGCTCGCCTGAAGCCTTGCCGCCTGCAGGAAGTTCATCGGCGGCGAGCCGATGAAGCCGCCGACGAAGACGGTCGCCGGCTTGTTGTAGACCGACAGCGGCGTGCCGACCTGCTCGGCATTGCCGCCGTTCATCACGATGATGCGGTCGGCCATGGTCATCGCCTCGACCTGATCGTGGGTGACATAGAGCGAGGTGACGGCAAGACGGCGCTGCAGCGTCTTGATCTCGACACGCATCTGCACGCGCAGCTTGGCATCGAGATTGGACAGCGGCTCGTCGAAGAGGAAGACCGACGGCTTGCGCACGATGGCCCGGCCCATGGCGACGCGCTGGCGCTGGCCGCCGGAAAGCTGGCGCGGCTTGCGGTCGAGATAGGGCTCGAGCTCCAGCATCTTCGCCGCCTGGCCGACGCGCTCGGCGATCTCCGCCTTGGGAACGCCGGCGATCTTCAGCCCGTAGGCCATGTTGGCGAAAACCGACATGTGCGGATAGAGGGCGTAGTTCTGGAACACCATGGCGATGTCGCGCTCGCGCGGCTCCAGGTCGTTGACCACCCGGCCGCCGATGGAGATCTCGCCGGACGTGATGGTCTCCAGCCCCGCCACCATGCGCAGCAGGGTGGATTTGCCGCAGCCCGAGGGGCCGACGATGACGATCAGCTCGCCGTCGGCGATCTCCGCGTCGACCCCGTGGATGACCTCGGTCGGTCCGTAGGACTTGCGGACGTTGGATAAGGCGATCTCAGCCATGGAACCTATTTCTCGCTTTCCACGAGGCCCTTCACGAAGAGCCCCTGCATGAAGATGACGACGGCGACCGGCGGCAGCATCGCCAGCAGCGTGGTAGCCATGATCACCGGCCAGTCGGCGATGTCGTCGCCGGAGGGGAACATCTGCTTGATGCCCATGACGATGGTGTTCATGTCCGGCTTGGTGGTGATCAGCAGCGGCCAGAGATACTGGTTCCAGCCGTAGATGAAGAGGATGACGAAGAGCGCCGCGATGTTGGTGCGCGACATCGGCAGCAGGATGTCGATGAAGAAGCGCACCGGCCCCGCCCCGTCGACCCGGGCCGCCTCGATCAGTTCGTCCGGCACGGTGAGGAAGAACTGGCGGAACAGGAAGGTCGCGGTCGCCGAGGCGACCAGCGGCAGGATCAGGCCCGTGTAGGAATTGAGCATGCCGAAGCCGGCAACGACCTCGTAGGTCGGCACGATACGCACCTCGACGGGGAGCATCAGGGTCAGGAAGATCATCCAGAAGAAGGCCATGCGGAAGGGAAAGCGGAAATAGACGATCGCATAGGCGGATATGATCGAGATGACGATCTTGCCGATGGTGATGCCGAGCGCCATGACGCTGGAATTGAACAGCATCAAGAGCACCGGCGAGTTGACGCCCCTGGTCAGCGCCGCCGTGTAGTTCTCGATGAAATGCCCGCCCGGCAGCAGCGGCATCGGCGGCCGCGCGATCTCGGGCTGCGTCACCGTCGAGGCGACGAAGGCCATGTAGATCGGGAAGCAGATGATGGCGATGCCAATGATCAGCCCGAGATGGGTCAGCCAGATGCCGAGCCCGTGTTTTTCGACCATGCCGCTCATCAGTAGTGCACCTTGCGTTCGATGTAGCGGAACTGAACCACCGTCAGCAGCCCGACCACGAAGAGAAGGATGACCGACTGGGCCGCCGAGGATCCGAGATCCTGGCCGACGAAGCCGTCGGAAAACACCTTGTAGACAAGGATCGTCGTTGCCTGCTGAGGTCCGCCGGCGGTGATCGTGTGGATCACGCCGAAGGTCTCGAAGAAGGCGTAGACGATGTTGACGACGAGCAGGAAGAAGGTGGTCGGCGACAGGAGCGGGAAGACGATGGTCCAGAAGCGACGGGCAAAGCTCGCCCCGTCGATGGCGGCCGCCTCGATGACGCTTTTGGGAATCGCCTGCAGGCCGGCAAGAAAGAACAGGAAGTTGTAGCTGATCTGTCGCCAGGCCGAGGCGACGACGACAAGGCCCATCGCCTCGCCGTCGTTGAGGACGTGGTTCCAGTCATAGCCCATCGCCTTCAGGTACCAGGCGACGAGGCCGACATTGGGGTTGAACATGAACAGCCACAACACGCCGGCAACGGCGGGCGCCACCGCATAGGGCCACACCAGCAGCGTCTTGTAGGCGCTCGATCCCTTGATCACCCGGTCGGCCATCACGGCAAGCCACAGCGCCGCGCCCATCGACAGCACGGTGACGAGCGTCGAGAAGATGACCGTCGTCTTGAACGAGGCGAGATAGTAGCGGTCGCTCAGCAGGAACTCGAAATTGCCGAAGCCGACGAATTGCGAGGAGAGACCGAAGGGGTCGGGAATATAGGCCGACTGGTAGATCGCCTGGCCGGCGGGCCAGAAGAAGAAGACGAGCGTCACCAGGATCTGCGGCGCGAGCAGCAGGTAGGGCAGCACCCGGTTGTTGAAGACGACGCGTTTGTGCATGGCGCGGACCACCGGCGAAAACAGGGGCGTCGGCTGTCGCCGACGGGAGAAAACGGCCCGGCGGAGACCGCCGGACCGCTTCCCGAAACGGGTGGACCGCGAACAGGGGAACGCCCTGCCCGCGGCCCGACTTCAGGCTTAGCGGTTGGCCTGCTCGAAGCGGCGCAGCAGCTGGTTGCCGCGCTCGACGGCGTTGTCCAGCGCGTCCTTGGCGGCCTTGTCGCCGGCCCACACGGCTTCCAGTTCCTCGTCGATGATGCCGCGGATCTGGTCGAAGCTGCCCAGGCGCAGGCCCTTCGAGTTGGCCGTCGGGGCCTTGCCGGTCATCTGGATGACGGCAATGTCCGTGCCCGGATTGGCCTCGTAGAAGCCGGCCGCCTTGGTCTGGTCAAAGGCGGCATGGGTGATCGGCAGGTAGCCGGTGTCCTGGTGCCACTTCGCCTGGATGTCGGCGGAGGACAGGAAGTTCAGGAACTCGGCGACGCCGGCATATTCGGCGGCCTCGTGGCCGGTCATCACCCACAGCGAGGCACCGCCGATGATGGTGTTGACCGGAGCGGCCTCGACCGAGGCCCAGTACGGCAGCGGACGAATGTCGAAGGCAAACTCGGCCTCGGCCTTCACACCGGCATAGCCGGCGGAGGACTCGGTGAAGAATGCGCATTCGCCGGAGCGGAAGCGGGCGCCACCCTCGTTGCGACGGCCGGCATAGATGAACTTGCCGTCCTTGGCCCACTGGCCCATCGCCTCGATATGAGCGACCTGGACCGGGCCGTTGAAGGCGAGCTCGGTGTCGACGCCGGCAAAGCCGTTCTCCTTCGTGGCGAAGGGTACGTCATGATAGGCGGAGAGGTTCTCCAGGTGCACCCAGCTCTGCCAGGCGGTGGTCAGCGGGCAGGACGAGCCGGATGCCTTCAGCTTGTCGAGCGCCTCGCCGACCTTCTCCCAGGTCGACAGGTCCGCGTCCGGATCGATGCCGGCCGCCGACAGCGCGTCGCGGTTGACATAGAGAACCGGCGTCGAGGAGTTGTAGGGCAGCGACAGCATCTCGCCGTCGGTGGTGGTGTAGTAGCCGGCGACGGCCGCCAGATAGGCGTCCTGGTCGAACGGCTTGCCGGTCTCGGCCATCAGCTCGTAGACCGGCTTGATGGCGCCCTTGGCGCCCATCATCGTCGCGGTGCCGACCTCGAACACCATCAGCACATGCGGCTGCTCTCCGGCGCGGAAGGCGGCGATGCCGGCGTTCAGCGTCTCGGAATAGTTGCCCTTGTGCGAGGCGACGACCACATAGTCGCTCTGCGAGGCGTTGAACTTCTCGACCTGCTCGGCGAGCAGATCGCCCAGGCGGCCGGTAAACGCGTGCCACCACTGGATTTCGGTCGCGGCGTAGGAAACGCCGGTGCTGCCGGCAAGGATCGTCGCCGCGACGAGGCCGGCCAATGTCTTGCGATATGCCATGTTCGTTTGCTCCCAAGGCTCGGGGGACTACCCGACATGCGGTTGAGTTGCGATCACGATCCGCTCTCCGGTCGCGCCGAACGAAAACGCCCGCATTTCGTATTGTTTTCATATGAACGCGATATGTCGCTCACATGAACATTAAGCGACAGTTCAATGACGTTCGCAACCCCTCGATTGCGCGAGGATTTTCGCATCCCCTTCGTTTTTTCGGCGATGCCGGGCAACAGCAGTATGACAGCGCCGCCGCGTGTGGAAAAACCACGTTTTCGGGACCGGGCAACGGCGGAACGCAAGCCGCTGCCAACGTCAACCGGCGGAAGCGGTTATCCCCGTTCCTCTTTGCGATGGACGCTGCCTGTGATTTACGCTTCCACCCTGCCCCCCTCCTCCGCTAGGAACAAAGACACACGAGGGGAAACGACATGAAGGGTCCGCTACCGGCGAACGACACGAACGCCGCGACGATGCGCGTCGCTCCGCACAATGCGGAGGCCGAGCGCCAGTTGCTGGGCGCGATCATCGTCAACAACGAGACCTATTACCGCGTATCGGACTTTCTGGAGCCGGAGCATTTTTTCATTGCTCCGCACCGGGAGGTCTACGAGAAGGCCGGCCAGCTCATCCGCGCCGGCAAGATCGCCTCGCCGATCACGCTGAAGACCTTCTTTCCCCAGGATGCCAAGATCGCCGACATGTCGGCGGCGCAATACATCCTGCGCCTCGCCGCCGATGCTGCCTCGATCATCAACGCCGAGGATTACGGCCACGCCATCTACGACCTCGCGATTCGGCGGAACCTCATCCGCATCGGCGAGGACATGGTCAACATCGCCTTCGACGCACCGATCGACATGCCGCCCGGCGCACAGATCGACGATGCCGAGCGGCGCCTGTTCGAACTCGCCGAAAAGGGCCGCTCCGACCAGGGGTTCGTCTCCTTTGGCGATGCGCTGACGGCGACCATCGAGATGGCGGCGGCCGCGTTCCAGCGCGAGGGCGCGCTGTCGGGCATCGCCAGCGGGCTGCGCGACCTCGACGCCCTGATGGGCGGGCTGCAACCCTCGGACCTGATCGTGCTCGCCGGACGTCCGGCCATGGGCAAGACCTCGCTTGCCACCAACATCGCCTACAATGTCGCCGAAGCCTATATGTCGGAGGAGCAGCCCGACGGTACGATCAAGACCGTCAATGGCGGCGTCGTCGGCTTCTTCTCACTGGAAATGTCGGCCGAGCAGCTGGCCACGCGTATCATTTCCGAGCAGACGGAAATCTCCTCCTCCAAGATCCGCCGCGGCGACATTTCCGAGCATGACTTCGAGAAGCTCGCCGCCGCCTCGCAGACCATGCAGAGCGTGCCGCTGCATGTCGACCAGACCGGCGGTATCTCCATTGCCCAGCTCGTCGCCCGCGCCCGCCGGCTGAAACGCCAGCGCGGCCTCGACCTCCTGATCGTCGACTATATCCAGCTGCTCACCGGCTCATCCAAGAACCAGGGCAACCGCGTTCAGGAGATCACCGAGATCACCACCGGCCTGAAGGCGCTGGCCAAGGAACTGAACGTCCCGATCATTGCGCTGTCCCAGCTCTCGCGCCAGGTCGAATCGCGCGACGACAAGCGCCCGATTCTCTCGGACCTGCGTGAATCCGGCTCCATCGAGCAGGACGCCGACGTGGTGCTTTTCGTCTATCGCGAGGAATACTATCTCGCCAAGGCGATCGGCACGGAGGCGACGCCCGAGGACATGGAGAAGCTCGACCGGGCGAAAAACCGCGCGGAAGTGATCATCGCCAAGCAGCGTCACGGCCCCACCGGCACCGCCAACCTGCATTTCCAGGGCGAGTTCACGCGCTTCTCCGACCTTGCCGATCCGGACCGGTTCCCCGACCCCCATTGAAGTGGACCGCGCCGTGACAGACCCCATCTCCAGTTCCCTGCCTCGCACGCACACCCCGCAGCCGGGCGACAATGGCCGCATCACGATCGATCTGGGGGCACTTGCCGGCAACTGGAAGGCGCTCTCCGCCCGGCTCGCCGACGGCACAGAATGCGGCGCGGCGGTCAAGGCCGACTGCTACGGCCTCGGCGACGCGCCCTGCATGAGCGCCCTCTGGCAGGCCGGTTGCCGCACATTCTTCGTCGCCACGCCGCAGGAAGGTGCGCGGCTGCGCGCCCTGCTGCCAGAGGCGTATGTCTACATCCTCAACGGCCTCTATCCGGGCGATGCGGACTACTATGCCGCCCATGAGCTGCGCCCCTGTCTCGGCTCGCCGGACGAAGTCGCAGAGTGGCGCGCGGCCGGAGCCCCTGGCCCCGCGGCGTTGCATGTCGACACCGGCATCAGCCGCCTGGGCCTCTCCGCCGGGGAAGCGGCCGAAGTCGCCGCCGACGGGCTGCCGGGACTGTCGCTAGTGATGTCGCATCTCGCCTGCGCCGACACCCCGAACGCTCCCTCGAACGCGGGCCAGCTCGCCCGTTTCCGGGAGATCGCGGCGCTGTTTCCGGGCGTTGCCCGCTCGCTTGCCAATTCCGCCGGCATCTTTCTCGGCCCCGACTTCCATTTCGACCTCGCCCGCCCGGGTATAGCGCTTTACGGCGGCCAGCCCTCGAACGACGCAGCCAGCCGGCTGGCGCCCGTCGTGACGCTCGAGGCCCGCATCCTGCAGACCCACGCGCTGGCGCGCGGCGAGACCATCGGCTATGGCGCGGCCTGGACGGCGCCTGTCGACATGCGCGTCGCCATGGTTGCCGCCGGATATGCGGACGGCTATCTGAGAAGCGCGGGATCGAGCGACGCACGGCCGGGCGCCGACGCCTGGCTTGCCGGATACCGCCTGCCGGCGCTCGGCCGGGTCTCGATGGACATGACCGCCTTCGACATCAGCGCCCTGCCGGAAGGACTTGCCGAGCGCGGTGCCTTCATCGAACTGTTCGGGCCGAATATCGGCGTCGACGAGGTCGCCGCGGCGGCCGGAACCATCGGCTACGAACTGCTCACCTCGCTGGGCCACCGCTTCACCCGCCGCCATGTCGGCGATCCGACCGGAATCACACGCTGATGGCCAAACGCGCGACCGCCTATGTCTGCCAGTCCTGCGGCGCGGTCGCCGCCAAATGGGCCGGGCGGTGCGACAGCTGCGGCGAATGGAACACGCTTGTCGAGGAACGCAGCGGTTCGGGCGTCGGCGGTTCGCCCACGGTCGCCTCCCGCAAGCGCGGACGCGTCGTGCCGCTGGTCGGACTGTCCGGCGAAAGCGAGGCGCCGGCGCGCGTCGAGACGCGGGTCGGGGAACTCGACCGCGTCACCGGTGGCGGCTTCGTGCGCGGATCGGCGCTGCTGGTGGGCGGCGACCCCGGCATCGGCAAGTCGACGCTGCTGATCCAGGCGGCCGCCCGCGTCGCCCGGCTCGGCCATCGCGCCATCTATATTTCCGGCGAGGAGGCGATCGACCAGGTGCGGCTGCGCGCCGCCCGTCTCGGCCTCTCGGACGCGCCCGTCGGACTTGCCGCCGAGACCAGCGTGGAGGACATCCTGGCAACGCTGACCGACGGCCCGGCGCCGGCGCTGGTGATCATCGATTCGATCCAGACCCTGTGGTCGGAAATGGTGGAATCGCCGCCGGGAACGGTGACGCAGGTGCGGGCCTCCGCGCAGGCGCTTGTACGCTACGCCAAGTCGAGCGGCGCCACCGTGATCCTTGTCGGCCACGTCACCAAGGACGGCCAGATCGCCGGCCCGCGCGTCGTCGAGCACATGGTCGACGCGGTTCTCTATTTCGAGGGCGACGGCGCCCACCAGTACCGCATCCTGCGCTCGGTCAAGAATCGCTTCGGCGCGACCGACGAGATCGGCGTCTTCGAGATGACCGACAAGGGCCTCGCCGAAGTCGCCAATCCCTCGGCCCTGTTTCTCGGCGAACGCTCCGGGCGCACGCCCGGATCCGCGGTTTTCGCCGGACTGGAGGGCACCAGGCCGCTGCTGATCGAGATCCAGGCGCTGGTCGCTCCCTCGCCGCTCGGCACGCCGCGACGGGCCGTGATCGGATGGGACAGCGCAAGGCTTTCCATGATCCTCGCCGTGCTGGAAGCGCGTTGCGGCGTGCGCTTCGCCCAGAACGACGTCTACCTGAATGTCGCCGGCGGCCTCAGGGTGAGCGAAACCGGCGCCGACCTCGCGGTTGCAGCAGCCCTCATCTCCTCGCTCAGCGGGGTTGCCCTTCCCGCCGATTGCGTCTATTTCGGCGAGGTCAGCCTCTCCGGCGCGGTCCGCGCGGTCTCGCAGGCGCAAAGTCGCCTGAAGGAAGCGCGGAAGCTGGGCTTCACCTCGGCCTTCGTGCCGGAGGCGAATGCCGGCGATGCCGACGGCGACCAGGTGACGGGTCTGAGCGAGCTCACCGATCTCGTTGCCCGGATCGCGGCAAGCTCGACCGGTGCCGACCGGCCGGCGGACGCCGAGGGATAGACCGGACCTCGTCCGGTGCGGACAAACGGACACGAACCGCGCCCGACCCACGCGGAAAACTGGGTCGACAACGCCTTTAAGGCTGCGATCAAGGACCAGGCCGAGCGATGCCGATCACGATTCTCGACGGAATCCTTCTCGTCATAATGCTCCTCTCGGCCGTCCTGGCCATGATCCGGGGTTTCGTCCGCGAGGTCCTGTCGATCGCCTCCTGGGTGGCGGCGGCCGTCGCGGCCTTCTACCTGCACAAGCAGGTCCTGCCTTTCGCCAAGCAGTACATCAACAACGACAATGTCGCGCTCGGCGTGGCCGTCATCGCCGTCTTCCTGGTGACCCTGATCGTCGTCAGCTACATCACGATGCGGATCTCCGACTTCGTCCTCGACAGCCGCATCGGCGCGCTGGACCGCACGGTCGGTTTCGTCTTCGGCGCGGCACGGGGCCTGCTGCTGGTGGTCGTGGCAATGCTGTTCTTCAACTGGTTTGTGCCCGGGCAGGAACAGCCCGCCTGGATCGCGACGGCGAAGTCCAAGCCGATGCTCGACAGCATCGGCGACCGGCTGATCTCCGCCCTGCCGGAGAATCCGGAAAACACCATCCTCGACCGGATCCGCAACCGCACCGAGCCGACCGAGGGCGGCACGACGCCTCCCGCCAGCCAGCCGGCGGCGAGCGGCGAGGAACCGGGCTACTCCGACAGCGAGCGCCGCGGCCTCGAACAGTTGACGACGTCGGGTTCGTCCACCAACTAAGGTCCCGTGACCGGACGCGAAGCCGGCCCGGACCCCGACAGCTATCCCTGCGCCCAGGGCGGACCGCCAAGACCGGTTCCGTCCCTTGCGCGTTTTGCAGCCCCTTCTGACGACGGCAGGCGCCGCACCGCCAGGGGCAACCAGGAGCAAGGCCATGGCCTATCCCGAACATGATGATGCTTCCCGCAACGAAAGCGTGACGACCGATTTCTGGCGCGAGGAGATCGAGGGCGACAGGCTGCACGAGGAGTGCGGCGTGTTCGGCATCCTCGGCCATGACGATGCCGCCGCGATCACCGCGCTCGGCCTGCACGCCCTCCAGCATCGCGGCCAGGAGGCGGCCGGCATCGTCACCTTCGACGGCAGCCAGTTCCGCTCCGAACGGCATCTGGGCCTCGTTGGCGATCATTTCTCGGACGCCGAGACGATCCGCCGGCTGATGGGCCCCTACGCGATCGGCCATGTGCGCTACTCAACATCCGGCGAAACGATCCTGCGCAACGTCCAGCCGCTGTTCGCCGAGCTTGACGGCGGCGGCATCGCGGTGTGCCACAACGGCCACTTCACCAACGCGATGACGCTGCGCAAGAAGCTCATCAAGGAAGGCGCGATCTGCCAGTCGACATCGGATTCGGAGGTCGTTCTGCAGCTGGTCGCCCGCTCGCGCAAGGACAAGATCGTCGACCGCTTCATCGACGCCATCACCCAGATGGAAGGCGCCTATTCGCTGGTCGCGCTGACCCGCAAGAAGCTGATCGGCGCGCGCGATCCCTTCGGCATCCGCCCGCTGGTGCTGGGCGATCTCAATGGCGCCCCGATCTTCGCCTCCGAGACCTGCGCGCTCGACATCATCGGCGCCAAGTTCATCCGCGAGGTGGAAAACGGCGAGGTGGTGGTCTGCACCCCCGGCGGCATCGAAAGCTACTTCCCCTTCGGCCGCCGTCCGGCGCGCCCCTGCATCTTCGAGTACATCTACTTCTCCCGGCCGGATTCGGTTCTCGGCGGACGCAGCGTCTACAACGTGCGCAAGGAATTCGGCCGCCAGCTCGCGCTTGAAACCCCGATCGAGGCCGATGTCGTGGTGCCGGTGCCCGATTCCGGCGTCCCGGCAGCGCTCGGCTACGCGGATGCCTCCGGCGTTCCCTTCGAGCTCGGCATCATCCGCAACCACTATGTGGGGCGGACCTTCATCGAGCCGACGCAGCAGATCCGCACCCTTGGCGTGAAGCTCAAGCATTCGGCCAACCGGGCGCAGATCGAGGGCAAGCGCGTGGTGCTGGTCGACGACAGCCTGGTGCGCGGCACGACCTCGGTGAAGATCGTGCAGATGATCCGCGACGCCGGCGCCCGCGAGGTGCATTTCCGCCTCGCCTCGCCGCCGATCCGCTTCTCCGACTATTACGGCATCGACACGCCGGTGCGCGAGAAGCTGTTGGCAGCGAAATACAGCCTCGAGGAAATGCGAAACTACATCGGCGCCGACAGCCTCGCCTTCCTCTCCGTGGACGGCATCTACAAGGCGATCGGATACGAGGGCCGCGACAACGACGCCCCGCAATTCACCGACCACTGCTTCACCGGCGACTACCCGACGCCGCTCACCGACATGGCCGAGGACGGGGATGTCACCCATCTCCCGCGCCTGGTCGAAGTAGGATAGCACCATGACGAAAAGGTTCGAAGAGCGGGTCGCCGTTGTCACCGGCGCCTCGCGCGGGATCGGCTACTTCACCGCCCGGGCACTGGCCGCCGAGGGCGCGCATGTGGTGGCGGTCGCCCGCACGGTCGGCGGTCTGGAGGAACTCGACGACGAGATCCGCGCCGCCGGCGGACAGGCGACGCTGGTTCCGGTCGACCTTACCGACTATGACGCGATCGACCGGCTGGGCGCCGCCATTCACGAGCGCTGGGGCAAGCTCGACGTGCTGGTCGGCAATGCCGGCATTCTCGGCGGGTTGTCGCCGCTCGGCCACATCTCGCCGCGCGTCTGGGACAAGGTGATGGCGATCAACGTCACCGCCAACTGGCGCCTGATCCGCTCGCTCGACCCTTTGCTGCGCCAGTCGGACGCCGGCCGCGTGGTGTTCCTGTCCTCGGGCGCCGCGCACAAGTGCAAGGCCTATTGGGGACCATACTCGGTCTCCAAGGCGGCACTGGAGGCGCTGGTGCGCACCTATGTGGCGGAGACGATGCAGACGCCGATTACCGGCATGCTGGTCAATCCCGGCCCGACGCGCACCGCGATGCGGGCCGAAGCCATGCCCGGAGAGGACCCCGGGACGCTGCCGCACCCGTCTGAACTGGCCGCGTCGATCCTCGATCTCGCGGCTCCGGAAAACCAGGCAAACGGACAGCTTTTCGATTTTCCGTCGAAAGAGTTACGGGACTTTGTTCAAGTGTCGTCGTAAGCACGACCGCGCATCTTCCGCAGCGGAAAATAGTTACTTTCTACAATGTCGAAACCCAAAAAAGGCGAGCCGCGCGAAAGTCGCATGGCTCGCCTTTTTGCTTTTTTCGCGTTCTGTTCCCGGCCCTGGCCTCAGCCGGCATCGTCCTTGTCGTCGTCGCCCAGATGGTCGAGGTCCGTCTCCTCCTCGCCGTCCTCATCGGCGGTCTCCGCCGCCTCGCCCTTCAGGTATTTCTGGTGCCAGTGCCAGGCCAGCGGGATGGACACCAGATAGCCGGCGACGCCGAGCGCAAGGATTTCGAACGGGTAGCTGACCAGAAGCGCGACAAGGAACACGGCCGCCACGAAGAGCGGCAGGACTAGGTCGCGGCGCACCCGCGAGCCGAGCTTCTTGCCCGAGAATGTCGGCAACCGGCTGACCATGAGGAGCGCGATGGCCACCACGTAGAGTGCCACGGCAGGCGCAAGTTCAGGCCAGTGCGGCAGCACGCCGACGAGTTCCAGATAGACCGGAAAGAGCACAGACAGCGCCCCGGCGGGCGCGGGAACGCCGGTAAAGAAATTCACCGCCCAGGCCGGCTTGTCCGGATCGTCGATCGAGACATTGAAACGGGCAAGCCGCAGGGCGGCCGAGATCGAGAAGACCAGCGCCGCGATCCAGCCGATCGACCGCACTTCCTGCAGCAGCCAAGAATAGAGGATCAATGCGGGTGCGACGCCGAAATTGACGAAATCGGCCAGCGAATCCAGTTCCGCGCCGAACTTCGAGGTGCCCTTGAGCAGCCGTGCGACACGGCCGTCGAGCGCATCGAGAACGGCGGCGATCACGATGGCGCCGATGGCGTAGTCCCAGCGGGCCTCCAGCGCCATGCGAATGGCCGTGAGGCCGGAGCACAGCGCCAGCAGCGTCACAAGGTTGGGCAGGATCAGGCGCAGCGGCACCCGGCTGAAACGCGGCGCACGGCCGCGGCGGCGGCGCGTGGGGCCCGGATCGTAGGGAGCAAAGGGGGCGGACATGTTGCCGGGCGCCTCAGCTGACCCGCGAGAGCACGCTTTCGCGCGTCTCGGTGGAAAGGTCGGCGATCACCGTTTCACCGGCGATCATGGTCTGGCCGACGGCAACCCTGACGCTCGCCTCTTCCGGCAGGTAGACATCGAGCCGCGAACCGAAGCGGATCAGGCCGAAGCGTTCACCCGCGCCGATATTCTCGCCCTCGCGCACGAAGCAGACGATGCGCCGAGCCACGAGGCCGGCGATCTGCACCACGCCGATGCGGCTCTCGCCGCTCTCGATGACCAGCCCGTTGCGCTCGTTCTCCTCGCTCGCCTTGTCGGACTCGGCATTGAGGAAGGCGCCCGCGCGATAGGCGACGCGGGTGATCCGGCCGCCGATCGGGGCGCGGTTCACATGGCAATTGAAGACATTCATGAAGATGCAGATGCGCATCATCGGGTCGGTGCCAAGCTCCATCTCCGCCGGCGGCACGGCCTGGCCGACCTGGCACACCGTGCCGTCCGCCGGGGAGACGACGAGATCGTCGTCTATGGGGGTCACACGGGCCGGGTCGCGGAAGAAATAAGCGACCCAGGCGGTCAGGATCAGGCCGATCCAGAACAGCGGGTCGACGAACCAGCCGATGACCAGCGTCGCGGCGCCGGCGATGGCGACGAACGGCCAGCCCTCGCGATGAATGGGGACGAGCGTCTTGGTAATCGTATCGGTCAGCGACATGGGCGGTCCCGTTGGTGAGCGCGGCCGCGCGCGGGGTCCAAGCCCCGCACGCGCCAATCCCGCCTCTTTTGCACCGGACGGCACGGCAAAATCAATCCGTCGCGGGAAATCAGCCGGAGCGCCGGACGGCGCCGCCCTACTCCGCCGGCACCTCCTCCCCGGCGCGCGGGCCGCGCAGGACGAAGCCCGTATCGTTCTCCCGGGCCGTGCGTAGCCGCTCCTCCGCCTCGCTCGCCTCTTGCTGACGCGCCCACATCGACGCATAGAGCCCCTGCCCGGCCAGCAGGTCCTGGTGGCGGCCACGCTCGACGATGCGCCCCTGCTCCAGCACCAGGATCTCGTCGGCATTGACGACGGTGGAAAGCCGATGGGCAATGACCACCGTCGTGCGGTTGCGCGAGACCTGGTCGAGGGCCGCCTGGATCTCGCGCTCCGTATGGGTGTCGAGCGCGGACGTCGCCTCGTCGAGGATCAGGATCGGCGGTGCCTTGAGGATCGTGCGGGCGATGGCGACGCGCTGCTTCTCGCCGCCGGAAAGCTTCAACCCACGCTCGCCGACTGCCGTCCGGTAGCCGTCCGGCAGCGTCTCGATGAAGTCCGAGATCTGCGCCATCCGGGCGGCCTCGCGCACTTCCTCTTCACTGGCATCCGGACGACCGTAGCGGATATTGTAGGCAACCGTGTCGTTGAACAGCACCGTGTCCTGCGGGACCATGCCCGTCGCCTTGCGAAGGCTCTCCTGGGTGACGTCGCGCACGTCCTGACCATCGATGGTGATGCGCCCTCCGGTGACGTCGTAAAAGCGGAAGAGCAGCCGCGAGATCGTCGACTTGCCCGCCCCCGACGGCCCCACAATCGCGATGGTCCGCCCGGCCGGCACCTCGAAGCTGATGCCTTTCAGGATGGGCCGGTTGGCATCGTAGTGGAAGACCACGTCCTCGAAGCGCACGGTGCCGCCCGCGACCGCAAGAGGCTTCGCGCCGGCGCGGTCGGTGATCTCGGCCGGCTGGCCGAGCAGCTGGAACATCGCCTCCAGGTCAGTCAGGCCCTGGCGGATCTCGCGGTAGAGGAAGCCGATGAAGTTGAGCGGGATCGACAGTTGCAACAGCAGGGCGTTGATCATGACGAAATCGCCGATGGTCTGCGTGCCGGCCATCACCGCGCGCGCCGACATCACCATGCAGATCGCCGTTCCGCCGCCGAGGATGACGGCCTGGCCGAAATTCAGCCAGGCAAGCGACGTCCAGGTCCGCGTCGCCGCGCTCTCATAGCCCGCCATTGAGCGGTCGAAACGCTCGGCCTCCATCTGCTCGTTGCCGAAATACTTCACCGTCTCGAAGTTGAGCAGGCTGTCGATGGCCTTGGAATTGGCTTCCGTGTCGTTGTCATTCATCTCCCGGCGGATGGCGATGCGCCAGTTCGACGTCTGCACCGTGAACCAGGTGTAGGCGACGATCATCACCGCGACGACGACCACGTAGACGAAACCGAACTGGAACCAGATCACTCCGGCCATGGCGCCGAATTCCATGATCGTGGGAATGCCGTTGAGGATGGTGAAGCGGACGATGTTCTCGATGCCCTTGACGCCGCGCTCGATCACCCGCGACAGCCCGCCGGTGCGCCGCGCCAGATGGAAGCGCAGCGACAGCGCGTGCAGGTGCCGGAAGGTGAGAAAGGCAAGCTGGCGCACAGCATGCTGGCCGACCCGGGCAAACAGCGCGTCGCGCAGCTGATTGAAGCCCACGAACAGCACCCGAGCGACATTGTAGGCGATGACCAGCATCACCGGCGCCACCAGCCAGACCGGGAGCACGCCGAGCCCAAGCGTCCCGCCGGATGCGGCCGCATCGCCGCCTTCCACCGTCAGCGCATCGGTCGCCCATTTGAAGAAATAGGGCGAGAACACCGTGACGATCTTCGCGATCACCAGCGCCAGCACGGCAAGGCCGACGCGCATCTTCAAGTCGACCCGGTCCGAGGGCCAGATATAGGGCCAGAGCTGTCCGAGCGTCTTGAGGGTGGAAACCTCGTCGGCAGAAATCTGTGGCGCGGGCCGGGCAATGCCCGAGCGTCGGCTGGTCATTCCGTGTCCTTTCGACAGGCGCCCGAAGGCACCTGTAGTGTGTTGGGTGTCTGGCCGCCGCATCCACGCGCGGCGAAAACCTGGCCAATGGCGGTCTCGACGAGCGCCCGTGCGTCGGCCGCAAGCCTGTAGTGGCAGCAGCGCCCCTCCCCACGCATCTCGACGAGACCGCTGGCCCTGAGCACCGCCAGATGCTGCGAGACGGTCGACTGGGCGAGCGGCAGGTTGCGCACGATGTCGCCGCAGCAGGCGCCCGCGCAGGCCGACAGCGCGCTCACGATCTCCACCCGCACGGGATGGGAGAGCGCCTTGAAGACCTGTGCCAGCCGTTCGATCTCGACAGCCGGAGGCACGACAGGGGAAAAGGCGGCAGGCGCGGGCCGCTCGTGGCCGCGGGCAGCGCGAGGAGTGTCCATGGAAATCATGTCCTATCGTAATTTAACGATGAGTTGAGTTCTAGAAGACCGACCGGCCAGCCGCAAGGCCCCGGCCCGAACAAAAAAGGCGCCCCCCTTGTGGGAGGCGCCCTTCAAGTCACTCGCGGGGACAAGCGACAGGTCAGAACTTCAGGCTGGCTCCGGCAAGGAACGTGCGCCCGCGCCCTGTCGCCTTGCCCGAATAGGAATCCGCGAAGCCCGCATTGGCCGCCACATAGGAGACATCCCCGACATTCTCGAGGGAGGCGAAGAGCTTGCCCTGCTCGCTGAACTGCCAGGAGCCGTAAATGTCGACGGTGACGTAGCTCGGGATCGGGATGGAGTTGCGCTGGTCGACGAAGGCCTGGACGCTGTCGCCGACATAGTTCATGCGTCCGCCCAGCGTAAGGGAGCGGTCGAGGAAGCGCGCGCCGATGTCGAGCGTCGCGAAATCGTCCGGCAGCCGCCCGACATCCGTGCCGATGCCGGCGAAATAGGGCAAGGGCTGCTCTGTATCGGCGATCGTGACGGCAAGGTTCGCATACGCGAAGCCCGCATCGTAGCCGCCCTCTATCTCGAAGCCGTTCATCCGGGTTGTGCCGGATACATTGACCCAGCGCGGTATCGGACGCGGCTCGCCCGGCTTCTGGTCAAGGCCGTAGGTGATGAAATTGTCGATCCGGTTGTCGAAATAGCCGAGCTTGAAGCGCAGGCTGTCGCCATCGATCACGAGATTTTCGGCCGTGATGTTGGCCCCGATATCGAGTCCCCACATGATTTCGGGAACGAGGTCGAGGTTGCCCGCGATCGGATCGCCGACGCCGTTGAAATTGTGGCCACCGGGATAGAACATTTCAGAAGCCGTCGGCGCCCGGTAGCTGCGGCCGTAGCTGGCATAGAGCTGCAGCCAGTCCGTTGCCCGGGCGCTGAGACCGATGCGCGGGTTCCATTCGGAACCGGAACGCGAGGCCATGTCGACCGGGCAGGCCGGCCCTCCGGGCGGGCAACTCCCCGCCCCCGGCGCATCGTAGTCGCGCACGCCCTCGATGTTCCAGGTGTCGTAGCGCAGGCCCAGCGTCAGGTCGAAGATACCGTAGGAGGCGACGGCCTCGGCGAAGGTGCCCGACTTGATCAGCGTCCCGTCGGGATTGGCGCCACGCTGGTCGTTGCCCTCGTAGTCGTCATGGGAGAAGGCAAAGCCGTAATTGAAACGCAGGCCGATCTCGCCGAGTTCCGTCCGGCTGGTGTTGGTCAGGTCGAAACCGGTGCCGGTCTGGGTGCCGTTCCGCCCCCGGAACACGCCGCCTGTCCCGTCGAAAGCGACCTCGGTGATGTTGTGATAGGCGTTGGCGCGCAGGTCGAACCAGTCGTTGCCCGGCGTGTACTCGTAGTTGGCCGTGTAGGTCTGGTTGTCGATCGTCCAGTCATAGCCGCCGCTCTGGACATAGAAAGCATTGGAATACCATCGCCCGCCAAGCTTCAGCCGGTGGTTCGCGTTCGGTGCAATGGCGACCTTGAACAGGCCCGACTGCGGCATCTGCGAGGGATTGAAGGGCACCTTCTCGCCATCGCCGTTGTCGTAGTGATTGAACTCGGAGAGGCTGTAGGCGCCGATGACGCTGATCTCGCCCTCGGAGAACGCGGCCCGCGCGGCCGCCGCGCTCATGCCCGACCAGCCATACTCGTTGGTGCCGGCCCGCCAGGTGGTCATCGCGCCGAACGTCTTGCCGGGGCGCAACACGTCCTCGGCCTCCAGCGTGCGGAAATCGACGGCTCCGGCCAGCGCGCCCATGCCCTCGGCGCCCGTGCTCGGGCCCCGCGTCACGCCAATGCCGGCGACAAGGTTCGGGTCGACATAGACGAAATTGTCGAACGTGCCGCCATGGCCCGACAGGTTGGTGAAGGTCTGCGGCACGCCGTCAATGGTCGCGTTGACACGGCTCTGCCCCTGAAGGCCGCGGATATTGGGCGTGATGCCCGGCTGGTCCGAGGACTGGCGGGTGAAGGTGCCGGCATTGGAGCGCAGCGCCTCGTTGACGTCGCCACCGAAACGGTCCTGCAGATCCTCCCCCGACGTGTAGCTGCCGGCAGCCGGCCGGCCGTAGGGGTTCGTCTCGAAATTCGTCCAGGGGACGGTGATGCGCTGGAGCAGGGTCCGGCCGCCTGCCGCAGCCTCGCCACCCTCGTTGTTTCCGCTGTCCTGGGCCATCGCCGAAACCGGCGCGCCGCACAGCGCGGCTATCCAGATAACCACCAGCGCGGTCTGCCCGCCGCGATGTCCTGTCCTGCTCACATGAGCCTCCATTGTTGCGATTGGGGTCGCTGGCGGTCTCAGGCAGGCAAGGCTGCAAGAAGGTCGGCTGGCTGTTTTGTCGACCCGCACCCTGCTCCCGGGTGCTGATGGGTCGAGCGCAACCTAAAAACATGAGTAAAAGAGTCAAGTTTAAAATCGGCAGTCGTTCCAATGGGATTTGTGACCCAGCGTCACTTCCGGCGGCGTTCGTGGCGATAGAGCGTGTCGGTCGTGAAGATCGCCAGCGAGACCCAAATCAGGCCGAAGGTCGCCAGACGCACCGGCTCCACCTCCTCACCATAGACATAGAGCGCCAGCAGGAACTGGATGCTCGGGGCGATGTACTGCATCAAGCCCACCGCCGTCAGCGACAGGCGCCGCGCCCCGGCGGCAAACATCGCCAGCGGCACCGCCGTCACCACGCCCGTGCCGATCAGGAGCATGAACAGGCCCGGCCTGTCGATCGGCAGGACATCGGCCATGGCCGCCCCACCGCCGGATATCCCGGCATAGACCAGATAGGCGAGCGCCAGGGGCGCCAGCACGATGGCCTCGACCATCAGCCCCGGCGAAGCGCCGACGGCCACCGTCTTGCGCAGATAGCCATAGGAGGCGAAGGAGAAGGCCAGCGCCATCGACACCCAGGGAAAGCCGCCCAGCGCCAGCGCCTGGATGCCCACCGCCACCGTGGCAAGTCCGATGGCAATCGCCTGCCAGCGGCTGAGCGTCTCCTTCAGCACGACAAGGCCGATGGCAACGGAGACCAGGGGATTGGAGAAATAGCCGAAGCTCACCTCCAGGATGCGGCCGCGCTCCACCGCCCAGATGAACACCAGCCAGTTGATCGATATCACAGCGGCCGACAGCGTCAGCTTGGAAAGCGTCGCGGGATCGCGCAGGATCGCTCCCACCTCCCCCAGCCGGCCGCGCAGGCCGAGGAAGATCGCCAGGAACAGCACGGACCAGAGAATCCGGTGAGCAACCACCAGATCGGCCGGGATCGCGGCCGTCCACTTGTAGTAGGCAGGCAGAAAGCCCCACATCAGGAAGGCCGAAAGTGCAAAGGCAAGGCCGAGGCGCCGTTCGGCATCCTCCGCCCCGCTCGCCGGGGAGGTCGTCATGATCAGCTGGTCCGGTGCAGCTGCCCGCAGACCCGTCAGCGGCCCGCCTTCAGCAGCGTGTAGGTGTGGGAATCAATCAGCGCCTGGAAAGACGCATCCACGATATTGCCGGAAACGCCGATCGTGAACCAGCGTTTATGCGTGCGCCGGTTCTGGCTTTCTATCAGGACGCGCGTCACGGCGTCGGTGCCGCCATTGAGGATACGCACCTTGAAATCCGTCAGTTCCATCTCGTCGATGACATCCTGATAGCGGCCGAGATCCTTGCGCAGCGCCGTGTCGAGCGCGTTGACCGGGCCGTTTCCTTCCGCCACCGACATGCGCGTCTCGCCGTCGATATCGACCTTCACCACCGCCTCCGACACGGTCACAAGCTCGCCGATGGCGTTGAAGCGACGTTCCACCATGACGCGGAAGGAGTGGATGTCGAAATAGCGCGGCACCTCGCCGAGCCTTCGGCGCGCCAGCAGCTCGAACGAGGCGTCCGCCGCCTCGTAGGCATAGCCCTGGGCCTCGCGCTCCTTGACGTCGGCCAGCAGCGTGTCGAGACGCGGGTCGGCCTTGTCGACGGCAATGCCGAGCCGGTTCAGCTCGCCGATCAGGTTCGACTTGCCGGCCTGATCGGAAACCAGCACCCGTCGCCGGTTGCCGACCGTCTCCGGCGGCACATGCTCGTAGGTCTCGGGTTCCTTCAGGATCGCCGATGCGTGGATGCCGGCCTTGGTGGCGAAGGCATTCTCGCCAACATAAGGCGCATGGCGGTTCGGCGAACGGTTGACGATCTCGTCGAAGGCCCGCGAGATCGCCGTGATGTCGGCCAGCCCCTCGCGCGTCACGCCAAGCGCGAACATCTCGCTGAACGGCGCCTTCAGCATCAGGGTCGGCACGAGCGTGACGAGATTGGCGTTGCCGCAGCGCTCGCCGATCCCGTTCAAGGTGCCCTGGATCTGGCGCACGCCGGCCGCAACCGCGGCGAGCGAGTTGGCGACCGCGTGGCCTGTGTCGTCATGAGCGTGAATGCCCAGTCGCGCGCCGGGGACATGGGCGCCGACCAGCCGCACGATCTCCGAGACCTCGTGCGGCAGCGTGCCGCCATTGGTATCGCACAGGACCACCCAGCGCGCGCCCGCCTCGAAGGCGGTCCTCGCGCAGGCTAGCGCATAGTCGGGATTGGCCTTGTAGCCGTCGAAGAAATGCTCGCAGTCGATCATCGCCTCGCGGCCGCTGGCGACCACCGCCTCGACGCTCTCGCGGATCGACACGAGGTTTTCCTCGTTGGAGCAGCCGAGCGCGACGCGCACGTGATAGTCCCAGCTCTTGGCGACAAGGCAGATCGCATCGGCTGCCGAACCGAGCACGGTCTGCAGGCCCGGATCGTTGGCGGCGGAACGGCCGGCGCGCTTTGTCATGCCAAAGGCGGTGAAGGTCGCGGCTCTCGTTCGCTTTTCCTCGAAGAAGGTCGTGTCCGTCGGATTGGCGCCGGGATAGCCGCCTTCGACATAATCGACACCAAGCCGCTCCAGCAGCTCGGCAATGACGATCTTCTCCTCCACCGAGAAATCGATCCCCGCCGTCTGCGCTCCGTCGCGCAGCGTCGTGTCGAACAGGTAGAGGCGTTCCGCTGTCATGGTCGTGATCCCTGGGGCCGCCGGCTCTTCGGGCCGGTCTTGATGAAATCTTCGTGTCGCCGGAAAACCCGGCGACCTGTCAGTCGCGCCGCGTCGGAGCGGGAGGATGCGACCACGCATCCTGGGGCCAGTCGGCCGGCGGCCAGTCTCCTGTGTCCTCGTCCGGATGCTGATTGGAACGGATGTCGGCCAGAAAGCCGGCATCCGCCATGTCCTCGATGGTTTTCAGGTTCGGCAGCGCGGAAAGGCCGTCGACATAGGCGAGCTTGCCCTCCACCCCGTACTGGATGGTCGGCACGATGCCCTCCGGCGCGTCGAAGGCACCGATGGCAACCGCCATCGTGTTTCCCGGCTCCTCGTAGGTGAGCGGCGTGCCGCATGCGGGGCAAAAGCCCCGCGTGATGTGGTTGGAAGAGCGGAAATGCGCCGGCTCGCCGCGCGTCCAGGCGATCTGCGCCTTGTCGATGGCGACCAGCGGGGCGTAGAAGCCGCCGAACGCCTTCTGGCACATGCGGCAATGGCAGATCGAGGCGCGGCCCAGCACCCCGGAAATGCGGAACCGCACCGCGCCGCACTGGCAGCCACCGGTATGGGACTCGGCTTCACTCATGTCTGTTCTCCCGTATGGCACCGCTCGGTTCGTATCCGGTACCTTGTGACTGACACTCGACAAGTATCCGCCTGCAGACGCCGTCCAGTTCGTTCATCACATCCACATTCCAGAACCTGAGCACCGTCCATCCAAGCTCTTCAAGTCGTCGGTCGCGCCGCCTGTCTGCCTGAAGACCGTTGATTTCGCCATGCTGCGACCCGTCCAGTTCCACGATCACGCGGTGGGCCGGTGCCGCGAAATCAACGATATAGCCGGCAATCGGCATCTGTCGGCGAAATCCTACCCCTTCGAGACGGTGCGCCCTGAGCACTTTCCAAAGACGGCGCTCCGCTCCGGTCATATCCCTGCGCAAGCGCTTGGCATTGGTCCGCAGGCGGGCTGCTTGCTCCTGTCGCTCCATGACCCTGCCCATCCTCCTGCCCCTATTCCGGCCCCGATGTCCCCCCCTCTGTCGGCTATCGCCGACATCTCCCCCTCAAGGGGGGAGAAAGGAGATTGTGGCACCGCGCGAACCTCCGTTTCATCTCCGTGCCCTCTGACGACTACAGAACAGGCGGAGCACGGTTCAGCTTCTCCGCTTGCGCTCCCTCTCCCCCCTTGAGGGGGAGATGTCCCCGTCAGGGGACAGAGGGGGGGTAAACGTTCCCTCGACTACCTGGCGGGCGAGTTGAGAGCGCCTTTTCCCCCACTGCCGGTTTCGCCGGCATCTCCCCTCTCAAGGGCAGAGATGTGAGTTTGGGGCACAGTCACTGCGCCATCTCCCAGCTTGTCTCGACGAGGCCGGTTGCCTTGTCCTTGGTGTCCTTGAGCACCACGCCCTCGGCGGCAAGCAGGTCGCGGATGCGGTCCGCCTCGCCCCAGTCCTTCGCCTCGCGCGCCGCGTTTCGTTCCGCGATCAGTGCGTCCACCCGGGCGGCAAGTGCCGGGTCGGCGGCGGCAGGCCTGCCGGCATCGACAGCCCTGCGGACGTCGGCAAGATCGAAACCGAGAAACACCAGCGCGTCGGCAAGTGCCTGAGCCGATGCCGTGTCCCCGCCGCGCGCCTCGCGCGCCAGTCCGTGCAGGACGGCAAGCGCGCGCGGCGTGTTGAGATCATCGACCATGGCTTCGAGGAACTCGGTCGCGGGTTCCGCCCCGGCGGTCGCGGTCACGCCTGCGCGCGCGAGCAGGTCGTCCCACTTCTCCAGCAGGCCCTCCGCCTCCTCGAGCGCCTTTTCGGTAAAGTCGAGCGGCTGGCGGTACTGGGTCATCAGCAGGACGAGACGGATCGCCATACCCGGCCACTTGCGGCCGCCCACCTTTTCCGTCTCCAGAAGGTCGTGCAGGGTGATGAAGTTGCCGAGCGACTTCGACATCTTCTCGCCTTCCACCTGAAGGAAGCCGTTGTGCAACCAGTAGTGCGCCATCAGCTTGGTGCCATGGGCACAGCAGGACTGGGCGATCTCGTTCTCGTGATGCGGGAAGATCAGGTCGAGCCCGCCACCGTGAATATCGAAGACCGGTCCCAGATGATGGGCGCTCATCACCGAGCACTCGATATGCCAGCCGGGACGTCCCCGCCCCCAGGGGCTGTCCCAGCCCGGTTCGTCGCCGGACGAGAGCTTCCACAGGACGAAGTCGCCAGGGCTCTTCTTGTGGGCATCGACGGCCACCCGCGCGCCGGCCATCTGGTCTTCCAGGTTGCGCCTGGAAAGCTCGCCATAGGCAGGCATGGAGGCGGTGTCGAACAGCACCTCGCCGGCAACCTGATAGGCATGTCCCCGGGAGATCAGCGTGTTGATCATCTCGATCATGCCGGCGATATGCTGGGTGGCGCGGGGCTCGAAATCCGGCTCCATGCAGCCCAGCGCCTTCACATCGGCATGAAACTGGTCGGCCGTCTTCTGGGTGACCCGAGCGATCGCCTCGTTGAGGGCAAGCGCAGGATAGTCGCGCAGGGCCCGCGCATTGATCTTGTCGTCGACATCCGTGATGTTGCGGACATAGGTGACGTGATCGGCGCCATAGAGATGGCGCAGCAGCCTGTTGAGCACGTCGAAGACGACGACCGGCCGGGCATTGCCGATATGAGCATAGTCATAGACCGTCGGTCCGCACACATACATGCGCACGTTGCTGGCGTCCTCCGGCACGAAATCCTCTTTCGTGCGGGTCAGCGTGTTGGTCAGTTTCAATCGATGATCGGAAGGCATGATCGGTCGTCTCCTGGCCAGCTGGCCGGGGCGTCCGTCTCAATCTCCCGTGTCGGAGAGCATCGCGCATGAGGGAACGGCCACAGCCAGCTTTGTCGCTAGCTGCAAATAATGAGAATCGAAATCGTCATCCGGGTGGCCGTTGTCATGATCAAGGTTCTGACCCGTTTGCCGTCCCCGGTCAAGCCGCAAAGGGCGGTTGTATGCCCCTTCGGCGGGCTTTTCGCTGGCGCGAGACACGTGTCCTGCATCACACTGGCGTTGTGGGACGCGTGCCATATTGCCGGTGCGAGTCAGCCATATGAAGGGGAGGTTTTCATGAGCCAGTTCGAAAGCGCCAATGCCAGGACGCCCGGAGACCGCCGGCGCGGCGTGCCGGCAACGATCGCGGGCCTTGCCCTGGCGCTGCTCCTTGGCGCCGCCACCGGGCCGGCCTTCGCCCAGTCGGTGCTGCCCGTCGAGAGCGCCCCGGCGGGAACCGCCCCGACCGACGCCGTCCAGGCCGAGGCACCCGCCACCGCCCCCCTTCCGACCGACCCGCTGGCGATGGCCATTGCCCGCGAGCTCTCCACCAACACCACGGTGATGCTCGACGCCGCCTTCAATGCCGGCAGCGAGGACGAGCTGGAGCTCGGCATTTCCGGCTTTTACGAGGGGCGCATATTCCAGCCGCTCTGGGTCACCGATGCCGGGCTCAACCCGCATGGGGACATGCTGCTGAAGGCCTTCGAGACAGCCGCGCAACATGCCCTCGACCCGGCCGACTACGACGCCGAGCGGCTCTACGCGATGGCCGGCAGCGCGGCCGGCGTCGACGATCTCGCAGCCCTTGAGGTGGCCCTGTCGAACACGTTCGTCTCCTACGCCAACCACCTGACGGCCGGCCGGGTGAAGCCGAACGAGGTCAACAAGTCCCTCAACCTCTTCCCCAGGGCGCCCGATCCGGCCGTGCTGCTGGAATTCGTGGAATCCGGCGAGGATTTCGCCCTTGCCCTCGACAGCCTCTCGCCCAACACGCCGAACTACGCACGTCTCAAGACAGCGCTCGCCGATTACCGAAACAAGGAAAAATCCGGCGGCTTCACCGTCATTCCGGATGGCGAAACCCTGAAGCCGGGCATGACCGACACCCGGCTCGAGGCCTTGCGCGCGCGCCTCGCCGAACAGGATCTCTTCACCGCAGGCACGCATACCGGCGACGTCTATGACGGGGCGCTTGTCGAGGCGGTGGAGCTTTTCCAGGAACGCCACGGGCTGGCCGTCGACGGCGTCATCGGCAAGAACACGCTGGCCGAAATCAACGTGCCGATCTCGCGCCGCATCGACCAGATGGAACTGAACATGGAGCGCCGGCGCTGGATGCCCGACGATCTCGGCCGCCGCTACGTCTTCGTCAATCTTGCCGACCAGAACCTGAAGGTCGTCGACAATGACAAGACCATCCACACGACCCGGGTCGTGGTCGGCAAGCCTTATCACGCCACGCCGGTCTTTTCCGACCAGATCACCTATGCGGAGGTGAACCCGTACTGGACGGTGCCCTATTCCATCGCCACGAAGGAGTACCTGCCGATGCTGCAGGGCAATCCCGGCGCGCTTGCGGCCAAGGGCATCCGCGTCTTTTCCGGCAATCGCGAGATCGACCCATGGTCGGTCGCCTGGGGCTCCTACAGCCGTGGCAAGTTCCCCTTCACGCTGCGCCAGGATCCGGGCGAGAACAATGCGCTCGGCCGCATCAAGTTCATGTTCCCCAATTCGTTCAACATCTACATCCACGACACGCCGTCCAAGGCCCTGTTCGCCCGCGCCCAACGCTCGTTCAGCCATGGCTGCATCCGCGCCGAGGATCCCTTCGCGCTCGGTGAGGCGCTGCTTGCCCCCGACGGCTGGGACAAGCGCAAGCTCGAGGCGGCCCGCGACACCCGTCAGCGCCGGGTGATCAAGCTGGCCAATCCCCTGCCCGTGCATCTCACCTACCTGACGGCCTGGGTGAACAAGGACGGCTCGGTGCATTTCCGGCGCGACATCTACGAGCGCGACAAGGTTCTGGCCAAGGCGATCGCCTCGCTGCGGCCGACGGATCTTTAGGAGGCCGCGAAACGGACGGCCTCAGAACGGCATGGAGCCCCCAGCGGGCTTCGTGTCGTCCGCGCAAAAGCGCGCAAAGGCCTGAAGATAGGCCTGCGCCTGGCGGCGGAGTTCCGGGCTCCCGACGATCTGCGATATCTCCGCCGGTTCCATCTTCATCAAGGGCAGTCGCAGGAAGATATCGGGCGTGAAACGCCCGCTGACCGTCGAAAGCACCGTGCGCAGGCTTTCCAGCATGTCGTCGCCCCTGTGCGAGGCATGGGCAAGGGCGACGGGCTTGTCGACAATCGCCTCTCCCGACACGAGCCAGTCGATGGCGTTCTTCAGCCCGCCGGGAATGGAGCGCACATATTCCGGACTGGAGACGATCAGCCCGTCGCTTTCCCCGATCATCCGCATGAACCGGCGCACGGCCTCCGGCGGGTTCGGGCCGTCGAGATCCGGCGAGAACACCGGCAGGCACCCGACCCCGTCAAACACCGAGAGCTCGATTCCCCGGGGGGCGGCGTCCTGCAAGACCCGCAGCAGCGCCGTATTGGTGGACCCGGTCCGGGCGCTGCCGGATATGGCAAGGAACCTCATGGCCGCGATAGTGGCGAGCCAGCGGCCGCTGTCAATGCGCGCAGCCCGCGCGGCGGCACCGGGGCGGCGCGGTTTACCAATCTGAACGGCGGATAAAGGGGCGGCTCAGAACGGGTTCAGACGCGAACGGGCATGATCGCTCCATGATCAACTCCTGCGTATCGGAGCCCGCCATGTTCAACTCCCCCCTCGCCCGCGTCTCGACCTGCCGCCAGATGGTTGCGGCGATTCTCTTCGGCGCCGTGTTGCTGTCGCCGGTCGCGCTTTTCGTACTTTCGGGCGGAGCGGATCGGGACATCTCGCAGCGCATTGCGGCACATTCCACGTGTTCCTACAGCGAAAACGTGTGCTCTATTGCGATTCCTGCCAAGGGTTCGTCTTTTAGCATTCGCTGATATCTTGCTTCCGCCCGATTGTTCGCCTCTAATGTCGCGACTTCGAATTGCAGATGCCTGAGGCTCCTCTCGAAGAGGCCACATTCGGACCCGAAACTGGGGCGTGATTGCAGGATCGCGCGTCAAACCGCAAGCCGGCCGACAGGCATTCGGGAAGGACAGGAATGATCAACGCTCTTCAGGAAAAGGCCGAAGATGCGGCGGGCTTTCTCAAGATGCTCGCCTCCGCACCGCGCCTGATGCTCTTGTGCCACATGTCCAATGGCGAGACCAATGTCGGTCAACTCGCCGATCTGACGGGCATGCGCATGCCCACTGTCTCGCAGCAACTGGCCCTGCTGCGCGCCCAAGGTCTTGTGCGGACCCGGCGCGAAGGCACGACGATCTACTACAGCCTCGACAGCGAGGTCGCGCAGGACGTTCTGGCGCTGTTGCAGAAGCACTTTTGCCCGCCGGAAACGACGCTCGGCCTCAAGACCCTGGAAACGGCCTCCTGAGCCGGATCGCGCCTTCGCACCCGTGCCGGTATCCGTTCGCTCTCGCATCGCCGTTGCCGGCAGGAACTGGCCGGCACGGGGCGACCGACGGGAAGAACCAAACCGGGTAAGCGAAGGCCGATGACCGGGCGGGCGCCGAAGGATCAGTCGTCCAGCCAGTCGGCGCAGCGCGGCGCGGCCGCCTCGCCCCAGGGCATGATCGGCACCGTCGAGGTGGAGTTCTTGGGACTGCCCTCGATGATCTTGTCCGAATAGACGAGATAGACGAGCACGTTGCGCTTGGCATCGCAACCGCGCACGATCCGCATCTTCTTGAACATGAAGGAGCGGCGCTGGCGGAACATCTCCTCGCCCTGCTCGAACCTCTCCTTGAACGACACCGGTCCGACCTGGCGGCAGGCAAGCGAGATATCGGATACTTCCTCGGCGACCCCAAGCCAGCCCGAGACACCGCCCTTTTCGGGAACGGTGAAGTGGCATGCAACGCCCTCGACGAGCGGATCGTCGACCGCGTAGGTCGCCAGCTTGTGATCCGGCGTCAGGAATTTCCACACCGTCGACTTCTTGAAGATCAGATCCGGTTCATCCGCCGAGTAGGCAGGCTGGGCAATGGCCACCAGCGCTGCGGCGGCAAGAAGGGCGGCGCGGAAAAGTCGTGCGATCATCATGGGCTCCAGGTGGTGTGCGTTTCCCATATGGGCTCCGGCGCCTCCCCCCGCAAGCAACCGGCCGTTCAGAAGAGGATGCCGGCGACATGCACGAGCCCGACCAGCGGCGACGGCGTCGCCAGCAAGACAAGCGAGGCAAGGCTCAACGCAGCCAGCAGCAGGTTCGCATATTGCAGCCGCCGTTCGCCGTTCCGCCCGGCGAGATACCAGCCGAAGGCGTGCAGGGCTGCGATGACCAGGGCAAGCGCAACGGTCACGCCGGTGGCGGACACCTGAAAACCGCCCTGCGGTCCGGCCCCGAACATGAGCATCGGCAGGAATGCACCGGCAAGCGGCAGGA
This sequence comes from Stappia sp. MMSF_3263, assembly GCF_030733745.1. Classification (GTDB taxonomy): domain Bacteria; phylum Pseudomonadota; class Alphaproteobacteria; order Rhizobiales; family Stappiaceae; genus Stappia. The sequence goes on along the minus strand of NZ_JASHIK010000007.1, from coordinate 38,543 downwards.
ACAGCACATGAGTGAGAACGGTCCACACCAGAGCGCCGCTCTGCGGTGGCGTTCCCCGGCGCTCACTGCCCCCGGAGCCGGCCGCGCCGGATGTCGATGGTGAACCTGCCATGCTGCCTGTCGCCTCCTGCTCGCCGGGCCTCTCATACGGGCGATCGGCATCGACGGTCGAGCCTGAGTGCCACGCCGGCGACCGACAGGCAAGCGCCGCGCCTGCGCCCACCGGTCGCATGGCGGCGGCGCCTCCCAGCCAGACCCTTGCCCGGCTGCGGCGCAACTGGTTACAATTGCAATCATACGCGCGCTGATTGCACCGTCAGCCGTCATCACTCCCCGCTGCGGACCCTCGGCATGACGCAAGACAAGACCCTGCTCGAACTGGAAGGTTTTCTTCCCTACCGGCTGAATGTCCTGGCGGAGACCGCCAGTCAGTCGCTGGCCGGCATCTATCGCCGCCGGTACCGGATCTCGGTGCCAGAATGGCGCATCATGGCAACGCTCGGGCAGTTCGGCGCGATGACCGCCAAGGAGATCGGCCAGCACAGTCGCATGCACAAGACCAAGGTCTCGCGCGCTGCCGCCGCGCTGGAGGCGCGGCACATGATCCTTCGCACGGCCAATACGCGGGACATGCGCGAAAGCTTCCTCGATCTGACGCCACGCGGCACCGAGGTCTATCGCTCGCTCGTTCCGGAGGCGCGAAAGTTCGTCGATGCGCTCCTCCACCCGCTCGACGAAGGCGAGCGCGCCCTGCTCGACCGGCTGCTTACACGCCTGACACGGCAGGCGGAACTGCTCAGCGCCAACCTTCAGCGCGAAGCCTCCACCAGAGGCGAGAGCGTGGCCGGTTAGGCGCGAGTTTACTAAAATTCGAGGCTTTCCTTGTGTTTGGGGAGCGCCCGCAGCCATAGTTCAGGCAAGGCAAGAGCCCGGTCCTGACCGGGCCGTTGGCGGCGGGCTCCGGCCAGCCCTCCGCCGCGCGGGTCAGCGAACCCGCCACAGGGAAGGTCCGGCGCTTCGGCCAAGCGCCGAAGACACAGCGGAAACCGGTATGGCACCGATCGCAGGAAGATCGTCAGGGCTGATGCGGAGCTTCGCCGCCGCCGCCATGCTCGTCATGACGGCCGGCCCGGCGCTCGCCGCCAGTTGCAGCGCGCTCCAGGCAGAGTTGCAGCGCGTGTCCGCCGGATCGACGCAATCGGCCGAATTCCGCAAATGGGATGCCGCCGCACGCGACCAGAAGAAGGCGCTCGGCCTTGCGCAGCGCGACTACCGCCATCTCGGCTGTGCCGCCTCCCCCGCCGGTTCCTGCAAGGCACTGGGCGACAAGATCAAGCGCATGCGCTCCAATCTCTCCAGCATCGAACGGCAGCGCGACCGCCACGCCACACCGGGAGCGGCATCGCGCAAGAGCAAGCTGCGCGCCGCGCTTCGCCGCCAGGGTTGCGGTGAAACACGCCAGGCCGCCACGGGCGACGCCCCGGGCATTCGCGCGAGCTCGCGCTCTGGCGGCGGTTTCCTCGCCCTGTTCGGCATCGGCCGCGGCAGCGAACCGCCGGTTCAGGACGTGGCCTTGCGCGAAGAGACCGCTACCCGCTCCACCGCGCGCGTCCGCGCCTCCTCGGAGCCTGCCTTCACCACGCGCCGGGTAAGCGGCGGCCCCACCTACCGGACCATGTGCGTGCGCACCTGCGACGGCTTCTACTTTCCGGTCAGCTTCTCCACCAGCCAGGACGGCTTCGGCCGCGACGCGGCGGTGTGCCGGTCCATGTGCCCGGCGGTCGAGGCTCAGCTCTTCGTTCATCGCAATCCCGGCGAGACGGTTGAAAACCTCGTCTCGGTCGAGGGCATGCCCTATGCCGACCTGCCGAACGCCAACCGCTTCCGCACGGCCTATGTCGAGGGCTGCGGATGCCAGTCGGCCTCTAGCGATCGCAAGACGATGGCAAGCCTGATCCGCAGCGGCGACGACGAGGCCCTGACCTATCTGCGCGACGGGCATCCGGGCGGCGACATGGGCGTCGACGGCCTGCGGAGCGGCCTGACGCCCTCGGGCCTTGCCGCCGAAGCCATCGAGGCGGCCACCCGTGGGCGCGATCCCGATACGTTGATGAACATGGAACTGGGCTTTTCCCCGGTGCGCGCCTCGCCGACCCTGCCGGTTCTCGGCGTCACCGCGAAACCGGAAAAGCCGGCCACCGCGATGCTGCCGGCCGCGCCGGAGACCGATCCCGCGCTCCCGGCCGAAGAGCGCAATGTCAGGATAGTCGGGCCACGCTATTTCGTCGCCCAATAAGCGGCAGCAGGCTCTTCATGTCGGGACCGTGCTCCTCGCCGGTCAGCGCCTTGCGCAAGGGCAGGAAGAGCGCCCGCCCCTTGCGTCCGGTCTGCTGCTTCAACGCCCCGGTCCACGCGCCCCAGGTGGTCTCGTCGAAGGGCTCGCCCGGCAACAGGCTCGTCGCCAGCACCAGATAGTCGGCATCGTCCGCATCCACCGGCAGCGGCACCGGATCGGTGATCGCCGTCCACCAGCGCGCGGCCTCGCCCACCATTGCGCAATTCTCCCGCACCGCCAGCCAGAACGCCTCGGCTTTTTCGCCGGAGATTCCCATCCCGGCCAGTCGCCCGGCCACATCGGCAAAGGCGAGCCCGTGCACCAGTTTCGCGTTGAGCGGGCCGAGATCGGCCGGATCGAATTTTGCCGAGGAACGCGACACATCGGCAAGGTCGACCATGCCGGCAAGCGTCTCCAGGCTGTCGGCCGGCTCGATCGCATGGCTCGTGCCGGTCAGCACGGCGAGCGAGGCAACGGCCATCGGCTCCACGCCCGCCTCGCGTAGCGAACGCAGCGACAGCGCGCCCTTGCGCTTGGAAAGTCCCTCGCCCGAGATCGTCGTCAGCAGGTTGTGGTGGGCGAAAACCGGTGCGACGGCTCCAAGCGCCGCGAAGATCGCCAGTTGCACGGCGGTGTTGGCCACATGATCCTCGCCGCGGATGACGTGGCTGATCCCCAGTTCGATGTCGTCGACGATGGAGGGCAGCGTGTAGAGATAGCTGCCGTCCTCGCGGATCAGCACAGGATCCGAGAGCGAGGCAAGGTCGACGCTCTGCGCGCCCCGGCAAAGATCGTCCCATGCCATCTCGGCCCGGCGCGTCACAAAGGGATCGCCGTCATGGTTGGGCAACAGGAAACGCCAGTGCGGCCGGCGTCCCTCCGCCTCCAGCCGCGCCCGCTCCTCGTCCGTCAGCTTCAGCGCGGCGCGGTCGTAGACCGGCGGCCGCCCCAGCGCCCTCGCCCGAGCCCGGCGGCGGTCGAGTTCGTCGGCGGTCTCGTAGCAGGCATAGAGGAGACCCTGCGCCCTCAGTTTTTCCGCCGCCGCGTCATAGAGCGCGATACGGTCCGACTGGCGGACGCTCTGCTGCGGGGCGATGCCGAGCCAGGCAAGGTCCCCGGCGATCGCCTCGGCGAATTCAGCGGTCGAGCGCTCCCGGTCGGTATCGTCGTAGCGCAGGACAAAGCGACCCTGGTTCCTCAGCGCGAAGAGCCAGTTCATCAGGGCCGGGCGGGCATTGCCGATATGAAGGAAGCCCGTCGGCGAGGGGGCGAAACGAACGGTGACACTCATGGGCTTCTCTTAGCCGGAAGCCGCACCGCTCGCAACGCCGCCCCTCGCCTGTCGCCGCCGCACATGGCGTGATGTCAGTGTCAGCGCCAGTGCGGCGACGAGGCAGTAGAGCGCCATTGCATAGACCTGCGTCGAATAGGCGACGCCGGCATCGATCAGGTAGCCGGTAAGCCCGGGGCCCAGCGCCGAGGCGAAGACCATCATGGCAACCGTTATGGAACGGATCGAGCCGAGATTTCGCGAACCGTAGATCTCCGGCCAGAGCGCACCGAACAGCGTCGAGCTGAAACCGTAACTGATGCCGAGCAACGCCATGAAACCGAAGGCGGCGGCGGGATGAGTCACCGCGCCAAGCAGCACGCAGGCAAGCCCCAGCGGAATAAGGAAGACGGGCAGCAGGCGCAGGGCGGTCACCTTGTCGACCAGATAACCGGCCAGAAGCGCACAGGTGATCGTCATCGCCGACATGGCCATGAAAGCGGAGGCGAAAAGCTCCATCGACCAGCCGCGAAGCTCGACCAGATAGACCTGGTGGAAGAAGATCGTCGTGCCGATGAAGGGCGGCGCCAGCGTGCCCGCGGACATCACCCAGTAAGCCGGATCGCGCAGCACTTCGGCCCGGGTCCATTGCCGCTGCGGCGCGGCGCGCTCGTCGGTGTGGATGGTGCCACGCGGGATGCGTTCCACCTTGAGAAGCATCATCAGCGCGGGAAGCGCCACGAGAAGCAGTACCCCCACGCCGATCCACCATGCGCCGCGCCAGCCGACGATACCGGACAAGGTCACAAGGACCAGCGGCAGGCTTGCCTCCCCGCACTGGATGCCGAGCGAGGCGACGGAGACCGCGCGGCCGCGCTGCGCATCGTACCAGCGCCCCATCGCGGTCATCGCGACATGGGTCATCATTCCCTGCCCGAACAGCCGCAGGCCATAGAGCACGACAAACAGCATGGCGACCGAGGAAACGCCCGCCATGCCGGCGGAAAACAGCGCCAGCGCCACGACCACGCCCCCGGAGACCACCGCCAGCGGCTGGCTGTCGACCACCTTGCCGACAAAGGTCAGGGACAGCGCGGAGAGCAGCGTCGCCGCCATGTAGAGACCGCCGAATTCGCCATGGCTGAGATTGAACTCCGCGCGCAGGTCGCCCGCCACCAGCGAGATGAAATAGGTCTGCCCGAAGCTGGAGAAGAATGTCAGCAGCAGTCCAGCGAACAGCCAGCGGAGATTGTCCCTGATGAAACTGAAAAACGGCATGGGTTCGTCCTGCGACGTCTTGGCGAACGGTGGGGCGGATGACCGATCCCGCACCACCCCGTCAGGCAGCGCCGGTCCGCACGGGCGGTGCCGGGTAGCGGATCAGGTGCCTTGCCGGTGTCGGTGAAACGTGGGCGGTAGGAAAACCGTGAACCCCCAGCATAGAGAAACGGGCGAAGACGCGAAAGTCGCGGAAATTCCCAAGGAACATATCCCGGGTGCCACGCGGGATGCCGCGCCCGTCGACCCGATCACCGGTGCACGGCCGCCCCAGCCCTGTGCGCCGGAGCCCGCCATGCCATCACCATCAGCCAGACGAGCGCGGCAAGCGCCAGCACGGACAGGGCAACGGCATAGGTGACCACGCCGGCAACGCCGCCATGGTCGAGCGCCAGCGTCACCAGAAGCGGCCCGGCGGCCATCGCGACATTGCTCGGCAGGGAGAGGGTGGCGCTCGCCTGGGCGTAGCGGCTGGCCGAGAAATAGCTGAGCGGCAGCAGGGCCCGGGTCAGCGCGGAAATGCCGGAACCGAAGCCGTAGCAGGCGATGAACAGGAACAGAAGCGATGACCGGCCATCGGCGAACAGCAGGATCAGCGGCGAGCCGACCAGGAGAGCCGCCGCGACAATGCCGGACGTCACCGGTGTCGCGAAGCGCCCGGCGGCCAGATCGACGAGCCTTGCGGAAATGCCAAGCACCGAACGGAGCGAGCCCAGTTGCAGCGCCAGAACCGGCGAGGCACCGGCCATCTGCAGCAGGGCGATCAGCGAGGGCGCCAGCCCTGTTGTCACCAGGCTGAAGACAATGGTGACAAGGGCGATCAGGAAAAAGGCAAGTCGCGACTGGCGCCGCGTCAAGGCAAGCGGCTCCACCGCCGCGGCTGCCGTGCCCTCCGGAGTGACAACCTTGCGCACCGGCAGGGCGAACAGATAGAGCGGGCAGAGCATGACCTGCACGGCAACCGCGACAAGCATCGCGCTGCGCCAGCCGATGGCTTGCTCCAGCAGGCTCCAAAGCGGCCAGGCGACGGCCGCCGACAGGCCGGTGAAGATCATCAACACACCGATCAGGCGCCGCGCGCCCGCGCCCTCTCGCTCCACGACGGCTGTGTTGCAGGGCACGGAGAGGCCGAAAGCGCCGCCGATGCCCATGATTACCCAAGAGATGAAATAGAGCGCCGCCCCCTCGGCCACGCTCATCAGGGCGAGACCCGCCGCCATCGTCGCCGACCCGGTGGCCAGCACCCGCGCCGCGCCATGCCGGTCGAGCAGGCGTCCGGTCCAGGGACCCGCGATGCCGCCGACCAGCATCATCACAGTCAGCCCGCCGAAGGCGAGCGCGTTCGACAGGCCGAGATCGTCGGCTATCAGACGACCGAGCACACCCGGCATGTCGAAGGTGGTGCCCCATCCCACGATCTGGCCGGCGGCAAGGATGGCGACGAGGCGAAACCGGTCGAGGCGCATGGGCCTCCCCTGGCGGCTGGAGAGCGGAAGCCGGAGCGGACGGAAGGAGACGGGGTTTTCCCGTCAGCTCCGGTCGCGGAAGCGGTTGGTGATGGGATAACGGCGGTCGCGACCGAAATTCTTGCGGGTGATCTTGACGCCGGGCGCCGACTGGCGGCGCTTGTATTCGGCAATGTAGAGCAGGTGCTCGATGCGGTGGATCAGCGCCCGGTCGTGGCCGCGCGCCTCGATGTCACCAACCGACATCTCGTTCTCGACAAGGCATTCGAGAATGTCGTCGAGCACCTCGTAGGGCGGCAGCGAATCCTGGTCGGTCTGGTTCTCGCGCAGTTCCGCCGTCGGAACCTTCTTGATGATATTGACCGGGATCACCTCTCCTTGCGGGCCGAGCAGCCCGTCCGGACGATGCTCGTTGCGCCAGGCGGCGAGCCGGTAAACCTGCGTCTTGTAGAGATCCTTGATCGGGTTGAAGCCGCCGTTCATGTCGCCGTAGAGCGTCGCGTAGCCGACCGACATCTCCGACTTGTTGCCGGTCGTCGCGACCATCGCGCCGAACTTGTTGGAGATCGCCATCAGGATGGTGCCGCGCGTGCGCGACTGGATGTTTTCCTCCGTCACCCCGGCTTCCGTGCCGGCGAAGAGCCCGGCGAGCGACGCAGCGAACCCCTCGACCACCGGGGAAATCGCCACCGTGTCGTAGCGCATGCCGAGCGCATCGGCGCAGGCCTGCGCGTCCACGAGGCTTTCGCTCGACGTGTAGCGATAAGGCAGCATCACGCAGTGGACCCGTTCCGGCCCCAGCGCATCTACTGCCATCGCGGCAACGACCGCGCTGTCGATGCCGCCGGACAACCCCAGCACCACGCCCGGGAACCGGTTCTTTTCGACATAGTCGCGAAAGCCCAGCACGCAGGCCTGCCAGCGCGCCGCGTCCATGTCCGGCAGCACCGCCTTCGGGCCACTCTCGCAGGCCCATGTACCATCGCTGTAGCGTTGCCAGTCGGTGATCGCGATCTCGTCGGTGAACTCGCCCATCTGGAAGGCAAGCCTGCGGTCGGCCTGAAGCGCGAAGGATCCCCCGTCGAAGACAAGCTCGTCCTGCCCCCCGACCTGGTTGCAATAGACGAGCGGAAGGTTCGTCTCGACGACGCGGGACACCATCACCTGCAGCCGCACTTCCGGCTTGCCGGCATAAAAGGGAGAGCCGTTCGGCACCAGCAGCAGTTCCGCGCCCGTTTCCGCCAGGCACTCGCAGACTTCGTCGGACCAGGCGTCCTCGCACACGGGAATGCCAAGGCGGATGCCGCGAAAGCCGACCGGCCCGGGCAGCGGACCCGCCTGGAAAACGCGCTTCTCGTCGAATTCGCCGTAGTTCGGCAGATCAACCTTGAAGCGCACGCCCTCGATGCGGCCGCCATCGACAAGCGCAACGGCATTGTGGAGCTTGTCGCCCTCGCGCCAGGGCAACCCGACGATCAACCCCGGCCCGCCATCGGCAGTCTCGCCGGCAAGCTGCTCGAGCGCTGCCCGGCAGGCGGCGACGAAAGCCGGTTTGAGGACGAGATCCTCTGGCGGATACCCGGACAGAAACAGCTCTGAGAAGAGGACCAGGTCTGCACCTGCCTCACAGGCCTGCGCGCGGGCCTTGCGGACCAGCGCCAGGTTTCCGGCGACATCGCCGACCGTGGGATTAAGCTGTGCGACCGCCAGTCTGAGGCGGCCGTCGCGGGCCGGCTGGGATCGGTCGACTGCGGGAGAATCTGTCCGGGGCGTGCTCATGCAAAACGGTTTATCGCGGCCCCGCCGCCTGCGCAATCGACGCGATGCATGGCCGCCGCGCGCCCCGCGCGAGACAGCCCCGGCGACGGGCCGCGCGACACGTCAGATAAAGACGGTTGCCGCATCTTGCCCGCGCGAGGCCCCGCTCCTGGCGATGACGGCAGCCGAGGGCATCGCCGCGGGCTGCGGTGCACGCGGCGCCGGCCGCAAGCCCTCGTCCTTGCGCAGGAACGGACGATGCTCGGTAAGCACCCGCTGCATGCGCTGGTAGAGCATCGCCGGCGAAACGGGCTTGGCCAGGAACTCGTGGATACCAAGATCCAGCGCCCGCAGGATCACCGGCTTGCGCGCATCGGCGCTGACCATGATCACCGGCGTGGTGGCGATCAGCGGATCGGTGTCCGAGCGCAGGATGGACAGGAATTCGGCGCCGTTGAGCGGCGACATCACCCAGTCGCAGATGACGAGGTCCGGCTTGCGGTCCAGCATCATGGCGAGCCCGTCCGAGCCGTCTCCGGCCTCCAGGACGCGACGAACGCCGAAGCCGCTCAGGATCGCCCTGAAGAGGCTGCGCATATGCGAATTGTCGTCGATGACAAGCACCGACAGTTCCGACAGGTCCAGTATCATGCCGTTCGGTCCCCTCCCGATTGGCGCATAGTTCAATATATGCGAAATGCCTCAATATTTCCTTACGTAAGCATCTTTTCGAAATGGCGCGTTTTGTCCCTTCCCTTGTTCCGTGTCCGCTGACGGAACCGCCATACGCCCGGACTGGTTGCCATTTGCTTTCATATCGCTCGCGCCGACGAAAATGTCGCAATCCCCTTCCCGAAACGAAAAGAGGCGACCTTAAAGGCCGCCTCTCGTATCGCATCGGTCCGGTTCAGGTGTCAGGCGATCGCTGCCTCACGCTCGCTGCCGCCACGGGCCTCGCGTTCCTTGCGCACGTTCTCGGCAACAAGGAAGGCCAGTTCGATGGCCTGCTCGGCATTGAGGCGCGGATCGCAATAGGTGTGGTAGCGGTCGGCGAGATCCTCCGCCGTCAGCGCCCGTGCGCCGCCCGTGCATTCGGTGACATTCTTGCCGGTCATCTCCACGTGGATGCCGCCGGCATAGGAGCCTTCCGCCCGGTGCACCGCGAAGAAGGCCTCTACCTCGCGCAGGATGCGGTCGAAGGGCCGGGTCTTGTAGCCGTTGGCCGTGATCGTGTTGCCATGCATCGGATCGCAGGACCACACCACCTTGCGCCCTTCGCGCTCCACCGCGCGCACCAGAGCCGGCAGGTGCTCGAACACCTTGTCGGCGCCGAAGCGGCAGATCAGCGTCAGCCGGCCCGCCTCGTTGGCCGGGTTCAGCGTGTCGATCAACTGCAACAGCTCGTCCGGCTTCAGGCTCGGACCGCATTTCAGCCCGATCGGGTTCTTGATGCCGCGGAAGAACTCGACATGCGCATGGTCCGGCTGACGGGTGCGGTCGCCGATCCATAGCATGTGGCCCGACGTCGCGTACCAGTCGCCCGACGTGCTGTCGACACGGGTCATCGACTGCTCGTAGCCGAGCAGCAGCGCCTCGTGGCTGGTGAAGAAATCGGTCGAACGCAACTGCGGCGCCGTGTCCGGATCGATGCCGCAGGCACGCATGAATTCCAGGCTCTCCGAGATACGGTCGGCGAGCGCCTGGTAGCGGTGGCTCTGCGGGCTGTCCTTGACGAAGGACAGCATCCAGCGGTGCACATGGTCGAGATTGGCGAAACCGCCCTGTGCAAAGGCACGCAAGAGGTTCAGCGTCGCCGCCGACTGGCGGTAGGCCATGATCTGGCGCTGCGGATCCGGCTCGCGGTTGACGGCATCGAACGTGATGTCGTTGACGATGTCGCCCCGGTAGCTCGGCAGTTCGATGTCGCCCTTCTTCTCCATCGGAGAGGAACGCGGCTTTGCGAACTGTCCGGCGATCCGGCCGACCTTCACCACCGGCTGGGCCGAGGCATAGGTGAGCACCACGGCCATCTGCAGGAAGACGCGGAAGAAGTCGCGGATGTGATCCGCGTGGTGCTCGGCGAAGCTCTCGGCGCAATCGCCACCCTGGAGGAGAAACCCGCGTCCTTCGGCGACTTCGGCGAGTTGGGACTTCAGCTTGCGCGCCTCACCTGCAAAAACGAGCGGCGGAAAGTCGGACAGACGGCGCTCCACTTCCGCGAGCGCGTCCGCGTCGCGATACTCGGGCACCTGCACGATCGGCTTCGACCGCCAGCTTTCCGGTGTCCAGTTCTGCGCCATTTTCCCAACTCCGTAAAATCGACCTGCGGCAAGATTCCGTCTCTGCCGGCATCCGCTCCGGTTTCGCGTTTCGTCCATCCCTGTCCGCCCGGACGAAAATTGCGCGGGCGGCAGTGCCGCGCGTTATACACGCGCCCGCCCCACGAGGCCACACCTAACGCGGGCGAGCGCGTTTCCGCCCCTCCCCGTGATCTTGCGCATTGCGTCGTGCCCCGCCCCCTGAAACTCTGGCGGCGGAACCTGAACGGGAAGGCCGCAATGCCGCTTGAACACGATCACACCGCTGCGGCCATCGCCGCCCGTCTCGCGCGCGGCCCCCGCATCAGCTATCTGCGCGACTGGATATATGGCGGCATCGACGGTGCGGTCACCACCTTCGCCATCGTCGCCGGCAGCATCGGCGCCAGTCTCTCGGCCCGGGTGATCCTGATCCTCGGCATCGCCAATCTGATCGCCGACGGCTTCTCGATGGCGGCCGCCAACTATTCCGGCACCAAGGCCGAGCATGACGACTACGAGCGGCTCAGGAAAATGGAGGAGCGCCACATCGATCGCGAGCCGGGCGGCGAAACGGAGGAGATCCGCCAGATCTTCAAGGCCAAGGGATACCGGGGCGAGGAACTGGAACAGATGACCACGCTGATCACGTCGCGCCGCAGCGTCTGGGTGGAGACCATGCTGAGCGAGGAGCACGGCGTATCCAACGGATTGCGCGACCCGCTGAAATCGGCGCTGGCGACCTTTTCCGCCTTCGTCGTATGCGGCGCGGTGCCGCTCGTCCCCTTCGTCGCCGGCCTGCCGGCCTCAGCGGCAACCGCCGCGATCGCCACCGGCATCGTCTTCTTCGCCATCGGCTCGGCCAAGTCGAAATGGTCGACGCAGGGCTGGCTGCGGTCGGGCCTGGAAACCCTTTCGATCGGGCTCGGGGCCGCCGGACTTGCCTGGGCGGCCGGCCACCTGCTCGAAAGGTTCATAGCCTGAGAAGTGAAATTCTTCTTGCACATGCTTCGCGTGCAATTACATTTCCCGACATGCAAGGGTCCCCTCGCCCTCTCGCCGCCTGCCTTTTCAGGCTGTTCCTCGCGGCACTGATTGTCTTGGCCAACTCCGCTCCTGGCGGCGTTGCAATCACGCTTGCATCCTCCGCCTCCGCGCAAGGCCATATGTCCGGGCACGCCCGGCATGCCGATGCCATCTCGCATGCAGGCGGCGGCCATGTCGTCCACAGCGACACCTCCGCACCGACAGATCTCGCCGTGGGCGCTGGGCATGCGGCGGGTATCGACAATTCCAGCCGCGCGGATCACCCGCATGGCGACACACAGGCAGATTGTTGCCTGTCCTTCTGTTTTCCTGCCCTCGCAAGCGAGAGCACGCCCGCCCCCGTGCGAGCGGGCATGAAGCCCGACAGCGACCGGAGTGTACGCACACTCGTCGCAGCGCTTCCTCAGGGCCCGGAACGCCCCCCTCGAGCCTGACCGACCGTTACCGCGTGCCGCCCAGCGCGGCCGCATCTCTGTCATTCTCGAGGAATCCATCATGCTCTCCAGATTTCTGGCGGCCCTTGCGCCGCTGGTGGTGGCCGCTTGCGGCACCGCCCCCTTGCCCGTGCTCACTTACGGGCCAGGGCCCGATAACGCGCAGGCCGCCGTTCTTCACAGCGGCGAAACCTCGGTCGTTTCGCCCTACACCCACCGCCTGCCCGTCGATCCGGGCAACTGGCGCAAGCTCAACGACAGGCAGGCACCGGGCGGAGGTGCATCATGAACCGCCCGCGCACGGCCCGTATGGCGGCCACCATCGCCGGACCGCTCCTGCTTGGCGGCTGCGTCGCAACCGCCTCCACAGACCTTTACGGTCCAGGTGACGCCGGCTTCAGCCAGGTCCTGGGCCAGGTCACACCGGCGACCGGTACCGCGCGCCCCGCGTGGGTGCAAAATGCCGAGCAGGCCCGCATGGTCTCTGATCGCGTCAGCAAGCTGGTGCAAGGCAAGACGATCAGCGCGGAGACTGCCGTCCAGGTGGCGCTGATCAACAATCGCGGGCTCCAGGCCGCCTATTCCGATCTCGGCATCAGCGCAGCGGATGCGTGGCAGCAGACCCTGCTGCCGAACCCGACGGTCTCGGTCGGGCTGCTCGGCATCGGCCAGCCCGGGCTCGTCGCCTTCCGCACAGTAGAAGGCCTCGTCGCCAGCAACATTCTTGCGCTTGCAACACACCCGAGGCGCAGCGCCATCGCCGAAACCCGTTTCCGCCAGGCCCAGATGCAGGCAGCCGGAGAAACCTTGCGCGTCGCGGCGGAAACCAGGCAGGCGTGGATCGAGGCGGTGGCCGCCTTCGAAGCCGTCGCCTCTCTGAACCAGGCACGCCAGGCCGCCGACGCAGCCTCGGAACTGGCCGAAAAACTCGGCCAGAGCGGTGCCATGCCGAAGGCCGCACAAGCACGCGAGCATGCCTTCTACGCCGAACTCACCGGCCAAATCGCCGAGGCCAGGCTCGCTGCGAAGCTCGCCAAGGAAAAGCTGTCCCGTTCGATGGGACTCTGGGGCCCGGACATGAAGTTCTTCGTGCCCGACGCCCTGCCGGCCCTGCCGGTACGGCTGATGAAAAAGGAGCATGTGGAACGCGAAGCCCTGCAACGGCGCACCGACCTGCTGATGGCCAGGATCGAGCTGGAGGCGACAGCGCGCGAGCTCGGTCTGACCAAGGCGACCCGCTACGTCACCGATCTCGGTCTCGTTGCCGGCGTCGAGACGGAGCGGGAACTGGAGGACGGTCAGATCCAGACCAAAGGCACCGCTCAGCTGGAGCTGGACGTTGCCATCCCGATCTTCGACAGCGGCGCCGCCAGGATGAAGAAGGCGGAGTTCACCTACATGCGGGCTGCCAACCGGCTTGCCGAACGGGCCATCAACATCCGCTCGGAGGCACGCTCAGCCTATCTCGCCTACAGGGCCTCGCACGAGATCGCCCGCCACTACCGCAACTCGGTCGTGCCCCTTCGCACCCGCGTCGAGGAGGAATCCCTCCTTACCTACAACGGGATGATCACCAACACGTTCGAACTGCTCGCCGACACAAGGGCGCGCATCGGGACCGTGCTGCTGGCGGCACGGGCCAAGCGTGACTTCTGGCTTGCCGAAGCAGGTCTTGCCGCCACGATCCATGGCGGCGGGGCCCCTTCATCCATCGAAGGCGGCGGCGGCGCGACCACAGTCGCCGATGCCAGCGGCGGTCACTGAAAAACGGAGCAGACAATGCTGAACAGACGACAGATCCTCGGAGCCGGAGCGGCAGGTGCTGCCCTGGTCTCCTCCACCGCCTGGTCGAAGACCTCCAACATGGGCCTGCCCGAGGCGGTCACGATGGACAATCCCCGGACACAGGCCCCGCTCATGCCAACGTCCGGTCCCGACTACAACCCCGTTGTCACCTTGAACGGCTGGACCCTGCCATCCCGGATGAACAACGGCGTTAAGGAGTTCCATCTGGTCGCAGAGCCAGTCGAGCGGGAGATGGCCGACGGCATGACCGCCTTTCTGTGGGGCTATAACGGCCAGTCGATCGGACCGACCATCGAGGCGGTCGAAGGCGACCGGGTCCGCATCTATGTGACGAACCGCTTGCCCGAGCACACGTCCGTGCACTGGCACGGTCTGATCCTTCCCTCTGGCATGGACGGCGTCGGCGGCCTGTCCCATCCCGGCATCCCGCCGGGCAAGACCTTCGTCTACGAGTTCGACCTCGTGAAGAGCGGCACCTTCATGTACCACCCGCATGCCGACGAGATGGTGCAGATGGCGATGGGCATGATGGGCTTCTTCATTGTGCACCCGAAGGATCCCGCTTTCATGCGCGTCGATCGCGATTTCCTGATCATGCTCAACGCCTATGACATCGATCCCGGCTCCTACGTGCCGAAGATCATGACCATGACCGACTTCAACCTGTGGACGTGGAACAGCCGGATCTTTCCGGATATAGACCCGCTGGTCGTCTCCCAGGGCGACCGGGTGCGGGTCAGGGTCGGCAACCTGACCATGACCAACCACCCCATCCACATGCATGGCTACGACTTCGAGGTCACCTGTACGGATGGAGGCTGGGTGCCTGAAACCGCCCGCTGGCCTGAGGTCTCGATCGACATCCCCGTCGGCGCCATGCGCGCTTACGAGTTCGACGCCGTCCATCCCGGCGACTGGGCCATCCACTGCCATAAGTCGCATCACACGATGAACGCGATGGGCCACGACGTGCCGACCTTCATCGGTGTCGACAAAACGGCGCTTGCCGCGAAGATCCGCAACCTGCAGCCCGAATACATGCCGATGGGAACCGCCGGTATGGCCGACATGGGCGAGATGGAAATGCCGCTTCCCGACAACACCATCCCCATGATGGGCGGTTGGGGGCCTCACGGCCCGTTGGAAATGGGTGGCATGTTCTCGGTGGTGAAGGTTCGCGCGGGAATTCAGGCCGGCGACTACGCAGACCCCGGCTGGTACGAAAATCCGCCGGGCACGCAGGCCTGGGAATGGACCGGCGAGTTGCCGGACTTCGCCCGCGCTACCGACGCCTCCACCACCCTCACCGATGCTCCGCGGCCAGCGCCAGTCGCTCCGCACAAGCATGGCGGCTAATGCCGCACGATACCCCCGAAACAGAAAGGACAGCCAGATCATGAAACACGCTTCAAGGACACTCGCCGCAGCCCTTTGCGCCCTCGGCCTTGGCATGGGTGACGCGCTTGCCGCCGGCACCCATGCGGGCGGACACGGAGACGAAATGGCCGCGGGCAGCCCCGGCAAGGCATCCGCCGCAACACGCACCATCGGCATAGCCCTGAAGGAAACCGACGAGGGCATGGCGATCGAACCGGCCTCGCTGCAGGTAAAGCAGGGCGAGACCATCCGCTTCCAGGTCACCAACATCGGAGAGATCGAGCACGAGTTTGTCGTCGACACGCATGTTCGGAACCAGGAACACAAGAAAATCATGGCCAAGTTCCCCGACATGGAACACGACGATCCCAACTCCGTCCGGCTGGATGCCGGAGAACAGGGCGAAGTGGTCTGGACCTTCAGCAATGCCGGCACGTTCGAGTTCGCCTGCCTGATCCCGGGACACTACGAGTCCGGCATGCACGGCGACATCAGCGTCGGTCGCAAATGACCCGCGCGCGACAGCATCCCTCACAGGAGACCAGGATGATCAGGATGAAACTCGCAACGCCCCTTATTGCCGCCCTTCTTGCCTTCGCCGTCGTGCCCGCGGCCATCGCCGCCGAGTACACCAAGGGCGTCGTCAAGAAGGTCGACCTGCGCGCCGGCAAGGTCACCGTCATTCACGAGGAACTGAAGAATCTCGACATGCCGGCCATGACCATGGTGTTCCGCACCGCCGACGACGCCATGCTGGAGACATTGAAGGAAGGGGCGGAGATCGAGTTCGTTGCCGACCGGGTCGCTGGCAAGCTGACGATCATCGAACTGAAGTAGACGCGCGGTGCCGGGGCGGTGGAGATGCCGTCCCGGCCGCCTCAAGTCGGCATGTGCTCCACGCCGGCTTTCGCTAGATGCCGATCGAAAAGGGCAAGCAGTTCGGGATCGATCTGTTGTGCACGCGGATAGCGCGGCGCGGCGCGGTCGGCCAGCATCGGCGCGTGCCAGCCATCGGTGGTTTCGATGAAGTGACGTACCCCCTCTTCCCCCCAGAAGTCGTAAAATCCCGCCATCACGCAGTCGACATAGCTTTGCAGGATCGGATGGTTCTCGTCGCCCCAGCGGCGGATTTTCGCATCCGCCTCGTACAGGAACGCCGCCTCCGGAACCGACTGGCCATCGCCATCGCAGCGAAACTGCGACCCGATCCCGTCGACCCGCAAGTAGCGCCGTTCCCGCTGGTCCAGCACGGCCAGGCGATCGGCCGGCTCGTGCACCATCACGCCGCGAATGGCCGAATTCGGCTTCCGGAACACGGTCAGCGTACACACCGACATGAGCATGTTGGTCTTGTCATGCGGCCACCAGGCCCGCCATTCGCGGCGCCAGCCATGCAGCATTCCGGCAACCGCGGACGCGTCCGGGCCAAGCGTGCGCGTGTTGACGAGCGAGCCGTAGCCGAAATAGGTGATATGCGTCATTGCCAACTGTCCCCCGCCGGAAACGCCGCCATTCGCCCCCGAACCGCGCATCCGCTACCCTGCCGCTTAATTGCCTAAAGGATCATCACCGCCATGACCAGCACCGAAAACTTGCAATCCGACCCCTGGAACGCGGCGGACACCGACAGGTTGCGTGCCGACACGCCGGCTTGCGCGCGGCTCGTGCACTTCAACAATGCGGGCGCGAGCCTGCCGCCCGCCCCCGTTCTCAAGGCGGTGAAGGACCATCTCGACCTGGAATCGGAAATCGGCGGATACGAGGCCGCCGACCGGGCGGAGACAGCGGTTGCGGATTTCTATCCTGCAATTGCCGCGCTGATCGGCGCGCATCCCCACGAGATCGCCTTCATCGAGAACGCCACCCGCGCCTGGGACATGGCCTTCTATTCCGTGCCCTTCCGCCCCGGCGACCGGGTGATAACGGGGCGTGCGGAATACGTCTCCAACTACGTCGCGCTGCTGCAGATGAAGGCGCGCGCCGGCATCGAGATCGACCTTGTCGACGACGACGAAAGCGGCCAGATCGACCTGAAGGCGCTCGAAGCCGCGATCACGCCGAGGACCCGGCTGATCGCGCTGACCCATGTTCCGACCTTCGGCGGGCTGGTCAATCCGGCCGAGGAAGTCGGCGCCATCGCGCGGCGTCACGGCATTCTCTACCTGCTCGATGCCTGCCAGTCGGCCGGCCAGATTGCCCTCGATGTTGCCCGCATCGGTTGTCACATGCTGTCGGGGACGGGGCGCAAATACCTGCGCGGGCCGCGCGGCACCGGGTTCCTCTATGTCTGCGACGAGGTCCTAGAGCAACTCGAGCCCGCCTTTGTCGACCTGGAATCCACCCAGTGGCTCGATGCCGAGAGCTATCGTCTTGTCGACGGGGCGAGGCGGTTCGAGAACTGGGAGCGCTTCTTTGCCGGCCAGATCGGCCTTGCCCGCGCTGCGCGCTATGCGCTCGACATCGGGCCAGCCAGGTTGGAGGCACGCATCTCGGGGCTGGCGGCATTGCTGCGCGAAGAGCTTGCGAAACTGCCCGGTGCCGCCGTTCACGACCGCGGCACGCATCGCTGCGGCATCGTCACGCTGACGGTGGAGGGAGAGGATCCTGCGCAAACGAAGGCGCGACTTTCCGCCCACGGCATCAACACATCGGTCTCCACCGCCTCCTCCGCCCGCATCGATCTGCCCCGCCGTGGCCTCGACGCACTGCTGCGGGCCTCGCTCCATGCCTACAACACGGAAGAGGACATCGAGACCTTCCTGAAGGCCGTTCGGGATCGGTAGAACCGGGGAGATCGACGCACCGGCCGGGCGGCGAAACAGGCGCCGCCCGAAACGTCAGGCGGTGACCCGCTCGGTCGGCTCGCGCATGGTGACGAGTTCTTCCGCCGCCGTCGGATGCACGGCCATGGTGGCGTCGAAATCCGCCTTGGTGGCGCCCATGCGCAAGGCAATGCCCAGCACCTGCGCCAGTTCACCGGCATCGTGCCCGAGAATGTGCACGCCGAGCACCTTGTCGCTCTCCGGCTCGACGAGGATCTTCATCAGCATCTTCTCGTCGCGACCTGAAAGCGTGTGCTTCATCGGCCGGAATTGCGAGCGATAGACGTCGACGGCGCCATGCGCGGCCAGCGCCTCGGCCTGTGTCAGGCCGACGGTGCCGATCTCGGGCTGCGAGAATACCGCCGTCGGGATCATCGAATGGTCGGCGCTCCAGCTCTTGCCGCCAAACTCGGTGTCGGCGAAGGCGTGGCCCTCGCGGATGGCCACGGGTGTCAGGTTGACCCGGTCGGTGACATCGCCGACGGCGAAGATCGAGGGCACGCTCGTGCGCGACTGCTCATCGACCATGATCGCGCCGGAGGGTGAAAGCTCGACACCGGCCGCATCGAGGCCGAGACCGGCGGTGTTCGGGCGACGGCCGATGGCGAACATGATCTTGTCCGCGACCAGCGCCTCGCCCTTGCGGGTGTGGCCGACCAACTCCGCACCGTTCTTCTCAATCGAGGTGAAGACATCCCCGCAAATGACTCGGATGCCTTTCTTTTCCATCTCTTCATGCAGCGCCTTGCGCAGGTCGTCATCGAAGCCGCGCAGGATCTCCTCGCCGCGATAGATGAGCGTCGTCTCGGCGCCGAGGCCGGCGAAGATGCCGGCGAATTCGACGGCGATGTAACCGCCGCCAGCCACGATCACCCGCTTGGGCAGGTCGGACAGATGGAACGCCTCGTTCGAGGTGATGACGTGCTCGCCGCCCTCAAGGCCGGCATCCACATTGGGCGTGGCGCCGACCGCGATCAGGATCTTCGCCGCGCGAATGCGGCGGCCGTCCGAGAGAAGATGCACCGTATGGGCGTCTTCCAGCACGGCGCGGCTGTCGAACATCTCGACGCCGGCCCGCTCCAGGTTGCGGCGATAGACGCCTTCGAGCCGGGTGATCTCCCGGTCCTTGGCGTCGATCAGCCGTTCCCAGTCGAAGCGGCTCTCGCCGACCTGCCAGCCAAAGCCCGCCGCGTCCTCGAATTCCTCCGAAAAGCGCGAGGCATAGACGAAGAGTTTCTTCGGCACGCAGCCGCGGATGACGCAGGTACCGCCATAGCGGTACTCCTCGGCAATGCCGACGCGCGCGCCGTGCCCGGCGGCGATGCGCGCCGCACGCACGCCGCCCGATCCGCCACCGATGACGAACAGGTCAAACTCGAAATCGCTCATGCCTCGCCCTTGCGCTCCATGCCCCTGCACCCGTCCGTGCCGAAAGGACCGCCCGGCATCTGGCCGGGCATGCCCTTACTGTGCCGGCGCCTCGGGCGTCGCCTGGCTTTCCTGTGCGGCGAGGCGCTTGGTCAGCTCCTCACGCACCAGGGTCACCATCTCCGTCGAGATCACGTCGCCCCACTGCTTGGCCGCCCCGATCGACAGCGCGCGCAGTTCCGGCTCGACCTTGGAATACTTCTGCCCCAACGGCGTCTTGTAGAACGCGGCCAGTTCCTTGAGCTCCTCGACGGTGAACCGCCGAGCCCAGACTTCATAGACGACCCGGTTCAGCTCCGGCCGGCGCTCGGCAAGCCCGAGGGCCGTCTCGTTCACGACCTCGTCGATCATCGCCGTGTTGGCCGGATTGTTCTGGATGAACAGCGTACGTGTCCGGTCGGCCATCAACGGCAGCACGTTGTCGAAAGCACGGATGGCGTTGGCGGAAGAGACCGCGTCGCGCGCCGCCGCGATATGCTCGTCGGTGAAGCCTTCCTGCGCGGTGAGCGGCTGGCCCAGCGACAGGACAAGCGCGAGGGCCGTTGCGGCAATCGTCGCGGTCTTCCGGCTATTTCGAAACATCGGGTACTCCATGGGCAAGTGATCGGGCAGCCGGCCATTGCGGCCGGGCGGCGCCGTCAGGTTATTCGGTCACCGGAACGAGGCGCTCGACCCCGGTTTTTCCGGCGAGATAGGCGGCATCCGCGATGCCGATGAAAAGTCCGTGCTCGACGACGCCCGGAATATCGAGCAACGCGCGCGACAGCGCCGCCGGATCGGTGATCTGGCGCATGTCGATGTCGAGAATATGGTGTCCGCCATCTGTGACGAAAGGCGTATCTCCGCCACGCAGCCAGATCGGCGCCTCGTAACCAAGTCCGGAAAGCGCGCGGGCAATCGCGTTGCGCGTCGAGGCAAGGCCGAACGGCACCACTTCCACCGGCAGGGGAAAGGCTCCAAGCGCCTCCACCTTCTTGCTCGCGTCGGCGATCACGATCATGCGAGTGGAGGCCGATGCCACGATCTTTTCACGCAGAAGCGCGCCGCCGCCGCCCTTGATCAGGCAGAGCCTGGCGTCGAGTTCGTCGGCGCCGTCAACGGTCAGGTCCAGCTCCGGGCAATCCTCGAGCGTCGTCAGCGGAACGTCCAGGTCCTGGCACAAAGCTGCGGTGCGCTCCGATGTCGGTACGCCGATGACCTCGAGCCCCTCCCTCACCTTCTCCGCCAGCGCGCGAACGAAATGTTCTGCAGTCGATCCCGTGCCGATGCCCAGACGCATGCCGTGACGAACCTCGTCAAGCGCCGCTTCGGCGGCCAGTCGCTTCAGGTCTTCGCTCATTCCGTTCCGTCTGTCCTTGAGGTTGCGGGGCCGACCACAGCCAGCGTCGCGCGGGTTTAGCATGGGAACCGCGCAAGGCAAAGAACCCCTCGACCGGCGCCAGCGCGGTTGCCCGCGCATGCGGCGAAAGTCGAAGGTTGCGCAATTACATCGTTAACCAACAGTTCAAGTAAATCTGCGACCCTTGAATGAAGAAAAAGCCAGAGTCCCTTGGGGAAGTTACGTCCTCGGAGAAAAAAATATGCGCCTGTTTCCGGCATCCCGTCGTAAAGTTATTGAAATAACTGATGTTCTGGAAGAGATCGAGGAGACCGGCGCGCCAACGGAGGCGCAGACGACCTCGCTCGGGCGAGACCATCAGACCTCCCTGACGCTCGACCTGATCGAATCCGACCTGCGCGCGGCCGCCGCCGGCATCGGCTCCGGCGCGGAGGAACTGCGGGAGCGGGTCGGCGAGCAGCTCCTGCTGCTCTCCGACATTCGCGGACATTCCGAAGCGCTGCGCTCCGAATCCCAGCATGCCGACGAAACCGCCCATCATCTGTCGCAATCGGTGGAAAGCCTGGTGGCGGCCAGCAACGAGATCGACACCCAGGTCCGCACCTCCGGCAAGCTTGCCGAGGAGGCCCGGCAGGTGGCCGACACCGCCAATGCCGGCATACAGGAACTGAAGACGGCGATCGACGACATCGCCAACGTGGTCCGCCTGATCTCCGATGTCGCCAAGCAGACCAACCTCCTGGCGCTGAACGCGACGATCGAGGCGGCGCGCGCCGGCGAAGCCGGCAGGGGGTTCGCCGTCGTCGCCAACGAGGTCAAGGCACTCTCGGTGGAAACCCAGACGGCGACCGACGAGATTGTCGCCAATATCGCCCGGCTGCAGCAGTCTGCCGAAGGCAGCATTCACGCCGTCGACCGCATCATCGGCGTTATCGGCGAGATCCTGCCCAGTTTCTCCGCCGTCGCGGAGGCCGTCGGCCAGCAGATGGAAACCTCGAAGTCGGTGGGCGAGACCGCGCGCCAGACGGCGGATTTCGTGCGCGCGGTGACCGACAAGGTTTCGACCATCGCCGCCGCCACCGACAGCGCCGAGCGCGCCGGCACGGCCGCCGGAAACGCCTCCAGCCAGATGCTGGCGCTCGGAACGAGCCTCAACAACCGCTTCACCATGATGATCCGGCAGACCACCATCGGCGACCGCCGCCACGACGACCGCCTGCCGGTCGAGATGACCGGTACGGTCACTCAGGGCGGCGCCCGCGTTCCGGTCAAGACGCGCGACATCTCCGCCGGCGGCGTGCTGCTGGTGCCGCAGGACGGTGCCGCCAATGGCTCGACCGGCCAGGCCACGGCCGATATCGACGGTCTCGGGCGCACGGCGTTGCGGATCGTCGCCGTCTCCGAAAACGGCATGCACTGCGCCTTTGAGGAGCCTGGCGAGGTTTTCACCGGCCGGCTTGTCGATGTGCTCGCCCGGGTGCGCGCCGAACTCAACCCGTCCATCGAATGCGCGCAGGACGGTGCCCGGCGGGTCATCGAGGCCATGGAAACGGCACTCCAGGGCAACGACCTGACGCTGGAAGACCTGTTCGACACCGATTACCAGCCGATCGAGGGCACCGACCCGCGCCAGGTGTCCAACCGGGCACTTGCGGTGCTCGACCGGATCTTGCCGCCGATCCAGGAAGACATTCTCGGCCGCGCCGACGGAACCGGCATGGCGTTCTGCGCCTCCGTCGACCGCAACGGCTACCTGCCGGTGCACAATCTCGTCTATTCCAAACCGCAGCGCGCGGGCGATCCGGCCTGGAACGCCGCAAACTGCCGCAACAGGCGCATCTTCGACGACCGCGCCGGTCTGAGCGCCGCCCGCAACACCCGCCCTTTCCTGGTGCAGACCTATCCGCGCGACATGGGCAACGGCACAATCATCTGGATGCGCGAGGTCGATGCCCCGATCGTCATCAACGACCGTCACTGGGGCGCCTTCCGCACGGCCTACAAACTTTAGACCGTCCGGATAGCCGGAAGTCTGCGGGGATACCGCCCGGCCACGCCGTGGTTCCCCGGCGCCGGTCTTGACCCTCGCACCGCACGACAAGCGCCTGTATAAGGCGCTGTCCGACCCCTGCGGAGCGCCCCCGATGTCTTCACCGGTTCTTCTCTTCGATCTCGACGGTACCCTCGTCGACACGAGCCACGATCTTGCCGCCGCGATCAACGCTGTGATGCGCGCCGAAGGCCACGACGAGATCAGCGTGGAACGCCTTGGCCATCTCTTCGGCCAGGGCGGACGGGCAATGCTGCGCAGGGCGCTCGCAGACAGCGGCGTGAGCGAACCGTCGCCAGAGACCATCGAGCGGCTCAACCGTGACTTCATCGCCTATTACCGCGCCGACATCGCCACCTTGAGCCGCCCCTTCCCCGGCGCCGTGGATGCGCTTGACACCTTGCGCGATGCCGGCTGGCAGATGGCCGTGTGCACCAACAAGACCGAGGTCGTCGCCCGCGAACTGCTTCGCGAACTGGCCCTGATCGACCGGTTTCGCACGGTGGTCGGCGCCGACACCTTTGCCCGTCCGAAGCCCGACGCAATGCCGCTTCTCGGGGCGATAGAGCAGAGCGGGGGCCGTGTTGCGGGATCGGTGATGATCGGCGACAGCCGAACCGACATCGACGCGGCGCGCGCCGCCGGGCTGCCGGTGGTCGCCGTCACCTTTGGCTACACCGACACGCCGGTCTCGGAACTGGGCCCCGATGCCGTCATCGACCATTTCGACCAGCTCGCAGAAGCGCTGGCCGGTCTTGCAGGCCGCTGACCGCAGGCTAAAAATCCGTAAGCAGCCGCGACCATGTCTCCGATGCGAAACCGCCCGCATAGAACTGCCCCTGTCGTGCCGCCTCATTGACGGCATCGCGCCGGCTGGCGATGCAAAAGAAGCCGCGGTGACGGAACGAAACGTGCCGATGGCGCTGCAGCGCCGTCATCAGGAACCGCTGGACCATGCCGCCGGCAAGCGCGTAGCCGGCAGCATCGAGTTCGGCATACAGGGCCGATACCGCGTCCGCCTCCCGTCTTTCGCGGCACAGCAGGTTGAGAACCGTCGCCTTTCCCCGGCCGTTGCCGCAATAGGCATAGACGGCCACGGGCTTCGCATCGCCGCCCGTCACCAGCCTCAGGTGCAAGGGGCCCAGGTGCCTGTTGCCGGCAACAAGTTCGCCAAGCCAGTCGAGTTCCGCCGCATCCCAGTCCGGATGGACCGTGAAACGCGGGAGCATTGACCCTGCGGCCGCAAGAAAACCCGCTCTGTCGGTTTCCTCGATACCGTATCCCGCGGGCATCTGCGCGCACAACGAAGGGCGTGCCTTGCGCAGGAGCGTGTCGGGAAGAGCGTAAGGAAGATACGCCAGCGCCCGTCCGGTGCGGCTGCGCCCCCGCTCAAGCCGCAGGGCAATGCTTCCCAGCGGCCGGAAGACGCGCGTCCAGTCGAGGCTGTGAATGGGCAGCACCTGCCCGCCCGCCACCCGCCAATGGTCGGCGCTGACCGCGCGGGCGGTGTCGGAGAACAGGAGATCGTGATTACGGGCCCTGAAATGACGGGACAACCAGGCAGCCCCCCGCTTGCCCTCTTTGCCATCCGCCATGAAGCTGCCCAACAACCGGCCGACGATCGGCTCCCCATCCGCCCGGAAGCGCATCGGCACGGACAGGATCGCCGCATGGATTTCCCCCGGTGGCGCCTCATAGACGAGGCTTCCCGTCTGCGGTGTCCAGTGAGGGCTGCCGAAGCACAACGTCTCCAGATACGCTTCCAGCCCGTCATCGGGCGCGCGAACACCGCCGCGAAACACCCTGGCGAACAAGTCCGCCACCGCGGACAGGTCCTGGCGCTGCATCGCCCGGCCCGCATGGCAACTCGTCAAGTCCCCGGACGTCGGCCCGTCCTTCGCATCCCGCAGCATCCTCGCTCCGCCATCCGGTTACCAGGGTCACACACGCATAGTTGTCGACACCACAATCTTTACACCCCAAGTTTAAACGGACGTTACGTCCGGCGCCGAAATTCGCGCCCAACAAAGCAAAAGGGGCGCGGTCGCCCGCGCCCCTTGCATGTTCTCCCGCCAGAGCCCGCGGCGGGTCAGGCTGCCCGGATATCGCTCAAGAACCCCTTGATGCGGTCACGCAGCGTATCCGACTGACGCGCCAGCGAGGTGGCCGCGGTCAGCAGAACCGTCGCGCTCTCGCCGGTTTCCGCGGCCCCGCGCGAAACATGCGACAAGGTCTCCGACACGTTCTGCGTGCCGCTTGCCACCTCGTGCACATTGCGGGCGATCTCGTTGGTCGCTCCGGATTGCTGCTCGACGGCGGCGGCGATTTCCGAGGAGATCAGGTTCATCTCGCCGATGACCTCGCCGATCCCCTCGATGGCTGTTGCAGCCTGGTTGGACACCGCCTGCATCGCCTGGATCTGCGTCGCGATTTCCTCGGTCGCCGACGCCGTCTGGTTGGCCAGGCTCTTCACTTCGGCGGCCACGACGGCAAACCCCTTGCCAGCCTCGCCCGCGCGGGCCGCCTCGATCGTCGCATTCAGCGCCAGAAGGTTGGTCTGCGCGGCGATGTCGTTGATCAGGCTGACGATCTGGCTGATCTTGTCGGTCGTCTGGACCAGGCTGTGCACCGTCGCATTGGTCTGCTGCGCGGCATCGGAAGCACGGCCGGCGATGCGGTTGGAGGTCTCCACCCGGTTGGCGATCTCGGCGATGGAGGAGGTCAGTTCCTCCGACGCCGCCGCGACGGAGCGCACGTTGACGGCCGATTCCTCGGACGCGGCGGCCGCCGCGGTGGCGCTTTGCGCGCTATCCTGCGAGGTGGCGGAAAGTTGCCGCGCCGTGCCTTCGACCTCGGCCGTGGCAGAGGTCACCGTCTCCAGCGCCGAGCTGACGTCGGCGCCGAACAGATCGATCATCCGGTCGACGGCCTCGACACGCCGCTGCTTGGCCGCCTGTTCGGCCTGCTGTGCCTGCTCAAGCCGCTCCCGCTCGATGCTGTTGGCCTTGAACACCTCGACGGCGGCGGCGATCGCACCGATCTCGTCGCGGCGCTCCAGGCCCGGCACTTCGATGGCAAGGTCGCCATCCGCGATCCGGCTCATCGCCGAGGTGATGCTGTTGAGCGGCAGCGCCAGCAGACGGCGGAACACGGTGCCAAGCGTCAGCAACATCACGGCGATGGCGATCAGCACCGCGACCAGGACCGTCTGACGGAATTCGGCCACTTCGGCATAGGCCACGTCGCGGTCGAGCGACATGCCCACATGCCAGTCGACGCCCGGCAGGCCCGGGATCGGCTCGAAGCGCACGAGCCGGTCGGAGCCCGCCGCGTCGCGTGCCGGCTGCAGGTCCCTGGACAGGGAAATCGTCTCGCCGGGGAACACCTCCGCCAGCGTCCTGGAGATCATCTCCGCCTTCGGATGAATGAGGATCTTGCCGGACGCGTCTGTGATGAAGAGATAGCCGAGCGGGCCGAGATCGGATTCCGCCAGCATGCGGCGCACGGTATCGATGGCGAAGTCACTGCCGACCACGCCGGCGACAGTTTCCCCGATCATGCGCGGCACCGCCACGGTGACCGTCAGTCCGCCGGACGTGGCATCGAGATAGGGTTCGGTGACCGTCGGCCCCTTCGCCGCCACCGCCGCCTCGTACCACGGCCGCTTGCGCGGATCGTAGCCTTCGGGCATCTCCGTCGACGGCCAGCTGATCATCGCGCCTTCGGAGGTGCCGTAATAGGTCATATCGAAGGTTGTAACGAGCGTGGGAAGATTGAATCGCTCGGGCATAACCTCCCTGTTCGGCAGATCCTTGAGCCCCTGTGCCGCCATTTCGGTGAGCAAAACCCGACCACCCAGCCAGGTCTCGACGCTGCGCGCCATCGCCTTGCCGAGAGTGGTCATGTTCTCAGTGACCTTTTCAGCCGTGCCGGCACGCTTCGCCACATCGTTGTAGAAGGCGAAGCCCGCGAACACGAACACGATCACCATCGTCGCCGCGGCAAGGATGCGGGTCATGAGTCCCTTGCCGCCGACTGACATCTTGCTGATTGGCATACGAAACTCTCCGTAAGATCACCGCGAAAAGACATCACGCGGAACAGATTTGCCGCAGATCTACGCCTGATTCGTAACCAAACAATTGAATACTCACTCTACGTCATCACGAACCAAAGGCGTGTATACACCACGCACCGCAATCGTCGCGCGCGTATCCGGGACGGCAAGCTTGAGCGAGCCTCTCCTGCAGGGGCCGAATACGTCGCGACGACGTGCTGGCGCCCGATGGCCACGCCGGGTGCCTGCCTTGCCTGCCGTGCCTGTTCGAAAACGTCATTTGCCTATTGCCTATCCCCCCGACCTATAATAGACCTCCGCCACCAGCCGACACGGCCAGGGCGATTAGCTCAGCGGGAGAGCACTCCCTTCACACGGGAGGGGTCACTGGTTCAATCCCAGTATCGCCCACCATTCCTTTGGTTCCCCTACAAAACCAACCGCTGCGGCCGGCCTTCGAGCAGGTCCGCACTCCGGATTCGCTTCGAGGAAGCGCATGCGCGCCCTGCGGCTTGCAGATGACGGCGCAACAACGTAACGCTACGGAACATATTGACCCGGCAGGCGACGGTGAAACAATGGGACCGCTCACGCTGCCGCACCTGCGTTCGCCCCGTTTCACAGGGGCACAAGGAATTTGCTGATGGACGACTCTCGCAAGAAGGCCCGCGTGAGAACGCTGAAACAGGGGCGCGTCGTACTCGCCGGAAAGGGCGGATTCGGGATCGACTGCCGCATCCTCAACATGTCCTCGAAGGGTGCCCGCTTGAAGCTGGAGACGCCGCTGGTCACAGACGGCACAGTCGAGCTTGTCTTCCTTCCCGAGAACATTCGCGCCGAACTCACCATCATCTGGCGCAAGGACAACGAGATCGGCGTGGAATTCGCCGAGCCCATCACCTGGATGAAGAATCTCGACTGAGCTTCCCGCCCTCCGGCCCCGCACGCCCGATGCCGGCAAGCAGGTTTCGATAGGCCGCATGCGTACTCGGCGCGGCGGTCCGCGTCAGGTAGGATAGCAGTTCCCTCCCCTCCAGCACGTCCGAGACAAAGGCGTTGGCGAAGGCCTCCGCCGTATGGCCGACCGTCAGGGAAGGCCCGGATACGGCCGGAAAGCGGTTGTAATAGCCCCGCGAGCGCCCGCCGCCTTCAAGGTCGTAGACGGCCCCGATAAAGTCCCCGACGGTTGCCAGCGCATAGGCCATCAGCCGCGCGGTCTCGCGGGCCTGCCGGCTGCGCCTCGGATCTTGCCCCGCAACCTCAATTGGCGTCATTCGTTCGGCGAGGTCCCGCAGCGCCTCGCGCGGCGCGCCGTCGTGCCAGGTCCGTGCGAAGGTCGCCGCCGCCATGGCATGCGGCAGCGTGCGCAGCAGAACCGCACGCGCCCCGGCGGGAAAGCGGCACAATCCACCGGCTCCCCCGCATCCCCTCTGGCGCTTCGGCAGCCGGTGTTCGGCGGCGATACGCGCGCCAAGCCGGGCCCGGTCGCGGCGGATCGCCGGCGCCAGCGCAATCGAGCGCGCCCTCGCCACGCCTCGCCCGTGCATGTCGATGGCATGTCCGATTTCGTGGGCGAACACGCCGAGCCAGACCTTTCCCTCCGCCGTGCACTCCCAGCGCGGCGGCGCCACCACATAGTGGTGCTCAGGCCTGTACATTCCGCGCGCGCCGGCGAAATACTTGCGCCGGACAGGCGGTGTGGCATTGAAGGCGCGGACCGCGTCCGGATGAGCGCTCGCGGCGAGGTCCTTCACATAGCGTCGCTCGAACGGCGTCCGCATAGCGAAGCCGGCATGGGTTCGTTCGGACAAGCCCCCTCGCCGCCCCCTTCATCGACGGCCCATCATTGCCGACAAGGGATTGAGCATGCGTTCACCGCTCATCGACGGCGGCGGCCATGACATTTTGTTGAAGCGCACCCCGTTTATTTCATGATTTCAGCCATAAGCTGCATTCACATGTATTCAAAGCCAAATTTATTTGACAAGCCTGATGGGCGCTCACAAACTAAACGGAACAAGAAGCATAAGCCTTCCAGACGTCTACAGATCGGGCGCAGCGCATGACGGCACAGACCGGCACCACTGAAAAACAATCGGTGGCTCTAATCCTTTTGGATCAGTTTTCGCTGATCGCCTTCACCTCGACCATCGAGCCGATCCGCATCGCCAACAGGGTGCTCGGCGACGAGTTCTATTCCTGGAAGACCTATTCGGTCGACGGCAACACCGTGCAGGCGAGCAACGGCTGCTACATGTCGGTCAATGGCGCCATCGCCGACATCGAGGACGCCGACATCACCCTGATCTGTTCCGGGGTCGACGTTGAGCGCATTCCGCTGCCCAAGGAGCTCGGCACCAAGCTGCGCAAGCTCAACGCGCGCGGGCGCACCTATGGCGCGGTCTGCACCGGGTCCTACGTACTGGCCCGCTACCACCTTCTCGACGGCCGTCGCTGCACCATCCACTGGGAGAACCTGCGCTCCTTCCGCGAGGAATTCCCCGAGATCGAGGTGTCCGGCGACCTCTTCGCCATCGACCGCAACTGCATCACCTGCGCCGGCGGCATGGCTGCGCTCGACATGATGCTGCGCGTCATCGCCATCCAGCACGGCGCCTATCTGGCGCATGAGGTGGCCGAAGTCGCGCTCTACCAGAACATGCGCTCCGGCGAGAGCGCGCAGCGTCACGACCTGGAGAGCCGTACCGGCATCTCCAACGTCAAGATCCTCGACGCGATCCGCATCATGGACCTGCATATCGAGGACCCGCTCTCCTGCCAGCAGCTGGCGATGACGGTGAACCTCAGCCCGCGCCAGCTCGAACGGCTGTTCCGCCGCCATTTCGACTGCACCCCGGGCCAGTACTATCTAAAACTCCGGCTGGAAACGGCCCGCGACCTGCTCCGCCGCACCAACCGCGCGGTGCTCGACGTGGCGATAGCCTGTGGCTTTGCATCGACCTCGCATTTCACCAAGTGCTACCGGGAGCGCTACAACTGCACCCCGACCGAGGAGCGACAGTCCTATTTCTGGGCGCAGGGCGGACGCAAGGCGCCCATGCGAGGTGCCGCCGCGCGTCTCGTGACGGTCAGCTGACACGACAAACCTTCGCTGCCGGCACCCGCAAAACGAGGACGCCTGGACGGCCTAGGTAGTCATGCGGAGGCAGAGCTGCGCCGGCACCGACCGGCCGCTTGCGATTACCCTCGCTCCATCTCTCATGAAACCCCAAGTTGTTGCACTGGCTTGCGAATTGGCAGCCCGACAGGGCCTGGGCGTGTGCGTCACACAGGCTGAGCACCTGGCATCAATCCAGCGTTCCGCGACGTCGAAGGCCGTTCTTGAAAGGTCCTGTTAAGCCTGTTTTTGACTTCAGCTTCGAATCTTCTTCCTTCGTGCTCTAGTCGAGAACCGCAACCAGAGCGTTCCCAGAACAGGACCTCCAAGTGAACCATTTCATCCGGGACGACAGTTCTGAAAGAAGCGTGCTGAAGCACCTTTTGGCCACCGTGCACCAGGGCATCACGGTGCTGGATCCCGACCTGCGGCTGGTGCTGGCCAATGAAACGGCCAGACGGTTGCTCGACCTGCCCGTCGACCTCATCGAACGCATGGCCAGCTTCGAGGAATTCATTCGTTTCAACGCCGAGCGCGGGGACTATGGTCCCGGCGACGTGGAGACGCTCGTCCAGGACCGGGTGGCGCTTGCCCGCCGGTGCGAGGCGCATGACTTCGAGCGTCACCGCCCGGACGGCACCGTCCTGCGGGTTCAGGGAACCCCGATGCCCGATGGCGGCTTCGTCACGATCTACACCGACGTGACCGAGGCTCATCACAGGGAAATCGCGGATGCCGAAAAGCGCGACCTGCTCGAGGAGCGACTGGAAGAACGCACCGTCGAACTGCGCAAGGGTCACGACTTGCTGGTCAACGCGGTCAATGCGGTCAATGACGGCCTTGTCGTCGTCGATATGCAGGGCCGCATCATCCTCACCAACGAGACCTTCGATGCCCTGTTTCCAAGCAAGCGGAGCTGGGCCGCGGAAGGTGCCGACATTGTCACCATGATGCAGCGCTTCGGCCCGGCCGGCCTGGCGGAGGCCCTTGAGGGGCTGGAGATCGATCCCGAGACGCCGTGCGAGTTCCGCATGGCCAAGGACAGATGGTACCGCGTCAGCAGGCGCGCCACCGGCGGGAACGGGATGGTTACCTACAAGTTCGCTGACGTGACGACATTCAAGAACCAGCACCGCGCGCTGCAACGGCACACCGACAAGCTCGTGAAGATGCTGCGCGATGAGCAGAAAATCAACGAGATGCAGCGCGAGTTCGTGTCGATGGCCTCGCACGAGTTTCGCACCCCGCTCGCCATCATCGACAGCAACGCCCAACGCCTGAAGCGCGGCCTCGACCGTCTCGCCGACACGGCGGCCGAAGCGGTACTGGACACGGACGCGGTCACCAAGCGTCTCGCCAACATCCGGGAATCGGTCGACCGGATGCAGTATCTGATCAACCGCTTCCTGAGTTTCTCCCAGCACCAGTCGGGTGCGCTTGAGATCAAACCGGAGCCCGCCCCGCTCAAGGAACTCATCCGGCGTGTCTGCACGCGCCAGCAGAGCGTCTGCACCACCCATCGCATCGACACCGATCTTGCCGGCCTGCCGGACAGTGCAACGATCGACGCCCGCCTTGTCGAGCAATGCGTGAGCAACATCCTGTCCAATGCCATCAAGTATTCTCCCGGCAAGGCCAGCATCCGCGTCGAGGGGCTGACCGACGGCCGCTTCGCCGTCATCCGCTTCGTGGACCAGGGGGTCGGCATCCCCGAGAACGAGATCCCGAAGATCTTCAATCGCTACTATCGTGCTTCCACCTCCAGCGGCATTCCTGGAACCGGAATCGGGCTGAACATGACGGAGATGATCATCTCGGAACACCGGGGTCAGCTGCTCGTCACCAGCCAGGTCGGACGAGGCACGGTCGTGGAGATCCGCCTTCCCCATCATGGGGAAACCACCGGCACCCCCCTCTCAGGCGAGGCCGTGACATGACCAAGAAAAAGATACTCTGCATCGAGGACGAGACGCTTCTGCTCGAGGACCTGCGGGAAGAACTCGAGGAGGCCGGCTACGAGGTTCTCACGGCCTCCAACGGCAAGGAAGGGCTGGAGCGCCTCGCCGCCCAGACGCCGGATCTGATCATCTGCGACGTGATGATGCCCAACATGAGCGGCCCCGAGGTTCTGGAGCGCATCCGCAAGGACCTGCCGCACCTGACGCGCGTGCCCTTCATCTTCCTGACCGCCCTCGCCACCCGCGAGGACATCATCCAGGGCAAGAAGCTTGGCGCCGACGACTATCTGACCAAGCCGCTCGACTTCGACATGCTGCTGGCGACGCTCGAAACGCGGCTGAAGGAAGTCGAGCGCATCAGCCTGGCGCACAAGACGCAGCTGATGCAGATCGAGAAAGCCGTGCGCCAGTCGCGCGAGGCGCACAAGCGCCCGCTTCGCGTCTCGATCGTCAGCGGCATGCCGAAGGTCACGGAACCGATCCGCGCCGCTCTGGAGGAACTGGGATGCGAGGTGACCCTCGTCCCGGAAGAGAAACTGAAGACGAAGAGCCTCGACATCGGGTCGCAGGACCTCGTGTTTCTCGTCTACAGCAAGATCGTCCACTTCTTCCTGCAATACATGACCAACTCGGGCGTACGCCCGAAGCAGGGAAAGATCGTCCTGCTGGCACCGCCGCACATGACGGACGGCGTCCGCAGCGGCCTGGCGGAAACCGGGGTCGACGAGTTCATCGAGTATCCCTATCGGCCGGTCGACATCTTCAAGCTGGTGATGGGCTGCCTGCAGCCGGCGTGACGGATCCCCGTTGACCGGCATCGCCTTGTCGCCGGCGATGCCGGAAACCGCACCGTATCTCCTGCCTGCACGGCGCCGGCACCCTTCGGCCCGTGGCCGTGTCCGGCGATGATGGGGACCCGCGCCTTCCGCATCTTGTCACTGCCACTTTTCGTCATCATTTCCGTTGATGTTTTCAGTTCAAATGTTTTCAGCTCAAATGACTTTCCAGAAAACAAAACCATTTGCCGCCAATATGCCAGCTGGATATGTTGGCTTGAGGCCATACTGAAAGCAATGAAATGAAAAATTTTCAAAGCCTGCTTGGCAGCCTCAGGTTTGCAATTCAGGAATCCTTTATTGCACTCATCCCCTATCTGACATTAAGCGCGATACTGATCCTGGCCCACAGCGCACTACTGGCGCTGGCACCCAAGTGGCGCCACCTTCCACGACTTGAAACCCTATCGATTTTCACTCGGCAGCTGTTTCCACTGCTCCTTGCCCTGTCGGTCTCCTACCACGTCTCCTTTCTCTTCAACACGAACCGCGCCATCGGGTCCGGTCTTTCGATACTCGTCTTCCTGGTCGATGCCTATGGAGTCCGGACCGAAAGCGAATTCTACATTGCGCCATCGGGCATGCTGACATCTCTTGTCGCGCCGATCGTCGCCCACACGATCTTTCATCATGTCCAGCGGTTCAATCGCAAGCTCGTCGACGAGACCCTGGTCGGAGGCAATCTGGCGCAGATCCTCAACCTTCTGGCCCCCTTCCTCGTTGCCTTCCTCTTCAGCCTCGCACTCCTTCACGCCGGTCGCGGGTTTCTTGCCGACATAACTCAATGGGTACCGCTGCGCATCGACGACATTCCCGAATTCACTGGCCTGTCGATCTTCGTGATCGTGAACCAGATCATCTGGTTCATCGGCCTGCACGGAAACAATGTCCTCAACCTGGTGGTGAGCCCCGACTATCTGGGCGGCGAGGTCGCAAGCGGATTGAGCCGCATCAACCTGATCAATCTCTTTGTCGGCTTCGGCGGATCCGGCGCTGCGATCTCGATCGCCTTGGCAGTCCTCATCGCCTCTCGTGACCGGCACATGCGGATCATCGCGGTTGCGGGCCTGCCTTTCACCTTCTTCAACATATCCGAGATCATCGTCTACGGCCTGCCGGTGGTCTTCAACCTGCGTCTCTTCTGGCCCTTCCTGCTCGTCCCCTTCGCCAATCTCGCCATCGCCTATCCGCTTGTCGTTCTCGGCGGCATCGGCTTCATCGCCTCGGAGGCGTCGTGGATCACCCCCATCGGCGTCAACGCCCTGATCAGGGGCGAAGGAATTTCGGCTCTCCTCCTGCAGGGCGCTCTCCTGACGATGAGCACGGCTCTCTACATTCCCTTCGTGCGCCGCTTCGGCCAGTCGCAAAACGTTCCGGAATTGCGCAGCCTGCTCGGCGAGACATTGAATATCGACGAACGCTTCCGCCGCCAGCAGGCCAAGAATTTCCAGTCGATGCAGGGCAAGATCCTCAAGGCCCACTGGGACGCCAGGACCGCCATTGACGACCTGCGCCAGGGCGAGCTCACGCTTTTTTATCAACCGTTGATCTGCACGCAGACCCACCACTGCGTCGGCTTCGAGGCGCTGATGCGCTTCCGGCGCAAGGACGGCACGATTTCCGGCCCCTATTTCCTCTCAGCGCTGGAAGACGCGGGCTTTGCCAGCATTGTCGACCGTTGGGTGTGCACCCGTGCGGCGGAAGACATCGCATCCATTGCCGAGGTCGCCCCGCAGATCCGGGTCAGTCTCAACCTGCATCCCGATACGTTGACCGACAGGGGCTTTGTCGACTGGTTGATCGAGAAACTGGCAGGACAGCGTGTCACGATCGAAATCATAGAGCGCGGCATCCGGGAATCCAGCGAACTGGTGCCGAACCTGCAGCGTCTGAACGAGGCCGGCATGTCCATTTCCATCGACGATTTCGGTGCCGGTTACTCCAATCTCTCCGGCCTCACCAATTTTCCCGTGGGAACCATCAAGTTCGACAAGAAACTGCTCGACAACACGGCGACCGAGCGCGGCCGCATGCTCTACTCCACGCTGGCCGGCCTGTGCCGCGACCTTGGTTACTCCGTCGTCGCGGAGGGCGTGGAGGATGCCGAGCAGAACCGTCTGATGGGAGAGTTCGGCGTCAACATCGTCCAGGGCTGGCATTTCGCCAAGGCCATGCCGCGTGAGGATGCCCTGGCCTTCGCTCTCAGGCAGAACCGTCCGGAAGCCGCGTTGCCGGCATAGACAGCCGCGCACGAACCGGTTCACGCCCTTGCGCGGACATACGAAAGGCGCGGACCATAGCGGACCCGCGCCTTTCGCTCTTGTCGCTTCGCAACGGCAGGCACACCGGACACAGGCGTCCGCGCGCCGTGCCCTGCCCTCAGTGCAGGATCTGGCTGAGGAACAGCTTGGTGCGCTCATGCTGCGGATTGGTGAAGAACGGCTCGGGCTCGTTCTGCTCGACGATCTGACCCGCATCCATGAAAATGACGCGGTTGGCCACCTGACGGGCGAATCCCATTTCGTGGGTGACGCAAAGCATGGTCATGCCCTCCTCGGCAAGACCGACCATCACGTCGAGCACTTCCTTGATCATCTCCGGATCGAGCGCCGAGGTCGGCTCGTCGAACAACATGATCTTGGGGCTCATGCACAGCGAACGGGCGATCGCGACGCGCTGCTGCTGCCCCCCGGACAGCTGCCCCGGATACTTGCTCGCCTGCTCGGGGATCTTCACCCGCTCCAGGTAGTGCATGGCGATTTCCTCGGCCTTGGCCTTGGGCATCTTGCGCACCCAGATCGGCGCCAGCGTGCAGTTTTCCAGAATCGTCAGATGCGGAAAGAGATTGAAGTGCTGGAAGCACATGCCGACCTCGCGGCGGATCTCGTCGATCTTCTTGAGATCGTCCGTGAGTTCGATCCCGTCGACGACGATGGAACCCTTCTGGTGCTCCTCAAGCCGGTTGATGCAGCGGATCATCGTCGACTTGCCCGACCCCGAGGGGCCGCAGATCACGATGCGCTCGCCGCGCATGACCTTCAGGTTGATGTCGCGCAGCACGTGGAAATCCCCGTACCACTTGTTCATGTTGGTGATCTCGATGGCCACATCCGTGTCCGACACCGTCATCTTGCTGCGGACGGCGCGGATGTCTTCGGCCTCGACTGCGTTCTCGCTCATGTCACTTGCTCCAAATTCGAATGTCGGTCGCTCCGGGGTCCGCACGCGTCAGCGCGCGTGACCGGTATGCAGGCGGCGCTCCATGTAGATGGAGTAGCGCGACATGCCGAAGCAGAAGATCCAGAAGACGAAGGCGGCGAAGATGAAGCCCGTCGCCGGCGTGTTGGGTGAGGCCCAGTTGGAGTCCGAGAAGTTCAGCGTCACGATGCCGAGCAGGTCGAACAACCCGATGATCAGCACCAGGCTCGTATCCTTGAACAGGCCGATGAAGGTGTTGACGATGCCGGGGATGACCAGTTTCAGCGCCTGCGGCATGATCACCAGACCGATGCCCTGCCAGAAGGACAGGCCCATCGCGTCGGCAGCCTCGTACTGCCCCTTGGGGATCGCCTGCAAGCCGCCGCGCACCACCTCGGCCATATAGGCGGAGGCAAACAGTGCGACGCCGATCAGCGCCCTGAGCAGCTTGTCGAAATTGACGCCGTCAGGAAGGAACAGAGGCAGCATCACCGAGGACATGAACAGCACGGTGATCAACGGCACGCCGCGCCAGAACTCGATGAAGATCACCGAGATCAGCTTCACCGCCGGCAGCTTCGACCGGCGCCCGAGAGCCAGGACGATACCCAGCGGGAACGAGGCAACGATGCCGACGATGGCAACCACCAGGGTCACCAGCAACCCGCCCCACAGCTGCGTTTCGACATAAACGAGCCCGAAGTCGAAGGACACCACGCCAAAGACGAGCGCCAACGCGGCCCCTCCGGACAAGACCGCGGTCAGCGGTCCGGTGAGCGGGATGCCGGCGTTCATGCACACCATCGTCGTCACGGCCAGAAGAACGCCACCGATGATCGCAAAACCAAGCCAGAAGGTGCCGGAAATATCCACATTGCCGCCGGTCAGCAATATGAAGCCGACAATCGGGAAGACGACCAGCAGGTAGATCACCGTCTCCCGCTTGAACGGCACCTGCGGGATCGCCGCCGGCACCAGGCCGGCGATCAAAAGGAGGCCGGTCAGGTCCACCCGCCAGCGCTCCGGATCCGGATAGCGGCCATACATGAACTGACCGAACTTGGCATAGACGAAGGCCCAGCAGGCTCCAGCGCCTTCGGCGATGCAGGCATCGCGGCCGGTGCCGGTCCAGACCGCGTCGATGAACAGCCAGTTGATGACCGGCGGCAGGATCAGCGCCAGGATGGCGATGCCGACAATCGTCAGGATCGAGTTTGCGACGCTGTCGAACAGATTGTCCCGTGCCCAGCCGATCACACCGGTCTTGGTCACCGGCGGCGGCAGGCGGGGCGCTTCGTCCTTGCGCAAGTAGGCGATCTTGTTGGTGGTCATCGCCCTACCTCTCCACCAGCGCCATGCGCGCGTTGTACCAGTTCATGAAGCCCGAGGTGAGCAGCGACAGGGTGAGGTAGACGAGCATCGTGATGATAATCACCTCAACGGCCTGGCCGGTCTGGTTGAGCACCGTTCCCGCGAACACCGCGACCAGATCGGGATAACCGATCGCGACCGCGAGCGAGGAGTTCTTGGTCAGGTTCAGATACTGGCTGGTCAGCGGCGGAATGATCACCCGCATCGCCTGCGGGATGACGACGAGTTGCAGCGTGCGCCGCGGCCGAAGACCGAGCGAGAACGCTGCTTCCGTCTGGCCGTGCGAGACGGCCAGGATGCCGGCACGCACGATCTCCGCGATGAAGGCGGCGGTGTAGAGCGACAGGCCGAGCAAAAGCGCCATGAATTCCGGGTTGACGACGACGCCGCCACGGAAGTTGAAGCCCTTGAGCTCCGCATAGGCGAGTTCCACCGGCATGCCGGCCAGCAGGAAGGCCAGCAGCGGCAGGCCAAGGATCAGGCCGAGGCCGACAAAGCCGCTGGGGAACTGCTTGCCCGTCGCCAACTGGCGCTTGCGCGCCCAGCGGGACAGGCCGAAGGCGCCGGCGATGGCGGCGATCAGCGCGTAGCCGATCAGCGAGGATCCCGGTTGACCGACAATCTCCGGCAGGATCAGGCCGCGATTGTTGAGGAACACCCCGGACATCGGTTCCAGCGACTGGCGCGGCGACGGCAGCACCGACAGCACGGCCTTGTACCAGAACAGCAGCTGCAGCAGCAGCGGGATGTTGCGCAGCAACTCGACATACCAGGTCGCGAGTTGGCGAATGACGAAATTCTTGGAGAGCCGCGAGATGCCGACGATAAAGCCGAGCACCGTGGCGATCACGATACCGATCGCGGCGACCAGCAGCGTGTTCAGCAGGCCCACGAGGAAGGCGCGGAAATAGCTGCTGTCATTCGTGTACTGGACCAGCGTCTGCGAGATATCGAAGCCGGCGCGCTCGGAGAGAAACCCGAGTCCGGAAGCGATCCCAGCGCGTTCCAGGTTGATCTTCGCGTTGTAGGCGAAGAAGGCAAGCATCCCGAAAAGGAAAGCGACGACGAGCACCTGGAAGACCACACCGCGCACGCGCGGATTGTAGAACCAGGATGTACCCGATGCGCCGCCCGTTTGCTCGCCAAAGGCAGAGCTCGCAGGTGTCATGTCAGACAAGTTCCCCTCGCCCGGACCGGCTGTCTTCAGCCTGATCCGTAAAACCAACCCGCTTTGCGGGCGTGCCCGGCCCGGTTTGTCCAGGCTCGGTTTTCACTGAAAAATCGGCCCGGCGCATCAT
>NZ_JASHIK010000006.1 GCF_030733745.1 Stappia sp. MMSF_3263 | reverse complement strand
CGCGGGGCCTTTCCTGGATTTCAAAGGCTGCGTCGCGGTCGAAGCGGCCGCGAGCAGGATATCAGGCGGCTTCGGTCTGCTCGCCATCCTCGTCCTGGGCGGCTGCGGCCGCTGCCGCCTCCGCTGCGGCCTTGCGGCTGGCGGACTTGGCCAGGTTCTGCTCGATCTGGCGGATGGCCTCGGTGTCCGAGCACTTGTTGACGGCGGCGATCTCGCGAGACATCCGGTCGAGGGCGGCCTCGTAGAGCTGACGCTCGGAGTAGGACTGCTCGGGC
Organism: Stappia sp. MMSF_3263; assembly: GCF_030733745.1. Classification (GTDB taxonomy): domain Bacteria; phylum Pseudomonadota; class Alphaproteobacteria; order Rhizobiales; family Stappiaceae; genus Stappia. Next base: position 226,688 of record NZ_JASHIK010000006.1, on the reverse strand, counting down.
TGGCTGTCGGACCGGAACAGGTCGCGGACCACCTCGGCAATGGCGATCAGGTCGCCGGAATTGATCTTCGCCTCGTATTCCTGGGCGCGGCGGCTCCACATGGTGCGCTTGACGCGCGGGCGCCCGCGCACGGTCTCGAGCGCCTTCTTGACGAAGGCCGCATCCGCCAGCTTGCGCATGCCCACGGTTGCAATCTTGGCAACCGGAACACGCAGCGTCATCTTGTCCTGTTCGAAATTGATCACCAGAAGTTCAAGCGCATATCCCGCGACGTTCTGCTCCTCGATTGCGGTGATCTGTCCGACGCCGTGTGCCGGGTAGACAATGTATTCACCGGTCTTGAAACCCTGTCTCTGCGCGGTCTTCTTCATCGTTGTTGCCATACGCCTATGCTACTCCTGCGCAGTTGCGGCCAGAAGCCGAATGGTGACGCCGTGCCGGCGTCGACCTGTCTACGGAGAAACGCACGTCCGCCAGCCCGTGGCTCACCACAAGCTGCCGGAGTCCGCTATTCGATGATCAGCCGACCGAACTCTAGCCTCGGATCAGTTCCAGGAGGGATGTCGCCTCCCTTCGCGGGAGGCGAAGGGTTCGCAACCATAAAAAAACCTCCGCTGGGAGGGGAGACCGATGGTTCGATTACTGAGGAAAAGACTATATCACAAAACTTGTGGATTTCAAAATATTGCAGTGCAGTTGCGCATGACGCAACGTCACCGCGGCCGGGAGGTCGCGATGCGCGCGGGCACTGGGGGCCAGCGGACCGGCCAGCTCATGGGTCTCAGTCGCCGCTGCCCGGTTCGGCGGAGAAGTGCTCTTCGTACTTGTTCTGCTTGCCGTCGAACTCCTCGGCCTCCGGCAACTGGTCCTTCTTGACCGTGATGTTCGGCCATTTGGACGCGTATTCTGTATTGACCTCAAGCCATTTCTCGAGGCCTGGCTCGGTATCGGGCTTGATCGCGTCGGCGGGGCATTCGGGCTCGCAGACGCCGCAATCGATGCATTCGTCGGGATGAATGACGAGCATGTTCTCGCCTTCATAGAAGCAGTCGACCGGACAGACTTCGACGCAATCCGTGTACTTGCACTTGATGCAGTTGTCCGTGACGATATAGGTCATCGCAGTCCTCTCGCGGCAGTCATTTCACCGCCGGAAGCCGGCAGGCGAACGGTGCCCAACACAGTTCTGGCCTGGAGATCGGTCCGTTGCGCGGCGTGGAAGGCGGGCGCTGCGGTCTGGCATCCGGGCGGGTCGTTGAAACTGCGTAACGGGTTTGCCGGCACGCTTCAAGTTCGGAATATGTTGTCAATCATAGTGCCCGGAGAACAATTTTCTCCTGCGCCGGGAGGGCGTGAGCACGCTCCCGTGCGATGCGCGGCGGCAAAATGCCGTGTCGTTTCCTACTCGTCGCCGCGCAGCCGGTCGAGTTCGCGCCGTTGCCGCTTGGTCGGACGGCCGCTGCCGGGCTCGCGCCGGGCGGGGGCCGGCAGGTCGGCGCCAATCGTCGCACCTGTCCTTCCGGCAGGCGCCGCGACGTCTTGCGGGTCCGGTTGGGCGGAAGGATCCGGGCGGGGCTGCAGGTCCTCGTAGAGTTGCTGGGCTTCCGGTGCCGGCCCGCGCCTGACGCCCGGCGCGCGCACCTTGAGCAGCCGAACGCGGTCGGCGACGACGATGGTCAACACGTCTCCGGCCCGCACCAGCTTGGCCGGCGCCGTCGTCTTGTCGCGATTGACGCGCACATGCCCGCCGCCGACCAGTTTCTGCGCCAGGCTGCGCGACTTGACGATGCGGGCGAACCACAACCACTTGTCGAGACGCTGGGGTGGCCCGTGCGCCGCGCCGGGCAGCGCATCCGCCTTCGTGCCGGGATCCTCGTCGCTCAACGTCCTCGCACCTCCGCGCTCCGGAGTTGCCGGCTCCGACGAAGGCGGAGCGCGGCCGTCAGGTCTTGGGTTTCTTTTCGCCGGGCTTCTTCTCGAGATCGGCCTTCAGTGCGGCCAGCTTGGCAAAGGGCGAATCCGGGTCGATCGCGCGTTCCGGCTTCGGTCCGCGTCCCCGGTTCCCGTCCGGCCTGTTGCCCTCCGGCCTTGGTCGCTCGCCGCGATTGCCGGGTCCTTTCGCCGCGCGCGGCGCACCGCGCTGGTCACCGACCCGCCCCTGGTCCGGCCGGCCATGCTGACGGTTGCCGCCCTTGCCATGACCGCGCCCCTTGCCCGCACCCCGGGGCTGGCTCTCGCCATCCCGCTCGGCATCGCCGCCGCGCCGCGTCCGCTGGCCGGCGGCCTGGGGGCGACGGTCGCGGCGCCCCGGGCGCCAGATTTCGATGGTGACGGTCTCCATGACCACGTCGGATGCGGCCGCGGATGCATCGTCGGGCGCGGACGCGGCCTCGTCGAGCGGTCCTCCGGCCGCTTCCGCCTCACTGGAGGCGGTGCCCGTTTCCTGGGAACTTTCCGCAGATGCGACCGGGATGCCGTTCTCGCCTGCGGGGTCCGCCTCTGCGACGGTTTCCTCCTGCGGCGTTGCCGCGATATCGGCTGCTACAGTGGCGACGGGGGCTTCGCCGACCGGGGCCAGGTCAATCGCGGGCTCATCGCCGGCAGTGCCAGTCGCGTTCGCCTCCGCGCCCTCAAGGCTGGCGGCGTCCGCATCCGGCTCCCGGGCGGCAGGTGCATCGACCAGCGGTTCGGCCGCAACGGGCGGGGCCGTTTCCTGCGCCGGGCTGTCGTCAGGGCTTGCCGCCGCGGCCACGACCGGCGCCGGGCGCTGGATCTCGCGAGCCTCGACCCGGTATCCGAGCGATTTCAGCACGGCGGAGAAATCTTCGCCGGCACAGCCGAGCAGCGACGTCATCGCCACGGTGACGGTAAATCCGCCGCCTTCGGCGATCGCCCCTTCAGGCGGCTCGACGCTGGCGTCGAGCGGCTTCCAGGAAAGCAGTGGCCGGATCAGGTCGGCAAGCCGCTCGAGAATGTCGATACGCACCGCGCGCGGTCCGCAGACGCGGAAGCCGACGACCTTGTAGAGGTCCTTCGAGATCTCCGGATCGACGGTGATCGAGGTCCGTCCCGAAGCCGAGAGCTGCGGCAGTTCGGCAAGGCCCGGCATGTCCGGGTTTCCATGTTTCAGCGCCCAGAGTTGCGCCAGCAACCGGCTCGGGGCCGGCTTCAGCAGGGCAGGCACGAAGATGTGGTAGGCGCCGAAGCGTACGCCGAGGCGGCGCAATCCCGCCCGCATGGTCTGGTCGAGCTGACGCACGTCCTCGCCGATCTCGGAGCGTTCGAGAATGCCGAGCGCCTCGACGAGGCGGAAGGCAACGCCACGGGCGAGCCCCTCGAGCCCTTCGCCGGTCTCCAGGTCGCGAAGCGGCTTCAGCGCCGTGTCGACATGGGTCTTCAGCCAAAGGGTCAGGCGCTGGTCGACCTTGTCCCGGTCGGCCGGCTCCAGCGTTTCCTCGCAAAGCAGGACGAGGCCCGGGGTCAGCACGCTTTCGCCGGGAATCACCCGGGCGACGATTTCGCCATGCCAGCGCAAGGCACCGTCGGAGGCGAGCGCGAAGTCCTCGTTGGGACTGCGCGACAGCCTGTCGGCGCGCTGGGTCAGCTCGCTCGCCAGTGCCTTTTGCGCGGCTGCGCGCAAGGCCTTGACGTCCGGTCCGTCCGCGGCCGGGTCCGGCGCAAAGCGGAAGCCCTGCAACTGGCCGACATGCTGTCCTTCGACAAGCACGTCTCCTGCCGATGTGATTTCCGCTTCAAGCATCGCATTCTCTCTCAGCCGTCGCATCAATACGCTGGTCCGTCGGTCGACGAAGCGCTGTGTCAGCCTCTCGTGCAAGGCATCCGACAAACGGTCTTCTACGCCGCGCGTCACGCCTTGCCAATGGGCGGGATCCGCAAGCCAGTCGCCGCGGTTGGCAACAAAGGTCCAGGTACGGATGTGCGCCATCCGGTTGGACAGGGTGTCGATGTCGCCGTCGACACGGTCGGCATAGGCCACCTGGCGGGCGAACCAGTCGTCGGGAACGACGCCGTCGCGGGTCAGGTGGCCGTAGATTCCGGCGATCAGGTCGGCGTGGTTGGCCGGCGCGATCTTGCGATAGTCGGGCACCTGGCACACGTCCCAGAGCAGGCGCACCCGCTCCGGCGCATCGGTCACGCGGCGGATCGCCTCGTCCCGCACCGCATGGTCGAAGGCGGTTTCGTCGGCCGAGGGCGGGGAGCGGGTCAGCCCCTGCTCGCGCGGCGGCTCGTCGAGCGAGCTGCGCAGCGTCTCGATCTGCGAGAAATCGAGCGCCCGGTTGCGCCATTGCAGGACCTTCAGCGCCTCGAAGCGGTGCGCCTCCAGCGCCTCGACCAGTTCGTCGTCGAACGGATCGACGCGACCGGTGACGCCGAAGGTGCCGTCGCGCGTGTGCCGGCCGGCGCGGCCGCCGATCTGGCCCATCTCGGCCGGTGTCAGCATCCGGTACTGGTAACCGTCGAACTTGCGGATGCCGGCAAAGGCAATGTGGTCGACGTCGAGGTTGAGCCCCATGCCGATCGCGTCGGTGGCGATCAGATGCTCGACGTCGCCGTTCTGGAAGAGTTCCACCTGGGCATTGCGGGTGCGCGGGCTGAGCGAGCCGAGCACCACCGCCGCTCCGCCGTGCTGGCGGCGAATCAGCTCGGCGATCGCATAGACCTCGGAGGAGGAAAAGGCGACGACGGCGGAGCGCGCCGGCAGGCGGGTGATCTTCTTCTGCCCCGAATAGGTCAGCATCGACATGCGCGGACGCGTCACAACGTTGAGACCGGGCAGCAGACGCTCCAGCAGCGGACGGGCCGTTGCCGAACCGAGCAGCAGCGTTTCCAGCGTGCCGCGCATGTTGAGGATACGGTCCGTGAAAACGTGGCCGCGCTCCAGGTCGCCGGCAAGCTGGACCTCGTCGATGGCGACGAAGTCGGTCCGCAGGTCCAGCGGCATCGCCTCCACCGTCGACACCCAGTAGCGGGCGCCGGCGGGAATGATCTTCTCCTCGCCGGTGACCAGCGCCACCTTCTCCTCGCCGATGCGGGCGACGATGCGGCCATAGACCTCGCGCGCCAATAGGCGCAGCGGCAGGCCGATAATGCCGCTTTCGCGGGCGATCATGCGCTCGATGGCAAGATGCGTCTTGCCGGTGTTGGTCGGCCCCAGGACGGCCGTCACCGTCCGCGCACGCACGGATGGCGGCAACTGCGCAGGGAAGGCCTGCTCCGAAAGGGGCTGCGAACGTGAGGATTGGACCATTGTCTGGCGACGACGCTGTGCGGTTCCTGGCGACGGCGATACACGGTCCGGCGCGGGAGGATGCGGCGGATCGCTGGGCTGTGCCGGCGGGCCTTGGCGATGCCGGCGAACAATGCCTTGTCTGGTAGCACAGACAGCGCCGCGCTGTCGCGCCCTCTTTTGCGGCGCTTCGCAACCCTGGCGGGCAGCGCCGCCGCGCCCGCGTCCGCTGGCGAATCGGTCTCCCGGGGGCGGGCTTCCGGCTTCCGGGGCGTGGATTTCGGGGAGAACAGAACGAGTCCTGAACAAAGCCGGACCGAATCGATGACCTGTGTGGATTCAGGTTTCGTTCCCTACGACATGTTGTGTTCGGGCGGAAGGGCATGTCGAAATCGTGAATCGGCTCAATATCTTGGCTCGGCGGGGCGGCTGATTCTCCCGATCGCTCCGGCCGGGCCAGGTGTTGCGATAAAGTTAACCGGATGAATTGATTTTTATCGAAGCCGTTAACGTTTCGGCGAAACCGGGAACGAAGCCTGTCCGAATCGCTGATCCGGGAGTGTTTTTGTTTTGTTCTCGCGACATGTTGTGTTTTCCTGCCGATGGGCGTCCGTATCGTGAAGGCGGCTGAAGCTAGGTTTTGCAAGCTCGCATAACGGGTTTACCCATTCGTCCCGTTCTGGCACGTCGCCAGGGGCGGTGGAGCTGCCTATGGCCATCACTGCCTGCTGCCACCTTCCCATCCGCGGATCTGGCCGTTAGAAGGCGGTGACGTAAAGGCACTGGCGGAGAGGTGTTCCGCCGGCAGTTTGAGGAGGGGTGCTTTTGGCCATTCGCAAGATACTTGTCGCCAACCGGTCCGAGATCGCGATCCGAATTTTCCGTGCGGCGAACGAGTTGGGCATGCGTACGGTTGCAGTCTATGCCGAGCAGGACAAGCTGGCGCTGCACCGGTTCAAGGCGGACGAGGCGTACCAGATCGGACGCGGGCCGCATCTGGCCGAACCGCTCGGTCCGATCGAGGCCTATCTGTCGATCCCCGAGATCATGCGGGTTGCGAAGGCCGCCGGCGTTGATGCGATCCATCCTGGCTACGGCTTTCTTTCCGAAAGCCCCGAATTCGCCGAGGCCTGCGCCGAGGCTGGTGTCATCTTCATCGGGCCCTCTCCGGAGACCATGCGCCGGCTCGGCAACAAGGTGGCGGCGCGCAACCTGGCCATCGAGGCGGGCGTACCGGTGATGCCGGCGACCGATCCGCTGCCCGACGACATGGCGGAGGTCCGCCGGCAGGCGGCCGCGATCGGCTACCCGGTGATGCTCAAGGCGTCCTGGGGCGGCGGCGGACGCGGCATGCGCGTCATCCGCGACGAGGAGACGCTGGTGCGCGACGTGGACGCGGCCAAGCGCGAAGCCAAGGCGGCCTTCGGCAAGGACGAGATCTATCTGGAAAAGCTTGTCGAGCGCGCCCGCCATGTCGAGGTGCAGATCCTCGGCGACGCGCATGGCAATCTCGTTCACCTGTTCGAGCGCGACTGCTCCATCCAGCGCCGCCACCAGAAGGTGGTTGAGCGTGCGCCGGCGCCGTATCTGTCGGCCGAGCAGCGCACGCGGCTCAGCGAATACGGCCTGAGGATCGGCCGCGCCTCGGATTATCGGGGCGCCGGCACCGTCGAGTTCCTGATGGATGCGGATACCGGAGACTTCTATTTCATCGAGGTCAATCCGCGCGTCCAGGTCGAGCACACGGTGACGGAGGAGGTCACCGGCATCGACATCGTCAAGGCACAGATCCGCATCGCCGCCGGCGCGATTATCGGCGATGCCGGCTCGGGCGTGCCGGCACAGGGCGACATCCGCCTCAACGGCCATGCGCTGCAATGCCGGATCACCACCGAGGATCCGGAGCAGAACTTCATTCCCGATTACGGCCGCATCACCGCCTATCGCGGCGCCACCGGCTTCGGCATCCGGCTTGACGGGGGCACGGCCTATTCGGGCGCGGTGATCACCCGTTTCTACGATCCGTTGCTGGAGAAGGTGACCGCCTGGGCGCCGTCGGCGGAAGAGGCGGCGCAGCGCATGGACCGCGCCCTGCGCGAGTTCCGCATCCGGGGCGTTGCCACCAATCTCGTCTTCCTGGAAAACGTCATCGGCCATCCGGACTTCCGGGCGAACAGCTATACGACACGCTTCATCGACGAGACGCCGGCCCTGTTCGAGCAGGTGACGCGCCGCGACCGGGCGACCAAGCTGCTGACCTATATCGCGGATGTCACCGTCAACGGCCATCCGGAAACCAAGACCCGGCCGCGTCCGGTCGCAGACGCGCTGGTGCCGCGCGCGCCGGTCTATGGCGGCGAGGCGAAGAAGGGCACGAGGCAGCTTCTCGACGAACTCGGGCCATTCGGTTTCGCCGACTGGATGAAGGCGGAGCGGCGTACGCTCGTCACCGACACGACCATGCGCGATGCCCACCAGTCGCTGCTGGCCACCCGGATGCGCACCTTCGACATCGCGGCGATCGCGGAGGCCTATTCGCGCGGGTTGCCGCAGCTTTTCTCGCTCGAATGCTGGGGCGGGGCGACGTTCGACGTCGCCATGCGCTTTCTCACCGAGGATCCCTGGGAGCGGCTGCGAATGGTGCGCGAGCGGGCGCCCAATATCCTGTTGCAGATGCTTCTGCGCGGAGCCAACGGTGTCGGCTATGCCAACTATCCCGACAATGTGGTGCGCGACTTCGTCGCCCGCGCGGCGGAGAACGGGGTCGACCTCTTCCGCGTCTTCGACTGCCTCAACTGGGTGGAGAACATGCGCGTCTCGCTCGATGCGGTGATCGAGGCGGACAAGCTGTGCGAGGGCACGATCTGCTATACGGGCGATCTCAATGACAGCGCCCGGCCGAAATACGATCTGGCCTATTACGTCAGGCTGGCGAAGGAACTGGAGCGCGCCGGCTGCCATATCCTCGGCGTCAAGGACATGGCCGGCTTGATGAAGCCGGAGGCGGCGCGGCAGCTCTTCACCGAGCTGAAGCGCGAGGTCGGCCTGCCGATCCATTTCCACACGCACGACACCTCGGGCATCTCCGCGGCGACCGTGCTGGCCGCCGTCGAGGCCGGGGTCGATGCGGTCGATGCCGCGATGGACGCCTTCTCGGGCCTCACCTCGCAGCCGGCGCTGGGCTCGCTTGCCGCCGCGCTGCGCGACGGGCCGCGCGATACGGGACTCGATCCGAAGGTGATCCGCGAGATCTCCTTCTATTGGGAAGCGGTGCGGGCCCAGTACCGGGCCTTCGAGAGCGACCTCAAGGCACCCGCCTCGGAGGTCTACCTGCACGAGATGCCCGGCGGCCAGTTCACCAACCTGAAGGAGCAAGCGCGCTCGCTCGGCCTGGAAACCCGCTGGCACGAGGTGGCGCAGGCCTATCACGACGTCAACATGATGTTCGGTGACATCGTCAAGGTGACGCCTTCGTCCAAGGTCGTCGGCGACATGGCGCTGATGATGGTGGCGCAGGGGCTGTCGGTCGCCGATGTTCTGGCCCCCGACAAGGACGTCGCCTTCCCCGACAGCGTCGTGCAGATGATGCGTGGTGATCTCGGCCAGTCGCCGGGTGGCTGGCCCAAGGACATCCAGGCGCGGGTGCTGAAGGGCGAGAGCCCGATCACGGTGCGTCCAGGCTCGCTGCTTGCCGATGACGATCTTGCGGCCCGCCGTGCGGAAGCCGCGGAGAAAATCGGTACGGATGTCGACGATGCCGACCTTGCCTCCTACCTCATGTATCCGAAGGTGTTCACGGACTTTGCCGCCGCCCGCGACCTCTACGGTCCGGTCAGCGTGCTGCCGACGCCGGTCTATTTCTACGGACTGCCGGCCGGCGAGGAGATCATGATCGATCTGGAGCCGGGCAAGACGCTGGTCGTGCGTACCCAGGCCGTCGGCGAGACGGACGAGAACGGCGAGCGCAAGGTGTTCTTCGAGCTGAACGGCCAGCCGCGCATCATCAAGGTACCCGACCGGGCGCATGGCGCGGCCGGGGCGGCGGTGCGGCGCAAGGCCGAGGTCGGCAATGCCGCTCATGTCGGTGCGCCGATGCCGGGCGTTATCTCCACGGTGGCGGTGAAGGCCGGTCAGAGTGTCGCCGCCGGTGACGTGCTGGTCTCCATTGAGGCTATGAAGATGGAGACCGCGCTGCATGCGGACCGGGCCGGCGCCATCGCCGAGGTGTTGGTGACGCCGGGACAACAGGTCGACGCGAAGGACCTTCTGGTCGTCTTCGAGGCAGGCGGGGACTGAGCGCGGGCATGGTGCCGAGGATCGCCGCTTCCGACCTGCGACGGGTGTTCCTGCACCTGCAGGGATTGTCCGACCCGCCGGCGCGGCGGGTCGGCCCGGGCGAGCTTTGCGACCTTGTCGACCGTCTCGGCTTCGTCCAGGTCGACAGCATCAACACTGTCACGCGTGCCCACCACCAGATCCTGTTCTCGCGAAACCAGACCTATCGCGAGGACGGGCTCACCCGGTTGCTGGAGCGCGACCGGGCGCTGTTCGAGAACTGGACGCACGACGCGGCGGTGATCCCCTCCGCCGCCTGGCCCTATTGGCGGCATCGGTTCGAGCGCCAGCGCGAAAGGCTGAAGGCGCGCTGGACCAATTGGCACGGGGGCGATTTTCACGGTGAGATCGACCGGGTGCGCGACCATATCGTGGAGAACGGTCCCTCGCGCGGGCGCGATTTCGACGGCGAGCGGGAGCGCAAGCAGCCGGGCTGGTGGAACTGGCAACCCGGCAAGACGGCGCTGGAATATCTCTGGCGGACCGGCGAGATCGCCGTCACGGGGCGGGAGAATTTCGCCAAGATCTACGACCTTGCCGAGCGGGTCATTCCCGGCGAGCATTTTTCCCGCGAGGTCAGCCACGACGAATTCGTCGACTGGGCCTGCCGCGAGGCGCTGCTTCGGCTCGGCGTGGCGACACCCGGCGAGATCGCCGCCTTCTACGACCTGGTCAAGCCGGAGGAAGCGAAGGCGTGGTGCGCGGCGCAGGCTGGCGACACGATCCTGCCGGTCGAGATCGATTTCGGCCGCGACACGCCGCGACGGGCGAGCTTTGCCCGTTCCGATATCGCTACGCTGGTGGCGGAGGCTCCCGAGCCGCCGGCGCGCGTGCGGGCGCTCAGTCCCTTCGATCCGGTTTTGCGCGACCGCAAGCGGGCCGAGCGGTTGTTCGGCTTCTCCTACCGGATCGAGGTCTTCGTGCCGGCGCCGAAGCGGACCTATGGCTACTATGTCTATCCACTGCTGGAGAAGGACCGGCTGATCGGCCGGATCGACATGATCTGCCGGCGGGCGGAGGGCGAGCTTCTCGTTACGGCTTTCTGGCCGGAGCGCGGCGTCCGTCTTGGCGAGGGGCGTCTTGCCCGGCTGGAGGCCGAACTTGCCCGCATGGCCCGCTTCACCGGCATGGACCGCGTGCGCCTGGCCGATGGCTGGCGACGCGATCCGGCCGGCTGAGACGGGTCTTGCCTCAGTTCTTGGTGGTCAGGATCCGCTCGATTTCCTCCGGCGGATGTTTCGTCAGGGTCTTGTCGACCTCGGCGACGACGCGCGAGGCCACTTCCTTGTGGAACTCCTTGCGCAGGTCTCCAAGGGTCATCGGCGGAGCGACGACGACCAGCTTGGAAAAGCGTCCCTTGTGGGCTTCCTTGTAGAGTGCGGCGGCGATCCTGCCGGCGAAGCGGTGCTTCTCGATCAGGTGCCAGTCGGTTGGTTCCATGGCGCTGCGGTTCGGCCCCGGGCCGTCACTGCGTCGTCCGGGTGCGTCGGTGCCCTGCTGCGATGTCGCCGGGTTGTCCTGCTCCAGCACTCGGAGAACCTCAAGGTTGGGATAGTCGGCATCGCCCTGGTTGCGGAAGAAGAGGGCCTTTTCGCCGTCTCCCACAAGCACCCAGCTGTCGTGCTCGATACGCAATCCGCTCATGATCGGGTCTCCTTCGCGAGTGTCGCCGATGCCCTCCGGCACCGGGTGCGCCTGCGACCCAAAGTGCGCCGCAAGCGTGCGCCCCCATCACTCCACGTAGGTATGCGTTCGCGGTTTTTGAATGGCCGCGGCCAAACGGTCGCAGCTCAGGTCGCGTTCCCGTGTTCGGCAAGCAGCTCCTTGCAGCCCTTTTCGAGCATGGCATGTACATCGGCGAAGCCGTCGTCACCGCCATAATAGGGATCGGGAACGTCCCGACCGAGAAAGCGGCGCAGCCGCGCGCGCGCACCGACCGGAGCCATGGCCTGCAAGTCCTCCAGGTTGGCAGCATCCATTGCCAGGATCAGGTCGAAGCGGGAAAAGTCGTCAAGGCAGACCTGGCGGGCGCGCAAGCGGGAGATGTCGATGCCGTGACGCGCGGCGATGGCGATGGAGCGCGGGTCCGGCGCCTTGCCGACATGCCAGGCGGCGGTGCCGGCGCTGTCGACCTCAATGTCCGGTCGGTCGCCGGCCTCGGCGCGAAGGATGCCCTCGGCCAGCGGCGAACGGCAGATATTGCCAAGACAGACGAACAGGATGCGTGTCATCTCGCAGGCTCTCTTGTTGCGGCCCCGGGGCCGGGCGCCGATTGTCTCGCCGCGTCTCGCGGCGGTGGTTGTCTTGCCGCCGCCGCCGTGTTCCCATCGTGGCTCCCGGATGTCCCCGGGGGGCGGAGGCAAGGAGACAGATCATGACCGAGAAACTCGCCCCCGAAGCCCGCGCCGATGCGCTTGCCGCGCTTTCCCGCTGGCGGGAGGTCGAGGGGCGCGATGCGATCGCCCGCACCTTCACCTTCAAGGATTTCAACGAGGCCTTCGGCTTCATGACGCGGGCAGCGCTGGTCGCAGAGAAGATGAACCATCACCCTGAATGGTTCAATGTCTACAAGACCGTCGAGGTGGTGCTGACGACCCATGACGCGGGCGGCCTCAGCGATCTCGACCTGCGCCTTGCGCGGGCCATGGACCGGATCGCGGGGATCTGACGCGGCGCGTTTGATGCGGCGGGGAGGCTCTCAGCCGCGCTCCAGCGTGAAGACATGGACCTCGTCCGCCCCCGTCTCGCGGGACAGCAGCCGGTGACCCGCCTCCTGGCAGAAATGGGGAATGTCGATTACCGACATGGGGTCCGTCGAGAGGATGCGGACGCGGGCACCCGGCCGCATTGCCGTCATGGCCTTGCGGGCCTTGAGCACCGGCAGCGGGCATTTCAACCCCTTCAGGTCCAGTTCGTGATCGACATCGTCCGTCATGCGGGGTCTCCGGCCCGGTCTTCGCTTCCGCATTTCCCGCCTCGATCCGCTCCGAACGCCGGCGGGAATTGTGCGGGGGCCGCGAGGGATGCAATGATCCGCCTCCCGAACCACGTCCCGACAGGAGCATATGTCCCCGATGACCAGCGGCAAGCCCGATGCGACCGATATTCTCGATTTCTGGTGGATGGCAGGCCCGCCCAGGTGGTTTGCCCGCAGCGATGCGTTCGACGAGGAGATCCGCGACCGCTTCGGCGCGCTTGTCGCTGCGGCGCGCGAGGGTGAGCTCGACGGCTGGGCCGGAACGCCGCACGGGGCGCTGGCGCTTCTCCTCCTGCTCGATCAGTTCCCCCGCAATATCTATCGGGGCGACCCACTGGCCTTCGCCTCCGATGCCCGCGCCCGCACGATCGCCGGCAAGGCCGTGGACGCCGGGTTCGACCGGGCGTTTCCCAAACAGGCGCGCCCGTTCTTCTACCTGCCGTTCGAGCATGCGGAGGACATGGCGGCGCAGGAACGCAGCGTCGACCTGTTCCGCCGTCACGGCGAGCAGGAAGCCTATCTCTATGCGCTCATCCATCTCGACGTGATCCGCCGCTTTGGCCGGTTCCCGCATCGCAACGCCGTGTTGGGGCGGGTGTCGAGCGAGGCGGAAAAGGCCTTCCTGGCGGATGGCGGGTTCAGCGCCTGAGGTGAATTGCACAAAATATGTGCACATAATTTAGCCACATTCGGTCGCCGGATGTGGCTATTTTTTATGCAGAAGCGCAGGGGCGGCACCCCCTTTGCCGGTCTCTTCGGGCTGGGTCCGGATATTGTGCTCAATCCGTTGTTTTTGTTGCTTTAATTCAGCCTGCCTTGAGAGCCTTGGCGACGCTTTTCGCGACGCAACACGAGTTGGCACGCTCCTTGATACCTGTAACCCGGCGTTAACCGGACCGGTCGTTTGCGCGGCATCACCGCCGTCGGGGTCCGCCGGCACAAGCCAGCAGCGGCTGACCGACGCGTGTGCGCGGCGGGCCGGTGAAAGCGAAACAGGGAAAGGAACGGAAGCGAGCATGAAAATCGTGATGGCGATCATCAAGCCGTTCAAGCTCGACGAGGTGCGCGACGCCCTCACGAGCCTCGGCGTCCAGGGGCTGACCGTGACCGAGGTCAAGGGCTACGGCCGGCAGAAGGGACACACGGAAATCTATCGTGGCACCGAATATGCCGTCAGCTTCCTGCCGAAACTGAAGATCGAGGTCGCCGTGGCCTCCGAGCTTGCCGACAAGGTGGTCGAGGCCATCGCCGGCGCTGCCAAGACCGGCCAGATCGGTGACGGCAAGATCTTCGTCTACGCGCTCGACCAGGTTCAGCGCATCCGTACCGGCGAAACCGACGCCACCGCGCTTTGATCCATTCCGAGCAGAGGAAACCCCGATGAATACTCGTTTCAAGATCGCCGGAACGGCTTCGCTTGCGCTTCTCGCGGCGACCGGTGCGGCTCTCGCCCAGGACACGACCGCAGCGGCCGAGGCGCCGCAATACGCGCTCGCCTCCGAGACGGCCTATATCTTCAACACGCTGCTGTTTCTTGTCGGCGGCTTCCTGGTCATGTGGATGGCGGCAGGCTTTGCCATGCTTGAGGCCGGCATGGTGCGTTCCAAGAACGTGTCGATGCAGTGCCTGAAGAACATCACGCTCTACTCGATCGCCGGCCTGATGTTCTGGATCACCGGCTACAATCTCATGTACACGGGCGTCGACGGCGGCTACATGGGCTCCGTCGGTCCCTATGCCTTCGACGCGGTCGGCGGCAATGCCCTCGACACCGGCTACTCGACGGCCTCCGACTGGTTCTTCCAGATGGTGTTCTGCGCCACCACGGCGTCGATCGTCTCGGGCACCCTGGCCGAGCGCATCAAGCTGTGGCCGTTTCTCATCTTCACGGTTATCCTGACCGGCATCATCTATCCGATCGCCGGTTCCTGGGAGTGGGGTGCCGGCTGGCTTGACGGCATGGGCTTCTCCGACTTTGCCGGCTCCACCCTGGTGCATTCGGTCGGCGGCTGGGCGGCACTTGCAGGTGCCCTGGTGCTCGGCGCGCGCACCGGCAAGTATACGGCCAACGGCGTGCATCCGATGCCCGGTTCCTCCATGCCGCTGGCCACGCTCGGCACGTTCATCCTGTGGCTCGGCTGGTTCGGCTTCAACGGTGCCTCGCAGCTCGCCATGGGGACGATCGGCGACGTCAGCGACGTCTCGCGGATCTTCGCCAACACCAACATGGCGGCGGCAGCCGGCGTCGTGGTCGCAGTGATCCTCACCCAGATCATGTACAAGAAGGTCGACGTGACCATGGCGCTCAACGGCGCGCTGGCCGGCCTGGTGTCGATCACCGCCGAGCCGCTGGCACCGTCCGTGTGGCAGGCGGTCTTCATCGGCGCCGTCGGCGGCGTGATCGTCGTCTTCACCGTGCCGCTGCTCGACAAGCTGAAGATCGACGACGTCGTCGGCGCCATCCCGGTTCACCTGGTGGCCGGCATCTGGGGCACGCTGATCGTGCCGCTGTCGAACTCCGACGCGACCTATGGCGTGCAGATCATCGGCATCGTCGCCTATGGCGTCTTCACCTTCGTCGCCAGCATGGTTGTGTGGCTGGTGCTGAAGTCGACCATCGGCATCCGCGTCACGCCGGAGGAAGAGGCGCTCGGCCTCGACAAGGTCGAGGTGGGCGTCGAGGCCTATCCGGAATTCGGCCAGGGCAGCCAGCGCGTCTGAGCCCGGCCGGCAAAGTCTCCCGAAGCAGTCGTCGTGATCGGCGGCTGCACCTTGAAGCCCGGGGTTCGTCCCCGGGCTTTTTTTACGTGCCGACGGCCATTGCCGTTTGCCCCGCGAGGCGGCATCCTGCACTCCGCTTCGGGAGGTACGCTCTGCCCGGGCGTCCGGACATTTCCGATCCCGCCCGTCAGGTTCCCGGGGCAGAACGCAAGGACCATGGCATGCCGCTGATCGTCTCCATCCCGCTCACCGTGGCGCCGCTTCTCGTCTACAACATCCTGGCCTTCTCTCTGCTCGGCGATGCAGGCGGGGATCCGTGGCAAGCGCCGGTGCTGACGCTGGAGCTTGTTTCCGGTGCCCGCTTCACGCTGGTGATCGGCGACCTGATGATCATCGCCGGACTTGCGCTGCTCTTCGTCGAATTGCTCAAGGCTACCCGCACCGGCGTCGTCGCGCTCACCGACCACATCCTGTCGACGCTGGTGTTCATCGCCTATCTGGTGGAATTCCTGACCGTGCGCGAGGCCGCGACCTCGGTGTTCTTCATCCTGATGTGCGTGACGCTGGTCGATGTCATCGCCGGCTTCTCGATCACCATCACCGGCGCACGCCGCGACTTCGGCGTTTCCAACGGCGATCACCTGCGCTGAACCACCGGACGGCTTTCGCCATGTTGCCGGACTTCTCGACCGAGCGACTTTTCCTGCGGCCGCGGACAATCGCCGATCTCGGTGCCTGCCTCGCCATGGACCGCGACCCTGAGGTGACGCGGTTCGTCGCCGGTCCCTGGGCCGATCCGAAGGCGCATGAGGCCTTCGTGCGGGCCCGCATGCTGCGCGACTGGGGAGCGGGGCTCGGCTACTGGTCGATCGCCGCGCGCGCCGCGCCGGATCGCTTCCTCGGCTGGATCCTGCTGCTCCCCCTCGACGGCGAGGAACCGGGGATCGAGATCGGCTGGCGGCTGGCGCGCGCTGCCTGGGGCCATGGTTATGCATCGGAGGCCGCCTGCCCGATTGTTGCCCACGCCTTCAACACGCTCCTGCTTTCGCGGATCATTGCCGAGATCAATCCCGGCAATGCCGGCTCGATCCGGGTCGCGGAAAAGATCGGCATGCAGCGCGATGCCGTTGTCCCTGCCGAGGCCGGCTACATCTCTTTTGTCATGACCCGGGACGATTTTCACAGCACCCGGGCGTGAAGGACGGGCGGGGCCTGCCCCCACTGGTCCGCCATCCCCATGCATTGCCACCCTGGAAACCGTGGAAAACCGGGCTTTTCGGCCGTTCTTCACCCAAAAGTTAACAAAACCTTACCTGCTGGCACGGCATTTGCGCTAAATTCTACGGCAAGAAAGCCAATGTCCCGAATTGGCACGCCGGGGAGGCGAGAATGCGGATCGAACAGGGATACCGTCCCGCGAGGGGACCGGGAGAGACACGGCGCAGCGCCCGCACCGAGACCGGCGCGGCAGCGCAGGTCGACGCGTCCCTCACCCGTGAAATCGTCGCCGTCGATCCGGTCGCGTCGGTCAGGACCGACCGCTTCTACGGATTTCACCGGCCGAATGCGGGTTTCATCGCCCAGCTGATCGCGACGCGCGAGCATCTGCCGCAGACGCGGGCGCGCCGCCGGGCCGCGCCGGCCGAGGCGATCGACGCCTACCGGACCGCCGAGCGTCAGCCGCGCATCCTGCCCGCCGGTCGCATCCTCGCCGTCAGCCGCTGAGGCCAGGCGGCTGCGCAGACCACCGGTTTCGCAAATGAAAACCCCGCCCGGCAGGTTGCCGCGCGGGGTTTTTCGTTTCAGCAGGGACGCGGGATCTCAGTAGCCGATGGCGCAGCCGTCCTTGCGCGGGTCGGACCCGCCGATGAGCATGCCGCTTGCCCGGTCGATGAGGATCGCCTGGGCGCCGCCGATCGGTTCGTTCGACGGCGTGACCTTGTGGCCAAGCGCGCGCAGGCCCGCCACGGTTCCCTCGGGTACCCAGCGCTCGGCCTGCAGCACATGGGTCGTCTCGTCGAAGAACATGCGCGGCGCGTCGATCGCCTGCTGCGGATCCATGCCGAAGTCGACCATGTTGGTCAGCACATGCGCATGGCCGCAGGGCTGGTAGCCGCCGCCCATCACGCCGAAGGAGAGGAACGGACGCCCCTCCTTCATCACCATCGCGGGAATGATCGTGTGCAAGGGGCGCTTGCCGCCGTCGATGCAGTTGGGATGGCCCGGTTGCAGACGGAAACAGGCGCCGCGATTCTGCAGCAGCACGCCGCTTTTCGGTGCGCAGATGCCCGACCCGAAATCCTTGTAGACCGAGTTGATCAGCGACACGGCCATGCCGTCGGCATCGACAACGGACAGGTAGACGGTGTCCGAGGAGGGGCCGAGCAGGGCCGGCGGGATGTCGGTCATGCGCGCCGTCGGTGACATGCGGGCGGCGAGCTTGTCGAGATAGCTGTCGGCCAGGAACGTGTCGGGGCCATGGTCCATATGCGCCGGATCGGCGAGGAACAGGTCGCGCACGGAATAGGCGATCCGTCCGGCCTCGAGTTCCAGGTGGAAGCGCTCGGCGCCGATCGGGTTGAGCGGGGCAAGGTCGAAGCGCTCCAGCAGGCCGAGCATGACCAGCGCGATGAAACCCTGGCCGTTGGGCGGCAGCTCGACCACGTCGAGGCCGCGATAGTTGCGGCTCACCGGCGTCATCGGCAGTGTGGTCATGCCGGCCAGGTCGTCGAGCGTCATCAGCCCGCCTTTGGCGGCCAGCGTGTCGACGATGTCGCGCGCCACCTCGCCCTCGTAGAAGGCGGATGCGCCCTCGGAGGCGATCTTCTCCAGCGTGCGGGCAAGGGCTGCATGGCGCATCACGGCTCCCGCCTTGGGCACCTCGCCATCGACGAGATACTCGGCGGCCGCGCCGGCATCGGCGGAAAGCTTCTCCTTGTTGCGGGCCCAGTCATGGGCAACGCGCGGGGCGAGCGCATAGCCGTCGCGGGCATAGGAGATCGCGCGCTTGAGGACGTCGGCCAGGGTTCGCCGGCCATGGGAGGCGAGGAGGTCCTGCCAGGCGCGCACGGCACCGGGCACGGTGACCGCATGCGGGCCGTGCGGGTCGATCGCGGTCACGCCGAGTTCCGCAAGCCGCGCCGGAGTGGCGGCCTTGGGCGCGGGGCCGGAACCGTTGATGCCGGAAATCGTGCCGTCGGGCTTCGCGACGATGGCGAAACAGTCGCCTCCGATGCCGGTCATCTGCGGTTCGACCACGGCAAGCACCGCGGCGGCGGCAACCGCCGCGTCGACCGCATTGCCGCCGCCCTGCAGCACTTCAAGCGCGGCGGCGCTGGCCAGCGGATGGGACGTTGCGGCCATCGCGTTGGGCGCATAGGCGGTCGAGCGTCCGGGAGCGTGGAAATCGCGCATGATGGGCCTTCCTTCTTGTTGGCGGCGGGCCGGCGAGGGCGTGAACGGGCCGCGAGGGCGGGAGGTGACGGGTTGTCCGGGCGATGGGGAAGCCGGGACGGAAGGTGGCGGGACCTATTGTTTCCGCATCAGAATGAGTGATTATCGTTTTTGTCCGTTGGTTGGCAACCGGGACGCTGATAGCCAGTTCACGGAACAGTACCGAAAGCCGACCGGGAGACCATATCGCAATGAGCAAACTCACTCTTGCCCAGGCGGAAAAGATCATCGCCTCCGCCTTCGCCAGGGGGGCGGAACTGTCCCTCAAGCCGCTCACCGTCGCCGTGCTCGACGCGGGCGGCCATCTGGTGGCGCTGTCGCGCCAGGACGGCTCCTCGATCCTGCGTCCGCAAGTGGCCAGCGGAAAGGCCTTCGGCGCCGTTGCCGTGGGCGCCGGCTCGCGCTGGCTCGACGACAACGCCAAGACACGACCGCATTTCGTGCAGGCGCTGAACGGGGCGGCCGGAGGGGCCATCGTGCCGGTGCCCGGCGGCGTTCTGATCCGCGAGGCCAAGGGCGGGGAGATCCTCGGTGCGGTCGGTATCAGCGGCGACACGTCCGACAATGACGAGGCCTGCGCGATTGCCGGCATCGAGGCGATCGGCCTGACGCCGGACCAGGGCTGAGCCTCGCGGCCCGGCTCGTTGCCGGGAATCTCGACCGATCAACCTTGCAGCGGGCGCCGGTGACGGCGTCCGCCCGCCTGCTCAGCCCTTGCCGCCGCCGTCGGCGATGGAATCGATCTTCTTCTGCATGTCGGCGAGCTGCCGCTTCAGCGCATCGAGGTCGTCGGCGCTCGCCGCGGCCGATCCCTTTGCCGGATCGGCGGAGCGTGCCTGCTGTCCGGCCTGCCCCTCCTCGCCTTCGCCTTCCTTGCCCGTGCCGAAGGGCAGGAACATGCGCATCGCCCGATCGAATATCTCGGCGTTGCGCTTGACCTGGTCCTCGATCACGTCGAAGGCGGTGGAACCCAGGGCATTGGACATCTGCTCGCGCATCCGGTCCTGCTCCCTGGTGAGCGAGGAGATGGAGAAGTCGAGATAGCTCGGCACCACGTTCTGCATGCTGTCGCCGTAAAAGCGGATGAGCTGGCGCAGGAACGTGATCGGCAGCAGGTTCTGCCCCTTGTTTTCCTGCTCGAAGATGATCTGGGTGAGCACCGAGCGGGTGATCTCGTCGCCGCTCTTGGCGTCGAAGACCACGAAATCCTCTTCGGCCTTGACCATCAGGGCGAGGTCTTCCAGCGTCACATAGGTGCTGGTACCGGTGTTGTAGAGGCGGCGGTTGGCGTATTTCTTGATGATCGTCGGCTCGGTCGTCTTTGCCATGTCGGTTTTCGGATCCCGGCTTTGCGCACCGTTCAGGGCCCGGTGCGTCTTTCCTCCCAGCGACGCGCGCGCATTGCAAGCGCGCCCGCGACGTCTCCTGCACTGCACGATAAGCCAATCGTGGCCGGGCGCACCACCGTTTTGTCGACGGCGCTCGTGTAGCCCCCGCCCCGACGAAAGAATGATCCGCCGCGCGCCCGTCTTGCCCGGTGCCGCGAGGGCTCAGGGCCCATCAAATTGACGAAAACGGCGTTTGACATGACAAGCGACACCAGGAAAAGCCCGGAGAGCGGGGTCGGCACTCCGGTC
This sequence comes from Stappia sp. MMSF_3263, assembly GCF_030733745.1. Taxonomy (GTDB): domain Bacteria; phylum Pseudomonadota; class Alphaproteobacteria; order Rhizobiales; family Stappiaceae; genus Stappia. The sequence continues at coordinate 206,317 of NZ_JASHIK010000006.1, read as the reverse complement.
GAGAGCTTTGATGCCGCAGGTCGCCGTCGGATCGAACGTCCTTCGGAGCGGGCGAATTTGCACGGGAGCTCAGCATCGCAAGTCCTTGAACGGCCTCAGCCTTCCTTTGGTGCTGCTCCTCGCCTCCGTAGAAATTCGCTCCGACCATGTTCGCCAATTTAATGGGCCCTGCCTCTAGGGGTTCCGGTTGACTACGGCCGCGCGGGCGTCTCTAGTTCGGGGGAAAGCGCGCGCGTGACGCCAACCACAAAAGAGGGGACGCGCGCCACGGGAGGTCCGGATAGTCTCGGGAGATCATGAAATGAGCGCAGCCACCGACGTCGTCATTGTCAGCGCCACACGCAGCGCAGTCGGGTCCTTCAACGGAGCCTTCGCCAATACCCCCGCCCACGAACTCGGCGCGGCCGTCATCCGCTCCGCGCTGGAGCGCGCCTCCGTCGCGCCCGCCGATGTGGATGAGGTCGTCTTCGGCCAGGTCCTCACCGCCGGCCAGGGCCAGAACCCGGCCCGCCAGGCCGCCATCCTCGCCGGCATTCCCGACAGTGCCACCGCCTGGGTGCTGAACCAGGTCTGCGGGTCCGGGCTGCGCACCGTCGCCATCGCCATGCAGCAGATCGCGGCCGGCGATGCCTCGGTGGTCGTTGCCGGAGGCCAGGAGAACATGTCGCTGTCGCCGCACTGCGCCCATATGCGCGCCGGCTACAAGATGGGCGACTACAAGATGATCGACACGATGATCAAGGACGGATTGTGGGACGCCTTCAACGGCTACCACATGGGCCAGACGGCGGAAAACGTCGCCGAGAAGTGGCAGATCTCGCGCGACCAGCAGGACCAGTTCGCCGTCGCCTCGCAGAACAAGGCGGAAGCCGCCCAGAAGGCCGGCCGCTTCAAGGACGAGATCACGCCCTTCACCATCAAGGAGCGCAAGGGCGAACGCGTCGTCGAGGAGGACGAATATATCCGCCACGGCGCCAGCCTCGACGGCATGGCGAAGCTGCGTCCGGCCTTTGCCAAGGAGGGCACCGTGACCGCCGGCAATGCCTCGGGCATCAATGACGGTGCCGCCGCGCTGGTGGTGATGAGTGCCGCGGAAGCCGCCAGGCGCGGCCTGACGCCGCTGGCCCGGGTGGCCTCCTGGGCAACCGCCGGCGTCGATCCGACGATCATGGGCTCGGGTCCGATCCCGGCCTCGCGCAAGGCGCTCGACAAGGCCGGCTGGAAGGTCGAGGACCTCGGCCTGGTGGAAGCCAACGAGGCCTTCGCCGCCCAGGCCTGCGCGGTCAACAAGGACATGGGCTGGAACCCGGATATCGTCAATGTCAATGGCGGCGCCATTGCCATCGGCCATCCGATCGGCGCCTCGGGCGCCCGCGTTCTGGTCACCCTTCTGCACGAGATGGCGCGCCGCGACGTGAAGAAGGGTCTTGCGACGCTTTGCATCGGCGGCGGCATGGGCGTGGCGCTCTGCGTCGAGCGCTGATCGCGTAGTGCCGGTCCGGCTCGGAGGGGCCGGATCTTGTTGACAGGGATCATGGCGGGAGACGACCGGACTGCCATGATCCATCGCATACCGGAAGAACGGGCCGCCGCCAGAGGCATCGGCGGCCTGCAACACGCGGGAGGAAATGCATGAGCAATGTGGCAATCGTGACAGGCGGCACCCGGGGCATCGGCGCGGCGATCTCGAAGGGCCTGAAGGACGCCGGCTATACGGTCGCGGCGACCTATGCGGGCAACACCGAGAAGGCCGAGGCTTTCAAGGCCGAGACCGGCATCCATGTCTACAAGTGGGATGTGGCCGATGCCGCCGCCTGCCAGGAAGGCGTCACCCAGGTCGTGTCGGATCTCGGCGCGGTCGAGGTGCTCGTCAACAATGCCGGCATCACCCGCGACGGCTGGTTCCACAAGATGGACTACGAGCAGTGGTCGGCGGTGATCCGCACCAATCTCGATTCCATGTTCACCATGACCCGCCCGGTGATCGACGGGATGCGCGAGCGCGGCCACGGCCGGATCGTCAACATCTCCTCGATCAACGGCCAGAAGGGCCAGCTCGGCCAGACCAACTATTCGGCGGCCAAGGCCGGCGTTATCGGCTTCACCAAGGCGCTGGCCTCGGAAAACGCCCGCAAGGGCATCACGGTCAATGCCATCTGCCCCGGCTATATCGACACCGACATGGTCGCGGCCGTGCCGGAGAAGGTGCTGGAAGGGATCATTGCCGGCATTCCGGTCGGGCGACTGGGCCAGGCGGAAGAGATCGCTGCCGCGGTCGCCTACCTCGCCTCGAAGCAGGCGGCCTTCATGACCGGCGCGGTGCTGACCATCAATGGCGGCCAGTATTACGCCAACGGCTGAGGCAGGCGCGGCCTGCGCGGCCACAATGTCTTGCCATCGGGGCTCCCGGCCAGGCCGGGAGCCCTTTTTTGTGCCGAGGATGCCGGCATTCGGCCTCCGTTGTCAGGGAAGCGACCTTGCCCAGCGGCGCAGTTGCCTGCCGGCCGGCAGGGGGCCAAGGGTGAGGCGGTAGAAATCGAAGAGATCCGGTCGCTCGGATGCCAGGAAATAGCAGAAATGCAGCTTGAAGAAGCGGTAGCGCAGATGGCGATAGCGCTCCGCCGTCATCCGGTCCGGCACCCTTGCGCTGAAACGTCTCGGCTCCCGGACACGGGGAGCCAGATGGGGCGTATAGGTCGCCACCGGCGTGGTCCTCCCGCAGCAGAGCAGATCGTGCGGCGCGTAGACGTCCGTCCAGTCGAGATGTTTCGCCTCGGCCACGCTCGCCACGGCGGCGCCGAACCCTCTATGCGCTCCGAAACCGCCGACATAGGCAAAGGCCGAACCCATTGTCAGGACCGTGAGGCGATCCTGCGTTGCGCCGAAATCGGGTACGCGCCTCAGCACCTCCTGCAGCGTGTAGAGCATGACGAATGTTCCGGAACTGTGGGCGACAAGCACAAGCTCCTCGTCCGGCTCGCATCTGGCGGCGATCCCGATGATCCGTTCGGCGAACTCGGCGATGCGCGCCGTCATCTGCGGGTCTTCGTTTCGCGCCAGGCGCCTGATCGAATACCAGTCGTGGATCAGGTACCAGACATAGGTCCAGCGCTCCACATGGATGGTCAGCCGGTAGAGCAAGACCATCCAGATCAGGCCCGCTGCAATGCTCGCGAGGGCATGGGCAGGACCGGTTCCGGGAAGAAGCAAGGGAAAGAACAGCGGCGGAACGATCGAGGCGATCAGAAACACGAACAGCGCGAGCACCGGATAAAGAAAGAAAAGACCGTTCGCCCAGTTGTGCCGCATGCGCTCGGCGTAGCCGCCGGCGGCGGCGAACAGGATGAACGTGCGCACCGCCTCGGCAATGACCACCGGGAGGGGGCGCTTGAAGTCCCTCCGGCCCAGGTCCCGCCAGCCCAGCAGCGAGAAATGCGTCGTCACCCTGCCTTCCGGCCAGTCGATCTCGCCGGTCCAGTCGACGGAAGCTTCCCCGGATCCAGCGGCTGGCATCAAACCGGAGAATGCTCCCGGCACCGACCGCAGCTCGCGGAAACGGCTCAGCTCGTTCGTGAGCAGGGCATGGGATGCCTCGGGTCGGCGCAGGTCGTAGCCCGGTACGTAGACGACCCGGCGCTTGCGGATCGCCGGCGTTTCACTTTTCTTGTCGTCCATGCGCATCCTGCAAGCTGCGATGGTCCCGTGGTCAGGTGTGACACGCACAAATCTGTCCGCGTAGGTAGCCGGAGCTGTACGTGGCCTGCAAGGCGTGATGGTCGCGGCCTTGCAAATGATCTCGGGCACAGCCGCTCGTTGCAGGCATGGGACCGATTTCGAACGGAAAAAGGGCCGGTGCTTGCGCGCCGGCCCTTTCAATTCGCATGCTTGTCGCCGCGTGCGACGTCAGGCCCGTGAGGGCCGCGACATCACGCTCAGACGTCGTCCTTCGGCGCCAGGATCTGACGGCCCCGGTACATGCCGGTCTTCAGATCGACGTGATGCGGGCGGCGAAGCTCGCCCGAATCCTTGTCCTCGACATAAGTCGGCTGCCTCAGGGCGTCCGTGGAGCGACGCGCGCCGCGCTTCATGCGCGAGGTTTTTCTCTTCGGAACGGCCATTGTTCTTCTCTCCGTCGTGCAATAACCATCGGAACCCGGACCGGGTCAGCCCGGGGCGTGGGTCCGCACGGTGTGCAGGAATGGCGGGCTTATACCGAACCTTGCGCCGCTTTGCCAGCCCGAATGGCAAAAAATTTGGTGCGCGCGCGGCGAATCTTTTCGTTCCTCACGAGCCGAAACCCGGCAGGCAGCCGAGATGGGCGTCGATGGCGGAGGCCCGGCCCCGGTTGATGCGCGCCAGGCGATCGTGGCCGGGGCGCGGCCGGGCCGGATTGCGGGCCAGCGGATTGGGCAGCGCGGTGGCAAGGCGCGCGGCTTCCGTGCGGCTGAGATCGGCGGCAGGCTTGCCGAACCAGGACTGCGCGGCGGCCTCCGCGCCGAACACCCCCTCGCCCCATTCGGCGATGTTGAGATAGATTTCCAGCAGCCGGCGCTTGGTCAGCATGGCGTCGAGCATCAGCGCCAGCGGCAGCTCCATGGCCTTGCGGATATAGTCCCGGTCGTTCCACAGGAACAGGTTCTTGGCCACCTGCATGGTCAGCGTCGAGGCGCCGCGCGGATTGTCGCCATCATTGAGCGCCTCGATCTGTTTGTCGAGCGCCTCCCAGTCGATGCCGTTGTGCTCGCAGAAGCGGGCATCCTCCGAGGCGATCACCGAGCGAACGAGATGCGGGGAGATCGCGTCGAGGCGCACATAGGTCCGCTCCACCCACAGGCCGCTGACGTAGCGGCCGAGCATCAGGGTGCTGACCGGCGGCACGACCGCATAGAGCAGGGTGAGCACCGGCGGCAGCAGTAGCAGCGCCAGCAGTGCCCGCAGCACCCAGCGGCGCACTCGCCGTGCCAGGGACGCATGTCCGCCCTTGCCCTCGTTCCCGGGGCCGTCCCGCTTGCCGCCCCTCATCGGCAGGGCACCTGCAGCGGGCGCCGCGTCATGATCCTCGAATGTTTCGCCATCGCGGCTCGCACGCTCCCCGGCCACATCTGCGCCCTGCACTCCCGGTTTCCGTCCACGGGACCTGCACAGCACGCCCTTGTGGTGAATACAGGCAGTCGCGGGAGCGCACAACTCGCCGGACCCGATTGCGGCGGCGGGGTGCGCGGCGGATTGATCCGCCAGCCGATCCGCCCGGTTGACCTGCGGCCGGATTTTCGACACTGAAGCCGGCAGGGACGTTGTCCCCGCCCTGTCGTTCCCAGCCAGCCGGAGCCCGAGCGTGACCGCCGATCTTGCCACACAGCTTGCCAGACAGCTCGCCAGCGATGCCGCCCGGGTCGAGGCGATGCTCGAGACGGTTCTCGTCAAGGAGCCGGGGGACGGGGAAAGCCCGCGCCCGGCACGGATCATCGCGGCGATGCGCCATGCCTGTCTTGGCGGCGGCAAGCGGCTGCGCCCGGCCCTGGTGGTAGCGGCGGCGCGTCTGTTCGGCCGCGATGACGACGGCGTGGCGCTGGCGGGCGCGGCGCTGGAATGCATCCATTGCTACTCCCTCGTCCATGACGACCTGCCGGCCATGGACGATGACGACATGCGCCGGGGCCGGCCGACCGTTCACAAGGCTTTCGACGAGGCAACCGCCATTCTTGCGGGCGATGCCCTGCTGACGCTCGCCTTCGACCTGATCGCCGATCCGCGTGTCCATGCGGATGCGGCGGTGCGGCTTGCCGCCTCGCGGGACCTTGCCCGCGCCTCCGGGTTCGGCGGCATGGCGGGCGGGCAGATGCTCGATCTCGCCTCCGAGCATCGCGATCGCAGCGAGGACGAAATTCGCCTGCTGCAGGCGATGAAGACCGGGGCGCTGATCCGCTACGCGGCGCGCACCGGGGCACGGCTTGCGGGCGCGGCGGCGGGCGACATCGAAACGCTGACGCGCTTCGGCGACGTCATCGGCCTTGCCTTCCAGCTTGCCGACGATCTTCTCGACGTGGAAGGCGATGCGGCGCGGCTCGGCAAGGCGGCCGGCAAGGACGCCGCCGCCGGCAAGGCGACGCTTGTCGCGCTGAAGGGGGCCGACTGGACGCGGGCCGAGTTGCAACGGCTCGTTGGCGAGGCGGAAACGCTGCTGGCGCCGTTCGGCGCGCGGGCGACCCCTCTCGTCGCGCTGGCCCGATATGTGGCGGTGCGCGATCGCTAGGGCGGCAGGGCAGTGCATCCGGTTCTCGATATCTGGGAGCATGCCGCCGTCACGGACGGGCGGGAACTCGTCCTGCCGGACGGATGCCGCGACCTGATCATCGTCGAGGAGCCGGGAGGCGTTCGCGACGCCTTTGTCAGCGAACTGCATGCCGTGCCGCATCTGGCGAGGATTGCCGCCGGCAGCCGGCTCACAGGATTTCGCCTGCGCCCGGGCTCGGCCGTCGACGAGACGCGCTTGCTCGCGCGGTTGCGGCTGCGGAGCAATGATCCGGACAGGGTCGGGGACCTGCTCGAGGAGCATGCCGGTTGCGCGGCCGATGTCGGCGAGGCGCTCACCGGGATCGCGAGCGGCGCGGCGACCGGCCCGCAGGCTGTTGCAACCCGGCTTGGGGTCTCGCTCCGCTCGCTGCAGCGGCTGTTCCGCGACAACAGTCTGCCCGCGCCGGGCTTCTGGCTGCAGCTCGCCCGTGCCCGGCGCGCCGCCCTGATGCTCGGGCGAGAGCCGGACGTGTCTCTGGCGGATGCGGCGGCCGTGGCCGGCTATGCCGACCAGGCCCATATGACGCGCGCCTTCCGGCGGTTTTTTGGAGCCACGCCGGCCCGGCTCATACGGGATCCGGCGCGGCTCGACCTGGTGCTTCAGCCGGGATTGGCGACGCCGGCCACCGGCGAGCAGATTTCCACCAGATAACCGTCCGGGTCCCGCACATAGGCGGTTGTCTGTCCCCAGGGCTCCTCGCGCGGTTCCTGCAGCACGCTGGCCCCGGCCCGCCTTGCCCGTTCGATGGCTGTTGCCACGTCGTCGGTTTCGAAGGCGACCTCGAAGACCGGCGCCTTCGCATCGGCACGACCGGGCGACTTGCCGAGGGAGGTCATCAGCTTGCGCGAGGAGAAGGCTAGCCTGGTGTCCCCGGTGACGAGTTCGCCATAGTCGCCGCTTTCGTGCAGGAACCCTGTCTCGAGGCCGAAGGCTTGGCCGTAGAAGTCGAGGCTTGCCGCGACGTCCTCGACATAAAGGATGGTGTATCTGAAGATCATCGATGTGCTCCGCTGGTTGCCGTCCGCTTCTGGACCGGGCCGACACATCCGTCTTGAACGAAAGCGTCAACGGGGTGGCGTTCAGCCGAAAAAGGCTCTCATGTGGAGGGCCGCCGCATCCCGCGACTGGGCGTATTCGCGCCCGTAGGGGCAGGCGCGGCGGGCAAGGCATCCCGTGTGGCAGGCAGTGTCCGGCGCGGCCCTCAAATGGGCAAGGCAGCGCGGCACGTCATAGCTTGCCGGCGGCAGGGCATCGGAGAGCGCGCCGGCCGGACAGGCGGTGATACAGGGTTTGTCGAGGCAGGTTCCACAAGGGCCGGGCTCGGCGGCCGAAGCGGTCGCCTCGACCGGCTGCGGTGACAGGAGCGCGGCACGCAGGCCAAGCCAGGTTCCGTATTCGCGATGCGCTAGCACCCCCATCGGCGAGGGCGAGAAGCCGCCCGTCCTAAGCGCCCAGCGCTGGAACGGAAAATAGGGCGGTCCCTCGAAGGGAAAGACGATGCCGAGCCCGGCTTCCTCGGCGATGCCGGCCAGCGCCCGCCGCGTGTAGCGGTCGAGCGGGTCGGGCCTGTCGTCCGCCGCTTCCGGGCTTTCGCGAAACAGCGTGAAGAGTTCGTCGGAGAGCGAGCCGACGAGGAACAGCGCGCGGGCCGGCCGGCCTTGTGCGACGTCGGGCACACGATCGGCCGGGGTCGTCGCGAAATGGCCGAGCAGGCGGAAGCCGGCGCGGGCAAGGGCCGCGCCGGGATTATCCCTGCCGTCCCTGTCCCGCGCCCCGCTCATCGGCCGGTGCGCCGGTTCAGCGCAGGCGGTCGCGCTTGGCGAGCGTCCTGAGGCGCAGGGCGTTCAACCGGATGAAGCCGGCCGCGTCCTTCTGGTCGTAGGCGCCGCGGTCGTCCTCGAAGGTGACGAGTTCTTCCGAGTAGAGCGAATAGGGCGACTGCCGGCCGACCACGATGACATTGCCCTTGTAGAGCTTGAGGCGAACCTCGCCAGCGACCATTTCCTGGCTCTTGTCGATCAGGGCCTGCAGCATCTCGCGCTCCGGCGAAAACCAGAAGCCGTTGTAGATCAGCTCGGCGTAGCGCGGCATCAGCTCGTCCTTGAGATGCGAGGCACCCCGGTCGAGCGTGATCGATTCCATCGCCCGGTGGGCGGTGAGCAGGATGGTGCCGCCGGGCGTCTCGTAGACGCCGCGCGACTTCATGCCGACGAAACGGTTCTCGACCAGGTCAAGCCGGCCGATGCCGTTGTCGCGGCCATAGTCGTTGAGCTTTGCAAAGAGCGTTGCCGGCGACAGCGCCTCGCCGTTGAGCGATACGGCATCGCCCTTGTCGAAGCCGATGGTGATCTCGGTGGCGACGTCGGGGGCGTCCATCGGCGACAGCGTGCGCTGGTGCACGTATTCCGGCGGCTCGACCCAGGGATCCTCCAGCACCTTTCCTTCCGAGGAGGAGTGCAGCATGTTGGCGTCGACCGAGAAGGGCGACTCGCCGCGCTTGTCCTTGGGAACGGGGATCTGGTGCTTCTCGGCGAAGTCGATCAGGTCGGTGCGCGACTTGAACGTCCAGTCGCGCCAGGGCGCGATCACCTTGATGTCGGGGTCGAGCGCATAGGCGGACAGCTCGAAGCGGACCTGGTCGTTGCCCTTGCCGGTGGCGCCATGAGCGATGGCGTCGGCGCCGGTCTCGTGGGCGATCTCGATCAGGCGCTTGGAAATCAGCGGCCGGGCGATCGAGGTGCCGAGCAGGTAGACGCCTTCATAGACGGCGTTGGCACGGAACATCGGAAAGACGAAATCGCGCATGAACTCCTCGCGCAGATCGTCGATATGGATTTCCTTGATGCCAAGCAGCTCGGCCTTCTTGCGTGCCGGCTCGAGTTCCTCGCCCTGGCCGAGGTCGGCGGTGAAGGTCACCACCTCGCAGCCATATTCGGTCTGAAGCCATTTCAGGATGATCGAGGTATCGAGGCCGCCGGAATAGGCGAGCACCACCTTCTTGATGTCTTTGTGAGCCATGGGGTCGGTTGTCCAGTCCTGGGCGGGTTGCGGCGGTCCCGAGGAGCGCGGTTGTTCTCGAAGGGCCTGCCGGGCGGTCAAATCCGCGCGCACTGTATCTTCTGCGCGCCGGAGCGCAAGCGGGGAAACCCTGCCTCGTCGCGGGTTTTCAGCCGCGCGGGCGGGGGCGCCAGCCCTTCGGCGCCATCTCGAAGCCGGCAAACTCGAAGCCGGGCGCCACCGTGCAGCCGACCAGTGTCCAGCGCCCGAGGCTCTCCGCCGTCTGCCAGGCGCCGGCCGGCACGATGCCCTGCGGGCGCTGGTGCGCGGCAAGGTCCGGGCCCAGATGCAGGGCGCGGGCGTCATGACCGTTTTCCGAGATGGTCAGCGCCAGCGGGCCGCCGGCATGCCAGTGCCAGACCTCCACCGCATCGACCCGGTGCCAGGCCGAGAGCTCGCCGGCGTCGAGCAGGTAATAGATCGCGGTCGAGCGCGCCCGTCCGTTCGCGTCGGTGGCAGGATCGCGGAAGGTCTCGCGATAGTGTCCACCCTCGGGATGGGGGCTGAGGTCGAGCAGCGCGACGACATCGGCGGCGGAAAGTGAGGCGTCGATCATCCGTCTTTACTCTTTGGGCTTGTCAGAAACTGTCCTTGCGGCGGCGTATCTCGGCAAAGACCTCCGCGTCGCTCGCATCCGCCATACCGAGGCTGGCACGAACCGCCGGGTCGGCGGCACGCAGGAAGGGGTTGGTGGCGCGTTCCGCCGCCATGGTCGTCGGCAGGGTGGGCAGACCCTTTTCGCGCAGTCCCTCAACCTCGCTGGCGCGCGCGGCGAGCGCGTTGTTGTCGGGATCGATGGTAAGCGCGAAGCGGGCGTTGGAGAGCGTGTATTCGTGGCCGCAATAGATGCGCGTGTCGTCCGGCAGCAGGCGGGAGAGCTTGTCCATCGAGGTCCACATCATCGCAGGGTCGCCCTCGAAGATGCGGCCGCAGCCGAGCGAGAACAGCGTGTCGCCGGTATGGGCGAAGCCGATCGCCGGCGCCCACCAGGAGATCTGGTCGAGCGTGTGCCCCGGCGTCGCGATGGCGTGAAACTCGGTGCCGCCGATTGTGACCCTGTCGCCGTCGTCGACGCCCTCGTCGAGGCCCTCGATCCGTTCGCGCGACAGTTCGGGGCCGATCACTCTTGCGCCCGTCTGTGCCTTGAGCTTCAAAAGCCCCTGGACGTGGTCCCAGTGGTGGTGGGTGACCAAGATATGGGTCAGTTGCCAACCGGTTTCCTTCAGGACGGCGAGGTACGGGTCCGCGTCCGGCACGTCGATGGCGATCGTCGCGCCGCCGTCGTCGCCCGGCAGATGCAGGATCACGCCGAAATTGTCGTCGAGACAGGAAAACTGCCGGATATCGACGGTCGGGTTGGTGTCGCTCATCGTCTGTCCTCGTCCGCTGTGCCGGTCTTGTCGGGGCATGGTTAGCATCTTTCGCCGGACGATGGCAGGTGCCGGGGCCGGCCTGGCGGCCGGGTCAGCGGCTTCGCGTCGTTTCCCGTTCGACAAGGGCCGCCTCGAGGCGCAGCAGTTCGGGTGGCGCGTCCGGGTCGGCGAGGCGGCGTTCCAGATGGGCGACGGCGGCCTCGGCCATCTTCTCCGGATCCTGGCGGAAGGTGGTCAGCCGATAGGCGTCCCAGGCGGCTTCGGGAATGTCGTCGAAGCCGATCACGGCGACATCTTCTGGAATGCGCAGGCCGAAGCGGCCGCGCGCCCGGTCGATCAGGCCGATGGCCATCAGGTCGTTGACGCAGAAGACCGCGTCCGGCCGTTCGTGCCGGCTGCCGTCCCGCGCAAAGAGTGCATCGGCCGCCGCCTGGCCACCGGCATAGGTGGCATCGCGCGCATGTCCGGCCGCAACCGTCATGCCGAGCGCGCGGGCCTCCTGGGTGAAAGCCCTCTCGCGCTCGGCCAGGCTCGGGGTTGCGGCGGCGACGCCGGCAAGTGCCAGGTGCCGGTGGCCACGTTCGACAAGGATGCGCGCGGCCATGCGCGCCGCGCCGGAATTGTCGATCCGCACGTGGTCGCAATCGGTCTCGGCGCGGCCGATCATGATCAGGGGCTGGCCGTTGCGCCGGGCGAGGTCGACAAAGGAGGCGGGCGGCGAGCCGGACAGGATGATCGTCGCCTCGGCGCGGTAACCGAACAGCGCTGCCTGGGCTGCATGCAGCTCCTGCTCCATGCTGCCGGTGTTGATCACCAGCGGCACGCTGCCGCGCAGCACCAGCGCCCTTGTCAGGGCCGATACGAGATGGGCGCGAAAGCCTACTTCCGGTTTCGTGACAACGAGGCCGACGAGCCGGCTGCGATTGGCGAGCAACCCGCGCGCCAGGTCATTGACGTGGTAGCCGAGCTCGAGGGCTGCCCGCATCACCTTCTCGCGCGTCTCCGGCGCGATGCTGGCGCCGGGCGTGAAGGCGCGAGAGACGGCCGAACGCGACACGCCGGCCCTCTTCGCCACCTGCTGCGCGCTGACAAAGCGGCGCGCATTGGCGGGGTTCTCGCTTTTTTCGCGTTTCAATGGCCGACCTTCGACAGCACGTCGGATTTGAGGAACCGTTCGACGACAAGCATGAAAGCAATGGACGGTACAAGGAGCAACAGCGCGGTGATCGATGCAACCTGATAATTGCCGCCGGCACCGGCGGTGTAGAGCAGCAGCGGCAGCAGGTTGACGTCCGGCGCGCCGACGAAATAGCTGCCGGTGAACTCGTCGAGCGATTCCAGGAAGACGAAGACGGCGCTGGCGAGCAGGCCGGGCGCGGCGAGTGGCAGCGTCACGTCCTGGAACGTGCGCAAGGCGCCGGCGCCGAGCGAACGTGCCGCTTCCTCAAGTTCGCTGTCGACGGCGGCAAAGGCGGCGGTCGCGATCCACACGGCATAGACCAGCCCGTGGGTGACATGCACCAGCACCACCCCGGCGACCGTGCCGTTGAGGCCGATCTGGTAGAACAGCCTGGCGATGTTGACGTAGACCGGCAGGTTGGGAAAGGCCTGCGGGATCAGGAAGGCGAGCAGGATGAGCGCCCGGAAGGGAAGCTTCAACCGGGCCAGCGCATAGCCGGCGGGAACCGCCAGCGCCAGCGCCAGCACCACGGTGAGGCTTGCCACCAGAACGCTGTTGGCGAGCGATTCCATCGCATTGCCGCGCGGCGAGAAGACCTTTGCCCAGTAGCTGAAACCGTATTCGAGCGGCAGCGCGTGGGGGAAGTACCAGCGCTCGGCGAGGGTCCACAGCAGCAGATTGGCGAGCGGGCCGAAGATGACGAAGGCCAGCAGCCCGAGCGCCATGGCGCGCGGGATCCACCACAGGCCGGCAAGCGCGGCGGCCGGCAGACGGGTGGCGGGCAGGGTACGGGTGTCGGAACTCATCCGCGATCCCTCATGCTCTGGCGCAGGTAGAACCAGGCGACGCAAGCGGTGGCGGCAAGCGAGATCAGGCCGAGCGCGTTGGCAACGCCATAATCGCCATAGGCGTTGATGCGGAAGGCGATGTCGGCGGTCAGCATGGTCGGCGACTGGGCGTTGATCATCAGCGGCACGGACAGCACCGACATCATGGTGACGAAGGAGAGCACGAGGCCGACCATCAGCGTGCGGGCCACCTGCGGCACCAGGATCTCGACCAGAATGCGCGCCCGCGAGGCGCCGAGATTGCGTGCCGCCTCGATCGTGCCGCGGTCGACCGAGGCCATTGCGCCGGCGAGCAGCAGCGTGACGAAGGGCGTCTGCTTCCAGACGAAGGCGATGACGATGCCGCGCCAGTCGAGGAAGCTGATCGCCTGCAGCGGCGTGATCAGCCCGGCGCCGACGAGAATGTTGTTCATCAGGCCGTTCTTGGCGAGGAAGGTGCGCAGGACCTGGCCGACGACGATGAAGGGTATGAACAGCGGCCAGCGATAGAGCCAGCGCAGGATGGCGACGGCGCGCGGGTTCTCGCCAAGCGTCAGGTAGCCGCCGATGGCGATGGAGACGAGGCCGATCATGCAGGTCGACAGACCGACGATCATCAGGGTGAAAATCATGTCGGAGCTGTAGAGGGCGAAGGACTTGACGAAATTGTCGAGCCCGAACCCCGTTTCCGTCTCGAAGGCGCCGGCGACCGACAGGGCGAGCGGCAGCACGAACAGGAACAGGATCACCGTCAGCGCCGGCAGGACGAGAAGCAGGGCAGGCAGGCGTCTTTGCATGGGGGTGTCGGTCCGGCTGGGACCGCCCGGAACTGCCGGGCGGCCCTTGTCTGTCGGATATGGCGGTCAGGCGCGGATCAGTTCGCCGCCTTGGCCTCGTAGGCCTCCAGGATCGCGGTGTTGTAGGGCGCGATCGGGAAGGGCTTGCCATAGCTGGCGAGGTCTTCCGGCGTCACGTCGGTGAACAGCTTGTTCCAGGTGTCCGCGTCGAGCTCGGCCTGGACATGCTGCGCGTCGATACCTGGATACCAGTTGAAGCGCTTGACGATACCTTCCGCCTGCACTTTCGGGCTGGTGGCGAGCGCGACGAACTTTTCCGCCAGCTCCTTGTTGGCGGCCTTTTCCGGGATCACGTAGTGCATCGGCTGGCCGGGCATGCCGGGCGCCGGCAGCACCAGCTTGAATTCCGGCGGCAGCTGGCCATTGGCCTGCCAGGAGTAGAACATGTCGACCCAGACCGGGCCGATGGCGATCTCGCCGCGCGACAGAAGGTCGAGCGTGCCGGCATTGCCCGGAGTGAGTGTGGCATTCCGGGTGAAGGCCTTGAGGCTGTCGAACGCGGCATCCCATTTCTGGGTCTCGGCCTCCTCGAACGGGCCGTTCATCAGCTTGTCGGCGTCGCCCTCGCCGAAGGCGTAGATCCAGCCCATGACGAAGCTGACGCCGGAGGCGCCGCCCTTGATGCCGTTGTAGCCGAACTGCTTCGGGTTCTCCGTCACCCAGGCGGCGAGTTCCGCGTAGCTCTTCGGCGGGGTGGGCACGAGCGCCGGATTGTAGGCGAGCGCCGTCTGGCTGTTGAACATCGGCATGACATAGCCGCTGACCCTGGCGCCGAGCGCCATGTCGGCATTGGCGCGGGTGACCAGCTTGCCGGTGGCGATGTTGTCGCGATAGGCGGCGAGATAGCCGCCCTCGATCATCGGGCCGATGAACTTTTCGTGGGCAACGGCAACGTCCGTGTCCCAGGTCTCGCTGCCGGCCTGCTTCTGCGCCTCGAAACGCTCGACGATCTTCTGCGAGCCGGCATCGCCGGGGCCGGTGCCGACCGCGCGCACCGTGTGACCCGGGTTCTGCTCCTCGAAGAGCGGGCCGAGATATTCGTTGATGTAATCGACCATGTTCTGGTCGCCCGCCGTGATGACGGTCAGTTCAGCCGCTGCGACGGGCGTGGACGCAAGGCCCAGCGCCAGGGTCGCCGAAAGAAGGTTCCGCATGTCGGTTCTCCGCTTTGTGGTCGTCGGGGTCAGTCAGGTCTTCAGCGCTTCCAGGGCGCGGCCGCGCGGACCGTTGCCGGTGGAGCCTTCGTTCGGGCCGGGCACCTCGCCCGGCCGGTCGAAGAGGAACAGCGCGGGGGCCGGGATGCGGATGCGCACCGCAGCTCCTTGCGCGAAGGGTTCGGGGGCATCGACGAGCAGCGTCTCGTCGCCGATCCGGACCGAATGGCGCCAGGCGCCGCCGGGATAGCTGGCCGTCTCCACCCGCCCTGCGAGGTCGAGCGCTTCGTCTGTCACGTCGCTGGTCGCGACATCTTCGCCTTCGGCGGCGGGCAGCAGCCGGGCGGCCTCGGCGCGGAACCGCGCCTCCAGCGGACCACTGGACAGGGGGCGGCCGTCGCGCGGCAGGCGGGCGGGCGCATTGTGCGGGCCGGCGAGGATCGCGACTGTGTCGCCCTCGATCCCCGCGCTCAGCTCTATGCGGTTCTCGGCGCCCATGAAGGCGGCGACGAAGGAGGTTTCCGGCCTGTTGTATAGCGCCTGCGGCGTGCCCTGCTGGGCGATGCGGCCGCGATCGAGGATGACGATGCGGTCGGCCATCACCATCGCCTCCTCGCGGTCATGGGTGACATGAACGGCGGTGATGCCGAGGCGCTTCTGCAGTGCCGAGATGTCGTGGCGCACCTTGAGGCGGATGCGGGCGTCGAGATTGGAAAGCGGTTCGTCGAGCAGCAGGATGCGCGGATCGACGGCGAGCGCCCGGCCAAGCGCGACGCGCTGGCGTTGGCCGCCGGAGAGCGCGGCGGGCTTGCGGTCGCCAAGGCCGGTGAGGCCGAGCAGCTCCTCCAGCTCGCCGACGCGGCGGGCAATCTCTGCCTTCGATCGGCCGCGCAGCTTGAGCCCGTAGCCGATGTTCCGCGCCACGCTCATGTGCGGCCAAAGGGCATAGGACTGGAACACCAGCGCCATTCCGCGTTTGTCGGGCGGGCGGTGGGTGACGTCCTGGCCGGCAACCGAGATGCGGCCGGCGGATGGTGTCGCGAAACCGGCGATGGCGCGCAGCAGGGTCGTCTTGCCGCAGCCGGAGGCGCCGAGCAGGGCGACGAACTCCCCCTCGCCGATCGACAGGTCAAGACCGCCGAGCACCTGCGTCGCGCCGTATCCGGCGGACAGTCCGGCAATGTCGAGGAAGCCCTGATGCATCATTCCCGTCCTTTGCACAGCTGTGCAAGCCAAGGCGCAAACGCCCCCGTTGATGCGAAGCGGCGCAAGCCCGTCGCCCCGTGCAAACGGGGACACCCTGACGGGAGACGGGCCATGGCGCCGGCCGCGGAACGAGTGATAGGGGGTGTGTGTAACGGCCGCATGACGGCGCAAAGCGGATGCAATTTCGAAAAAGAATCGCGCAATTTTTCGCAGATTTCTGCAAAACTTGTCGCAATCGGCGGAAATCCGTCCGGCTTTTTGCCCATTTCCGCAAGGTCCGGGCCGGACGGGGACCCGCGCATGGCGTGCCGCCACAGCTATCGTGGATCGCCTGCCGGCCCTGGCCGGATGCCTCGGCCGTCTGCCCTTGGCCGCTTGATGTGGCGATGACGGGTCCGCCGGCGGATCCCGTCTGCGCAGGCGCTAAGGCTCGCTTCTGGCGGCCATCGCAACGATGAACTCGTTGAGTTCCGCCTTTGCCTCTTCGGTCGAAATTTCCCTGCGCGCGGCGGCATGCGACACGGCATCGGCGGCACCGAGCATCGCCCAGAAGCTGGATCCCGGTATCCCTTTCTCCCCGGTGAACGGCGCAAGCGCCCTTCGGCACTTCTCGATGAATGCCCGCTGATAGTCCTGCTTGACCGCTTCCAGTTCAGGGGAACCGGCGAGCCCCGCGAGAACACCGGGGATTTCGCGCCCCTGGGCAAGCACGCAATCGACATAGGAAGACGCGATGACCCCGGCCGTCGCTTCCAGGGTCGGGGCGCCGGCCTCGAGCGCGGCATCGATCACCATTGTCTGACGTGCATCGAAGTCCTGATAGAGCGCGGTGAGCAGGCCGTTGCGCGTTGAGAAATGATCGTAGATCACCGGCTTGGTCACGCCGGCCTCCTCGGCCAGGCGCGGCAGTGTCAGGGCATCGGTGCCCTCCTCCCGCGCAAGCTGCCACGCAACGTCGAGAAGCTGGCGGTACCGCTGCCCGCGGCTCAGGCGAACACGCTTCACAGCGGTCTGAGGGTCATTCGGCATGCTTGACATCTCGATATACCATTAGTAACTTACCTGAAGTATATAGACTGTCCCCTTCAAACGCAATCATCCCGCCAGCGTCCGTTCGGCGGCCGATGCGGCGTGCTCGCGCGCCGCACACAGAGGAACTGCATCCCCATGACAGACTTGACGCTTCCAGGTTCCGCGCATCGAAACGCATGGCTTGGCCTCATGGCCGTGCTCCCGCTCGTCCTTCTCGTCGCGATGGATGGCTCCATTCTCTATCTTGCCATGCCCCACGTGACCTCGGCGCTCACACCGACGGCGGATCAGGCGCTCTGGATTCTCGACATATACGGTTTCGTGGTCGGTTCGCTGCTGATTGCTTTCGGCAATATCGGCGACCGCTACGGGCGGCTCAAGCTCATCATGGCAGGCGCGCTGATCTTCGGTGCAGGGTCGCTTGGCGCGGCATGGTCGCAGTCGCCGTTGATGCTGATCGCGGCCCGGGCGCTGATGGGGCTGGGAGGCGCGACGCTGCTGCCGGCCGCGCTTGCCATCGTCAGCGCCCTGTTCCCGGATGCGCGCCTGCGTGCGCGCGCCATCGGCATTTTCGCCGCAACCTTCGCGGCCGGCTTTGCCATCGGGCCGCTCATTGGCGGCATGTTGCTGCGACAATTCGAGTGGGGCGCTGTCTTTCTCATCAATGTCCCCGTCGTACTCGCCTTCCTGCTGGTCGCGCCGATCCTGTTGCGTGAAGTCCGTGCGACAAGCTATGGCCGGATCGACCTGCCAAGCCTTCTGGCGTCGTTCGTCGGCATCTTGTTGTTCACCTGGTCGCTGAAGACGGCGGCTGCCGAGGGCTTTTCGGCGGCGCAGTCGGCGGGCGGAATTGTCGGCATCCTCGCCCTTTCGATTTTCCTGCGCCGGCAGACCCGCATCGACCACCCATTGGTGGACCTCGACCTGTTCCGTGACCGGGTCTTCTCGATCGCGATCCTGACCGGGTTCCTGTCCCTGGTCGTCTGGTCCGCCGCCAGCTACCTGTCCGGGGTGTACCTGCAGTCCGTGCTCGGCTTCGACGTGTTCACGACGGCGCTTCTGACGCTGCCGGGGGCCGCCGTGCTGACGGCGACATGCGTCGGCACGGCGCGCATCGTCGAGCGGATCGGACGCAAGGCGGCTCTTGTGGCGACATATCTGCTCATCAGCGCGGGCATGTGGATGCTGTTGTTCACGAGTACCGAAGCCGGTGCCACGGCCTTCATCGTCTCCACGGTTGTCGCAGGCATCGGCTATGGCCTGTCGTTCAGCCTCGTTGCCGAGGTCGCGGTGTCAGCGGTTCCCCCCGAGCGCGCCGGCGCCGCCGGGTCCCTCGCGGAAACCAGCAATGAACTGGGAAACGCGTTGGGCATAACCCTGCTGGGATCCCTGGCCGCCCTGAGTTTCCGGCTGCTTGGCCCGGGCGTGGCCGGGACGCTTGATGAAACGCTCGATCATGCGGGCATCGCCCCGCAGGTCGCCGAGCAGGCCAGGGAAGCGTTCGTTGCAGGTCTGCACATCGTCGTGGGAGTGAGCGGGCTGGTCACCCTCGTTGCCGGTATCGTTGCCTGGCTCTGGTTGCCGCGCACCCTGCCGGAATGACGGTCCTCGAGCCGGACCGTTCCGGATACAGTTTGGCAATCGCTGGCTTGGAGGAAATGGTGATCCCGACAGGATTCGAACCTGTGACCCTCAGATTAGGAATTTAAAGCGAGCCATACGCGGCTTTATCCGTTAGCTCTACTGATCTCAAAAATCGTCAAATTTCTCTTGATATTCAATTAATTATCGTACAGCGTGCGGTTGTGGCGAACTGCAGCCGCTAAACACTTCGTTACGCCAAAACCGTTTCAAAAACCGTTTCAAAAAGTTCAGGTATCATGACATGGCCGACATGCGTATCCTATTGAACGATAAAGCAATTGAACGTCTCATGTCGCCCGATAAGGGACGCTACATTGTCCGGGATACCGAGCTTAAAGGGTTCTTCCTGATGGTCGGAGCTCGAAAGAAGACCTTCATGGTGCAGGCGGATCTCCGAAAACTAGGCAAGCGCGTCTCCACGGTTCGCCTCGCCATTGGCGATACGAGGGAACTTTCCACGCGTGCGGCGAGGTCCGTCGCGAAAGAGTACTTGTCCCAACTCAGCCGGGGTATCCATCCTAAGAGCGGTGAGAAAGCTGCGAAGGCTTCAATCGCTTCTGAGATAACGAACGGCGAAAATAGCGAGGCATCCGGCATCACACTCAAGCAAGCCTGGGCTCGCTACAAGATCGCCATGCAGCGTAAGAACCGGAGCGAGCGCACGATCGAGAGTTATAGGGATCACGTCGAGCGGATCTTTAAGGATTGGCAGGAAACGCCTCTGAAACAGCTTGGCGACGATCCTGGTCAGGTTGCCACCAAACATGATGAGATTGGTGAGAAGCACGGACCCTACATTGCCAATGGCAGCATGCGTACTTTCCGGGCGATCTACAATCATGCTCGCAAGACCAATCGGGAGCTGCCTGCGGACAACCCGGTCGACAGTGTGGACTGGAATCACGAGAAACGCCGCGATAGCGGCATGGGTCTCATTGACCTGAAGGGATGGTTTATCGAGGTCGCCAAGCTTGAAAATCCCGTCCGACGCGAGTTTCACCTGTTTACGCTGCTGTCCGCGTGCCGGCCAGCCGCGTTAAAAGAAGCGAAACCGGCCCATCTGGATCTCCGCCGCAGGGTGCTTCACATCCCCCGTCCGAAAGGAGGCGCGGATCGTGCCTTTGATATACCGCTGTCGAGGGAGATGATCTGTTGTCTACTGCGATGCATTCGATTTGGTCGGCAGATGCACCCGTATGAGGCCAATGACTGGCTGTTTCCCGCAGACAGCGCCACTGGTCACCTGGTTGAGCACAAGGAAGATCGCGCGACATTGTCGAAATGGGGCAATGAACTGCGCCAGACCTATCGCACTGTGGCGACGCCGGCGGGTGTCTCGGAGTTGGACGCAAGGATGTTGATGAACCATTCGGTTCCTGGCGTGAATTCTGGGTACATTACTCGGCACAAGCTGCTCGAGGATCATCTACGAGCGCAGCAGCAGGCAATCAGCGATACGATGTTTTCAGTGTTTCGCAACCCGTTAAATGAGAACCGTGAAATTCAAGATTGGCTTGGGATCGGTGCGGCACGTCGTCAGCTCCTTCGGGCAAAAGAGGATGCTAGACGCTCTGAGATGAATGAACTCACGCGGACGCGTAGAAGGGCCGCTTAGCCAAATAAGTGAAACTGTATTGCATTTTGCGATACAATTCTCTAT
This sequence comes from Stappia sp. MMSF_3263, assembly GCF_030733745.1. GTDB lineage: Bacteria > Pseudomonadota > Alphaproteobacteria > Rhizobiales > Stappiaceae > Stappia. The sequence goes on along the minus strand of NZ_JASHIK010000006.1, from coordinate 186,032 downwards.
AAATGCAACAAAGGAGACCTGCCATGGCTACCGTTGCCGATCGCAAGGAGCATCCGATATCGATGCGTCTGCCTGAATCGGATGTCGCAATGATCGACCGGGCCGCCAGCTTGCGCGGCCGCTCGCGCACAGACTTCGTGCGCGAGGCTGCCGTGCGTGCTGCCGAAGAGGTGGTTATGGAGTCAGGTCTCATTCGAATGAGCGCGGAGGGTTTCGCCGCTTTCATGGATGTCGTTTCCGCCGATACTGCGCCTGTTCCTGAGATGGTGGATCTGGTCCGGCGAGCCGCGCCTTGGGAGTCCAGCGGCACCTCGAAGCCGTAATCCACTGTGCTCTCCGCACCGGAGCCGTTGAATGCGGCGCATGTTCTTACCGATTTCTCCTGTGGCAAGCCCGCTCTCGATCATTGGCTAAAGACCCGGGCGCTCTCCAACCAGCAGAAGGGTTTTACGGCCGTCATGGTTGTGCATGATGATGGCCGAGTGGTGGGCTACTATGGGCTCGCGCCGACATCGATCGTGCCCACCGTCATGCCGAGATCGATCCGCACCGGTCAACCGCCGGATCCCGTTCCCTGCCTTCTGCTCGGACAACTCGCTACCGATTTGGCCTGGGCCGGGCATGGGATCGGTACAGGCCTCGTCAAGCATGCATTGGAGCGCAGCGTTCAGGCGGCGGCGCTTGTTGGAGGACGGGCACTTGTGGTGAATGCCGTCGATAACGAGGCGGCGCAGTTCTGGCAGCGCCGCGGTTTTGTACCTTCCCGCGGCGACCCGTTTGTTCTTTTCCGTTCAGTTGCCGCCATTGCGACATCACTCGAAGCTGCAAGAACTTAGTCACCAAGGAGGAGTGAGGGTGAGCGGGAGGCTTGCCGTATCAGGTACTCGGTTGAGCGAATGGAACTCGGTGACCGTCGCGGAAAATCGCGATACCCCGAAATAGGCGCAATCAGAGTGCCGGCTCGGGCCGGACAAAAAATTTATGACCAAATCACCGACAAAATCATCGCCGGTCTGGAAGCTAACCGCGTGCGTGAATCGGCGTCACGGATTGACCCCGGTGGTGTATACAATTTCAATAACCCACGACGCCGATCGGCGACCGGACCTCTAACCAGTAAGAAGGCGGCGAGCGCAGCCGAGAAGGTCTTACGGAACCCGAAAAGCAGCAAGGCCGCCAAGAGCGCGGCTGCGTCGGCGCTGACCCAGCGTCCGAACGAGAAGTAACCCGGAAAGGGGGCAGCGATGACGGCCGCGAAGCGATCCACCCTTGTCGTGTATGGTCGCCTGGCAATGCGGGAGGCCCGCCTCGCGGCGGCCCGCGGCGGTCAACATGGCCTCCAGATCATGTCATTCGAACAAGTCGCGGTGCGGCTCGCGGGCGGCTTCACCCGCGCGATCGACGAAGACAGCCTGCGCGCGGCGATCCAGACGGTCCTCCCTGAAACACCGATGGGCGAACTGGAAGATATCAAGATGCTGCCGGGCATGATCGGCGCGGCCGCCGACACACTGCACAAGGCGTGGCGGGCAGGTATCGATCTTGCCTCCCGGTCAGCTGATCATCCAAGGCTTGAAGCCATCGCTCGCCTGGAGGCCGCTGTTCTCACCGAACTTCCGGGCGGAATGATGTATCCGGTCGATATTGTCGCCGCAGCCATCAGCCGGGTCACCCATGCGCCCGCCATATTCGGCTCGATGGAAATCGTCGGACTGACCGAACTGTCTCCCTGCTGGCGGCCTCTGCTGAAGGCGCTCGCCGAGCACATCCCCATGCAATGGACGTCAGGTCCTCGCCCTGTCCCGGCGTGGCTCAAGGAAAGCGGCGTTGCTGTCGCTCGAGGTGACGCTGAGGCACCGACCATTCGATCCGTCAGTGCCGCGACCGCTTACCATGAGGCAGTCGAGACACTGCGTTGGGTCCGGTCGCTGCTCGCGTCGGGCGTATCGCCCGCCGACATTGCCATCGCCACCGCGTCGCCGGCCGACTACGACGATCACTTTCTCGCGCTGCGCGCCAATGCCAATATCGATCTGCATTTCGTTCATGGCGTCCCTGCCGTGACGACACGTGACGGACAAGCGGCAGCGGCACTCGCCGACATCGTCGTGCGCGGACTTTCGCAGTCGCGCTTGCGCCGTCTCGCCGCCCTGTGCCGCGATTCTGCACCTCTGACTTCCTTTCCCGATGGCTGGATGCGCGTCCTTCCAAGGGATGCACCCTTGTCAACGCCGTCCGCATGGAACCAACTGCTGGCACGCCTCGCGCCAGACGACTGGCCTGACGGCATGGATCACGCCCCGGTGTTGCGTGCTGCGGTCGATCTGCTGGCAAAGGGACCGGACGCGGTACAGGAGATCGGCGAAGCCTTCCTCAAGGGCCGGGCATTGTCCATCTGGCGCAAAGCCCTACTGGCAGGGCCCGCCGGCGCGATCGACAGCACGCTGGAATCATTGAAACAGGATGACGGGCTCGAGGCCTCCGTCTCCGTGGCTTGGATGCCGGCCAGCGCCCTCGCCGCGTCGCCGCGACGCTTCGCTCGGCTGATCGGTCTCAATTCCTCCCGCTGGCCACGCGGGATCGCCGAAGATCGGCTGATCCCGGACCACATCATTCCAACGGGCGAGCTCGACCCGCTTCCCGTCAATCTGGCGGATCGCCGTGACTTTGATACGATCCTCGCCACTACGGGCAGCGACGTCGTCCTCTCCCGCGCCCGACGCGACAGCGACGGCCGGCTGCTGGGTCGCAGCCCCCTCCTCGCCACCTATGACGAGGAAGCCTATCTGCGGCGCAACGCTGTTCCCGCCCATGCCTTCAGTGAAACCGACCGGCTGATGGCGCGGCCACAGGAATTCGCCGCCGATCCCCAGGCATTGAGTGCGCGTTCCTGCTGGCGCGATTGGCGCATGGCCGATGTGACAGCTCATGATGGAATGGTCAGGTCTGATCATCCTTTGGTTCTCGCGATCCTCGCGCGGACCCAGTCGGCGAGCTCGCTCAAAACACTGCTGCGCAGCCCCATCAACTTCCTCTGGCGCTATGCTCTCGGTTGGAAATCCCCGCAAGGCAGTGCCGAGCCGCTCGTGCTTGACGCCCTGCAAACCGGCGACCTCATCCATCTGGTGCTCGACGGCGCCCTGCGAAACCTCGAGGCGACAGGCGGTATCGCGTCGGCCGACGTGGCTGCCATTCGGGATGCGGTGGACGAAGCTGCTGGTGCGGTGGCGGCCGAATGGGAAAGCGAACGGCCCGTTCCGCCCGCTGTTATCTGGGGTCGCACGCTCGGGGACGCGCGCGCTCTTGCCGGACAGGCGCTTGCCTATGGCAATGATCATTTGCCGGGCAGCCGATCCTTTGGCGAAGTCCCGTTCGGCGGGTCCGAGCCCAAGTCGGAGGCGGCATTGCCCTGGGACGCTAGTGTGCCGGTGATCATCCCCGACACCGGATTTCAGATTGCCGGCTATATCGACCGGCTCGACATCGCTGATGACGGCAGTTGGGCGCTCGTACGCGACTACAAGACCGGTAGGCCGCCCAAAGGCAACATCCGCATGAACGGCGGCCGCGAGCTTCAGCGTTGCCTCTATGCCTTCGCCGTCAAGGCGCTCCTGGGCGACCACATCGCAATCAGTGCCTCGCTGCTTTATCCGCGTGAACCGCTTGACCTCCAGCTTGACGAGCCGGATATCGTCCTGGCGGAGATCAAGGCATATCTGCAGGCGGCGAGAACCGCATTGGCCAGCGGCGCTGCACTGCCCGGGCCGGATACCGGAGGCGACTACGACGATCTCGCTTTTGCCCTGCCGGCAAACGCAGACGCCACCTATTGCAAACGCAAGCAAGCCGCCGCAATCGAGTGGCTGAGCGAGGTCGCACCGATCTGGGAGGCGGAATGATGAGCAGCGTGGAAGTCCTCAAGGATGATGGTGCCCGGCATGACGCTATCAGCCGTCACGACCGGTCCATCCTGGTGGAGGCCGGCGCGGGATCGGGCAAGACCGCGGTCATGGCCGGCAGGATCGCTGTCATGTTGGCGAAGGGCGTCGCTCCAAGTTCCATCGCGGCGGTTACGTTTACCGAACTGGCGGCAAGCGAGCTCCTCCTGCGCGTTCGGGAATTTGTCGAAAATCTCGCCGCCGGTCATATCGCACCGGAGCTCCGCGTCGGCCTGCCGGAGGGACTGTCTGCGGCACAGCGCGAGAATCTGATTTCAGCCAGCGCGGCGATCGACGAAATCACCTGCTCGACCATCCACGGCTTCTGTCAGCGATTGATCAAGCCCTACCCGGCGGAAGCTGATATCGATCCGGGCGCAGCGGTCATCGATCGCAACCAGGCCGATCTCAACTTCCTCGAAATCGTCGATGGCTGGCTGCGCGAGCGATTGTCTGGCGATCAGGGCGGTGTCCTGGCCGAGATGGTTCTGCATAGCCCGGGAGAGACCGTCGCTCTGATGCATAAGATCGCCGAAGCCCTCCGGCGTTCGAGGAATCTGGTCGCACCGGACGCGATGCCCTTTGCAAGCCACCTGCAAGCCTTCCAGCAGGCGGCCGACGAACTATCGGCCTTTGTGCAAGGTGCCGGCGTCGATGAGCCGGAAACGGAGGTCTTCGCCGCGCGCTTTTCTGAAATGGTGGCTGCCCTTCCATCCGTTGCAGATGGTTCCACGCCCGCCGCACTCGTCGGGCTGCTGGTTGCACGTCCGCATCCCGACCTTACGACCGGGGCAGGCAGTTTTTACGCCTACCGCAAGAAGGGCAAATGGGCGGCGGCGGCCAAGCAGGCCGGGCTTTCCAAGGCAGACGGCGACAGGCTGAACGATACGGCCAGTGGTTTGTACGAGGCGTGCTGTGGCGCGTGGACCGCACTGCTCCAGGCGGTTTCCGGCCAGGTCCTGACGACATTGATAGATGAAGCACGCACAATCCTGGCACGCTATCGCGAGCACAAGCGCACCAGCGCCCAGCTCGATTTCGACGATCTTATCTACGCCGCGCGCGATCTGTTGCGTGACCATGAATCTGTGCGACAGGCGCTCGCCCATCGGTATTCAAAGGTCTTGGTCGACGAGTTTCAGGATACCGACCCGCTCCAGGCCGAAATTTTCTGGCGTCTATGCGGTGATCCCGATGATGATCCGCAGGACTGGACGCGCTTCCGGATTCGGCCGGGCGCACTCTTCTTGGTTGGCGACCCCAAGCAGGCAATCTATCGTTTCCGCGGCGCGGATGTCGGCGCTTATATCCAGGCCCGCACCGCCTTCTCGACACAGGACGCGGACGGACTCGTCTCGATCTCGACCAATTTCCGTTCCTGTGCTTCGATCCTCACTTTCGTCAACGAACGGTTCGAGACTGTCCTGTCGGCTGATGGCCAGCCCGGCTTCACAGCGCTTGATCCCTTCCACGGCGATCCGGATGACGGCGTCTGCGTCGCGGCGATCGATATCGCGGTTGCTGACGAGAACGGCAAGGCCAGCGCCGAGCAGCGACGCGACGCCGAAGCCGAAGCGGTGGCTGAACTTTGCGCACGGTTGATCGACAGTCATCCGGTCCAGGATCGCAAAGCCGGTGCTGAACGTCCCTGCCAGCCGGGCGACATCGCCTTGCTCGCCCCGACCGGCGCGGAACTCTGGCGTTATGAAGAAGCCCTTGAACGCCGCGGCATCCCGGTCGCAACCCAGGCCGGTAAAGGGCTGTTTCGCCGGCAGGAAGTCCAGGACCTCATCGCAATCACGCGGGTTCTCGCCGATCGTCGTGATACGCTGGCGCTCGGCGCACTGCTGCGCGGCCCGATTGTCGGGCTCAGCGAAGAGGAACTCCTGGACATCGTCTGGGCGCTTCCGCGTTCGGAGCAAGAGCCTGACCGGATCCCGCAGCTCGACCTCGGCGTCGACTCCGCAGCAATAGTGCATCCGCTGGCGAGCGATGTGATCGAGCGGCTGCAGGCGCTCCAGAAACGCGCCAATAGCACGACACCGCACGATCTTCTTTCGCAGGCCGTCGACGTTCTTCGGTTACGCCCGGTTCTTCTGGAACGGCATCGCGGTCAGGCAGAACGAGCGCTTGCCAATGTCGATCTCTATCTCAGCCTCGCCGTCGGCTATGCAGTACGCGGCCTGCGGGCCTTTTCCGAGACAATAACGGCGGCATGGACGAATGAGTCCCGTGCGGTGGAAGGACGGCCTGATGCGCAGGAAGAAGCCGTCGCCCTCTACACGATGCATGCCGCGAAAGGTCTCGAATGGCCGGTCGTCATCCCCATTAACACCATGACAGGTGTGATGGCGCCTGATAGCGCCGTGACCGATCGCCAGACTGATACCTTCTACTGCCCGGTTCTGGGTGTCCCTCCGTCCGGTTACGACGCGGCGCGGCAGGCTGAGAAGGATGAACTGGACCGCGAGCGAGTCCGGCTCTGGTATGTCGCGGCAACCCGCGCCCGGGAGCTCTTGGTCTTGCCGCGGCTCGACGCCAAGCCTTCAGCGTCGGCCTGGATCGGTCTGGTGGACCTGTCCCTGACAGAACTCCCTCCCTTTGACGTGTCGCATCTGCCGCTCGATCCGATCGCGGTGACAGGCGATGCCACAAACGACCAGACACGGGAGAGTTTTGCCAATGAGGCTGGTGTGATTGCCAAAAAGCAGATGCACCTGACCTGGCTTGCACCGAGCCGCGACGAGGCGGCGACCGGTTCGGTGCTTCAGAAAGAAGAACCGGATATATGGACCGGCTCAGCTGATGCTTCGACGCCAGACGCCGAAGCGCCCACTTCCATCCAGGGCGGGCGCGAGCGTGGATTGATCCTTCACAAGCTCATGGAAGAAGTCCTGACAGGTGAATGCTACGAGGCCGGCGAGTCGCTCACCGCGCGTGCCGCTGACCTCATCCGTGCGCTCGGCAAGGAGCTCTCCTCCGATCCGGCGAACGGACTTTCTCCCGAAGAACTGGCCGATTGCGTGACGCGGACGCTGGCCTTGTCGGAGGTTGCGGCCCTGCGTCCCTCATTGCTCGGAGAATTTCCGGTCTATGCCCTTCAGCAAGAAGATGCGGAGTTGGTTGCGACGGTCGGCGTTGCGGACGCGCTTACAATTGATCCGGAAGGTCGGCCAGCCGTCGTGATCGACTGGAAGAGCGACGTGAATCCCGCCCAGGAGACACTCGATCACTATCGGGCCCAAGTGTGTGCCTATCTCGACATGACCGGCGCCGAACGGGGCCTGATCGTTCTGATGTCGAGCGGAACGGTGATCACCGTCCCGCCTTCGCCCCAGACGATTGCGGCTTAGTCGAGGACGCGACCATGGCCTCCCGCAAACGCCCCGAGCCCGCCCAGGACGATCTCTTCAATCCCGAGGTCGAACTGCTTCTGCCGGCTCGGCTTGCGATCGAGGGCAAAGTCCTGGGAAGCCCGATACGCCAGTTGGCGGTTCCGCCGCCGCGCGTGCGTTGCCGGCTGCGACCCTTTTCGATCCGCCGTGTGACGGGTTATGAAACCACGCTGCCGACCGGCGAGACACTGAAGATCCTAAATGCGAAGACCGCCACTTCGCTGGAGGCCGATCTCATTCTTCTAGTCCCCGGTGCAAGTGAACCGGCGCAGATCGCCAAAGCACTCGATGCCGGCGAAGGCCGGTGGATGACTGCGTTGCCCATCCGCATCGACATGTTGAATCGCCAAGCGCGGGTCGAACGGCTGGCAGAGGTTTCGGCATCCTGGTTAGGCGCCTTTCATCTCCGGGAGGGACGAGCCGCCGAAAGTGAGCGGCCAGCCCAGCCCGGTCTGCGACGTCCCCAAATCGGCGCGTTGCACGCGGCTTTGGCCCATGCGACGCGATCGAGCGATCCGGCCACCATCGTCATGCCGACGGGCACCGGCAAGACGGAAACCATGCTCGCGCTCAACGCCCACCAGCGCTTCGAGAGACTGCTGGTCGTGGTGCCGACGGACGCCCTGCGAGAGCAGATCGCGGGCAAATTCGAGACCTTCGGCGTGCTGAGGCAACAGCAATGCCTGGAAGACAAGGCAGTATTTCCCGTGGTGATGCGCCTTTCGCACATTCCGACGACGGTAGTCGAGGTGGATGAGATCTTCGACAGCGCCAATGTCATCGTCACGACGATGCAGATCGCCGGCCGCGCCGAAGCAGCGGTCCAGGAACGGATGGCAGCACGTACCTCGGCACTGTTTATCGACGAGGCTCATCACATCGGCGCGCCGACCTGGGCCCGCTTTCGGGGTCTCTTCGTCGATCGCGAGCCGCCGCTTCCGATCGTCCAGTTCACCGCCACACCGTTCCGTGAGGACGGCCGGCGCGTCGACGGCGAGTTCATCTACACCTATCCGCTCAAGAAGGCGCAGGCCGAAGGCTATTTCAAACCGATCCGCTTCGAGGCTGTCTTCGGGCTCGATCAGGCGGACGCCGATCTCGCGATTGCGGAGAAGCTCGGTGAAGTCCTCCAGGGTGATCTGGCCGCCGGCCTCAACCATCTCGCCATGGCGCGCTGTCAGACCATCGACCGCGCCAGAACCCTCCACCAGCTTTACAGCGAGATGTACCCGGAACTTCGTACGGTCATCGTTCATAGCCAGCAGTCGATCCGTGAACGCCGTGCAAACCTTGCCGCTCTGCGGCGCTTCGAGAGCCGGATCATCGTTTGCGTGGACATGCTTGGCGAAGGTTTCGATCTGCCGGAACTGAAGATCGCCGCCCTGCACGATCCGCACAAGAGCATCGCCGTCACCATCCAGTTTGTCGGCCGCTTCACCCGCCAGGATCCACGCCTCGGCGACGCCACCGTCATCGCCAACACCGGCATTGACGACATTGATCGTTCACTGGCCAAGCTCTATGCGGAGGATGCCGACTGGAACGCACTGGTCGAGGCACTCAGCACCGCGAAGATCGACCGGCAGGTCCGCCGTTCCGAGATGTTCAAGGGCTTTGTCGGCGACTTGAGCGACATTCCGCTGCAGACGCTTGAACCGAAGATGAACGCCGTCGTCTATCGCACTAATTGCGATGGTTGGGAGCCTTTGCGGGCCGAGGACTTGTATAGTCCCGGCGTCTATCTCGGCATGAAGGTTAACCCACACCAGCGTGTCGCCATCTTCGTCACCCGCTCCGAAGAGCAGGCCGGCTGGACCACGGCCCAGCACGCGACCAATGTCACCTGGGACCTGCACATGATGCATTGGGATCCCGATAGTCAGCTCCTCTATATCAGCAGCTCAATCAAGGGACCGTATGACCGATTGGCCAAGGCGGTCTGCGGTGAGGCCACGCGCCGGGTCGAGGGCGAGGAGGTTTTCCGCAGCCTGCATGGGTTCAATCGCCTGATCCTGCGCAATCTTGGCCTGACGCACCATCAGGGACGCGGTGTCCGCTACTCCATGTATATGGGTGTCGATGTCGCCGACGGACTCGACACGGCGAAGTCCCAGTCGCGCATCAAGAACAACGTGTTCGCAACCGGGTTCCTCGACGGCGTTCCCGCCTCTCGTGGCTGTTCAGCCAAAGGCAAGTTCTGGTCGATTTCGCGGGTTCGTGATCTGACTGACTGGGTCGAATGGTGCGCGGATATCGGCAAGGCCGTCAACGATCCAGGGATCACCACCGATGGCGTATTCAAGAGCGCGATGCGACCTCGCCAGATCAGCGAACGCCCACATGTGCCGCCGGTCGCGATCCACTGGCCGGAATCGCTGCTGACGCAAATCGAGGACCGGATAGAAATCAGTTTCGGCGACGAGCCCGTAGCCTTCGCCGAATGCGACATCGAGCTGCTGGATCATGAACGCACGGGTCCGTTGCGCTTCGCGGTGCGCAGCGACACCCATATCGCCGAATTCGAAGTTGTGTTTGCCGAAGGTGTTGCCCGCTATCCGCAGCGCTCTGGTCCGAAAACAACCATAAAGGTCAGCGGCAAGGTGAAACCGCTGTCGGAATCCTTCGGCGAGGATTCCCCACAGATCGACTTTGGGGATGGCTCACTGCTGATCTACAGCCACCTCTATGCCCTGCCTGAAGGCGTCGTGGTCGAACCCTATCCCAACGACCGGATCGAGGCCTGGGATTGGTCGAAAACCAATATCCGCGCCGAGGCGCAGGGACCTGAGAAGCGTGCCGACTCGGTGCAGCGACGCGTCATCGAGACATTGCTCGCAGAGCGTGACGCATATGACCTCATTTTCGACGATGACGGCGCCGGCGAGATCGCGGATGTGGTCACGCTTCGAGTAACTGAAGGTCTGGTGCAGGTGACGCTTCACCATTGCAAATATTCCAGTTCCGACACGCCTGGTACGCGGGTGAAGGATCTCTATGAAGTGTGCGGGCAGGCCCAGAAATCCGCCCGCTGGCGTGATCGTCCCAATCGAATGTTCATTCATATGCTGAAGCGGGAGAAGTTGCGCTTCGAGAAGGGCCAGACTTCTCGCTTCGAACATGGAACGGCCGCCTTCCTCAAGAAGCTGAAAGCGAGCTGGCAGGACTATCGCTACGAATTCGATGTGCGCATCGTTCAGCCTGGACTGTCGCGAGCGGCCGTCACAGAGGAAGGGCTGCATCTACTAGCCAGCGTGGAAACCTATCTCCTTGAGACGCGTGCCATGCGGCTGAAGGTAATCGCAAGTAGCTGACCGCTTGAAGAAGATGGAGGGGAAAGCCTTCCTCTGCGGCCGAGCCTGTAGTCTGGGCCGACCCCTTCGAGCGGGGGATTCCCCCGCAACGCCCCCTTTGAGAGTGAGAGTGCGGACGGGCTTGCCGTGACGGGATGAGGACCGGAGGAGAAGTCTCCGGCGCCCGTCGCGGAGACCCGCGATGTCCAAACAGAACGGCAAATCCGGCGCCCGGAGCAACCGGACCAACCTTTAATCCGAAATCACGGACAAAATCATCGCCGAGCCGGAGGCCGGCCGGGCCGCCGACTGGATCGTGTCCTTCCTTCTGGATGCCGACAGCTCTACCGCCGACGCTGGCGCCGGCGACAGGAGGGCGGCATTATCCTCCTGCCCCCCGAATTGCGCGAACGCCTGCTTGCCAACGGCCGTGAGCGCAGCGCCGACCATGTGCCGGACGTCAAATTCTTCAATCCTTTCGGTCAAGGCGTCTGGCTCGCGACTGAACTCAATCCTGACGGCGACATTCTGTTCGGCCTTGCCGATCTCGGCTATCCGGAATTGGGCAGCTTTTCACTTGAAGAACTCGCGTCCATTCACCTGCCGTTCGGAATGGGCATCGAGCGCGACATCCTGTTTCAGACGGATGTCTCGATTTCGGTATGGGCGGAAGTGGCCCGGCAAGCCGGCAGCATCCGCGGGGCTGAGCGCTTACTTTATGCCCGGCATCGAAGCGATGATGCGCACAACAGAAATTCCGTCGATACGCAAAACAGGAAAGCCTGAATTCCGGCTGCCCTGCTTTGCAGGTTTGCGCCGCTCTCCGAGGAAGAGGGCGGCGCGGTTCCTCGTGACGGGTTGAGAGCATTGGCAAGGGGCCTGCTGCCCGTCGGGAGACCAGATCATGACCCGGCATCAGAAGACATTTGCCATGGAAACGCAGCACGCACCGATCTCGGCTGAGGAGCAGGTGGTTATTTACGAAGCGCGCCAGATCCTGCTGCGCCACCTTAACCAGAATCCGGTGCTGTCGTCCTGGCAGGCGGTGCTTGACTATTGCGCTCTCACCATTCGTGGTGAGGTGGAGCGGTTTCATGTGCTTTATCTGGACAAGAAGAACCGGCTTATCTCGGATGAGTGCCTGGCGACCGGGACCGTCGATCACGTGCCGGTCTATCCCCGCGAAGTCCTGAAACGCGGTCTCGAATTCAATGCGACCGCGCTGATCCTCGTCCACAATCATCCGTCAGGCGATCCTGAGCCCTCGCGCGCCGACATCACGATGACGAAGGAAATCAACAAGGGCTGCAAAGTTCTGGGACTAACGCTGCACGACCATATCATCGTCGGCATTGGCCGAGAGCTCAGTCTGCGCGCCCTCGGCGAAATCTGATTGCCTGGCGAATGGAATGGCGGACCTCGGCTGCATTCGTCCGTCATTCCCGAGGCGAAGGCTTCCGATCGCAGGGGGCGGGCCGTGCCCTTTCGAGAGTGAGAGGAGGGGTGGGGTTTTCGCGACGGGTTGAATGTTGAGAGAGAGGCTCTCGGCGCCCGTCGCGGAGACTACCCTGATGGCAACTGCAAATCAGAAACTCACCCTGTCGCCCTCGCGCGATATTCCCTTCAACAAGCTCGTTCTCAGTCAGTCCAACGTCCGGCGTATCAAAGCCGGCGTTTCTGTCGAGGAACTGGCCGAGGATATCGCCCGCCGCGGCACACTCCTCCAGAGCCTCAATGTCCGCCCTTTGCTCGATGAGGCTGGCCACGAGACCGGCATGTTCGAGGTGCCGGCCGGCGGCCGTCGCTATCAGGCCCTGGCAATCCTCGTGAAGCAAAAGCGTCTGGCAAAGACCGCGCCGGTGCCCTGTGTCGTCCGCGATCCGGCGACAAACATCCTCGCCGAGGACGACAGTCTGGCCGAAAACACTCAGCGTGTTGCACTCCATCCCCTCGACCAGTTCCGCGCCTTCTTTGACATGCGCGAAAAAGGCATGAGCGAGGAGGAGATCGCGGCGGCCTTCTTCACCACGGTCCAGGTCGTCAGGCAACGGCTTCGCCTTGCCACTGTGTCTCCCGTGCTGCTCGACGTCTATGCCGAGGACGGCATGACGCTGGAGATGCTGATGGCCTTCACCGTCAATCCCGAGCATGTCCGTCAGGAGCAGGTCTGGGAGAATATCCGCAATTCCTGGCAGAAAGAGCCGTGGCAGATCCGGCGTATGCTCACTGAAACCTCGGTGCCTTCTTCCGACAAGCGCGCCCGTTTCATCGGCCTTGAAGCTTATGAGGCGGCGGGTGGAGCCGTCTTGCGTGACCTCTTCTCCCAGGACAATGACGGCTGGCTGGAGGACGTCGCCCTGCTCGACCGCTTGGTGGACGAAAAGCTGAAACGTATGGCTGACGAGATTGCCGGCGACGGTTGGCGGTGGATCGAAGCTTCGGTCGAGCTCCCCTATGGTCACGCCAACGGCCTGCGCAAACTCACCGGCACGATGCAGGACCTCATAGACGAGGAACGGGCGGCCCGCGAGGCACTCCGCAACGAGTATGACGATCTCGAGTCGGAATACACGGAGGCCAGCGATCTGCCCGACGAGGTCGATCGGCGTCTCGCGGAGATCGAGGCCGCGCTTGAGGCTTTCGAGAACCGTCCCGTCAGCTTCGATCCGGACGAAATCGCCCGCGCCGGTGTCTTCCTCAGCATCGGCCGGGACGGTGAACTCGTCGTCGATCGCGGCTATGTCCGTCCAGAGGATGAGCTTGACGTCGCCGTTGAGGGCAGTGGCTCCGGGAACGGTGGTGAGGCCGACATCGACCGCGCCGATGCCGATGTCGATCCTTCTGCCCGGCACGCTGTCATCACCATCGGCAGCCAGCCGACGGATACGGATGACGATGAAGGCGAAGTCATCAAGCCGCTGCCGGAACGCCTGGTGACGGAGCTGACGGCCGAGCGGACGTTGGCGCTGCGCGACAGGCTGGCGAACAATCCGTCCGTCGCGTTCCTGGCCGTGCTGCACAAGTTTTGCCGGGACGTCTTCTCTCGCTACATGACCTATAGCCCGGCCATGGAAGTCTCGGTGCGCAACACCGGCTTCTCCCTGCAAGCACCTGGCTTGAAGGACATTCCGGCGGCACAGGCTATCGAGGAACGCCACAAGGCCTGGGAGGCACGTATGCCGGACGACGAGGCCGCCCTCTGGGATTGGCTCGCTTCTCTTGAAGGCACCGAGCAGGCGGAGCTCTTCGCTCATTGCGCGGCTTTCGGGGTCAATGCCCTTTACGAGAAGGCCGACCGCTACGGCGGTGGCACCGTCACCGTGCACGGCATCCAGCAACGTCTCGCTGAGGCGGATCGCCTCGCGCGCGCTGTCGACCTCGACATGGTGGAAGCCGGCTGGACGCCGACGGTCGAGAACTATCTCGGCCGGGTCACCAAGCCTCGCATCCTCGAAGCCGTGCGCGAGGGGGCGGGCGAGCGTGCCGCCGAGCTGATCGACCATCTCAAGAAGGGCGATATGGCCAGGGAGGCTGAACGCCTGCTGGCCGGCACCGGCTGGTTGCCGGAACCGCTGCGCATGACGGACGATTGCGAAGCCGCGCCGGTCGAGACGGAAGGTGAGGAGGACGGAGCAGATGAGGCTCTTCCGGCATTCCTCGGCGATGATGACGGAGAGGACGATAAGGCGGATGCCGACGAGGAGGATGCTGCCCTTGTGGCGGCCGAGTAATGCGATCCCGCCCCGGAGCTGCAAGGCTCCGGGGTTTTTTCATGGTGGCCTTGTTCGGGCAGCAATTACCGGACCGATAAGCGAACCGAGCCCCATCAGGTCCATTGTGCTCCATTGGAGATGGCTGGGTTGCCTGACTCATGTCTTCACTCCTGCCCATTGTTGCATTCCCACTTGATCGGCTGGCAGAGGACAGAGGTGGCCGTGCAAACGCATTTACGCCTTGCCGGCTTCTGACAGATACGGAAAACCTTCCCCCGCTTCCATTCGCTGACCTTGGCCTGAACGTGGCGTTGTCATTCAACCCGCATGGGGTCGGCTTACGCAAAGCGTGCCGCCGCGCGGTGCCGGGGCGGGCCCGAACGCGCGCGGTGATTGCCATCCTCGATCAGACACTTCGGGCGCCTGTCGCGCGGGGGATGGTTCCCCGCCTCCCAAGACAGGAACCGGAACAATGACCCTTCATGACGCCACCGCATACGCCGCCAGCCTCGCCGCCACGCTGATGGTTTCCATCGTCGTATTCCAGGCCGGTGACGGGTCCTTCGGTGCCGTGACCGCCGACGAAATCGACGGCGACGAGGTGGCTGTGATGATCGAGATCGATCCCTTCTCTTGAGGCGAAGGCCTCATGGCCGGCCGGGGCCGTTGCGTCCCGGTTCCCCGTTCCGCTTGTCCATAGCGCCGCGGCGGGGCCGTGGGCGTTTGAGGAACCAGGCTCGCCTCCTGCTTCCCGAAACCGGCCTTTGACCCGCCTCCAATCTGGTCGCGCCCGCCTTCCTGCGCGACGCGATTTCTTTTGCCCTGAGAGGGAGAGGCCTGCCGGGACGGGGTGAGCCCGGGCGGTCGAGAGAGCGCTGGCCGGGCTTTCCCGATGCTGCTCTCAAGGATCTCCTCTCATGAACATGACCGCACCCGTGACCGTCCCGGTCACGCCGATCGCTCCTGCGCCCACCATCCTGGCCGCCGCCCATGATCTTCTTGAGCATCTCGAACAAGGCCAGCGTGTTGACGCTACCCTGCTGCGCGCCGCAATGGAAACTGCCTTTGGGGCGTCCGATGCGTCGGGCGCCTGGGACTGGAAGAGCGCCTATGACGCCTGCGAGGTAGCGACGGTTCTGTTCCTGCGCAAATACGGAAAGGCGGTTTTCCGTAAAGTAGCAACCCCGGAAGCACGGCTTTCCGTGCTCGATAAGATCATGGCGCTGCTGCCGACGCAGACGCGCCGGTCCGAGAAAAGCCAGGCGCTCCAACAGTTCAGCACGCCTGTTCCCCTTGGCCTTGCCGCGCTGACGGCGGCTTGTGTTTCCGCCGCCGACCTTGTGCTGGAGCCGTCGGCCGGCACCGGCCTGATGGCAGTATTGGCCGAAACCGCCGGAGGATCGCTGATCCTCAACGAGCTTGCGGAAGCCCGCGCCGATGTGCTCTGCTTCCTCTTTCCTGCCGTTTCCGTCACCCGCTTCGACGCCGCCCAGATCGACGATCATCTCGATCCGGCGCTGGTGCCTTCCGTCGTCATCATGAACCCGCCCTTCACGGCGCTCGCGAACGTTTCCGGCCGGGTCGCCGATGCAGGCTTCCGGCACATCGCATCGGCGCTGAGCCGTCTTGCACAGGGCGGGCGCTTGGTGACAATCACCGGGGCAAATGTCGGTCCGGAGCTGCCGGCCTGGCGTGATGCCTTTGCACGCCTGCAGGAGCGCGGCTCTGTCGTGTTCTCCGCCGCGATCGCCGGATCGGCATATGCGAAGCACGGAACGACGTTCCCAACCCGGCTCACAGTCATCGACAAGGTGCCTGCTAAGAATCCAGCCCTGTTCCCGGCCTCGCCAGGCATGGCGCCGGATATCGCCACGCTGCTTAGCTGGCTCGAGCGCCAGGTTCCACCGCGGCCGCCGGTTTCGCTCCCCGAGGTTCCGCGGTCATCGGTCCCCGCTGCAGGCCGAACGGTGCGAGGTGTTCCTGAGCGCTCGGCAAAATCTCGCCCGGCGGGATCTGATATGCCCGACCCCGAGGGCGTCGAGTTAACCTATGAGACCGTCGACTGGACGTCGCCCGATGGTGCCGGGCTCACCGATGCGATTTACGAGGCTTACAGACTGCAGTCGATCCGTATTCCCGGATCTCAGGCTCATCCCACGAAACTGGTGCAGTCGGCGGCGATGGCCTCCGTCGCCCCGCCGAAGCCAGATTACCGGCCGATGCTGCCGGCGAATGTCGTCACCGATGGACTGCTGTCGGACGCGCAGCTCGAAACGGTGATCTACGCGGGCGAGGCTCATTCCGGCCATCTCGCAGGCAGCTGGACCGTCGACGAGACCTTCGATCTCGTCCAGGCAGCGCCCGAAGGGGTTGCCGGCGCTTTCCGCTTCCGCCGGGGCTTCATGCTCGGCGACGGCACCGGCGCGGGCAAGGGCCGCCAGTCGGCCGCGATCATCCTCGACAACTGGCTGCGCGGCCGACGCAAGGCCGTCTGGATCTCAAAATCCGACAAGCTGATCGAGGACGCGCAGCGCGACTGGGCAGCGCTCGGCATGGAGCGGCTGCTCGTCACGCCGCTGTCGCGCTTTCCGCAAGGTAGGCCGATCGCGCTCAGCGAAGGCATCCTTTTTACCACCTACGCCACGCTGCGCTCCGACGATCGCGGCAACAAGGTTTCCAGGGTGAAGCAGATCGTCGAATGGTTGCAGTCCGGTCCCGGCGCCGAGGCCGAGAAGGACTTCGATGGAGTGATCATTTTCGACGAAAGCCATGCCATGCAGAACGCCGGTGGCGGCAAGGGCGAGCGCGGGGATGTCGCGCCGTCGCAGCAGGGCCGCGCGGGACTACGCCTGCAGCACGCGCTACCCGATGCTCGCTTCGTCTATGTGTCGGCGACCGGCGCCACCAATGTCCACAATCTTGCCTATGCGCAGCGGCTCGGCCTTTGGGGCGGCGAAGATTTCCCGTTCACGACAAGGGCCGAGTTCGTCGAGGCGATCGAGGAGGGCGGCGTCGCGGCGATGGAGGTGCTGGCCCGCGATCTGAGGTCGCTCGGGCTCTACACCGCCCGCTCACTCTCTTATGACGGCGTCGAATACGAGCTGGTCGAACATGAGCTCACTGCCGAGCAGCGCCGCATTTATGATGCCTATGCCGGTGCCTTCGCCGTTATTCACAACCATCTCGACGCGGCGATGGAGGCCGCCAACATCACAGGCAATCCAGCGGGAGGTGGAGCCACGCTCAATCGGCAGGCCAAATCCGCTGCCCGCTCCGCCTTCGAGAGCGCCAAGCAACGCTTCTTCGGCCATCTCCTGACCTCAATGAAGACGCCCACGCTGATGCGTTCGATCGAAGGCGATCTGGAGGCTGGCCATGCTGCCGTCATCCAGATCGTTTCCACGGGCGAGGCGCTGATGGAGCGGCGGCTCTCCGAAATCCCCACCGAGGAGTGGAACGACGTCCGGGTGGACATCACCCCGCGCGAATATGTTCTCGACTATCTCGCCCATTCCTTCCCGGTGCAGCTCTATGAGCCCTTCACCGACAGCGAGGGCAATCTTTCCTCGCGCCCGGTTACTCGGGACGGTCAACCGGTGGAATGCCGCGAGGCGGTTGCCCGGCGGGACGAGTTGATCGAGCGGCTCGCCGCGCTGCCGCCGGTTCCCGGTGCCCTGGATCAGGTCATCCAGCGCTTTGGCACCGATACGGTTGCCGAGGTGACGGGCCGTTCACGGCGCATCGTGCGGAAGGGCGATTGTCTCGCCGTCGAAAGCCGCGCAGCCTCGGCCAACCTTGCTGAGACGTCCGCCTTCATGGATGACCTCAAGCGCATTCTCGTCTTCTCGGACGCGGGCGGCACCGGGCGCAGCTATCATGCGGATCTCTCGGCAAAGAACCAGCGGCTCCGGGTCCATTACCTGCTCGAGCCCGGCTGGAAGGCCGATGCGGCAATCCAGGGGCTCGGGCGGACAAACCGCACCAATCAGGCGCAGCCGCCGCTCTTCCGGCCCGTCTCCACGGATGTGAAGGCGGAAAAGCGGTTCCTTTCGACCATCGCCCGCCGGCTCGACACGCTCGGCGCCATCACCCGCGGCCAGCGCCAGACCGGCGGGCAGGGGCTGTTCCGCCCTGAGGACAATCTCGAAAGCTTCTATGCCCGCGATGCGCTGCGCCAGCTCTATCTAATGATCGTGCGCGGCAAGGTCGAGGGCTGCCCGCTTGAGCGGTTCGAGACCGCCACCGGCCTGAAGCTGACGGATGCGTCCGGCATCAGGGATGATCTGCCGCCGATCACCACCTTCCTCAACCGACTGCTGGCGCTGACGATCGAGCTTCAAGGCATCCTCTTTGCCGCCTTCGAGCAATTGCTCGATGCCAGGATCGAGGGGGCGATCGCCAGCGGCACTTATGATCTCGGGTTGGAGACACTGACGGCCGAGAGCTTTGTGGTCACCGATCGCCGGACGATCCATACCCATCCGGCGACCGGCGCGGAGACCCGGCTTCTCACCATCGCCGAGAAGCGCCGCAACCAGCCGATGCCGCTCGACGAAGCGTTTGCCCGCGCGGGCGCGGAGCCCGGTGCCAGGCTGCTCGTCAACGGCAAGTCAGGGCGGGCGGCCGTTCAGGTGCCGGCGCCGTCCATGATGCTCGACGATGGTGAGATCGAGCGCCGTGTCCGGCTGGTCCGGCCGATGGAGCGCAGCCACCTCTCTTTCCAGGCGCTGACCGGCAGCTATTGGCGCGAGGTGGACCGGGACACCTTCGCGTCAGCCTGGAGCCATGAACTGTCGGAGGTTCCGGAATTCACC
Source organism: Stappia sp. MMSF_3263 (assembly GCF_030733745.1). GTDB lineage: Bacteria > Pseudomonadota > Alphaproteobacteria > Rhizobiales > Stappiaceae > Stappia. The sequence goes on along the minus strand of NZ_JASHIK010000006.1, from coordinate 166,882 downwards.
GAGACCACGCTGCACATGGTCAGCGGTCTGCTCCTGCCGGTCTGGAAGCGTCTGCCAAATGAGTCGACACGGGTCTATCGGCTGCAGACCGACGAGGGCGAGCGCATCATCGGCCGCCGTGTCTCGCCCGCCTGGGCGGCCAATGCAGCTGCTACCGGGTCGGTGACGCTGTCTCCCGATGAAGCCCATGCCGCACTGATCGCCGGTCAGACGATCCTGGGTCTGGCCGAAGGGCTGCAGCTCCGCCGAGTCCGCGTCATGGGAGCGAACCGGATCGAGTTCTCCGGCTTTACGGAAGGCATGCGCGAACGGCTCAAGTCTTACGGGCTCTTCTCGGAGATCATCTCCTGGAAGCTGCGCTTCTTCGTGCCCGCCGACGAGCGCGGCGTGAAAGTGCTCGGCAGGCTGATCGAGACCTGGCCGATCGAGCGCGTCTCGGATCGCGGGGCGGCCTGATGTCCCGGGCTGACGCCTCCGAGCTTGCGGCGCGCCTTGCAAGAGAAGCCGAGGCAGTCTGCCGTCATTACCTGCCGGCCGGACAAAAATCCGGCCGCTACTGGCTGGTGGGGGATGTGTATGGCACACCGGGCCGGTCGATGTTCGTCCGGCTCACGGGGTCGGATCGTGGCAAGGGTGCTGCTGGAAAGTGGACGGATGCCGCGACGGGCGAACATGGCGATCTCCTCGATGTCATCCGTGAAAGCTGCGGGTTCTCCGACTTTCGCGATGTCGCCGGGGAGGCGCGCCGGTTTTTGAGCCTGCCGCGCCCTGAGCTGGAGAAGCAGTCCCGGCAGCTGACGCCGGTCCCGTCCGGTTCTGCCGCGGCCGCACGGCGGCTCTTTGCTATGTCGCAGCCGTTCACCGGAACACTCGTGGAAACGTATCTCCGTAGTCGCGGCATTACGGCTTTGCACGAAACCGCCAACCTGCGCTTCCATCCGGCCTGCTACTACCGGCCGGAGGGCGGCGGCGCGACCCGGCAACTCCCGGCGATGGTCGCCGCCGTCACCGATCTCGCCGGGCGTCAGACCGGCGCGCATCGCACCTGGCTCGCCGCGGACGGCTCGGCCAAGGCGGATGTCGAGACGCCAAGGCGGGCGATGGGAGACCTGCTCGGTCACGGGGTGCGGTTCGGGGTGGCGCAGGACGTGCTCGCCGCCGGCGAGGGGATCGAGACGGTGCTCTCGGTTCGCTCGGTGCTTCCCGGACTGCCCGACCTGGCGGCACTCTCGGCGGCCCATCTTGCCGGCATCCTGTTCCCGAAGGGGCTCCGGCGGCTCTATGTCCTGTGTGACCGCGATCCGGCGGGCGAGGGCGCGCGAAAGGTTCTTTTGGCCAGAGCCGCCGAGGCCGGAATCGAGGCACTGGGGCTGACGCCACGGCTTGGCGACTTCAATGACGATCTGAGGCGCGATGGCATTCAGGTCCTCCGGGAGCTGCTGCGGCTTCAGCTCCATCCCGAGGACGTAGCACGCTTTCTGGCGGCGTGAGGGAGCGGCAGGTCAGGACTGTGACAAGCCGGTTGCCTTCCTCCTGTCATATCCGGGTCTTCCCCATGTCGCGAAAGTCGCCGCCCACGGCCTTCTTGAGAGGGCAGGCGGCCCACAAACGGGAAGGCCGGGCAATGGCCGCGCTCCGGCTATTTTCCGCCGCGCCTCCAGGGAGGCTCTTTGCATCGCGAGACAAAATAGCCGGGCTTGGCCATCAAGGCCCTCGACTTGCTCGGGCTGCTCGGCCTTCCCGCCCCTGGGCTGGTCGCTGCCACGAAGGCCGCGATGGGCGCGGCTCCCCCGACGAGGAACCCCGAAATGACCTTTTCAAACGATACGGCAGCCAATGAGTCGGTCCACAACTCCTCCCAGACCGGTCACGTCCTCACCGAACTCCAGCTCTACGGCTGGCGTCCGTTCGAGGACGAACCCGATCCGAGGCCGCTCCCGGAGGACAGCATGATTTCCAGCGCCGTCACCGATATCTTCGACGCGCTGATCGCGACACTCGGCGACACGCGCCTCGAACCCGAACTCGACGAACTGCTCTGGGGCACGGTCAATCTCTTCCACCGTGCCACGACGCGCACCGAGCGGGAGCTTGACGACAATGAGCAGGCGCAGCGCCGGCTGCAGCGGGAACAGGATGGCTCGGAGGTGAAGTCCGTCGAGCTGGAGCGCCTGACGGCCGAAGGGCAGAGCCTGATCGAGCGCAGGAACGCGCTGGAGCTCTTCCGGGACCTCGCTGTCGAAGGCTTCGAGCGCCACCAGGGCAAACCCTGGCAACCCCGCAACGGATCGCGGGTCAGCCACCGGAACCTCACTTCGGCGATGATCGACAGCCGGGATTTCCTGGCCGCGAAACGCCGGGCCGCGGCCGAGATGCTACTACCGCAAGGACCGAAGGTCGCCATTACCGGCGGGGTCGACTTCAACGACCACCGCCTGATCTGGTCAAGGCTCGACCAGGTCCATGCCAAGCATCCGGACATGGTGCTGCTGCATGGCGGCTCGCCAAAGGGAACTGAACTGATTGCCGCGAAATGGGCGGACCATCGCAAGGTGCCCCAAGTGGCGTTCCGGCCCGACTGGGCCAAACACGCCAAAGCAGCACCCTTCAAGCGCAACGACGCGATGCTGGACGCGCTCCCGATCGGGGTTCTGGTCTTTCCCGGAACGGGCATTCAGGAAAACCTCGCCGACAAGGCCCGCAAGCTCGGCATCCCTGTCCTGAAATACGAGGGTGGCGCCTGAGCGCCCCCTTTTCGTTTCCGACACCCTTGACCCCGGACGTCGTCCTGGAGTCAACTGACCAGACTTGCAGAACCGGCGAAGCAGCATAGTCGCAGGCGGAGCGTATCCATCGGCAGCCTGTCGTGATCCCTCAAAAATCACCGACGCCGGAGGCTGTCATGACGCTCATTCTGCTCGCCATCTCTCTTTCCGTCGCACTCTGCGTGCTCGCTTTCAACTTCGCGGTCTACGCGCTGCCGGTCATGTTCGGGATCGCGGCGTTCCAGCATGTTCACTCTGCTGGCGCGGGATTTAGCCTGTCGGCGCTCGCCGCACTTGGTAGCGCTGCACTCTCCGTTGGTCTGGTGATCGCGGTCCTGGGCTTTGCCAGGCACCCGTTTCTGCGCCTCGCGGCGCTGGCGATGTTCGCCGCGCCGGCGGCGGTCGCGGGCTATGCGCTGGCCCACGGGCTCGTGAAATACGCCCTCGACTCCGCGATCGTGCTCAACCTCCTCTGCGGCATTTGCGGGTTGATCGTGGCTGTCGCTGCGATGATCAATCTCAGCGCGCTAGGCGAGGATGTGCTGTCGCGGTGAAAGGGCGCAAGCGAAGCCTGTCGAGGTGACTGCCGTCTTGCAAGAGACCCCGGGGTTTGCGCCAAGACCTCGGCACTTCCCGGTCCTATTCGAGCGACGACCGGTATGTGCCCCTGCGCCTTGTTCTGCTGGTCGCGGGCTGGCTGTGGAATTCGCTGAGGCGAAAATCGCTGCGGGTGACCCGCGGGTGTCGCGCGCTGGAACGGGTTGGTGGGTACTGCCCCGGCACCGGATCGGCACTTCACGCATGCCCGCGAACCGCGAACCGCGAACCGCTTGCCGACTGTTTCCGCAAAGGGAGCGGTGCCAGATGTCCAAGCCCGAAACCGTTCTCGCGGTCTCTCCTGCCAGCGGAAAGTCATGGCGTTTGTGGCTGGTCAAGAAGTGAACCATAGCCGCAATTGCCAGTGGGGTGGCCGGGGTTGCCCGTGAAATCCTGCGAGCGGGAATGATGTTTCCGCACCATGTCTCCGAGAAAGCTTTCCCGAAAAACCTGCCCCTCCTCTTCCGTGATCCCCTAAGCCCGTTCGGTCTCGGCCGGCAACCCCCGCGGCGGGACCCGTGTTGACGCGTGCCGCGCCTGCCCGCACCACGTCCCGCCTTGGGGGTCTAGCGGATGCCGAGGCATCCGTGCAGGCCTCGCCCGACGGTCTTGGCCGGGCATCATCGGAGGGACGGTCCCTCCGGTTGAAGCAACGGAGACTGAACATGCAGAACATCGTCATCCTCGCCGGCAACATCGGTCAGGCCCCGGAAACCCGCACCACCCAGGGCGGTACTTCCATCACCCACTTCACCCTCGCCACCTCGCGCCCGCGCTATTCCGAAGGCAAGGTGATCCGCGACGCAGAAGGTCACCGAGTCCAGGACACCGAATGGCACCGCATCACCTGCTTCAACGGTCTCGGTAAGACGGTCCAGCAGTATTGCGAGAAGGGAATGAAGATCCTGGTTCGGGGCCGTATTCACTATTCCAAATGGACCGATCAGGCGGGCGTCGACCGCTACGGCTGCGAGATCATCGCCGAGACAGTCGATTTTCTGAGCGGGGCTAAGCAGACTGAAAACGAAGGCGAGGAGCCCAATGATCAGGACGAAATCCCGTTCTGAGGCGGATGTCTTCGGCCCGGCGGAGCTATCCGCCGGGCTCTTTTTTGGAGTCAAATTGCATTGTCTCCACTTGGCGTCAATCGTATCCGTTGCGAATGACTGAAACGGGGCCGAAATCCGAAAGTCTTGTTTTAACTGTTGCGGTTCAGACGACTGCTATTCACTGGTTAAATTTAATTGGGTAATTGATACTGTGAACAGAATTAACGCGTCGTCGAGAACAATAGGAAAGCATGCCAACTCGAGTAGTCTAGCTGGGATGCAAACCTAGGTCCGGCATGATAAAATCGTCTGGTACTATGACGATGTCCGTAGGATCCACCTTCAGGCACATTTGTGTTGGAGAAATCACCTCGACGACATTGTGAAAATGCGCATCATAATTTTCCGGCAAAAATACACGGTCGTCGCGATCCTTTAAGTCGGCTCTCAGCCATGTGTCAAAGCCGGACAGGTCGAAGAACTCGTCGGAGAAATAGCTGTGCAGTCGCCGGAATAGTTTTGGCCAGATCGCGAGCTGCTGGTACTTTTGGAGCGTCACCTCAAAGGTCTTTCCAGGTATTGACGCGTCGTTCGGATAAAGGCCTTCGCCGTTGCTGCGCGCCTCTCGCGCAATGGCGCCTAGAGCCCGATTGAGGTCAACCGGAAGAGACATGTAGAACAATGGATAGGATTGGCCATTTGCTAGGCTGAGAGCATTGAAGCTCTGTGCAACGCGGGCCGGGTCGAGATGGAGTTCACTTCCGTCCGCTTCTTCGATTTCACCGAAATAGACGAAGGCAACAATGCGGCCGTGACCGTCAAGGCCATTCGAGATGATGTATCCAGGCACTGGGTGGTTTTGAACCGACTGGACCTTGTTGGGCAGGTCATCCCAGAAGGCCACCGGCCCATAGCCAGCGGCTTCGAGAAGAAAATCACGCGAAGCTTCCGCCAGTTCAAGGTTCTGATGCCCGTTGGAAAAATGCGTTTCGAGCGCGTCCAGGCCCTCGAAGCGCAAATTGATCATGTCGCGTCCGTTGAAACCGGGTCTGGGGACACCGGGTCGCCAAAGCGTTTCCACGAAGGACCGATTGTAAGGTTTGAATTTCAGGGTGTCTCCGTCCGGTTCCGGACCTTGTCTTGGAATGTCGGGATAAAAGATATGAAACTCGCCCTTGATCAATTTGTAAGCCATGAAACCTCCCTCAATAGCCGGAACATGATGTTGTCCCGGGTGCCCGGTCTTCGGCAGAACGTCCCTTCCAGCATGTGGCTGCGTGCTGGAAGTACTGGGAAGCGGCCGAAGCTGAAATACAACCTTAGGTGATTAAAACTATCAATGCATGCTACTTTTTAGTGTTATTTTGCGTCAATCTATCCAAGGCTTAGACAGTTTCCCGAATTTCTGCTTATATGGTTATCACAGGTTGTATCGCTTGGGGGCGAATTTGTTATCTCTGTGCGCTGTAGGACAGTTCCGAATACTGGACGAAGACGGGAAAGACCACGCTCCACGCAGCGCGAAGGCGCGCGCGGTTCTCGCGCTCTTATCGGTTGCGCCTGATCAGGCGCGAAGCCGCTCCTGGTTGCAAACGCGGCTATGGAGTGATCGGCAGAGTGCGCAGGCCGCAGGAAGTCTGCGCAGAGCCTTGAGCGACATCAGAACTGCACTCGGTCCTCATCGAGATATATTGCTTACCGACGGCTCAGTCGTTTCGTTGGACCGGGATCGGATCAAGATTGATTTCTCGACACCGCCGGCGGACTCTCATGTCACTCTTCGCGCGGATGTCTTTGAAGGTCTGGACGAAATCAAGGATCGTGAATTTGAGCATCTGCTGCGTGACATTCGAGTGCTGCTCGGGAAAAACGCCGACCCGGTCCCTGACTTTACGGCGCCCCGGAGCGACAAGCCCGTAATCCTCCTTGAATTCGTGTCGGGCGGCGAGAGCGACAACCAGTTGATCCTGCAACTCGCAAGGGACAGGCTGCACAATCAGCTCTCGGAACATGACATCGTTGTCATTGCTGGAACGGGCTTTGTCCTGGAAGGCTCGAACAGGAACCGCAATTGCGTTGCGCTTCGCGTCTGCGTCAATTCCGCGGATGACGCGACCTACATGTCCTTCTCGACCTTCCTGCCGACCAGCGGAATGCAGCTCTGGTCCGAGGGCGCGCTGGTGCCGGCCCTTTTTGCGGACGCGGCAACATCCCTCAGCTTCGACAGGTTCTGTTTTCGCGCGTCCGAGAAAGTTCTGGACGCGATTTCTGACCCGAAATCCGAACTCTCCGCCACCCAGTTCGCTTCCGTGCTGGCGCGCCGTGCGCACAGAAGGATCTTCCAGCTGGACTGGGACAGTCTGGCATCCGCGGATCAACTGCTTCAGCGTGCCTTCGAGATCACGCCGCATGGAGCGCATCTCGCCTGGAGGGCCTTCCTGAGAAACCTTGCCTTTTTCCAGCATCGCCGCCTCGATTTCGGGCAAGGCGCAAGCCTGCAGGAACTGGCCGTTGAAGCCTATAGGTTTTCGCCGGAGAGCGTGACGGTTCAGGCGATTGCCTCACAACTTGAATATGTTCACAAAGGCGACACGCGCACGTCGCTGCAACTCTCGCAAAGCGCTGTCAACGCGAATGCCTCGAATCCGCTCAGCTGGGCCATGTATTCTAACGCCCTTGCGGTTAATGGCGCGCAGACAGACAGCTATGCAGCTGCCGAGCGGTCCGTGAGGCTTGCCACCGGCAGTTACCAGCAATTTTTCTTCGAGCATTTTGCCTGCATGGCCGCTGCCTCGCTTGCCGAATACGACAAGGCGCTCACGCACGCCAGAATGTCGCTGTTCATGAAGCCGGAATTTGTCTCGGTGAGGCGCTATGAAATCGCACTGACCCTGAGACAGCACGATGCGCCGGCTTCGGACAGGTCAATCACGTCCATGCAGCGATACGAGCCTGATTTCACAGCATCGAAATTTCTTGACCCGACCTATCCAGTTACAACCCTGCGGCGTTTGCCGCTGATGGAGGAAATTCAGCAACCGTCCGGTTTTTAGCAATTTTCAAGGAGGACGTCATGACAAGCACACCGCCGCTTCCAGCCCGGTTCGATCAGAAAACACTTGATCTGATAGAAAGCGTGTTGAATTCAAATCATCTGTTTTACAGACGTTTCGACGGTACGAAGTCCTTTGCGGACGAGGCAATTGAAGCGTTCAGGAACCATCTTGATATCGACTACGTCGCGACGACGTCCTCGGGCACGGCCAGCATTCATACCGCTCTCGCCAGCCTCGAAATCGATGCGGGTATGGAAGTCGTCGTACCGCCGATTACGGATGTCGGCGGGCTGATGCCCGTGATCTTCCAGAACCTCATTCCGGTCTTTGCCGATGTAGACCGGGACAGCGGAATGGTGACTGCTGAAACAATCCAGGCTGCGCTTACCGAGCACACCAAAGCTGTCATCGTAATGCACCATTCGGGAACGCCTGTTGACCTGGATCCGATCCTTGCACTTTGCAATGAAAAAAACATCCCGGTGATCGAGGATGCGGCGCAGGCACTTGGCGCGACATACAAGGGAAAACCCTGTGGTACGCTCGGGACTCTCGGAGCATTCAGTCTCAATCACTGGAAACATGTCACTGCTGGTGAGGGAGGCTTCGTTGCCACCCGGGACCGGGCACTGTTTGAAAAGTGTCACCACTTTGCCGACAAATACTGGGATCGGCTCAATTCGCTGGACTCAGGCAAGAACGTCAAGAACCATCGCATCGGCCTAAATTACAGGCTGAACGAACTTGAAAGCGCTCTTGCGCTTGACCAATTGCCGAGGCTTGCCGATCTCGTGGCACACCGGAAGGCCGCAGGTGATGCCTTACGCTACCTGCTGGCGGGACTTCCCGGTGTCGTGCCCCAATCAGACCCCCAGGACTCCTCTTCTTCCTATTTCTTGTTTACTTTCCGTCTTGCAGACTACGCGACACGGGAAGCCGTCATTGAAAGCCTTCTGCTTGACGCCAGCGGCAGATGGGATGCGTCGCGGGGATATCAAAACCTGCTTCACCGCTATCCCGTCGTTCAGCAGAAGGCATTTTTCCCGGGCGGCGTATGGCCTGCGGAAGTCGTTTCGGGACGGAAGTACGATTACAACAATATCCAACTCCCGAACGCCGAGTTCTACCATGATACCTCCATTTGCATGACCCTCCACCAGGGGTTCACGCACGAACATGTCAAGGAGATTGCAGGCCGCGTGGAGTCCGCCCTGCCTTGATTACGGGCTCCGGAGATTACTCCTCCCAGTCTTTTCCTTCAATCACAAGGGGGAGGAAGCGTGCTGATCGTGCGGGTGACCTGGTAAGCGGCACCTGACGTCAACCTCAAAAGGGCTAGCGGCGGATATTGGCGCCCTTGGGGGCTGGAATCTTTATATACAGATCCTGGTAGGTGCCGGTTTCAGAACCTTTCAGGTAGGGGCCGTTGGATTTGGTGTAGCTCCCCGTGAAGGTGTTGGAAACTCGGGCCGAATTCAGCCAATCGACGTAGAACTGAAGGCTTTTGGCGAGTTGCAGAGAATAGTCCAGGGGCAGGTAGCCAGGCTCGTAGGACACGTCCCCTCTTCGATTGGTGAAAAACTTCGTGAAAAGAGAATTCACCTCGCACGGTTCCCCTACTTTTGGGGCAGCAGTTCCACATGCGTGCCATGGCAGCTTGTCTTCGCCCGGGCGTTTTAGAATGCTTTCGTCTTTCTTGTGACCGACCGCCTGGGCCGAGTGACAGGATGTGCAACCGGATTTCCAGTTGTCAACCGGGCCATTCAACCGCCCGTGTAGGCCAAGCCATTCGCGGCCTTCAGAGCGGAACAGGTCGGCGACTTCCGGGTTGACCCAGCCCTCACGTAATGGGACCTGCCACCACTTCGAGGGCTCGAGACCAGCCAGGTCCTGTTCTTCCCGTTGAGGATCGTTACCCCATTGGAGCCCGACCGGATTCAGTCTTTCCCAGACGTTCGTGATCTTGTCATCATACATGTAGACGAACGTCCCGAAAGTCCATCCGGTCGGATTGCCGGAACGCGTGTCCTTGACGGCGATGTCAAGCTGGAGCAGTCGGAGTTCGTGCACATCCTGTAAATAGCCGGCGTCGCAGAAATCTCTTTCTGGTTCTTGCGGTGTCGGAAAGATATAGGCTTTCCATCTCGGCGCCTCCTTGAGAAAGGGAACCTGCTCGGCAGTGGCAGTAGTGAAGAGCAGCTTGAAGGACACCGTGCCTTCCGGGAAGTCGATATCGACCGGTTCCGCCGGTTCGGAAGGACAGGTTGCAGCTTCGATCCAGGACTTCCAGACCTGGCCGATCTGGTAGCCACCGGGTGCGTTGTAGAAACCTACCGCCCAGGAATCCGTTTGCCTCTTCTGCTGGGAGTGCAGCACACCCGGTGCAGAACAGAGTTCCCTGGTCAGGCCGCGCAGAGGTTCCCGGCCATTGACGTTATCGAAATGCATCCAGGGCGCATAATACCAGTCACGCACCTCGTTTTTCTCGACGCGCCAATCAACCTCCCTGTTTCCTTCCATTACATAGGAGAGCACAGCCGCTAGGTAGCCTCTGGACTGGTCCGCTCGTTCCTGAAACGACCTTGCCTTGAAGGGGTCGAACTTCAGCCAGGGCCCATCTTCCACCTCGGGTTCGGTCTGCGGAAAATCGATCTTCAATTGGTAGGGCTCATATCCCGAAGGCGGTGCCAGGAGTGACGGGCACGCCATCAGCTGCTCGGCCCGGCACTTGAGATCTTTCTGGCCACACACACTGAGGTCCACTGCCGGACAATGCTCCTTCGGCATCCTAAAGCCGGCACACACCTCCTCTGCATCGGCAGACGTTTCGATGCCGACCGCAATCAGCAAACCGCAGACAAGCAACGGCATGCGCGGAGAGAAGGAAAATGAAGACCTGGAAATCATTGTTAGGCCCATCCGGTTGGCTATCTAGTTTCAAATTGCTTCTGGTTCGGCATTTCAGGCAGCAAGCATACACTCTCGTGACAAGGGCTCGTGAACCAGCCCTTGCCTCAGGGCAGTATAAGACCGATATCCATGCAATTTTTAGCAGCAATTCCCTGAATTTGCACTTTTCACGCAATTTTCACACACCACTCATGACGCACTCATTCTGCGCTCACAGCACTTCGATCATGCTTTCCGCACCGATTTGAACCGGAGGCATGACATGTTCCCTGATCCCGACCGGCAAACCAAAGCCGCTGAGATTCGTAACCGCGCTACAGCGCTTTCCACAGCAAACCCGCAGGACGTGCATCTTTCCAATCAGGATGAACAATTCCCGTATGTTTTTAGCTTCACCAAGGGGCTGCTGCACCTCGACAATGGGCTGCTGGACCATCCGGGTGATTTCGAACTGTTTGCAGAGGGCACCCGGACATCAGATCCGACCGTCTTCCAGATGGTTCCGCTCAACGTCGACCTGCAGGTGATCCATGGGGCCAGCCAGTCGGATTTCGACAAACTGGATTGTCCTGGGGACAAGCAGACTTATCGGGAATGGGAGAGTCCCACTGCGGGCCATGCCTACGTTCTCGAAGGGCCGGATCCCTTTGCGGTCACGATGCCTCCCGCACCGAAGGTTGGTTCCGCCGAATTCGCGGCGGAGATGGCTGAAGTCTACCAGATGGCGCTGTCGCGCGATTGGCCGGTGGCGGCTTTCATGGACGACAGCCTGGTCGGCGACCTGACCAAGGCCGATGGCACTGTCCTTTCGAATGCGACCAAGGGGCGTCTCCAGAAAGCCAATGGCGACGTCGGTGACGCGGCCAAGCGTCTTTCCGGCATGCGCTGGTTCCGTGGAGTTGGAAACGGACTGGATACAGCCGCGCGGGAGCATCGTGCGCGCAGGCGGTTCGGAACCAAGATGACGCCCTCCACCGTTTTCCGGGGTCTCGGTGAAGATCCGTGGCACTCGCCCTTCCTGTCCCAGTTCATGGTGATGGGCGATGGCGGTTGCACGCGCAACACCGAAGGACGGGCGGGAGGCGTCATCCGTTATGGCGCACAGCGTATCGATCAGAAGGTCAGGATTGCCAAGCCCGGCAAGGATTACATGACCACCTGGCGCGACTGGCTGGACGTGCAAAACGCCCTGAACGCGCGGCCGCTTGTCGGGATCGGCCAGTATCTGGCACCTGCCGGCAAGGCCCAGTACCGAACCATGAGCCGCCTGCGCGACATGGCGACCTATGTCCACGACGACCAGCTCTACCAAGCCTATCTGAACGCGGCCCTGATCCTGCTGCAGGAGAAATACAGTTTCGACCCGGGAATTCCGTATCACGGCAAGACAGGCAACGACACGCCGCGCTGGAACCGGGAACCGTTCGCATTGTTTGGTGGTCCGCATCTTCTGACGCTCTTGACGGAAGTGTCGAGCCGGGCCCTGAAGGCTGTCCGGGCACAGAAGTTCACGGTGCACCGTCGTTTGCGGCCCGAGGCGGCCGGCGCGCTGTTCCACACCATCTATTCGGGCTACGACCCGAACCGCGAACACGCGAGCAAGCCGTTCGAGACCGGCGGCGATTCTGCCGAAGCACGCGCACGCGCCCAGCTCGGCCGGACGTTGGCCACCTACAGCTTTCCCAATGGTGGCGGGACGGAGCCGCCCCTGGAAGGCATCCTGACGGACATCCGCGAACACAACGCCAGCCAGAACGGTGAAGATCCGTCAGACTACGACATCGCCAAATGGCTTTTGCCGATGGCCTTTCCCGAGGGATCCCCGATGCACCCGGCCTATGGCGCGGGACATGCAACCGTAGCGGGGGCTTGCGTGACACTGCTGAAGGCGTTCTTCAACATGCGCAATCCTGACCATCCGGACAAGCCAGCCTATCTGGTCGAACCTGGCGGGACCGCGCTTGTGCCCGACTGTGGGACAGGTGCCGAAGACACCAGCATCGATCTGCTGGGTGTCGCGATCGGCAAGGGACTAACCCTCGAAGGCGAGCTCAACAAGCTTCTCTGGAACATCTCGAACGCGCGCAACATCGCCGGGGTTCACTACTACACCGACTACATCGAATCCGCGTTGCTGGGCGAGGCAATCACGATCGGCATCCTGAGAGAACAGATGCTGGCCTACGAGTCCGCGGAAAATGTCTCCATGACGGTTCCTCTCCTCGTTCGTCGCAAGTTGCCGGCAAGCCTGCTGAGCGGCAGTTCGATCGGTCCGGATGGACAGGTCGACGCCGTCAGGATCAACCGGCACGGCCACCTGGAAGCCGCTCCGGCCACGCCGCGGCACTGAGCCCCGTTCCGCCGCGTTGCGCTCAGGCGCGCTGCCCGGCGGAACGATATCGCCCGGGGATTTCCTCCCGCCGGGTTCCGGCCCCATCGGCCACATCCACAGCATCCAGATACCTGCCACGCGGGGGACATCAAGATGGTCAAGAAAAAGACATCCGGACGCAGCCAGTTTGCACTGCGCGACGTGCGCGACTGCGCGCGAGATGAGGAAGAACTGACGCACATCTATCATGGCGGCGCCAGGTGTGTGACCGACAGCATGGGTCACGCGACACCCGAAAACAGGTCGCCGCTGGAACTGGTGGTGGACGCGAGCCAGGGGTTCATCCCGCTCTGGGGCCGGGACGTGACGCTTCACTGGCGGTTCAACGAGCAATCCCTGACCCGGTTTCTCGACCCCGAGGCCGTCAAGGGATTTGTCCGCGAACTGTTTGGTGAAGCCCTACTCGAGTGGGGACCGGCCGTACCCGTGAAATTCACCGAGGCACAGCAGCCCTGGGACTTTGAAATCGTCGTGTCATCGCAAAACGATTGTGATGCCGCACAACGTTGCACGCTTGCCAGCGCCTTTTTCCCCGACGGCGGACAGCATCGACTGACGCTGTATCCGCTGCTGTTCGAGCAAAGCCGCCAGGAACAGATCGAGACCATGGCCCATGAATTGGGGCATGTGTTCGGGCTTCGCCATTTCTTCGCCAAGACGGGTGAGGCCGCGTTTCCCAGCGAGATCTTCGGAACGCACGAGCGGTTTTCGATCATGAACTACGGCCCGGATAGCCGTCTCACCGACACGGACCGCTCGGACCTGATGGTTCTCTATTCCCATGTCTGGTCCGGCCGGTTGCTCGAAATCAACGGCACGCCCGTCGAGTTGATGCGCCCATTCAGCGAGACCCGGATTTCCCGTCGGCCCGAAGCCGTGGCCGCCTGGGTGAGGGAGCCGGCCGCTCAGGCGTGAGCGCAGCCGGAAGAAAAATACACAACTGGAGGACAATGACGTGTCATTGACATGGTACCCCACACCCTTGCCGACGGCGAACTCGCGAACGGATGATGTCTGGTTTCACGATGATTTGCTTGGCTGGGCGGTGAACTCGGACGGCAAGCTGTTCCGTACCAGGGACGGTGCGCAGACCTGGGAGGAATTGCAGCTTTTCCCAGACAGCTATCTTCGCTGCGTCACCTTTTCCTCGCCGATGCGCGGGTGGATCGGCACATTGTCGGGACCACACAGGCTTTACGCAACGGAGGATGGTGGCGAGACGTGGCAACCGGTCGCTGGCCTGCCCGAAAATGGCCCGGCCCGCATATGCGGACTGATTGCGGTCACCGACGACGTCGTTTTCGCCGCCGGCACCAATTACCCCGACGAGACCGCCGGCGTGTTGCGCAGTACGGACGGGGGAAACACATGGACACTGCTTGATCTAGGGCTCACGCCGGCACTCCTGGTCGACATCTTCTTTCAGGACGAGCGTACAGGCTGGGTCGTCGGAGGTGTGGACGAGGTTCTTCACCCGGACAGGGACACGGTGCGGCGTGACGTCGTGCCTGTCGTGCTTGCCACCGAAGATGGCGGGGCTACATGGCGCAACGCGATCGAAGTCAATACCAGCATCGGGGAATTTCCCCGGGGAGAATGGGGTTGGAAAATCCAGAAGCTTGGCGAGAGCACCCTGCTGGTGTCCCTGGAGAACCTCCATGACGGTGCGATCCTGCGTTCCAACGACCTGGGGCAGACCTGGGAAAGGTTGGCCATCAACGACAGACAACGTAACGCCAATCTGGAGGGTATCGGCTTTCTCGATGACAGCGTCGGCTGGGTCGGGGGCTGGGGAGACCTGTTTTTCCAGGGTGGCTACACAAGTGAAACCCTCGACGGTGGCAAGACCTGGAACAACGCCAACCATGTCGGATTTCGACTGAACCGGTTCCGGTTTATCGGCGACCCGGTCCGTGTGGCCTATGCGAGCGGCGACACGGTTTACAAGCTGGCGGAAGCGCCCATCCGGCGCGACATGGTGCACGTCCCGCCGATCGAACTAGCGGCCGACAAGGAAGTCACCTTCGATATCGATGTTCCCGAAGGCACCGAGAGGCTGGAGGTCCGGATCTGGGAACGGTTCGGCCGGGAAGTCCGTCTCCTTCTGTCCGAGACCGCTCCGGCCACCGGAACACGCAAGATCACCTGGGATTTCGCCGATGAACACGGCGAGACAAGCGATCCGGGCAGTTTCATCGTCCGGATCGTTACGGATGACGCCTCAGTCAGCCAGATCGTTCACCACCGTAGTCGGAAATAAGCCAGCAGAGCGAGGCAAGCCATGTCGACGAGAATTTACAGTGTTGATCTGATTGATCTTACACTTCTGAAAAGCCTTCCATCCAAACTTCTGGTCATGGCCACCGGTCGCACCAGCAGCAGCGGCTGGAGCAGCATCGAGCTCAGTCCCTTCATTTATGTCCAGCCACCCGCGGACGGCATTCTGGACTGTGACATGGTCGGGACGCCCCCGGCACCGGGTCAGACCGTCCTGCCGGTCCTTGTCCCGGTCAGCGCGGATATTCTCCTGGACAATGTCGAGAATTATTGGGGACCGGACCAACCCCTGACCGGTGTCCGGATTCACGCCGCTGCAAACGCCAAGACCGCTCTTGTTGGAAAGGCCCCCAAAGGCATGCCAGAAATGCGACTGGTTGCATCGACGTCAGGCGGTGAGATCGCATCACCGAGTTTCGACGCCGACATCAAACCCCTGTTCCGCGTGCGGGACGCGGCGGTGATGAAGGCAATCAGCAGCTTCGACCTTCACGTCTACGAGGACGTCGCAAAGGCTGCGGATCGTATCCTTGCCCGGCTAGAAGACGGAACCATGCCCTGCGACGGGGAATGGCCGGAGACGGACATCGCCCTTTTCAAGCGCTGGATCGACGCTGGCAAGCCGGCCTGACCAAACGGTGCGCGACGGAGGCGCTCTGGAGATGAAGATCAGTTCCTACATATCGCCGAACGTGTTTGCCCGTCCCGTGGCAAACCCGGCCGCGACCGTCGCGTCGCCGGCTGCTACACCCGTTGTCAGCCCACCCCTTGCGCCAAGAGACGAGGCGGTGTTCTGGCTTACGGCGGCCGCGGAAATCGAGCACTTCCTGATGGTGCATTACCTGTTCGCATCCTACTCGCTGGATGAAGGACGGGGTGGTGATGCAGCGGACAAGGTCCGGATGCTCAAGGACATCCTTCGGCAGATCGCCAGGGAGGAAATGGGGCATCTGATAACCGTGCAGAACCTGTTGACCCTCCTTGGAGCTCCCTTGCATCTGGGGCGGGAGCACTCGCCACATGCGAGCGAGATCTATCCGTTTCGGTTTGCGCTGGAACGCGTCTCGCTTGACAGCCTGGCGAAGTATGCCATCGCGGAGAGCCCGGTCGACCGGGCCGCGCTTGATGTCGGGCTAACGGCGGATGAACTCCGGCTTTACGACACCGAGCTGGAACCCAGGGCGCGCAAAAGCAACGACGGCCACATGGTCCGGCACGTCGGTCCCTTGTTCGCCAGATTGCGTGAGCTTTTCGCCCATGACCTCAGGGATGAGGATTTCCGGCTTGACCGGGTATCGCGCCAGGCGCGCTGGGACGACTGGGGCTACAGGCCGCATCCTTTCCCCGTGAAGGATATCGATCTTAGGGTGCTGGTGCACACGTTCGATCAGGTGGACAGCGCTGACGCTCGACGGGCAGCAGTGTCTGCGATTCAGGAAATCGGTGACCAGGGAGAAGAGGCCGATGTCGACATGGGGGATGGCGAATCCCATTTCGAGCGGTTCATTGCCGCCTACAAGTTGCTCGCGGAAATCGAGCAGGAAACGGGTACGGTGCCGGTCTGGCCGGTCGTGTCCGACCCGAATGTCACGGTGGCCGTGTCCTCCGGGCAGGGAGCCGGGGATGCTCCGGACGGCCGGATCACGGCCTCACGAACGCGCGCCTGGGCCCAGCTGTTCAACCTGAGATACAGGTTGCTTCTGCGTTTCCTGGCCCATGCACTCAGGTCCGAAGGCCCGGTATTCGTCCGCGAGGGCGGTCAGTCCGGTGACCGCACGCCCAAGGGGTTGCTTGCATACTGGACCTTCAAGGAGATGCGGCGGCTCAAGAAAATCGCGGGCAAGCTCGTTCAGATGCCGCTGAACGACGCTGGCGGTGAAACCAGGGCCGGACCACCGTTCGAATTGCCCTACCGGCTGGACCTGCCACCCGATGACACCGATTGCTGGCGGGGCCATGCAGACGTTTTTCGCGCTACGGAGAACCTTGCACGGGAGCTGACTTCGACCGATGAGGACCGGGATGATCCATTCCTGGCGTTTCTGGTCGAAGACGATGCCGGCAGCATTGCCATGGCGGACCTCCTCGGTTCGGGCGGATCTCTGCCCGCATCCGGTGCCGCTTATGAGTTCCGAAAGGTTGCTGAAATCCTGGATGAGGCCGTGCGTGGTTTTTCCGTCGGCCCGCCTCATCAGGCCTTCTGGAGAGACACCGATTTGCAGCAGTTCTTGGCCAGTTCCGTCAATCCGGTCAAGGCCGGTGATCCGGACGGCTCGGCGATCATCCAGCGTATCGGGTTGCCTGAGGAGAACCTTCAGCGAATGCCGCGTTATCGGCCGAGGATTGCACAGGTCCGGATCGACTATATCCGGAACTGGATTTCACGGGGCGCTCCGGATAGTCAGCCACCCGGCATGATCGGCGTGGTCTCGGAGCCGGAGCCCCTGCCGGAAAACTGATGCGGCACGGCAGAAACCGGCGGCTTCTGCCCAATAGCTGGAATTCCCAACGTCGGGGCCGGCCTCATGATCAGGGAGTCGCTCCGAATTGCATGAATGATCCCCTTTTTCTGAAACGGAGGACCGAGATGACCACAATACCACCCGCCGACCCGGATACCGGCCTAGTTCCGCTGGATGACGACAATCTGCGCGAGGTTCGAGATGCTTTGGAGCTTCTGGAATTCGTCGTTCAGACCGGCTACGCGAATCCGGAGGGTCAGACGGTGCCGCAGGAGTTGGTCGCGGCCCTTCAGGGGTTCGCCGCGCTAACTGAAGGCTCATCGAAGCCGCGAGAAAACGAGTTGCCGGTAACCGTCGCCGTTGCGGACCTTGTCGACTTCCAGATGCAATACATGGCGCTGGCACAGTTCACCGCACCAGTAACCGCCGAGACGCTGCGCAACACCGAAACTGGCGACACCAATGCTCCAAAAGCATCACTTGCGCAGAAATTCACGCGCCAGATCTGGATCATGGCGATCGTGTTTGCCGTGTTGATCGTGGCATTCGATTGGGGCGGTGCGCATCTTCCTTTCGAGAGTGAGAACGCCTCGGGCTGGAAGGCCGGGTTGACGGCATTTGCGAGCATCATCACACCTTATCTCTACGGGGGGATCGGCGCTTCAGTCTACCTCTTGCGTTCAGCGCATGTTTATCTCTACGAGCGCAGCTTCGACATGCGCCGGCAACCCGAGTATTTCAATCGCATTCTCTTAGGGACGATTTCGGGCGGTGCCATTGTCCTTTTTGCCGAAACCATAACGACCGAGGAGAGTGGGGTCATCCATCTCAGCACCGCCGCGCTCGGTTTCCTTGCCGGTTACAGCACCGACTTCCTGTTCAACACCGTTGAGCGCGTGATTGCCGCAATTCTTCCGCATGTGGGCGTGACTGGCATCAGCCGGACTGATCGGCCGAATACGCGCAAGACGACCAGGGTAGACGTCACCTTGAAGGACTTGCTCGACCGCATCGACAAGTCCGAAGGCGAGGAGCAGAAGTTCTACAGGTCACTGGTCACCAAGCTGTTCTGAAGTCCATTACTTTCCATCGGGCACAGATCGATTTGAAAATTCTGTAATAAGCACGCGTGATGTCGCCCTTTGTGCCAAGTAAACAGGAGGTCATAGCGTATAGTTGTATGATATTTTCCATACTTTCGACTTAGCTGTCGAAAATTTCGGTTGGGGCAAATCGGTCCATCTGGCAGTAAAAGTTTACGGTTCAGATTAAGCGCCACTCTTTGGCAAGAGCGAGAGTTGTCGTGTCCTTGTCTCGGGGCTGATGGATCTGGCGAATATCGATGCGGAAAACGAGTGCACGGTTGATGCCGTAAAAATGTGCTGCAGCCAGACGGAGTGTCCGAGCGGCAGTCTGACTGGTGACTTGCTCAGCCACGTGGTACTGCAGCATGATGTTCCGACTTAGCCGGATAGCTTTTGCCACGGCCGAATTCAAGCGACCAACGGAGATGTTCTGACCGTATATTCGCATCTGGAAATACAAAACGAGGTCGCGAATACAATTTTATTTGCTGGTGGGTTCTATTTGCCCTCGTTGAGGAGCCGCTTCGAGCTGAGTTCCAGCAAGTGAACCTTACCAGTCTGCGGTTCATATTCGCTCAGGATACGCACCCGTTCTGGTGGGAAGCGCTTCCATCGAAAGTGCGAGATGGCGCCATCAGATTCGTGCGCGAACTGCCATTTGGCCTTCCGCGAAGCCGATTTCTGACGCAAGAGGAAAAGATCTCCGTCGAGGAACTTTAATACAATCATCCATTGAAGAATCGCTGAGTACATATTTTTTTAAGTATCGGCCTCAAGCTTCAATTCTTCATGGTCTGTGGTCGTTGGTTTAAGCAACTGTGCGGCTTCCACCCCCAGCACTTGTGCCAATCTATCAACAACATCAATGCTGGCATTATACACGTTGCGCTCTAGGGCACTGATGTAGGTCCGATCAATCCCTGCTTGATGGGCAAGTTCCTCCTGTGACAGGCCTTTAGCCTGCCGCAAAGCTCTCAGATTTTTTGCAAAAACCTCTCGGATTTCCATAAATCGGAGAGCAACGCCTTGAAGAGTATTTTACCACGGAGTATTCTCTACAAAAGAACCTCGAAGAATTTGATTACGAGGCTGGCTTTTTGCGTCCTGAGAAAAATCTCTGCGTAACCACCGGTTGTAGCGGGTCAAATTCGGCGTTTTTTTGCGTGTTTCGATGCGCCGTGTGCATCACGCGATGCATCCGGCGAACCTTACAACCATTCTCAATTATTGTTACAAAGACATGGGCACCACCGCTTTCACGGCGGCAGGAAATTAAGAGGGGACGCGCGATGACTGAGCCGGGATTTCTCGACCGGGCACCGGATACAGATAAACTCACCGACTACGACCGAAAGTACTTCAAGCTTTATATGCGTCTCCTCGACGCCAAGGCAGACGGGGCGGACTGGACAGAAGCCGTGCAAGTCCTCTTTGGCCTCGACCCGGACCGGGAACCCGATCGGGCACGGCGAGTTCACGACAGCCATTTGGCACGTGCGCAGTGGATGACGGAACACGGCTACCGGCTGCTCCTGGCGGAAGGCGAGGGGAATTGACCTCATTTGGCGATGCGTTCCGCGCATCATGTTCTCCCAACCCAAGGGGTTCCCATTCCTGCTACAACTTATGATGGTTCCGGCCTCCAATTGCATTGTTCCTGCATTTCAGGAGGTTGCCGATGGTGCCGGATGTTTCGCAGTGGCGATCAGACGCTGCGTACGATTACTTTGACGATTCGAGTGTCCCCGATCTTTGCTGGGAAGGCCTCAGACGAAACACTAACTATCAGCGAGAGTTTGCAGACCTGAAAGCCGAAGGGAGGTCTCCTGACGAGATGGACACATTGCTCCGCGCTCGCTGGGGGATCTCGTTTCGCGACAAGTCCGGATCTGACGGCTCTCGATGAACCCGTTCACTGGGATCCGGCTGCCGATAAGTCGAAGCTCATCCTGAAATCAGCGGAAACCGGCTTTAGACCGGACAAACCCAGCCTTCTCACTATTCAAACCCTCCACAGCGGGATAACTCGCCAGGGCCCTGATGGGATGCATGTCATCCTCGGAAAAGGGCTGAGAACTGTCCATCTCCTGCTTCAGGCCTCTCGCTTCACCGAATATCCGCTCTCTGTCTTTTCTCCATTGGACGATGGTGCTCGCGCCCGGCACAGGGCAATGGGGCGGTTGCTTGATTTCCTCGAAGGCAGAGAGATCGGCGCGGACAGCCGTCTCACCCCGCAGAAACGCCTTCGGTTCAAATCCATGTTGCGAGCGGTCGATGGCCGCTCAAATGGAGCGACTTATCGGGAAATCGCAAAAAACCTCTTCGGGGCCAGGCGGGTGGCCTCGGAGCCCTGGAAAACCTCTCCCCTTCGCGACACGACCATACGGCTTCTGCGGGACGGCCTCGCCATGGTTGCCGGCGGTTATCTGGATCTGCTCCGCCGCTAGAAAACCCGAAAGTTCGAAGGGGTGCGATTTTCGTATCCTCATCTTCGCACTCCCCCTCCGCTTTGCCACTCCGCCATCGTGACCTCCATCGGCCGCTGTTGACCAGCGGTGCTCACCACTTCCTGGAGGTTCGACCATGCCTGATCCGCTCGCCGGTTTGCCGCCGCGCTATCTGCGCACTCCCGAAGCTGCGCGTTTTCTCGGCCTCTCCGGCCGCACGCTCGAAAAGCATCGCACTTATGGAACTGGGCCTGCATACCGCAAGCTTGGTGGCCGCGTGGTCTATTCGCTCGAGGACCTGCAGGACTGGGCCAATCGGGGCGCTGTCACCTCGACATCCGACCCGAGCGGGCGGGTGCTTCCAGCAAAGCGCCATAATGCGCAGCAGGCAGGCGGTTCCGGCCGCGCCGTGCGGTGACGCGCGCCGTGACGGACCGCGAGTCCCCTACACTTCATGATCAGCTCGATCTCTTCCGGGCCCTGCCCGGAGACCTTGCCCCGCGCGATGCACAGGATCTGATGGCCTATCCGTTCTTCTCGCTTGCCAAATCGAGGCGGTTGAAGCCGATAGATTTCAAGGCGGGGCCGATCGTCATTCGCGTCGAAGCCGTGGCCGAGCATGGCATGGCAACCATCTGGGACGCCGACATCCTGATCTGGGCCGCTTCGCAGATCGTGGAGGCACGTGATGCCGGACTTCGGACGTCGCGCCTGATGTCCGCGACACCCTATGAGATCCTGACATTCATCGGCCGGGGTGTCAGCCGGAGAGATTACGACCGGCTCAAGTCCGCTCTCGACCGGCTGCAGTCTACGACAGTTGCGACCTCGATCCGTCAGCCGACCGAACGGCGCATGCATCGCTTCTCCTGGATCAATGAGTGGAAGGAGAGGGCCGACCAACGCGGTCGCCCCCTCGGCCTTGAACTGATCCTGCCAGACTGGTTCTACGCCACGGTTCTCGAAGATGCCCTCGTGTTGACCATCGACCGGGCCTATTTCGGCCTGACAGGGGGGCTTGAGCGCTGGCTTTACCGGCTTGTCCGCAAACATGGCGGCCGCCAGGAATATGGCTGGAGCTTCTCGCTCAAGCACCTCCACGCCAAGTCCGGCAGTCTCTCGCCGCTCAAGCATTTCACCTACGACCTGCGCGATATTGTCCGCCGGCAGCCCCTGCCTGGTTATCGCCTGGAACTGGCGCGGGCGTGCGATGAGCCTCCGCGCCTGTCATTCGCACCAACTGCTGAGGCGGTGGTCTCCCGCACATCTCGTCAACGCCGCACCAACATTCGCTCTGGGGGAAAGCTGTGAATTCACTCGTGCTATCAGGGACCGAAACTATCGTGCCATCGGGGACCCGAACCTCGTGCTATCGGGGACCGAAACCGGCAAATCCGGCAGTAGAAGCAATAGGTTATGTGCCCCGTAACTTACCTAACCAGAATTCCTTCGGAATTCTTCTAACGCCGGCGCGGTTTTCAGCCCCTGCGGATAAGTCCCCGAAGTGTCGTGGAGCAGCGACATGATCGTCGCTCTGCTCAACCAGAAGGGCGGTGTCGGCAAGACGACGCTGGCGCTTAATCTGGCAGGAGAATGGGCAAGACGCGGCAAGCGCGTCACGCTCATCGATGCGGACCCGCAAGGCTCGGCTTTGGACTGGTCGGAAGCCCGCAGCCGGGAAGGCCTGCCGAGGCTGTTCGGAGTCGTCGGCCTTGCCCGCGACACGCTTCACCGGGAAGCTCCGGAGCTCGCCCAGAGCGCTGATCATGTCATCATCGACGGACCGCCCCGTGTCGCTGGCCTGATGCGCTCGGCGCTGCTCGCTGCCGACCTGGTGCTGATCCCGGTGCAGCCGTCACCGCTCGACGGCTGGGCATCCGCGGAGATGCTCGCTCTCGTCAATGAAGCTCGAATCTACCGGCCACAACTGACGGCGCGCTTCGTTCTCAATCGCTGCGGCACCCGTACCCTGATCGCCCGCGATACGGCTGAAGCCCTGTCCGACAACGACCCTCCGGTGCTTACCCGAACCATCGGTCAGCGTGTCGCTTTTGCGAGCGCCGCGCAGTCCGGCCGGCTTGTAAGCGAATTGGACAAGGAAACGCCTGGTGCCAGAGAAATCGCAGCCCTGGTGTCGGAGATAGACAGGCTCGGGATCGAGAGGTCCGGGTCATGAGCAATCAGTCCACCCGCCAGGGTTTTACATCGAGGCCGGCAGATCCGGAGCGATGGGTCAAGGATGCTGAACGCAAATCAGACGCCGGTGCCGCGAACGGTTTTACCGCGCGCCTCACCATCGATGTGACACCCGATCAGCGTGCCCGGATCAAGATCGTGGCTTTTCAGCGAGGGGTCACCGTTGCCGACATGCTGCGCGATCTCTTCGCGCGCGAATTCCCAATCGCCGACGGAGAAAAGCCATGAGCGAGAAACCGCGCCGCAGATGGATGGGCCATCCCTTGCCCGACGATGTCACCTCGGAGATGACCTTGGTCGAACTCACCTGGGAAAAAGGCAAGATCGAACACTGGATCCGCTTCGGTCGCCAGTCTTATGAGCACATACTCAATGGCAGCGACCGCATCGTCGGTTTCTCGCCCGGTTCAATCTTCTGTTTTGTCCGGTGGGCTGCGAACGGTTACGGCACGGTGATCTCGCGCATCGATATCTTGAGCGCGGTCGGACGCGGCGCACCCTACCAGACACTGCCCTTCGTGCGGCCCGGCGGGGAGTTGCTTCTGAAAATCCATGGCTGGCCAAAGGTCGAACGGGTGCTGCAGGCGGTCGACGCGATCGAGGCGCTTGCCATCGATCCTGCGGATGCATCGCCGGACTATTGGCGGCACCTTCACAACCGCCTGACCGTCGGAGAAGAAGCCCATCCCTATACGCGGCCCGAGCATCATGCCTGGCTCAAACGGCGGCGGGTACAGTGATGCGCCGGCGCAAATTCATCTTCGCGCTGACCGGACTGTCGGCAGCACTCACCCTGTCGTCGCTCGTCTCCACATGGCAACCACGCCTGATCTGGAATGCCTCGGCCAGCGTGCCGGTGGGGCTCTATTTCGCGCAGCCCGTAGGCAGGCTGGAGATCGGCGACCTGGTTGCCGTTGTGCCGCCCAAAGCACTCGCCGATTTCCTTGCTAAGCGGGAATACCTTCCGCGCGGCGTGCCTCTGATCAAACACGTGATTGCGCTGCCCGGTACCGGTGTCTGTCGCAAGGGGGCGACGATCTTCGTCGGGGGTAGGTCGCATGGAGAGGCACGGGGACATGATCGGCTGGGTCGTTCTCTGCCGCGCTGGCAGGGCTGCCGCGGGCTTGGTGAGGGCGAAATATTTCTCATGAACCCGGACGCGCCGGACAGTCTTGACGGCCGGTATTTCGGGCCGCTCCCGGTCACTGCGATTACCGCAAAGCTCACGCCGGTCTGGACTGAGGAGTCTGCTCGCCTCACGCAATTCCAGAACCGTCGCAGTACTTCTCGATCGAGCGGGCAGGAGTAATGCCATGCGTCACGCTGCCTTCCTTCTCCTTACCGGCCTGTTCCTCGAGTGCACAACGGCAGATGCTGGGCCGGCAAGATACGCGCCGTCCGGGCAGCCGGTAGCACGTGATCCTTATGCCGCTCACATCGCAGAGGCTTCACAGCGTTTTGGTGTTCCGGGGCACTGGATAAGGGCGGTCGTAGACCTGGAAAGCGACGGCAATCCGAATGCCGTCTCCGCCGCCGGCGCCATGGGACTGATGCAGCTGATGCCCGGAACCTGGGAGGAGCTGCGCATCCGATATGATCTCAACGCAGACCCGTTCGATCCGCACGACAACATCCTCGCGGGCACAGCGTATCTCCGCGAAATGTTCGACCGGTACGGCGATATCACCGGCATGCTGGCTGCCTATAATGCAGGTCCAGCGCGCTACGACGCCTATCTGGAAGACTGTCGAACGTTGCCGGCCGTAACACGCAGCTATGTGGCGCTGCTCGCCCCGGCACTCGGCGGCCACCCGCTCCCGGACGTCGGCGATGCATCCGCTTGTTCGCTAGATTGGCGTGACGCACCGCTCTTTGCGAGTCTCAAGACTGCCGACACATCTGTAAATCGACAGCAAATTGACGGTGGGTCCGGTGCTGCACCGAATGCAGTTGAAACGGTCCGCGGGTACACTGGCTCCGGGGCAGCTGGGACTCTGTTTGTCTCCAGATCTTCCAGAGAGGGTTTTCGATGAGCGCGGTCGACGAAACCCGCACTCTGGAGTGCATCCGCGCAGGACAGAGTGGACTGGGGCCGGCGGGGTGTGACGCGGCCGGGGGATGGCGAGATAAAAGGGCGCAAGGTGCGCTTGGGTCGGTCGGTTGTTTTTATTGGTCTTTTCGCTGCGTCGCGCAATGTGCTGCCAAAATCCGCAACGTGCGCGTCAAACTTATCTCCCTGACTTTGCTTGGATCTTTACACATTGCGGAGATGTCACATGTCCGATGAGCACGATTTCCGCATCCGGCCCGGGCGCGTCCGATCATCGCGCGCGCAGCGGGCCCGCCCGTTCATTGCCCAGGCGCTGGCTGCCGCCCAGAAGGCTGGCGGACATGTGTCTCGCTCGGGCCGGATCAGCACTGTCAAGCGCTCCAGTTTCGGGCGCGGCCGGAGGGCAAGCGTCCAAGCCAACCGGCTGCTGACCGGCAGGTCCCGTGTCGTCGTCATCAAGACGCGGGTCGTTCGGCATTCGGCACGATCGTCACCGCTTGCTGCACATCTCAAATATCTCGGCCGGGAAGGAGTGACCCGAGACGGAGAGAAGGCACGGATGTTCAGCCCCAGCGATGATGCTGTCGATCCGAAGGCGTTTGCCGAACGCTGCCAGGACGACCGGCATCATTTCCGTTTCATCGTCTCGCCGGAAGACGCCACGGACCTGGCCGATCTCAGATCATTCAGCCGGGATCTGATGCGTCAGATGGAAAAGGACCTCGGCACAGACCTCGACTGGGTTGGCGTCGATCACTGGAATACGGACAACCCCCATGTCCATATCATCCTGCGCGGAAAGCTTGACGACGGCCAGGACCTGGTGATTTCCCGGGATTACATCAAGGAGGGCATGCGGGCCCGCGCTCAGGATCTGGTGACGCTGGAGCTTGGACCGCGCACCGATCTCGATATTCGACATCATCTGGAGCGCCAAGTCGAGGCGGAGCGCTGGACCCAGCTTGACCGGCAGCTTGTTCGAGATGGCCGCAGGACCGGCATCATTGACACGGCAACAGACACAGATCGGAAGCCGGATGAATTCCACACTCTGAAGGTTGGACGTTTACGCAAGCTGCAGGCTCTCGGCCTTGCCGATCAGGTTGGTCCCGGTCAATGGGTGATTGGCGACGATGCAGAAGCAACATTGTGCGAACTGGGCGAGCGTGGCGACATCATCAAGCGGATGCACCGGGCTTTGACTGATCAGGGTATAGAGCGTGGATCGTCAGGCTTTGTGCTCGCTGGGGAGAGCCTGGACACGCCCATCATCGGTCGGCTGGTGAGGCGCGGCCTCGACGATGAGCTGAGGGGATCTGCTTATGCGATCATCGACGGTGTTGACGGCCGGACACATCACGTCCGGCTTCCCGATATTGACGCAGCCGGTGACAGCGCGCCTGGATCGATTGTCGAGCTCCGAAAATTTGCTGATGCACGTGGGCAGCGGCGTGTAGCGCTAGCGGTCCGATCCGATCTCGACATTGAGCGGCAGGTCACCGCCTCAGGTGCCACTTGGCTCGACCGGCAGAGGATTGCCCGCGAACCTCTTGCGCTCTCGGAGGGGGGCTTCGGTGCCGAGGTGAAGGAAGCGCTCGAACACCGGACGGAGCACCTGATTGAAGAGGGCTTCGCCGAGCGGAAGGGACTGCGTGTCACCTTCGCCCGAAACCTCATCGAGACATTGCGCCGTAACGAGTTGGAGGCATTTGGCGAGAGACTGGTAGCCGAGACCGGGCAGCCATTCAATCGTGCTGGTTCCGGTGAGTATGTCGCCGGCACCTACCGCCAACGATTTGACCTCGCCTCTGGCCGTTTCGCCATGATCGATGACGGTCTCGGCTTCCAACTCGTTCCGTGGACACCGTCACTCGAAAAGCAACGTGAGCAGCTTGTGTCCGGCATCGCCCGCTCTGGTGGCGGTGTGGACTGGAGCTTCGGGCGCAAGCGAGGGCTTGGTCTTTGAAATTGGATCGATCGGGAGCACCACAATGTCTGCGACAAAAATCCTCTGGGGCCAGCTTTTGGCGGTCTCTCTCATCGTGACCCTCACCACCTGGGGCGCAACGCAATATGTTGCTTGGAGACTGGGTTTTCAGGGGCAGCTTGGTCCTTCTTGGTTCGAACTGGCCGGTTGGCCAATCTACTATCCGCCGGCCTTTTTCTGGTGGTGGTACTTCTATGATGCGTATGCGCCTGGAGTTTTTGTGCGCGGCGCCGTCATTGCCGTTTCCGGCGGATTTCTGTCCATCGCGATCGCCATCGGCATGTCGGTCTGGCGTGCGCGTGAAGCGAAACGCGTTGAGACCTACGGGTCTGCTCGTTGGGCCGAAAGGCAAGAGGTACGAGCGGCGAACCTTCTGAACCCTGACGGTGTTATCCTCGGCTGCTACGAGAAAGACTATCTCCGTCATGATGGACCGGAGCACGTGCTGTGCTTCGCCCCCACCCGCTCCGGCAAGGGTGTCGGTCTGGTCGTCCCGTCGCTGCTGACCTGGCCGGGCTCGGCCATCGTTCACGATATCAAGGGAGAAAACTGGCAGCTCACGGCGGGCTTCCGCGCCAAGCATGGCCGGGTTCTGCTATTTGATCCCACCAATCCGAAATCTGCAGCTTACAATCCGTTGCTTGAAGTCCGCTGCGGCGAATGGGAAGTGCGCGACGTCCAGAACATCGCTGACATCCTGGTGGATCCGGAAGGGTCGCTCGAAAAGCGGAACCACTGGGAGAAGACGTCCCATGCGCTTCTCGTTGGCGCGATCCTGCATGTCCTCTATGCCGAGAAGGACAAGACACTGGCGGGTGTCGCGGCTTTCCTGTCCGACCCGAAACGAGCGATCGAGTTGACCTTGGCGGCGATGATGAAGACCGCCCATCTGGGGGAAGCCGGCCCGCATCCGGTGATTGCCAGTGCGGCAAGGGAGCTGCTGAACAAATCCGAGAATGAACGCTCCGGGGTGCTCTCGACGGCCATGTCGTTCCTTGGGCTTTACCGGGATCCTGTGGTGGCTGAGGTGACGCGCCGGTGCGACTGGCGGATTACCGACATGGTGGGAGGCACGCACCCCACGACGCTCTATCTTGTGGTGCCGCCATCGGACATCAACCGTACCAAGCCGCTGATCCGCCTGATCCTCAATCAGATTGGCCGCCGTCTTACAGAAGACCTTCGTGCAAACGCAGGCCGGCACCGGCTGCTTCTGATGCTTGACGAATTCCCAGCCTTGGGTCGGTTGGATTTCTTCGAGTCGGCACTCGCCTTCATGGCCGGCTATGGCCTCAAGAGTTTCCTGATTGCGCAATCGCTGAACCAGATCGAGAAGGCTTACGGGCCGAATAACTCAATCCTCGACAATTGCCACGTTCGCGTCAGCTTCGCCACGAATGACGAGAGGACTGCCAAACGCGTTTCGGATGCACTCGGTACCGCAACAGAAATGAAGGCGATGAAGAACTATGCCGGTCACAGGCTGAGCCCCTGGCTCGGTCACCTCATGGTCTCCCGGTCTGAGACCGCACGCCAATTGCTGACCCCAGGCGAGATCATGCAGCTTCCACCGACTGATGAAATAGTGATGGTCGCGGGCACACCGCCGATCCGGGCGAAAAAGGCGCGCTATTACGAAGACAAGCGATTCAGCGAACGCATCCTGCCACCGCCTGTGTCAGCTTCGGCCGTCCAAAGACAGAGCGATGATTGGAGCGACCTGTCACTTCCTGCGACTCCCGAAGTCAGCCTAAGAACGTCGGCATTGGCTGCAGAGGACGAGGATCCAACGGGGTCTGAACGTCGGCACCAACCGGAACTCAACAGAGTTGGGCCTGTCGAAGAGAAGGCCCCGAGCGAAAACGAATTTGAGATCGACGTTACTGAGGACAGTGAAGATGACACCGCCCGGTCCAGCCGGATGACCCGGGTCCTGCAAGGTGTGGCGCGGCAAGTTTCGCTTGATCTCGGTGATGGCATGGAGCTTTGACGGCTATGGCGGCTCGCAAGAAGAAGGCGCAGATCTCTGCCTATCTCGACCAGGACGTCATGAAGTTGCTGTCCGACTATGCCGCGCGTCGGGATCTTTCGCAGTCACTGGTCGTCGAAGCGGCCATTGCCTCTTTTTTGTCGCCGGATGCAGATGAGCGACGCGAGGCGGCAGTCACCAAACGCCTTGATCAGATCGACCGGCGAATGACGCGGCTGGAACGGGATCTCGGGATATCTGTCGAGGCTCTGGCCATCTTTGTCCGTTTCTGGCTTGCGACAACACCGGCCTTGCCAGAGCCAGCTGCCCAGGCAGCGCGCGCGAAGGCAGGAGAGCGGTACGATGCATTCGTCACCGCGCTGGGGAGACGATTGGCGAAGGGAACGAAATTGGGGCAGGAGATATCGGACGACGTGGTAGCGCGCTGGGAGTAGGCCCACCCAGTTGCGACAGATATCTTCTTACCTGAACGGGTGATCGGCCTTATAATTTTGGAATGTGACCGCGCTAATGTATACCGGCGCGGCTAAGAACTCTTTGGGCAAACTTCCTTATTTTGACATCTGATATCCGGCCCAAGTTTTCAGAAACAAAATTGTCAAACTCTTCAATATTGTTGAATTTGTGTTTGTAAATCATAGCTTGAACGATTGCATCAAGCTTGTCGAAACCCATTGCCAATTTTGCTTCGAATGTCATTCCATCCGAATATTCTTCAAAACGACTTCCAAATGATCTAAGATTAGAGAAGTCTCCGTAAACACGCATAGAGTCAATTAAGGCAATTGCCCTTTTTTCTTCTTCTCGTTTTTCTTGATTATTTGGGTGGAAATCTCCGACAAAAGCCTCGCCGATGTCATGGGTCAGCAATATGTCTTTCACTTTTTGGACCTCATGCGCTTTCATGTGTGGATAGAAATCGGGTAGCAAGATGTCTGCCAATAGCAAAGCGCCCAAAACATGAGAGCCAACTGTCTCTAAACTTTCACCCTTTGGTCCAAAATTTCTAGATACCCAACCGAAGCGCTGTGTAATCTTGATTGAGTAAAGTTTCTTAATAATGTCAACAATATCAAATCGATCAAATTGCAAAACATAATCAAGAACCTGCAAAAAACCAGTTAGTTGCTTCCCTAATTCAACGGTAAATGGCTTCAATTTATTAACTATATCTTTTGCGTCTGAAATTTCTTCTTTGGAAAGTGTGCCTGCTTCGTGCTTATTCTTAATTATACAAAAATACGTGAGTATGTGAATTCTGTGAACTTGCGAAAACTCCGCATTAGCAATTGCCGATGTAATTCGTTGCGTCAGTACTCCCCTAGTGCGTTTCCAGCCTTCAGAGCTATCGTCGAGTTCGAGGCGGACACTAATACTAGCTGAGCCAAAAGATTTCGTTGGATGATCACCATAATATTCTAAATGAAATGTTCTATTCAAACTCTCTTCAATAGGGTCATTTAGAACGCGGCGAATATACTCAGATGTAATATCCGCCTCTCCTGCATACGCTGCGCTGATAAAATGAGTTCGCGTTGCCAAGCGTAAAAACTTATCTTCCCTGCTTACCGACGATATCGACCGAACGTCTTTCATCGACATATCAGCAGGGTCTTTTTCCCGCAAAAAATTCGTCAGTCTGAAAATTTCTTTCGCAATCGCTTTGCCGTTTGCTGATACTGCACGTCCTGCAAGGTATAATGCAAACGATAAGCTTGGTCCTTCGACTTTGTCACAGATAGAAATCGCTGACCGTAAGAGGCGATCCTCTAACTCTTCATTATGCAGCAGATCTTTGATGCTAGATGTCACATCGCATCCGAACACAATAGAGTAGAAATCTTGAGGGTCAATTTCCAAAGACTCGAACAATTGCTGGCTCCCGCTTGGGGGGTATGCCATTAACTTGGCTACAGCATTTGCAATAAGACTAGTTTGTACGAGTTTTGGGAACTGAGCGAAATTCTCGTCATAATACTCCCGCAGCCATTCTCTTTTTTGCGAGACACCTTTTCTAGATAATTCTGGAATGTGAACTCTTAGCGCCTCAACACAAATATCATCGAATTTCACCTGCATTGAGGAACCATCTAGTCGCAACTTCAGTTCGTCTCGCATTGCATGAAGTATAAATTCGGTGCTAGATCTACTTTCTTCAAACAGTCTTTTGCCGTGATTTTCCAAAACAAGAGAGACAACAAACGTGTTTAGATAAGGAAATCCCAACCGTTTGACTTCATCTAAGATATTTTTTGCTGTGGTTCCGATAATAATTGGATCAGTTGTTTGCAAAATTCCTTCAATTATTGGGATGGTTTTTTTGGGTTCAAAGACGTTAGTGTTCTTCAGGCGAAATTCTGCATCGTAACGCATCCTATATAGGTAAAGTCCATCATGAGAGCCACGATTGGATTTCGATGTTTCATAGTGATCGAAACCGAATGCTAGAACAGCTTTACCTTTAATGCTCGCCAGAACGTCAAGAAGAGCGGTAACAACCATCTCTTCTCTTGGATGGCCGAATAGCTCATCTAAAAGAACGACAAGTTTCGCGCCCTTCTTAGCGTTTATTGATAGTATATTCTTAAAGTATTCTCTTGCTGCAATGTCGGCTTGTTGATTTGGTAAAACGTCGAATACGAGACGAGAATTCACATATATGGCGTAATGCTGGTCCGCCATATTGTTGATTTCGTCTTCGGCAAACCTAAGCATAGAACTTTTGCCACAGCCACCTGCGCCTTCCACCAGATATTTGGCCCCATCAGCGGCGGACAAGAGTTCTTCCAAGAACTCTTGGTATGTAATAGAATGGTGTTCCCCATCTACGCTGCGCCGTAGATTAGAAAATCGATTATTTTTTGCATCTATATCTGCTCTAGTGTTAACCTTTTGCCCCGGATAGCTTTCCGCGTAATGATGTTGAACTTTTTCGCCGTTAGGGGGTGAGTTTCTAGGCAATCTTTCGATCTTTGCAACGTCACTGATTGGTTTTTCTGGGAATTCTGCTTCCTTCTCAAGAAAATGTTGAATTATTTGAACAATATTGTTCATGGCCCATTTTCGGAAAGCACCATTTCCGATGGCATCAAAATCCTTTTTGCGATGGTCGCCTGGATCACTTACTGCACGCACGGCTAAAAAATTGGGCCGGTTTTTTCGATTCATATTCTCAATTGCGTCACCGACATAACCGCTTTCCATGTCGATTGCCAAAACGTTCTTATCGATGCCTTTCAAAAAATGTTTGAATCCTTCCGCTTTGCCGACCAACGGGCCCGCCGCGAACGGACCAACAACAGCGGTAGGCACATACGCAACTTCTTCATCGTCGATCCAAGCTCGATACTGGTGTTCGCCTTCGGTCGAGATTTCGATTTTCGTTTGTCTGCAGAAGGCATCAAAAGTTGGAAACGCAACATCTGATAAAAACTGCGGTTCGGAGATCGCGTTCCTCAATTCACGCTCGATTGGAATTGCCGAACCGCCAGGCTGTAATACGTACCCTTCACCTTCAGGAACAGCAGCTCCCCTCTCGGCGTAAAGATTAATTTGGCTAGCAATTACAATATCGCCGATTTTGGCATCATTGCTTAGTCGCCCCGAAATTCCAATATTTAGAACAAGATCCGGCCTAAACTCGCTGCAGGCAGCCATCGCGGCGTCTCGAATCCTACTCCCCATATCATTGACTAACACCAATGTACCATTTCGCCTCGTATTCATTTTGTCGAAAAAAGAAAACTCGTAAAATTTGAAGGGGCCTAGGCTTTTTTTTGAACCAAGTTGGTAGAATCCATATTTACAGAATGCCTCTAGCTCTTCAGTAAGTGCTACTAGAATCACAACATCCATATTAGGCATCGCAGTTTTCCAATTACAGAAAGGATTATTATTTACGGGTGATTTCGAGATTGGCAACTCAGTGTTTATGCTGCCGTGTTGCTGGATCTTTAGCGCTTATCGTTTATTCAATTCGTATGGACTGGTCTTCCTGCCGTATATGGAATAATTAGTGTTTTCCCGGCGCTGCGATCGATCCTAATTCAGGGCCAAAGAGTTGTCAGTTTTTTCAATTTGTTATGATGCAAAACTTGAACACCCATCATTGTACTCGATCAAGTTGTACCTAAATTCGGCCTACTGTTGAATACAGCAGCTATCTCTCGCTGACCATCCAGTTCAGACGTCGCTGCAACTTCAAGCTGCGAGTCGATTTCAGGCACTAAGCGGGCCATTCGAAGCGACGGTAGCTGGGTCTTAAATGCGCAAAACCAACCGCCTTTCCCCTGTCTTTACACGCTACACTACTACGCCTTTAAACAGCTATTGAACCCTTCCAAAATCAGGTCCTTTTAATCATCCCCGTCCGGGAACTTTCGTGTCGTCCCCGGCATCAACGGGGATCCCATGGCACCATCACATCAAGACCCGGAACGCCAGGCACGTAGCGCACGGATGCTCCGCACGGCGCTCGGGCCGGCAATCGCTTGTCTTCTGGAAGATCCCGCTGTCATCGAGGTGATGCTGAACCCGGACGGGCGCATCTGGATTGATTGCCTCTCCGAAGGCCTGTCTGATACCGATGAACGGTTGTCCCCTGCTGACGGCGAACGCATCGTGCGCCTGGTCGCGCACCATGTCGGCGTTGAGGTGCACCACGGCGCGCCGCGTGTTTCGGCCGAACTCCCAGAGACGGGTGAACGCTTCGAAGGTCTTCTTCCTCCTGTCGTTGCCGCTCCGGCCTTCGCCATCCGCAAGCCCGCCGTCGCTGTTTTTACCCTCGAGGACTACGTTGCCGCTGGGATCATGACGCCGGCACAGGCCGAGACACTCCGCTCGGGCGTCGCGACGCGCGCAAACATTCTCGTTGCCGGCGGGACCAGTACCGGCAAGACCACGCTGACCAACGCGCTTCTGGCCGAAGTCGCCAAAACTTCCGACCGTGTAATCCTCATCGAGGACACCCGCGAGCTTCAGTGCGCCGCGCTCAACCTCGTTGCCATGCGCACCAGGGACGGCGTCGCCTCGCTCTCTGATCTCGTCAGGTCTTCCCTGCGTCTGCGCCCCGACCGCATTCCAATCGGCGAGGTGCGCGGACCCGAAGCTCTGGACCTCCTGAAGTCCTGGGGCACGGGTCATCCGGGCGGCATTGGCACCATCCACGCCGGCTCCGCCATCGGAGCTTTGCGCCGGCTCGAACAGCTCATCCAGGAGGCCGTGGTCACGGTTCCCCGCGCCCTGATCGCGGAGACGATCGACTTGATCGCTGTGCTCGCCGGCCGCGGTTCTCAGCGACGGCTCGTGGAGCTTGCCCGTGTCGAAGGTCTTGGTCCCGACGGCGACTACCGCGTTTCCCGGGCCATTCCAACAACTCCCTCCCACTCAGGAGATCATTGATGATCCGAACCACCTTTCGCGTGCTCCATCCCATCGCGACTGCCGTCGCTATGCTTCATATCAGCCTGCTCGCGGTTCCAGCCGCTCACGCTGCCGGGTCTTCCATGCCCTGGGAAGCACCGCTGCAGTCGATACTGGAATCCATCGAGGGCCCAGTCGCCAAGATCGTCGCAGTGATCATCATCATCGTAACCGGCCTGTCGCTGGCCTTCGGCGACACGTCCGGCGGCTTCCGCAGGCTCATCCAGATCGTCTTCGGCCTGTCGATCGCCTTCGCCGCCAGTTCCTTCTTCCTGTCGTTCTTCTCCTTCGGTGGCGGGGCACTGATCTGATGGCAGAGACGTTCGAACAGCGTGATGTGGTGCCGGGTTTCACCGTGGCGGTGCATCGGTCGTTGAGCGAGCCGATCCTGCTCGGTGGTGCGCCCCGTGCCATCGCGATCCTGAACGGAACGCTTGCCGGCGCCGTCGGTCTCGGCCTGCGCCTCTGGCTGGTCGGGCTTGCCATCTGGCTGATCGGGCATCTCGCCGCGGTCTGGGCCGCAAAGCGTGACCCGCTCTTCGCTGAAGTTGGACGCCGGCACCTGCGCTTTCCCGCGCATCTGAGCGTGTGAGCGGAGGCCCTGCTGATGATGAACCTCTCCGAATACCGAACGCGCAACAGCCGCCTTGCCGATTATCTGCCGTGGGCTGCCCTGGTCGAGAAGGGTGTGGTGCTCAACAAGGACGGCAGTTTCCAGCGCACGGCCCGATTCCGCGGGCCGGATCTCGACAGTGCTGTTCCCGCCGAACTCGTTGCAGTCACCGGCCGTCTCAACAATGCCTTCCGCCGTCTTGGCTCCGGATGGGTTATCTTCGTCGAGGCACAGCGCCATGCCGCCAATCACTACCTTGACAGCAGTTTTCCGGATGCGGC
Organism: Stappia sp. MMSF_3263; assembly: GCF_030733745.1. GTDB lineage: Bacteria > Pseudomonadota > Alphaproteobacteria > Rhizobiales > Stappiaceae > Stappia. The sequence continues at coordinate 131,304 of NZ_JASHIK010000006.1, read as the reverse complement.
GTCCGCGCTGGTTGATGCGGAGCGCAAGGCAAGCTTCGAAGAAGCTGGAGCGCACTTTGAATCGAGCTATTTCCTCACCTTCACCTATCTGCCGCCGGCCGAAGAAGCCGCCCGCGCGGAACGCTGGCTCTTCGAAGGCCGGGAGACGAATGACATCAACCCGCAGGAGGTGCTCACCGGTTTCGTCGATCGCACCGACCGGATCCTCCAGCTCATCGACGCCTTCATGCCCGAATGCATATGGCTCGATGATGCCGGGACACTGACCTATCTGCACTCGACGGTCTCAACCAATCGGCACTGTGTCCGCGTGCCGGAGACGCCGGTTTATCTGGATGCGCTGCTTGCGGATCAGCCGATCGCCGGCGGCCTGGAGCCGAGACTCGGACCGTCGCATCTGCGGGTCCTTACGATTACCGGGTTCCCGTCCGTGACGACGCCGGGCCTGCTCGATGATCTCAACCGGCTGGCCTTTCCCTATCGCTGGTCAACCCGCGCCATCCTGTTGGACAAGACGGACGCGACAAAACTCCTGACCCGGATCCGCCGTCAGTGGTTCGCCAAGCGCAAATCCTTAGCTGCGATCCTGAAGGAGGTGATGACCAGCGAGCAGTCGGTACTCGTCGACACCGATGCCGCGAACAAGGCAGCCGATGCCGACCTGGCGCTTCAGGAACTCGGCGCGGACCATGCAGGCATCGCCTATGTCACGGCGACCGTGACTGTCTGGGATACTGACAGCAAGATCGCCGAGGAGAAGCTGCGGCTCGTGGAAAAGGTCATCCAGGGTCGCGATTTCACCGCCATGCCGGAGACCCTCAACGCTGTGGACGCCTGGCTTGGCTCGCTGCCGGGACACGTCTACGCCAATGTCCGCCAGCTTCCAATCTCGACCCTCAATCTCGCCCACATGATCCCCTCAAGTGCGGTGTGGGCGGGGCCGGAGCGGGACGAGCATCTTTCGTCTCCTCCCTTGCTCTACGGCAAGACGGAAGGCTCGACCCCGTTCCGGTTTTCTCTGCATGTTGGTGACGTCGGCCACACGCTTGTCGTCGGCCCGACAGGGGCGGGCAAGTCCGTCCTGCTGGCGCTGATGGCGCTGCAGTTCCGGCGTTATAGGAACTCCAGGGTGTTCGCCTTCGATTTCGGGGGATCGATCCGTGCAGCGTGCCTCGCCATGGGCGGTGACTGGCACGATCTCGGCGGCGGCCTCACCGAAGGCGGCAGCGTGTCGCTGCAGCCTCTTGCCCGGATCGATGCCGCCGCCGAGCGCTCCTGGTCCGCCGACTGGATCGCCGCCATCCTCATGCGTGAAGGCGTCACCGTCAACCCGGACGTAAAGGACCATATCTGGACGGCGCTGACATCGCTTGCCTCTGCGCCGAGAGACGAACGGACGCTCACCGGACTTTCCGTGCTGCTCCAGTCCATCGATCTCAAACAGGCCTTGCGGCCCTATTGCATCGGCGGTGCCAATGGCCGGCTGCTCGATGCAGAGAGCGAGCACCTGGGCTCGAGCAGCGTTCAGGCCTTCGAGACCGAGGGGCTGATCGGTACAGGTGCGGCGCCTGCCGTGCTCGCCTATCTGTTTCACCGGATCGAGGACCAACTCGACGGATCGCCGATCCTGATCATCATTGATGAAGGCTGGCTGGCGCTCGACGACGAGGGGTTTGCAAGCCAGCTCCGGGAATGGCTGAAGACGCTCCGAAAGAAGAACGCCTCTGTCGTCTTCGCCACCCAGTCTCTATCCGACATAGATGGCTCGGCCATTGCGCCCGCCATCATCGAGAGCTGCCCGACACGGCTCCTGCTGCCGAACGAACGCGCGATCGAACCGCAGATTGCCGCTATCTATCGCCGCTTCGGTCTCAATGACCGTCAGATCGAGATCCTCGCGCGGGCAACGCCCAAGCGCGACTACTACTGCCAGTCCCGGCGCGGCAACCGGCTCTTCGAACTCGGTCTTTCCGAAGTCGCGCTGGCCCTTTGCGCGACCTCCTCGAAGACCGATCAGACAGCCATCGCCGGCATTCTCGCGGCTAACAGCCGCGAAGGTTTCCTCGACGCCTGGCTGCGCCACCGCGGTCTTCCCTGGGCGGCCGATCTCATCCCCGACCTTACCAACCTGGAGACCTCCTCATGACGTTCCGTCGATCCCGCGCATTTGTTGTTGCTGCCGCACTCCTCACCATTCCCACATTCGGCTCCGTCGCCTTTGCCCCACATGCCTATGCCTGGCGGGTCGTGTTCGATCCGTCGAACTATGCCCAGAATGTGCTGACGGCGGCCCGAACGCTGGAGCAGATCAACAACCAGATCGTCCAGCTTCAGAATGAAGCGCAGATGCTGATCAACCAGGCCCGCAATCTCGCCAGTCTTCCCTATTCGGCTCTGCAGCAGCTCCAGCAGTCCGTGCAGAGGACGCAGCAGCTTCTGCAAGAGGCTCAAAACATTGCGTTCGATGTCCAGCAGATCGATCAGCTGTTCCAGCAGCAATATGGCAACATAGACCTGAACGCGAGCGAACAGCAACTGGTCGCTGGAGCCCGCAGCCGCTGGCAGAACACGGTCGGCGGCCTCCAGGACGCCCTGCGCGTACAGGCAGGCGTCGTCGGCAATATCGAGACCAACCGGACCCAGATGTCCGCGCTGATCGGACAGAGCCAGGGGGCGACCGGTGCGCTTCAGACCGCCCAGGCGGGCAACCAGCTTCTGGCGCTCCAGGCCCAGCAGCTTTCCGATCTCACCGCTGTGGTCGCCGCCAATGGCCGGGCGATCGCACTAACTGAAGCGGAACGAACAGCCGCGGCCGAACAGGGCCGCATCCAGCGCCAGCGTTTCCTGACGCCGGGTTCCGGTTACCAGCCCGGCAACGCGCGCATGTTCAACAACTGATTTTTTTTGGAAGGACATCCCCATGGACGGCAGGATGCTGGCCCGGCTGGCAGCAATCGTCTTCGTCGCGATCGCCATCACCGCAAGCCTGATCGAGATGTCCCGCAAGGACGAGCCAGCGCCCGTCCTGTCTGCACCGGTCGCTCCATCATCTTCCGATCCTTTGCGCGCCGATCTGCGCCGCTGTCAGCGGATGGGCCGGGCTGCGGTCGATGACGAAGACTGTCTGGCAACCTGGCAGAAAACCCGAGACCGTTTCCTTGGCCGGGATCCTCTAACCGGTGAGGCTCGGTGATCCATGGGCGGGACCGGTGTCATAGACAATTTCCTCGGAGTCTTCACCAGCTACATCGACAGCGGCTTCGGTCTGCTCGGCGGTGAGGTAGCCTTCATCGCGACAACGCTGATCGTCATCGATGTGACGCTGGCCGCGCTCTTCTGGTCCTGGGGTGCCGAGGACGACATCATCGCCCGGCTCGTGAAGAAGACGCTGTTTGTCGGCATCTTTGCCTATCTCATCGGCAACTGGAACAGTCTCGCCCTGATCGTTTTCGAGAGTTTTGCCGGTCTCGGCCTGATGGCTTCCGGCACCGGTTTTTCCGCCGCCGATCTGCTGCGCCCGGGCAAGGTGGCCCAGGTTGGTCTCGATGCCGGCCGGCCGCTGCTGGAATCGATCTCCGACCTGATGGGCTGGGTCGCCTTCTTCGAGAACTTCATTCAGATCGCCTGCCTGCTCTTCGCCTGGGCGCTCGTAATCCTGGCTTTCTTCATTCTCTCTATCCAGCTCTTCGTCACCCTGATCGAGTTCAAGCTGACGACCCTGGCTGGCTTCGTACTCATTCCTTTCGGCCTTTTCGGTCAAACTGCCTTTCTGGCCGAACGTGTCCTCGGGAATGTCGTGTCTTCCGGCATCAAGGTACTGGTGCTGGCCGTCATCATCGGAATCGGCTCGACGCTGTTCGCGCAGTTCACCGCCGGTTTCGGAGGTGTTACGCCTACGATCGACGAGGCGATGGCCGTGGTCCTCGCGGCCCTGTCTTTGCTCGGCCTCGGAATCTTCGGTCCGGGCATCGCGAACGGTCTCGTTTCAGGCGGACCGCAGCTTGGTGCCGGGTCGGCCGTCGGCACCGGCCTTGCGGTCGGCGGTGCGGCCGTGGCCGGTGTCGGGGCTGCCGGGCTGGCGGCCCGTGGAGGCGCGCTCGCCTTGTCCGGGACCGCCGCTGCTGCTCGCGGCGGTGCTGCTATGGCGGGTGGAGCCTCGACCGCTTATAGCCTCGGGTCGGCCGGCCAGTCAGGCGTTTCCGGTGTCGCGTCCGGCCTCGGCGCTGTGGCAAGTGCAGGAGCCCGGGCCGCGGCATCGCCGCTCAAACGGCTGCAGTCAAAGGCAGCGGAAAGATTTCAGGCGAGCCATCAATCTGGAGCCCGGACAGCTTTCGAGGCAACGGGCGGCACGATTGGCGATGCCGGTACACCTGATGCCTCTGCCACGTCCTCAACTCCGGCCGCCGATGGCCCTCCTGCCTGGGCAAAGCGCATGAAGCGGTCCCAGCAGCTTTCTCACGGTGTGTCCGCTGCTGCCCATGCCGTCCGTTCGGGCGACAGCCACGGTGGCGGCGCTTCCATCAATCTCCAGACAAGCGATCGCACATGAGCCTTTTCAAACGATCCTCCGTTCACTACGGAAAATCCCCCGAGCCCGTAACACCCTACCAGAAGGCCGCCCAGGTCTGGGACGAGCGCATCGGCTCGGCCCGCGTTCAGGCAAAGAACTGGCGGCTGATGGCCTTCGGCTGCCTCACCCTCTCCGGTGGTTTTGCCGCGGCGCTTATCTGGCAGTCGGTCAACGGCACCGTCGTGCCCTGGGTGGTGCAGGTGGACAAGCTGGGAGAGGCGCAGGTGGTTGCGGCGGCCACCGCCGACTACGAACCGTCGGATCCGCAGATCGCGTTTCATCTGGCACGGTTCATCGAGAAGGTCCGTAGCATTCCGGCCGATGCCATCGTCGTCCGGCAGAACTGGCTCCGGGCCTATGAGTTCACCACCGATCGCGGTGCCCTCGCGCTCAACGACTATGCGCGGTCAAACGATCCCTTTGCCAGGGTCGGCAAGCAGCAGATCGCTGTCGAGGTTTCCAGCGTCATCCGGGCCTCGCCCGGCAGTTTCCGGGTTGCCTGGACCGAGCGGCATTACGAGAACGGGCAGCTTTCCGCCACCGAACGCTGGACCGCGATCCTGACCATCGTCATCCAGCCACCCCGCGATGCCGAGAGGCTGCGGGCCAATCCGCTCGGCATCTATATCAACGCCATCAACTGGTCGCGGGAGATGGGGCAATGAAGACGGTTTTCCGTAAACCCGTGTTTCCGGCTTTCCGGAACGCCGCAAGTGCGGCTGTCCTTCTCTTGGCAACGGTTTTGGCGGGCTGCGCGACCTACACGCCTCCGCAGATCAGTTACGATCAGACTGTGCCGCCGCTGCCGGCGGTACCCAGAAAGGTGGGCGACGATCGGCCCAAACCGCTGCATACGCCGCCGGCCTGGACACCCGCAAAAGGAGGTAAGGCGGCAAAAACGTCAGCCGGCAAGATCGAGAATGCCAATGCGGCCGCGCGCATCGAGCCGCGCCGCGAAGGCTATTACAATGCCATCCAGATCTATCCCTGGTCGGAAGGCGCGCTCTATCAGGTCTATACCGCGCCGGGAAAGATCACCGACATTGCCCTGGAACCGGGGGAAGCGCTGACCGGTGCCGGTCCGATCGCAGCCGGTGACACCGCCCGCTGGATTATCGGCGACACCACCAGCGGCTCTGGCGAAGAGCCGCAGGTCCACATCCTCGTCAAACCGGCGCGCCCGGACATAGAGACCAATCTGGTCGTCACCACGGATCGGCGAGTCTACAGGATCGAGCTGCGCTCAGGCGAAGGCTCCTATATGGCCGCGGTCGCCTGGAACTATCCCCGGTCCTCGTCTTCACAGCGTCCCGTCCTGCCGGCAACGCCGCGTATTCCGGCGGTCGCGGCACGGAACTATCGCTATGGTCTCACCGGCGACACCCCGCCCTGGCGTCCGGTCTCCGTCTATGACGATGGCAGGCGGTTCTATGTCGAGTTCCCGGGTGGCATTGTTCAAGGGGAGATGCCGCCGATCTTCGTGCTCGGACCTGAGGGAAAACCGGAGATCGTCAACAGCCGCGTCTACAGGAACTTCCTGATCGTCGACCGGATTTTCGGAGCAGCCGAACTGCGCCTTGGCAGCGGCAAACACCAGCAGACGGTCAGGATCGTTCGGACGGATGGAAAGCACAACGGCCTGACAAAGGGGTATGGCGCTGGTGATCCTTCAGAGCAACCAAAGTTCGGCAATGGAGGTGAGGGGGCATGAGCGGTCCGGAGCAAAAACAGGAAGACGGCGATCCGTACGCGAACGCTGATGTCAAAGCGGCAATGCGGCTGCGGCCAGATCCACCACGCGTGACGCGCCTCTCGCGCAAGGTGCTGGCGGGGGTCGGGTTCGTCGCCCTGCTCGGTATCGGAGGAGCCTTGATCTATGCGCTCCAGGCACCAGACCGGAGCGGTGGAGGTGAGGAGCTGTTCTCGACGGAAAACCGCAACACCGCTGACGGGCTGAGCACCCTGCCGAGTGACTATACCGGTCCGGTGCTGGGACCACCCCTGCCGGGAGATCTTGGTCGGCCGATCCTCAAGGCGCAGGAGCGCGGCCAGCCGGTTGTGCCTCCTGCAATCCAGGCGCCCAAGCTCAACGAGCAGGAACAGCGCCGTCTTGCCGAAGAAGAGGCCGCCCGCACCAGCCGCGTCTTTTTCCAGACGGGACAGGCCACATCTGACACTGCAGGGCTTGGCGCAGTGCCGTCGATCGGCGGTAGTGTTCCAAGTGGGGTTAGCGCACAAGACGGCAATACCGCATTCCTGAATGCCTCCGTGGATCGCAGGACCACGGCATCCGATCGTGTCATGGCGCCGGCATCGCCTTATGTGCTGCAGGCCGGGTCCGTCATCCCGGCGGCGCTCGTCACCGGGATCCGCTCCGATCTGCCCGGGCAGATCACCGCCCAGGTCACGCAGCATGTCTATGACAGTCCAACAGGGAGACTGCTTCTCATCCCGCAAGGCACCCGCATCATCGGCGAATATTCCAACGATGTCGGCTTTGGCCAGCGCCGTGTCCTGCTCGTCTGGAACCGGCTGATCCTTCCGAACGGCCGGTCCATCGTGCTTGAGCGCCAGCCGGGAGCGGACACGCTTGGGTTCGCTGGCCTGGAAGACGGTGTCGATTACCACTGGTGGGATCTCGCCAAGGCGGCCGGGCTGTCGACGCTGCTCAGCGTCGGTGCGGAACTGGCCGCAAGTGACGACGATCGCCTGGTTCAGGCTATCCGCGAAGGTGCCCAGGACACGATCGGCGATGCCGGGCTGCAGATCGTTCAGCGCCAGTTGCAGGTCGCGCCCACGCTGACTATCCGGCCGGGCTTCCCGGTGCGGGTGATCGTCACCCGTGATCTCGTGCTTGAGCCTTACGGAGGTTGACTGTGGTGAAGCTGAAACTGGGGCCGTTGCCGGACGACAAGCCCGTCAAGGTGAGTGTGGAATTGCCCGCAAAGCTGCATCGGGATCTGGTGGTCTATGCCGAGATTCTTGGGCGGCAGAGCGGGCAGACCGTCGAGGATCCTGCCAGGCTGATCGTTCCGATGCTGGAACGGTTCATTGCGACGGATCGTGGGTTTGCGAAGGCGCGGCGGAGCGTTAGTCAAGATCGGTAGGCGAGGGATATCGTTCCTTCAGCAGAGCGATGAAGTTGGCCAGAACGGGGTTATGGTTGTCGCTGCGCCAGTGAGCAGCAAAGCTGAGACGGCTTGGACCATTCCCGTCACGAACCTCAAGATAAGCAACGTCGGGAATGCTTGACCCCAGGCTTGCTTCGAGAATGAGGCTTACGCCGAACCCGGCGGAAACCAGACCTTTGATATTTTCGTGGCTGATATTGTGGGCCACTAACTTTGGTTGTCCGCCGAGCGGCGCGAGCTTGGAAACAAGGACATCTCGCAATTCAGGTCCAGGATCGTGATCGCTTAAGAGGAATGTTTCGTCTTTCAGGTCGGTCCAATGGAGAACTTTTTTGTCAGCGAGTGGATGCGACTCAGGCAAGACGACCATAATACGTTCGGTCCAGAGGGACTTTGCGCCAACTTCTGCAGGAGAAGGATCGCCGGTGACTATGGCTATGTCCAGGAAACCACCGGCAAGATCAGACAAAAGACGCGAACGCGAAGCTTCAATCGTGAGGAGTTCCACATTGGGAAACCTTGTTGCAAATTCTGTGAGCCTTGCGCGTAATTTGCCCATCGAGAGGGACGTATAAAATCCAAGACGAAACTGTCCCGTATTGCCTCGGCTTAGCTCCTGGGCGTTTAGTGTCATTTGGTCCAATGACTGGATGAGATAGCGGGAAGTCTTCACGATCTCGGCACCCGCCTCTGTTAAGCGCGCACCGCCACTCGTTCGTTCGAAAAGGATCAGACCCAGACGAGCTTCCATCTGAGAAATGGTCCGACTGAGTGTCGATTGCTTCACTCTGAGCGCGAGTGCGGCTTTTCTGAAACTTCCATGACTTTCGACCGCCACAGCGTGGCGCAGGTGTCTTATTTCTATCGGCCCTGCGAGGCGTCTTTTGTGTTTCAAAGAATCAACCGACTTCAATTTCTTGCCCAGTTTTCCATGTCGCTCCTGTTAATTGTGAATGCTCTGGAACATCGTTAGCTCAATCGGGGATTTGGAAGATTAGAGTCGGCGACTGCGTGAAATCGAGAACACACCCTGCTCAGGGTTCTCGCAACATCCTCTCCCCGATCACTTGGCCGTGGATCAAGCCCCGGCACATAGCGAGAGAACGTATCGAACACGGTCAAAACGCGGATTTTCGATCAGTTGCGTGCTGGTCATGCATGAAGTCCATAGCCCAACGTCATTCGGCCCGACGGCCGATTGGCGATCTTCCTGAAGCGTTGCTTTCATCCGGCGCTCCAGAAACTTGTTCCTCATTGGAGGCCCAACTCGTTGTAGATCTGACGGGTTTTCTTCTGACTGATCATCCAGCACTCTCGGCACAGCAATACATCCAAGCATTGCTATCCGAACCGGATATGCCTCTGACAAATCTCTCTGATCCGCTGTTCCAAAGCGGCCTGACCGGGCCGACGGGATCTGTAACGTTTGTTCGTTGGGTCAAGCCGGTTCACCGCGTAAGTTCGGCAAACGGAAACCTACCACCCGAACGCAACTCATCGACTACGTTCTCTTCCGAGTAGGTCTATGATGCTCAAAAAGCCATGTTGATGTCCCTTTCATGTGACCTCCTCTCAGGCTCAATTGTTTTGGCGGACCGGCACATGATGCCGATGCAATTCGAGAGCTGAGTATAGTCTTGGGTGCTTTTCCAAAACATACCTCATGTGCCCCATCGCCGACGTAAATAAACTTTCTCCATATGCCTTCAGAAATGATAGATGTAGTGGAAAAGGTCAAAAATATACCTGCACCTTTCAATATGATATCAGATCGACCTTGGATCAATTTTAATAAATCCATCATCTAGTCTTGGTTCGTGTTTTGAAAGACGTGCAGCTCAGGTTCACGAAACTAGTTGCAAGCTCCCAGTGCAATTGCAATTCCTTGGCCAACTCCGATGCACATGGTCGAGAGGGCATAACGGCCGTTTTTCTCCGACAGTTCCAGAGCCGCCGTGCCGGTGATCCGGGCGCCGGACATGCCGAGCGGGTGGCCGAGGGCGATGGCGCCGCCATTGGGGTTCACCCGCGGATCGTCGTCGGCGATGCCGAGATCGCGCAAGGTGGCAAGCCCTTGGGAAGCGAAAGCCTCGTTCAGTTCGATCACGTCGAAGTCCGCCTGCGCCAGGCCGAGCCGCGCCATGAGCTTTTTGGAGGCGATCGCCGGACCGAAGCCCATGATCCGGGGCGCCACGCCGGCGGTCGCGCCGCCGAGCACCTGGACAATCGGCTTGAGGCCGTATTTTGCTGCCGCTTCGCCGGAGGCCACGATCAAGGCGGCGGCACCGTCATTGACGCCGGAGGCATTGCCGGCCGTAACCGAGCCGCCGTCCCGGAAGGGTGCGCGCAGCTTGGCGAGACCTTCGAGCGTCGTTTCCGGGCGCGGATGCTCGTCGATATCGATGATGACGGGGTCGCCCTTGCGCCTCGGGATCGAGACGGGCGTGATTTCGCGGGCGAGCCTGCCATTGTCCATCGCGGCCTTGGCTTTCTGCTGGGAGCGGAAGGCGAAGGCGTCCTGATCGGTCCGGGAGACGTTGAAATCCTCGGCGACGTTTTCGCCGGTTTCCGGCATGCTGTCGACGCCGTATTGGGCTTTCATCAGCGGGTTGACGAAGCGCCAGCCGATGGTGGTGTCGTGGATTTCGCTGGTGCGGGAAAAGGCACTTTCGGCCTTGGGCATGACGAAGGGCGCGCGCGACATGCTCTCCACGCCACCGGCGACGATCAGCTCGGCCTCGCCGGCCTTGATCGCACGGGCGGCGGTGATGACGGCATCCATGCCCGAGCCGCACAGGCGGTTCATCGTGGTACCGGGGACCGTCTCCGGGTAGCCGGCGAGCAGAAGAGACATGCGCGCCACGTTGCGGTTGTCTTCGCCCGCCTGGTTGGCACAGCCGAAGATCACTTCGTCGATCGCCGCGAGATCCAGGTCCGGGTTGCGGGCCGCGAGCGCCTTGAGGGGGATCGCGCCGAGGTCGTCGGTGCGCACCGGGGCGAGGGCACCGCCGAAGCGGCCAATGGGTGTGCGGATGTAGTCGCAGATAAATACGTCTTGCACAGGTCTTTCCTCAGTCTAGAGCGGGTACGGTCAGGTCGGTGGGGTCGCCCTCGAGATGCAGCGGTGCTCCGGTCACGTCCTGCAAATTTTCCAGTGTCATTCCGGAAAGCTTTTCGCGCAGGACGAAATGACCGTCGACGATGTCGACCACGGCAAGGGAGGTGTAGACGCGGGTGACGCAGCCGACGCCGGTGAGCGGGAAGGTGCAGGTTTCGACCAGCTTCGGCTTGCCGTCCTTGGTGACGTGGTCGGTGACGACCGCGACCCGCTTGGCGCCGTGGACGAGGTCCATCGCGCCGCCGACGGCGGGCACGCCCTTCGAGCCGACACGCCAGTTCGCCAGATCGCCGTTCTGGGCCACCTGGTAAGCGCCGAGGACCGCAAGGTCGAGATGGCCGCCGCGCACCATGGAGAAGCTGTCGGCATGGTGAAAGAAGGAGGCACCCGGTTTCAGCGTGATCGCCTTCTTGCCGGCATTGATCAGGTCCCAGTCCTCTTCGCCCTCTTTCGGAGCTCCGCCGAACCCGAGCACGCCGTTTTCGGTGTGATAGATCACGTCCCGGCCTTCGGGCTGGAACTTGGCGATCATTTCGGGAAAGCCGATGCCGAGGTTGACATAGGCGCCGTCCTCGATGTCCTGGGCGGCGCGCCAGGCGATCTGGGCGTTGGTGAGTTTCGTATAGGCCATCAGTAAACCACTCCCGCGCGGACGAGCATTTCTTCCTGTTCAGGTTCCGGAACTGCGACCAGTCCGTCGACGAAGATGCCGGGCGTGACGACGGTTTCGGGGTCGATGCCGCCGGGTGCGACCAGATGGCTGACCTGGACGATGGTGCGGTCCGCGGCCATGGCCATCAAAGGGCTGAAGTTGCGGCCCGCACACCGGTAGGTGAGGTTGCCGAGCGTGTCGCCGACCTGCGCCTTGATGATCGCAAAGTCGGCTTTCAGCCAGCGTTCGCGCACATACATCTTGCCGTCGAATTCTTCCGTGGGCTTGCCTTCCGCCAGCTCGGTGCCGAAGGAGCTCGGCGTGTAGAAGGCGGGGATGCCGGCACCGGCTGCGCGGATGCGTTCCGCGAGTGTGCCTTGGGGAACGAGCTCCAGCTCGATTTCACCGGCCAGATATTTTTCGTTGAAGGCTTCCGCATTCGACGAGCGCGGGAAGGAGCAGATCATCTTGCGGACCATGCCGGCCTTGATCATCGCGGCGATGCCGATGCCGCCGTTGCCCGCATTGTTATTGATCACCGTCAGGTCCCTGGGGCTGCCGGTTTCGCGGAAACGGTCGATCAGGGCGTGGATCAACTCGATCGGCGCGCCGGAGCCGCCGAAGCCGCCGATCATCAGTCGGGAACCGTCCTTTATGTCCGCGACCGCAGCCGTAAGGGACGTTATTGTCTTATCCATGGAAACCTCCTCGGTTGAGGATTGTCTAGGCCCGCTGCTTCGGTTCGGCCAGTCAATTTGTTCGCATGTTGACATTTGTTCAAATAGAACTGAATTTTGTGCGCATGTTGAACAAACCGACGGATCACATCGCTTCGCTCGCCAAGGGACTGAGGGTGATCGAGTGTTTCGGGGCCGACACCCCCCGTCTGTCGATATCCGATGTCGCCGACGCCACGGGGCTGGACCGGGCGACCGCGCGCCGCTGCCTGCTCACCCTTCATCACGAGGGGTATGCGGACTACGACGGCAAGTTCTTCACTTTGACGCCACGCGCGCTCCGGCTGGGTCTCGGGGCGCTCGCCTCGCTGCCGCTGCCGCAGGTGGTGCAGCCGTGGCTCGACCAGCTTACCGAGCAGATCTGCCAGTCCTGCTCGGTATCGATCCTCGACGGCACGGAAATCGTCTATCTGGCGCGGGCCGCGCAGAAACGGGTGATGTCCATCGGACTGACGCCCGGCTCACGGCTGCCCGCGCATTGCACGTCGATGGGCCGCGTGCTGCTGGCGGCGCTGCCGGAAGAAGAGGCCCGGGCACTCGTGGAGCGCTCGGACCTGACCCCGCGCACGGCGCTGAGCCTGACCGATCCGGACGAGATCATGAACCGTATCGGTGAAACGCGCACGCAAGGCTTTGCCGTCATCGATCAGGAAGTGGAGATCGGCCTCAGGTCGCTCGCCGTGCCGGTCTACGATAGCCGCGACCGGGTGGTGGCGGCGCTCAACACGGGCATGGCCGCCGCGCAGGCGAGCCTGGACGACCTCGTCGCCATCTACCTGCCGGCGCTCCTCAAGGTGCAGTCGGGCGTGCGGCGGGTGCTGCACTAGGTCTTTCAGTCCTTGTCGTCCGGTTCCTGTTTGAGCATTACGCTTTCCGGCGAGAGTTCGGGGCGGGCCGGCCAGCGAGTTCGACAGCAGCGTTGATGCGGATGCCCGTTATGCACAGCAGTTCGGCGATGATCTGCTGCTTGCTACTTTCAGGAAAGCCACCGCTGGTAATATCCATATTGGCTCCGATTAGCGCATGAGTGTTGATCAGAGCTCGGAGTTCAACCCACTGAAGCTGGATTTTTGATCCTACCAAGGGGATCGCACTGGACTTCTCTAGACCTGAGAAACCGATGGATAATGCCTGCATATAGGCGGTAAATGGATGGTTCGAACAGAGTTCCTGGGCTTGTATTGGTTCTGACCCTTGCGGACTCCCGCGAAAATTTGGAGGATTGGCGTAGACATTACTATGAGGATCAGCCTCGCTTTGCGATCAGAATCAATGTTCCGAATGCGCTGTATTATCCCAGTCATCTCCAGCCCGGAACCGTGATACTAGATGGAGAACTCCATGATCCTGAGGTTCCTACTTGGGGATTGGAGCACTGGTCAGGTAAGAACCTATTCATCGCGTCTCTAGTTGAGTGCTTCCGTTAATTCAATTCTATCTTAAGCGTAATGCACAAACTTCCCCCTCACCTCCCAGTTGATCGTAGCTTATTGCTAAAAACATCTCATTCCAGAGAGCGAAGAATAGATGGAGAGATTTTTTTAAATTTGGTGCAGCAAGTTAGGCTAACCATACCACGTCCCGTAATTCCAGAAGGAAACGCTTATGGTGGCGTCCTTACGGCTTACACTGTGAACGTCGTCACAACTGCTTCAGATTCCAGTTAAGTTGATGGTTCGGCGCTGGAGCCGGTTGCTGAGTGCGTGCTCAGGGGCACTATAGATTTAGTTAGTTCTCTGATCGTTGACGACGCTAATATCTTTGAAAGGCTCTATGTGGCTATGATTCCAGGTAAGAGACATATTGCGGTGCAGCATCCAGATCGCATTCCGCAGCTTATTATATTTGATTGCGATGGTGTGCTTGTGGATTCCGAAACGATCTCCAATCGGCATCTTCATAGATTTCTGCTTTCACGCGGCGCTGACATATCCTTTTCCGAATGTTGCGACAGGTTCATAGGAAAAAGCAGGCATGATGTCGAAAGGTATTTATCGGAACAAGGCTTGAAAGTGCCCGAAAATTGGTTGGTTCCGTTCTCGAAGGAATTGATAGCTTCGTTGAAGAGCGAAATAAAGCCAATTAAAGGTGCAAAAAAGGCGCTGAAAGTACTAAAGAATCATGAAGTAAAATTTTGCGTTGCTTCAAATGGATTGATGGAAAAGATGTGCGCAACGTTGGAGACAACGGGTATGCTTCCTTGGTTTGAAGGCAATATGTTCTCGGCGCATGAAGTTGGAGCAAGCAAGCCTGCCCCGGACGTGTTTCTCCACGCTGCGCAAGCAAATCGTATCCTGCCTGAGCATTGCCTGGTTGTAGAAGACAGCTCCAGTGGTTTTGAAGCCGCCGCAAGAGCGGGCATGTCGTGTCTCGCTTATGTGCCGAAAGAAACGAAGTCGACCCCAGATCTTTTCGGTGCACGGCAATTTGGCGACATGGCGCTGTTGCCGTCCGAATTAGGGATCGCCTAAGTAATAAATTAGATTTGTTCATAATTTTATTTCTTTGTCGCCAGTAAGCCTTTTTTTGATAAAGTATTAATGTCCTGCTTGTGAGATCGTCTTGCGGTTGAGAAAATTCGACATCAGTGGAAAAGCAAAAAGAGATATCGCCATCTTCATCTGAAGGGTCGGCATCCTCCTCAATCCGCTTGCCTCCAAGCCCGGTGCGCACGGCGCGTGCCACTGGCTCCGGATGGCCGAATTCCACTACGCTTCGTGTCTGAACGAAACCGGGAGATGTCAAGCTTGTGCCCTGTCAGACTTCTTAGGCGAAGGTACCTGTCGGATAATTCATTCAACAAAGTCCCGGTGTCGTAATTACGCTTTTCAGTTATGATTCTGGCTGTTTCCCGCGAGCGGGTTGGCATCGACCCACCATCGAGTGGAGTTTTCGCCCGATGCTCCAATTTCCGGAAAATCCCCAAAATCTCCGTGCAAACCCAGGAAATCCGGGGGTCCGGACATAATTTAATACCGGCCTACACACCGGCCGCCTGCTCTTTTCATAAGGATAAGGTTATATATTTCTCGTTTCTCAATATTGGACAAACGCGGATCGCTTCGCCAGCGTGAGGCTGCCTTCAGTGCATAATGGAACACGCACCAGGCGGCGGGCCTGTGTCGGATCGCTGGGACCAACCCCGGGGAATTCGGCTTGGGTCATGGGGAGGAAAATACATTGAAGTTTGACCGGAATGCCGTTCTGTCGCTGAATCAGGAACAGATGGTTATGGCCATCTCGGCGGTTCTGTTCGTCCTGTTTTCGATTTTTCTCGATGGGTTTTTCCGGATATCGAACTTGCTCTCTCTTTTGCAGAGCGTCTCGATCCTGGGAATTCTGGCGATCGGAATGGCGGTCGTCGTGATCGGTCGCGGCATCGACCTTACGATGGTCGCAGTGATGGTGTTCTCGACTGGCTGGAGCTTCACGCTTTTCTCCGGAGGAATGCAGGTGGAGACGGCCCTTCTTTTGGGTCTGCTGCTGGCGGTGGCCTTCGGCGCGGTCAACGGATTCCTGATCGCCTATGTCGAGATTCCGGCCATCTTCGCCACGCTTGCGATGGCGACCGTGATTTCCGGGCTGGGACGCTTTGCCCTTGTGTCGAGCGAGAACATCTTCATCAGCGGCGATGTGGGCTGGTTTGCGTCTCTCGGAACCGGTGCGCTCGCGGCGGTTCCCATGCCGGTTCTGCTGTTCCTCATCATCTCCTGTCTCGCGTTCGTGGCCTTGCGCCTGACGCGTTATGGCGCCTTCGTCTACGCGATCGGTGACAATCCGCTCGCTTCGCGCAACAGCGGAATGTCTATCCGGCCCATGACGGTCCTGATGTACAGCTTCGCATCCCTCGTCGCTTTCTGCGCGGGCCTGATCATGGCGATGACCGTGTCATCGGTAAACACCAAGCTGGCCAGCTCGACGATGATCTACGACATCATCCTGGTCGTGGTGATCGGAGGGATCGGTCTGGCGGGCGGCAAGGGCAGTATCCGGAATGTCATTTCGGGCACGGTTCTCATCGGACTGCTGTTGAACGGTCTGACGATCATGAACGTGGATTATTCGGCTCAAAATATCATCAAGAGTCTGATCTTGCTGCTGGCCATCATCGTGGACTCGCTGCTCAACCCCCGCGACGAACAGACATCGCAGCAAGGCGACATCTAGAATTCCGGGTGGTCCAGACGGGCGATCCGGAAAAAGAACCACATTTCTAGGGAGGAAGACATGAAACTTTCTATGTTCAAGAGGATAGGTGCGGTCGCAGCCGTAATGCTGGGTGTCCTGGGTCAGGTCGCGCCGGCCTCGGCGGAGCGCCCGGATGACGGCCTGATCCTGAAGTACCAGAAGGCGTTTGAAGGCAAGACCGTCGCTTTCGTTCCGGTCACGATGGGATGGGACCTGACACAAGGCTGGATGGCCGCAGTGCAGCGGGATGCCGATAGGCTTGGCTACGAGCTGACGATCAGGGATGCCAACTATAGCGTCGATGCAGGCGCACAGGCTATCTCGCAACTTATCAACGAGAAGCCGGACATAATAATAATTCAGAACGCAGACATGCAGGCCTACGTCAAGCTTATCCGACGCGCAATGGACGCCGGCATCAACGTCATCCAGATGAACATGAAGACACCGGTCAACTCGGATGCTTTCGTCGGAGGAGACTGGTATGGCGTGGGCGTGGAAACCGCGAAAGAAGCGGCCCGTCTTTGTGGTTCTGGAACATCCGGAAAAATTGCCCTGATTCAGGGCCCGGTGACCGCACCGCCCAACCAGCTCGGCGTTGCCGGGGTCGAAGATACCTTGGTGGATTACCCGGATGCGACACTTGTGGCCACTCAGGCCGCGGATTGGGATGCCTCGAAAGCGCATTCCATCGCCTCCACGATCATCAAGCAGCACGACGATTTGTGCGGCTTTATCGGGCTGTGGGACAACATGGACGTGGGAATTGCCGCGGCCATCCGGGAATCCGGCAAGCAGGACCAAATCAAACTTGTCTCGACTGGCGGCGGAAACAAGGATCTCGGCTGCACCAATGTCGAAAGCGGGGCGTTCTCGTCGTATGTGAAGGTCGATACGCGCGATCAGGCCAAGGTGCTTGCCTCCGCGATCCAGATGTTGTTGCAGACGCAGCCGGAACCCGGCACGCAGCCCTTTGCCGTCTATACGGAGAACCAGATCCTGACACCGGATACGGTAGCTCCGACGTCCTGCTGGACCGTTGACCAGATCAAACTCGGCAACTGATCTCCAGGCACGGGCGATCGACCTATCTGGCGACGATCGTCCGAAGCCAAAACCCCCGGAGTATACGTATGAGTGCGCGCGAAGCCTATTTGCGCTGGCGATATCGCTTGTTTCCCGACCACGTCATGGGCGAGATCCTGTCGAAGAACTGGATCGACAATGCGATCCCGTTCATGTTCCTTGCCATCGCCGTCGCCGTCTTTTCCTTCATCATCCCGAACTTCCTGGCGATAGGAAGCCTCGGCACGATGGGCGAACTCCTGGCGGAATATCTGTTCGTCGCCATCGGTATGACGCTGGTTCTGAAAGCCGGCGGCATCGATCTCAGCGTCGGATCGGTCTTCGCCCTGTGCAATTTCTGCGCGCTTTATCTGGTCAATGCCCTGGGAATGCCGCTGATCGTCGTCATCCCGGCCGTTCTGGCACTTGGCGGTCTCGTCGGGGCGTTGAACGGAGTCCTCGTCGGATTCCTCGGGCTTCGCGCGTTTCTGACCACCTTGGTCACGCTCATCCTCGTACGCGCCATAGTGGAGCTGCTGTCCCTGAACTACGGTGTCGATGCCTCTTACTCGGAAACGCCGGTGCCAATGTGGGACTATCTGGGCTCAGCCCGGATCCTGGGAATGCCGCTCTCGCTGTTCGTTGCCGTCATTGTGGCGATCCTGACCCATATATTGATGACTCGCATGCGGTTCGGCTGGCATCTGAGCGCTGTCGGCGGGTCGCGCCGTTCCGCCTACAATATCGGCCTGCCGGTCAAGTGGATCGTGGCCCAGACCTACATCCTGTCGGGGGTCTTCACAGCGGCAGCCGCCTTGTTCTATGCCTCGCGACTCGGCAGCATAGGCGGCTCCGTCGGCGTCGGGCTGGAGATTGTTATCCTGACTGCCGCGGTCCTCGGAGGTAACAGTCTGGGCGGCGGGCGCGGGTCGGTCGCGAAGGCGATTATCGGAACCGTCATAGTGGTCATGGTCACCAATGCCTTGGTGCGCATGGGCTTGCGCACCGGCGCCGGCGACCTCGTGTTGGGTCTCATTCTGCTCGTGGCCGTGGCCATAGACGTGAAGTGGATGAAGAACCGCCTCAAGATCCTCAATCGCGCTTATGTCTCACCCACCTATTTTGCCCTGCCGCCGTGCCCGCCCACCGCCGAAGGGTCCGGTTCGCCCTATGAGGTCAACAACAAGCTCGCCTCTGCGCAACCGATCGGCAAGGGGGAGCTCGACGGGCCCGAGGACATCATCCTCGACGAGGACGACAATCTTTACTGCGGCAGCCGGCATGGCGACATCATCCGGTTCTTTGCGCCCGACTACCAACGACATGAGGTCTACGTACATATCGGCGGCCATCCGTTGGGAATGGCGTTCAACCGGGACCGGGAACTTGTCGTCTGTGTCGGCGGGATGGGGCTCTACAAGGTTACGAAGGATCGCAAGCCCGTAAAGCTCTCGGACGAGACGAACCGGTCCATGTTTTCGATCATCGACGACTCGCGCATGCGGCTCGCCGACGATCTCGACATCGCGCCGGACGGCCGGATCTTCTTTTCGGAAGCCACGATCCGCTACGAGATTCACGACTGGGTGCTCGACGCACTGGAATCGCGGGGCAATGGCCGCATCATTTGCTACGACCCGCGTGACGGGTCATCGCGCACTATTTTGCCCAAGCTGCAGTTTCCAAACGGAATCACGATGGCGGGTGACGGCGAATCCTTCCTCTTCGCGGAGACCTGGGGCTGTCGGATCAGCCGATACTGGTTCGACGGCCCCCGCAAGGGACAAAGAGAAGTCGTGATACCGGATCTTCCAGGTTACCCCGACAATATCAACAAGGCCTCCGACGGCACCTTCTGGTGCGCCATCATCGGCATGAGATCGCCCACCTTCGACCTCGCCCAGCGAATGCCGCAGCTCCGCCGGCGCATGGTCTACCGCGTGGCAAGCGACGAATGGATGTATCCGAACATGAATTCAGGATGCGTCTTCAAATTCGATCTGACCGGTCAGGTGCTCGACGTGCTCTGGGATCGCGACGGCATCAAGCATCCTTCGATCACGTCGATCCGGGAGCACAAGGGACGTCTGTTCCTGGGAGGGCTCTTCAACGACCGGATCGGTGTCTACGACATTCCCGGAGCCGACATGGAATGGACAGGCATCAGCCATTACTGGGGAGGCAAGTCCGGTGAGTAACCTCTTTGCCCGTATGTTCGACCGCTTCCGCGGCAGCGGCAGCGCCGCCATCACCCTGCCACCGATGGACGGGGCATTGCGTCCCAACACCCGCATCGATGAAGCCGAGGAAATGGCCGCCGTGACGGCTCCGGACAATATCGCGTTAGGAGCGGATGGCATCCTGCTGTCGTCCGGCGCCCGGTTGCTGGGCCTGAGCCCATCGAAAACCATCGATACTCTCTGGACGGCGTCAAGCGACATCGTGTGTCTGGCGGCTCATCCGTCGGGCATGCTGGCCCTGGGGCTTGACGAGGGGCGTCTCGTCATCCGGGGCGGAGCGCATGAAGGACGCGAGTTCACCAAACTGGGAGATCTGCCCATCGTGTCCCCTTCCGCCCTTGCCTTTGCCGATGACAATACCCTGTTCGTCTGTCTGGGCAGCCAGGATCACGGAATGAGCGACTGGAAGGTCGATCTGATGACACACGGCGCCAGCGGGTCTGTCTGGAAAATCGACCTTGGCAGTGGCGCAGCGGCCTGTATGGCGCAAGAACTCGCTTTCCCATATGGCGTCCACGTGACCGAAAACGGCAATATCGTCGTTTCGGAAAGCTGGCGTCATCGCCTGCTGCGGATCTCTCCGGATGGGAAAATCGGGGTCGTTGTCGATGAACTGCCGGGGTATCCGGCACGCATGGCACACGAGCGCGAGGGCGGAGACTTTTGGCTTTCAATCTTTGCTCCGCGCACGCAACTTATCGAATTCGTCCTGCGCGAAGACGAATACCGTCGTCGCATGGTGGATACGATCGACCCTGAATACTGGATCGCGCCCTCCCTGCATCACCCGCAGTCCTATCTCGAGCCCATGCAGGGCGGCAGCCTCAAGCAGCTCGGGGAACTCAAGCCCTGGGCGCCATCGCGATCGCTGGGGATTGCGGTGCGTCTGGATGGCAACGGGCATCCCGTCGAGAGCCTGCACTCCCGAGCGGACGGAGTGCGTCACGGCGTCACCAGTTGCCTCCCCACCGGCGATGGCCTGCTGATGACGTGCAGGGGTGGCGATATCGTCGTGCGAGCGAAGATATAGGGAGAGGATCATGGAGACATCCAAACTGATCGAAATGCGGTCCGTGACCAAGGAGTATCGCGGGGTTGCAGCGGTCCGAAACGTCGATTTCACGCTCATGCCCGGTGAGGTTCACGCCCTCTTGGGCGAGAACGGGGCGGGCAAGTCCACATTGACGAAGATGATGGCGGGGGTCACCCAACTGACCGAGGGCATGATGCTGCTCGACGGCCGGCCGGTTACCTTTATGACGCCCGGCGAAGCCTTGTCGCATGGTGTGGCCATGGTGTTTCAGGAAACCAGCCTCGTTCCCAGCATGACGGTCGCCCAGAACCTCTTCCTGGGCGAGGAGAAACTCTTCAACCGTCTTCGCGGCATCTACATCAGCGCCCAGCAGTTCATGCAATCGCTGAACTTCCAGGTGAACCCCTGGGCCGATGTCGGGACGCTCGGCGCCGCCCAGAAGCAGATGGTGGAGATCGCAAGGGCGGTGCGGCAGAACGCCCGGGTGATCATTTTCGACGAGCCCACGGCCACGCTCACGCCCGAGGAAAAGCGGCATTTCTTTGCGCTGGTCAAGGACCTCAGGCAGCGGGGTGTCGCGGTGATCTTTATCAGTCACGCCCTCGAGGAGGCGCTGAGCATCGCCGATCGGATCACCGTTCTCAGGGATGGTGAACTGGTGGTGAGCGATACCGTCGACAAGTTCGACCGGGAAAAGATCGTTCAGGCCATGGTGGGCCGCACCTTGTCGGACGATCTTTATCACAGCCACGGGGAAGACAAGATCCGCCGGCCGGGCCGGAAAATCCTGTCGGTGCAGAACCTCTCCATGTCGCGGGTCGTCAAGAACACGTCGTTTTCGATCTATGGCGGCCAGGTGACCGGCATATTCGGCCTGATCGGCTCCGGGCGCACCGAAGCCGCCAAGGTGATCTCCGGCATCTACAAGCGCGACTTCTTTCATGGCGGCGAGGTCAGGCTCGAGAACAAGCCCATTCGCTACCGGACCCCGCGCCCGGCCGTACAGGATGGAATCGTCTATGTGACCGAAGATCGAAAGGTCGAGGGGTTCTATGAAAGCATGTCGATCGCCGACAACATTCATCGTGCTGCACAGGCTGCCAATGTCAGTTCGAGCCTCTTCCTCAACTATTCCGAGATCAAGGAGATGGCCGCCGAATGGACGCGGAAACTCAACATCAGGGCCATCAATTCCAATGCGCGCGTCATCGAGCTGTCTGGAGGTAATCAGCAGAAGGTCGTGATCGCGCGGTCGCTGGTTCAGAAGCCGAAGGTGATCTTCTTCGATGAGCCGACGCGCGGTGTCGACGTGGGGGCGATCTCGGAAATCCACCATCTGATCAATACGCTGGCAGAAGAAGGAATCGCCGTCGTGGTAATCTCGTCTTACCTACCTGAAATCATGAATATATCCGACCGCATCCTCGTTTGCCGGGCCGGGCGTATCGTCGAAGAATTCACACCCGAAGATGCCACAGAGGAACGCATCATGTATGCGGCGGTGCACTGATGGCCGGGAGGATTGCTTCTGCGCCGCCTTCGGGTGGTCGCGTCTGCGTTGTCGGTGCGGGTTTCATGGGGTGCGTGATCGCAACGCTTTATGCGCGCCACGGCTATGACGTGGTCATCTGCGACAGTCAGGCAGCCATGCTCGAAAGTTATGCCGAACGTGCGCGGCCCATCGCTGCGAGCTTTTCCGATGACAGCACCGAAGTCGAGGCGATGGTGAACCGCGTCGCCACCGTGTCTTCCCTGAAGGATGCGGTTGCCGGCGCCTTTATGGTGCATGAGGCGGTGCAGGAGGTGCTGGAGACGAAGCAGGCTGTCTTCGAGGAACTGGATCGGCTGTGTCCGCCGGATGTTGTCCTGGCCTCGAACACGTCCTCGTTTCTCATTTCCGACATCGCCGAACGTGTCTCCAGTCGTGAGCGTGTTCTCGGAATTCACTATATCACGCCAGGCCACATCATCCCGGTGATCGAGATCATCCACAGCAGCTTCACGCCGCCCGAGCTGATCGACTGGGCGCGCGCGTTTATCCATTCCATCGATCATGTGGGGGTGGCCTGTCCCGAACGGCCCGGCTTTCTGATCAACAAGATCCAGTTCGCGATGCTGACCGAAATCTACCGGCTAGTCGACGAGGGTCTTGCCAGCCGCGACGATATCGACGCTGCCGTGCGCCTGAGCCTCGGGCCCCGGCTTGCCCTTTGGGGGCCGCTGTTGACGGAGGATCTGATCGTTTCGAAGAAAACCGCTCTGGCGGTGACGGATTCTCTTTACGAGCAGACGGGTGACGAAAACTACAAGGGGCGAAAAGCGCTTCGGGACCTAGTGGAACGGGGCGATCTCGGCCTGATGACGGGGCGGGGTTGGTATGCATTCGAGGGTGATCGGAGCGAGACCATCATGGAACGAGACCGGCAGCTTACGGCACTTCTCGACTGGCTGCGCGAAGCCAACGCCGTCGACCGCCTCAAGGTAGAGTAGCGCCTGGTTTCCGGCTCCTCCCATGGGCTGGAGACGCCTAGAGCGTTTTCCGATCATATTGAACCATTTGATGGCTCCAAATGGTTCATTCGGCAAGGCGTGTCGCGAAGCGCGATGCGGTGCATCGTGCAAGCGGCACAACGCTACGCACGATCCAACTACGTCAGGGACCAATTTTGTCTCGGTCAAATGGCTCAATATGATCGGAAAACGACCTAACGCATGACGAATGGATTGCTAATCTCAGTACTATAGGAAAGCCAGACCGATTTGGTTTCAAGATAGGGATCGATGGCCTCAATCCCGTTCTCGCGGCCAAGACCCGACGTTTTTACGCCGCCAAACGGCATGAGGAAACTGGCGGCACGATATGTATTTACCCAAACAGTTCCCGCCTGCAGACGTTTGGGCGCGACGGTCGCGCGTTTAATACTGCTTGTCCAAACGCCGGCCGCCAGACCATAGGCGGTGTCATTCGCCAATTGATAAGCTTCTTCGTCATTCTTGAACGGGATGACCGACACCACAGGACCAAATACTTCCTCCTGTGCAATACGCATCTTGTTGTCCACATCGGCGAAAACCGTCGGCTCGACGAACCAACCGTTCCCGCATTCCGGACGCTCGGCTGGAGCGCCGCCCAAGACGCATCTCGCACCTTCGGATTTGGCAATATCGATGTAGGAGAGAATCCGTTCGTATTGTGGCTTTGTCGTCACCGGACCGACTTGGGTTGTCAGGTCCATTGGATCGCCCATCCTCGTTTTTTTTGCCAGCCCTACAAATCTTTCCAGATAATCGTCATAGATGCTTTCATGTACGAGCAGGCGAGAACCCGCGATGCAGGTTTGTCCCGTGGCCGCGAAAATTCCCGCGATTCCACCCGCGACAGCCGCCTCCAGATCCGCATCGGGAAAGACAATCTGCGCTGATTTTCCGCCCAGCTCCAACGTTAGTCTTTTGAAGGCCGGAGCGGCATTCTGCATTATCTTCTGGCCTGCCAGTTCGCCACCCGTGAACGCGACCTTGGAAATTTTCGGATGCGAGGTCAACGGATCTCCGACATCCTGCCCAAACCCCGTAACGATATTGATCACCCCCTCCGGGAAGCCCGCCTCTTTAACCAGGGCGGCGAATTCAAGTGCCGAAGCCGACGTGTGCTCTGATGGTTTGATCACTAGCGTGCAGCCTGCGGCCAAAGCCGGAGCCAGCTTCCACATCATCAGCATGAGCGGCGAATTCCACGGTACGATTGCCGCAACGACGCCCACCGGCTCGCGAAGCGTGTATGCAAACATATCCGGCTTATCGATCGGAACCACCGCTCCGTTGATCTTGTCGGCCAGCCCACCATAAAAATACAGCCACTGGGGAATATAGCGGATCTGACCGCCTACCTCGGCCAAAAGCTTTCCGTTGTCGCGCACTTCCACCGCTGAAAGACGATCGGCGTCGCGTTCGATGAGACCGGCGAGTTTTCTCATCAGTGCTCCGCGCTCGGTCGGTGACATTTTACCCCAAGCCCCGGCGTAGAGCGCACGATGCGCAGCTTCGATGGCATCGTTGACATCGCGTTCATCGCAGCGCGGAATTTCCGCCCACGGTTCTCCGGAATACGGATTATAGCTCAGAAATGTTTCTTTTGACGCGCTGTCACGCCAGCCATTACTAATAAATACTTGATATTTCTTAAGTTCGCTTTTCATTTTTCTCTCTCAGCATATCCGTCATGTTTTGCAAGAAAGCTAAACCGGCATGACGATTTCACCGTCGCCTCAACCGCTCAGCATGTCGCGGTTCAAATCCCGGCATTCATTCCGGAGCCGATCAGAGCATTGACGGCAAAAGTGTCGTCAACTCCGGAACCAGCGCAAGAAGCACCATGCCGATCACGAACAACCCGACAAAAGGCCAGGCCGCAGCGAACACCGATGACATGGATCCCTCGTTCCAGGCGCTCTTGAGGGCGAAAAGGGTGTAACCGAATGGCGGGGTTATGCCACCGACCGTGATGTTGACCAAAAACAGGAGCCAGAACCAGATCGGATCATATTCGAACCTGTCGATGATCGGCAGGTAGATCGGGATCACGATAAGCATCAGCGCGATCTGGTCGATAAACATGCACAGTATAAATGGCAGGAGCATCAGCATGAAGAGCATGACCCACGACGATACCTGCAATTCGACGATCCACTGCGTCAGGGCCGAAGCCCCTCCCGAAAATGCAAGCAGTTGGCTGAACAGCTTGGAACTTGCCATGATGATGAGGATCATGGCCGAGATCTTGGCTGACTCTCCTA
Source organism: Stappia sp. MMSF_3263 (assembly GCF_030733745.1). Lineage (GTDB taxonomy): Bacteria > Pseudomonadota > Alphaproteobacteria > Rhizobiales > Stappiaceae > Stappia. The sequence goes on along the minus strand of NZ_JASHIK010000006.1, from coordinate 105,777 downwards.
CCGCCTCCACGATCATTCGAATGCTGAGGTTCCGGTAAATGGCAGCGGTCATCAGCGAGCCCAACACCCCCATTGCTCCCGCTTCGGTCGGCGTGGCGACGCCCATCAGGATCAGCCCCATCACCAGTGCGATAATAATTGTAAACGGCAGAAGTTTTATCAGCGCCGTCGCCGCCTCAAGGAGACTGGGTCGGCTTTTAGCATCCTCATCCGCAGGGGCGAGGGTCGGATTGCGCCAAATTCTGATGAACACGTAGGCCGCAAATAGCGAAGAGAAAACCAGCCCCGGAATAATCCCGGCAATAAGGAGACCCGCGATGGACACGCCGGCCAGGGTGCCGATTATGATGACCAGCACACTGGGCGGTATCAGCGGCGCGAGGCTGGCTCCCGCGAGGATCGTGCCGATAGAAAGACGCGCGTCATACCCCCTGGAAACCATGCCCGGCAACAAAGAGCGACCGAGCATTGCCGCAACGCCCATGGCGGCCCCTGACAATGTGCTGAAGACTGTGGCGAGCACTATGGACAAAATAAACTGCCGGCCGCGGACGCGCCCAACCAGCGTATCGATCGACTGGAAAAGAACCTCGACGGCTCGGCTCCTGAAAAGCAACTCGCCCATAAGAATGAATAACGGGATTGTCACCAGGGAGGAACTGGTCGCCGTTTCGAAGAAACTACCCGAGAACATGCCGAAACCAGCCGGTCCCAGCAGCAGCATCGAAGCCCCGAGATTGACAACGAGAAAAGCCACGAAGACCGGCATGCCGCTGCCCATCGCCAGCAATAGCAGTCCCACGCCAACCAGAACAGCTGGAATTCCCTCGATCATTGGAACTGCCCCTTTGAGCCTTGAAAGCTTTGCCCGAACGCCATGCGCAGAAAACTCAGGCCGGTATTCAACATGCCCAGGAAAACAAATGAGAATAAGATCCATTTTGGAAACTGGATTGTTGTGAGCGTGACGGTCCCCCGCATGTACAATCGTTGGGTTTCACCAAAGAAAATATACGCTGTCCAAAGACAAACCCCGGCACCGACGAGAAAACCGAACCGTCGCAATATCCGGGCTTTGCGTTCGTCGAGCACGTCAAGAAAAATAGAAACCGAAACGTTCCCATGGATTCGGGTGACATGGGGAATGACAAGAAAAACGGAAATCAGCAGAAGAAAAGAGACTGAATCGCTTGCCCATTTTGTTGGTGCGCCTAGGAAATACCGCATCACGACTTCATAGGCAAAAATAGCAACGATAACAGCAAGTGCCATAGATCCGAGTTGGTAGCCGATACTGATAATAACGTCGTGAAGGCGCAAAAGCGTCCTGAACGAACGGTGGAACAAAGCCCTCATCCATGACTCCGTTGTTGGCGAGAAAGATGGTTGCCCCCGGAGGGGCAACCATCTGCATCTGCGGTCAGTCTGAGATATTGGCTTTGCTTGCCATGGTCCGAATTTCGGCAATCGCTTCGGGGTTGACGGTACTCGCCAACTCCGTCACGCCGTTGAACCAGGCGCTTTTGAGCGTGGCCGCAAATTCGGGCTGGAAATCGGTGGCTTCCATTCCTTCGGCGATCAGCGTCTCCATTTCGGTCGTCGCAAGACCATCGAAAATTGTCGAGCTTTCTTTCTCATAGGCCAGTGCTGCAGCCTCGATCTCAGCCTGGGTTGTTTCATCTAGGCTGTTCCATGTATCGAGATTCATCAAAAGCATATGGCTGACTTGGCCAAAGGTCGGCCGCACGAAATAATCGGCAACCTCGAACCAGCGATAGTTCACCGCACCGACGGTCGGCCATGCGGCGCCATCGACTACCCCACGTTCGAGCGCAGGGTAGATTTCCGGCCCAGGCAGAACAACCGGAGAGCCGCCGAGTTTCTCGATCACGGGATGATAAAGTGGAGTTCCCCGGATGCGACGGCCATTCAGTGCGTCTTCGCCCAGAGGCTCTTTCAGGAGCATGTGGAAGCCGTTGCGATCATAGAACACGGCGATCAGTTTCAGTCCGACTTTCTGGTATTCTTGGTCGGCGAAATCCCAAATGCCGGAGTCATGAAGTTCTTCGCTGGAACCGCTTAATGCGTCTAAAGACATACCAACGGCAATATCGTTGTAGTGATATCCTCCATTTGTATAGAGCAAATTGAATACACCTTGCGCGACCGGATTGAACTGTTCGAAAGGCGGTACCGTTTCGGGACCGAACCTGGATAAGTTCAGATTTTCGGTGGTCTCGTTCTCGAGATACTCCATAAATGGCATCAAAACCTCACCGACGGCGGCATAGCTCTGATCCCAGCTTGAAAGGATTTTCAGATCGGCCGCCATCGCATGGTTCGTCGCGACATGTGGCAGTACAATTGACGCGACAAGGCCGTATATTATGTTTTTCATCTGCTCTCCTCCTGTTTTATTTTCAGCACATGGCTGATGGATACTTTGTCCGTCCCCAAACCGACCGAATAGAATTCCTGAATTCGGTTGGTTCTCTTTCCGATCCATTCGGTTCCCTAGAAAACGATCACTCCTTTTCCAGACGCTTGTTTGTCCAAAAGCTCATAAGCTTTTCCGGCCTGATCGAGCGTCCAGCGATTGGAGAAAATTGCCTCGACGTCGACGCCGCGATCCACCGAGAACGTTCCGCATTCCTCCATGATGTTCGTTGAGAAGGTGAAAGACCCGACCACATTGATCTGCCTGAAAATCACGTCGGCGGAAAAATCGACTGACGCCGACCTGCCCAGCCCGACAAACACAGCGGTTCCCCACAGCCGAAGGCACTTTATTGCATCGGTTATCGCCTGCTGCGCCCCCGATGTTTCGACCGAGAAATGTGCGCCTTTGCCGTGTGTCAGATCCCTGATCGCCTCGACCGCATTTGTATCCGCAGGGTTAATCGTTTCGGCGGCGCCAAAGCGATTGGCCATCTCGAGACGTTCTGCGTTAACGTCGAGTGCGATAACCCGTGCGCCCATTGCGGCAGCGAACTGGGTGCCGGATAATCCGACCGGACCCTGGCCGAATATTGCAACCGTATGGCTCGAATTCGGCTGGACCTTGCGAAGAGCTGAATAAGAAGTGCCCGAGCCGCATGCGATCGCCGCACCGGCTTCGAACGAAAGGCTGTCCGGGAGCGTAACCAGCGTATGAGCTGCGCATTTCATGTATTTGGCATGCGCGCCATGTGCGGTCCAACCATAGATATCGGGAACCATGGTCTCGCAGATTTGAGGCCATCCCGTCCGGCATTGGTCGCATATGTGACAGCCGGAATAGTGATGTATCATGACGCGCTGGCCGAGGCGGGCGACACGCTCGCTCACTCCCGGACCGACCGCAACCACAACACCGGAAGGTTCATGGCCTCCGATCATCGGCCCGTTGTCGCGCATGGTCTCATAAGGTTTTCCCTTGGCCAGCTCACGAAATGCCTGATCGTCTGACGGTGCCCGATAGGCGTGCAGATCGCTCCCGCACAGACCTGACGCCTTAACTTCGATCACGACCTCTCCCGGCCCTGGAGTCGGATCATCGAATGTCATGATCTCGACCTTGCGATCTCCGGGAAACGTTACGCCTCGCATGTTATTCTCCCCTTTGCGCCATGCTTGAATTGGCAATTCCGCAGACGTGCGCATCCGCTTGGCGCGTCGTTTTCCTGCATTTTCTAGCGAGCATTCATTTGGCCGGCCGGCCTGGTCTCCGCGAGCCAGTCACACAGCCCTTGAAGTCAAGCCAGCTGCGCAACTGCTTCCGCCCGCCGGGAATTTTCTTCCAAAGCCATGCATGGTCACCTTGGGTCTCTCCTTCACGTCCAACCCCTGTAACTGGTAAGGCTCAGAGCCAGTCGCCTGAGCCGAACAGCGGGTTTCTTTGCTTTTTTCTCGATATGACGTGCCTGGCGGCGCGCCTTGATCTGCGAAATCGTGGTGTACCGCGACGATGATTGTCCAATATGAATTTGGCGATGATTTATATTGTTTAGGTTATGTATTGAGTGATAAGAATAAGCTGTTGTCCGGTGTCGCCCTGCTGTCAGATAAAGCGTTTTCGCAGCGTCGATTTCGATAGCGTGCAGGTTGAGGGGAAGAGCTGGTATGTCTAAGTCGCTTTTGCAAAACGTAGATTTGCAGTTGTCAAACAGCTTTCTGCGTTCAAGGAATTTGACACTCCACAAACTCAACGTTTTCTGCAAGGTCGCTCAACTCAACAGTGTAACGCGCGCGGCAGAGCAACTTAATATTGCTCAGCCTGCGGTGACGGCACATCTGCGCGGTCTGGAGGAAAGTGTTGGCGCTCAGTTGGTGCAGAAAGTCGGTCGTAACATAGAGCTGACCCAGGCCGGAAAGCGGATATATACCTGGGCATCCGAGATCTTGCATCGCAGCTCTGAGATGTTTCTCGATCTTGTGGACATCAACAATGGCGGTCTGGAGAGAACGAAGATCGCAGCGTCGATGGTCGCGGGGACTTATAAGCTACCGGATATAATACTCGAAAATCATAGATCAAACCCATCGCACAAGGTTTCTGTGTCGGTCCTGACACCCTATTTGGCGACTGAGGCGGTCTTGAACGGCGAATGCGATTTTGGGGTGACGCTGATCAATCCAAACAAGGACACGTCCAAGCTTGAAATTGAGTTGCTTTGGAGAGAGCCTCTCTACCTGGTCGCGGCTATCGAAAGCGACCTGGTCCAAGACGTGGCCGGGCTTCAAGAGCTTTCGTCCTTACCTCTCGTAACGCCTCCCCGAGGTCAGATTGCCCGAGAACTAATCGATGAAGCGCTTCGGACAGTGGGACTGTTCAGAACGAATAGCGTAATGGCATTCGGTCATCCGGAACCGATTCTGAAGGCTATTCGAGCTGACGTAGGAGTGGGTTTCGTTTTCGAGAGCGCGCTCCCGCTTGACATGAACCAATACGGGCTGCGCTTCGTGAAAACTCCCGAAATCAGTTTATCAATGCCACTCTATCTTGTTTACAACAGCCAGGCCGTATTCACTGAAGCGCAAATTCAATTGATGGAGCGGATCAGAGCTGCGTTTGCCAGGAACTCGAGCGCCGCGTTGCAAAATCCCGTTGAGGCAACCAGCCCGTCATCGTGATCGAAGTCGGAAAACGCCGGCTTCCAGCGCTCCAGACTTCGGTCTCAGCGCATCGACCAAAGGACTCCGCGCTGATGTGAGGGAAAAGGGACCTCAGGTCAACTCGTCTGACAGTCCCGATGCTGGCTGAGCTGTAAACGTCTCATTCAGTCGAGAAAACCCCGGAAACTCAGCTCAGCTTTGCACGGATCCGATATGATCAATACTTTCGCAGATGGTATGGGCGACAGCAATGGCCCTTGCGGTTGCCATCAGCATCTGCGGCAACACCATCCACTCAAGCGTCCAGGCCTTGCCCGATCGTTCCTGCTCATGCACCACCGAATGGTGCATGGCTGAGACCTGCACAGCGTTGAACTGAGCCAACGTCACCAGCAACTCTGCGCCGACAGGGTTTTTCTTATGCGGCATTGCTGAGGAGCCTCCTCCTCCAGACAGCGTTATTTCTTCGATGCCCTGCTGCGTCATCAATGCCACGTCCTGGCCGAATTTACCGAGCGTACCGGAGACAAGCGACAGGTAGCCTGCATATTCCGCCACCCCGTCGCGTGTCGCGTGCCATGCTTTATCAGTCGGGGCTAGCCTGAGTGCGGCGGCAATCTCCGCAACTACTCTATCGGCTTTTTGACCCAGTGCTTTCCGATCGCCGGAAGCGCCTCCGATCTGAACCTTCTCCACGCGGGGCCGCAGTTCGGACAGCCGCGCCAAGTGGTCGTTCAACGGCAATCTCCACGTTTGAACCCGATCGCGTACCTTGATCTTGGTGGCCGCCTGCATCCTGGTACGCCCCATAAGAGGCTCGTCGCCAAAACGTTTCTCCACGTCCTCGAAACTGCGATAAAGCGCTACCAGGCGCTGAGATAATAGGTCGGATGCTTCGCGCAGCGTCAGTGCCAGCGCGGTGTCCATCACATCTTGTGAGGTCGCGCCCTTGTGCACCACGTTATCCGGGGCGACGGCTTTCAGCTGATCTACAAGCCGCGGGACCGGAACCCCGTCTTGACTCATGCCCCTGGCAATGTCGTCCAGGTCAATTTCCGCTGTTTCGATTGCCTCCGCCGCCGTCTCGGCCGTATCCGCATCAAACAACCCGACCTTTGCGCAAGCGCGCGACCACGCTGCCTCGAATGCCAGCATATGTCTAATCTGGCGTTCCGGCGACAATATCCTGGCCATCTCCGCATCGCCAAAAAGACCGGAAAGCCAAGGGTGGTCGAAAACAGATAAGCTCACAAAAGAGGCCCTGAATAAAAGGGGCGATCCATGCCGCCCCCTCAAAACAAACGGAATTATCGCACGATGCTCTAGATATCGAGAAAGACGGTTTCTCCCTCGCCCTGGAGGCGAATGTCGAAGCGGTATTTGCCCTCGCCGGTTTTCTTTGCGACGAGCGTTTCCACGCGATGGCGCTGTTCGATCCGGTTTAGCAGCGGGTCTTTCGAATTGTCCTCATCCTCTAAGTAAAGCCGAGTGTTGAGGCCGATGTTGATCCCGCGGGACACCACCCAAAGAGAGATATGCGGCGCACTTTCGACACCGCCACGGCCTTTGTAACGACCGGGTTTGACCGTGCGCAGCGTGAACTCACCAGAGTCCGCATCCGCGGCAAAACGGCAATGGCCGGTAAAGGCGGGATCGGCTCCTTCGGTGCCCGGGAAAATACCTCCCGCGTCGCACTGCCAGCTTTCGATCAGTGCGTCCCGCATTGCCCAACCCGTGCCGTCGTAGACCGAGCCTACGATCTCAATGATATCGCCCTTGACGTCGCCCTGTATGGGGGTGGTGCCGATCTCTTCGTCATAATAGCCGGCATTGCCCGCATAGGTCGGCATCAAGCCGATATGAACATAAGGTCCAGCCGTTTGGGACGGAGTTTCGATCAAGATGTCGAGTTTCTGTACCATTATCACATGCCCTCCAGTCTATTCTCAAACATGGTTTGGCGGCGACCGCGCAACACGATGTCAAATTTATAGGCGAGGAAATCGAGCGGCCGGGATTTCGAGAAGTCGAGCGGTGCGACGAGACGGTCAAGCTGACTGCGATCCTTGATCGTAGCGGCAATCGGACAATGATTGATGAGCGGATCGCCCTCGAAATACATCTGGGTGATCAGGCGTTGGCCGAAGCTGTTGCCATAAATCGATATGTGGATATGCATCGGACGCCAGTCATTGCCGCCGTTCGGCCAAGGGTAAGCTCCCGGACGCACAGTAAGGAATTCGTAATAGCCGTTTTCGTCTGTGACGGTCCGGCCGCAGCCACCGAAATTTGGATCGAGCGGAGCAAAGTAAGTGTCTTTCTTGTGGCGGTAACGCCCGCCCGCGTTGGCCTGCCAGATCTCGATCAGCGTATTGCGTACGGGCCGGCCCATCTCGTCCAGCACGCGACCGTGCATCAGGATACGCTCCCCCACAGCCGGAGCTGCACCCTTGGTCCAGTTCAGAACCAGATTGTTGTCCAATGGACCCAGCTTGCTGTGACCGAAGGTCGGGCCCGTCTCTTCCGACGGCGAACTTTCCATCGACAGAAGCGGCAGGTTGGGCGAGCGTGTCACGCTCGTTTTGTAACCGACATCGTAAGGGTTGGGATGGATTGCACGATTGCGCGGGATCAATGGTCCTTGATCCCGGTTCGATAGGTCAGTCATTCTCTCTCCTCCATTTCCGCAAAGGTTTCCTTGGCAAGTTTCAGGGCATGGTTTGCTTTTGGAACTCCCGCATAGATAGCCACATGTTGCAGCGCTTCCGCGACATCGTCTTTCGACGCGCCCGTGCGCGCGGTGGCCCGGATATGCATCGGAATCTCTTCGAAATTGCCCGTCGCCGCCAGAAGTGCGATGGTCAGCATGGACCGCTCTCGGCGCGAGATTCTATCCGAGGACCACACTGCACCCCAGGCACCCTCGGTGATGAGGGTTTGAAACGGCAGGTCGAATTCAGTCTTCTTTGCCTCGGCGCGATCCACGTGGGCATCGCCCAAAACCTCGCGCCGGGTCTTCATGCCCTGATCGAATTTCTTGTTCATGCGCTAATCCTTTCCACAAACTTCGTCAGCGCCTCGGCAAAAGCGCCGGGCGCTTCAATCGCGGGCAAATGCCCGGTGTCCTCGAACATCTCCAAACGGGCGCAAGGAAGGTTGACGGCCAGCGCTTCGACCGCTTCAGGTGGGGTTGCCAGATCGTACTTGCCGCCGAGTACCAGCGTGGGCTGTGTGATTTCGCCCAGACGATCGGTAATGTCCGTGCCGGCAATCGCGGCACAGGTGGCGATGTACCCTTCTTGGCATGTGCGTGCCAGAAGCGTGCGCCACAAGAGCGCTTTGTTGTCCGCAAGCATTTTGGGTCCAAACCACCGCGGCAGAATTCCCTCGGCCATCGCTGCCATGCCGTGTTCGCGCACACCCGCGATGCGCGTGTGCCAGCCCTCGGCGGCACCCAGCATCGATGCGGTGTTGGACAAGACCAGGCCGTCCACGCGCTCGGGAGCCATTAACGCGATGTGTTGTGCGATCAGCCCCCCGACCGAGCAACCGACGATGACCGCGCGATCCATGGCCGCCTGATCCATCGCGGCCAAAACATCGCTGGCCAGTTCGGGAATGCCATAGCCGGGAGGGGCGGTTTCGGACAGCCCGTGACCGCGCTTGTCCATGCGCAAACAGGCCCAATCGGTCGGCAGGGCTGCTACCACCGCGTCCCACATCCGCAGATCCGTACCGAGCGAGTTGACGAAAACCAGCCGACTGCCCTCACCGGAACGGTGATCGGTGTGCATTGTTCCCCAGTCGCGCGTCAGTGCTTGCATCGGTCTCTCCCGAGCAATCCTTCACATAATTTTTAAGTTCCGAAAAATACAAAATCGTGCCAAAAGTATAACCAAATGAATATACCAGCCGGTTTGAAACTGCGCCATATCGAGGCGTTTCTAGCGGTCGCACGGAGCGGCACGATTTCAGCCGCTGCGCGGGTGCGCAATGTCTCGCAGCCCGCATTGTCCAAAACCGTCAACGAGCTCGAAACCATTTTGGGGACAGCGCTATTCGAACGGACCGGAAGGCGCGCGGTCCTGACGCCGTCGGGCGAGGGCTTTCGCGCGCATGCATTGGCCGCGCTGCAGAGTCTTGAGGCGGGGGTGCGCGATCTTTCGGGAAAAGTTCCGGTCGGATTGGTTAAAGTCGGGGTGTTGCCCACCGTTGCGGGGGGATTTTTCCCATCGGTTGCGCTGGATTATCATCGCACGCACCGGGATGCGCGGGTTGGAATCATCACCGGCCCCAACCGCTATTTGCTGGAGATGCTGCGATCGGGGGGGATTGACTTCATGGTTGGGCGAATGCCGTCAGCCAAGAACATGCCGGGCCTGACCTTCGAACATCTTTATGACGAGCCGGTACTCCTCGTGGCGCGGGCCGATCATCCCGCGCTGGCAATGCCCGCGCCAAAGGCGCTGACCACTTTTCCGCTGATAGCCCCGAACCCCGGAGCGATCATCCGACAGATCGTGGATCAGTATCTGGTCGCGCAGGGACTGAGCGGCCTTGTTCCGGCATTCGAGACGGTAGCCCTTCCCGTGGCGCTGTCTCTGGTCGAACAATCCGACATGCTGTGGTTTATCTCGCGCGGGGTCGTTGAGCGCGAATTGCGGCGAGGCACGCTAGCGGCAATCGAACTCAGGTCGGACTATATGGCTGGTTCGGTAGGGATTACGCGCAGGTTCACCTTCAACGAAGACAGCCCCGCCGATTTATTGGCGAGGCTGTTGCACAAGCGTGCCGAGGAAATGGTCGGCTGAGGGGTCTCGGGCCACTTTGGGAGCGATTTCGTTCCCTGGTCAAATCGGGTGCCATTTTCGAGGGGTCCTTCTCTCCGAGTTTCAGGTCGAACATGGTGCTGCTCGTGGCGCGCGCCGGACATTTCCGGCAAATGCCCCCGAGCGATGGCGCCGCCATGCCTGGCCCTTGGAAACAGAACTCGGCCAGGATCGGCTGCGTCCAGCTGATCGGTCGGTGCGGTACCGCCGGTGCGGCGTTCGGCATCGGATTGGCAGCGGTAGACGAGCCCCAGACGCAAAGGTCATTGAACATTTGTCCCATCTGCGGCGCCTCCGGTTGGCGACAGATGCGTTCTCCGATTGACAGTAATTAGAGCTCTAAGATAACAGGTGTGCATGCAGGAGGACAAATCTGATGGACACCTTGAACCTTGACGCGAACCTGAAGCTCTCGAAACAGGCCGATCTTTATTACGGTGGCGCATGGGTTCCACCGGTCGAAGGCAGCTACGAACAAACGCTGAATCCGGGAACCGGCCAGCCGATTGGCATGGTCGCCACCGCGAGTCGTGCCGATGTCGATAGAGCGGTGGCGGAAGCGCTCAAAGGGTTCCATGAATGGCGTGATGTTTTGCCCCTGGAGCGGGCACGGATACTGAAGGAAATTGCTGCCCTTCTCCGTAAGCATGGAGACGAACTCGCACTGATCGACGCCGCGAATTGCGGGAATCCCTATACGGAAATGCGCGGGGATGCCGCGATTGCGGCGGCTCAAATGGACTTTTTTGCAGGCCTCGTGACCGAGATGAAAGGCGACACGATTCCGATGGGGCCGGACCGCGTCAACATGACATCGCGCCAGCCGCTCGGCGTGGTCGCACGTATCCTTGCCTTCAATCATCCTTTCATGTTCTGCGGCGGTAAGATGGCTGCGCCCCTTGCGGCGGGCAATGCCGTAATCATCAAGCCGCCGGTGCAAGCGCCTCTCTCGGCTCTTCGCCTCGCCGAAATCGTTGAAGGGTTGTTGCCGAAGGGCACCTTCAGCGTTTTGCCTGGCGGTGTTGAAGCCGGTGCGGGTTTGGCCGAGCATCCAGGCGTGGCCAAGGTAACGCTGATTGGTTCGGTGCCGGCCGGGCGCGCGGTGATGCGCAGTGCGAGCGCCACAGTTAAACCTGTCCTGCTGGAATTGGGCGGCAAGAATGCCTTGATCGCCTATCCGGACAGCGATCCCAAGAAGATCGCCGATGCGATCGTTGCCGGAATGAACTTTGGCTGGTGCGGACAGTCATGCGGTTCGACCAGCAGAGCCTTTGTTCATGAAGACATTCACGACGAGGTCGTTTCTCTCCTGGCTAAAGCAGTCGAGCGTTACAAGCCGGGCGTCCCGACCGATCCGACGACAACCATGGGAGCTATTGTCAGCCGAACTCAATTCGATCGCGTGCTGAGCTTCATCGAGTCGGCCGTGAGCGAGGGCGCGCGTACGGTGACGGGCGGGCACGCGGTGACCGATGGCGCTTTGGCCGAGGGCTGTTTCATCGCGCCGACGATCTTCGCCGATGTGACACCGGACATGAGGATCGCTCGCGAAGAAATATTTGGTCCTGTACTGGCTATTCGGAAGTGGAGCGACGAAGACGAAATGCTGAGAGAGGTCAATGCGCTCGAGCTTGGCCTGACCTGCGCAATATGGACACGCGATCTCGCTACCGCGCATCGAACCGCTGCACGCGTCGAGGCAGGCTTTGTCTGGGTCAACGAGGTCGGCCGCCATTTCCTGGGGGCTCCCTTCGGTGGGGTGAAGCAATCCGGTATCGGACGGGAAGAAGGGATCGGAGAGCTGATTTCCTTCACTCACGAAAAGAACATCCACATCAATTTGCAGGGCCAATAAATTTGCGGCCGGGTGGCGTCCCGGCACGGCGCCACTCCATGGGTTTGCCGTCGATTGTATTCATTTGACAGCAGCCGGCGAGGGCATCCGCGATCCTGCAGGCAGGCGCCCCTCGTTGTGAGACCGGCGAGTGCGCGTTGACAACCGAGAAGGAGCAAACACAGTGAACAGCTTTGCTAGGGTCCCGGACATCATATTGGAGCCTATGGTCCGAAACGCCATCATGGAGGATCTAGGAGGCGCCGGCGACGTTACGACGCGTGCCGTTCTTCCGGAAACCACGCGTTATCGGGCCGAACTGAAAGCCAGGCAGGCCGCGGTTGTTTCCGGTATGCAAGTTGCAGCCCTGACGTTTCGTCTGATCGATCCCACCTTGAAGATTGAAACGGTCGTTGCGGACGGTTCCGCTTGCAAGGCCGGCGATACGCTTTTGAAAGTCGAGGGACTGGCGTCGTCGATTCTCGCTGCCGAGCGTGTGGCGCTGAACTTCGCGGGCCGACTTTCAGGGACGGCAACGCTTACAGCTGCATACGCGCAGGCTCTCGAAGGGACCGGAGCCAGAATAACGTGCACCCGAAAAACGACGCCAGGCATGAAGCTTGTCGAGAAGCTCGCTGTTCTTCACGGTGGAGGCCATAATCACCGGTTCTCATTATCGGACGCCATCCTGATCAAGGATAATCACATCGCCGCGGCCGGAGGAATCAGGCCGGTTCTGGAAGCGGTCAAGCGTTCTGCGGGGCATATGGTCGTTGTCGAGATCGAAATCGACGGGCTTGGGCAATTGGATGAAGTGTTAGAGGCAAGAGGCGCCGATGTCATTCTGTTTGACAACATGTCGACCCAGGACATGGCAGAGGCCGTGCGCCGGATAGACGGTCGGATGAAGACCGAAGCGAGCGGCAATGTACGCATCGACCGGCTGCAAGAGATCGCTGCAACGGGAGTTGATTACATATCATCGGGAGCGTTGACCCATTCGGCTGGCACGGTCGATTTCGGACTGGATTTCTGATCTCACAGACAAAAAAGCGCGTAGCGGCGAAAATTCGCCGCTTTTTTTTCGTCCAGCGCCCGGACCGTCAGTTGACTTGATTTACGTAATATGTGATTGAGTTATTTAATAAGTAATTCGCCTGAGTTTGGGAGGACGATGTGAGCGAAGACTGTTTCCAGCTCGGAATCGATATCGGTGGTACCTTTACGGACCTCAGCCTGTTGTCTCATGACGGCAGCGCATCGCACTCTCACAAGGTCGCAAGCACGCCGAGTTCTCCGTCGAAAGCCGTGGCACGCGGCATCAGCGAATTGATGGCTTCGATCGGCCGGCCGGCGGATGCGATCACCTATTTCGTGCACGGCCAGACGATCGCGCTGAACGCGGTCCTGGAGCGGCGCGGCGCGCGAGGTGCGCTGATCGTCAGCCAGGGAAATCGAGATATCCTGGAAATTGCCAGGCTGCGAAAGCCTGACATCTTTAATCTGAAGGCCACGCTGCCGGATGCCATAGTCGCGCGGCAGGACGTGTTTGAGATCCCGGCGCGTGGGGATGACGAGGACTTCTCGGTTGCCGATGACGCGATAGAGGCGACGATCTCGAGCCTGCCCGCCGAGATAGAAAGCGTCGCGATCTGCCTTTTGGGGTCTTACAGAGGTCCGGCGGTCGAAAAGAAGATCGCCGATCGGCTACGTGAGGTGCGGCCTGAGCTTTACATTTCGTGCTCATCCGACCTTTGGCCGGAAATCCGTGAATTCGAGCGGGCAAGTGTAGCCTCGCTGAATGCATACGTTCAGCCGATCATGAGCCGCTATGTTGATGACCTGTCTATCGACACGCAGCGGGTGGGGCTCGATACCGCCTTGCAGATCACTCAGTCGAATGGCGGCATTCTCAGCGCGTCCAGCGCCAAGGTAAAACCCGTGAACACCATGCTGTCCGGACCTGCGTCAGGCGTGGTCGGAGCAGCCTATGTCGCAGCGCTGAGCGGCATTTGCGACGCGGTGACGCTGGACATCGGCGGCACCAGCGCCGATTTTTCAATCATTCGAGACCGGGAGCCGGTCTACTCCACCGATGCGGCGGTCGGCGATTTTCCAATCGTCATGCCAACGGTCGATGTTTTCGCAGTGGGAGCCGGGGGCGGCTCCATCGCATGGTTCGATCCGTTTGGAATCCTTAAATTGGGTCCGCAAAGTGCAGGCGCCGATCCGGGGCCAGCCTGTTACGACCGTGGCGGCACCGAGACGACAGTCACCGACGCTTACTTGGTTGCCGGCTACATTGACCCCGACAAATTCGCTGCGGGGAACCTGCCATTGAAGCGTGAGAACGCTTTGGCGGCGGTGGGTCGCATTGCCAGCCGACTGGACTGCTCTGTCGAAGCTGCATCCGAGGCCATTCTGCGTCTGGCTACCGCCACGATGACCAGCGCAATTCTTCCGATGATGACCAAGCGGGGTTTGGATCCACGCGATTTCACGTTGATCTCTTTTGGCGGTGCCGGGCCGACGCATGCCTGCCTTTTGGCCGAAGAGGTCGGCATAAAACAAATTCTCGTGCCGCGATCGCCAGGCACCATGTGCGCTCTGGGAGCGACTATTGCTGACTATCAATATAACTTCATCCGAAGTTTGAGGCGTCCGCTGGCGGAACTGGATTCCGGGGTCTTGCGCGAGGTTTATCGCCAGCTAGAGCAGGAGGGACGCAACAGCCTCGCTTCGGAAAGCCCGATAATCGAACGTGTCGAAGTCTTGCGTTCTGCAAACATGCGGTATCGCGGCCAATCTTTCGATGTCGACGTCACGTTGCCGGCAACGCTGGAGGTGGACGCCCTGACGCCAGAGCTGCTGGCGCAGAATTTTCACGATACCTACGAGACGCTGTATCACAACAGCGATCCCGGGTCGGCGGTTGAACTTGTGTCATTGCGGGTCAAGGTCGTCGGGCGGAGGTGGAAACCCATGCTGCCACCGGCAAGAGAACGGACCAACTCCGCCAAACTGGAGCCCACCGGCCAAAGACCGATCTTTCATGGCGGGCGGCCTCATGTCGCTTCCGTTTTCAGTCGCGACGACATACGCGATGGAGACCGTGTCGAAGGACCTGCCGTAATCGAGCAGGCTGACACGACCACCATTGTCACGCCGGGTTTTGCGGCGCGTTGCGATGGCGCCGGCAACCTTCTCATCCATGCTACGTAGAGGATAACACAATGAAAGAAAAAACGTTTTCTCTGCGCACCGATTCAGCCCAACTTGATATCTTCGTCCAGCGGTTCCGATCAATCGCCGAAGAAATGGGATATTCGCTTCAACGGACCGGGCACACGGCGTTTGTAAATGAAACCGCTGATCTAGGTGTTGCTCTGGTAACCCGCGATGGCGAGATTTTCGGTTATCCTCACAGCATTGGCATCACGATGTTTGCCAATCTGAACTTCAAGAAGACGATCGACAGCATCGGCAGTTTCGAACCGGGCGATATCGTCGTCTGCAACGATCCATACGCGAGCGGCGGCCTGTCTTCACATCTGCCCGACATCAGCGTTTTGGCTCCAATCTATGCTGGCACAAAGCTGAAGTGCTTTGCCTATGCCTACGTCCATTCGACCGATGTGGGAGGGCGTGTTGCCGGGAGCCTTTCGCCGTCGAGTTACGAGATCTATCAGGAAGGGATCCGGATCCCTCCATCCCATCTCTACAAGGCAGGCAAGCTGAACGAAGAACTCTTGCACCTGATCCTGTGCAATTGCCGGGTTCCGAACGACAACTGGGGCGATCTGAAGGCGATGGTTACCGCGCTTCGTGTCGCCCAGCACCGGATGACTGAATGCTTCGAGAAATACAGCGTCGACGGCGTTGTGCTCGCGATGGAAGATGTGCTGAATTACAGCGAAATGCGAGCCCGTGCGGTAATTGAAGGTATTCCCGACGGTACGTACCGTTTTTCAGACTATCTGGATGACGATGTCATCTCAGAAATTCCGATCAAATTCTGTGTCGCGTTAACCGTAGCCGGCGACGAGATCACAATAGATTTTACCGGCAGCGATACCCAGTTAAGAACCGCCTTCAATATCTATTCGGACGGGAAGGCGCATCCTTGGTTGGTGTATACGATAATGTTCGTATTGCTGACGATCGATCGCGACATTCCCGTCAACGCAGGTCTGATGCGATCGGTGAACGTGATTGCTCAGCCCGGGTCGGTTGTGAACTGTCAGGCACCTGCAGCGGTCGGGCTGCGAACGACTACCGGGGTGCGGGTGCAGGACGCCATTCGCGGCGCGCTGGCGCAGGCCTTGCCGAAAGTCATTCCGGCGGCGGGTGCGGGCTACATCGCGCCGATCGTCTTCACCGAGCCGAATTTGGCCGAAGGCGGCCTGAAGGTGAATGTGCTGGAGCCGCTGGTTGGTGGCACAGGCGCACACGAGGATGGCGATGGGTTGAACGCGCGCGATGTGGTGGACATCGCAAATTTGCGCAACAGTCCCCTCGAGGTGGTCGAAAGCACTTCGGGCGTTCGTATTCTGAACTATGCGCTGCGGCCGGATTCAGGCGGCGCGGGCAAATATCGCGGCGGCATGGGCATCATCTTTGATTTCGAGGTTCTCCAGCATGACTGTCTCGTAACCGCTCGCGGGCAGGAGCGGCATCGGTTCAGCCCATGGGGTTTATTGGGCGGCTGCTGCGGCGAAATGGCCGGCGTATTCATCCGGCGAGCTGGAACAAAGGATTTCCAGCCTCTTGCCAAGATCGACTCGCTCAACGTGAATTGCGGTGACGTTATTCGGGTCCTTACGCCTGGCGGCGGCGGGTACGGGTCTCCGCAAGACCGCGATCCGGCCAAGGTTTTACATGACGTACGGAACGGGCTGGTCTCCGAGAAGGCGGCCAGGGAAACATACAAGGTCGTCATCGAGGACGGGGCGCTCGACCTGGCTGGGACTGAACGGCTGAGGAACGAGCCGGGTTCTCGGGAGGCTCCAGCCATTTTCAGTTTCGGGCCGGAACGCGAGGCGTATGAAGCTGTCTGGAGCGAAGAAGCATGGTCGCGCCTGATAACCAACATCTTCACCCTTCCGATCCCTCTGCGCGCTTCTATTCGTGGCCGTGTCTGGGCAGCCGCGCGTCGGCGTGCGGAAGAGACCGGCAAATCGCTGAGCGCAGCCGATATCGACGATTGCTGGTTGGAAACCGTCCCGGCAGGTCTGCTCAACGAGCGCGCCGCAGCTACCGGTTTCAGCAATTGTGAAGTAAAGGTGCCGGCAGAGTGACTGGGACAAATTCTCAATCGTTGTTCGGACGCGCCCTGCAATGTGTGAGCTGGCTTAGCGAGCTCGCAGTCATGATTTCCGGTGTCGTAATGGCGCTGATGGTGGCGCATGTCGTTCTAGACGTAAGCTTGCGCTATGTAATCGGCGTTCCGCTGGCGGGCACGACCGAGATCGTGTCGCGCTATTACATGGTTACGCTGATCTTTTTGCCGATCGCTTTTGTTCAGATCACTGACCAGCACATCAGCGCAAGCCTGATCAGCGATATGTTGTCAACAAGATCGCGCTTTTTGCTCGACTGTCTGACTTCGCTATTGATGGCGGTCTTCGCGATGTTGCTTGCTTGGTGCGCGGGGGCCGAAGCATTGCGCGCAACCGAAATCACCGAACAGATCCAGACACCATCCTATTTTTTGCCGACTTGGCCCGCGCGCTGGATTCCGGTTCTGGCGTTATCGCTGGTCGTTATCGTCTCGGTCCTGAACCTTGTGATGCAGATGGTTCGGTTCATCACCTACGGATCCGCGAAGGCGACCGTTTCTGGGGCCGACAAAGCGAAAGTACTGTCCCAATGACTCCACTGGCCATCGGATTTTGGGGTATGGGGATCGCGCTTGTGCTTGTTGCGCTGCGGGTGCCGATCGGGCTGGCTTTGGGGATTGTGGCATTCGTCGGGATAGCCGCTGTGTCGAGCTGGAGCGCGGCTTTCAGCATTCTCAGCCTGATACCTTACGAAACGGCCGCCAGTTGGGAACTTTCGGCAATCCCGATGTTTCTTCTCATGGGAGCGCTTGCCTTCCGGTCGGGGCTGACAAGCGCTCTTTTCGACGCGGCCAGACTTTGGCTGGGCTGGTTACCCGGCGGGCTTGCCGTGGCCACGAACTTCGCCTGTGCAGGGTTCGCCGCCGCCTCGGGCTCCAGCCTGGCGACGACCCTTACCATGGGCCGAATTGCCTTACCCGAGATGAAGAAAGCCGGATATGACATGGGTCTTGCGACCGGCGTTGTCGCCTCTGCAGGGACCTTAGGATCATTGATCCCGCCCAGCGTCATGATGATCCTGATTGGGGTTTTTGCGCAGACTTCGATACTCAAGCTCTTTGCAGCCGGTATTGCGCCGGGTCTTCTGTCCGCGCTCGCCTTTGCCCTGATGGTTATTCTGCGGGCCAAGCTTCAACCTGATACCGCGCCGCGTATGGTCGAAAAACCGACTCTGCGCGAGAAACTAACCGTCACCGCAGCGATTTGGCCGCTTCCGGTACTGGTCCTCGGCGTGATCGGTGGCATCTACAGCGGCGTCGTCACGGCGACCGAAGCGGGAGCGTTCGGCGCCGCACTGACATTTGTCATTGCGCTACTGAACGGCGCGCTGTCTTGGCCGGTTGTTAAATCCAGTTTCTGGGATGCGCTGGTTGGGACCGCCACCCTGTTCTTCATTGTGCTTGGAGCCGTGCTTCTAACCCGGTTTTTGGCATTTTCCGGGTTGCCGATGTTTCTGGCGCAAATCATGACCGACGCGAATGTCTCGCCGCTCGGGATCATTCTGATCGCCGGCGCCTGTTATCTCGTGCTCGGCATGTTCCTGGACCCACTGGGCCTGCTGTTTCTCACGCTCCCGATAATGCTGCCGATGTTCAAGTCTGTTGGTCTCGACATGACCTTGATGGGCATCTTGATCGTTAAATTTGTAGAGATCGGGCTGATGTCGCCACCGGTCGGGTTGAACGTCTTTGCGGTCAAATCGCTGGTGGGGCCGGATGTGCCGCTGAGTATGATTTATCGCGGAGTTCTGTGGTTCTTGGTCGTTGACCTTCTGGTCATAGGCCTGCTGATCGCATTTCCGGACATAACGCTTTTGTTGCCGAGGCTGATGGGGCTTTGAAAACAGTCGAACAGTAAGTCCAAAATGGGAGGAGGAAGTATGAAGAATAG
The DNA here is from genome assembly GCF_030733745.1 of Stappia sp. MMSF_3263. Taxonomy (GTDB): domain Bacteria; phylum Pseudomonadota; class Alphaproteobacteria; order Rhizobiales; family Stappiaceae; genus Stappia. The sequence goes on along the minus strand of NZ_JASHIK010000006.1, from coordinate 86,791 downwards.
AGTGATAAAAACTGCCGCAGTCGCAGCTTTTCTCGGGTTGACCTGCAGCGCAAATGCAGATGAACTCAGGTACAACACATTCATGCCGCCGCTGGCCATTGAAGCCGTGCAGGCGCAAGAATTCTTCGATGAACTCGCGGCTGCCACGGACGGTGCCCTCGAAACGCAGGTTTTCGTCGGAGGCCAGATGTTGGGTGGCCAAGCCAGCCTGGGCGGAATTCGCGCCGGCGTCATGGACGCCGGATTTATCGTGCCTACGCTGAATTCCAGCGAAATCCCACATGTTGCAATGCTGCCGGAGCTTCTGCCGTTTGCGGCCAACTTCTGGGCTGCCGCAGGCGCGACCAACGAAACGATGTTGCTGAACTGCGACGAATGCATCGCCGATCTTGAAAAGCAAAACGCGGTCTGGTTGGGAGGGCATGCAGCTTCGCCATGGTATCTGATGTGCGCGCAACCGATTTCTAGCTCGGACGATATTGCCGGGAAGAAAATTCGTGTGACGGGTGGATTTGCTGTGCGCCTCATAAATGCCCTGGGAGCTGTACCTGTGTCGCTGCCGGCGAGTGAAGTCGGGCCTGCTTTGCAGCAGGGCCAGGTCGACTGCGCGGTAGGTAATCTCGCCTGGCTTCAAACGCTGGGTTTGATCGACTCCGTGCGCGGTATCGTCGATCAACCGATCGGAAGCTATCACGGCCTGGGTGAATTCATCTTCAACCGTGATGCTGTTGCAAATCTGGACGAAGCGAACCGCTCGGCGCTGATTTCGGCAATCCCCGGACGGATTGCGAAGATCAGCAAGACCTACGCCGACCAGGAGGCTGCTGCGCGCATGGAGGCCGACGAAAAGGGCGTGGTCTTCTGGAAACCTGATGACGCGTTCAACGAAGCGATGGAAGATTTTCGCGCCAGCGAGCTTGAGGCGGTAGCGAACGACATCGTCAAATTGGGTGGGTCGTCTGACGCCAAGGCGATTGTTCAGCAACATATCGAGACATTGCAGCGCTGGGACGGCCTCGTTCAGGGCGTCGAGGGCGATGTCGATGCATTCACCGCACTGCTGGAAAGAGAAGTCTTCTCCAAGGTCAAGCAATAAATGGCATTGGGTTCGGTGACATCCGTCGTGTCACCGAGCCCGGACAACCCTTGAACCATCTGTACAAATGATGAGCGATAATCGCGATCTCGTAGCGCCGCCCCGGTTGAACAGTCTTGCGTGTGGGTTCCGTTTTGGCGGGCGCGCGCGTTTCGGAGTGATCTTGCCGTCCGGCAACATTGTGGCTGAGGGAGATTTGGCCGCATTGTTACCGCGGGATATCTCTTTGCATGTGACGCGCCTGCGACTGACCGGCAGTTCGCGCGAACAACTAAACGCCATGGCAGAAGATGTCGAAACTGCGGCTTCGCTTGTGGGCGATGTCGATCCTGCGGTCGTCGGATTTCATTGTACTGCTGTTTCCACGCTGAGCGAGCAACTGGAGAGAGATATTCTGGCGCGCGCGTGTTCAGCCTCCGGCAGACGGGTCGTCGCTACGTCTGAAGCGATCGTAAGCGCTCTAAATGCACTGACGGCGCGAACGCTGGTCTTGATTACCCCCTATGTCGACCACATCGTCAAAAGCGAAGTCGCATTTCTCAATCGGCATGGATTTGACGTCATCGATGCCCATGGTCTCGGAATAGACCATCCAAGGGATATGGCCGCCTTGCCGCCGGAAGACTGGCTTGCGTTAACGAAAGAACATTACGCCCAAAAAACCGATGCATATTTTGTCAGCTGCACGGCGATCCGTTCGCTCGAGGTCGTCAGCCTCCTCGAGGAGCAGCTTGGCAAACCCGTGATCACAAGCAATCAGGTTATGGCTTGGCATCTGCTGAGAACAGCCGGGTTCAACGATCAACCACATGGTTTCGGCCATCTGCTGAGCCACCACTGAAACCTCAATAACATGGACTTATCGCATGACTGATCAAAGACCTTCGGGAGTTGAACGGCCGGTTGCCTCTGACAGCGACGGAGTTTGGGGGAGCGACGTTTTTGCGGAGATGCTTAGGGGTCTTCGCGTTAAATACGTCACCCTTAATCCAGGATCGAGCTTTCGTGGGCTACATGACAGCCTGGTGAACCACCTGGGCAACGAAGACCCACAGATGTTGCTTTGCCTGCATGAGGAACATGCAGTGGCAATCGCGCACGGATATGCCAAGGTTACAGGTGAACCTCTTGCTGTGATCCTGCACAGCAATGTCGGGCTGATGCATGGAACGATGGCAATTTTCAACGCCTGGTGCGACCGCGTGCCTGTGTTGATCTACGGTGCGACCGGACCTGTGGATGCGGCGTTGCGCCGTCCATGGATCGACTGGTTGCATACCTGCCGCGACCAAGCTTCAATGATACGCAACTATGTGAAATGGGATGACCAGCCTGCTTCGATGGAGGCAGCGATCGAATCCATGCTGAGGGCAAATCTGATTGCCCGGGCGGAACCGCACGGCCCGACTTATGTAAATTTTGATGTGTCGATCCAGGAAAAACAGCATGCCGAAGCGCCGGCATTGCCCGACTTTTCGCGTTACCGGTCGCCACTGCCGGCGGACCCTTCCGCTGAGGGGGTGGCGCGTGCCGCCGAGTTGCTGAAAAACGCCAAAAATCCGGTTGTCCTGGCGGGGCGGGTGTCGCGCGATCCGGCTGACTGGGCACGGCGTGTGGCATTGGTCGAAGCTTTGGGAGCGAAGGTTCTGACCGACATCCGGATCGGCGCTTCTTTCCCGACGAACCATCCTCTGCACCGTGGCAAACCTGCATTCTTTATCGACGATGCGGCGGGCGAAGTTCTGCGGGAAGCCGATGTGATCCTCAGCCTCGACTGGCTTGACGTTGCCGGAACGCTCAAGCTGGCAGGCAAGGTTGAAGCCAAGATTATCCAGGCCTCTCTCGATTATCAGTTGCACAATGGCTGGGGCATGGAGCATCAGGGGCTGTCGGCACTCGATCTCCACCTGGCCAGTTCGCCGGATCGCGCGATGCATGCCATTGCGGATTTGCTGGGTGTTGGCGCTGGCGACGAGCCCGAAAACCTGCCGGTGAAACCCGCCCTGAATGCTCCCGCTCCGGAAGCGCAGCTGGATATCATGACGCTGGCCGGGGCACTTGGCGAAGGGCTGGACGGAATTTGCGCCAGCATGGTGCGCTTGCCGCTCGGTTGGGCGGGCGAGGCGTGGCATTTCCGCCACCCACTCGATTTCCTTGGCTCCGATGGCGGTGCCGGGATCGGCTCCGGTCCGGGTATGCTGATCGGTGCCGCGCTGGCATTGAAAGGCAGCGAGCGTATACCGGTCGCGGTTCTCGGGGATGGCGACTTCATGATGGCGGCCTCGGCGTTCTGGACCGCGGCGCACTATGGAGCACCGTTTCTGGCGGTGGTGTCGAACAACCGCTCTTTCTACAATGACGAGGTTCACCAGGAGCGTGTTGCCGTCGCTCGCAACCGTCCGGTGGAGAACAAGTGGATCGGTCAGCGTATCGGCGATCCGGACATCGACATCGCAGGCGTTGCTCGTGCACAGGGATGCGAGGGGATCGGGCCTGTCTTTACCGCGGGCGAACTGGTCGAAGCGGTCAAGAAAGGCATCGAGTTGGTTCGTGAAGGTAAGAGCGTTGTGATCGATGCGCGCGTTCAGCCTGGTTACAACCCCAACATGGTTGCTGGCCTGACCCGGAGCGAATGAAGATGAAACCCAAGATCTATATAGCACAGGATCCTGTGCTCGCGGACGTACTCGAAAGCGCTTCGACCAAGCTTTCCGATCTTGGCTGGGATGTGGTGCGGGGGCCGGCAATAGTTCCAGGTGTGCCTTTACGCCTGTCTGCAGAGCAGCGGCAGACACTATTGTCGGACGTGGATATCATCGTGGCCAGCTCCCGCTCTCGGCTCAGCGAAGAAGATCTCGATGCGTCTTCGCGCTTGCGGGCGCTGGTGTTTCCCACGATCGGGGTCGACGCGGTCGATCTCGAGGCCTGCGGAATGCGCGGGCTAATCGTGGGGAACGGAGCGACCCCCGAGAATTTTCTCGCGATGTCCGAGGCAACCGTGATGCTGATGCTCGTGCTTCTCTACAAGCTGCACACATCTGAGCGTCTCTTGCATGAAAACGCCAAACGTCCGCAGCAGATGTATGCCCGTATGCTGCGCGGCAGGACTGTCGGGTTAGTTGGTTCGGGCCGGATCGGCGGCGGGGTGATCGACCGCCTCCGGGCATTCGAACCGGCTGAGATCTTGGTTCACGATCCCTTCCTGACGCCGGAGACCGCACCTGAAGGCGTATGTCTGGTCGATCGCGACGCGTTACTGGTGCAGTCCGACGTGATCAGCCTGCATGTGCCTCTCAATGCACAAACTCGCGGAATGATCGGGGAGGCCGAACTGCGGAAAATGAAACGTGACGCGATCCTGGTGAACACATCCCGTGGCGGACTGATCGACGAAGACGCTTTGGTCGAGGTCATGTCCGAAGGCCATCTTTCGGGAGTTGGCCTCGATGTGACTGAGACCGAACCGCTACCGGCGGATCACCCGCTGCGCGGGCTTGATCGTGTCGTCCTTACGCCGCACATCCTGGGTCATACGATCGATCTTTATTCGATCATGCCGGAGGTTCTGGTGGAAAACGCCACCCGCCTCATGGATGGCGATCTGCCGAAATACACCCGCAATCTCGAAGTCGAACCTGTTTGGAGAGAGCGGTTGGCGAACATGCAGGAGGGTTGACGTGAACTGGCCGGACTTCGCTTGATGCTTAATGAGAGTCCGCTCCATGTAAACTGCAAACCCCGAGGCGATCTCCCTGCGAAAAAGAGCACCCGGCTGTGCAGCGATGCAGTTTGTTGTGCTGTAAGTGGCTGCGGTGCTTTTCAGGGACTTGGCAATAGCTCGTCGTGCTGATCTTATGAGGCCATGAGCGAACAAATTGAGTATAGCGCGGCAGATGAGGCGGGCGTTGAACGTATAGCGAGGCTGGTGCGCCTGGCTGCGCGCGGTTTCAACCGTTCTCTACAGATCCGCCTTCAAACCCAAAATGTTACCTTTGGACAGTGGATATTCCTCCGCATTCTCTGGCAAGAGGATGGGCTGTCTCAACGCGAACTGAGCGATAGAGCGCATCTCACGGAACCGACCGCACATACCGCACTTATTCGCATGGAGGAATTGGGCTACATTGTTCGGCGCAATGTCGAGGGCAATAAGCGTCGTCTGCATGCGTTCCTGACCGCGAAAGGTTGGGAACTTCGTGAACTGCTTGAACCGCTCGCGCTCGAAGCCAATGATATCGCCCTTTCCAGCCTCACCAAGGACGAGCAAACCACGTTGCGAAAAGCGCTGACTGTCATGATCCGAAATCTTGAGGAAGATGAACGACGTGCCGCATCGCGTGGGGTTCGGATGCCGCCAACCAAGGGCCACGCTTCCTCTTAGCTATCGTAGGCCAGTGAGCCGACAGCATTGTCGAACGGGCGGTTCATACGGTCGAGCGGGTTTGGCGCGGATTTGTCCGGAAACGTCGTTTTGAGCCGCTTGCCCCGAATTTTCCCCTGAAGCCCAATGGCCTTCATAAGCCTGGCCACGTGCAACGGGCGATATTGAAGCCCTCCCGCTGCAATTGCCGCCGGATCTTACGCCTACCATAGACGCGGAAGTTTTCCTCGAAGACACGGCGCCTCGATCTTCAGAGCGATACCGCGGCGGGGGTGGACCGAAAGCCGCTCCGCGCCCTGTCGCTTGGCGACATTCTCGTGACGAGCCGATGGGGCAATCGGCAGAACTCTGCAAATCAGCTCCACCCAAAAACCCTGATCTTAGTTGACTAAGAAGCGGCAATCCATTATTCCTATATAACATAGATATCTAACATTAGATGTCTATGAGGATGGAGAGGGAGGAACCTGTGAAAAAGAGTTTTAAAGCCGTTATTGCTGCCATCGGAATGTGTGCAATTGCAGGCAGCGCAGTTGCGGAAAGCGTCACCGTCACACTTTCGGGAGGAAACCCGTCCGGTCTTTGGTCTCTGCTTGGTGCTGGCATTGACCGAGCAGTTAAGGCTGACGATCCCAGTGGTGTCGTTACATACCAAGCAACCGGAGGCGGGTTTGCAAACATTGCTTTGCTGGGCGCAGGTCGGACGGACTTAGGTTTGGCCCACGACGCCGAGATCAAGTTGGCGCTCGCCGGAGAAGAACCGTTCAAGGCACCCATCAACAATCTTCAGGCCATCGGGTATATGTACAATTGGGCGCCGATGCATTTTTTCCTTAGAAAATCCATTGCCGATGAATACGGGATCGACAGTATTGACGATCTCGCGAAATCAGGTGCGGCTATACGCGTTGCGAACAACAATGCGGGCAACATCGTGGCCAATATCACGACGTTCATGCTCGAAGAAGCCGGCTATGATGAGGCTACTATCGAAGCGAACGGCGGGGTTCTGGTTCGGGGCGGCTCTGCTCAGCAAGCGGACCTGATAACCGACGGTCGGACCGACATGGTTATTAACGGTATCTTTGTAGGACATTCGTCGTTCCGAAAAGTTGACAAAAGTAATGAAGTCGTACTTCTGAGTGTTCCTCAGGAAATCATTGAGAAGACGAACGAAAAATTTGGAACGGGAATCTATACAATTCCCGGCGAAAGTTACGCCAACCAATCTGATGACGTTGTTACGGTCGCACTGGGTGCAATGGTGATCACGACCGAGAGCCTGCCCGAAGAAACCGGCTATATGCTCGCAAAAGATATCGCAGAAAATATCGATGAAATTCGCGGCGTGCACAACGCGATGAAGCAGTTGACGCCAGAACTGCTTGTTTCTCAGACCACACTTCCGTTCCATGCCGGTGCAAAGCGCGCTTACATGGAATTGGGTCTTATTAAGTAACACCTTTCAGATAATGCAGCCGGCCCGCAAAAACAGCGCGCCGGCTGCATACTGCTGCCAAGTGCACTGCTGCGGACTTTGCATGTGTAAACACAGGCAAGGCACGTTCAGTATGGGCAATTTACTTTCAAACAAACAATCGTGAAACGGTATAGGCATGGACTTCCCTTCGCTGACTGAAACTGGCCGCCGTAGAAAACTCGCACCTACCATGAGTACCGTTGTCAAGGTACTGTCGGCGGCCTTCGCCATATGGGTGGTTCATTCAAATCTGTTCATTATCGCTGACCCGCTTATTCAGGGTATTCTCTTTATTTCGGGGATATTCACCATTCTTTTTCTGGCGATTGGAGCGACCTCCAGAGCGCCGGATCGGATTCCTTTCTACGACTGGATTCTGGCGGCTCTCAGTCTTGCTTGCGGCGTCTATTTCTTCATGAATTCGGGAGCGATAGCGAACCGAATAAGTATTCTGGATGAGTTCACGATCGATCAGTTGTTCTTCGGTTCCTCGCTCCTGTTTCTGACGCTCGAAGCGACCCGGCGTACTACCGGCTTGGGGCTCACCGGGGTTGTCTTGCTCTTTCTGTTCTACAATCTTTTTGGCTATCTGCTGCCACCTCCCTTCGGTCATCGGGTTAGCGAGTTTACGTATCTGCTCGATATCCTCGTTTTCACGACCGACGGCTTGTTTGGCGTCCCGATTCAGGTGGTGGCCAGCTACGTTTTCCTTTTCGTGATGTTCGGAACATTTCTTTCAAAGGCAGGAGGCGGCGATTTCTTCTTTAACCTTGCGGCTCTGGTCACCGGGCGCGCAAGAGGAGGGCCTGCCAAGATCGCGATCATCTCGTCTGGATTATATGGAACGATGTCCGGCAGCCCCACTTCCGATGTCGTCGCAACCGGTTCGATCACTATCCCTGTGATGAAACGGCTTGGATATCGCGCCCGATTTGCAGGAGCGGTGGAGGTTGCGGCATCCACCGGTGGTAGCGCGATGCCCCCGATCATGGGGTCGGCGGCCTTCATCATGGCCGAGTACTCGGGTATTTCCTATAACTCGATCGTGCTCGCGGCCCTGGTACCAGCTCTGCTTTATTATACCGGCGTTTTCGCCCAGGTGCACTTGCGCTCGGTCAAATACGACCTGCGCCCGTCGGAAGACGAGGTTCCAACCGCTGCGGAAACGTTCAAAACCGGCTGGGTCTTTTTGCTGCCTATCATCGGTATTATCGTTGCGCTGATACTCGGTTATTCGCCGACGCTTACGGCTGGTGTCGGCGTCCTTGTCACGATTGTCGCTTCATTTATCCTGAAAGAAACGCGGCTTTCGCCTTGGCAAATCGTGGAAGGTCTTGGAACAACCACTCTGCAGATTTTGCCGGTTGCCGGTGCATGTGCTGCTGCGGGCCTGGTGATTGGCGGATTGTCCATGACCGGCCTTGGGATGAAATCAGCGAATGTGATTCTAACCGTTAGCGATGCGCAGCCAATACTGACGCTCGTGATTGCCGCAGCCGTCACGATCGTTCTCGGTCTGGGGATGCCGACCCCGAGCGCCTATATTCTGGCGGCCGTGCTCGTGGGACCGGCGCTATCCAAGCTCGGTTTCCCGATCCTTCCGAGCCAAATGTTCTTGCTCTACTATGCGATCTTGTCTGCGCTAACTCCTCCGATCGCCGTTGCAGCCATTGCCGCGTCTGCGATCGCCGACGAGGATCCTTTCAAGATTGCTTTCTCGGCCGTAAGGCTTGCAATCGTTGGATTTTTGTTACCTTTCGCCTTCGTCTGGAATCCGGGAATACTTCTGGAGCTCGGGCCTTTGGCAAACACTCTCGCAGTGGTCGGTGCGTTCTTTGGCGCGCTCGCCGTCGCAGCCTCGATAGAGGGATTGATCAAGACCGAACTGCTCACCTGGGAAAGAGTCCTCCTAACGGTTGCGGCGGTGGGGGCTGTAAGCCCTTATCCTGTCGTATCCGGCTTGTGCATCTTGCTGATTGCCGGGTTGATCGTGCGACAGTTCGTGTTTCTGCGAGGGTGAGAAACGTCGAAAATCCTTAGTCCCGGTCGACGTGCGAATGGAATATGGAAAACATTCACTCGACCGGACGGCACCTGCGTTTTGAAGAATTACGATCAGTTCGACCGCTTGATTGGACTTGCTGATACCAACGGGTAGTCTACACATGTCAAAAATTCAGGCAGGTCAACCGGCACCGGTAGGCAACGGGTCGGGCTTGATACTTACAATTACAGCTCTGCCGGAAGATCTGGCGCGCGTAACGCAAGCTATTCATGATTTAACCGTCGATATCGTTTCTGCGGACAGGAACGCGGAAAGCAGCGGGCAAATGCGAAGCGCCCATGGTGGCGAAGTTTTATTTTCCTTGAGATTCGACGTCGCCCAGCTCAAATCAGATGGTCGGGATTTGCCCGGCTACATCGGTCGAGAACTCCGACACCAACTGAGCAATTCTTCCGCAAAGATTCGCTGCGACGCTGTCGTCAGCGAGCCGATTGAGGATGTGCAAAAGCAACCGCTTTTTTGGAAACGCTGGGTGGTCAGTATGCTGGGTGTCTATCCGTTGCTGATCATAATATACCACGCGTTAAAGCCGCTAACCGAAAACGTATCTGCACCGATTTCTTTGTTTTTGGTGGCATTCGTTCTGACAGGTTTGAATACGCGTTACGTAATGCCGTTTCTCATGAGAAAAATGCATTCGTGGTTGGAACTCTAGCAAGATTTTTCTCAAAAGGCGCAAATAGATCGTGCATCGGCCATGAACCTTTCACGCTTAGGTCAGTTGCCGGAACCTCCCATAAAAGCATCGCACGATGCTCTGAATTCATAGAGTTTTCATCTCCAACAACAGCCGTTGTGCGGCCTTCGCGTTGGACGAGGGGAGGCCGGATTTCACGGCAGCGGGACACTCCGAAGTCAGGGTTTCGGGATCCTGCAATAGCAGGCGAAAAAATTCTGCCCTCCAGTTGACAGCTTAAACTTAGAAAGCTAAGAATACTGGAGAAGCCATAAGCCGCCCGATGGTGTTTTTTGACGTGGCGGTCCGTGGAGGAGGGAGATCAAATGCTTACACCCGAAGAGAATGAACTGCTGACCCGTGTGACCGGCGACGCCCCGATGGCGCGGCTGATGCGTCAGCATTGGACTCCTGTTTGCCTGATCGAAGAGGTGGAAGAGCCGGACGGCAAGCCGCTTCGCGTTGAAGTTCTCGGCGAAAGCTATGTGGCATTTCGCGATTCAAAGGGGCGCCTGGGCCTGTTGGATGAGCTTTGCCCGCACCGCAAGGCTTCGCTGGTCTTTGGCCGAAATGAGGAATGCGGGCTTCGCTGCCTCTATCATGGCTGGAAAATGGACGTTGACGGCAACGTTGTCGCTATGTCGTCGGAGCCGGAAGGCAGTCCTCTGATGGACAAGGTGAAGCACCGTTCCTACCCCGTTCGCGAGTGGGGCGGTTTCGTCTGGGCTTGGCTTGGCGACAAAGACGAAATGCCGGAGTTCCAACCGCCGGCATTTGCGCCGCGCGCGGATTCTCCGATCGCAATCCTAAAGATCCGAATCCCCGCGAATTGGGCGCAGATCCACGAAGGCCAGATCGACAGCGCGCACTCGTCTTCGCTGCATTCATCTGACATGGTTCCAGCCAAAGTCGAAGGCGCGGCGGCGGACGAAAAGTCATGGTATCGGCCCTCGACCGACAAATCGCCTCGCATGCAAACGGAAACGACAAGTTATGGGTTTCACTATGCCGCGATCCGTACTCCCATCAAGAACGCGGCTACGCACAATTACATTCGGGTTACCGAATTCGTTGCGCCCTACTACTCGCTGATACCGCCCAACAACAATTACAGGGTGGCCGCGGTGATCGTGCCAATCAATGATGAGGAAACCGCTTTCCACTTCATTGCTTGGGATGGGCCGAACGTCCCGACAACGGAAGAGTGGCGCCGGTTCACGCATGCGGTGCCGGGTGTGGATGTCGATGACAAATGGCGTTGCCTGCGCACCTTGGACAACGATTTCCTTCAGGATCGTGATGCGATGAAGGAAGGCAATTTTACTGGTATCAAGGGCATTCCCAACCAGGATATTGCGATGTGGGTGTCGATGGGCGCGCGCGTCCAGCGCCACACCGATGTCCTCGGTGCGTCGGACCTGGCCATTGTCGAATTCCGCCGCCTGATGGCGGATGCGGCTAAAAAAGTAGCCGAAGGTGGCCAGGCAATCGGAACGGATTCCGAGATCCCGCAGGTTTTGATCAACTCCCACGAGGGGGTCTACCCGAAAGAAACCGACTGGCGAACACTTCTCAACACTTCGGGAAAAACTGTCGCTGCAGAATAGGTTCCGCTGAAACTTCCTCCCGGATCCGCCTGAGGCCGCATGTGGTCTTGGGCGGATCTTTCGTGAGCGGAGGGGGGGCGATGTGTCGTCGCCGCAAGGGTGTGATCTCGGGGTGTCGCGGGCTGTGGCGAAGCAAATCGGCAAGTAAGATGAGCCAACCCATCAACATTGACGACTTGCGCCGATTGGCCCGCATTCGCTTGCCTCGGGTCGTGTTCGATTTTCTTGATGGCGGGGCTGAAGACGAAGTTACTCTGCAGAGAAACAGGCAGGCATATGAGGATATTCAGTTAAGACCCAGAATTCTTAACGGTGGCATGGTCGATCTCTCGGTCAATCTATTTGGCCAGAAATTCTCTGCACCTTTCATTATTGGCCCGACGGGTTTGAACGGGATCTATTGGCCGAAAGGGGATTTGCATCTGGCAAGTGCCGCCCAAGGCGCGGGTGTCGGTTTCGCGGTTTCCACGGCGTCCAACACATCAATGGAAGCGATTGCGCAACAAACGGATAGTCCTCTTTGGTTCCAGCTTTATCCGTGGGGAAAACCGGGGTTTTCCGAGGCGCTCATAGAGCGTGCCGCCAAAGCCGGCTATGCGGCGCTGATCGTCACGGTCGACTCTTTGGTTGGGGGGAAACGCGAGCGTGATTTACGGCACGGTTTCTCACATGAAATCAAAATGAGCGCTCCCATAATCCTGGACGGGCTGATGCATCCTAGATGGCTGGGTTCGGTTTGGCTTGGCAGAAACAGGCCACGATTACAGAATCTTGTGGCGTTCCTGGGGGAGGGGGTAAGCGACGCAGCGCTGGCGGATTTCACCCGTTCCCAACGGAATCCTCATTTTTCCTGGGACGATGTCCGCCGTATTCGCAAACAATGGAACGGACCGCTGCTGATCAAAGGCATAATGTGCGGAGAGGACGCGTTACGCGCCCGCAAGGAGGGCGCTGACGGGGTCATCGTGTCAAATCACGGGGGCCGCCAACTCGATGGTGCGCCCGCGACCATCGAAGTCATTGAGGACATTGCCGGACAGCTAGACCGCGATGCAACCGTTCTGCTGGACGGCGGCATTCGGCGGGGCAGCGATATCGTAAAGGCGCTTGCTTTGGGGGCACACGGCGTACTTCTCGGCCGGGCGACATTATACGGCCTGGCGGCCGGTGGCCGCGATGGGGCGGCGCAAGCCCTGTCGATACTGGAGGACGAAGTGCGCAGAACACTGATTTTCATTGGTTGCAAATCGGTTCAACAGCTCGGACAGCATCATATCGCGGGTAGAAGAAACGCCGCGGCACTGCCTGGACGGAATACCTAGATAACTCGTTAGGCCACGGAAAACACGTAACGTTTCAGCAGATCGCCAAGCGGTTGACTTCACCAACTTAGCTATCTAATAAGTTCTATTGCGATCCGACTGGGAGGAATTCATGCAGCAAATGAGAATGCGCGTTGCAAGCAGACGCGTTTTGACACCGAGCATCGTGGAATTCACGCTGGTTCCGGTCGGCGACTGTAAGCTTCCCAGTTTCGATCCCGGCGCGCATATCACAGTCGAAACGCCGTCAGGTGCCATGCGCCGTTACTCGCTCGTGAACGACGGTTTCGAGCCGACTGAATACGTCGTTGCCATCAAACGTGAGCCTCAATCTCGAGGCGGGTCCGCATCGATGCATGACGATGCGCATGTTGGTTCCGAGCTGAATATTGAAGCGCCGGAGAACGATTTCCCGCTGACGGATGTTCAGAAGTATCTGCTGATAGCAGGCGGCATCGGTATTACGCCGATTTATTCCATGGCGCGCTATCTCGACAAAAAAGGCAAGGCGCTACGCATCATATACGTCAGTCGAAGCGCTGAGGAGGCTGCCTATCTTGCGGAGCTCAACGAAGCCTTCGAGGGCAGGATCATAGTTCATCACGACAACGGTGATCCTGACGCGGTTTATGATTTCTGGGACGATCTGATCACGCCAAGAGCGACACATGTCTTTTGCTGTGGTCCAAAGCCTTTGATGGACGAGATCAAGGCGGTTTCCGGCCATTGGCCGGAGGGGCGGATCCATTTTGAGGACTTCAAACCGGTCGATGTGGTGCGTCAGGACGACGTCGCCTTCGAGGTGGAACTGAAAAAGAGCGGGGAAACAGTCACCGTTCCTGAAGATCGCTCAATCTTGGAAGCGCTTCGGGATGCCGGCTATGCGACGAGCAGTTCATGTGAAAGCGGAACATGCGGAACGTGCAAGACCCGTCTCCTGGCGGGGGAAGCCGACCATCGCGACATGGTTTTGATGGACGAGGAAAAAGACGATTACATCATGATCTGTGTGTCGCGGGCGAAATCGGGGAGGCTGGTTCTTGACCTGTGATCCGGTTCGCCTCGGCGTCGCCGGCCTTGGGCGTGCGTTCATGCTCATGGTGCCGACGTTCGATGTCGATCCCCGTGTAAAGCTCATCGCCGCCGCCGCGCCCAGAGAGCAAAGCCGTGCCGCCTTCGAAACAGAATATGGCGGCAAGAGCTATGAGACCGTTGAAGAGCTATGCGCCGATCCGTCTGTCGAAGCGATTTACATCGCCACCCCTCATCAGATGCATGTGGACCATGTCTTGGCGGCGGCGAGTGCCGGTAAGCATGTTCTTGTCGAAAAGCCGTTGGCGATCTCCATGGCAGATGCCGAAAAGATGATAACTGCCACTCGCCAGGCAGGTGTGCATTTGATCGTTGGTCCCAGTCACAGTTTCGACCCTCCTGTTGAGCTTGCCGCGCGGCTGATCGAAAGCGGCGAATTTGGTCGACTGCGTATGATCCAGGCGCTGAACTATACCGATTTTCTCTATCGGCCGCGACGACCTGAAGAACTGCGCACGGACGAGGGGGGAGGCGTTCTCTTCAGTCAGGCAATCCACCAGATCGATGTGGTCCGGAGACTGGCTGGCGGGATAGCCGAAAAGATCTATGCAATGACTGGAGCTTGGGATTCCAAGCGACCGACCGAAGGCGCGTTCAGCGCGCTCATGACCTTCGAGACAGGCTGCATCGCCAATTTGACCTATTCAGGTTATGCCCATTTCGACAGCGATATCTGGATGAATAATGTCGGTGAGTTGGGGCAACCCAAGACCCCCGGATCATATGGAGGGGCGCGCCGAGCCCTGATGGACCTTACGCCGGAAGACGAGGTTCGCCTTAAGACGACCCGAACTTTTGGCAATGGAACGACGATTCAAGCCAAACACAACGAACATTTCGGTCCGGTGATCGCCCTTTGCGATCGAGCGGATCTTAAGCTGATGCCGGACGGTATCGAGGTCTTTGGCGATACCAGGCGTAGCTTCATTGAGGCGCAATTCGGTCCTGCGCCGCGCAGAACGGTCATTGATGCGCTGGTCGCGGCCGTTCGAGAGGATGTCCCCCCCGTCCAGAGCGGGGAGTGGGGATTGGCGAGCCTCGAGGTTTGCCATGCAATCCTGCGCTCCGCCAGATCCGGCCAGCCGGTCGAACTTCAGCATCAACGCAACACAAAACATCGAAAGCCGACAGGATGAGCAATCTGAAACTTTCTCTTGCAATGGGAAACTATGACCGGACGCGTGCGATCGTGGATGGCCGAGTGCAGATCGACGGGGTCGACCCCATTCCGATGCTGTTGTCGCCGGAGGAGATGTTCTTCCGGGCCTTCCGGCATCATGCGTTCGATATCAGCGAGCTTTCGCTGTCGTCCTATTCGATCTCCGTTGCCAGGGGCGATCCGCATTATGTTGCGATCCCTGTTTTCCTGAGCCGTGCCTTCCGGCATACGTCGGTTTATATCCGGACGGACAAGGGTATAGAAAAGCCCGGTGACCTGAAGGGGAAGCGCATTGGCATTGCCGAATACCAGCTTTCCGCCAATGTGTGGGTGCGTGGTATTCTCGAAGAAGAACACGGCGTGAAGCCGTCCGATATCATCTGGGTGCGAGGCGGGATGGACACGCCCGGCCGGCCTGAGAAGATCAAGGTTCAGTTGCCGGACGATATCGTGATGGAGGAGGCGCCGGAGGGCAGCACCTTGAACGGCATGCTCGCGGCGGGCGAGATCGACGGTTTCGTCGGGCCGCGATGGCCTCGTTGCTTCTCCGAAGGTCATCCACATGTCGGGCGCTTGTTTTCCGACAGTATCTCCGCGGCTGAAGCCTATTTCCAACGTACTCGGATCTTCCCGATCATGCATGTTCTGGGAGTACGGCGAAGCTTGGCGGAGGAATATCCATTCCTGCCGGCTGCCTTGCTCAAGGCTTTCACCCAGTCAAAGCGGCTGGCGGAAGACGCGCTTTCGGACACCTCCGCGACCAAAGTTACGATGCCGTTCGTCGAGGATAACCTGAACCGCGTTCACACCCTGATGGGGAACGATCCCTGGAGTTACGGCGTTGCCGAGAACTCCCATGTCCTGAACCGGTTTCTCGATTATCACGCAAGCCAAGGGCTTTCGCCACGCCGGGTCGAGATCGAGGAGCTGTTTCATCCTTCGACGTTGGAAGCTTACAGCCTTTAGCGGGAGTTTCAAAATGGAAGAGTATTTGCCTGGAGATATCGTTGAGGTCGAAACGCCCAATGGTTTGGCCTACATTCAGCTAACGCACATCCATCCAAGCTATCCTCCGGTGGTCAAGTTTCTCAAGGGTCCGTACGAGAGCCGGCCCGAGAATGTCGCCGTTCTGACAGCCGAAAATGCACCCTTGGCGATGGTTCCATTGTCGGCGGTTCTGAAGAAGCTTGAATTGAAACATTCTCGCGTGGGCAATGCCGAAATCCCGCATAGCGAACGTAAATTTCCGATCTTTAGAATGCCCATTCGAGGAAAGAAGGGTGAAATCATCTACTGGTGGTTCTGGGATGGACGGGGTTTGACGTTTTCATCGGATCTCATGGAAGCTCAGGAGAACCTGCCGTTGCGTGAGATCATGTCGTCCGAGCGTTTCATGGAGCAACTTGTCACAAATGCCAGGTAACTCCGAAACCCGGTCCGACTATAGCCGATGACGGCTGGTTTCGGCGGCTTGCTGGCCGCGTTCGGGGCGTTTTGTTATGCGCTAAGTTCCGTTGCCATCGCCAAGAGCTCACAGTCCGTTCAGGGCCGGGGAAACGACGTGTTTCTGTCGGTTCTGATGACGGCCCTGGTTTCAGGCCTGCTTTGGCTGGCGATAGGGTCGCCGTTTCCAGCCTATGGAGAAGCGGCGCTCATCGGGGTTGGCTATTTTGTTCTTGCCGGCTTGCTGGGAAATGTGCTGGGCCGGCTAACTCTTTTCCGGTCGGTTGAGCTGGCCGGGGCGGTTGAGACAGGGTTCATTCGGAGACTGATCCCTGTGTTCGCTGCGATCTTTGCGTTTCTGCTGCTCGGCGAAATCATCACATCGACAATCGTGATTGCCTTTCTCCTTGTCACAGGAGGCGTTCTGATCATGATGGCGAACACTTCTTCAAGACCGACTGCCGTCAGGTCCGTACCAGAGCGCACGACCAAGGAAAAAACCGAAGGGCGTGTAATGGCGTTTAGCTCTGCAGCAGGTTACGGAGGATCATTCGTCGCTCGAAAACTGGCAATGCAGACGCTTCCGGACCCGCTTGCAGGCGTTTTTATCGGAGCGGTGACCGGATTGGTTTGCTTTGGCGCCTCCGCGGGCTTTCGTTTCCGCAATTGGTCCACATTCATGTTGCGCATACATAAGCCAACCGGCTGGCAATTGCTTGCGGGCAGCTCGATGACACTGGGTCAGGTGGCATTGTTCTTTTCGTTGATGTTCACCAATGTAACGGTGGTCGCGATAATTTCTTCGGTCGAGATGTTCTTCGCAGCCTGGCTGGCCGGTCACGTTTTCAAAACCGAGAACCGGCCGGGTTCCAGATTCTACTTTGCTTCGATACTGGCCGGAGCCGGCGTGATAATATTGGCTGTCGCCCCGTAATATATTTTGCGTTCCTGAATTGCCTGTGGATCGGGGCAACGACAATCACGAGGAGAGGTTGTCGATCAGTTTGTCCATTGCTTTGAAAAGCTGGGCAAGCTCCTCTTCTTCGAAGCCCTTCGATGCGTGATCGGCCGCAACCCTTGCGGATTTCATGACCTGGTCGATTTTCTCCCGGCCTTGATCCGAAAGGCGAACGACAACGACACGTCTATCTTTCGCACTTCGTTCGCGCAGCAAGAGATCTCTCTTGTCAAGTTCATCCAGAACGCGCGTCGAAGAAGCCTTTTCGATGCCCAGGATCGCAGAAAGCTCGGATTGGGTAAGGCAAGTTTCTTCCCGCAGAACTCTGAGATGAATGTACTGCGCCATGCTCAGTTTCGAATCGATCAGCTGCTTCTGCAACAGCTTGCCATAGAGATGATAGGCCAAACGAAGCGATGCTCCGAGGCCGCGTTTGCGGGAGGGGGACTGAACCTGGTCGATGTCGCGGAGCCTTAACTTAGAGTTCTTATATTATTGACAATGGTAGCATGCGTCTTATAGTAAGACAATCTTACTATTTTTGGTGAGGCAGCCTGGCAATAAACGGAGGAGCTCTTAATGCCGGAAAAACTGTTGTGTGCATCGTCGGACCTCAACGACACGACCGCCAAGATCTGCGAGATCGAAGGTGTCGAGATCGGCGTTATCCGCCACAAAGGAAATGTCGTCGCATATAAAAACGTGTGCCCGCATCAGGGTGGCCCCGTCTGCGAAGGGCTCAAAATGCCCAAGGTATGTGTCGAGTTTGACGACCAGCAACGCGCTCTCAGGCAGAACTTCGACGATAGCGAGATGCACTTCGTATGCCCCTGGCACGGCTGGGAGTTCAAAATGGAAACAGGGGAAGCGGTAGGCGATCCGAAAATTCGCCTTAAGCGCTACAAAGTGACCGAACGGGATGGAGGTATCTATGTCGAGATTTGAAAAAGTAACACCGGAAACCCCGGCGCTGAACGTATCGGTCAACGAAGTCCTGGGCGCGCTTCGCGCGCTTGAAACCAGTCAACTGAGCTCCGCGCAGTTGCAGGCGCTATTTGCGGAAATCGTGACCGCGTTTGCGAAAATGCGGGAAAATGACAAGGAATTCTCTGCGTTCCCGGAAAACAACGACGTTTCGGCGACGGATGTTGCGGTTGCCGCGACAGGAATTCTCGAGGCTGCCGATGTGGCGGTATTCGAGCTGGGTATGTGGCAGACGCTGAAACAATAAATTTTATGGGAGTGAGATAATATGTCTCTTACATCGAATACCATGAGCTTCGGTTCGGATAGCGACCCCGCGATCAAGGAGTTCAATACAACCAAACTTTTGAAAAATGCGAGAAAGCAAGCAGAGGACCGGAATTACAAAGATTTTTTCATTTGTGACGTGGATAGCCACCACTATGAAACGGAAGCTCTTCCCGAGATCCTGCAGTACATGGACGACCCTGTCATGCGGCACCTTGGTCTGTCCGCGGGAAATGTGGGGCGTGCAGGCCTGATCCCGCAAGCGATCGGCTCTCAGGACATGGCGGGGCGCGTGACACGCTATGCCGGGCGTAACAAGGAAATTGTTCCCGAGAAGCCGCATCGCGACATTACCCTCGCGCGACGTTGGATGGATGCGATGGGGGTCGATATGGCCTGCCTGTTTCCAACACCGATGTTGCTGCTTGCGACCCACCCGCAGGTCGAAGTCGAGGTTGCGATGGCCCGCGCCTATAACCGCTGGCTTTGTGAGCGTATCCTGGAGGAAGATAAACGCATCGTCTCGATGGTCTACCTTCCAATGAACGAACCGCATGAAGCTGAAAAGATCATTGACGAGTTCGCCGAGCGGAAAGGAGTCGTAGGATTTCTGTCAACCGGTTATTTGAAACGCCCGGTGCATGACAACGCGAATATGCGTATCTATGCCAAGCTGGAAGAGCACGGTATGCCGCTCGGTTTTCATGCGGCCTATCATTGGGCGGATACATCTCTCGCTCAGCTCAACAAGTTCATCTCGGTTCATGCTCTTGGGTTCAGTTTTTGTAATATTATTCACATGACGAACTGGGTGTTGAATGGTATGCCTGAGCGCTTTCCTAAGCTGAACACCATGTGGATTGAGAGCGGGCTTGCATGGATTCCTTTCCTTATGCAGAGATTGGACAATGAATACATGATGCGCACATCGGATGCGCCGCTCCTCAAGAAGAAGCCAAGCGATTACATGCGTGAGATGTTCTATTCCTCACAACCCATCGAACTCGTGGACAACAAAGAGGCCCTCGAGGTCACATTCAAGATGATGAATGCGGAAACACAATTGCTGTATTCCTCTGACTATCCGCATTGGGATATGGATTTGCCCAGCACCATCTATGACATTCCCTTTCTGGATGAGGCGGCAAAACGCAATATTCTGGGTGGAAACGCGCAAAAGTTGTTTAACCTGGATCCGGTCATGTCCGAGTGGAAGCAAAACGCGTAAAAGAACAAGCGTATCCTGCGTTCGAAGGAACGCAGACAAGATGCTCTTACATATTAGGATCGACGGACGTTCAACCGAGTCCGGTCGGATGTCCGTCGATCTGGTAAGAACGCTGTGTGGTTTCGAATGCTGCGGAACAGCACCGATGAACCGCGCGGAAACCTAGGCCTGTGACCTGTCTCCTTGAATGGCCGTTTGCCAGGGCTAAAGGGGCAGGTTACGATCAGGGACCCTTGCGGAAAGAGGTCGGGCTCCGATGTGGCCGTTCTATCGGCGCGCAAGCCTAAAAAATCAGCTCTCTAACTTGGCGCCAAGTTTCTTTGATACCGTAGCAGCGGTCTTGCGCAATTTTGCGGCGACGGAACTGTCGGTTTCGGTAGAGATCGTTTTGGTGACGCCGACTACCGTCAGGGCAGCGGTAATCGAGTTTTCCCGATCAAAAACAGGACAACTCAGCGAGGAAATTGACGGAACGACTAAACCGACAGCCTCGGAAATGCCTCGCTCGCGCGTTTTTTTCAGCAATTCGTCAATTTTTTTCCGCGTCCCAAGGCCTGCTTTCTCCAGGGAAACCATGTTTTGACGAAGCTCGGCTTCAATCATGGGTTCGATCTTTTCAGGCTCGGAGTATGCGGCAAATATTCGACCGTTGGAGGAGGTCAGGAGCGGCAGCACAGAGCCTACATTTACAGATATACTGACAGGTGCGTTACTGGGCACCCATCGTACGAGAGTCGGCCCGAAATTGCCCCATACGGACAAAGAGGTGGTTTCACCCGTTTCGTCTCTAAGTTCGATCATGTGAGGATGGGCGATCTCCAACACGTTCAGGCGTCGGATCGATGCCAGGCCAAGATCGAGCGCCAAAGGGCCAAGATCGTACAGTCCCGTGTTTTCATCCTGGACGATCAGACCGGTTGCGACAAAGCTGGCGAGATAGCGATGCGCTTTTGCCGGCACCATTTCAGCGGCCTTGGACAATGCTGTTAAAGATATAGCATCGTTTCTTTGAATTAAAACTTCCAGAAGTCTTGATCCAACGACTACAGACTCGATTCTCTGTCGACCCGCTATCTTCTGCACCAAATACTTCTCCTTTTCACACCGATGCCACAAGTCGAACATGTACAGATATAAGCTACTGGCCGAGGCCGGGAAAATTTACGATATGATTTAAGCAACTTTTCCCTTCCGGCGGGATTCGATTTGGTTGAAGTAAACCACGGTAGGCAGCTGACCGCCATAGTGCAGGGTTATCGCACGATGCTCTAAGCGTATGCCAATTCATAAGAGTGAACAAAGCTGGAGCCTGCCGCGCACCGGCAAATCAAGTAAAGCCGGGCGCCGGATTTCCATGGGCCTTCGAAACACCGAGCCCATCCAGCCGATCAAACCTTCTGCCCTGGGGCTTGGGAGTGCCGGCGTTCGGCCGTTGGCAGCTTGACATCTGGCTCATAAGACACATCGGCTACTGCTGGCTGCAGGATGAGCATCGTTTTAATATGCTAAATGAGGTTACTGGACAAAAGAGCCCGAAGTGTCGCGTATTTCCGGGATATCAAATACATGGTGTCTGGGTTGTCGGGCTTTGGTCCCACCGGCATCGTGGTGCAGACTGCGAGACGGATCTGGCACATGCCTGCGAAATCAATCGGGTTAGTGCGACATGAATACCGGTACCTTGGTTGACCGTATCAGTTCATGGGTCACGCCGCCAAACAGATCTTGTGAGAACTTGCTGTGCTCATAGGCACCCATCACAACCAATTTAGCGCCAATTTCGGCGGCTGTTTTTTGGATCGTTTTTGCAACGCTGTTGGTAGGTTTGGGGCACGCTATTTTTTCAACGTTAACGCCGTGCCGTTCCAAGTGGGTAAAAATGTCCGTTCCTTCAGGAAAGCTCGGCAATATGTCACCCACCGTCAGCAATGAGACCTTTCGGGGCCTTTCTTCAAGGATATTCATTGCGTCATTCAATGCTCTGGCGGCGGCTCGCTTGCCATCCCAGGCGACAAGCGTATGACTGCCCAACTGTTCTGCTTCGAATTGATCGGGAACAACAAGAACAGGCCTGCCGCTCTGCAGCGCCAACAGATCCGGGCTAACGGCGCGAAATTCGTCTGTCGGCAACTTGGGTTGACACCCTGTTACGACAAAGTCGAAGTTTCGGGCAATTTCAGGCAACGAGAGATTGCCAACTGTTTCGGGCATGAGGAATTGAGCCCGATCTGTCAGGCCTAACGAATTGGTAACGTCTTCGAATAGCTCGCGTGACGATTCAATTTTGGCATTTCTCACCACGCCCAGTTTCTTGACCAGATCTTCTGTCAGTCCCAATACCTGGTCGAAAAAAGAAATATCGCTTCCGTACACTCCAGTTAACCATGCATTGTGCTTGGCGGCGATTTTTGAGGCGTGACGAAGACTGCTTGGGAAGCCGGAGGTGCCTGAATGTACAAGCAAGATATTCTTGATAGTCATGTTTGCCTCACGATTTCAGAACGCTTAAGGCGCAGTAGCAGAGAATAACATAGATGTCTATGATTATTGAATTGATATGAGCGATCGCAACCGGGAGGGAATATATCTCACCTGCTGATCTGGCATGCTTCGATGCGCCCGGTATGCGATTGGGTTCAACGGGTTCAGCCCTACCTGCTTTGACAATTACTCTTCAAGCTCGCCACAGTCGGCCGCATGGCTCGGATCCCATGTTGGCGATGCGTCACGCCCGGAGCGTGAGAGGGAGAGTGCGACCGGACGGATATGAGTCGGTGCGGTTGAGAGAATACTGCACGGCTCGATCCCGTCCCGCTCTCCCAAGGTCTTCCCAATGAACATAACTTTCCCTTCCGCAGTGGCGCCTTCTGCCGCTCCGTTTCCGTCGTTCCGCGATCTTCGTGGCGGCGCAGTTCCTTCCATCGCATATCGACCGAGGCGAACGCATCGGCACCGCCCCGCTCCGTTCTGCGATGGAAATCGCCTTCGATGCCTCCGACGCCAGCGGCGCCTGGGACTGGAAGATGGCCTACGAGACTTGCGAGGGGGCAACCGTTCTCTTCCTGCGCAAATACGGAAAGGCGCTTTTCCGTAAAGCCGGGTCTCAGGATTTACGGCTTTCCACCCTCACCAGGATTGCGGATCTCCTGCCAACGCAAACGGGTGGATCGGAGGAAAGCCAGACCTTTCAGCAATTCTCGACGCCTATTCCGCTTGGCCTTGCGGTTCTGACGGCAGCGGCGGTCGGGCCGGACGATCTGGTGCTCGAACCTTCGGCAGGCACCGGCCTTCTCGCCATCCTTGCCGAGATCGACGGTGGATCCATGGTCCTGAACGAACTTGCCGAGACACGCGCAAACCTGCTCGCTCGACAAGAACGCGGGGCGCCCTTACCGTCAACGCGCGGCGCACGAGCTGGCCGCCTACAACCGCCTCAGGCTGCTTGATGCCCTGCGCGAATTACTGGAGCTCGGCGGAACCATCCTCCGGCCAGTTGGCGCATAGATGATGGGGGCCGATGATGAGCGTACCATGCACTGTGCGACATAGACCTTGAAACCCTCGCCTGTCTCACCGACAATTCCGCACCGCGGGCCGCCTGCCGTTGTGGCCCGATCAGCCTCAGATATCTCCGGAAGTTGGTAATCTAACGCGGCTTGCTGGGACATTGTACATTCTCACCATTGTCGACCATCGCAATTGACCGTCCGCACTCAGAAACGGGATGCTGTCACCCGTTGAGTTTGAACGGCAGCAGGAAATGAACTCCGAAGGCGTCTAGAAAACGCGGGGCTATTCAGATATCGCTTCATCGTCTGTTTCCTTCAATTGGGAACAGACTAACCTCAAAACGAGGATTTTTCAGGGGAGCAGGTCAAAAGCTACGTGTCATTGATCAGCATGTGACCGTCGAATCGGTTGATCATGCCTCGACCGGAGCTTTCGTTTAGCGAAAACCGTTTCAAAAACCGTTTCAAATCTTCCAATTGAAACGGTGCAGTGTACGTAACTCATTGAAAAGATTGGTGACCCCGACAGGATTCGAACCTGTGACCCTCAGATTAGGAATCTGATGCTCTATCCTGCTGAGCTACGGGACCATTGACGGTGCCGGTCGTGGCCGGCCTGCATGTCGTCCGCGCTTGATAGCAAACTGGCGCGAAAAATCAATTTCATTAGGACGGGTGCGCGGATGGCTGTTCGCGGGACGCGATGTTGACAAGATCGCGTCCCGCCACGAACCTTCCGCTACGGCGATATGAGGGAAATTCAGTCTGGAGATATCATTTCACGGACGTTTCCACCGTATTGAAGCTTTCCGAATCCATGCAAGCCTGTAACCTTTCGGACACCCAAGTATGCCTTCCTGTTTTCGATGACTGCAGTGGCGTATCCGGTTGTTGTAGACTGGGAGAACCGGAAGCCGGACATGGCCGCAAGCCCGGGCGATGGATGGACAAGGGTGGCGGGCAACGTGCGAACCAGGCGGGTTCGGAAGCCGTACGAATGACAGGATCAAGCTGGAGACGGCTCTGCGCCTCGCCGGTTCGTGGCCGGCGGCCGAGACCGTATCCCCACGGGGCGAGATGATGGATCGGCTGGACGCCACTCCCGCGAACGGGACCGGCATTCTGGAAAGCAACCGCACGCTCATCGCAGCGCTCGACTGTCTTCCTCAGCCTGCCTGGATCTTCGACAGGTCGGGCCGCTACGTCTTCCAGAACCGGATCGATCGGGAGACCCATGGCGACGTGACCGGCCTGCTGCCGAGCGAGGCCGGCCTGGGGCCGGAGGAGGGCCGCGACTGGACGGCGATGCATTTGCGGGTCATCGCCGGCGAACGGGTCCATTACAGCCGCGAGATGGTGACCTCGCGTGGCCGCGTGGTGTCCGAGACATCGATCGAGCCGATCGTTCTGGACGGGTTGATTGTCGGGGGCGTCGGCGTTTCCGTCGACCAGACCGAACGCAGCGACGCGGTCCGCCGGCTCAACGATATCCATCAGCGTCTCCAGGATTTCGTCGCGGTGTCCTCCGACTGGGTGTGGGAGACCGACGCCGCCCACCGGTTCACCAGCGTGATGGGCGACGGCGGGCGGCTTGGGGTCGACTTCAGCGACTGGCTCGGCCGGACACGCTGGGAGGTTACCGGGGCGGATCCGGCCGTCGATCCGTTGTGGCGCAGCTATGCGGACACCGTCGAGCGGCGGCAACCGATCGTCAATTTCGTGTTTCTCACGGCCCGCGCCGATGGCGATCCGATGTGGGCGGAGGTCAACGGTCGCCCGCGCTATGGCCCCGACGGTTTGTTCCTCGGCTACCGGGGGGTCACCCGCGACATCACCAGGCGGGAGCGCCTGGCCCAGCAGCTCCGGCGCTCGGACATTGTCATCCAGGCGACCAACAACGCGGTCGTGGTCTGCGACCGGGACGGCCGGGTGCAATGGGTCAACCCGGCTTTCGTGCGTCTGACGGGCTACAGCCCGCAAGAGGTGGCCGGCCGCAGGCCGGGCGATCTCCTGGAATGCCCGGAGACCGATCCGCGCACGTCCGAAGAGGTGCGCGAGGCGGTTGGCGCCGGGCGCGCGATCCGCACCCAGATCCTCAACCAGTCCCGGGACGGCCGGCGCTACTGGCTGGATGTGGACATCCGGCCGTTCCACCGGGCGGACGGCACGCTCGAAGGCTTTGTCAGCGTGCAGAGCGATGTCACCGAACTGATCGAGACGCAGGCGCGCACCCGGGCGCTGGTGGAGAATGTCGCGGCCGGCATCGTTCGTCATGACGCGAGCGGAGCCATCGTCAGCGCCAATCCGGAAGCCTGCCGGCTGCTCGGCCTGAGCGAGGAGCAGATGATCGGGCAGGCGATGACCGATCCGCGCTGGGGCACGATTTTTCCCGACGGCCGTCCGCGGCTCGGGGAGGAGATGCCCTCCTCGATCGTCTTGCGCACCGGCAAGGCGATCCGCAACGAGATCGTCGGCATCCGCCTGCCGGAGGGAAACACGCGCTGGCTGCGGGTCAACGCGCAGTTCGTGTCCTCGCCGTTTTCCGAGGACCACGAGGTCATCGCAAGTTTCGTCGATGTGACGCAGGACGAGGAGCAGCGCCGGGCACTGGAGGATGCAAGGGCCCTGCTGCATGACATCATCGAGACGATCCCCGACGCGATCGCCGCCTACGACCGCGACGACCGGCTGATCCTGTTCAACCGTGCCTACAAGGATTTCTATGCCCGCTCCACCGGCGTCATCTGCGCGGGTGCGCGGTTCGAGGACATCCTGCGCCATGGTGTGTCCGTCGGTCAGTACGCGGGTGCCGGGCAAACGCCGCAGGAGCAGGAAGCCTGGGTGCAGGAGCGGCTCGCCATCCACCGGGATCCGCCTTCCAGTCCCAGTATCCAGTTCCTGTCGGACGGGCGCTGGCTGCAGGTCAACGAGCGGCGGTCGCAGAGCGGTGTCATCGTCGGTGCCCGAACCGACATTACGGCCTTGAAACAGGCGGAGCTGGCGATCCGCCGCACGGCTGAGACGGACGGGCTGACGCAGCTTGCCAATCGCTCGGTGATGCTGCGCGAGCTCGATGCGGCGCTTCTTGGCGAGCGTGTGCCCGATCGCTTCGGCGCTTTCATCATCATCGATCTCGACCATTTCAAGACGGTCAATGATACGCTCGGTCACGATGCGGGGGACAAGTTGCTGACGACGGTCTCGCGCCGCCTGCTGCGACAGGTGCGGCGCAGCGATGTCGTTGCCAGGCTTGGAGGCGACGAGTTCGCCGTGCTGCTGACCGGCCTTGGCGACGAACTGTCGGTGGAACGGATGGTGCAGAAGCTGCACAAGGCCCTGACCGCGCGCGTCCATCTCGGGGGCCGGATGATCCGTCCCGGCATCTCGATGGGCATCACGATGTTTCCCACGGATGGCGAGACGGCGACCGATCTGGTCAAGAACGCCGATATCGCGCTGTACCAGTCCAAGGCGCGCGGGCGCAACTGCTGGACCATGTTCAATCCGCAGCTGCGCCGACGGCTGGAGCGTCGCCACGAGATCGGCGATGCGTTGCGCGCCGCGATTGCCGCGGATGAAATCGCGGTCGCCTTCCAGCCCTTGCTGGAAATCACCGGCAAGCACGTGGTCGGTTTCGAGGTCCTGGCCCGCTGGCAGCATCGGGGCGAAGCGGTCAGTCCGGTCGAATTCGTCGGCATTGCCGAGGATATCGGGCTTGGGGGCCTGCTTGGCCGGGCCATCATGGAACGCGCGTTCTCCGCGCTGGCCCGCTCGCTTGCCGAGGGCCGCGATCCCGGCCATATCGCCATCAACCTGGCCACGTCGCAGCTGAAGGACGCGCAGTTTCCGCAGCAGGTTGCCGAAGCACTGGACCGCCACGGGCTGTCGAGCGACCGGCTCGAGTTCGAGGTGACCGAAAACGTGCTGCTCGACCGGGCGGCCGAGCGGGTCGCCGAGACGCTGACCCAGCTCCGGCGAATGGGTATCAGCCTGTCGCTCGACGATTTCGGCACGGGCTACGCGTCGCTCACCCACCTGAAGCGCTTCCCGGTGTCACGGCTGAAGATCGACCAGTCCTTCGTTCGAAACATCGGTATTGCCGATGACGATGCCGCGATCGTGCAGACGATTGTCAGCCTGGCGCACAGCCTGGGCATGACGGCTGTCGCCGAAGGGGTCGAGACCGAGGAGCAGATGCGGGTTCTGGAATCGTTCGGCTGCGACATCGCACAGGGCTACCTGATCGGGCGTCCCTCGCCGCAACTCGCGTGGGCGCCGCAAGCGCCCCTGTCGTCGATGGAGACAGGCCGCCCGGTCTGAGCCGCCGAACATGGGGATGTCCGGAAGACGGGGCCGGAATACAGGTCCGCGCCATGCGCACCGCACCGCCGGCGGTATGCCCGCCGGGTCCGGCAATATCTTGTTTTGAAAGGAGATGATCTGGAGCGGGCGATGGGATTCGAACCCACGACCCCAACCTTGGCAAGGTTGTGCTCTACCCCTGAGCTACGCCCGCGTCCACTGGTGGCAGCCGGTCGGGACCGGCGCCTGAGGTGGGCTGTATATGGACCAAGGCGATGCGGATTGCAACAGTGTTTTTTGCCTTTGCCGGAAAGCTCGCCGGCTGTGGATCAGCGGTGGATTTCTCCCCGCGCAACGCGGCTTTCGGGGCCTTGGCTTGTGCCCCCGCCATTGCCTCGGCTAGGGTCCGCATCCGATGCGTTTTCATCGCCTTGACGGCTTCGGCCGGCGAGGCGGCAGACAGACCAGGACCGCCGAATGCCCGCCAGCCGCGAAGATCTTTTCGCCTTTCTCTCCGCGTCCGGGATCGCGGTTTCCACACGCGACCATCCGGCCGTCTTCACCGTCGCCGAATCGACGCGGATTCATGACGAGATCCCGGGCGGCCACACCAAGAACCTCTTCCTGAAGGACAAGAAGGGGGCGATCTTTCTCGTCGTGGCGCTGCACGATGCGCAGATCGACCTGAAGACCATTCACCAGAAGATCGGCGCGCAGGGAAGGGTCTCCTTCGGCAAGCCGGACCTCTTGATGGAGGTGCTCGGTGTGGAGCCCGGTTCGGTGACGCCCTTCGCGCTGATCAACGACCGGCAAGGACAGCGGGTGACCGCCGTTTTTGACGCGGCGATGATGGAGGTCGACCCGCTCAACTTCCATCCGCTGGAGAACACGGCAACGACAACCGTCGCAAGCGAGGGGCTGATCGCCTTCGCCCGGGCATGCGGGCACGAGCCGCTGGTCGTGGCGGTTTCGGGGACCTGATCCTGCAGAGCGCGCGCGAGGTTTGAATTTTACCGCCCTTGCGCCCATGTTAGGCGCGAATTGACGCGCCGTGACTGCGCGGCGGACGAACCGCAGACCGGCCCGCGCGCTTCCGGCGCCGGGACCGGCCGCAAGGCTTGAGAAACAGGCGCGGCACGCCCGGCAGGAAGGCGGCGCGCGCAATCGGGGACGATGACGATGAGCAATGACGGTTTCTCGGTCGGAGGCAGCTTTGGCGGGTCCTTCGGCGGTGCAGGATACGGCTCGGGACCGGCATCCGGGCAGTCGCAGGGTCAGGCAACCGGTCAGCCCGCCGCCCCGGCCGGACACCCCGCATCCGGTCTGGTTGATCCGCAGGGTCAGGCGGTGCCGGCCTCC
The DNA here is from genome assembly GCF_030733745.1 of Stappia sp. MMSF_3263. Lineage (GTDB taxonomy): Bacteria > Pseudomonadota > Alphaproteobacteria > Rhizobiales > Stappiaceae > Stappia. The sequence continues at coordinate 57,863 of NZ_JASHIK010000006.1, read as the reverse complement.
GGTGCCGACGTGATCCGGGACGTGACCACCCAGACCTTCATGAGCGACGTCATCGAGGCGTCCCGGCAGCAGGTGGTCCTGGTTGATTTCTGGGCGCCGTGGTGCGGGCCTTGCAAGCAGCTGACGCCGATCCTGGAAAAGGTCGTGCGCGATGCGCGCGGCGCGGTGGTGCTGGCCAAGATGAACATCGACGAGCATCCGGAAGTCGCCGGCCAGCTCGGCATCCAGTCGATCCCCGCCGTCATTGCCTTCAAGAACGGTCAGCCGCTGGACGGCTTCATGGGAGCCCAGCAGGAGAGCCAGATCAAGGCCTTCATCGAACGTGTCGCCGGGCCGATCGGGCCGAGCGACGCGGAGCAGGTGCTGGGCGAGGCGGAGGCCGCGCGCGAGGCCGGCGATCTGGCCCGCGCCGCCCAGCTCTACGGCGCTGTGCTGTCGATGGAAGCAGAGAACGGGGCCGCGATCGGCGGGCTCGCCCAATGCTATGTGGCGGCCGATGCGCTCGACAAGGCGCGCGAGGTCCTCGATGCCGCGCCCGAGGCGGCGGCCAAGGATCCCGCGATCAGTGCCGCGAGGGCGGCGATCGACCTGGCCGAACAGGCCGGGGCGCTGGGCGATCTTGCGGAACTGGAGGCGCGCATCGCCGCCGATCCGGCCGATCATCAGGCGCGGTTCGACCTTGCCGTGGCGCTCGGCTCGGGCGCTGATCGCCAGCAGGCGGTGGATCACCTGATCGAGATCGTGCGCCGCGACCGGAGCTGGAACGAGGACGGGGCGCGCAAGCAGCTGCTGCAGTTCTTCGAGGCCTGGGGGGCAAAGGAGCCGGCGACCGGCTACGGCCGCCGCAAGCTCTCTTCCGTGCTGTTCAGCTAGGGACAAGGCCGCTTGCGGCTGCGGCAAGCGGCGCGGTTTCCTGCGCTGTGCCGCCGGCCGGGTGGTCGCCGGCCGGGTGGTCGCCGGCCGTCTCCTTTCCCATATAGACAGGACAAGGAGACGGGCAGGCGTGCCTTGACAGCTGCCGCCCGCCGCACAGACCGCCTGGAGAGTGATCCCGCGATGCTTGCCGGAAATGCCACCTATTCCGCCCCGGGCGACCTGCCGGCCACCGTGCCGCTGTTCCCGCTGACGGGTGCCGTTCTGCTGCCCAAGGCGCAGATGCCGCTCAACATTTTCGAACCGCGTTACGTGGCGATGATCGACGCGGCGTTGAAGGGCGACCGGGTGGTGGGGATGATCCAGCCGGACTTCAATATCGGGGGAACGGACGGGGACGACACGCCGCCGCTCGTCACGGTCGGTTGCCTGGGCCGTATCGTCGCCTATCAGGAGACGGGCGACGGCCGCTATCTGGTGACGCTTACCGGGATCGCCCGCTTCACCCTGGAAGAAGAACTGGAAACCGTCACCCCGTACCGGATCGGCCGGATATCGGTCGAGGATTTCACCATGGATTTCGACACGGGACGTGGCGAGAGCGCCGTCGACAGGGAGGGCCTGGTCAAGGCGCTTCGCATCTACCTGGACGCCAACGACCTGGAGGCCGACTGGGAGAGCATCGACCGCGCGTCGACGGAGGTCCTGGTCAATGCCCTGTCGATGATGAGCCCCTACGGCCCGGCGGAAAAGCAGGCGCTGCTGGAGGCGCCGGACCTGCGCACGCGGGCGGAGACCCTGGTGGCGCTGACGGAAGTGGACCTTGCCCGACGCGAGGGCGACGACGGCATGACCTTGCAATAGGAGCGGCCGCATGGCAGCAATCGGGACGGCGGCGCCCCGGTTGGGATCGAAGAACGGAGGCCGCCGCGCCCCTATGCCGGAGACCTGTGCCATGGCAACCGATACCGCTTCCGGAACCGGGAATGACAGCAAGCCCGAGACCAGGCCCGACACTGGGCATGTGCTCGATCGCAAGCTTCTCGAGCTGCTCGTCTGCCCCTTGACCAAGACGACACTGGAATACGACAGCGAGCGTCAGGAACTGATCTCGCGGGCGGCCAAGCTTGCCTATCCGATTCGCGACGGCATCCCGATCATGCTCCCCGACGAGGCGCGCGCCCTGGACGACGACGCGACAGCGTGAGGTCCCGCCGCGCTTCGCGGCCGACAGGCAGAACGAACAAAAAACCCGGCGCCACTTCTGCGGCGCCGGGTTTTTCTTTGCGGTTGCGTGGCCTCTATCAGGCGCTCAGCGCGTCCAGTTCGGCGACGATGGCATCGCCCATCTGGGACGTGCTGATGGTTGCCTCGCCCTTCTGCGCGATGTCGCGGGTGCGCAGCCCCTTGTCGAGCGCCGCGGAGATCGCTTTTTCGAGCAGGTCGGCCTCGGCCACGAGCTCGAAGGAATAGCGCAGGCACATGGCGAAGCTGGCGATCATGGCGATCGGGTTGGCCGCGCCCTGGCCGGCAATGTCGGGGGCGGAGCCGTGCACCGGCTCGTACAGCGCCTTGCGCTTGCCGGTCTCGGGATCGGGCGCGCCGAGCGAGGCCGAAGGCAGCATGCCGAGCGAGCCGGTGAGCATCGCCGCGACATCCGAAAGCATGTCGCCGAACAGGTTGTCGGTGACGATGACGTCGAACTGCTTGGGCCAGCGTACCAGCTGCATGCCGCCGGCATCGGCGAGCATGTGCTCGAGCTTGACGTCCTGATAGTCGGCATGGGCCTGGGTGACGACCTCGTTCCACAGCACGCCGGACTTCATCACGTTGCGCTTTTCCATCGAGGTGACCTTGCCGCCGCGGGTGCGGGCAAGCTCGAAGGCGGCGCGGGCGATGCGATCGATCTCGTAGCTTTCGTAGACCTGGGTGTCGACGGCGCGCTTCTGGCCGTTGCCAAGCTCGGTGATCTCCTTCGGCTCGCCGAAATAGACGCCGCCGGTGAGCTCGCGCAGGATCAGGATGTCGAGGCCCTCGACCACTTCGGGCTTCAGCGAGGAAGCGTCGGCGAGCGCCGGATAGCAGATCGCCGGGCGCAGGTTGGCGAAGAGCTGCATGTCCTTGCGCAGGCGCAGCAGGCCGGCTTCGGGGCGCACGTCATAGGGAACGCTGTCCCACTTGGGTCCGCCGACGGCGCCGAACAGCACCGCGTCGGCGGCCATCGCCTTGTCCATTGCCGCGTCGGAGATCGCCTTGCCGTGGGCATCATAGGCTGCGCCGCCGACGAGATCCTCGTCCGTTTCGAAGCTGACCGTGCCGCGGGCGTTGAACCAGGCAAGGACCTTCTTCACCTCGACCATGATTTCCGGGCCGATGCCGTCGCCGGGCAGGAGAAGAAGCGTGTGGGTCGTCATGGGGCGTATCCTCGTTCGTTGGAAGCGTGAAACCTGTTTTCCGCTTCTGCTAGAGCCTCGCGCGGCCGATGGCAAGCGGTAGAGGGGGGAGGCGCGGCCGGGGCCAAGCGGTCCGACAGGCCTTACGTCGCGGCGATGGTCTCGAGCGCGACATTGCCGCCGCAGACGAGCACGCCGACCCGTTCGCCGGGCTCGGGCGCATAGGCTCCGGAGGTCAGCGCGGCCAGCGCCGTCGCGCCGCCCGGTTCGGCGACCGTCTGCAGATCGCGCCAGAGCCGTGTCTGCGCATCGCGGATGGCGTCGTCGCCGACCAGTACGCTTTTGGCGATGCGCGTGGCGCAGATGGCGTGGACGAGGTCGCCGCAGCGCTTGGCGCCGAGGCTGTCGGCGGCGAGGCTGTCGACGGTCACGTCGACCGGCGCACCGGCGGCAAGGGCCGCATGCAGGGCGCAGGAGCCTTCCGGTTCGACCGCGACGACCTTGACCCGGCCCTCAAGCCACAGCGCGCAACCGGAAATCAACCCGCCGCCGCCGACGGCGATCAGCACGGTGTCGAGATCGGGCACCTGTTCCAGCCATTCCAGCGCCGTGGTGCCCTGCCCGGCGATTGTCGCGGCCGCATCATAGGCGTGGATGTCCATGGCGCCGGTTGCGGCGCGGTGACGGGCACAGGCCTCGGCCGCGTCGGCGTAGCGTGCGCCGCCCACATGCAGGCGCGCGCCGGCGGCCCGGATGCGGGCGATCTTGGCGGGCGAGGAGGTCTCCGGCACGAAGATGTCGGCCGGCAGTCCGAGCGTGCGGGCCGCGTAAGCGACGGCCGCGCCGTGGTTGCCGCCGGAGGCCGCGGCCACGCCCGTCTCGGGCACGTCCGCCGACAGCAGCGTGTTGAAGGCGCCGCGCGCCTTGAACGAGCCGGAATGCTGCAACTGCTCCAGTTTCAGCGAGATGGAGATATCGAGCCCGAGGGAACCCGCGCCGCTTTCGATCACCGGTGTGCGACGAACATGACCGGCGATCCGGTCGGCTGCGGCTTCGATATCGGCGCGCGTCACCGGTCGGTCGGTTTGCGGCTTGGGTGCGGTCATCGGAAGGATCCTTGCGTTCAGTCGGAGCCCGGTCGAGGGGACATCAGGCGGTGAAAAGGTCGGCGAGCCCGCGCAGGAGAAGGCTGCCGGCAAGCAGCGTCATGACGAGGCGGAAGCCGGTCCGGAATATCGTTTCCGGCATGCGGGCCAGCACTCTGGTGCCGGCGAGCGTGCCGATGAAGCCGCTGGCGATCATCGCCAGGATGAGGCCCAGCCATGGGGCGAAGACGAAACCGAGCAGGCCGAAGACGACGATCTTGAAGACATGCATCACCAGTGCGGTCACCGCCTGGGTGGCGACGAAGGCCTGCCGCGCGAGGCCGATGGCGGAGAGCACGGCGCCGCCGATCGGGCCGGTGGCGCCGAAGATCATGCTGAGGCCGGTGGCCACCAGTCCGGCGCCGGCCATGGCCCGTTTCGGCGCGCGGTCGAAACGCGGCGCCCGGCCCCAGACCATCCACAGGATGAACAGGCCCAGACCAAGGCGCACGGCGGCGGCCGGTAGGGAGATGGCGACGGCGCCGCCGAAGACCGCCCCGGCGGCGGCGCCGAGCATGAACCACAGGGCCGCCGGCCAGTTGACATGTTTCAGCAGCACCAGCGCGCGTCCGGCGTTGGAGCCCATCTGGACGACGCCGTGAACGGGGACCAGCGCCGGGATCGGCATCGCCTGGGCCATGATCGCGATCAGCATCATGCCGCCGCCAAGGCCGAAGGCGGCGGAGACCGCCGAGGTGGCGAAGCTGACGAGCACGAGCAGGACCTGTGCCGTGACGGACATGCCGGGCGCGGCGAGAAGCCCGGGAAGCTCGGAGATTTCAGGCATGGGTGGATCGCCTCAGGGCCAGCGGGTGCGGGCATATTCCATCGCCTCGCGCAGCTCGAGCTGCCGGGTGGAGTTGCCGCTGCGGACATAGAAATGGGTCTTGCCGGCATCGTTCAGATAGACGGCGCGCGGCGCCGGCTGGACCAGCACCATGCAGATGTCGTGGCCATCGAGGCTGGCGAAGGTGGTCTGCAGCGCCGGACAAAGGTCGCCGCCAAGAAGCCGCGTGACGATGTCGGCGATGGCGCGTTCGAAACCGTCCCGGTTGCCGTGGCGCAGCGTTGCGTAGTCGGCCTCGAGACCGAGCACGGTGCCATCGTCCGCGACGCCGATCAGTAGCCGGCCGCCGCGGGCATTGAAAAAGCCTGCGATCGTCTTGGCGATCACCGTTTCCAGGGCCTTGTTGACCCGTTCCTCCTTGATGTCCCAACGCATCGTCGACTTGAACTCGACGCTGGCCGTCTCGCCGCCCCGGATCAGGGTCGGGATTTCGTCGCCATGGATCTCGCGAAAGAAGCGGATGCCGCGTGAAAGATCCAGATAGGCGCGGGTGAAGAAACCGAAACCGAGGCCGACCAGTGCTCCCACCAGGGCAAAGGCGACCGCCATGTGCAGATGGCGCGGCACGACGAGAAGCAGCAGGCGGTCGGTCAGGAATGCGGTCAGAGTGGGTGCGTCGGGCACCAGTGCGCTGTACTCGATCCAGGTTATGGCGAGCACTGCGGGGTGAATGACGACCAGCCCGATCAGGGCGCCGGCAAGCGCGTAAGCGGTCAGCAGGGACAGCCGGGAGACGACAGGGGTCATGGGCGCAAGGTCATCGGCGCAGGGTCACGGGCATGAGGTCATGGGCGCGGGGCGGGGGCATGGGTCTGTCCCCGCGCCGGCCATGCAGTGTCGTCAACCCGCCGGCATCGCCGTCTCGACGAGCTTTACCCAGTAGGAGCAGCCGACCGGAATCAGCTCGTCGTTGAAGTCGTAGGCGGGATGATGAAGCATCGCGCTGTCGCCGTTTCCGGCGAAGATGAAGGCGCCGGGGCGCTCCTGCAGCATGAAGGAGAAATCCTCGCCGCCCATGGTCGGGGCGACGTCCGTCACCACATTGTCCGATCCGGCGATGTCGCGGGCGATGCCGACGGCGAAGTCGGTCTGGGCCTCGTGGTTGACCGTGATCGGGTAGTCGCGAATGTAGTTGACGCTCGCCTTGGCGCCGAAGGCGGCGGCGATTGTCGGCACGATCTCCTTCAGCCGCTTTTCGGCGAGATCGCGCACATCCGCGTCGAGCGTGCGCACCGTGCCGCGCAGCACGGCCGTTTGCGGGATGACGTTGTCGGTGAAGCCGGCGTTGAAGGTGGTGATCGAGACAACCACGGACTTCAGCGGATCGACATTGCGGCTGGCGATCGACTGGACCGCCTGGACGATGTGGCTGCCGACGAGAATGGTGTCGACCACGTCGTTCGGCTTGGCCGCGTGGCCGCCGACGCCTTCGATGTCGATCTGGATGCGGTCGGCAGCCGCCATGATCGAGCCCGGGCGGATGTGGAACGTGCCGACCGGCGCGCCGGGCATGTTGTGCATGCCGTAGACTTCCTGGATGCCGAAGCGGTCCATCAACCCGTCCTCGATCATCGCCTTGGCGCCGGCCCCGCCCTCTTCCGCCGGCTGGAAGATGACCACCACGGTGCCGTCGAAATTGCGGGTCTCGGAGAGATACTTGGCCGCGCCCAGCAGCATGGCGGTGTGGCCGTCATGGCCGCAGGCGTGCATCTTGCCGGGGACGGTCGAGGCATAGGGCTTGCCGGTGATCTCGTCGAGCGGCAGCGCGTCCATGTCGGCGCGCAGGCCGATCACCTTGCCCGAGCCGGTGTTGCGGCCCTTGATCACGCCGACGACGCCGGTGCGGCCGATGCCGGTGGCGATCTCGTCGACGCCGAAGGCCTTCAGTTTGTCGGCGACCACTTCGGAGGTGCGATGCGTGTCATAGAGCAATTCCGGATGGGCATGGATGTCGCGACGCCACTCGGTGATTTCCTCGGAGAGGTCGGCGAAACGATTGATGATCGGCATGACGGTCCTCGAAAGCTGTCGGATGGGCGGAGTGCGGCGAAATTGCCGACATGGCCGCGAAGAGGGCCGTATCTGACGCCGAAAACGGGCCGGCGCGCAAGTCCCGACGGTGATTTCGGCTGCATCAGTCGCCGGTTTCGAGCACGCCGCTGCGTCAGGCCAGGGACGGTGTGTGCAGCTCGAACACGCTGGAGCGCTTGATCTCGAAGTCCTCGAGCGACCGGTTCACCGGTACGTCATAGGTGGCGAGACATTCGAGCCTCTCCCTGGGCAGGTAGGCTCGGCCCGGATCGCCGACCAGCACACGCGACCCGGCGGCGAGCGCCCGGTCGGCCCAGGCAAGTACCCGGATCGCCATCGGTTTTTCGTAGAAGACGTCGCCGGTCAGGATCACCTCGGCGCGCGGTGGCGGCAGGTCGAGCGGGTCCTCGCCGGAAAGTTCGAAGTCGACGCCGTTCAGCTCCATGTTGAGACGGGTCGCGGCGAGCGCGAAACGGTCGATGTCGCAGGCGGTGACCGACGTGGCACCGGCCAGTACGGCGGCGATTGCGGCAAGCCCGGAGCCGGTGGCGAAGTCGTGGACGCTGCGCCCTGCGACCGTGCCCGGATTGTCGAGCAGGTAGCGGGCGAGCGCCTGTCCGCCGGCCCAGGCGAAGGCCCAGAAGGGCGGCGGCAGGCCGATGGCGCCGAGATCGTCCTCGGTCTTCTGCCACAGCGCCACCGCCTCGTCGGCAAGATGCAGCCGGATTTCCGGCGCATGCGGCACCCGGTGGACCCGCGTGTTCGCCAGCACGAAGGCGCGCGGATCGACCGGCGGCGTCATGCGTCGGTCACGCCGCCCATCTCGCAGACGATCTTCCATTCCTCCTCCGTCACCGGCTGCACCGACAGGCGCATCGACGTGACGAGCGCCATTTGCGCAAGCCTCGGCTCGGCCTTGACGTCGGCGAGGGTCACCGGTTTCGGCACGTCGCGAACCGCCTTGATGTCCACGCATTCCCAGCGCGGATCGTCGGTCGTCGTGTCGGGATGGGCCAGGGCGCAGACCTCGACGATGCCGACGACCTCCTTGCCGTCATTGGAATGGTAGAAGAAGCCGCGGTCGCCGAGCTTCATCTCGCGCATGTTGTTGCGCGCCTGGTAGTTGCGCACGCCGTCCCATTGTTCGCCGGCCTCGCCCTTTGCCTTCTGCTTGTCCCAGGACCACTTGTCCGGTTCGGACTTGAACAGCCAGTAGCGCATGCGTCAGGCCTCCGGGTTCTTGATGACCCAGTTCCACGGCCGGATCTCGACGCTTTCGAACAGACCGGCGCGGGCGTAAGGATCCTCGGAGGCGACGGCGAGCGCCTCGTCGCGATTGGCGGCCTCGATCACCACCAGCGAGCCGGTCATGCCGCCGTCGTCGTCGAGAAAGGGGCCGGCGGCCTTGAGCTTGTCGCCCATCGCCTTGAGAAAGGCGAGGTGGTCGGCGCGGTTGTCGAGACGGGTCTGCAGGGCACCGGGCTTGTCGGTGCAGATCAGGGCATAGAGCATGATGGTCCTTCCTGATTTCGGATGATGCGCAAAAGACTGTGCGGCCATAGATAACCGGTTCGCCAGCGGCCGCAAGCCGGTGCCCGCGCGAGGCGCGGTCACGCCTCGCGGCGCAAGGGGCGGGTCATCAGGCCGGTCAGCGCCGCGTCGAGGCCGATGCGCCCTTCAAGGACGGCGGACACGGCCGCGCCGATCGGCATCTCGATGCCGTGCCGGGCGGCCAGGTCGACGGCAATTGCGGCGGAATGGACACCCTCGGCAAGCTTGCCTCCGGCGGCAAGCTCCGCCACGCTGCGGCCTTCTCCCAGCGCAAGACCGAAGGCGAAGTTCCTCGACTGCGGCGAGGAACAGGTCAGCACGAGATCGCCCAGACCGGAGAGGCCTGTCAGCGTTTCCGGCCTTGCGCCGAGGGCAAGGCCCAGCCGTGTCAGCTCGGCGAAGCCACGCGCGGTGAGCGCTGCCAGCGCGCTTGCCCCCCAGCCCTTGCCGGCCACGGCGCCGCAGGCGATCGCCAGCACGTTCTTCAGCGCGCCGCCGACCTGCACGCCGACAAGGTCTGTCGAGGCATAGGGGCGGAACTGGGTGCCGGCCAGGGCTTGCGAGAGCGCGTCGGCAAGGTCGCCGTCCGCGGCGGCCAGCGTCACGGCGGTTGGCAGGCCGCGCGCCACGTCACCGGCGAAGCTCGGGCCGGAGAGAACGGCGGGTCGGCACGCGGGCGCTGCCTGGCTCAGCACCTCGCCGAGCAGCAGGCCGGTGTCGCGTTCGATGCCCTTGGCGCACAGAACGACCGGCGTCGCCGGCGCGAGATGCGGCGCGAGCGCTTCCGCCATCGCCCGCGTTGTCTGCGCGGGCGTCACCAGCAGCACGGCGTCGGCGCGTTCGAGCGCCACGCCGAGATCCCCGGTTGCCGTGATTGCCCGGTCGAAGGCTATGCCCGGGAGGTAGGCCGGATTGCCCTCTCCCGCGTTGATTGCCTGCACCGTTCGCGGATCGCGGGCCCAGAGCATCACCTGGCGCCCGGCGCGTGCGGCGGTGAGCGCCAGCGCGCTGGCCCAGGCGCCGCCGCCGATGACGGCGATCCGGTCGATGGCGACCGGCTGGTGCTGACCGCTCATGCTTCTTGCTCCAGCCGCCTGCCAAGCTCGCCGAGCGGTGCGTGGAAGCCGGTGAAGAAGCGCGTCGCGCCAAGGGCAAGCGCCTGGGACACATCGATCCAGAACAGCTCGAAGCGGATCGGGTCGCCGCCGGCGGAGGGTGTCATCTCGAAATGCTGCCAGCGTTCGCGCCGTGCGGCACCCTTGCGCAACCGGGCGTGATAGAGACGGCGGGCGTGGATGTCGCGGCCCTGGGCGTTGTCGAAGAGGACGGTCTGTTCGCCGAGCATGTCGAGCGCCTGCTGCATGACGAGGCCTGTCTCTTCGCGAAACTCGCGGCAGGCGGCAATCAGGTGGCTTTCGCCGGGATCGACGGTGCCGCCGGGCACCTGCAGGCCGACTTCCGGCTGGTCCGGCTGGCGGAAGACCAGCAGTTCGCGGCCGCAGGTCAGGTAGATATAGGCCTTGTGCTTGAGCCGGTCGAAGCGCTCGGGCAGGCGGTCGCAGACGGTGCCCTCGAAGAAACGCGGATCGTTCACGCCTTGGCTCCCTTTCGCCCCGAACCGAAGAGGCTGGCTGTCTGTGTGTCGAGCGGCCAGCGCGGACGCGCACTGGCATCGCGGTCATCCAGCACCACGCCGGCCGCGCGCGCGGCCACCAGCCGTTCGATCCCGGCCCAGGCGATCATCGCCGCGTTGTCGGTGCAAAGCCGGGCCGGCGGCGCGATCAGGCGGGCGCCTGCCCGGCGCGCCTCTTCGTCGAGCCGGGCGCGGATGGCGGTGTTGGCGGCGACACCGCCGGCGACGACCAGCACCGGATCGACTTGCGGGTATTCGGCGGCGAACAGCGCCAGCGCGCGCCGGCTCTTTTCGCCGATGACGTCGGTGACGGCAGCCTGGAAGCCGGCGCAAAGGTCGGCGATATCGGCAGGCGCCAACGGGGCGGCGGCGTGGGCTGCGGTGCGCACGGCGGTCTTGAGGCCGGCGAAGGAGAGGTCGGCCCCCGGGCGGTCAAGCATGGGGCGGGGCAGGGAAAATCGTCGCGGATCACCGCCGCGGGCGGCGCGTTCCACGGCCGGGCCGCCGGGAAAGCCAAGCTGGAGCAGCTTTGCGGTCTTGTCGAAGGCCTCGCCGAGCGCATCGTCGATGGTCGAGCCGAGGCGGCGGTAGCGTCCGACGCCCTCGACCAGCAGGAACTGGGTATGACCGCCCGAGACAAGCAGCAACAGATAGGGAAAGGCGACATCGTCGGTGAGCCGCGCGGTCAGGGCGTGACCTTCCAGGTGATTGACGGCGACAAGCGGCCTGTCGCATGCCAGCGCGATGGCCTTTGCCGTCGTCAGCCCGACGATGACGCCGCCGATCAGGCCGGGGCCGGCGGTCGCGGCGATCGCATCGAGATCGGCAAAACCGAGACCGGCCTCGGCCAGGGCCGCGGCGACCAGCCTGTCGAGGATGCGGATATGGGCGCGGGCTGCGATTTCCGGCACGACGCCGCCGAAGGCGGCATGATCCGCGGTCTGCGAGCGGATGATGTCGGACAGAATGTCGCGCCCGCCATCGGCGCGGAGCCGCACGAGGGCTGCCGCGGTTTCGTCGCAGCTCGTCTCGATGCCGAGGACCGTAATGGCGCCGCCGGACCGGAAATTGGTTTCGGCTGCATTGGCCGATGCGGTATCAGGGCTTATCATTCATGTTCCGCCTGTCGGACGCCACCCGCGTAACACCAGGACCGATATCCTTGCAAACAAAACATTCCGCTTCTCCCTTGCGCATCGGCACGCGCGGCAGCGCCCTGGCGCTGGCCCAGGCCCACGAGACGCGCGACCGGCTGATGCGTGCCCATGGCCTTGCCGAAGACGCGTTCGAGATCGTCGTCATCAAGACATCGGGAGACCGTATCCAGGACCGGCCGCTGTCCGAGGTCGGCGGCAAGGGGCTGTTCACCAAGGAGATCGAGGCGGCGATGCTCGAGGGCGGGATCGACATCGCCGTGCATTCGTCGAAGGACATGCCGACGGTGCTGCCCGAGGGGCTGGACCTGGTTGCCTTCCTGCCGCGCGAGGATGTGCGCGACGCCTTCATCTCCCACAAGGCGGCGCGCCTGCAGGACCTGCCGCACGGCGCGGTGGTCGGCTCCTCCAGCCTGCGCCGGCAGGCGATGATCAAGCGGCTGCGTCCCGACATCGACGTGGTCATGTATCGCGGCAACGTGCAGACGCGGCTGCAGAAGCTGGCCGACGGGGTTGTCGATGCCACGCTGCTGGCCCATGCCGGGCTGAAACGGCTCGGCCTTGGCGAGGTGGTGACCTCGGTGATCGGGACGGACGAGTTCCTTCCCGCCGTCGGCCAGGGCGCGATCTGCATCGAGGCGCGCGTCGACGATGCAAGGACGCGCGATCTGCTTGCCGCCATCCATCACGCCGAGACCGAGACCTGCCTTGTCGCCGAGCGGGCGTTCCTGCGGGTGCTCGACGGCTCCTGCCGGACGCCGATCGGCGGACTGGCCAGGCTGGTCGAAGGCGAGCTGCGGTTCGCCGGGCTGATCCTGACGCCGGACGGGCGCACCCAGCACGAGACCACGCGCGTGGGCGCGCCGGCCGACGCCGAAGCAATCGGCAGGGACGCCGGCGCCGAGCTGAAGCGCCGTGGCGGTCCCGGCTTCTTCTCCGGGTGAGGAGGATGGCGCGGGTTCTGGTGACGCGACCGATGCCGGCCGCCGCGCGCAGCGCCGCACGGATCGCGGCGCTTGGCCATCGGGTGCATGTGGCGCCGCTGCTTGTCTTCCGGCCGGTGCCGCCCGACGGCAATGCCCTGCCCGAGCCCGGCGATGTCGGCGCCGTTGCGGTGACCAGCGCGCGCAGTCTCGAGGCCATGGCCGGCACGGGTCGCCTCGCGCCCTATCTGCATCTGCCGGTCTTTGCCGTGGGCGCGGCAACGGCACTGGCAGCGCGCGCGGCGGGGTTCGAGATGGTCGCGGAGGCGGGCGGCACGCTCTCCGATCTTATCCGGCTGATCGACGGGGCCTGCCCCCGCGCGCCAATCCTGTATCTGGCCGGGCGGGAGCGGTCCGGAGACCTCGCCGGCACGCTTGCCCGGCGGGGTTTCGAATGCCGGCTGGTGGAGACCTATGCGATGGAGCGGCTCAATGCGATCCCGGACGCGGAGCGGTCCGCCCTTGCGGCGGATGACGACGGGCATCCCGTCATTGCTCCTGTCTACTCGCGGCGGTCCGCGCTTGCCCTTTCCAGCGCCCTGCGTTGCTGGGGGGACCGCCCGGACTTCCGTTTCCTGGCAATCTCAGGTCAGGCGGGAGAGCCGTTGGAGGGCTTGGGGACCGTCGTGGTGGCCGAGCGCTGCGAGGAGGACGCGCTTCTCGACCTGCTGCCGGCGGGGGAGTTGTGAGACACCAGATTTGTTTTGCACCGCGAAAGCGGCGAACATAGACAAAGGCATAGGACGAAGGATCTGAAGTCCGCGCCGGCTCGCGCTATAGTGGGGCGGGCAACGCGAAGCCGCCATGGCGCGGCAGGACGGGCGCATGACCGCAAGGGAGAGACCATCCATGGCTGCCGACAGCAAGAAGCCGGATCCGAAGACCGCCTCGCCCAAGGGCGCGAGCAAACCCGCCGGCGGCTCGCAGCGCAAGCCGGTGACCATCGACCTGGAAGCCAGGGAAGTGAATGCCGGCAAGTCCGGCGAGGCTCCCGCTTCAGCAGCTGCCGCATCGTCACGGCCGGCGACGCCGGGCTCCGGCCCTGCTTCCGGCTCAGGTAGTGCCGGCGGCACGGCACAGGCAAAGCCCGGCGTGCAGAAGCCGGATTCGGCTCCCGCGGGCGCGGCCTCCGCGAAGGCCGGCGACACCAAACCGACTGCAACATCCGGCGCTTCTGCGTCCGGGGCGAAGCCGGCGGAGACCAAGGCGTCCGGTGCGACGGCCGCGCAGACCGCTTCGGCCTCACCAAAGTCCGGGGATGTTCCCCGGCCAGACACGGCGGGCGGGGCGACAGCGGGGGCGAGCGCGTCTACCGCCTCGCCGAAACCGGCCGCATCCGCCGCCGGTGCGTCCGCCGCGAGCGATCCTGCCAGGCCTTCATCCGGGACGGCGGCCGACGCGAAAGCGGGCGCTGCGTCCTCGGCGAGTGCGTCTTCCGCCGCAGCATCCGAAAAGCAGGCATCCTCGCCACCGCGCCCGGATTCGTCCCCCGCCTCGACGAGGACCGGACCGGCGGCAGGCAGGGATGATGCGCCTCGGTCCTCGACCGGCCTCGGCGGTCTGATCGCCGCCTCGCTGGTCGGCGGCGTCGTCGCGCTTGCCGGTGCCTGGGGCGCGGGCAAGGCCGGGCTGCTGCCGGCCCCGGCGCCTTCCGCCGAACTGCGGACCGTGATCGCGGAAGCGCAGAACCGCGTTTCCGGGCTCGAGACCCGGATCGCCGAACTCAGCCAGGGCCAGGAAGCGGCATCCGGCGCCACGAACGACATGGCGGCGGTGCGCACGCGCATTTCCGAGCTTGAAGCCACGCTTGAGGGCCTTGCCGGCGGGGCCTCCTCGTCGATTTCGCAGGAAGCCTCGTCCCGCATCGCCGAGATCGAGAACGGGCTTTCCGAGTTGCGCCGTTTCGTCTCCTCTGACGGGGCGGGTGAGAGCGCCGGGCTTGCCAGCCTCCAGGACGCGCAGGCAAAGCTCGTGCAATCGGTCGAGGGGCTGGCGAAGACGCAAGGCGAGCAGGCGGCGACGCTTGAAGGACTGAGCGGTGACGCAGCGGGTCTCGAGGCCGTAGAAGGCGAGATCGCGAGCCTGAACGAGGGAACCGCCGCGCTCCAACAGGCGTTCGACAGCACGAAGGGGCAGGTTGCCGCGCTCGGCGGCGATCTCGACACGCTCGGCAAGGGCCAGTCGGCACTGGAAGCGCGGCTGGACACCGGGTTGAAGGATGTGAGTACGCGTCTTGCGGCGCTGGAAGAGCGCATTGCTCCGATCGAGGCGCAGATGGGCGATGCCAGCGCGCGCGAGACAGCCGCCCGGGCGGTGGCCGTCTCGGCGTTGAAGTCGGCGATGGACCGCGGTGCCCCCTTCGCCACGGAACTGGCTGCCGTTGCCTCGGTACTGCCGCAGGGCACCGATCTTTCGGACCTCACGGCGCGGGCGCAGGCGGGCGTGCCGACGCGCACGGCCCTGCGCGAGGAGTTCGCGGCGGCGGCGCGGCGGATGTCGGCTGCCATGGATGCGCCGGCCGAAGGCGATCTCGTCGACAGCCTGCTCTCCAACGCCCGCTCGCTGGTGTCGGTCCGCCAGCCGGGCGAGAGCGACGCGGCAACCCCGCAGGCGGCGCTCGGCCGTATGGAGGCGCGTGTCGGGCGCGGCGACTTCGCCGGCGCGCTTGAGGCCTATGACGAGTTGCCGGAGGATGTGCGCTCGGCCGGCGCCGGATGGGTCGCCGATGCGCGGGCCCGGCTGGCGGCCGATGCGCTTGTCGACCGGGTGACCGGCGATGTGCTCAAATCGATGGGGCAGGCGGCCGCGCCGGCTGCCTCGAACTGACAGGTGACGACCGGCGCGGGCCCGCCCGCGCCGCCCTCAGCCGATCCGGACAGTGTCCGGGCCGACCGGACATTCGCCGGGGAGAGTAGACGACCATGATCCGCTTGCTGATTTTCATTGCCCTGCTGTTTGTCGTCGCGCTGGGGGCCGCGTGGCTCGCCGACCGGCCCGGCGTGATCACTCTCGACTGGCAGGGATACCGGATCGAGGCCGGGCTGATGACCGCGGCCGTGGCGCTTTTCGCGCTGCTGGCCGCCGGCATCATCGTGTGGAACCTGGCGCTCTTCATCCTGCGCTCGCCCGGGCTTGTCGGGCGCTTCTTCCGCCGCCGCCGCAAGGATCGGGGCTATGAGGCGCTGTCGCGCGGCATGCTGGCGCTGGGCGTCGGCGATGCCGTGACGGCCTCGCGCCAGGGCAACGAGGCGCAGAAGCTCTTGAGGCAGGAGCCGGCGGCCGAACTGCTGCTGGCCCAGAGCGCGCAGCTTGCCGGCCGGCACGAGGAGGCACGCGGCCGCTTCGAGGCGATGCTCGAGGACCCGGATCTCAAGGCCGTCGGCCTGCACGGGCTCTATGTCGAGGCGGAGCGGCTCGGCGAGCCGGTGGCGGCGCTCCACTATGCCGAGGAAGCGGCGAAGCTGGTGCCGGGCCTGCCCTGGGCGGGGCGGGCGGTGCTCGGCTATCAGGCGGTGTCCGGTGACTGGGAGGAGGCGATCAAGTCGCTGGAGCGCAATTACGCGGCCAAGCTGGTCGACAAGAAGACCTTCCGCCGCCACAAGGCGGTGCTGCTGACCGCGCAGGCGCTCGAATGCGAGGACCGCGATCCGGACGCGGCGCGCGGCCTTGCCGGGGAGGCGCACGGCCTGGCACCGGCATTGGTGCCGGCGGCCGTGGTTGCCGCGCGGCTGGCGACGCGGCGCGGCGACATCCGCAAGGCGATGAAGGTGGTGGAGACCAGCTGGAAGCTCAATCCCCATCCCGAGCTCGCCGAGGCCTATGCCCATGCGCGCAACGGCGATTCGGCGCTCGACCGGCTGAAGCGGGTGAAGGCGCTGGCGGCGCTGCGCGCCCACAATGTCGAGGGCGCGCTGGCCCTGGCGCGCGCCGCGCTGGAGGCCTCGGACTATGCGCTGGCCCGTGCCCAGCTGAAGGCTGCGCTGACGCTGGAGCCGACGCGCCGCGTCTTTCTGCTGATGGCCGAACTGGAAGAGACCCAGCATGGTGATCGCGGCCGGGTGCGCGAATGGCTCGCCCGCGCGGTGCGTGCACCGGCCGATCCCGCCTGGGTGGCCGATGGCGTGGTCAGCGAGAGCTGGGCGCCGGTGTCGCCGGTTGACGGGCGGCTCGATGCCTTCACATGGGCCTTGCCGCCGGCAACGCTCGACCATGAGGACACCTCGCTGGAAGCCCTGGACGAGGCCTTGTTCGAAGCACTGCCGGCCGTCGCGGCCTCCATTCCGGCGGATGTCCCGTCCGCTTCGCCTGTGGCCGGTGATCGTTCGAGCGAGGGGGCGTCCGGTGCCCGCGCGGACGTTGCCGTGCCGCCGGTGGAGGAGGCGCAGGTGGTCGAGGACGCAGCCGAACCCGCCACGCCGGCTCGCGCCGCCGCATCTGCGACGGACACTCCTGAAAAGTCTGTCCTGCCGAGGGATGCCGGGGAGGAGGCGGCGAGGACGCCGACCACGGCGACGTCGCCTGCCGTGACACCTGCGGATGGTCCGAAGACGGCCGATGCGCAGTCGCCGGGCAAGGCGCCGGCGGACGGATCGACCGGGGCTGGCGCCGCCGCTCCGGTTTCGACCGCACCCGCCAACGGCACGGCCGGCGAGGCCGGGAAACCGTCTGCCGAGACGGGCGACAAGAAGCCGGCCGGGCAGACCTCCGCTTCTGCCGGCGGATCGCCGGCGAAGGCGGGCCCGGACCTGTCGCGGCCGATCGAGTTTCCGCTGAAGCACATGCCCGACGACCCAGGCCCCGACGGGGATGACGAGGAACCGCCGAAGAAGCCGGGCTACCGCTTCTTCAACTGAGCGTGGCGGAACCATCTGCCCCCGCCTGATCACGTCTGATCACGCCCGATCGGGGCTGGCTACGACACGGAGGCAGGGTGCGGACCGCGTCCTGGCAGGAGTGCTGGAATGGCGGGGGAAGCGATGCCGTCGCATCCTGCCTGCCGCGGTCCTTCTTCCCCGTCACGCTGATTTGGCTGCCTGCGATCGGCCGTCTTGCGAGGTGCCTTGAAAAGCTTGCGCGGGGACCGCAAAGCCTCTTGCGCGGCGCGGTCTTGTCCGCTATCACACGGCCACCCTGGCGGTACGGCGTCGCACGGCCCAAGTGGCTGTTGTCACGTCACGCAAGCGACAGGGATACATACGGGGACCCGGCTTGCGGCCGGAACCATGTCCCCGGTCTGGTGCGCCGGTGTAGCTCAGTTGGTAGAGCACGTCATTCGTAATGATGGGGTCGGCGGTTCGAGTCCGTTCACCGGCACCACTTTCTTCTTGAGCTGAAGCCATCGCGAGAAGCTGCTTCCTGTGTGCCGGAAGCGGTCGGTGCCTCATGCCGCGCGGATCCGCAACCCAGGCGGGCTGCCGCATTCCTCCCCTATCCTCCCGCCTGCCGGATCGCCTCGCGCAGCACGTCGAAGACTTTTGGGGGGCATTGCGAGACGTTGAAGCGCATGTGGCTGGTGGCCGAGCGCGAGACGCTGAAGACATCGCCCGGCGCCAGCACCACGCCCTGCACCAGGGCGGCGCGCGCCACGTCGGCGGCATCGATGCCGCCGGGCAATTCGCACCACAGGAACATGCCGGCCTGAGGCTCGATCCAGGGGATCACGCCGAGCGCCCGCAACCGGGGCGCAACCTCGGCCATGGCGCGGGCGAGGCGCTCGCGCAGCGTCTCCAGATGCCGCCGGTAGCCACCGTCGCGCAGCACGCCCAGCACAAGCTCCGCATTGAGCCGGCCACCGCCGAAGCTGGTGGCGATCTTCAGATCCGCCAGTCCCTCGATCCAGTCGGGCCTCGCGGCGATATAGCCGCAGCGCATCGAGGCGGACAGCGTCTTGGAGAAGCTGCCGATCTGGATGACCCGGTCGAAGCCGTCGAAGGCGGCGAGCCGGGGCGCTGCCACATGCTCCATATCGGCGAAAATGTCGTCCTCGATGATGGTCAGGCCGTGCTGTTCGGCCAGTTTGAGCACCCGGTGAGCGGTCACCGGCGACAAGCTGGCGCCGGTCGGGTTGTGGATCGCGGAATTGGTGATGTAGAGCCGTGGCCGGTGCTCGCCCAGCACCGCCGCGAGGCGCCCGATGTCGGGCCCCGAGGGGGTGTAGGGGACGCCGACGATCCTGACGCGGTGGGCGCGCAGCAGCGCCTGGAAGTTGAAGTAGCAGGGGTCGTCGACGAGCACGATATCGCCCGGCTCGACCAGCAGGCGGCACAGGAGGTCGATGCCCTGCGTGCCCGATTCCGTCAGCAGGATCTGTTCGGGAAAAGCCTCTACGCCCTTTTCCGCCAGCCGCCGGGCGATGAGTTGCCGCATGGGGAAAAGACCGAGCGGCGACCCGTAGTCCGCAAGCGCGCTGCTTTCGGCGCGGGCGAGGGACCTGAGCGCCTTGCGCAGGTTCTCCTCGGGCAGCCATGACGGGGGCAGCCAGCCACAGCCGGGCTTGAGGTCCGCCTCGCCGGCCTCCAGGGACTGGCGGGAGACCCAGAGCGGATCGATGGCGCGGTCGCGCCTCGGGCCGACCTGGGACAGGGCGAGCGGGGCCGCATGGCTGGTGACATAGAAACCCGAGCCCGGCCGCGCCGCGATCTGTCCCTCGGCCACCAGGCGTTCATAGGCCTCGACGACGGTCGAGGGCGAGACCTGCATGTGGCCGGCCATCCGCCGGATCGAGGGGAGCTTTGCCCCCGGAGGCAGGCTGCGTCCGGCGATGCGCTGCCGGATCACATTCATCACGCGCTCCGTCAGGGTGCCGTTCCCGCTCGTCTCCGTCATTCGTCCACCCGGCTTCTGCAAGGATCCGTATTGCAGTTGTTACCCTAACAGTTTTTCGAAACTGTATTCCACTGTCTCTGGTTGCGCAGGCTCCGGCGCGCGATAGCGGCTGGGCAATCAAACGGAGGCTGACGTGGACAAGACGACAAGCGGCTGGATCAACGGTTTCATCGGCGTGGTGATTTTCAGCGGATCCCTGCCGGCAACCCGGACGGCGGTGCTGCAATTCGACCCGGTGTTCCTGACCGTTGCCCGGGCCGCCATCGCGGGTCTGCTGGCACTTCTGCTGGTGCTGGCCTTTCGCGAAAAACGTCCGGCCCGGACCGATCTCGTTCCGCTTGCGATCGTGGCGCTCGGGGTTGTCGTCGGCTTTCCCCTGCTGACCGCGTTGGCGCTGCAGCACGTCACCTCGGCGCATTCCATGGTCTTCATCGGCCTGCTGCCGCTCGCCACCGCCATCTTCGGGGTGATCCGGGGCGGTGAGCGGCCGCGGCCGGCCTTTTGGCTGTTCTCGCTTGCCGGCAGCGCCGCCGTCGCAGGTTTCGCGCTGATGCAGGGGCTGTCGGCCGGGACGGGAGGGGCGGCGGGCGCGTTCGCCTCGTCGACCGGCGATCTCCTGATGCTGGCGGCAATCGTCGTTTGCGGCCTGGGCTATGCGGAAGGGGCGCACCTGTCGCGCCGGCTGGGCGGCTGGCAGGTGATCTCCTGGGCGCTCATCCTGTCGCTGCCGGCGATGATCGTGCTCGCCATCGTGTCGATGCCGGCCAGCTTTTCCGGCATCGCGCCGCCGGCATGGACCGGGCTTGCCTATGTGTCGTCCTTTTCCATGCTGATCGGTTTCGTCTTCTGGTACCGGGGACTGTCGCAGGGCGGCATTGCGGCGGTGAGCCAGTTGCAGCTGCTGCAGCCGTTCCTCGGCCTGGCGCTTGCCGCCTGGCTGCTGCATGAACCGGTGACCTGGACGATGCTGGCCGTCACCCTTGCCGTGATCGCCTGCGTGGCCGGAGCGCGGCGCTTCGCCCGCTGAAGGCCTGCATGAATGGGTACGCCGACGGCCCTTGCAGACCGTCGGCGCCCGTGCATCCGGCTGTCTTGCAGCCCGGGAGGAGCTTCGATCAGGCGCGGATCAACACCGCCTGGTCGTGGTTCAGCCGGATGCGGACCGTCTCGCCCGGATCTCTGCGGGCGACCCCGCGCGTGTGGCGCTCGTCGACCAGGAGATCCTGGTCGCCGACACGAACCTGGTAGCGGATGACGCTGCCGAGGAACTCGGCCGCGACAACGCCGGCCTCGACGCTGTCCGGGCCGGTTCCGTCCGTGAAGTCGATGCTCTGCGGACGCAGGACCATCTTCGCCGGTCCGTCCTGCTCGCCGGCACGCAGTGGAACGACAAGCCCGGAGCCGGCGCGAAAGAGCGGTGCGCCGTCCGCATCGCGACCGACGGTTCCCTCGACCACGTTGGCGGTGCCGAGAAACTTCGCCACGAAGCTGTTGGCCGGCGTGTCGTAGACATCGTCCGGCTTGCCGACCTGCTGCACCACGCCGTCGGCCATCACCGCGATGCGGTCGCAAATCGTGTTCGCCTCCTCCTGGTCATGGGTGACGAAGATCGTGGTGATGCCAAGCCGGCGCTGCAGCTTGAGAAGGTCCTGGCGCATCTGCACCCGCAGGTTGGCGTCGAGATTGGAGAGCGGCTCGTCGAGGAGCAGCACGCGCGGTTCGACGACGATGGTGCGGGCGAGCGCGACACGCTGCTGCTGGCCGCCGGAGAGCTGCGAGGGATAGCGCTCCGCATAGGCTTCCATGCCCACCAGTTCCAGCGCGGCGCGCACGCGGCGGTCGGCTTCATCGCCCCGGATCTTCCGCTCGTTGAGGCCGTAGGCGACGTTTTTCGCCACCGACATGTGTGGCCACAGCGCGTAGTTCTGGAACACCATGCCGACATTGCGCCGCCAGGGCGCCTCGCCGACAATGTCTGTGCCGTCGAGCAGGATGGCGCCGCGCGGCGTCGGGCCGAAACCGGCGATGGCGCGAAGCAGCGTCGACTTGCCGGATCCCGAGGGGCCGAGAAAGGCGAAGAACTCGCCCGGTTCGATGGTCAGGTCGATACCCTTCAGCACCTCGGTCGAGCCGAAGGAGAGACCGAGGTCGCGGATCTCGATGCCGATCGCGGAAATGGCGGCGCCGACGGCGGCATTGCCGGGTGTCCAGCCGGTTGAAGCGTTCATCAGCGATGTCCTCCGCTGTTTTCGGGTGTGCTGCGGTCGCGGCGCGTCTTTTCCACGAGGCGATGCGAGAGATAGGTGGCAAGGCCGACGATCAGGACGGCCATGACGCCAAGGGCAGCGCCAGGTCCGCGGCCGGCGGCCGACTGCATGAACAGATAGAGGCCGTAGGAAAGCGGCGCGTCGTTCTCGCTGGAGACCAGCATGATGGTGGCCGACAGCTCGACGGCGGCGGTGGCGAAGCTGGTGACGAAGCCCGCGACCAGGCCGCCCGCCATCAACGGCACGACGATGCGCCGCACGGTGCGGAACTTCGATGCGCCGAGGTTTTCCGAAGCTTCTTCCAGCGCCGGGGCGATCTGCTGCAGGGCGGCGGTGCACGAGCGCAGCGCATAGGGCAGCCGCCTGATGGCGAGGGCGATGACGATGATCCCCCACCAGGTGGCCAGCGGCTGACCGGTTCCGGGCATGTCGATGCCGTAGAACATGCGCAGGTAGCCGATGCCGAGCACCACGCCGGGAACGGCAAGGGCGGCGACGGCGATGTGGTCGAGCCATTTGCGGCCGACCACGCCGGTGCGCATCACCACATAGGCGATCGCGGTGCCGAGCACGATGTCGATCAGGC
Source organism: Stappia sp. MMSF_3263 (assembly GCF_030733745.1). Classification (GTDB taxonomy): domain Bacteria; phylum Pseudomonadota; class Alphaproteobacteria; order Rhizobiales; family Stappiaceae; genus Stappia. The sequence goes on along the minus strand of NZ_JASHIK010000006.1, from coordinate 35,575 downwards.
CGGCAAGTCCCGCATAGATCAGGGTGTTCTTGATGAAGGTGCCGGCCGAGGTCAGCGCCGTGCCGTAATGGGCGACGGTGAAGCCGTCGGGCATGACGCTGAACGACCAGACCGTGCCGAAGGAAAGCAGCAGCAGGCCGAGATGCGGGGCGAGGACGATGCCGAGGATCAGGAACACGACCAGGTAGCAAGCGGCCGCCTCGTGAGGGCGCAGGTCGCGCCGGGCAATGCCGCCGCCGCCCTTCTGGGTGGTCGAATAGTCCTTGCCGCGCATGCCGAGGAACGACACCCACATGGCGAAGACCGAGAAGATGATGAGGATCGTCGAGATGACATAGCCCATCGGGTCGGAGATGCCGACCGAGGAAATGCGCAGATAGGCCTGCGGCGCCAGCATCGTGTTGACGTTGAGCAGCAGGGGCGTGCCGAGATCGTCAAAGACCTTGACGAAGACCAGCGATGCGCCGGCGATGTAGCCGGGCATGGCCAGCGGGAAGACGATCTTGCGGAACAGCCGCAACCCGCTCGAGCCGAGCATCTGCGCGGCCTCCTCCATCGAGCGATCGATGTTGTGCAGGCTCGCCGAGAGGTTGATCAGGATGAACGGGAAATAGTGGATGCTCTGGACGAAGATGACGCCGTTGAGGCCGTCCATGAAGGGCACGGTGATGCCGAAATTGTCGCGCAGCAGCAGGTTGACGCTGCCGTTTGAACCGAACAGCAGCTGCATCGCCACCGCGCCGATGAAGGGCGGCATGATCAGCGGCACGAAGGACAAGGTCTGGATGATGACCGAGCCGGAAAAGTTGAAGCGCGAGGTGAAGTAGGCGAGCGGCAGCGCGATCACGGTGGCGATCACCACCGAGACGCCGGCGACGTAGAGCGAGTTGAAGAAGGACTGGCGGAACAGGGCGCTGTTGAAGAAATCCTGGAAGTTGACCAGCGTGAAGCCGCCCGTTCCCGGGTCCTGGAAGGCGACCTGGATCACCTTGAGGACGGGAACGACGAGAAACGCGCCGAGAAACAGCAGGATCAGGCCGGCGACCACATACGGGCCGAGCGACACTCCTCGCGCCGGCCGCCGCAGGGCAACGGACGTCATGACGAAGTACTCCGGATTTTCGGGACAGGTGGGCGGAAGCGCCGGAGACAGGACATCCCCGGCGCGGACCGATGGCGGCCACGGCGCCTTCGCGCCGCGGGTGGGATCCGCCATCCGCCTCCGCTTGCGGCGCTATGCCGTCAAAGCATGCCGGCCGCCTTGTTGGCGAGTTCGACGGCCAGGCTGTAGTTGCGGATCACCTTTGTGTCCCACTCCTGCTCGATCTCGGCCTGCCGCCCCTCGACCTTGACGTCCTTGGACTTGCGCTTGGTCTTGAAGATGGCGTTGAAGTCCGGGTCGAGAGCCTCTGCCTCGGACACCGGCAGTGCCGAGATCAGGGCCCTGGCCTCATCGATGAGTGCCGCCGCCTCGGCATTCGCCGCGCCGGACTGCTCGAGCTTTGCCTCGGCCTGCTGCACAGCCTGCGTCGCCGCGCGCAGGTCGTCGAGACGGTAGGTGATCATCACGTCGAACAGCGAGTTGACCACGTTGTAGCGCTTCTCCGACAGGTCGCTGTCGAAGTTGACTTCCGTCTTGATCGATCCGTCAAACGGGTTGGGCAGGCCTTCCGGGGCGTTGTCATAGGCGTTCTTGTTGACCGGCAGGCGCATGATCTTCGCATCGAAAAGCAGCTGCTGGCCGTCCGGCGACAGCAGGAAGTCGACGAACTTCTGCGCCGGCGCCTCGTTCGGCGCATTGGCCACGACGCCGATATTGGCGGGCACCAGCGCGGTCACGCTCGGATAGCGGAAGTCGACCGGGAAACCGGAGGCCTTGGAGGAGAAGCCGAAGAAGTCGATGACCACGCCGATGCCGAAGGAACCGCTGTTGACGCCGTCCGGCACGCCGAAGCTGCGCTCGGTGATCGTCTTTGCGTTGCCGCCCATGGCGAGAATGGTCTGCCAGCCGTCCTGCCAGCCTTCGCCCTGCAGGATCGTCTCGATGGTCAGATGGGTGGTGCCGGAGCGCGACGGCGCGGAAATGCCGACATGGCCGTGATAGACGGGCTTTTCCAGGTCGCTCCATTCCTGCGGCACCGGCAGGCTGTAGGCGTCCATGTAGCGGGTGTTCCACATCATCCCGTAGCCCGACAGGGCGAAGCCGAGATAGCGGCCGTCCGGATCGTTGATCGGGTAGCCGTTGAGGTCGGAGGGGATGCCGTCGACCTCGCGCGAGTACTTGGCAAGAAGACTCTCGCCCTTGAGCACCTCGAAGGCATCGGGGGCGGATGCCCAGAAGATGTCCGACTGGTTGTTCTGCGCGGTCTCGATCAGGTATTTCACGCCGCTCGAGGTGCTCTTGTTCAGAACCTCCACCGCGATCGAGGGATGCTTGGCCATGAAGGCGGTCTTGAAGACATCCGTCAGGTCGGTGGGAAAGGACGTGACGATGACGAGCTTGTCGTCGGCCGCGTGGGCCGCCGCCGAGACCAGGATCGCCGCGGCCGCGACGCCAAGCCCGAGACGGCGCATGGTTGCCTGAAATCTGTTCTGCATGAGTTCCTCCCTGAGATGGCCGTTCGTCGAACCGCGAACCGCCTGGGAGGTGAATTGCAACCGGTGTGCCACTCCGGCCGGATCATTGGGATTTCGGTAATATATTGATATTTAAGAATTAAATTCCATCTTACTGGTCAATGCAACGTTTGGTAAGGGTCACTAATGACCCGTTCTAATTCTTATCCGGGTCATTATCGACACCTTCGTCGGCCGCGTAGTCCTGCCGATCGAGGCCGTGACGCTGCATGCGCAGGTAGAGCTTCTTCCGGGGGATGCCGAGATGCCGGGCGGTCATCTGGATCCGTCCGCCGGTCTCGCGAAGCGCAGCCGCCAGCACGCCGCGCTCGAAGGCATCGATGCGCTCGGGCAGCGTCTGACCCGTGGCGGCGTCCTCGAACGGGCGCTCGGGAGCCGGGTCGATGCCCAGCGCGAAGCGTTCGGTGAAGTTGACCAGTTCGCGGACATTGCCCCGCCACGGCATGCGCATCAGTGTCTCGAACAGCGACGGCGCGGGCTCGGCCAGCGGCAGTCCGTGACGTTCGGCGGCGCGCGCCGCGTAATGCATGAAGATCAGCGGGATGTCCTCGTTCCGCCGCCTCAGCGGCGGGATCGACACTTCCGCGACGGCGATCCGGTAGAACAGGTCCGCGCGGAACGCACCCCGGGTCGAGGCCTCCTCGAGGTCGACCTTGGCGGCGGCGACGACGCGCACGTCGATGCGGATTTCCTCCTTGCCGCCGAGCCGCTCGATGGTCTGCGCCTGCAGCGCGCGCAGCAGCTGGGTCTGGTGCGACAACGGCATGCTCTCGATCTCGTCGAGAAACAGCGTGCCGCCGCTTGCCTGTTCCAGCCGGCCGATCCGTCGCCGGTCGGCGCCGGTGAAGGCGCCGGCCTCGTGCCCGAACAGTTCGCTGGCGATCAGCGTGTCGGGAAGCGCGCCGCAGTTGAGGGCGACAAAGGGTCCCCGGCGACGCGGCCCGCATTCGTGCAGGGCGCGGGCCACCAGTTCCTTGCCGGTTCCGGTTTCCCCGTAGACGACCGTGTTGACGTCCGCGGGGGCGACCGCCCGGATGCGGTCGCGCAGGCGGGCCATGGCCGGGCTGTTGCCGATCAGTTCCTTCTCGATGTCGTAGGCGCGCCCCGTGCCTTCCGTCAGGCGGCGGTTCTCCAGCACGAGTGCGCGCATCTGGGCGGCGCGGCCGACCACGGAGAGCAGCATTTCCGGGTCAGTCGGCTTCTCGACAAAGTCGTAGGCTCCCGCCCGCACGGCGCGCACCGCCATGGGAATGTCGCCATGGCCGGTGATGATGATCACCGGGAGCTGCGGGTCGATCGCCCGTACCGCCTTGAGGATGTCGAAGCCGTCGAGCCCGGGCATGCGCAGGTCGGTGACGACCACGCCCGGCCAGGCGGGAGAGAGGATTTCCAGCGCCTTCGCCCCGTCGGCAAAGGCCTGGGGGCTATAGACCTCAAGCGCCAGCGTCTCGGACCATGCCTTGCGGATTTCAGCTTCGTCGTCGATCAGCAGGACGGGGGTACCGGAGGTGTTCTGGCTCATGTCTTGAAGAGTTCCACTGTGGCGATGACGCCGCCTTCTTCGGCGCGTCCGATATCCAGCCGGCCGCCGAGGTCGCGAACGATATTGTAGGAGATGGACAGGCCTAGCCCCAGCCCCTCGCCCGGCGGCTTGGTGGTGAAGAAGGGGTCGAAGACCCGGCCGCGCGCCTCGTCGCTGAGGCCGGTGCCGGTGTCGCTGAGGCTGACACGGGCCAGACGCCCGGTTTCCTCGATCCAGATGGTTAGCCGGGGGGCGTCGCTGTTCTTCATGGCATCGAGAGCGTTGCTCACCAGGTTGACGAAGACCTGCTCGAGTTGCGCCGGCTCGGTCATCACGTCGACCGGTTCGCCGGGCTGGCGCCAGACCACCTCGACGGCCTCGCTGGCGATCCGTTGCTCGAACAGCGACAGGGCGTTGGCCACGACCTCGCGGACGTCGTGGCGCGTTGCCGCTTCCTGGGGACGTCTGGCGAAGGTCTTCAGATGGTTGGAGGATTTCGACAGGCGCTTGATCAGGCGGTCGATGTCGCCGAGCTTCTCGCGGCACATCGCAGTCTCGCCCTTCTCCAGATAGCGCACCGCATTGTGTGTGTAGGATCCCATCGCCATCAGCGGCTGGTTGAACTCGTGCGCGATGCCGGCCGACAGCTGGCCGAGGGCGGCGAGCTTTGCGGTCTGGACCAGCTCGGCCTGCGTTTCGCGCAGGTCGTTCTCGACGCCGCGGCGCCGGGCGATCTCGTCGGTCAGCGCGATGTTGGAGCGGTTCAGTTCCCGGGCGCGCTGGTCGAGGGCCTGCGACTTGTGGCGGAACAGGCGGACCGCGTCGGCAAGCTGGCCTATCTCGTCCTTGCCCTCGACCGGGACCTTGACGTCCTTGTCGCCATCGGCGATCGCCTGCATCGAGGTGAGCACCGCCATCAGCCGGCCGAAGAGCTGACCGCGTACATAGAAGATCGTGAAGGCGAGCAGCAGACCCAGCATGACGAGCATGCTGACGACGCTGAACACCCGGCCGCGGGCGACGGTGCCGTCGATCTCGGCCGCCACGGTTTCCGAACGCAGTCCGCTTTCGCGCACGGCCCCTGCGACAATGCTGCCGAGCCGTTCCAGCAGCACGCCGTTCTCTTCCTGCAGGCGCAGGCTTTCCGCGCTCAGCGCGTTCTCGCGCAGCTTCAGCGCCAGCAGGTCGCGGCCCGGCTGGCCGTAATTCGCGATTTCCTCCCAGAGCTGGCGCAAGGTGATGGCGCTCGGATTGACCGACAGGCCGGCGGCGTTGACATTCGCCTCGGCGATGGTGTCGGCCAGGCGTCCCTTCAGGTGCTCGATGCGCCGGAAGTCGGTCTCGGCCGCGCCCCGCAGCATCAGGCCGACGGCGAGATTGGCATTGGCGTGCAGCCGGCCGAGGGCCTCGGCGTTGCGGATCTCCACGGCGACGCCGTCCCGCCGCTCCTGCCAGGGGCGGCCGGCGCTGCCGTCTACGTCCCGCAACGCGGCGGCGACATTGAACTTGGCATCGGTCAGGAGCGGGTCGACCTCAAGCAGGAAATCGCCGTGCAGCCGGTTGATCCGGGCGATCTGCGCGCTGAGCACCGCGCGCTGGCCGAAGCGGCGCGCGACGCTGCGGTCGAGGTCCTGCACGGTGGCGTCGAGCCTGCCCAGAACGTCCTCGACGGAGGCGGCGAAGCCGGCCGTCGCCCGTGTTCTTGGAAGCAGGGCGCGGAGCGTCTGGAAGTGCTGGCGCAACCGTTCGGCGGCGGCCTCCCGGTCGAACTGCGTCTCGGCATTGCCCAGCAGCGGAACGTCGACGCGGACCGCCTGGCCGATCTCGGCGAAACGGGCGTTCGCGGCCGCCAGCGACAGGGTGTCGGAGGCAAGCCGGCTGACCGACTGGCCGACACGGGTCAGCGTCAGGCTGGTGACGATCGTGGCGATGATCGCGACCCCGGCGATCAGCGCGATCGAGGCGATCAGCTTGAGCTTGAGGCTGGCCAGGTCCGATTTCACGGCCGGTCCGCCGTCGCCGTGTCGGCAATGAACGCATCGAGCTGGGCGACCAGCTCGCGAGCCCGGTCGAAGCGGTTGCTGAAGTCGTGTGCCCAGCTGTCCTGGATCCTCAGGCGACCGTCGAGCGAGCGGAACTCGACATCGGCGGGCAGGGGCTCGAGAAGGTTGAGATCGGCCATGAAGGGGGCGACCGGCACGCTCTCAAGTAGGGTGCGGACCCGGTCCAGATGGCCGCTCATCACGGAGGAGGCGGAGATGAGCGGCTCCCCCTCCAGCCGGTGCACCGCGTCCCAAAGCTGGGCGAGCTCGACCTGCCGATAGGTGATCATCTCGTCGAAAAGCGCCGTCACCACCGCAAGGCGCCTTGCGGCGAGCCGCGCGTCGAACGCCGGGGCGTCCGGAGAGCGGTCAGGGGTGAACCCGGCCTCGCGCCAGAGCCCGGGCAGGACGGGGATGCGGGCGATGGCCGGATCGAGCAGCAGCGCCTGCGCCCCGGTGGAGCGCAACTCGTCGACGAAGTCTCCCGCAAGGCGGTTGCCGGCGCCCTTGCGCGTTATGGCGACGCTTGCCGGAAAGACTTGCGGCGACAAGGGCTTGAAGGCAAGGCGACCCGGCGGCTTGCGGCCGACGCTGGCGAGGAAGTCGATGCCGATGCCGAAGGCGAAGCGACCCTTGCGCACGCCTTCTGGCACGCCGAAGCTGCGGGCGGTGATGGTGGCGATGTTGCCGCCGAGCCGGGAGATGACGGCCCAGCCTTCCTGCCAGCCATACTGCTGGAGGATGACCTCGACGAAGAGATGCGTGGTGCCGCTGCGCGCCGGCGAGGTCATGCCGATCCGCCCGGCAAGCGTCCGGTCCGTGAGGCCCTTCAGGTCGGACGGCACGGGCAGCGTCGTCGTCTTCGCCCACATCAGGCCGACCCGCGACAGGGCGAAACCGAACCGCGAGCCGTCCGGCGCATCGACCGCGAGCCCGCCGAAATCCGCCGGAGGACGGACCTTCTCGGGAACCCGCGCCAGCAACTCGGCATCCTGGAGCATGCGAAAGGCGATCGGCGAGCTCGACCAGATGAGGTCCGGTTCCGGTTGCCGTTGCTCGCGCATGTGGTCGAGGATCGAGATCGTGTTCTTGTTGATAACGCAGGTCGCGGCGCGGGCGGCGGCCGAGAAGCGGTCGACGAAGGGGGCGTAGAAGCTTTCGGGATAGGACGTGAGGATGGTCAGCTCGCAATCGGGATCGACAGCGAGGCCGGTCTGGGGAGACTGCGCATTGGCGGATGTCCCGGTGGCAAGGAGCAGGGTGCCGGCCAGCAGCAGCGCCGCGCGCACGTTTTCGTGATTGCCCTGCCTGCCGGAATGCGCTGCGCGTCGCCGCAAGCGGGCGCGGCCGATTTGCCTTCTTCCTCCCATGGGGCGATTAGCGACCACCGTCCGGCTTTCGTCAACGGCCAGTTCGCGGTCCGTCTGTTCCCTCAAGCGATCTGGACAATTCCGGCCAAGTCGGGCGACAAGTCTGGGAGGCCTGCGGACTGGCGTCTGTTCCGTTGCGGCGCGCACGGAAAATTAAACCTCGACACGCTAGGCTGGCGCCGGTCGACCGAAAAGGAGCTGCCGACTTTGCGCCTGTCCCTGTTGACATGGGCCGAACGGGTCTTGCCCGCAATCGTCTTGATGCGCTTGCGTCCGGCGCTCGCGCGCCTCGAGGCGGTGCTGACCGGAGAGCCGGACACGTCGCGGGCGCAGCGCATGGCGTTGATCGTTTTCGGCGTTCGCGTTCTTGGCGCGGTGATGGCCTATGTGCTGCAGGTCATCCTGGCGCGCATGATGGGCGGCCACGAATACGGGATCTACGTCGTCGTGTGGACGATGGTCATCGTGCTCGGCATCTTCGCCCCCTTGGGCTTTTCCTCATCGGTGTTGCGGCTGATCCCGGAATACCGGGCACAGGGCGCCACCGGGCGGCTGAACGCGCTTCTCATCGGCAGCCGGCTTGCCGGAGGCCTGTCGGCGACGGCGATCGCGCTTGTCGGGGTTTGCGTGGTCTGGCTCGCCGGCGACCTCATCGCCTCCTATTACGTGCTGCCGCTGCTGCTGGGCGCGATCTGCCTGCCGCTGTTCACCATCGGCAGCATTCAGGACGGCATCGCGCGCGCCCATGACTGGCCGCTGCTGGCGATGCTGCCGCCGTTCATCTGGCGACCGCTGGCGATCCTCGTCGGCATGGTCGCCGCCGTCTGGCTCGGCGCGCCGGCAACCGCCACCGCCGCCTGCATCGTCACGATCGTCGCCACCTGGCTGGTCACGCTGGCGCAGATGTTCGTGCTCGGCCGCTCGCTGAAGAGCGAACCGCCGCGCCTGCCGTCCCGCGACAACTGGGCGATCTCGACCTGGCTGAAGATCTCGCTGCCGATCCTGCTGGTCGAGGGGTTCTTCCAGCTGATCACCAGCGCCGACGTGATCCTGGTCAGCCTGTGGCGGCCGCCCGACGAGGTGGCTGTGTATTTCGCCGCCTCGAAGACACCGGCCCTTGCGCATTTCGTCTATTTCGCGGTTCGCTCGGCGACCGCGCACCGTTATTCCCAGCTCTACCAGAGCGGGGCCCATGCAGAGCTCGGCACGCTGGTCAGCGACACCGCGCGCTGGACGTTCTGGCCGACGCTCGGCCTGTGCGCCCTGCTGGTGGTGATCGGGCCGTTCCTGCTGGCCCTGTTCGGGCCGGGCTTCACCAGCGGCTATCCGGTGATGCTGATCCTGCTCGCCGGTGTGCTGGCGCGCGCCTCGGTCGGTCCGGTGGACGCGCTGCTGACGATGGCGGACCAACAGAACCGATGCGCGCTGATCTACGCGCTCGCCTTCACGCTCAACATCGTGCTCAACGTCTCGCTGATTCCGGTTCTGGGCATTGTCGGTGCCGCCCTTGCCACGGCGATGGCGATGATTTTCGAGGCGGCGGCGCTTTGTCACCAGGCGCGCGCCCGGCTCGGGCTGAACCCGTTCATCCTGGCCGGAGCGAGCCGGAAGCCGGTCTTGTGAGTGCGGCGCGGTTCACGCGGCTGTGTCTGCAAGGTTAACCAAAGACTAACGAAATTACGACAATCGCGGAATGGTTGTGGCATGGTCCGGCTTCATGTCGGCGCGGATGGGATCGCGCCGCGCCTGCGTGACGGGACATGTCGATGGCGATTGCCGAGAGACAGCAAAAGCCGCATCCTGCAACGAGCGGCAGGACGGTGCCGGCCGGGACGAGCGCGACAAGGCCGTGTGGACGCACCCTGGCTGGTGCCCCGCGGCGGGGGGCGAATGGGCGACAGGTGACGACCGGCAGCAGCATGACGGCCATTGTCTTTACGGCCGGAGAGGCGGGAGCGCATCTGGGCGCGTGGCACGCATTGGCGGGTCTGGCGCTGGAGCCGAATCCGTTTTTCGGTCCGCAGTTCCTGCTCCCCACCTGCAGCACATGGAGCGGAAGGATGTCGTGATCGCCGCCATCCGCGATGCGGCGGACGGTGGCTTCCTTGCGCTTGCGCCCTTCGCGCTGCGGCGCGAGGGCCTGCTGGCGCGGCGGGTGACCATGCTTGCCGGCGAGTACGGCCCGCTCGGCGCGCCGTTGTTGGCGCCGGATGCCGATCCGCAGGTGCTCGACGCCCTGCTCGATGCGGCGGTCGGGCATTTCGGCGGCGGGCTGGTCGCGCTCCCTTATGTGCGTACGGACGGTCCGGTCTTCGATCTGTTGCAGGATGTCTGCGCGCAGACCGGTTGGCGCCTTGCCCGCGACAATGACAGCCTGCGCGCGGGCCATGCGACCGGGGCGACCGGGCACGAGCAGTACCGCCTGCTCGGGACGCGCCGGCGCAAGGAGCTCGACCGCCAGTTCCGGCGGCTGGGCGATGCCGGTGCGACCCGGCTGGCCAGCGTGACGGACAGCGCCGGAGTTGCCGAGGCCTTCGAACGGTTCCTGGAACTCGAGGCGGCCGGCTGGAAGGGGCGCCGCGGGACGGCGCTCGCGAGCGAGCCCTCGCGCGCCGCCTTTGCCCGGGCCTTCGTCCAGGGCATGGCGCAGGCAGGCAAGGCGCGCATCGACATGCTCACGCAAGACGGGGACGCGGTTGCCATGCTGGTGATGCTGCGCGATCGCGACCGGGTGTTCTCCTGGAAGATCGCCTTCGACGAGGCGCGTGCCCGCCTTTCTCCCGGAGCCCAGATCACCCGCTATGCGATGCGGCGCAATCTGGAGGAGGCGGGTCTGGCGGAGGCGGATTCGCTCGCCATTCCCGACCATCCGATGATCACGCCGTTGTGGCGCGGCAAGGTGCCCTACGCGAGACTGGTTGTCGCGCGCGGTCCGCTCGCCGGCCTGGCGCTCGCATTCGCGCGGGCGGATCTGGCCGCCAGGCGCGGCCTGCGCCGGATCGCCAAGGCGGTTCTTCGCCGGTTGCGGCCGGCCGCGGACGCGGCCTGACCGGAAACCGGGCCTTGAACGGCGTCAGCCGCCGCGCAGCAGCCGGTCGACCGCCGCCTTGCAGCGGGTCGTGACGAAATCGATGAACAGGCGGATCTTGGGATCCTGGTAGCGCTTGTGCGGATAAAGACAGGCAAGCTGGACCGGCGGGGGCGGGGTTGCCCGGCAGACCTCCTCCAGTCGCCCGGCGCGCAGGTGGTGGGCGACCTCGAAAAGCGGCTTGTTGACGATGCCGCAACCGGCGAGCGCCCAATCCGTGAGCACATCGCCATCGTCGGATTCGTAAGGGCCCGTCACCTCGTGGCGGACCGGACCGTCAGGGCCGACCAGCGTCCAGTTGAATTCGCTGGTTCCGGGAAAGCGCAGCAGCAGGCAGTGGTGGCGATCGCGCACAAGGGCCGCGCCGTCGGCGGGATGCCCGTGGCGATCGAGATAGGCGGGCGCGGCGCACAACACGCGGGCGCAGTCGAGAACCGGGCGCATGCGCAGCGCCGAATCGGCCGGCTGGCCGAGCACGAAGGCGATGTCGAGCCCCTCTCCATGCACGTCGACCTTGCGGTCCGACAGGCGCAGGCGGACGTCGATGTCCGGATAGGCGGCCTTGAAACCGGGAATGAGGGGAGCGATCAGCCGCCGGCCGATGCCCAGCGGCGCGGCGACGAAGATCGAGCCGCGCGGGTTGCGGGCGACATCGGCCACGGCGGCTTCCGCCTCCTCGATCGTGTCGAGGATCTTGACCGCGCCCTTGTAGAAGATGGTTCCGTGTTCGGTCGGGGTCAGCTTGCGGGTGGTGCGGTTGAACAGGCGTACCCCGAGATGCTTTTCCAGCTCGCCGATGCGGCTGGAGACGACCGCGGGCGACACCCGCTGGTCGCGCGCCGCGGCCGACATGGAGCCGAGGTCGACGACGCGCACGAAGACCTTGAGATTGTTCACATAGGACATGAAAGGCTCGTACCATTTTCAAGAAAATCTTGATAGTGATCGAAGCGTTGCCCGACTTTTTTGCAAATCGGGGATCTGCGAAGGTTTCTGCTGCTGCCGAGAGACGCCGCGACTGGCATGTTTCGTGATTGAAGTTGACGGCAGGGGAGCCGGAGCCCGGCCCCGGCACCGATCCTGAAGGGGGACGCAAGATGGAACTGCTGATCGCGTGGGACTGGCTGTCCTTTGCCTTGCGCTGGTTGCATGTGGTCACCGCGATCGCCTGGATCGGCTCATCCTTCTATTTCATCGCCCTCGATCTCGGCTTGCGCAAGGCGCCGGACCTGCCCGCCGGCGCGCATGGCGAGGAATGGCAGGTGCATGGCGGCGGTTTCTACCATATCCGCAAGTACCTGGTGGCGCCGGCGAGCCTTCCCGAGCACCTCACCTGGTTCAAGTGGGAGAGCTATGCGACCTGGCTCTCCGGCTTCGCGCTGATGGCGGTCGTCTACTATGTCGGTGCCGATCTCTATCTCATCGACGCCAATGTGCTGGAGATGACGCAGCCGGTGGCGATCGGCGTGTCGATCGCCTCGATCGCCCTTGGCTGGATTGTCTACGACCTGCTTTGCCGCTCGCCGCTGGGCAAGAGCACGACCGGGTTGATGCTGCTTCTCTACGTCGTGCTGGTCGCCATGGCCTGGGGCTATACGCAGCTCTTCACCGGCCGGGCCGCCTTCCTGCATCTGGGCGCATTCACGGCGACGATCATGTCGGCCAACGTGTTCATGGTCATCATCCCGAACCAGAAGAAGGTGGTCGCCGCGTTGCTGGCCGGCGAGACGCCCGATCCGGCGCTGGGGGCCCAGGCCAAGCAGCGCTCGTTGCACAACAACTACCTGACGCTGCCGGTCGTCTTCCTGATGCTGTCGAACCACTATCCGCTGGCCTTCGCCACGCCCTACAACTGGGTGATCGCCTCGCTGGTGTTCCTGATGGGCGTCACCATCCGCCATTTCTTCAATACCACCCATGCCCGCAAGGGCACGCCGTGGTGGACCTGGGCGGTCACGGCCGCGATCTTCCTTGCCGTCGTCTGGCTGTCGGCACAGAAACCGGCCGGCGAAGCCGATACCGCCGGGGCCGGGCCGGTTCCGCCGCGCCTTGCCCGTTTCGTCGATGATCCGCATTTCGAGACGGTGCGCGACACGGTGCTCGGCCGCTGTTCCATGTGTCACGCGGCCGAGCCGCTGTGGGAAGGGCTGGCCGTCGCGCCGAAGGGCGTGCGCCTGGAAACCGACGCGGAAATCGCCGCGCATGCGCGTGAGATCTACCTGCAGGCGGGCCGTTCGCACGCGATGCCGCCGGCCAACCTGACCTATATGGAGCCATCGGAGCGCGCGCTTCTGGCCGCCTGGTACGAAAGCGCCACCCGCTGACGCAGGGTCGCGCCGGCCGCAAGCCAGGTCGGCTGCCCAAAATACACGCATCCGCGCCCGCTGCACTGGATTGCGGCGCGCTTTCGTATTATCAAGTTCCCATCGCCACCAACAAGCCTGCGCAAGCGAAGCGTCATCGACGTTCTTCGTTCCGGGATCGTATTGCCACGTGATGGAAAACCTCCATTCGTGCATCGAAATCGGACAGGATTTGCAAGAGGAGACGGGACACACATGACGGTTCTGACAGAGGCCGAGGAAATCTCGGATATTGCTTTCGGCTACATGGGATCGAAGGCATTGTTCGCCGGACTTCACTTCGGAATCTTCACGAAACTGGATGAGGGTCCCGCGTCGGTCGACGAGATTGCCCCGCAGATCGGATTGCCTCGTGAGCGCTGCCGCACCCTGCTGACGGCCCTGACGGCGCTGGGCCTGACGGAGACGCGCGAGGGGACCTATGCCAATTCGCCGGCGGCGGAGCGGTTTCTGGTCAAGGGCGCGAAATACGATTTCGGCGACTATCTGCGCCTGCAGGTCGGCCAGCAGATGTATCCGCTGATGGACCAGATCGAGCCGGCGCTGGCCGGCGAGCTGCCCGAGGAGGCGACGGCCTCCTATGCCGACTGGTTCTCCGACGCGGAAGAGGCCCGCCTTTATTCGGAAAGCCAGCATGCCGGTTCGCTCGGCCCGGCGCGCGGTCTGGCGAAACGCGTCGACCTGTCGAAGGCGCAGACCCTGCTCGATGTCGGTGGCGGCACGGGCGCCTTCGCCATCACCCTTTGCAAGGCATTTCCGCAGCTTGCCGCCACGGTCGTCGAGTTTCCCAATGTGGCCGACCTGGGCGAGGCCTTTGTCGCGCGTGCCGGGCTTTCGGACCGCATTCGCTACCTGAAGGGCAACGCGCTGGAGGCCGAATGGCCGCGGGAGCAGGATGCGATCCTGATGTCCTATCTTCTGTCGGGCGTGCCCGATCACGCCCATGAGGCGCTCTTTACGCGGGCCTTCGCGCATCTGGCGCCCGGCGGCGTGCTGATGATCCATGACTTCGTCGTCGATGCCGACCGGAGCGGGCCGAAGAACACCGCGCTCTGGCAGTTGCAGCACACGGCGTTCACGCCGGAGGCGCGCTCGATTGCCGACGACTGGCTGGAGCGGCGCCTCGTCGCGGCCGGTTTCGAGGATGTCCGCGTAGACGTCCTGATCCCCGGCATGACCAAGATCGCGACGGGGCGGCGTCCCTGAGGGATGGCGCTCCCGGGCGATGCATACCTGCAACAGGGTGACGCAACACGGTCACATTGCTGCGAAATCGCTTCGCCGTAAGGGAAGTGTCAGGTAAACCGGACTATAAAGTTCGGCACCAGATGCCGACAGCCGGAACAGGTTCGACCGCCATGCGCAAAAGCACGTTTGTCTCCGCCCTCACCGCCGCCGCCCTTCTGGCCGGCGCGAGCCTGGCCACCGCACCGGCCAGGGCGCAGGACGGCATGTCGCCGCCGGAGGACCTTCCGCTTCCCAGCAAGCAATATGTGATCGACATCGGCGTCGGCGCGCTGGTCCAGCCGAAATACGAAGGCGCGGACAAGATGCTCGTCTCGCCGCTGCCGATCATCTCGGTCGGCCGCTTCTACCTGCCGGGCTTCGGCCAGGTGGCGGAAGGGGGAACCACCAAGCGTGGCTTCTTCATGTTCCCGTCGATCAACTTCATCGGCGAGCGCAAGGCTTCCGACAGCGTTTCGCTGACCGGTACGCGCAAGGTCGACTGGGCGCTGGAGCTCGGGCTCGGCGCCGGGTTCCGCTATGACTGGTTCCGTGCCTTCGTCGAGGTGCGCCAGGGCATCAACGGCCATAACGGCCAGGTCGGCCAGGTCGGTGCGGACATCATCGTCAATCCGATGGAACGGCTCGAGCTGAGCTTCGGCCCGCGCGCCGACTTCGCCAGCGGCCGCTACATGGACACCTATTTCGGCGTGACGGCGGCCGAGGCGGCCGCTTCGCTCGGCAACCTGACCGCCTACAATGCCGGCGGCGGCTTCAAGTCCGTCGGTCTTGTCGGCCGCGCCAGCTACGCGGTGACCGACACGACGGCGCTGCATCTGCAGGCCGGCTGGGACCGCTATATCGGCGACGCCAGGAACAGCCCGATCGTGCGCGGCGGCAACGAAAACCAGTTCAGCATCGGCGCCGGCGTCACCTATCGCTTCGCCTTCGACCTGTTCGACTGAACCACCGGCAAGACCTGCCGCGGAGGCCCGCATGGGCGCTGCACCCGGTCCTCACCGGATCGACGACGAGGCCGACCTGGCGGCAGGGCTTGAGGCGCTTCTCGCGCTCGACCCCTCGCTTTGCGGGATCGCGGCCCGCGCGGGGGACCTGCCGCTGCGGCGGCATCCTGCGACTTTTTCCGAACTTGCCCGCATCATCACCGCGCAGCAGGTCTCGCTTGCCAGTGCGGCCGCGATCCAGTCGCGGCTCGAGGCGCTGGTGGTGCCCTTCGAGGCGGCGACGCTTTTCCGCCTGAGCGACGAGGCGCTGGGCACGGCCGGGTTGTCGCGGGCCAAGATCGCCGGCTTTCGGGCGCTCGCCGAGGCGGTGACGGGCGGGCTCGACCTGTCGGGGCTCGCGGCGCTGCCGGTGGAGGAGGCGGCGCGGAGACTGGTCGCAATCCGAGGCATTGGTCCGTGGACGGCCGAGGTCTTCCTGCTCTTCTGTGCCGGCCATGTGGATATCTTTCCCGCAGGCGACGTTGCCTTGCGTGCGGCCCTGCACGACGCGCTCGACCTGCCGGAGCGCCCGGATGTGCGCGGGGCTGCGGCGATCGCCCGGCGCTGGGCGCCGCTCCGGGGCGTGGCGGCACGGCTGATGTGGGCGCATTACCGCGTGGTGACCGGGCGCGGGACGGGCCTTCCCGTCTGAGACCTTGACCTCGACGGGCTTCGCGTGGAAAGTGCGCGTGGCGGATGGAGACCGCCGCCCGGCCCACGGAAAGCGACCGCATCTCCCTTGACGCCTTGCGCATGATATCGACCGGATCCGTCCCGCCGGTGGGCCTTGGGGACTACGGAGATGGTCCATGCCTGACGTCAATTCCAACCCGAATCACGCCCTCGAGACCGCCCGGCGCTCCGCCAAGGCGCTGAAGCGCTCCGTTCGTGCCGGTGATGCCGATGCCCTGTCCCGCATCGACGCGGTCTTCGACACGCGCCCCGATCCTGTCCGCCACTCCCATTGCCTGCACGCGATCGCCCGCGAGGCGGGCAGCCGCAGCTGGCCGGCCCACAAGACCGCGCTGGAACTCGCCGCGCTCGATCGCGATCAGGCGGCCGCCCGGCTCGGATTGGCACTCTATGCGGGCCGCGACCGGATCAGCGAGCAGCTGCTTTTACGCGAAAGCGAACTTGTCGCCGACAGTTTCCATCTCGCCCTGGCGCTGGCCGACGAGGAGAGGGTGGGCGACTGGCTGGACCGCCATCCGGATGCGGCGAGCGTGCCGGGACGAACCGGTACGGCAAGCAGTTTCGAACTGGACCCGCTGGTGCGGGTGGCCGGCTCGACCATCCTGCGGCATCGGCCGGAGCGGGCGGCGGCGCAGCGACGCATCGTGGAACGGCTGTTGTCGCTCGGCGCCGATCCGGATGCCCGCCACAGCGGACCGGAATTCCCGGATGCGTCGCTCTCGGTGCTCTACGCGACGCTCTGCGTGGCGGACAATCTGGAAATCGCCAGGCTGTTGCTCGAGGCCGGGGCCGATCCCAATGACAATGAATGCGCCTATCATTCGGCCGAAGCCCCGACCCTTGAGCCCCTTGCCCTGCTGATCGCGCATGGCGTGCGCTTCGAGCGTACCAACGCGCTCTTGCGCATGCTCGATTTCGACAAGCTCGACGGCGCACGGATGATGCTCCAGG
This sequence comes from Stappia sp. MMSF_3263, assembly GCF_030733745.1. Lineage (GTDB taxonomy): Bacteria > Pseudomonadota > Alphaproteobacteria > Rhizobiales > Stappiaceae > Stappia. The sequence goes on along the minus strand of NZ_JASHIK010000006.1, from coordinate 18,681 downwards.
CGGGCGCCGATCCCAACGAGGCGCCGGGTCATGGCAGCGACGGGCCGTCGGCCTATGGCAACGCCCTGCATCACGCCATCCTGCGCGGCCGCGACGGGCGCCTCGCCGATCTCCTGCTCGATGCTGGCGCCGATGGATCGGTTCTGCATTTCGGCCGCAGCGCCTATGCGCTTGCCGCCGTCAATGGCAATGGCCCGATGATGGAGGCACTGGAGCGGCGCGGGCTGGCGAGTGAACTGTCTCCGCGCGACCGGTTCCTGGCGGCGCTTGCGCGGGGTGATGCGAAGGGCGCGCGGAACGTTGCCTCGGCGTATCCGGCCGCCGAGGGCGAGCTGACCGAGGGAGACCGGCAGCGGCTTGTCGATTTCGCCCGCATGCCGGGCCGGATCGAGGCGATCCGGGCGATGCTCGATGCGGGCATCGATCCGCAAACCACCGACCGGGAAGGTCTGACGCCGCTGCATGCCGCCTGCTGGTTCGGGCGGATCGAATACCTGCCGCTGCTGCTGGAGCGCGGCGGCGACCTCGAGCACACCAACATGTACGGGGGCACGGCGCTCGGCACGGCGGTACACGGTTCAGCGAACTGCCCGACGCGGGGCGAGGGAGACTATGCCGCCTGCGTTGCTCTGCTGCTTGCGGCCGGGGCGCGGATCCGCCCGGAGCACGGAGACCTGGTCTCCGGCTCAGCCGAGGTCACGGAACTGCTTGAGGACTGGCTCGAGGAGCGCGCGGACTGAGGTCCGGTCCCGGAGGCAGGGCCTTTGGGGGGCGGCGGGTCAGCCTTTGGGCGACCTGTCGCCCCTGCGCAGGGCCTCTTTGGCGGCGCCCAGGTGCTCGTCGCGCACATGGGCGCGCACCAGCGCCATGACGCCGAGCAGGACGCTGGCATCGTCGGTGAAGCCGATGCCGACGATCATGTCGGGAATGCCGTCGAGGGGCAGGACGAAATAGGCGAGCGCTGCCAGGATGGCGCCGCGTACGCGCGTCGGCGTGGCCGGATCCATGGCGCAGTAGTAGGCGGCGACCACGTCTTCCATGAAGGGGATCTGGCCGGCCGCCTTGCGCACCACGTCGAAGAAGCGGGCGCGCACCTTTTTCTCGTGGTCCCTGGAAGGGCCGAGAAACTCCGCGTCGAATTCCGGATTGTCGTAGCTGCCGGTCATGGCCTCTCGCCTCCCTTCGCCTTCTTGCGCAGGGACCTGGAACCGCAAGGCCGCCCGCCGGGCCGTTTCCCGCCCGACCGTATATATGGGAAGGGCGGCGGCGAAATGCAAAGACATCGCGCCGCCAGCCGGGTCCGCCCTAGTGGCGGAAGTGCCGCATGCCGGTGAAGACCATGGCAAGACCGGCTTCGTCGGCCGCCGCGATCACGTCCGCGTCGCGCATCGAGCCGCCGGGCTGGATGATCGCCGTCGCGCCGGCCTCGGCCGCCGCCAGAAGACCGTCGGCGAAGGGAAAGAAGGCATCGGAGGCGACGACCGATCCGATCGTCCGGGGCTCGGCAGTGCCTGCGGCCTCGGCCGCGTCCTGCGCCTTGCGGGCGGCGATACGGGAGCTGTCGATACGGCTCATCTGCCCCGCCCCGACACCCACCGTCGCGCCGTCCTGGACATAGACGATGGCGTTCGACTTGACATGCTTGGCGACGCGGAAGGCGAATTTCAGGTCGGCCATCTCGCGCTCGCTCGGCGCCCGCTTCGTCACCACCTTGAGATCGAGGTCGTCGACCGTGCCGGTATCCCGGTCTTGGACGAGCAGCCCTCCGGAGACCGACTTGACGATCCTGGCGCCGGCGCGTGGATCGGCGAGGCCGCCGGTGACGAGCAGGCGCAGGTTCTTTTTCGCCGCGACGATGGCCATCGCCTCCTCGCTGGCCTCCGGTGCGATGATCACCTCGGTGAAGATCTTGACGATCTCCTCGGCGGCTGCAGCGTCGAGCAACCCGTTCAGCGCGACGATGCCACCGAAGGCGGAGACCGGGTCGCAGGCGAGCGCCTTTTCATAGGCGTCCTTCAGCGTGGTCCCGGTGGCGACGCCGCAGGGATTGGCATGCTTGATGATGGCCACCGCCGGGGCGATGCCGGGATCGAACTCGCTGACCAGCTCGAAGGCGGCATCGGTGTCGTTGATGTTGTTGTAGGACAGTTCCTTGCCCTGCAGCTGGCGCGCGGTGGCGACGCCGAAGCGCTTCTCCGGGGTCAGGTAGAAGGCGGCCTTCTGATGCGGATTCTCGCCGTAACGCATGACGGAGGAGAGCCTGCCGCCAAAGGCGACATGGGCGGCCGCGTCCTCGCCGATGGCGGCGGCGAACCAGCCGGAGACGGCCGCGTCATAAGCGGCGGTGCGGGCGAAGGCCTTCTGGGCGAGGCGCTTGCGCAGGGCGAGCGGCACCTGGCCTGAGTGGCCCGTGAGGGCCTCGATCACCGCCGGATAGTCGGCCGGATCGCTGACCATCGTCACATAGGCGTGGTTCTTGGCCGCCGCGCGGGTCATGGCGGGGCCGCCAATGTCGACATTCTCGATCGCGGTGGCGAAATCGGCGCCCGAGGCGACCGTTTCCTCGAACGGATAGAGATTGACGCAGACGAGGTCGATACCGGCAATGCCGTGCTCGTTCATCGCGGCGGCATGGTCGGCGTCGTCGCGAATGGCGAGCAGACCGCCATGGACCATCGGGTGCAGCGTCTTGACGCGCCCGTCCATGATCTCGGGAAAGCCAGTGATCTCGGAGATGTCGATCACGTCGAGGCCCGCATCGGAGAGCGTTGCGCGCGTACCGCCGGTGGAGACCAGCTCGACGCCGAGCCCGGCAAGGGCGGTGGCGAAGTCGACGAGGCCGGTCTTGTCGGAGACCGACAGGAGGGCGCGCTTGACGGGAACGAGATCGGGAACGGGAACGTGTTTCGACACCACGGCCATTGCGGTAAGGTCCTTCGAAGGTCGGCGGGCTGATGATGCTCTGCGCCTATCACGAAGCACGCCAAACAGGAAGGTGCGCAAGCGGCGCGGCGGCACTTTTGTGCCGTTTCAGCCGATGGCCGGGAGGGTCAAAGGTCGAGTTCGCCGCCGGTCGTGTCGCTGACCCTGCGGCGCGCCGCCTTGGGCGCGGCCGTGCGGCAGAACTGCCAGGCCGCCTCGCGGCGATGGGTGACGCGGCCATAGATGACGATCTGCTCGCAGCGGCGATGGCCATAGCTGTCGGAGAGATAGATGGATTCCTCGATGGCCGTCTCGCAGCCGGGGGCCACGAACTCCCAGGCCTCCCCGTCCGGGGCGACCAGCAGGATCGCCGTGCCCGAACGGATCGTGCTTGCCTTGATCGACGGGTGCAGGTGGAAGCGGATCGCGTATTCGTCGCTGCGCGAGGTCTTGCCAAGCGCGCGGAAGCGGTCGACGCCGTCGAGCACGCTGCCATCCTCGGACAGGGTCAGGTCCCGCTCGTGGATCAGCCGGTGGGTGTCCTGGTAGCCGTTGTGGCTGGCGACGATCCGGATGCCGGATGGGCTTTCCTCGCGGTCGACCGGCACCAGGGTCGGGCCGGCGAGGATCGGTGCGCCGAGCCAGCCGCCATAGCGGGTTTCCGGCAGGAAGCGGGCGGAGGAAGTGTCGTCGATTGTTGCCGTCGAATGGGCGGCGGTCGAGCGGGAGACGGCGCGCCAGACGCCGCGCTCGCTGTTGGAAACGCCGCAATTGACGATGATCCGGGTGCGGCGCGACGACATCTCGAACGACAGGCAGCCGGCATGGGCGCCAAGGCTGAGGGGGGCCTCCGGCGGCGTGCCCGTTTCCATCAGGACCAGCGTGTCGCCGGCGGACAGGCGCTGGTAGCCGGAATAGGGCGCGTTGACCGGCGGGCTGCCGCGCGCGTCGTCATAGGCCAGGATGGTTGCAACGAGATCGGCCGGCGTCGAGCCCATGCCGTTGAAATGCGCGAAGGTGCCGTCGCCGTGCCGGAAGAAGCGGATCATCGGCATCATCCGGTCGATCGCCTGCATCACCGTCGGCGAGGCCGGCATGCCCTGCATGGTGAGCGCCTGGCGCACGGGCAGCAGGTCGACCAGGATGTCGAGAAGGGCGGCCGGGTTGCGCGAGACATGGCCGCCATCGGCGAGGATCTGCCGGGCCAGTTCCTGGTCAAGCCGCCTCAGGCTCTGGCGCACGAAGCGGCCCTGGCCAGACATGGAAACGGTGGCGGCGGCCACGGCGATCGCCGCCTGCAGGCGCGGCACCCCGTCGGGCGTCTCGTTCATGGTGCGGCGCAGGTAGCGCACCTGGCGGGCGAGCGAGCGCAGGAAACGGCGATAGAACTCGCGGTCGCAACCGTTGAGAATGAGCGGTGACTGGGACAGCCAGGCGAGCACGCGGCGAGCGACGACCGCCTGTTCCCAGGCGGTGTCCTGCCAGTAGCCGCAGCTGCGGATCCAGTCGTCGACAAGGGCGCGGGCGTTCTGCCGCGCGACCACCGTGTCGGCCGCCTTGAGATGGCGTAGCCAGCCGAAGCCGTGCAGCGCCCGGGCCCAGTCGGCGGAGGGGGCGGGAATCTCGAAGGGGGACTGGCCGGAGGCCTCGACCATCTGCCCGGCGAAGAGGAACCGTCCGGCGTAGATGTCGGCGGCATTGGTGCCGTCGGCGGTCCTCAGGTCCTGCGGTGCGATGAGCAGCCGCGCCGGCGAGCCGGCGAACGGGCGCCAGCGGAACATCGGGCCGCCATGAACCCAGCGCAACAAGGATTGCCAGGCGGTCTGCGCAAGGAGACGCCACACCCGAGCCCTTTCGGCAAAGGAGAGAAGCGTCGCTTGCGTCAATGTACCCCCCTCGCGCCTGTCTCGTCGTACCGGAGCCCTTTCGCGAATCCTGTTCATCCGCAACCTAAAGTGTCCGGGAACAGGGTTAGCGATCCGTTACCGATTTGAGCGCGATTCGAAACAAGTGACCTGTCAAAAATGCAGGGCTCGAAGGGTTCGGGCCATTTGCGTCCTAACTCCGCACCAGACGGGCGGCATAGAAGCCGTCGAGACCGCCGCTGGCGAGCGGGTCGAGCGGCAGCGAAACCGGCAGCGTGCGGAGTTCGCCGCGCGGCGTGACAACGCCCTCGATGCCGACCTCCTCCGGCGTCAGGGCCGAAATCCGGAATTCGGGACGGGCGGCCAGGAAGCGGGTGATCACGTCCTCGCCCTCGCCCGGCTCAAGCGAGCAGGTGCAATAGACCAGCGTGCCGGCCGGCGACAGCCAGTCGGCGGCGCGCTCCAGCAGGGCGAATTGCTGCTCGGCGAGGGTGGCGACGTCGCCGGGGCGCCGGTTCCAGGCAACGTCCGGATGCCGGCGGATGGTGCCGGTCGCCGAACAGGGGGCATCGAGCAGGATCGCATCGAAGGGGGCATCCGGCGTGTACTGGGCAAGGTCGGCGGAAACGACGTCCGCCTCGAAGCCGAGCCTTGCCAGGTTCTCCGACAGGCGCTCCAGCCGCCGGGCCGAGATGTCGATCGCCGTGACGCGGGCGCCGCCTGCGCAAAGCTGGGCGGTCTTGCCGCCCGGCGCGGCACACAGATCGGCGACGCGCTTGCCCGCGACATCGCCGAGCAGGCGGGCGGGAAGGCTTGCCGCCGCATCCTGCACCCACCAGGCGCCTTCATTGTAGCCTTCCAGCGCCTCGACACGGCCGCCCGGCCGGACAAGGCGGACGGTGTTGCCGGCGATGACGCGGCCGCCGAGCCGTTCGGCCCAGCCGTCCGCACCGTCCTTGACGGCGAGATCGAGATTGGGCTCGTGCAGGTGCATGGCGGCGATGGCGAGCGCGGTTTCCTCGCCATAGGCCTTCTGCCAGGCGGCGAAGAGCCAGACCGGTACGTTGCGCCAGGGCGCGGCATTGGCGGCAAGCAACTCCTCACGCTCCGCCGTCATCCGTCGGAGCACGGCGTTGATCAGCCCCTTGTAGCGGCGGGTGCGCCCGTCCCGGTCGGCGATGGTGACCGCGATGGCAACGGCGGCGCGGTCGGGGATCTCCATGAACAGGATCTGGGCCGCCGCCACATGCAGGATGTCTAGGACCAGGCCGGTCTTCTCCGGCACGGGGCGCTCGAGCAGCCGGTCGAGGATGGCGGCGATCTGGCCGCGCCGGCGCAGTGCGGTGCCGAGAATGGCGCGCACCAGAGCGCGATCCCTTGCCTCCAGCGCGAAGAGCTCGGGATGGCCGCCGGTCTCGCGCAGCTCCTCGTCCAGCGGACGGCGCTCGCCGATCACCTTGTTGAGGATGTCGACGGCAATCTTGCGGGCCGGGATGCCGGCGGTCGCCGGTTCGGCCTTTTCGGAAGGCCGGGGGCCGGACGCGCGCGGTCCGCCGGCCCGTTTCGGGTCGTGCCTGCCACCCGCTTTGCCGCCCTTCCCGGGAGCGCCATTGCGCCGGCCCTTGTGCGGCTTGCCTTTGGAATTGTCCTGGTTCGGTCCGGTCACGATGCCTGCGATGTCTGGGATGCGGAAAACCGCGAAGGCGCGGGTATGCACCCGCACGCCGCGGTTTCACAAGGAAAAAGGTTGGCGGTCCGCCCGGAATTCAGCCCCAGGGGCCGCGTGTGTCGGTGTTGCGCCGCGAGGAGGCGCGTCCCCAGGGGCCGGGAGGGTCGGTGCGCGGCGCGCTGCGCGTTTCGCCGGCGCCGGCGCCGGCCCTGCCCGAGCGGCCGGACGCGATGCCGAATCCGCCCTCGCCGCCCATGCGGTCCGCCATTTCCTGCAGCGCGCGGATGCGGTTGTCGGTGTTCGGATGGGTGGAGAACAGGTTGTCCATCCGCTCGCCCGACAGCGGGTTGATGATGAACATGTGCGCGGTCGCCGGATTGCGCTCGGCGTCGGGGTTGTGAATGCGCGCCGCGCCGCCGGCGATCTTGTTCAGCGCCGAGGCAAGCCAGATCGGATTGCCGCAGATCTCCGCTCCCATGCGGTCGGCGGCGTATTCGCGCGTGCGGCTGATCGCCATCTGCACCAGCATGGCGGCGAGGGGGGCGACGATCATCGCCAGCAGCACGCCGACGAAGCCGAGCGGATTGTTGTTCTCCCGGTTGCCGCCGAAGAAGAAAGCGAAATTGGCGAGCATCGAGATCGCGCCGGCAATCGTCGCCGTGATCGTCATGATCAACGTGTCGTGGTTCTTCACATGGGCAAGCTCGTGCGCCATGACGCCGGCGACTTCCTCGCGCGACAGGCTGTTGAGCAGGCCGGTCGTCGCCGCGACCGCCGCGTTCTGCGGGTTGCGGCCGGTGGCGAAGGCGTTGGGCTGCGGATTGTCGATCAGGTAGACCTTCGGCATCGGCAGGTCGGCGCGGGCCGCGAGCTCGCGCACCATGTGGAACAGTTCCGGCGCCTGGGCTTCGCTGGCTTCCACCGCATGGTGCATGCGCAGCACCATCTTGTCGGAGTTCCAGTAGCTGAAGAGGTTCATCGCGGCGGCGACGAGCAGCGCGATCATCATGCCGCTCTGGCCGCCGATCATGAAGCCGATGCCCATGAACAGCGCCGTCATCGCGGCAAGCAGCAGTGCGGTGCGGAAATAGTTCATGTCACCCGTCCGTCTGGTCGTCCGCAGGCCTGATCGCCTGTCCTGTCACTGGCCGGAGCGGCCTGTTTCGCCCTATATGTTGGCGGAGGTGCGATTTTCTGCAAGAGAGGACCGTGTCGAGCCGGCGCCGGAAGGCGCGTTTTCCCTGACGAACGAGACGAGCATGAGTGAGCAAGACGATACCGGCACGGGCAAGGGTGCCCCGGACGAGACCCCGCGCCGCCGGCCCGAGGACCTGCCGGAGGCGGCCCGACGGGCGCTGGCGGAGGCGGAAGAACGCCGGCGCGAGATCGATGCGCGGGGCAAGTCGATGCCGCGCGAGATCGACGGCCGCGGCGGGCTCGAGCCGACGCGCTACGCCGACTGGGAGATCAAGGGCATCACCTGCGACTTCTGATATGCGGGACGGATGCAGGTTCCGCAGCCTTGGTTAATGAGGGATTTACCATCGGGGGCTAGGCTTCGGCGTCACAAGCAGTCCTTTCCGGCGCTGCCGCTTGCGCGGTGGACCGGGAGGGCGCGATTTCCAGTGAGCTGGGGCAGGCGTCGGCGACGGGCCGGCCTCCCCGGGGAGTGGTACGAGCCGAATGTCCGTTTCTTCCGCCCAGACTTCCGCCCAGAGTTCCGACGGCAGGCCTTCGCAAGGCACGACCGTCGCAACGCTGCCTTCGGCCAATCCGTTCGAGCGGCTGGCGGCGTTGCTTGCCGGCCTTTCGCCCGGCGGCGAACCGATCGTCATGACGATCGGCGAACCGCGCCATGCGGTGCCGGATTTCGTCGGGCCCGTCCTCGCCGGCAATCTCAAGGATTTCAGCCGCTATCCGAATATTCGCGGCACGGATGCCTTTCGCGAATCGGTCGCCGCCTGGCTCGACCGTCGCTACGGCCTGCAAGGCAGCCTCGATCCGGCACGCGGCATCCTGCCGCTCAACGGCTCGCGCGAGGGCCTGACCTTCGCCGCCATCGGCGCCCGCGACTATCTGAAGAAGCCGGGGGCTGCGCGACCGACGGTGCTGATGCCCAACCCCTTCTACCAGACCTATGCGGCGGCGGCACATGTGGCGGATGCCGAGACGGTGACGCTCGATGCGCGGGCGGAAACCGGCTTTCTCCCTGACCTGGACGCGATCGACCCTGCCGTTCTGGAACGGGCGGTTGCCTTCTTCTATGCCTCGCCCGCCAACCCGCAGGGCGCGGCGGCAAGCCTCGCCGACTGGTCGAAGCTGATCGGTCTTGCCCGAAAGCACCGTTTCCTCGTGGTCGCCGACGAGTGCTATTCCGAGATCTATCGCAGCGCGCCGCCGGCCGGTGTGCTCCAGGCCGCCCATGCGATGGGCGAGGGCCACGCCAATGTCATCACGATAAATTCGCTGTCGAAGCGCTCGAATCTCGCCGGCCTGCGGTGCGGATTCGCCGCCGGCGATCCGGACTTTCTCGACGCCTGGTCGCGGTTCCGCGGTCTCGCCGCGCCGCAGGTGTCGATGCCGCTGCAGGCGGTCGCGGCGGCGGCCTTTGCCGACGAGGCGCATGTGGTCGAGAACCGGCGTCTCTACAACGCCAAGTTTGCGGTCGCGGAAAGGCTGCTGGCGCCGCTGTTCGGCAAGGTCGTGCCCGAGGGCGGCTTTTTCCTGTGGCTGGACGTCGCGCGGTTCGGCGGCGGCGTCGAGGTGACGCGCCGGCTGTGGGCCGAGGCCGGGGTCAAGGTGCTTCCCGGGGCCTATCTGGCCATGGACGGGGCGGCCGGAAACCCGGGTGCGGACTATATCCGTCTTGCCCTGGTGGATGATGAAAAGACCGTCGAGGCGGGGCTTGCCCGCCTGGTCGACGTGCTGGGAGGCTGAAGGATGCGCCGCACCACCCCGATCAGAAGCGGCCGTGCCGCGGCCCTGGGCCTTGAAGACACGGAAGCCCCGTTCAAGCGGTTCATGAGGCGCAACATGATCGGCGCGGCCGGTCTGGCGCTGATCGCGCTCTGTGCGGCGCTGGCCTCCGCGCTCGCCACCTGGTCGACGACGGATCCGAGCTTCAGCCATGCCACGTCCGGGCCGGTGCGCAATGCGCTGGGCCAGCCCGGCGCGGTCGTCGCGGACCTCTTCATGCAGGCGATCGGCCTTGCCTCGGCGGTGTTCCTGGTGCCGGTGGTGCTGTGGGGCTGGCGGCTGGTCGCGGCGCGTGCCACGCGCATCGCGCCGCGCCGCATCGCCTTCTGGGGCGCCGGCACGCTGCTTGCCGCCGGTGCGCTCGCCGCCCTTCCCGTTCCCGCCAGCTGGCCGCTGCCGACCGGGCTTGGCGGGTTCCTTGGCGATTTCATTCACCGCTTCCCGGCGATGCTCACCGGCGAGCTGACGCAGGGCATGGCGATGATCGTCGGCATGCTCGGGCTCGGTGTTCCCGCCGCGGTGTTCATGCTGCGCGCGGCCGGATGGCTTGGCCGAGATCCGCAGCCCGCGCCGCGCCCCCTGCCCGAGCCGTCCCGCCATGCCCGTTCGGTCGGGGCCGTGCCGGATCACGGCGAGGATGAGGAGGACGAGGACGAAGGCGGCGGCCGCTTCTCCGCTTTTGCCGGAGCCGTCACCCATTTCGGCCTTCTGGCGCGCGCCAACCTGCGCCGGCTGACCGGTCGCGGCGGCAGTGCCCGCCGGCGCTCGTCCGACCCTTATGACGACGATTTCATCGATGGCGGCCATGACGGCGACTGGGACGAGGCCGACGCTCCGGTCGAGGAGGACGACGATCCGGTGCACCGCCATGGCGGGTTCTCGGCGCTGCGTCGCCGTCTCGCCAACCGGCTGTTGCCGCCGGAGGACGACGGGCTCGACGCCTTTTACGGTGGCGGGGCGCCGGCCGAACCGGAAATCGAGGACCCCTATGCGGACGAGGCCGATTTCGACGCCGGCCCGACCATCGACGACCTGCCGGACCTTGATGAGGATGACGGCTCGGGCGAGCTCGGCACGCCGCTGCCGCGCGCCATCGCCGGGCCCGCCGGACGGACCACGCCGCCACCTGCCGGACGCGTCGTGCCGCCGGCCGGCCGGCCGAAGCCGGGGCGCCGCGTGACGGAGGAGGCGCAGCCCTCCTTCCTGCGCAATCCGGGCGTCTACGAGCTGCCGCCGCTGCACCTGCTGTCGGAGCCCAAGGCGACTTCGAAGCAGACGGCCATCAACACCGATGCGCTGGAGCAGAATGCCCGCATCCTGGAAGGGGTGCTGGAGGATTTCGGCGTGCGCGGCGAGATCATCGAGGTGCGTCCGGGCCCCGTCGTGACGCTCTACGAGCTGGAGCCGGCGCCGGGCATCAAGTCGTCCCGCGTCATCGGCCTTGCCGACGACATCGCCCGCTCGATGAGCGCCATCTCGGCGCGCGTCGCGGTCATTCCGGGCAAGAACGCGATCGGCATCGAGCTGCCCAACCAGCGCCGCGAGACGGTTTATCTGCGCGAACTGCTCGCCGCCAACGACTACGAGAAGACCAAGGCCAAGCTGGCGCTGACGCTGGGCAAGACCATCGGCGGCGAACCGGTCATCGCCGATCTTGCCCGCATGCCGCACCTGCTCGTCGCCGGCACCACCGGCTCGGGCAAGTCGGTCGCCATCAACACGATGATCCTGTCGCTGCTCTACCGGCTGGAGCCGGAGCAGTGCAAGCTGATCATGATCGACCCGAAGATGCTCGAACTGTCGATCTATGACGGCATTCCCCATCTGCTGACGCCGGTCGTCACCGACCCGAAAAAGGCGGTGGTGGCGCTCAAGTGGACCGTCCGCGAGATGGAGGAGCGCTACAAGAAGATGTCGAAGATGGGCGTGCGCAACATCGACGGCTACAACACGCGCGTCGCCCAGGCGATGGAGAAGGGCGAGGTCTTCACCCGCACGGTGCAGACCGGTTTCGACCGTCACACCGGCGAGCCGATCTTCGAGGACGAGGAGCTGCCGCTCGAGACGATGCCGTATATCGTCGTCATCGTCGACGAGATGGCCGACCTGATGATGGTCGCCGGCAAGGACATCGAAGGCGCCATCCAGCGGCTTGCCCAGATGGCGCGCGCCGCCGGCATCCACCTGATCATGGCAACGCAGCGCCCTTCGGTCGACGTCATCACCGGCACGATCAAGGCGAACTTCCCGACCCGCATCTCCTTCCAGGTGACCTCGAAGATCGACAGCCGCACGATCCTCGGCGAGCAGGGCGCGGAGCAGCTTCTGGGCCAGGGCGACATGCTCTACATGGCCGGCGGCGGCCGCATCCAGCGCGTCCATGGCCCCTTCGTCGCCGACGAGGAGGTCGAGCACATCGTCAGCCACCTGAAGCGGCAGGGCACGCCACAATATCTGGAGGCGGTGACGGAGGAGGACGAGGTCTCCGACAGCCCCTATGACGCGCTCGCCGGTGGCGGCGACGGCGACGAGGGCAACGACCTCTACGACAAGGCGGTGGCCATCGTGCTGCGCGACAAGAAAGCCTCGACCTCCTATATCCAGCGCCGCCTGTCGATCGGCTACAACCGCGCCGCCTCGATCATCGAGCGGATGGAGAACGAGGGGCTCGTGGGTCCGGCCAATCATGCCGGCAAGCGCGAGATCCTGGTGCAGAACGGGGTCGAGGACGATTATTGACGGTGACGGGCGGCAAGCCGGCGACACGTCGCAACTTTGCCACAGGCGCCTGTTAGCGCATCCTGACAATTGACGGCGCAGGCGCGACCCCGCGTCCGCCTTGCCAAGCCGACGGAGCCTTTGCAATGACCACCGCTCGCCGCACTTTCCTCGCCCTGGCCACCGGCGCGTTTCTCGCGCTTGCAGGGGGCGTGCCCGCCTGGGCCGCCACGCTTGATGCCGAGCAGAAGAAGACGCTGGCCGAGGTGAATTCCTATTTCAACTCGGTGAAGACCATGCATGGCGACTTCATCCAGTTCGGTCCCAATGGCGAACGGGCGGAAGGCAAGTTCTACATGGCCCGGCCGGGCAAGATCCGCTTTTACTACAACCCGCCGGCCAAGGTGGACATCGTCGCCGACGGCAAGTCGGTCTCGGTCAAGGACCGCAAGCTCGCCACCCAGGATATCTGGCCGCTGAAGGAGACGCCGCTGCGTTTCCTTCTCGCCGACAAGATCAACCTGGAGGCCGATGCCGAGGTCGCCAATGTCTCGGTGGAGCCGGACCTGGTCACCGTGGTGCTGGCCGACAATTCGACCTTCGGCACCGGCAAGCTGACGCTGATCTTCGATGCGGCGTCGATCGCGCTGAAGCAGTGGACGGTGACGGACGCGCAGGGCTACGACACCTCTGTGGCGATCTACAACACCACGGTCAACGGCCCGACCAATCCGAAGCTCTTCCATATCGACTACAACGCCAACCTGATGCAGCGCCGCGGCAACTGAGCCGCGCGGGCAGGGCTTGCGCGAAAGAAGGCCGCGGGGGGCGGACCAGGGCGTGCGTGACGCGAAACGGGATGCGCCCGCACGACGCCGGGTGCCGGTCTTCGTCGAGATCCTGACGCGGCTGGCGCGCGCGCGCGGCGCGCGGGTCGAGGTCGAGCCGGTCTACGGCTATGCCGGGGCGCTGGTCGAGGCGTCCGGCCGCCGCCACTTTTTCAAGGGCACCCATTTCGACATCAACCGGGCCGGCGCGGCGGCGCTTGCCCGCGACAAGGACTATGCGGCGCGGTTTCTCGCCGCCGCCGGGCTTGCCGTGCCGCGCGGCGTGCTGCTGCACAGCCCGCGCCGTGCCGCCCAGCTTGCCCTGAAAAATCCCGATGTCGCCGCGCGCCTGCCGGCGCGCGATGCGGCACGCGCCTTTGCCGGCGACACCGGCTATCCCGTCTTCGTCAAGCCGAACGAGGGATCGGAAGGCGAGGGCGTCACCCGGGCCGGGGACATGGCCGCGCTCGACCTGGCGCTCGACACGCTGTTTGCGGTGCATGAGAGGGTGCTGGTGCAGCAGGCGGTGGCGGGCGCCGACATTCGCGTCGTGGTGCTCGACGGCAAGGTGGAGGCCGCCTTCCTGCGCCGCCCGCTGGCCGTTTCCGGCGATGGGGTGACGCCGCTTTCCGCGCTGATCGCGGCGGAGATCGCCGGCTTTTCCAGCGGCGGCAAGGGCAGCCGCATTGCTCCCGATGATCCGCGCATCCTCGCCCATCTCGCCTCGGCCGGCCTTGGCCCGGACAGCGTGCCGGCATCCGGCGCTATCGTGCCGCTCTTGGCCAATGCCAACCTTTCGACCGGCGGCACCGCCCGGGACATCACGGACAAGCTGTCACCGGAGCTGGCGGATGCCGCGCTGCTTGCCTGCGCGGCGCTCGGCCTGCGCTTTGCCGGTGTCGACCTTTTGCATGAGGGGGAAGTGGAACGTTCCGCTGCCGGTGAGACGGCTATCGGGGGACGCGCCACCGGTGAACCGCCTGCCGAGGCGAGTGCAGCCCGTGCTTCGCCGGTCGGCACTTCCTTCGATCGGGGTCCGCTGGTTGGGGGGCTTGTCGCAAGCGCGCCGATGGATGCGATGTCGCGCCCGGTGGTGCTGGAGGTCAATGCCGCGCCGGGTCTCTCGTATTTCCAACGGTTGGGACCAGAGGCCGCCGCTCGCGTCGAGACGATCTACGCGCATCTCCTCGACGCACTGCTGGGTGGTGGGTAGCGCTATTGCCTGTTTCGGGTGTGCTGGCGCTGGTCGAACAACCAAGTCATAGTACGAGCAGTGACAGTTTTTATTTTGTCGTTTGACAATTTAATATTCTTGGAGCATTGCTGTTGGCACGCGACCGTCATCCGAAGAAGGAAATCGAGAAGGTTCTGCGCGAGCTTGAGCAGCTTGGTTGGACCGTCGAGCGGCGCGTCGGAAAGGGTCATGCTTGGGGGCTGTTGCGCTGTCCGAAGCCCCGTGAGGATTGCCGGTGCGGCCTGTTCTGCCAGATGACGATCAATTCGACGCCGCAGAACCCGTCGAACCACGCGGCAAAGCTGCGGCAGAAGGCGCTCGGATGCGTCGGGGCAGGGAAGGGGTAAAAAGATGGCTGAACTGCTGGAGTTCGAGCTTGTTTTTGCGCTGCCCTCGGGCATACATGATCCCTTCATGCTGTCCGATACGGTGTTCGAGGCGGGCTTTGAGGATGCGGTCATCGGTTCCGGAGATCGGCGCCTGCTGGCCGTGCAGATCGAGGCGGCGGGGGAGGATCCGGAGCGTGTCATCTTGGATGCCGCGCGTGCCATTTTGGCAGGCTTGCCTGCCGGAACCCGGATCCGTGAGGTCCGACCTGATCTCGTCAGCCTCGCGGATGTTGCGGAGAAGCTGGATGTGAAGCGGCAGGCGCTGCAGCAGCGCGAGATGCCGCCGCCCGTCGCGGGGGGGCTCTATCGCATTGACGAAATGCTGGAGGTCCTGACGCGGGCCCTGGAGCCGCAAGCCGGCCGTCGTCGTCCCCGTTTCGATCTGGAGGCGGCGCGCAAATGGTTTGTCGCCGGCCGAGCCGCGCGGCGAATCAATGCCCGGCTGACGACGCGCGAACTCGACCCGGTGACGCTCGAGACCGTGCCCGGCAGTGCTGGCGATGGGCGCCGGAAGGTGGGCTGAGGGACGATCCCGCCGCGATACATGGAGATATATTTCCATCAATTTTTGAGGTTGCATTGAAAAACATTCCAGATCATGAGCGTCAGGCAGTAATTTGGAGTTTTTATAAACCGCGCCATACCCACGCGTGGAACATGCTTGTATTGTCTTGGCGAGCATTTGATGCGCCATCTGACGCCGATATGCCATTTGAAGACGAGTATCTGTGGGAGAACTTCATAATTCGACTGTGGTTGTATCGGAGTGCGGTAAAAACGTTGACACGATTGAGTGCTGTAAGTGCAGACGCAAGAGACATCCTTGCGAAATTTGATCGGAGTTTCGAGGTAAGCGGTCAGAATAGCCTAAAAACCATCCGCGATATGATTGAGCATTTCGATGACTACGCGGCGGGTATTGGTCGCGGCCCAGCGATGCGTGAAGACGAACTCGACCCGTGGCGAAAAATTTCGCGCGACATGTTTGAACGTGGAAGGTTTGTGATCTTCAGGATATCCGCATATGACGCTGCGATAAACTTGCGGTCGGATGCGAAGCAGGTAAGTGACGCGTTTATAACGTGGTACAAATCTTCATGTTGAAATATTGTTATACCTGCATGGTCACGTCTTCATGCTTCTTCGCAGAGTTTCAAACGAAGACAGGCCGTAAAATAGCCAAGCTGGACTTCAAATTGAAGCTGCGGATCTTGGCGTAGAAAACTGGCGCGAATGATTTCAGAGCTTGGTGGAGCCGAGGGGAATCGAACCCCTGACCTCTGCAGTGCGATTGCAGCGCTCTCCCATCTGAGCTACGGCCCCGCGCTCGTCGAGCGTGAGCGGCATTTAGGAGAGGGCGGGTGTTGCTGTCAAGCGATTCCCCGGTCGGTGCCCGGGTCCGGTGTGGACCGTCGGGAGGGCGTATTGCCGCGTACCGCCGGTTGCCGTCCGCCGGGCATGCCGGCGCGGTGCGGGCCGGCAGCGGGGCCACGCATGCGGGCCGCCCGCGAGAGCCTTGCGGGCCGCGTCCGTCGCGGTTACATGAGGGGAAACCGTCCGACCCGCCGCCAAGCCGGAGCCCCGACCTTCATGCGCGCCATTCTCGACGTCATCCTCATCATCCTCAATCTCTATACGTGGGTGATCATCGCCAGCGCGATCTTCTCCTGGCTCTATGCCTTCAACGTGATCAATTCGAGCAACCAGTTCGTCGGCATGATCGGCC
This sequence comes from Stappia sp. MMSF_3263, assembly GCF_030733745.1. GTDB lineage: Bacteria > Pseudomonadota > Alphaproteobacteria > Rhizobiales > Stappiaceae > Stappia. Next base: position 2,355 of record NZ_JASHIK010000006.1, on the reverse strand, counting down.
AGGCGCTCTACAACCTGACCGAGCCGCTGCTGCGCCCGATCCGCCGCGTCGTGCCGGCCATGGGCGGGCTCGATATCTCGCCGATCGTGCTGTTGCTCGGCATCTTCCTGCTGCAGCGGATCATCGCCTATTACATCTATCCCAACGTCTTTTGACGCTGTCGGCCTCCTGTGAGGCCTTGAGGCGAGGGTCCCTGCGATGAGCGCGGAGGGGGCGGCTCCGCTCGCCTGGAGCCATTGTGAAGGTGGCGTCCGGTTGCATGTCAGGGCGAGCCCGCGCGCCTCGCGCGATGCGGTCGAGGGCCTCAAGCTGCTCTCCGACGGGCGCGCCGTGCTGGCGGTCAGGGTGCGGGCGGTTGCCGACAAGGGCGCGGCCAATGCGGCGGTCGCAGCGCTTCTTGCCAGGACGCTAGGCCTTGCCAAGGGCGAGGTGCGGCTCGTCTCGGGGACGAGCGCGCGGCTGAAGACCTTTCTCCTGAGCGCTCGCGATGACGCGGATGCGCAAGCGATTGCCGCTCGCCTTGCCGACATGACCGGCGCGGCGCGGCTAGAATGACCTGAGTTCGGCGGTTTTTCCGGAGGTTCCATGACTGCAAAGCTGATCGACGGCAAGGCGCGGGCCGCGCGCCTGCGCGGCGATGTCCGCGAGGCGGTGTCCGCGCTGAAGGCGGCCCACGGGCTGATGCCGGGGCTGGCCGTGGTGCTGGTCGGCGAGGACCCGGCCAGCCAGGTCTATGTCGCCAACAAGGTGCGCCAGACCGAGGAATGCGGCATGCGCTCGATCGAGCACCGGCTCGACGAGACGACGACGGAAGATGCGCTTCTGGAACTGGTCGCACGGCTCAATGCCGACCCGGATGTCGACGGCATTCTGGTGCAGATGCCGCTGCCCGCCCATATCGACACGGACAGGATCGTGCTTGCCATCGACCCGGCCAAGGATGTCGACGGATTGCATCCGACCAATGCCGGGCGCATCGTCCTCGGCCGCCCGGGGCTGGTGCCCTGCACGCCGAAAGGCTGCGTGCTGCTGGCGCGCGAGGCGATGGGGGATCTTTCCGGCGTCAATGCCGTGGTGCTCGGTCGCTCGATCCTCGTGGGCAAGCCGGTCGCCCTTCTTCTGCAGAACGAGAATTGCACGGTGACCATGGCGCATTCGCGTTCGCGCGACGTCGCAGCGCTCTGCCGCCAGGCGGACCTGCTGGTGGCCGCCGTCGGGCGTCCGGAAATGGTGCGCGGCGACTGGATTCGGCCCGGCGCGACGGTGATCGATGTCGGCATCAACCGGATCGCCGCGCCGGAGCGGGGCGAGGGCAAGACGCGGCTTGTCGGCGATGTCGCCTTCGAGGAGGCGTCGCAGGTCGCCGGCGCGATCACGCCGGTGCCCGGCGGTGTCGGGCCGATGACGATCGCCTGCCTGCTCGCCAACACGGTGCAGGCGGCCTGTGCCCGGCGTGGCATCGAGGCGCCGACGCTTTAGGGCATGGATGCATGACCTGAAACAAAAGACCCCGGCGCGGAGGGTTCCGCCCGGGGTCTTTTGTTTGCTGCGGCGCGGTTGCCGGTTCAGGCGCGGCCGGCACTCCGGCCTGCCGGCACCAGCCAGGCGAGCAGCAGGCGGTAGGGCAGCAGCAGCGCCGCGGCGACGAGGAGCTTCACCGTCATGTCGCCGGCGGCCCAGGAGAGCCAGCGCGGCGCTTCCAGCGTGAAGACGCCAAGGAGCGGCGCGACCTCGGTGGCAAAGGCGTCGCCATAGCCGAGCAGCGGCGTTGCCGCGGCGGAAAAGGCGAGGCCGAAGAACAACGCCGTGTCGAGCGCCGAGGCAATCACCGAGGAGACGGCCGGCGCCAGCCACCAGGCGAAGCGGCGCAGCCGGTCGAAGACGGCGATGTCGAGCAGATGCGCCATCAGGAAGGCGGAGCCGGAGGCAATGGCGATGCGCGGCGTCGCCAGCCAGACGGAGAGCGCCAGGGCAAGGGCGAAGCCGACGAGCACCACCTTGCGCGCCGCCTTCGGGCCGAAGCGGCGGTTGGTCAGGTCGGTGACCAGGAAGGCAGCCGGATAGGTGAAGGCGCCCCAGGTCAGCAGGTCGGCCAGGTTGATGCCGCCGAGCGTGCCATGCACCGGATACTGGACCAGCACGTTGGAGGCTACGATGACCACGGCCATGGCGGCGATTGCCGGCACGAAGCGGTTCAGGGAAAAGCGTTCTGCGTCCGTCATCTTGCCAGGGCTCCGGCCGTCAAGGGGTGGTAGCCGCCGCCATCACGGTGGCGACAAGGCGGTGCCGACAAACGCCAAAAGAGGCGCGAAGGGCGCCTCTTGCGGGTGTTTCTCGGCGTCGCGCGGGGCGTCC
>NZ_JASHIK010000005.1 GCF_030733745.1 Stappia sp. MMSF_3263 | reverse complement strand
GGCCTTCCGGCGCAAACGACCGGCCTCAGATGGCCTGCACCGCGATGCGGTTGCCTTCACTGTCGCCGATCTCGGCGACAAATCCGCCCGTGCCGATCGGCGTCTTGGCAAAGAGCACTTTCCCGCCGGCCTCGACGGCTCTCGCCAGGGCCGCGTCGATGTCGTCAACATTCAGGTATGGGATCGCTCCTTCAAGGCTCGGCACATAAACCGGCCCTTCGGCGAGCGCTCCACTCGCACCGTCCTCGCCTGCCTGGAACGGGAAGAATGCCATCCGGTTCTCGTGAATGGTGACAATCTCGCCAAACGCGACGGAAAACACCGCGCCGTAAAAGCACATGGCCCGCTCGAGATCCGAGACAGGAATTTCAACGTGAGCAATCAGGTTCATGGTGCGGAAACGTCCTGTCTTGTCGCGACCCGTCTTGCAGCGGATAGGGTTGATCGCAGGCCGCCATCTGCCCCGGGCTGCGAACGACACAGCCAGCGGGTCCCGGGTGGCCGTATCGGCAAGGACAGGCGATGCCATGTCGTCCCGCCGGAACGAAACGGCCCTCTCCCCACCCCTGTCACCGCCGCGTCATCCGGCCTTGATAAGAGACATCCGGCGTCGGCGCGATACCCTCGCCGACCTCGACCCGCAAAACTTGTCAGCGGCCGGTTTTCCCGGCCGTTTTTTTTGCGTGGCTCCGCAAGCACTCTCCCGGTTTCCCCATGACGGCCGCATCCGGCGGATTTCCCCGTGATCTCGACGGCCAGTTCGGCTAAGACGTGCGGGCCCTTGCGGGCGTTTCACGTCACAACAAGATGCAGATTGGCAAGATGACCGGATTCAAGTCGGATTTCCTGAGGACCCTTAGCGAGCGCGGTTTCATCCACCAGATGTCGGATGAGACCGGTCTCGACGATCTCCTGCGGACAGAGACGGTCACCGCCTATATCGGCTACGATCCGACGGCGTCCAGCCTGCATGTCGGCCATCTGATGCAGATCATGATGCTGCACTGGTTCCAGGCGACCGGCCACCGGCCGATCTCGTTGATGGGCGGCGGCACCGGCATGGTTGGTGATCCCTCCTTCAAGGAGGAGGCCCGCAAGCTGATGACCGTCGAGATGATCGAGGACAACATCGCCTCGATCAAGCGCTCCTTCGCCAACTACATCGACTATGACAAGGGCCCGCTCGGCGGCGGCCTGATGATCAACAACGCCGAGTGGCTGCGCCCGCTCAACTATCTCGAATTCCTGCGCGATGTCGGCCGCCACTTCTCGGTCAACCGCATGCTGTCCTTCGACAGCGTCAAGACGCGCCTCGACCGCGAGCAGTCGCTGTCCTTCCTCGAATTCAACTACATGATCCTGCAGGCCTACGACTTCGTCGAGCTGGCGCGGCGCTACGACTGCCGCCTCCAGATGGGTGGCTCCGACCAGTGGGGCAACATCATCAACGGCATCGATCTCGGCCATCGCATGGACACGCCGCAGCTCTACGCCCTGACCTCGCCGTTGCTGACCACCGCCTCGGGCGCCAAGATGGGCAAGACCGCCTCGGGCGCGGTCTGGCTCGATGCCGACCTGCTGTCGGTCTATGACTTCTGGCAGTACTGGCGCAACACCGAGGATGCCGACGTAGAGCGCTTCCTCAAGCTCTTCACCACGCTGCCCCTTGACGAGGTCGCCCGCCTTTCAGCCCTTGGCGGATCGGAGATCAACGAGGCGAAGAAGGTGCTCGCCACCGAGGTCACCGCCATCCTGCATGGCCGCAAGGCCGCCGAGGACGCGGCCGAGACCGCCCGGCGCGCCTTCGAGGAAGGGGCGCTGGCGCAAGGCCTGCCGACCGTCAACGTGCCGGCGGGCGAGTTGGAAGCGGGCCTCGGCCTGCTTGCCGCCTTCGTCACGGCCGGGCTCTGTGCCTCCAACGGCGAGGCGCGGCGCCAGGTCAAGGGCGGCGGCCTTCGGGTCAACGATGTCGTGGTGCAGGACGAGAAGCGCGTTCTGGGCACCGCCGACCTCGTCGAGGACGGAGTGATCAAGCTCTCGCTCGGCAAGAAGAAGCACGTGCTGTTGAAAACCGCCTGAACAGGCGCGCGCGCGACCGGTTGAAAGAGCACGAGGGGCGGTCGATTGGCCGCCCCTCTTTGCGTTGTCTCTTCCACAGGGTCCATCCGCAGGACGCCGCGCGCCCGGTCTTACCGATACTCGAAGATCTTGCGGAAGATGCCCGGTGCCATGGCCGAGGCCGGATTCACGCTCAGAACCGGGTCGCCGATCGCCCCGGTCAGCTTGTAGGTGACCCCGATCAGCCCCTCGTCGGAGCCCCCGCCAAGCGCGAAACCGAGGATCGGGATCTTCGCGAAGAGGTTGTTGAGCGCGAAGATCGGCACGAAGGTTCCCGTCATGTCCAGCGTGCGGGTCGCCAGGTCGACATTGCCGGACACCGTGCCGCCGATGGTTGCCCCGGCAAGCGTCCCGTCGGTGATCGTCAGGATATCCCCGCTGCGGCGGAACTCGAGGTCAAGTGCGCTGAACGAGGCCTCGCCGCTGCGCTCCGCACCGGCCAGCAGCTGTTGCCGGCGCCGATCGCCGGTTTCCGTCACGGCGCGACTGCGGGCCAGTGCGCGGATCGCCGGATCCTCAGTAATCGCCAACCGCTTGATCTTGAATCTTCCTGTCCAGTTTTTCGCCGAAGGCATTGAAACGGAAAGGAAACCCACACCTCCACGCATCCGCTCGTAGAGATTGGCAAAGCGCAGCAGGGCGCCTGTGTCCTGTATCGTGCCGCTCAGCATCCTCTCGCTGCCCTTTCCGGCCAGATCGAGCTTGAACGCCGCGCGTCCGCTGGATGTGCCGCTCACCGACAGGCTGCGCGTCTCCCCTCCGACGGAGGAAAGGTTCAACTTGACCCCTGCGAGGTTGACCCCGTTGAAGCCGGTGAGTTGCTCGATGTCGGCGGTCAGCCGCAGTGCGGTCTTGCCCGCGCCCTCGCCGTTGGCGCGCTCCCGCGTCAGGCTGGAGATCAGGCCGCGCCCGTCGAACCGCTTGGCGCGGAAATCGACGACGATCTGCTGCCCCTCCCGGGACACCCGCATGCTCGCCTCGTCACTGGCCCTGAGTGCGAAGCGCGAGAATTGCGCGCTGTCGAGATCTCCGGACTTGGTCAGGTTGATCGAGCCCGTGATCTCCACCCCTTCGGAGGTCAGGGTGAAGCCGCGGATTTCCCGCCGCCCGCTGTTCTCGGTCATCGTGAAGCGGGCACGGGCGGCAACGTCCGGGCTCTTCGTCCAGCCGACTTCGGCCAGGTCGATGCGGGCCCGCGTCAGGTCGATGTCGTAGGTCTGGCCGGTGGCTGTCTCCTCGCTCGACAGGCGCAGCGGCCCGTTGACGAATTGCCTGAGGTCGATGCCGCGGTCGGCCAACTGCCTTGCCGTCACTTCCAGGGTGACACCCTGGCGTGCGGCCACCGCGTCCTCGCCTCCCTCGCCGAACGGCACGACGATGTCGAGATTTGCCGGCAGTCCGTCCAGTCGTGCCTTGCCCTTCAGCGCGATGCTGCGCGCATCGACATCGAAACTCAGGTTTCCCGCCCCCAGCTTGTGGCCACGGATCGGCTTGGAATTGGAGAACCCGCGCAAGGCGCCGGTCAGGCTCCAGTCGACATTGTCGACCCGCACGTCCTTCACCAGTGCGAAGCGCGCGTTGAGCGTCATCTCGCCGGTTCCCGCGACATCGTCCGGAGCAAGGTCGTTGCGCGACAGCACGGTGAAGGGCTCGGCGTCCAGCAGCGTCGCGAGCGAGGGCGCCGGACCGCTCGCGGTCAGTTCCAGAACGCCGGTCTTGTCGCCGCTCTTGCGGATGTCAGGGACCGAAAAAGTGATCTCCGGCAAGGAGATCTGCTCGCCGGCACGGGCCACCATGATCCCGTTTTCGGACGTCACCGTCAGGACCTCGTCGGCGACCCGCACACGGCCCGACAGCGATTGCGCGACCGGCACCGTGCCCACGGTCTTCAAGCTCATGTCGGAAAAGCTGATATCGACATTGACGTCGTTGCCCGACCAGCCCGGCTCGGGATCCGAAACATCGAAAGCCGGCGGCTGCAACGCGACCGTCGCCCGTCCGCTGTTCACCCGGCCATCGACCAGATGCTCGATGATCCAGGCGCGCGCCGGCGGGATCATGGTGACCGGCCACAACCTCTTGAGCGTCGCGACCGCCATCGGGCCGCTTTCGATCGCCAGCGCCAGGTAGGGGCCGTCATCTCCGATGCGTACGGAACCCGCGCCATCGAGATTGGCCGAGCCCGAGCGCAGCAGGATCTTGTCGAAATGCATCTCGCGCGCCGCCGGGTCGGCCCGTCCCTCGAGGACGAAGGCCTCCATGGCGAAGGGCGGACCCGGAACGTCGCTCGGCCCGATTTCCGCATTGCGCGACACAATGCGATAGGACCACAGGTCCTGCCATTCGCGCGGCGGCTCGACCACGCCCTCGAAAGGGAAATAGGTGTTGCCACGGATATAGCTCGACGGTGCGATCTTGAAACCGGGGGAACCCGCCTCCCACAGCGCCTGCACGTCGATCTTGTCGAAGCTGACGATCGAACGGCCGGTATTCACCCAGCCCGGAGACACGATGAACCCGACACGCGTCTCCTTGAACGTCCCACGCTCGTCGAGCGTCGCGTCCAGCCGGGCCCGAACCGGAACACCGAGGCCCCGCCCCGCGCCCATCGCCATCTCGAGCGGCATGAACTCGCCGGGCGACACGTCGTGCAGGTCGACGCGCATGAGCCGTTCCCTGGATGTCGGGTCCGTGACGCGGCTGACCTCCGCGCGCCATTGGCCAAGCCGCCCTGCCACCTCGGCGGAAACATTGAGATCGTCCTGCCCGCTCCGGGTCAGGACCGCATCGATGCCACGGATGCGATAGGTCTCCTCGCCTTCCGCAACGATCTCGGCGGCGAGCAGCTCGATACGGGCGACCCCGCGCGCCGCAAGCTGGTGCAATGCCGCCCCGGCGGTGCGGTCCGCCGCCTCGACCAGGACCGACATGTCCGGGATCTCGGTCGGCGACGTGGATTCGCTCAGCGTCGACACTTTCAGTCGCGCCTGATCCAGCACGATCTCGGCCAGCTGCAGCTTGCCGAGCAAGGCCGCCGACAAGTCTACGGGCGCCGAGATGCGTGGCACGCTGAGGGACACCGGCGTGCCTCCGCCAATGTCCATCGCCACGTTTTCCAGCTCGATACGCAGCGGCAGGCCTTCCGACAGATCGATCGTCGCGGCTCCGACCGTCAGCCTGGCATCGCCGGTAGAGGCGCGGTCCTCGATTGCGCGCGCCAGGTAAGGAAGCGAGATCGGCCCGTGATAAAGCGTGACAAGCAGCCCGCCGAACATCGCCAGGACAACGGCACCGATGACGACAAGAACCATCGGCCAGCGCCGACGGCGATGACGCAAAACGTCCCGCAACGGTTTGTCGCGATGGATCAGTCGTCTAAACAGTGTCCTGGTCCTCTGGGCATGGCGCTGATCGCATCGGCGAATCGCACACATCATAATATGTCGAGTGAGGGATCCGTGCCCTTCGGGCGCCCGTATCTGCATCTGACAGGAAAGCGGTGATTCTTCACCGTCGAAGTGACAAAAGGAAGGCAAGACATGAGCGAAGTCGCAAACGGAGACATGGCCCCCGATTTCGAACTCGCGACCGATGGCGGCGGCACGGTGCGCCTGTCGGACCTGCGCGGAAAGAAGGTCGTTCTTTATTTCTATCCCAAGGACGATACGCCCGGCTGCACCAAGGAGGCCATAGACTTTTCCGCCCTTCAGCCGGAGTTCCACGGCGCGGGAGCCGTGGTGATCGGCATCTCTCCCGACGGGACGACAAAACACGACAAGTTCAAGGCCAAGCACGCCCTGACCGTCACCCTTGGGGCGGACCCTGACACGGCCGTTGCCGAGGCCTATGGCGTGTGGGTGGAGAAATCCATGTACGGCCGCAAGTACATGGGCGTGGAGCGCTCGACCTTCCTCATTGACGCGTCTGGAAAGATCGCCGAAACGTGGCGCAAGGTGAAGGTTCCAGGCCATGCCGAGGCGGTTCTCGAGGCTGTGAGAGCCAACGGCTAGGCCGTATCAGGGAAAGGCGGCGGACATCACATGCGCGTTTCTCCGGCCAGGGCGGACGCCGCCGCCTACCAGCCGCGCTCGCTTGCCTGCGGCGCGCGGCGCGTCGTCGCCGCCACCTGCCTCGACGAGAAGGTGAACGTTGCCCATGCAACGGCGCGCGCCTGGTTTTCCCGTACGCTGTCCCTGCGACGGCGCACCGGCGCCGAGCCGATGCCGGACCAGCCCGGGCGCCCGGACCGGCCCGTGCTGCTGCCCCCGCGCGACATGCCGAAACGGGCGATCGGCGGCGTGGCCGGCCGGATCGCGATGCTGCATTCCCTTGCCCATATCGAGCTGAACGCCGTCGACCTGACCTGGGACATGGTCGGCCGTTTCGCCGACCGTGCCTTGCCGCGCTCGTTCTTCGACGACTGGGTGCGTGTCGGACTGGAGGAAGCCAAGCATTTCTCCCTGCTGCGCAAGCGGCTTGACGATCTCGGCTCGTTCTATGGCGCCCTGCCCGCCCATCACGGCCTGTGGGAAGCGGCGGAAAGCACCGGCGACGATCTGGGCGGCCGGCTTGCCATCATTCCCCTCGTTCTGGAGGCCCGCGGCCTCGACATCACGCCGCCGATGATCGAAAAGGCGCGCGCCCGTGGCGACGAGGCGAGCGCGGCCATACTCGAGATCATCTATCGCGACGAGAAGCGCCATGTCGCCTTCGGGGCAAAATGGTTCCGTTTTCTCTGCGACCGGGACCGCACCGATCCCGAGCGCCGTTTCCAGGATCTCGTGCGCCGCCATTTCCGCGGCGGATTGAAGCCGCCCTTCAACGATCGCGCCCGCGCGGAAGCGGGACTGACGCCCGGATTCTACCGGCCGCTGGCGCGCCTGATCGGGTGACGGCGGCGCAAAATCCTGCAGCTCCTTAGCATTTGTTAACCTTAATAGCGTCCAATCGGACCGTGATCATTGGCGCAGCGTGCAAGCGCGGTGTCGTCGGGAACGGGTCCGGAGAGTAATGACAGGACACGCTGGCAACGCCCACAGGGTATTCGGCAAACGCAAGGAGCCGCATCGGGTCATCATCGCCCGCGGCGACAACGTGCGCAGTTTCACGATCTCTCCCTGGATAGCCGGGCTCGGAACCGCGCTCGGAACGATGCTGGCCGTCGGCTATATCGGCGCGACCGCCTATCTTGTCCTGCGCGACGACATCATCCAGTCATCGGCCGAACGCCAGGCCCAGATGCAACTCTCCTACGAGGACCGCATTGCCTCGCTGCGCTCCCGCATCGACCAGCTGACGAGCCGCCGCGTTCTGGAACGCCGCAGCATCGACGAACAGCTCGAGGACGTGGTCGTACGCCAGCGGGATCTCGATACCCGCCAGGCGCGGGTTGCGAACCTCCTCGCCCGCGCGGCCCAAAGCGGCATCCGCGTTGCCCTTGGCGGGCCGGTGCCGCCGGCGAAGCCCGACATCGCCCTGCCGCAGATCGCACTCGGCTCGGCCACCGCGCCGACCGGCATCGGCGGCACGCCCGAGCCCATCGAGATATCTCCCGTGCTCAGCCTGCGCGGATCGCAAGGCGAGAGCAGCCCGGCGGCCGAGGCGGCCGCACGCCAGGGCGCCGGCTCTCCCGGCGTTCCGCTCAAGAACATCGCCCCGCTCCCGGGGCAGGCCGCCGAACAGGCCCCGGACAAGCGCGCCGAGTTGATCGATGACGTCAATGCCTCGCTGGAGCGCATGGACAAGGAAGCGCATCTCGCCCTCGACGTTATCGCCGTGACGGCGGAGCGCGACGTCGCCGTCATCACCGACGCCGCCGACGAACTCGGGCTACGGCTCGCCGGGATTGGCAAGGCCGCCGCCAGCGGCCAGGGTGGTCCGTTCGTCGCGCTTGAGACCGCCGATTTCGACGCCCGCCTGGAACGCGCCGAACAGGCCCTGGCGACGCTTGCCAGCGTCAAGGATGCCGCACGCGGCATTCCCATGGCCCGCCCGGTCAGCGGCGCCCCGGTCTCCTCGTCCTTCGGACCGCGGCTCGACCCGTTCCTCGGCCGCATGGCCATGCATACGGGCATGGATTTCAAGGCCGTCAGCGGCACCAGCATCCTCGCTCCCGGACCGGGAACCGTCGTCTTTGCCGGTCGCAACGGCGGTTACGGGAAATCCGTGGAGATTCTGCACCCCAGCGGTGTCACCACCCGGTTCGCCCATATGAGCCGCATTTCGGTCTCAAAGGGACAGAAGGTCACGACCCGCGATGTGGTGGGACGTGTCGGCACGACGGGCCGCTCCACGGGTCCGCACCTTCATTACGAAATCCGCATCGACGACCGCCCGCTCAACCCGGCCCGCTTCCTGCGCGCCGGCGACAAGATCGCCCCGCTGATCGGGAACTGACGCTGGCCGGCAAGGCCTCAAACAAAAACGGCGCCCGAAGGCGCCGTTTCCGTTTTCCGGTCGAAACACAATCTCCGCAGGGGCCGTCTACTCCACGTCCTCGACGGCCTCGGGCACGCCGCCGAAGGCGCGCTGCGCCAGCGTCGCCTCCATGAACGCGTCGAGATCGCCGTCCAGCACGTCGCCCGGGCTGGTGCTTTCGACGCCCGTGCGCAGGTCCTTGACCAGCTGGTAGGGCTGCAGCACGTAGGAGCGGATCTGGTGACCCCAGCCGATCGACGTCTTTGACGAGGCGTCGGCATTGGCCTTCTCCTCGCGCTTCTGCAGCTCCAGCTCGTAGAGCCGCGCCTTCAGCATCGACCAGGCAGTCGCCCGGTTCTTGTGCTGCGAGCGCTCCGACTGGCACTGCACGACGATGCCGGTCGGCTGGTGGGTGATGCGCACCGCCGAATCGGTCGTATTGACGTGCTGCCCGCCCGCCCCCGACGCCCGGTAGGTGTCGATGCGGCAGTCGCTCTCGTTGATCTCGATCTCGATCGAATCGTCGATGACCGGATAGACCCAGGCGGAGGCGAAGCTGGTGTGCCGGCGCGCCTGGCTGTCATAGGGAGAGATGCGCACCAGACGGTGCACGCCGGACTCCGTCTTCAGCCAGCCATAGGCGTTCTCGCCCTTGATCTTGAGGGTCACCGACTTGATGCCGGCCTCCTCGCCATCGTGGAACTCGAGCACCTCGACCTTGTGGCCGTGCTGCTCGGCCCAGCGGGTATACATGCGCAACAGCATGCTCGCCCAGTCCTGGCTCTCCGTGCCGCCGGCGCCGGAGTTGATCTCCATATAGGCATCGTTGCCGTCCGCCTCTCCCGACAGGAGCGAGGCGATCTGCCGCGACTGCACCTCGCCGCGCAACGCCTTCAGCGCCGCCTCGGCCTCGCGCACGACCTCCTTGTCGTCCTCCATTTCGCCAAGCTCGATCAGTTCGAGATTGTCGCGGAGGTCGGCCTCCAGCTTGCGCACGCCGTTCAGCCCGTCGTCGAGCTGCTGGCGCTCGCGCATCAGCTTCTGCGCCTTGGCCGGGTCATCCCAGAAGGAGGGGTCCTCGGAAGCCGCGTTCAGTTCATCAAGTCGGACAATCGCGTTGTCCCAGTCAAAGATGCCTCCTCAGCAGGCTTATGGCCTGCTTGATTTCGTCAACGACGGCCTCGGTTTCGGCGCGCATCGCTCGTCCTTCTGTTCTCGTGTTGCAGTCGATGTTCGGAAAAAGGGAACGGTGTCCGGCAGGTGGGTTCGGACGCCTGCTCCGGCAAGTCGCCCGCAGTCGCTGGCGAAGCCGGGACACCCGTTTCGGCGCCGGACAATAATGGATAGGCCGGGCTTTCGCAAACGCGCGCCCGGCCGCCATGTCGGAGAATCAGTAGAGACCGCCGGTGCCGCTCATCACCGCCTGGCCCGCCTCCGGCGAGACCGTGCGCGGGATGCCGATATCGTCCTGGAAGCCAATGATCGAGTATTCGTCCGGCGGAGCGGTGCCCGGCTTGAACGCCTCCAGGATGGTGCCCGGCGTGCCGGCCGCGGCCCTGAGGCCCGTGCGCCGGTTGATCGGGATCAGTTGCAGTCCCTTGGGCACGCGGAACTCGACCGGGGTCGTGTCCTCCAGCGCCGTCTTGACAAACTCGGTGAAGATCGGCGCGGCCACCTGGCCGCCCGTCGCCCCGCGTCCCATCGGCTTGGGATTGTCGTAGCCGACGAAGACGCCGACGGTCAGGTCCGGCGTGAAGCCGACGAACCAGGCGTCCTTCTCGTCGTTGGTCGTGCCGGTCTTGCCAGCGACCGGACGACCGACCGCCTTGACGCTGGTCGCCGTGCCGCGCTGCACGACGCCTTCCATCATCGAGGTGATCTGGTAGGCGGTCATCGGATCGAGCACCTGCTCGCGATTGTCGATCAGCTCCGGCTCGCCCTGCCCGGCCCAGTGGTCGGCGGCGCAGGTCTCGCAGACCCGCTCCTCGTGGCGATAGACGGTCTTGCCGTAGCGGTCCTGGATGCGGTCGATCAGCGTCGGCGTGACCTTGCGCCCGCCATTGGCGATCATCGCATAGGCGGTGACCATGCGCATGACGGTGGTCTCGCCCGCGCCGAGCGACATCGACAGCACCGGCGTCATCTCGTCATAGATGCCGAACCGCTTGGAATACTCAGCCACGAGCGGCATGCCCATGTCCTGCGCCAGGCGCACCGTCATCACGTTTCGCGACAGCTCGATGCCAAGGCGCAGGGTCGAGGGACCATAGAACTTGCCGCCATAGTTCTGCGGGCGCCAGACCGGCAGACCAGGCCCTTGCGCGATCTCCACCGGTGCGTCGAGCACCACGCTGGAGGGCGTGTAGCCATTGTCGAGCGCAGCGGCGTAAAGGAACGGCTTGAACGCCGAGCCGGGCTGGCGATAGGCCTGCGTCGCGCGGTTGAATTCGCTCTGCGCGAAGGAGAACCCGCCGACCATGGCCAGCACCCGGCCCGTATAGGGATCCATCGCGACCAGTGCGCCGGAGACGCTCGGAAACTGGCGCAGTTCGTAGACGAGACCGGCCGGACCGTCGACGCCTTCGACATAGACGACGTCGCCGACATTGAGAACGTCATCGACGCTGTTCGGCGCGCGGCCGCTGACGCGGGCCCATTTCATCGCCGACAGCGACAGGGTCACCCGCTCGCGCTCCGTCGAGAGGTCGCCGCCCACCAGCCGCTTGGGGCGCAGGCCGACCTCGGCGGTTTCGTCGGAAACCGACAGCACCACCGCCGGAAGCCATTCGGGCACGTCGGACATGCCCTCGACCTTGGCCAGTTCGCCGCCCCAATCGCCCGCGCCCGGCTCGATGCGCGTGATGGGTCCGCGCCAGCCGCCACGGCGCTGGTCGAAGGCGATCAGCCCGTCCATCAGCGCCTTGCGGGCCTTTACCTGGAGCTTGGGATCGAGTGTCGACCGGACCGAAAGGCCGCCCTCGTAGAGACGTTCCTCGCCATAGAGCGAACCGATCTTGCGCCGCACTTCCTCGGAAAAATACTCCGAGGCGAAGAGCTGCGAGCCACGGGTGCGCGGCGTCACGTCGAGCGGCTTGGCCTTCGCCTCCTCGCCGGCAACGCTGTCGACATAGCCGTTCTCGACCATGCGGTCGATGACCCAGTTGCGCCGGACGATGGCCGCTTCGCGCTCGCGGAAGGGATGGTAGTTGTTGGGGCCCTTCGGCAGGGCCGCGAGATAGGCCGCCTCCTCGAGCGTCAGTTCGTGCACCGACTTGTCGAAGTAAAGCAGCGATGCGGCGGCGACGCCATAGGCGCCCAGCCCCAGATAGATCTCGTTGAGGTAGAGCTCGAGGATCTCTTCCTTGGTGTAGGCCTGCTCGATCCTGAGCGACAGGATCGCCTCCTTCACCTTGCGCTCGACGGACACCTCGTTGGTCAGCAGGAAGTTCTTGGCGACCTGCTGGGTGATCGTCGAGGCGCCCTGCGGACGGCGGCCGGAGCCGTAATTGCGCGCATAGGCCAGCGCCGCGCGGGCGATGCCCTCCGGATCGATGCCCAGATGCGAGTAGAAATTCTTGTCCTCGGCCGACAGATACGCCTGCTTCAGCATCTCGGGAATGGCCTGGATCGGCAGGAACAGCCGGCGCTCCTTGGCGTATTCGGCCATCAGCTGGCCGTCCGCCGCATGCACGCGGGTCATCACCGGCGGCTCGTAGTTCTTCAGCGCGGTGTAGTCCGGCAGATCCTGCGACATGTCCTGCAGGTAGATCCAGACGCCGGCGGCGACCAGAAGCCCCAGAACGGCGCCGATGCCGAACAGGTAGCCGAAGAGTTTGATCAAGACCTTCATATATCCGGCTCGTCTATCCCGAAAAGTCGGTTGTTCCGTTGGCCTTGCCCCTTGGACCGCGCGGGAGGGCGCGGCCGGGGAGGCCCCTGTCAGTTTGCGCGGCCGGGACGTCAGCGTCCCTGGCAGCGCGTTGCGGCGGACCGGAAAAACGGCGGCTGTCGCGCCATGCCCGGTTCCGGTGCCAAGCGGGTACAGGATTCGCCGACCTTCGTCGCCCTGTCTTTGCCTGCGGAAACGCTCCAGCCGGAGACCGGATCGGAACAGCTTGCAAACAACCCCTCGCCGCCCCTCTCAATCCTCGACCAATATGGCGATGCTGAGGCGTTCGCCGCTATTGCTCGACCTTGGCATCCTCTTCCCCGTCCTGCGTGCCGGCCGCGCTCTGCGACAGCTTCACGCCGGGCTTGCCGAAACGGCGTCCGAAATAGTTGTCGATCGCGGCCACCAGAGCCGCCGACATTCGGCCGCGCCATTCGTCCGTGGTCATCAGCTTCTCGTCGAGCTTGTTCGACAGATAGCCGAGTTCGACCAGCGCCGAGGGCACGTCATGCGCGGTCAGAACGCGAAATCCGGCCGATCTCTGCGGATTCTTGACCAGTTGCGCGGTGCCGCGCAACTCCCCGACCAGGGTGCGTGCGAACAGGTAGGAAAACTTCTTGGTTTCCTGGCGGGCCAGGTCGATCAGGATGTCCGTCACATCGTCGGGCTCGTCGGCAAGGTCGATGCCGGCGATGATGTCCGAGCGGTTCTCCCGTTCGGCCAGTGCGGCGGCGACTTCGTCGCTGGCATTCTCCGACAGGGTGTAGACGCCGGCGCCGCGCACCTGGTCGCGACCGATTCGCACCGAGTCGGCGTGAACGGACAAAAGCAGGTCCGCCTCCAGGGAACGGGCGATCTTCACCCGCTCGCGCAGGGGGATGAACACGTCCGTGTCGCGCGTCATGCGCACATCATAGCGTCCGGTGGCGATCAGCTTGTCGCGCAGCATCAGCGCGAAATCGAGAACCACGGCCTTCTCCAGCGTGCCGCCATTGCCGGTGGCGCCGGTGTCAATGCCGCCATGGCCGGGATCGAGCACGATGACCGGCAAGCCCTTCTTGCCTTCCGGCGGAGGTGTCAGCCGGTCGCCCTTGCGTGCCACGGCGGGTGCCGGAGCGCTTTCGCGGGCCGTTTCCAGGAAGGCTTCGCGGCTGGTGCTGACCAGGTCGAGAACGAAGCGGGCCGGCTGGTCGGAAACCGGCGGCAGCACAAAGGCCTTGTCGACGGCGACCGGCCCCTTGGCGTCAAGCACAACCCGGGATTTTCCCGCGGCGAACATGCCGAAGCGCCAGGCGGTGAGAAGCCCGCGTCCTTCCTGCCCGGCGGTCTCCGGCAGATCGAAGGCGACACGCGGCAGGTCGATGACGATGCGGTAGGGGTCGGACAGTGTCGAGACGGCGAACTCCACCGGCGAGGACAGGTCCATGATGAAGCGGGTGCGGGCCTCGTCCCCGGCCACCCGCGCCTCGCGCGCCACCGGCACGTCCGGCGTCTCGGCGCGCACGGGCGTCGCCGTCGCCACCGCCAGCACGGACCAGGTTGCCGCGGGCAATGCCAACGTGATTGCGCAAGCCAGAAGCCGCGCCATGCATCCGTAGCTCGTCACCGGATTTCGCCTCTTGCCGATCCTGTTCGCCCCGCCCTTGTGGCAAGGGCCAGCCATTTCAAGGAATACCCTTAGGCAAGTTAACCTTTCATTGACAATACGCCCCTTCATGTCCTGACGCGAGCCGCAAGCACAAGTCGAGGGAAGCTCGTATGCGTACTTGCCTTATGACGCCCGCGACCGTAAAAGAAACCGAACGGGTCCCGACTTTGAAGATGATTCAGGTCGGGACGTCCTGGTGCCCCGAAACGGCGTCCGGCCCAGCCAACTGTCCTTGCGTCACCCGCGATCGATAAATTGGCGTCGGAACCCGTCAGGGTGACCATCAAAATTGTGCGTCCCTCGGCCTCCGGCTCTCGCCGGAAATCCGGGGGTCCGGCCGAAAGCGCGGTGCGCTGCGGCCGGCGGCCTGCAATGTCCCGGACTCGCGAACGCGGTATCGCGCCGGGACGGAAACAGGATCGATCCGTACGAAAGCTCCCTGGCGGCGCAAGCCGGTTCCGGAGCGCATGATGGCAACAGGGACGGGCCAGAGCAGGACCCGTTTATCAGTTTGCCGGCTCCACGGCCGCCCGCGCGCCAACCCGGCAACTGGCTTGATGCAATCACGGCCCGCCCTTTTGGCCGGTGCCCTACAGATATGGTCCATTAGGCGCTGCAATGAACCTTTGCGCGAAGACGATCCGACAGGGACACAAGGCGGCCGTTTCTGGCATCGCCGGTTCCGCTCGGACCGCCGCGCGGCGCGCCCCGACGTCCCCTTTCACACTGAAGAACAGAACGACCGCAATTGCGCAATTCCGGGCGAGCGCACCAAGCCGCCTGGAAGCGCCGGTCGTGGAGATCCCCATCTATGGCGAACAAAATGCTCATCGATGCCGCGCACCCGGAGGAAACCCGGGTTGTCGTCGTGCGTGGCAACAGGGTCGAGGAATTTGATTTCGAGGCTGCCAATCGCAAGCAGCTTCGTGGCAACATCTACCTGGCCAAGGTAACACGTGTCGAGCCGTCGCTTCAGGCGGCCTTTGTCGACTATGGCGGCAACCGGCACGGCTTCCTCGCTTTCGGCGAGATCCATCCCGACTACTACCAGATCCCGGTCGCCGACCGGCAGGCCCTGCTCGACGAGGAGGAGGCGGAAGCCCGCCACGACGACGAGGAACGCCCGGCGCGCCGGCGCTCCCGCGCAGCCAAGACGGAAGACGACGGCGAGGCCAAGGTCGGTTCCGGCGATGAGGCGGAGAACGGCGAAGGCGGCGAGGACGATGTCGAGTCCGTCGGAGCCGAGGATGCGCTCGAGGAAGTGCCGCAGCGGGCCCGCAAGCATCGCAAGCAGTACAAGATCCAGGAAGTGATCAAGCGCCGGCAGGTTCTGTTGGTGCAGGTCGTCAAGGAAGAGCGCGGCAACAAGGGCGCGGCGCTCACCACCTATCTGTCGCTCGCCGGCCGCTATTCGGTGCTGATGCCGAACACCGCGCGTGGCGGCGGCATCTCCCGCAAGATCACCACTCCGACCGACCGCAAGCGGCTGAAGAAGATTGCCTCGGAGCTCGAGGTGCCGCAGGGCATGGGCGTGATCCTGCGCACGGCCGGTGCCAGCCGCACCAAGGCGGAGATCAAGCGCGACTTCGAATACCTGATGCGGCTGTGGGAGAATGTGCGCGACCTGACGCTGCAATCCTCCGCGCCCTATCTGGTCTACGAGGAGGGATCGCTGATCAAGCGCTCGATCCGCGACCTCTACAACAAGGATATCGACCAGGTCCTTGTCGCCGGCGACGAGGGCTACCGCGAGGCCAAGGACTTCATGCGCATGCTCATGCCGAGCCATGCCAAGAACGTCCAGCCCTACAAGGACGCGACCCCGGTCTTCTCGCGCTTCATGGTCGAATCGCAGCTCGACGCGATGTTCTCGCCCCAGGTGACGCTGAAGTCGGGCGGCTACATCGTCATTAACCAGACGGAAGCGCTGGTTGCCATCGACGTGAACTCGGGCAAGTCCACCCGCGAGCACAATATCGAGGACACCGCCGTCCAGACCAACCTGGAGGCCGCCGAGGAGGTGGCCCGCCAGCTGCGCCTGCGCGACCTCGCCGGCCTGATTGTCATCGACTTCATCGATATGGAGGAGAACAAGAACAACAGGTCCGTCGAACGCAAGCTCAAGGACTGCCTCAAGAACGACCGGGCCCGCATCCAGGTCGGCCGGATCTCGCATTTCGGTCTGCTGGAGATGTCGCGCCAGCGCATTCGCACGGGCGTTCTCGAAAGCTCGATGACCCCCTGCCCGCATTGCCACGGCACGGGCATGATCCGCTCGGTCGAGTCGGTCGCACTCCATGTGCTGCGTTCGCTCGAGGACAACCTGCTGAAGGGGGCGACGCACAACCTGATCGTGCGCACCACCACCGAGGCGGCCCTCTATATCCTCAACCAGAAGCGCGCCCATCTGGCCGATCTGGAGGCCCGCTTCGGCCTTGAGATCGCCGTGCAGGCCGGCGCCATGGAAAGCGGCCAGCATTACGTGCTGGAGCGCGGCGATCCGGTCGAGCCGCGTCCGGACGACACGCCCCGGCTGATCCAGCCCTCCACCGTCATGCCGATCACCATCGACGAGGACGACGACATCGAGGAGCCGGTCGAGGACGAGGAAGAGGAAGAGACCGAAGCACGTGCGCCGCGCGCACGTGACGACGCGGACGAAGACGGCAACAACCGCAAGCGCCGCCGCCGCCGCCGCCGCCGCAAGCCCGCGAACGGCGACGAGCAGCAGGCCGCGGAGGCCGACAGCAACGAGGCCGGAGCGTCCGATGACGGCTCCGACAGCGAGAACGCTGCCGACGAAGTCGATGCCGATGCCGAAACGGATGGCGATGACGACGAGCGCGCCCGCCGCAAGCGTCGCAGGGGCCGCCGGGGCGGTCGCCGCAGCCGCCGCGATGGCGAGGGCGGAGACGACACCGAGCAGACATCCGAGGCACCTGCAGTTGCGGCCGATGCCGACGGCGCCGCGACCGGCGAGAGCACGGCCGAGGCAACGGACGGCGACGGTGACGCCCAGGTCGACGGCCCGACCGAGGCTGACGTCCCGGCGACCGGGGAGACACTTGCGGAAGAGCCGGCCGAAGCGGCCGTGAGCGAAGAGACCCCGACGGCCGCGGCCGAAGAGACCTCTGTTGACGAGACCGTGGAAGCCGAGCCCGCCGCGGAAGCACCGGCCGAGGCCGGGGAACCCGCGATCGCGGAACCGGCCGAAGTCGAGCCGGTGGCCGCAGAGCCGGTCGAAGCGGAGCCCGTGGCAGCCGAACCCGCCAAACCGTCGGCACCGGCCGAGCCGGTCGTCGTGCGCGAGAAGGTCAGCGGCGACGGCTCGACCGAGGAAAGCGACGATCCCGAGCCCAAGCGTTCGGGCTGGTGGCAGCGGCGCTCCTTCTTCTGAAAGGCAATTCGGTTGTGGGCGCGCTGAAAACCCTCGTCGTCCAAGGCAGTACTGCCCAAGAGCACTCCCGGCAGGTCATCTAGACAGGAACCGGCGGATCACACGATCCGCCGGTTTTTTGTTTCGGTCTCGCCTCCCCGCAGGATTGAAACGCGGCCTGCACCGCACGCTGACCTCTCCTGCGTATCGCGTGCGGTTCACCCAATCCGCGGCAGCCACTCGCCAAGCCGCTCCATCGCCTCCTCGATGACGGCGGTATCGCCGGCAAAGGAAAAGCGCAGGTAGGCGCGTCCGTTGACGGGATCGAAATCCGGTCCCGGCGTCGCCGCGATACCGGTTTCCTCCAGCATGCGTGCCGCGAAGGCGACGCTGTCGTTGGAGAACGGGCGAACGCTCGCATAGAGGTAGAAGGCACCGTCGACGGGAAGCATCTCGGTGAAACCGAGACCCGGCATCCGTTCCAGCAGCACCGCCCGGTTGCGCGCGTAACCCGCCTTGACCGCTTCCAGGTCACGGGTCGCGCCAAAGGCCGCCGCCGCCGCGCGCTGGGAAAGCTCGGGCGGCGAGATGTACAGGCTCTGCGCGATCCGCTCGACCGGACGGACCAGTTGTTCGGGCAGGACCATCCAGCCGATCCGCCAGCCCGTCATGCAGTAGTATTTCGAGAAGCTGTTGATGACGATGGCCTTGTCCGTGAAGGCGAGCGCTGTTTCCTGGCGCCCCTCGAAGACGAGGCCATGGTAGATCTCGTCGGAGATGAACCACAGGTCGAGCGCCTCACAGGCCGCGTTGAGGGCCTTGAGCGCCTCCGGTGTCATCATCGTGCCCGTCGGATTGGCGGGCGAGGCGACAAGGACGCCCTTCAGCGGCGCCTCCCGGTGGGCGGCCTCCAGCAGTTCCGGCGTCAGCGCCCAGCGTGTCTCGGCGCCGACCTCGATCTCGACCGGAACAAGCCCCAGGGCCCGCAGGATGTTGCGGTAGGCTGGATAGCCCGGCGCGGTGATCGCCACCCGGTCGCCCGGATCGAATGCGGCCAGAAACGCCAGGTTGAACCCCGCCGACGAGCCTGTCGTCGCGACGATGCGGTGGTCGGGAACCTCGATGCCATGGGCGATGCGATAGTGGTCGGCAATGGCGCGGCGCAGCAACGGCAGGCCGCGCGCCTCGGTATAACCGATGCGCCCCCCGTCCAGTGCTGCCCGGGCCGCGTCCAGAACAGCACGCGGCGCCGGTGCGCCCGGCTGGCCGACCTCCATGTGCAGGACGCGCGCGCCGGCCGCCTCCAGAGCGTTGGCCCGGGCAAGCACGTCCATTGCAAGGAACGGTTCGACCTCGGATCGGCGGGACACGTCGGGCATGGATGGCTTCCTGTTTCAAGAGCTGTCAGGGCGTTTTCGCAGCCGGCAGGCCGGCCAACGGCAAGCACGCCAATCTGGTGCCGCATTTGCAGCGTTTAGAGGGGCGGAGCACATACCGTTGCGGGCAGTTGACCGGCCTCGTCCCGGTCACCTACCCTCCGCTTGCGCACCTGTCGAGGGGGTGTTGCCCGATGCCGGGCCCTTGCCCGGGCCCGTAACCTGCAACCGGCGCGAACGAGACCAGCAAGACCGTGAACAAAGGCCTGCCCATGCTCCCGTCCCTTTCTTCCACTCCCCGAACGGAAATGGCGACAGGCCGCGGCAGGCCCGGACGCGCGCTTGTGAAGAACCTGGCGGCTGCGGCCATGGCCGGCGTGGTGGCGCTCGGCCCGATGAGCGCGCCGGCACGCGCGCAAGGGGGAATACCGCTGGTGCGGGACGCGGAAACCGAGGCCCTCATGCGCGACTATGCGGGACCGATTTTCGACGCCGCCGGCATTGCCCGTCAGCAGGTCGAGATCATTCTCGTAAACCGCAACGACTTCAACGCCTTCGTTGCGGATGCTCGACGCATTTTCATCAATGTCGGAGTGATCACCGAGGCCGAGACGCCGGGCGAGGTGATCGGCGTCCTTGCGCACGAGACCGGACACATCACCGGCAACCATCTCGTTCGCCTGCGCCAGGCCCTCGCCAACGCCCAGATCATGGCGGTTCTCGGCACCATCCTGGGCGTCGGCGCCATGGCCGCCGGCGCCTCGTCCGGACAGTCGGGCATCGCCCAGGGCGGCGCCGGAGCCCTGACGGCCGGCACCGGGATCGCGCAGCGCAGCCTGCTTGCCTATCGGCGCGGCGAGGAATCCATTGCCGACCGCGCCGCGATCACCTTCCTGGAAAAAACCGGCCAGTCGGCAAAGGGCATGCTGAAGACCTTCAGCCGTTTCGCCGACCAGTTGCTGTTCTCCGCCCAGTACACCGATCCTTACGCGCAGAGCCATCCGATGCCGCGCGAGCGCCTCAACGCGCTGGAAACGCTGGCCCGCAAGAGCCGCTACTGGGACACGCCCGCCAGCCCCGAGCTGCAGTTCCGTCACGACATGGTGCGGGCCAAGCTGATCGCCTACACCAGCCACCCGAACGTGGTCGCCCGGGCCTATCCGAGATCCGACAGCTCCCTGCCCGCCGAATATGCGCGCGCCGTCGTGACCATGCGCACCCAGAGCCGCCGCCAGGCGGTCGAGGTCATCGACAAGCTGCTGCGCCGGCAGCCGGACAACCCGTATTTTCATGAGCTCAAGGGGCAGGCCCTGCTCGAATCGGGCAGTCCGAAGGCCGCGATCGGCCCGTTCCGCCAGGCCGTCGCCCTGCGTCCCAGGGAGCCCCAGTTCCAGATCTGGCTGGGCTTCGCACTCGTCGCCGCGAACGAGACGTCCGCGCTGGCGGAGGCGGAACGGGTCCTCAAGCTCGGCCTGCAGATGGATCCCAACTCCCATATCGGATATTCGCAGCTGGCCATCGCCCTCGGCCGCCAGGGCAAGACGGCCGAGGCGGACCTTGCCACCGCCCGCGGCCTGATGGCGCGAGGCGATTTCAGCGCGGCGAAACGCTACGCGGCCCGAGCACAAAAAAAATTGAAGCGCGGAACGCCATCCTGGCTACAGGCTGATGATATCGTGTCCTATAAGCCTCCGAAGCTTCCCGGCCGCTCTTGACGGCGGGACGCGTTGCGAACGACACCTAACGGACCGGATTGAGGGCGTTCCCCCGGTCTCTGGAGACCCGAATGAAGAAGCTGCTTCTGGCCACCATCGCCGCAATGGCCTTTGTCTTTTCGCCCGTGGCGCAGGCCCAGGACACGCCCCTGGCGCGCGGCGACGTGGAGAAGATCGTCCGCGAGTACCTGATCGGGAACCCGGAAATCATCCGCGAGGCGCTTCAGGAACTGGAGCGACGCGAAATGGCGGCTGCCAGCAAGGCGCGCACGGAGGCCCTGTCGGGCGTGGCCGACATCCTCTTCGACTCCACCCGCCAGGTCGAGCTCGGCAACCCGGACGGCGACGTCACCTTGGTCGAGTTCTTCGACTACAATTGCGGCTACTGCAAGCGCGCCATGGCCGACATGGAAAAGCTGCTCCAGGAAGACAACAAGCTCCGCGTCGTGCTGAAGGAATTCCCGGTTCTCGGCCAGGGGTCGGTCGAGGCGGCGCAGGTCGCGGTCGCGGTCAACATGATCGCGCCGGACAAGTATCACGACTTCCACCGCAACCTAATGGGCGCCCGCAGCCAGGCCAACAAGGCAAGCGCGCTGGCCGCCGCCAGGGAAGCCGGGCTCGACACGGACAAGGTCGAGGCCTCCCTCGACGATCCGGAGGTCAAGACCTCGATCCAGGAAGTCTACATGCTGGCGAACCGGCTCGGCCTGACCGGGACACCCTCCTATGTCATCGGCGACGACGTGGTGATGGGCGCCGTCGGCTACGATCAGCTCAAGGGCAAGATCGACTCGATGCGCAATTGCGGCCAGGCGACCTGCTGAGGGCGTAGCGGTTCTCCATCCCGGTCCCGTCGGTCGGCGATGCGCATGCGCGCCGCCCGCAACGGCCTGCGGGAGACCGCGGGAGGTGACAACAGGTCTTTTCCTGCGCTTCCCGAGTCCCTATAAGGGGCTCAGTGATGCCACGTGACGCGCACCCGTGTCGCGTCGCCCTTGCGGGGAATGAATGTCCGCCTCGATCTATGTCCTCAACGGTCCGAACCTCAACCGGCTCGGCACACGGGAGCCTTCCACATACGGAACGGCGACCCTTGGCGATATCGAAAGCCTGTGCCGCGATGTCGGGGAGGATCTCGACCTGGAGATCGAGTTCCGGCAGTCCAACCACGAGGGCATGCTGGTCGACTGGATCCAGGAGGCGGGCGATCTCGCGCAAGGGCTGGTGATCAATCCCGCCGCCTTCACGCACACGTCCGTGGCGCTGCACGATGCCATCCGCGCCGCCGAGATACCCACCGTCGAGGTTCACCTTTCGAACGTCTTCGCGCGGGAGGCCTTTCGGCATCATTCCTACGTGTCGCCGGTCGCGCTCGGCGTGATCTGCGGCTTTGGTCCGACTGGCTACCGGCTTGCGCTCGAAGCGCTGTCGACCGTCATCAGGCCCTGACCACGGCCCACGCGGCCCGTTCAACCACGAAAAGATCAAGACAGGCAAATGTCGGAAAAGAAAGACCAATTCGATCAGGACTTGATTCGCCAGCTCGCGGCTCTGCTTGACGAGACCAATCTGACGGAGATCGAGCTCGAGCGCGACGATTTCCGCGTCCGCGTCGCCCGCCAGATCACGGTCGAGGCGCCGGTATCGGTCGCCCGCGCGGCGCCCGCAGCCCCGGCCGCGCCCGCGTCGGCCCCCGCCCCCGCCGACCCGGCCGGACATCCCGGCGCCGTGCCCTCGCCGATGGTCGGCACCGCCTATCGCGCGGCCGAGCCTGGCGCGCGCAACTTCGTCGAGGTCGGCGACACCGTCAATGCCGGTGACACGCTGGTCATCGTCGAGGCGATGAAGACCATGAACCAGATCCCGTCTCCCCGCTCCGGTCGCGTCACCGCAATCCTGGTCGAGGACGGGCAGCCGGTGGAATACGGCGAACCGCTCGTCGTCCTCGAGTGACGGGGGCCGAACCCATGTTCTCGAAGATCCTCATCGCCAATCGCGGCGAGATCGCGCTGCGCGTGCTGCGCGCCTGCAAGGAACTCGGCATCCAGACCGTCGCGGTGCATTCGACCGCCGATGCCGACGCCATGCATGTGCGCCTCGCCGACGAAAGCGTGTGCATCGGCCCGCCGCCGGCGCGCGACAGCTACCTGAACATTCCCCAGCTTCTGGCGGCCTGCGAGATCACCGGCGCCGATGCCGTGCATCCCGGTTATGGCTTCCTGTCGGAGAACGCCCGGTTCGCCGAGATTCTCGAAGCGCACAAGATCACCTTCATCGGCCCGACCGCGGAACACATCCACATCATGGGTGACAAGATCGCGGCCAAGCAAACGGCGAAGCGCCTCGGCATTCCCGTCGTGCCGGGCTCCGACGGCGCGGTGAAGCCGGGCGACGATGCCCATGCGATCGCGCGCGAGATCGGTTACCCCGTGCTCGTCAAGGCCGCCGCCGGCGGCGGCGGACGCGGCATGAAGGTCGCCTTGAGCGAAAAGGAGCTCGACACGGCTCTGTCGACGGCCCGTACGGAAGCCAAGAACGCCTTCGGCGACGATGCTCTCTACATGGAGAAGTATCTCGGCAAGCCGCGCCATATCGAGATCCAGGTGCTGGGCGACGGACGCGGCAACGCGATCCACCTGGGCGAGCGCGACTGTTCGCTGCAGCGCCGCCACCAGAAGGTTCTGGAGGAGGCGCCCTCGCCCGCCCTCAACGCGGCCCAGCGCAAGGAAATCGGCGAGATCGTCGCCGATGCCATGCGCAAGCTGAAATACCGCGGCGTCGGCACGATCGAATTCCTCTACGAGGACGGCAGGTTCTATTTCATCGAGATGAACACCCGCCTGCAGGTGGAGCATCCGGTGACCGAGATGATCACCGGCATCGACCTCGTCAATGAGCAGATCCGCATCGCCTCGGGCGCCGAACTGACGCTTCGCCAGGAGGATGTCCTGTTCGAGGGCCACGCCATCGAATGCCGCATCAATGCCGAAAACCCGCGCACCTTCGCGCCCTCGCCGGGCCGGATCACCTATTACCACCCGCCGGGCGGTCTGGGCGTGCGTGTCGATTCCGGCGTCTATCAGGGCTACCGGATCCCGCCGCACTACGACAGCCTGATCGGCAAGCTGATCGTCCACGGCCGCAACCGCGTCGAGTGCATGATGCGCCTGCGCCGCTGCCTCGACGAGTTCGTGGTGGACGGCATCGAGTCGACGATTCCGCTGTTTCGTGATCTTGTCGACAATCAGGACATCGCCAACGGCATGTACGACATTCACTGGCTCGAGAAGTATCTCGCCGCCAAGTCGGACGACTGAGACCGCGGGAGACGGGCTTTGCGGCCACGTCTCCCGCCCGAAAGGTTTCCATGGCCGGGAACAAGAACGATCCGCTGGTCATCACGCCGCACGTCCTGCTCAAGGCCTATGCCTGCGGCATCTTTCCCATGGCGGAATCGGCGGACGACGCCAACCTTTTCTGGATCGAGCCCGAGCATCGCGGGATTCTGCCGCTCGATGCGTTCCACATTCCAAGACGTCTGCGACGAACCATCCGCCAGGACCAGTTCGAGGTCCGGGTGGACAGCGATTTCCAGGGGGTCATCGACGGCTGCGCCGCACCCGCGGAGGGGCGCCGCAAGACCTGGATCAACGCGGAGATCAGGCGGCTCTACGGCGCCCTGTTCGACATGGGCTATTGCCACACCGTCGAGACCTGGCGCGAGGGCAGACTGGTCGGCGGCCTCTACGGCGTCTCGCTCGGGGCGGCGTTTTTCGGAGAGAGCATGTTCGCCTTCGAGCGCGATGCATCGAAGGTCGCGCTGAGCCATCTGATCGCGCGGCTGATCGCCGGCAATTATGCCTTGCTCGACACCCAGTTCGTCACCGGTCACCTCTCGCAGTTCGGCACCCTCGAGCTTCCCAAGGCCCGCTATGACAAGATGCTCGAGGCGGCACTGAACCGGTTCGGGGATTTTTCCGTCCTGCCTGCCGCCGTCGACGGCCGCACGGTGCTCGACACGCTCGACATGCGCGCGCCGGGCGAGTGAGCCGCGGCCGTCAACGACGGTCATGTGCAAGAGGCTACGTCCCCGACTGCCCGCCGGCACGCGCCGGATCATAGGCAAGCAGCCGGAGCGCATTGGCCGTGACCAGCACCGTCGCGCCGGTATCGGCCAGGATCGCGATCCACAGCCCGGTGATCCCAAGGACCGAGGTGACGAGGAACACGCCCTTCAGTCCGAGTGCGATGGCAACGTTCTGATGGATGTTCGACATGGTCGCCCTCGCCAGCCGGATCATGGCGGCGACATCGCCCACCCGGTCGCGCAGGATCGCCGCATCCGCCGTCTCCAGCGCCACATCCGTT
This sequence comes from Stappia sp. MMSF_3263, assembly GCF_030733745.1. Taxonomy (GTDB): domain Bacteria; phylum Pseudomonadota; class Alphaproteobacteria; order Rhizobiales; family Stappiaceae; genus Stappia. Next base: position 242,534 of record NZ_JASHIK010000005.1, on the reverse strand, counting down.
CCCGAGCCCATGGCAACGCCGAGGCTCGCCTGCTTCAGGGCCGGCGCATCGTTGATGCCGTCGCCCACCATCATCACCGGTCCGCCCTGCGACAGCTCGCGGATCGCCGCGAGTTTGTCTTCGGGCAGAAGGCGGGCACGCTGCTCGATGCCGATGACCTCACCGATCGCGGCAGCCGTACGGGCGTTGTCACCCGTCAGCATCACGGCCGAGACATCGAGACGCGCCAGTTCGCGGATGGCGCGGGCTGCGTCCTCTCGCGGCTCGTCGCGCATGGCAATGAGGCCGACGGGACCATCCGCGCCATGGACGACCACCACGGTCTTGCCCGCGTTTTCCAGTGCGCTCGCCTGCCGCTCCAGATCGACGGGCAAGCGGCCCGCCTCCAGCGCCTGGGCCGGGCTCGTCACGTGGACCTCGCCCCGCCCGGCAAGCTCGGCCACGACGCCGCGCCCGGGGAGCGCCCGCGCCGCACTGGCGGCGGGAAGCGCAAGTCCGTCACTCTCCGCCCGGATCAGGATCGCCTTGGCGAGCGGATGGCTCGAGCCGTTCTCCACCGCTGCCGCCAGGGTCAGCACCTCGGCCTCCTGCGCATCGGCGAAGGGCACGATGTCGGTGACGACGGGCCGTCCTTGCGTCAGCGTGCCGGTCTTGTCGAAAGCCACGAGCCGCGTGGCCGCCGCCGCCTCGACGACGGAGCCGCCCTTCATGAGAAGCCCGCGCCGTGCGCCGGACGAAAGCCCGGAGGCAATGGCCGCCGGCACGGAGATCACCAGCGCGCAGGGGCAGCCGATCAGAAGCAGGGCCAGCGCCCGGTAGATCCACACGTCCCAAGGCAGGCCGAGGGCAAGCGGCGGAACCAGCGCAACGAGAACGGCAATGCCGACGATGAAGGGCATGTAGACCCGGCTCAGCCGGTCGATGAACCGCTCGGTCGGCGCGCGTGCCTCCTCTGCCTCCTCCACCAGACGGATGATCCGCGCGATCGTGTTGTCGGACGGTTCGCGGGTGACGCGCACGGTAAGCGCCGCCTCCGCATTGATCGAGCCGGCGAAGACGTCGTCGCCGGGCGAGCGCGTCTGCGGCATGCTCTCGCCCGTGACCGGGCTCTCGTCGACGCCGGAGCTCCCCGCAACGACCGTTCCGTCCGCGGGCACCCGGTCTCCGGGGCGCACCAGCACCTCGTTGCCAACCGCAAGACTGTCCGCCGGCACCTCGCGCGAGCGCCCGCCATCCACAAGCAGGGCCGTCTTGGGCAGGAGCTTCACCAGCGAGCGGATGCCGCTGCGGGCCTGGTCGGTTGCGACCCCCTCCAGCAGCTCGCCCACGGCAAACAGGAAGACCACCAGCGCCGCCTCCTCCGAGGCATCGATGAACAAGGCGCCGGTCGCGGCGATGGTCATCAGCATCTCGATGGTGAAAGGCATGCCGGCGCGAAGCAGGGCGACAGCACGCCGGGCCACGGGAAAGAGGCCGATGAGACAGGCGGCAATGAAGGCCCAGCGCGAGATCGCGGGGGAAACAAGGAACTCCGTTCCCCACGCGGCGACTAGCAGCGCGCCGGTCAGGACGACCAGACGCCCCTTGCCCGTCTGCCACCAGGACAGGTTGCGCTCGGCGGGATCATCATGCCCATGGGCATGGCCGGAGGCACTGCCGGAGGCATGGTCGTGCTTGTGGCCATGGTCATGGCCGTCGCAACCGCAGGCGCCGTGATCCTCGGCTTCGCCGCCGCGTCCGTCGTCCTCCTCGCCATCGAGCCGCCGCCGCGCGCCGGCCGTGTAGCCGATCGCGCTGATCGCGCGCTCCACGGCCTCGGGCCGGTCATGGGCCTCGTCGAGAGAAAGCCGGAGCCGCTCCTTCATCAGCGACACCTCGACCTCGCTGACGCCAGTGACGCGCTCGACGGCGCCACGCGCCTTGGCGACGCAGGAGGCGCAGTCCATGCCCTTGACGGTCCATTCATACCGGATGCCGGCGGCCGCGCCGCCAACTGTCTTCTCGCTCATGTCAGTCCTTCCTCCCCGGTCTCGCCGGGGGCGTTTTGGAATCTGACATGAGGCATAATCCCTCTAGCCACTATAGCTTCAAGGGCAAAATTGATAAAATCAGCCGGGGCCGATCAGGCGTCCGATTTCCTCGGCGAGCTGACGCGCCTCCTCCGCCCCCTTGCCGCGCGGATCGGTCTCCAGGATCGTGCGCCCGCTTCCCATCGACGCGGCGAAGGCCGTGCGGTTGCCAAGGCGGGCCGCCGCAACGCTGAACCCGTTCTCGCCGATCGCCGCCATCACTTCCTCCGTCAGCGCGGCACGCGGCGGCACCCGGTTGAGCACCACCAGCGAACGCGTGCCTTCCCTGCGCGCAAGCTCGACCGTCTGGCCGGTCGCCCACAGATCGACGAGCGTCGGCTGGACGGGAATGACAACCATGTCGGCTGCCTCGATGGCCGGGCGAACGTCGGAATCGGTCTTGGGCGGGGTATCGACGATCACCACCCCGTGGTCACGCGCCAGCGAACGGGCCTCGCGGCGCGCGCCCCAGCCGCTGGAGGTGCGGAAGGTCAGTCCCGTGCCGGCGTCCCCGAAGGCCTCTTCGCGCGCCTCGTACCAGGTGCCGAGCGATCCTTGCGGATCGACATCGACCAGCGCCACCGGAAACTCGCCTTTCAGGGCAAGGGCGACGGCAAGATGGGCGGCAAGGGTCGTCTTGCCCGATCCGCCCTTCTGCTGTGCAACGGAGATGATGCGACCGCCCATTCTTCACTCTCGCCCAGGCTGCTGTTGCCGGCTACTGTTGCACTGCAGCACATCAATGACAATGACGATCTCAGCGAGTGCTGGACCGCGAATGCGGCAACACGTAAACCGGAGGGCCCGGACCGGCCGCGGCGGAACGGGCAGCATGCCTGCCACCGTTCCGCCCGCACAGGTACCAGCCATCATCGCCACCTCACCAGGAGACAGGCCTTGTCAGAGTTCGTCCTCGCCCCCCCGCCCGTGCCCAGTGTCGCCGTGGAGGGAAGCGACGCACGCTTTCCCGTCCGGCGCGTCTTCTGCGTCGGCCGGAACTATGCGGCCCATGCAAGGGAAATGGGCAAGGATCCGGACCGGGAGCCGCCGTTCTTCTTCACCAAGCCGGCCGATGCGGTCTGCGATGCCGGCGGCACGGTGCCCTACCCGCCGCTGACCGAGGACCTTCACTTCGAGATGGAACTCGTCGTCGCCATCGGAATCGGCGGCAGCAACATCGATCCGGCCGACGCGACCGGCCACATCTGGGGCTATGGCGCGGGCATCGACCTGACCCGCCGCGACCTGCAGGCGCAAGCGAAGGAAATGGGGCGCCCCTGGGACTGGGCGAAGGGCTTCGACTTCTCCGCCCCCTGCTCGCCCCTGGTGCCGTGGAGCCGCTGCGGCCATCCGACCGCCGGGCGCATCACCCTTGCCCTCAATGGCGAGACCCGGCAGGACGGCGATCTTGCAGACCAGATCTGGCCTGTCGTCGATATTGTCGCGATCTGCAGTCGCTCGGTCGTCCTGCGCCCCGGTGACCTGATCTTCACCGGAACGCCCGCCGGGGTTGGCGCGGCCCGGCCCGGGGACCGGCTTGAGGGATCGATCGAGGGGGTCGCCTCCCTTGCCGTCACGATCGCCGAACGGCGCTGACAGCAGGCGTGCGAAAGGACATGCCCCGGATGAGTGAACGTCCGCCGGCCGCGGTGGATCGCGTGACCGGTTCCGGAGACGGCGACCGGCCGCGTCTGCGGCGCCCGCGCGGCTGGCGCGCGTTCCTCGCGGCCCTGCGCTCGCTGGTGTTCCTCGCGCTCGCCCTCGTCACCCTTCTTCTGGCGGCCCCCTTCACGCCGCTGCTGGTGATGCCACGCGGTTTCGTGCTTGCCTGCGCCAACGCGATCATCCGCTTCTGGCTCTGGCTTCTCGCTACCGTGACCGGGCTGCGCTACGAGGTGCGTGGCCGGGAGAACCTCGCCGCGGCCGGCGCCTGCCTGATCGCGTCGAAGCATCAGTCCGCCTTCGAGACCCTTGCCCTGCAGATCATCCTCGACGATCCGGCGATCGTGCTGAAGCGGGAACTGACCCGGATCCCCGTGGCGGGCTGGACCATGTGGCGGCTGCGCCATATCGGCATCAACCGCAAGGCGGGAGCGGCCGCGCTTGTCGACCTTGTCCGCCAGGCCAGGCAGCGTCTGGCGGAGGGCCGCCCGGTGGTGATTTTCCCCGAAGGCACCCGCGCAGCCCCCTTCGCCGCCCCCGACTACAAGCCGGGCGTCGTCGCCCTCTACCGCGCGCTGAAGGTTCCCTGCCTGCCGATCGCGCTGAATTCCGGCGTGTTCTGGCCGCGCAACAGCCTCTGGCGTTTCCCGGGCACGATTGTCGTCGAGATTCTGCCGGCGATCCCCGCCGGCCTCGATTCGGTCGGCTTCTCGGCCCGGCTCGAAAGCGCGATCGAGAGCCGCACCACGGAACTCGTTACCGCCGCCCTGGCGCCAGACTAGCCCCGGACTGGCCCCGGACTGGCCCCAGCCCGTTCAGGCCATCGTCCCTGCTTCCAGTCGCCAGGATCCGGTCGAGACCAGGCTGCGGGTCATCCGGAAGACTTCCGGCGCATAAAGCATGAAGTGGAAGATGTAGGCCGAGATCGTCACGACCTCGTGGATCGTGTAAAAATGGTAGACGTCGTATTCGGGGATCGGAAGGTCGAACCCCTTGATCACGAACAGGAAAAGATAAAAGACGGCGAACCCCGCGGTCACGAAGGCAAGATAGCGCCGAATACGCGAATAGGTCGAGTCAAGACGCAGGTAAGGACAGCCATCGCGGCTCGGCAAGCGCGCCAGGCGGGTTGCCAAGATACCGCTGAGAAGAATGGCTATCGCCTGAAAAACAAAGAAGAAATAGCTCGCCACCATGTGTATGTCGTGGCTTTGCCGGAACGTGACCTGCGTGCACACGACCATGCCGACCGTTCCGCAGGCCTGCACCGCCAGGACGACATACATCAGCCGGCGCAGGCTGGCGCGCGCCACCGGGTTGCCCTCGGTACGCAGCCGGATGGTGGCGAAATAGGCATTGGACAGGGGCACGAGCGCCAGCGCGATGACGCAGGCGACCGCGAGAATGGCGGCCGCGAAGGGCTCGCCGATGAACGGATCGCTGATTGCACGGCTAACCGTCGGCGCACTATGCTGGACGTAGTCGGGGTGGCGCTGGTAAAAGGCCCAACGGGCCCAGATCATCATGATGATTGCCGATCCGGGCACGATCACGACGGGAGCTGCAAGAAGCAGGCCCGCAGCCGCAGCGAAATTAGACGCCCGTTCCTTGGACATGCTCAAGCCCCGCATTGCACAGCAGTTTTACCTGGCACAGTGGCACACAAGCCAGACCTCCGCTCGCGATGTCCCGGCCCATCCCGCAAGCCTCGCGAACACTGTTGTGCATAGTAGACGCACAATGCCGCCGCAAGGGCAGCAGGGTTATTCGACTGTCCATCGTCGGGCGCCACTGCCGGTCACGGCCGTTTTTCGATAACTTCAAGCTGGAACAGAACCGGCTTAGCCCTTATGACAAGCGCAAAAGACGCGGAAATGACAGGGACAGAGACTCATCATGGAACAGATGGCCGAAGGGATTGATCCCGCGACGCTCGAGAGACTTCTCGATCTGGTAGCGAAGGAAGGAATGGTCGAACGTGAAATGCTCACAGCCGACGCAACCTTCGACGACCTCGGCATCCAGTCCGCCGACATGGTGGTCATCCTGATGGCGATCGAAGAGGAATTCGGCGTCTATATCCCCGTCGACGGCGACCTCGCGGAGGCCCGCACGGTTGGAGACTTCCTCAAGGTTCTCGCGGCCCGCATGAAGGAAGATGCCGCGTGACGAGCAAAAACAGGCGCATTGTCGTCACTGGAATGGGCGCCATCACCGCCGCCGGCATGGGTGCCGACGCGCTGTGGACAGCAGCACGCGACGGCCGCACCGGCGTTTCGCATTTTCAGCTCGACCGCTATCCGCGCCAGCGCATCACCAAGGCGGCGCATATCCCCGGCTTCGACCCCCAGGCGCATCTGACGCCGCAGGAGATCAAGACGACCGACCGCTTCGCGCAACTGGCGCTGGTCGCCGCCGAAGAAGCGCTGCGCAACGCGGGTATCGATACCTCCGAACCGCTCGGCTCCCGCGTCGGCGCGATCATCGGATCGGGCATCGGCGGCTCGTGGACCACGGATGACGGTCACTACGGCTTCTACGTCACCGAGACCCGACCCGACCTGATGACCATCGCCAAGGTCATGCCGAACGCCGCCGCGTCGCAGATCAGCATGCGCTACGGTGTTCGCGGCCCCTCGCTCGCAGTGTCGAGCGCCTGTGCTTCCGGCACCCAGGCGGTCGGCTACGGCTTCCAGATGATCCGTTCCGGCATGATCGATGCGGCGCTTGTCGGCGGCAGCGAGGCCCTGCTGACACCGGCGACGTTCCGCGCCTGGGAGATCCTGCGCGTCATGGCCCCCGAGGCCTGCCGGCCGTTCTCCGGCAAGAGAAACGGCATGGTGCTCGGCGAAGGCGCCGCCGTGCTGATGATCGAGGAACTCGAGCATGCGCTGGCACGCGGCGCGACGCCGCTGGCCGAGATCGCCGGCTACGGCACGACGAGCGATGCCGGCGACCTGCTGCGACCGACGGTCGAGGGCCCCGCGTCGTCCATGGCCAACGCCCTTGCCGATGCCGGCCTGCAGCCCGAAGACATCGGCTATGTCAACGCGCACGGCACCGGCACGATCCTCAACGACATTTCCGAAACGGAAGCCGTTCGCAGGGTTTTCGGCGGTTATGCCGAGACCCTGCCCGTTTCGTCGACCAAGCCGATCCATGGCCATGCCCTCGGCGCAGCCGGCGCGATCGAACTCATCATCACGGTGAACGCGCTGCGCGAGAAGATCGCTCCTCCGACGATCAACTGGCTGGAGCAGGATCCCAAATGCCTGCCCGATCCGGTGCCCAATACGGCCCGCCCCCATCAGATCGACGCCGCTTTGAGCAACTCCTTCGCCTTCGGCGGCATCAACGCGACACTCGCGATACGCGCCGTCCGATAACGGACGTATCGGCACGCATGATTGGAGCGCGGTATGAGTGAGCCGGACTGGACCCTCATCGCGGAGGTGGAACTTGCCACGGCCCCCGATCGGGTCGCCGCCTTCGCGGCCGCGGTCGGCGGGACGGGCGTGGAGGCTGATGATCGCGTCCCCGCGACCTTTGCCTTCACCGTGCTCTCCAGGCCGGAAATCCTGGGCGCGCTTGAAAGCGTCGCCGCCGATCGTTCGGCCGTCCTCGTTCACCAGGCCCAGCAATTCCGCTACGAGCAGGCGCTTGAGGTCGGGCGGCCTTACCAGGTGGCCGTGGACTGGCGGCGCAACCCCGACCGGGGCGACCGGATCGTGGTGCGCGGACGCGTGCGGGACGCGGCCGGCCGCCACTGCCAGGAGTTTCTTGCGGACATCGTCCTGTTCGAGAACCGCCGGGCAGACGGAGCCGGATCATGAGCGAAGCCGCCTTTCCCGTCGGGCACAAGTTTGCCGATACCGCGCCGGCGCTGCTCGACGCCGCCCGCGTCGCGGCCTATGCGGATGCTTCCGGCGATCGCAATCCCATTCATCTTGACGAGGATGCCGCCCGCGCCGCCGGCCTGCCGGGCACCATCGTGCATGGCATGCTGATGATGGGTCACTTCGAGCGGGCATTGAGAGGCTGGCTGCCCGGCACAGACATCCGCAGCCTGCAGATACGCTTTTTGAGGCCGCTCGCGGTCGGCGCGCGGATGACGATTTCCGGCCGGGTTGCCAAGCTGCTTCCCGGCGAGGTTCCGGAAATGATTGTCCGACTGACCGTGCAGGATGATGCCGGCCAGTCTGTCAGCATCGGCGATGCGACGGTGCGGGCCGGGAATATCTGACATCCGTCCACGGCAGGCCGGGCGCTTGCGGGAGAACGACATGCCCCTCGCCATTACCCTGCGCATCGACGATCCGGACGCGGCCTCCGTCACCACGATCTGGGAGACGCTGCTGGCCGGGGGCATGGAGGCGACGCGGCGCAACTTCGCCTATGCACCCCACCTGACCCTCGCCATTCTTCCGGACGCCCCAGACGAGGAAGACGCCATCGCGGACACCCTGGCCGGGGTCGCCGGCCACTGCGCCCCGCTCGCGCTGACGCTGAGCGGGCCGGGCATCTTTCCCGGACCGCCGGCCGTGGTCCATCTCGCTCCGGTGCCCCGGCGCGAACTCCTCGATCTCCACCAGGATCTCGACGCGACGCTCGCGGCCCGGCATCCGGGGCTGGCCCGCGCCGGACACTACCTGCCTGGCGCCTTCGTGCCTCATGTGACGCTGTGCGAAGCGACCGAGGATCCCGCCGCGGCGATCCCGGCCGTGCTGGCCGGTAGCGCCTGGCCGCTCAGGCTGCGAGCCTCCCGGCTGGAACTGGTGCGGTTTCACCCCGCGCGGGTGGTCGCGGGCTTTGCAATGGGGTGAGAGCGGATCGCGGCTGCGGCTCAGCCGACAGCCTCCGCAGGGGATACCGCATCTGCAATCCACCCCGTGATCGCCTCGACCTGCGGCAAAAGCTCGGTCGCCTCTCCCCCGCAGAACTCCAGGAACGCTTCGCGGTTGAGACCGTTGACGCCCACGATCACGGCCATGTCGGCGGCCAGTGCCTCGGCGATCAGGTCGCGGAACCCGCGCCCCTCGGCTTCCTGCTTGCCGAACTTGTTGACGATCAGCACCTCGGCCCCGCTGGCAAGCTGCCGGGCCGTCGCCCCGACAGCCATCTCCAGCCCGTGCGGATCAAGGCGACAGCCTCGCGCGTCCTTGCCCAGCGACTGGGAGATACGGAACATCGGCCCGGCCGGCAGGACCTTGACGTCCATGTCGCAGTGCCGGCCGCTGTCGCAGTCCGAGTTGATCTGGACAACGCCGCAGGTACGGATGCCCTGCCGGGCAAGGGCATCCGCCACGCCCGCGAGCACAAGATCCATGTCGCCGCGTCCGGGCGACGTCGTATAGGCCAGATGCATGTCCGTTCCGTACCTGACTGGTTTGACTGACAGGTATTGCAGACCAGTGGCCATGCGGGCAAGCCCGCCTTTGCGCGCAGGTTCCGGGCAAGCCCTGCATGCCATGCCCGGCTGCCCTTGCCTGCTCGTCGGTGACGTTGTTGTTCGCGCGTTGGATGCTCAGCCGGGCACGAGCGCGGCGACGGCCATCTCGATGCCGCGCAGTTCGGCAAGTCCGCGCAGGCGGCCGATGGCCGGATAGCCCGGCGTCGACACGCGCCTCAGGTCGTCGAGGATCTGGTGGCCGTGATCGGGCCGCATCGGCAGCGATACGCCCCGACGGCGCTCGATCTCCACCACTTTGCGCACCACCGCGACCATGTCGACATCGCCGTCCAGATGCGCCGCCTCGTGGAAGCTCTTGCCGTCACCCTCGCGCTTCGTCGTGCGCAGATGCAGGAAATGCACCCGCGCACCGAACCGCTCCAGCATGGCGACGAGGTCGTTGTCGGCCCGCACGCCGTAGGAACCGGTGCAGAAGGTGAATCCGTGCGCCGGGCTGGGGGACATTGCCGCGATCGCCGCCATGTCGTCCTGGGTTGAGACGATGCGCGGCAAGCCGAACAGCGGCCGCGGCGGATCGTCGGGATGAATGGCAAGGACGATGCCGGCCTTTTCCGCCACCGGCAGCACGATCTCCAGGAACGCCGCGAGCCGCTCGCGCAGATCGTCCGCGTCCATCCCCTCATAGGCCGCGAGTCGGGCGCGGAACGTGTCGAGCGAATAGCTCTCCTCCGCTCCCGGCAGTCCGGCGATGATCGTGTCCGTGAGAACGCGGATGTCCGCGGCCGACATGCCGGCATGCAGGGCGCGCGCCGCCTCGATCTCCGCGTCGGTATAGTCGGTCGACGCGCCCTCGCGAGCAAGCACGAAGAGGTCGAACGCGGCGAAACGGATCTGGTCGAAACGCAGGCAGCGGGCGCCGTCGGGCAGTTCGTGCGCCAGTTCGGTTCGCGTCCAGTCGAGCACCGGCATGAAATTGTAACAGACGGTGCGGATGCCATTGGCTGCAAGGTTCGCGAGCGACACGCACCAGGCCTCGGCGTGCCGCTCCCAGCCCGGCGCGCCGGTCTTGATGTCCTCGTGCACGGGAATGCTCTCGACCACGGACCATTCAAGCCCGGCGGCCTCGATGGCGGCCTTGCGCGCGGCAATCGTCTCGACCGGCCACGCCGTGCCGTTGGGCACATCATGAAGCGCCGTCACGACACCCCGCGCACCCGCCTGGCGGATGTCGGAAAGGGTGACCGGGTCGGTCGGGCCGAACCAGCGCCAGGACTGTTGCATTTCGAAAAATCCCTTGGGGATGGGGTGGATACGATTGCTTTGGGTGAGGCCGTTTCAGGTTCCCGCCGCCGTGGCCGGACCGCTGTCGAAGAGGTAGCCGTCGAACTGCGGGTCATCGACATCGGACAGCTCAAGAAGCGTAAGCCGGACGTTTTCCAGATGCCGCCACATGGCCTGCCGGGCCGCGCCCGGGTCCCGGCACTGCAGTGCCGTCAGGATCGCCTGGTGATCCTCGAGCCATTTTCCCCGATACCCCCGGTCGAAGATGCGCGTGTGCAGGCGCGCCCACATCGGGCTCTGCTCGCGCTTGCGCCAGAGTTCGTCGATCATGTCGACAAGCACGCTGTTCTGCGTCGCCTCGGCGATCAGGTGATGGAAAAGCTCGTCACCGGAATAGTCCCCGGAGCCGGCCTCGATTGCCTTGCGCTCCAGCTCGAGCGCCTCGCGCATGCGCAGGATGTCCGACTTGGTCACCATGGTCGCGGCGAAGGCGGCGATGCTGCTTTCCAGCACCTGTCGCGCCTGCAGCAACTCGAACGGCCCGATATCGCCGCGCGGCTCCTCGCTCTCGCCCGAGGGAAGGCGCTCGACATAGATGCCCGATCCCTTGCGGACGTCGACGAACCCCTCGATCTCCAGCATGATCACCGCCTCTCGCACGAGCGAGCGGCTGACGGCCATTTCCTCGGAGATCTGGCGCTCGGTCTTGAGTCGGTCGCCGATGCGGTAATTGCCGGCACGCAATTCCTGCTTGAGCGCCTCGGCCACTTCCTCGTAGCGCCGCTTGCCGCCGCCTTCGATCATGCGTCCCCCTCCCCGGCGGCCTCCGCCTCGCGGCGCTCCGCATAATAGGATGCGAGCACGTCGAAGGCTTCTTTCACGGTGGTTTTGTCGGCCGCGATCAGGCCTTTCTTGTTGTACCCACGCTGAAAGATATTTTGCCGGCGTTCAACCCGGAAGTCATAGAGGATCCACGGCGACATGCCCTTCACATAGGACAGGCCGCGCAGGGTGGCGATCTGCCGCCGGTAGACCTCGGTCATGTAGGTTTCGCTGAACAGGCCGCGCGCCGGCGCGCCCTCGCCGATCGCGCCGTCCGCGCCGGTCTCGGAAATCACCACAGGCTTGCCGGGATCTGAATTGCGGCCGATGGCGACGAGATCCTCGAAATTTTCCTCGTACCAGCCGTAATACTCGTTGATGCCGATCACATCGATATGCTCGGCCAGCCGGTCCTCGATGCGGTTGCGCGCGTGGTTGACGAGGCAGGCGGCCGAGGTCAGCCGGGTCGGGTCGAATTCTTTCGCCGTATCGGCAAGGCCCTTCATGAAGGCGAGGCGCGCGTCGGTGTCCGGGTTCTCGTTGCCGACCGACCAGATGACGACGCTGGCCCGGTTGCGGTCGCGCTTGACCAGCTCGATCAGCTGGTTGCGGGCATCCCGGTAGGTCGCCGGATTGTCGAAGGCAACGGCCCAGTAGACCGGGATCTCTTCCCACAGCAGGAAGCCGAGTTCGTCGGCAAGCCGCGCCGCCATCTCGTGATGCGGATAATGGGCTAGCCGCAGGTAGTTGCAGTTGAGCGCCCTGGCATGCTCGAAGCGCCGGCGCAGGTCCGCCTCGCTCGTCACCTTGCCGGTGTCGCGGTCGTCCTCGTGCACCGAGATGCCGCGCAGGAACAATTCCTTGCCGTTCAGCCGGATCTCGTCCCCGGCCCGCTCCACCTGGCGGAAACCGACCCGGTCCTCGACCCGGTCTTCGCCCGCCGTAAGGGCCACGTCGTAAAGCTTCGGATTGTCGGGCGACCACAGGTCCGGGAGCGCCGCGAATGTCACCGCCCCGCGCCCGTCCGCATCGAGTGCAACGGCCTGGCGGATGCCGAGTTCCGGGATTTCCAGCACGGCCTCGGAGGCATCGCCATCGACGGTCACCTCGGCGCGGATGCGGGCATAGCTCCCATCGGGAACCAGATGGACGAAGAGGTCGCGGATCACCGTTTCGGGCGTCTCGTAGAGCTCGACCTCACGGTAGACGCCGCCATAGTTGAACCAGTCGGTGTTGCGCATCGGCACGCGGTCGAGCGTGCGGGCATTGTTGACCATCAGCATCAGCCAGTTGCGCCCCGGGCGCAGATGGTCGGTCAGTTCGCAGAAGAACGGCGTCGAGCCGCCATAGTGGTTGCCGAGGAATTCCCCGTTGAGGAAAACCTTGCAGTCGTATTGCGCCGCACCGACGCGCAGGAAGCGGCGCTTGCCGGCCAGATCGCCGGCCAGTTCCCCGTCCATGTCGAGCGGCCGTGTGTACCAGGCGCTGCCCTCGAAGAAGTACCACTTCTCCTTCAGCATCTGCCAGCAGGAGGGAACCGGGACGGTCTCGCCCTCGTAAGGGTCGTAATCCCAGGGTTCGGCCCGCTCCTCGGCCGGCATCGGCAGCATGGAGAACCATTTCTGCCTGAGGCCCGTGTCGAGCAGGTCGACGCAGAAGTTCCAGTCGCCATCCAGACTGATGCCACGGCGCCCGCCGGTGAAGATCATCGTCTCGTGGTTGAGCGACTGCGTGTTGAAGGGACGGTCGTAGTCCTCGTCATGCAGCGCCTGAAGCGCATTCTCGGCAAGGGCGGAACGTTCGAGCACGACGGGACTCCGGAAAAATCAATTGGGCGAAACAGGGAGAAAGTCCGCGCCGCACGCGAAGGCGCGGCGCGGGACAGTCCTTGGGAGGACTTATTCGGCAGCGGCCTTGATGCGCTTGATCAGGTCGGCCACGCGCTCGGACTTGGCGGCGGCCTCCTCATGCATCGGCAGCACCTTTTCCACGAACGGACCCTTCTCGACCTCGACGAATTTCACGCCGAGTTCCTTCTTGGCGAGCTCGATGCCTTCGGCGACCTGCTCGTTCCAGTTCTTGCGGTGGAAGTCCATGGACTCGCGGGCGGCCTGCTTCAGCGCCTTCTGCTGGTCTTCCGACAGCGCGTCCCAGGTCTGGGTCGAGATCATCACCACCGAGGGGATCATGGTGTGCTCGTTGTTGGAATAGACCTTGGAGACCTCGCCGTGGCGGGCCGAGGTCAGCGCCAGCGGGTTGTTCTCGGCACCATCGACGACACCCTGCTGCAGCGCGCTGTAGAGCTCGCCCCAGGCGATCGGGGTCGGGCTGCCGCCCAGCAGTTCGACCATGCGGATGGCCGAGGGGCTCGGCTGGACGCGGATCTTCATGCCTTCAAGGTCGGCCGGAGTGCGGATTTCCTTGTTGGCGTAGAAGGAGCGCGCGCCCTCGACATAGTAGGCGACGCCGATAAAGCCCTTGTCGCGCGAGGAGGTCAGGATATCGTCGCCGATCTCGCCGGACAGAACCTTGTAGTAGTGCTCCTCGTCGGCGAAGATGAAGGGCAGGTTGAGGGCCGAATAGGATTCCTCGAAGGCTTCCAGCTCGCTGGCATTCGAGCGGGCCATGTCGAGCGTGCCGTTCTGCATCAGCTCCATGGACTCGCGCTGGTTGCCGAGCTGGGCATTGGCATAGACCCGGATCTTGACGTCGCCATTGGTCAGTTCATTGACCCGCTCGGCCATGAACTCCATCGACTTGTGAAGCGGATGGTCTTCCGGATTGTTGTGATTGAGCTTCAGGGTCCGCGCCTCGGCGACGGAAGCGAAGGCGAAAAGGGCCGCGCCGGCGATGGCGGCGGCGCGATAGGACATGCGCATGTGAATTCCTCCCGGGTTTTCTCCATCCGGACCGCACACCCGGCCCGGACGTCGCAACGCATCGGCACTGCCGGCCTTTGCGCAAATTGGCCGGCCAATTCTGACCAACACTGCCGCGAGACTTCTTCAACGGCACCGATATGTCAACCAATTTTGAAAATTGGTTGACCAATTTTTTTAAATGCGCAATGTCAGGACCTCAAGCGACGCGGCACAATGCGCGCGAGACAAAGGTCCGGCACGATCCGGAACCGGGAGGACAGGATGGTCGCGAGACACGAACCGGCGACGGCTCTCACGGGAGGCGCTTCGCCATGCACGCTCTGAAGATCCGCATCGACCGCGTTCTGGGGATGCTCATCGCCGCCGTTTTCGCGGTCCTCGTCGCCTGCGTCGTCTGGCAGGTGGTGTCCCGCTACGTGCTCGGCACGCCGAGCACGGTCACCGACGAGATGGCCCGCTTCCTCTTCATGTGGGTGGGTCTCGTCGGCGCCGCCTACACGCTCGGTCAGCGCCGGCATCTGGCCATCGACGTCCTTCCGCTGATGCTCAGCGGGCGCAACGCGCAACTCCTTGCCGCACTGGTGATGTTGCTGATCGCCGGCTTCGCCGCGATCGTCATGGTCTATGGCGGCTACCAGCTGGTCGAGAAGACGCTGGCCACCGGCCAGCTCTCGCCGGCCCTGCGCATACCCATGGGCTATGTCTACGGCGCCATCCCCTTCTCCGGCGCGATGATCGTCTTCTACTGCAGCTTCTTCCTGGTCGGCCTCGCCCGCGGGGAAACTCCCGACACTCCCGCCGGCGATGCGCCCGGCGGCCCGCTCGACTGAGGATCGCGACCCATGGAACTGCAAAGCGCACTCACCCTCTTTGGCGTGTTCGGCCTGCTGATGGTCCTCGGCGTCCCGATCGCCTTCGCCATTGGCATCGCCTCGGTCGTGACCTTCACCCTGTTCATGACCTTCGACCAGTCGGTCTACATCACCGCCCAGCAGATGGCTTCCGGCCTCGACAGTTTCACGCTGCTGGCGATTCCCTTCTTCATCCTGGCCGGCAACATCATGAATCGCGGCGGCATCGCCCTGCGCCTGATCGAGTTCGCCAAGGTGCTCGGCGGTCGCCTGCCCGGCTCGCTTGCCCACTGCAACGTGCTGGCCAACATGATGTTCGGCTCGATTTCCGGTTCGGCCGTCGCCTCCGCCGCGGCCGTCGGCGGCGTCATGGCACCCTTGCAGAAGAAGGAAGGCTACGACCCGGCCTATTCGGCCGCCGTCAACATCGCCTCCTGCCCGACCGGCCTGCTCATCCCGCCCTCGACCACCTTCATCGTCTATTCGCTGATCACCAACGGCACCTCGATCGCGGCCCTTTTCGTCGCCGGCTACGTGCCCGGCATCCTGATGGGCCTTGGCCTGATGCTGGTTGCCGGCATCATCGCCAAGAAGCGCGGCTACCCGGTCGCCCCGCGCCCGAGCCTGCGGGAAGTCATCCGCAAGACGGCGGACGCGGTGCTGCCGCTCGGCCTCATCGTCATCGTCATGGGCGGCATCATCGGCGGCGTCTTCACCGCGACGGAAGCCTCGGCGGCAGCCGTCGTCTACACGCTCATCCTCGCCCTCGTCGTCTATCGCGAGATCGGCGTGAAGGACCTGCCCGGCATCATCCTGGAATCCGCCGTCACCACCTCCATCGTGTTGCTGATGATCGGCTGCTCGATCGCCATGTCCAAGGTGATGGCCTTCGCCGACATCCCCTACACCATCTCCGACATCCTGCTCGGGCTTTCGGAAAACCCGCTGGTGCTGCTGCTGGTGATCAACCTCGCCCTGCTGGTCGTCGGCACCTTCATGGACATGACCCCGGCGCTGCTGATCTTCACGCCGATCTTCCTTCCCGTCGTGAAGGATCTCGGCATGGATCCGGTCCATTTCGGCGTGATGATGACCTTCAACCTGTGCATCGGCATCTGCACGCCGCCGGTGGGCTCAGCCCTTTTCGTCGGCTGCTCCGTCGGCAATGTCTCCATCGGCAAGGTGCTGAAGCCGCTGCTGCCCTTCTACGCGGTGCTGGCGGCAATGCTGCTGCTCGTCACCTTCGTGCCGGCGATCAGCCTGACCCTGCCCCGCCTGCTTCTCGGCTACTGATCACCGGACACCTGCTCACATGAAACCGCTCAAGTCCTTCCGCCTCGATGCGCGTCGCGAGGCCGGCGTCGATCTTCTCGTCGATGGTCGCCACCTGTTGACGATCCATGTCCTCGACGAAACCCTGTTCCGCGTCGTGCTGCGCAAGGACGGCGTCTTCCGCCTCGCCCGCACCTGGACGATCGCGCCCGGACTGGCAACCGGCGGCGCCGATGTCGCCTGGGAGGGCCGCGACCGGATGGATCTTTCCGGCTTCCCCTGCCCGGCCTTCACGCTGGAGGAGACCGCCACCGGCCTGACCCTGTCCACGGACACCCTGCACCTCGAAATCACCGAGCCGCTCACCTTCACCTGGAGCGCTCGGCAGGCGGACGGGAGCTTTGCCGTCTTTGCCGAGGAGCGACCGACCGGCGCCTATATGCTCGGCGTGCGCGACAATGCCCACGGCCATTTCCTCCTGAGGAAACCCGGCGAGCGGGTCTACGGTCTCGGCGAAAAGGCGGGCGACCTGGAGCGCTCGGGCAGGCGCTTCGAGATGCGCAATCTCGACGCCATGGGCTATGACGCCAGCGCCACCGACCCGCTCTACAAGCACATCCCCTTCACGCTCACCCGCACCGCGGATGCCGGCGCCTTCGGCCTCTTCTACGACAATCTCGCGGGTTGCTGGTTCGATCTCGGCAACGAGCTCGACAACTACCACCGGCCCTACCGGGCCTATCGCGCCGCCGATGGCGATCTCGACTACTACATGAGCTGGGCGCCGAAGGTGCTCGACGTGGTCAAGGCGCATGTCCGCCTGACCGGCGGCACCGCCTTCCCCCCGCTCTGGAGCCTCGGCTATTCCGGCTCGACCATGCATTACACCGATGCGGAGAACGCGCAGGAGCAGCTTGAGGGCTTCGCCCGCCTTGTCGACGAGCACGACATTCCCTGCGACAGCTTTCAGCTCTCCTCCGGCTATTCCTCGATCGGGCCGAAGCGCTACGTCTTCACCTGGAACCACAACAAGGTGCCCGACCCGAAGGCCATGGCCGCGACCTTTGCAAAGGCCGGCCTGCATCTTGCCGCCAACATCAAGCCCTGCCTCTTGCAGGACCACCCCATGTATGACGAGGTCGCGGCGCGCGGCCTCTTCATCCGCGACAGCGAGAGCGATACGCCGGAACGTTCCTCCTTCTGGGACGACGAGGGCTCGCATCTCGACTTCACCAATCCGGAGACGGTCGCCTGGTGGCAGACAAACGTCACGGAGAAGCTGCTTGCCAACGGCATCGGCTCGACCTGGAACGACAACAACGAGTTCGAGGTCTGGGACGCGGGTGCCCGCTGCAACGGCTTCGGCGAGGAAATCGATGTCGGCCTCGTCCGCCCCCTGATGCCGCTCTTGATGAACCGCGCCAGCCGCGAGGCGCAGGTGGCGCATGCGCCGGACAGTCGCCCCTATCTCATCTCGCGTTCCGGCGCGCCCGGCATGCAGCGCTACGCCCAGACCTGGTCGGGCGACAACCGCACCGAATGGAAGACGCTGCGCTACAACATCCGCATGGGCCTCGGCATGTCGCTGTCAGGCCTTTACAATATCGGCCACGATGTCGGCGGTTTCGCCGGGCCCAAGCCCGACGCGGAACTCTTCGTCCGCTGGGTGCAGAACGGCATCTTCCATCCGCGTTTCACCATCCATTCCTGGAACGACGACGGCACCGTCAACGAACCCTGGATGTATCCGGAAGCAACACCGCTCGTCCGCGACGCGATCCGCCTGCGCTACCGCCTGCTGCCCTATCTCTACACGGCGCTGCAACAGGCCGTCGTGGCGCACGAGCCGATGCTGCGCCCGACCTTCCTCGACCACGAGCATGATGCGCGCTGCTTCGAGGAACCGGACGATTTCATGATCGGCCGCGACCTGCTCGTCGCCAATGTCATCGAGCCGGGCCAGAGCGAGCGGCGCGTCTACCTGCCGGACAATGGCAGCGGCTGGCGGGACTTCTGGACCGGCGCCTGGCATGCGGGCGGACAGGAGATCGTCGTGCCCGTCACGCTCGCCTCCATGCCGCTCTTCGTGCGTGCCGGCGCCGTGCTGCCGCTCGCCGAAGGGCTTGCCCGCGCCGACGCCGCGCGCGATGCGACGCGGGTGCTGGCGCTCTTCCCCGCCCCCGCCGGCATCTCCGCCACCTGCACCGAATATGCCGACGACGGCGTCTCGGCGAACGCGCTTGCCGGCAACCACGCGATCACCGAAATGACGCTCACCTGCGAGGCGGACGCGCTCCGCCTGACACTGCACCGCAAGGGCGCCTATCGGCCGGCCCATGCCAGCGCGCGCGTCGAGCTGCCGGCCGGCGAAAGCCGCCGTCTCCTCGTCAATGGCGTGGACATTTCCTCCGGCGACAGCGTTTCAATCCCGGATGAATGATCAAGGATAGTTCCATGCAAAAGCTGGAAAAAAAGGGCGACGACTTCGATCGCACCCTCCCTACCTACGAGCGTGCGACGTTGCGGGAGCGCATCCTTCACATCGGTTTCGGCGCCTTCGCCCGCGCCTTCCTGACGACGATCCTCGACGAGACGCTGGACGGCACCGGCGAGCCCGAAAACCGCGACTGGGGCATGGTTGCCGTGCGCCTCAACTCCGGCGTCGAGGATCTCGACGCCCTGGAGCGGGACGACTGCCGGCACTGGGTGCTTGCCGCCGATGACGAGAGCACGGAGGTCCGCCGGGTCGATGCCGTCGTCGCCACCTGCCATCCGCTCCGCGACGGCCTTGCCGCGCTGCTCGGCCGTTTCACCCGGCCGGAACTGGCCATCGTCTCGCTGACCATCACCGAAAAGGGCTATTGCACTCGCGACGGACGCCTCGATCCAGGCAATGCCGGCATCGTCCGCGATCTTGCAACGCCGCAGGCTCCCGGCACGGCCATCGGCGTCATCGTCGAGGGCCTGCGCCTGCGCCGCGCCGCCGGGCTTGCCGGGCTGACCGTCCTTTCCTGCGACAACCTGCCGGAAAACGGCCATGTCTGCCGCGCCGCCGTGCTCGATTTCGCCCGTGCCCGCGACGAAGGCCTCGCTGCCTGGATCGAGGCAAATGTCTCCTTCCCCTGCACCATGGTCGACCGGATCGTGCCGGCGCTTGATGCGGACGGACGCGACATGCTGGCGCGCGCCGGTATCGCCGCCGATGCCGGGATCGTCTGCGAGCCCTTCCGGCAATGGGTGGTGGAGGACTATTTTGCCGCCGGCCGGCCGGACTTCTCCCTTGCCGGGGTGCAATTCGTCTCCGATGTGCGCCCCTTCGAGGAGATGAAGCTGCGCATGCTGAATGGCAGCCACACCTTCCTCGCCTGCCTCGGACAGCTCGCCGGCCTTTCGACCATTGCCGAGTGCGTGGGCGATCCGCTGCTGCGCGCCGCCGCGCGCGGCCTGATGCTGGAAGAGCAGGCCCCGACCCTGTCGCTGCCGGACGAGCACGACCTTGATGCCTATGCCGATGCTTTGCTCGCCCGCTTCTCCAACTCCCGGCTGAAGCACCGCACCTCCCAGATCGCCACCGACACCAGCCAGAAGCTGCCGCAGCGCTTGCTGGCGCCGATCCGCAGGCACCTTGCCGCCGGTACGCCCTGGCCACGTCTGGCGCTCGGCGTCGCCGGCTGGCTCGCCTTCTGCCGCGGCAAGGACGAGGCAGGCAACGCGCTCGCCCTCAACGACCCGCTGGCCGGACGCATAACGGAGATCGTCGCCGGCAATACCGACGGCCCGGCCTATGTCCGCGCCATGCTTGGCCTCGAAGCGGTCTTTCCGGCCGACCTTGCCGCCAATGCGGACTTCGTTTCGCTTGTGGAGGCCGCCTATCTGGAGCTGCGACGCGAGGGCGTGCGCGCCACCCTCGCCCGCCTTGCCGACGCCCCCAGGAGCCCCGCATGACCAAGCCTTTTCTCGGCGACGACTTCCTGCTCGAAACCGACCACGCCGCCCGTCTCTTCCACCAGGTCGCGGCGTCGCTTCCCATCGTCGACTACCACAACCATCTGCCGCCGGCGGAGATCGCCTCCGACAAGCGCTGGGATACGCTCGGCCGCATCTGGCTGGAGGGCGATCACTACAAGTGGCGGGCGATGCGCTGGGCCGGTATCGACGAACGGCTGGTCACCGGGGACGCGGATTTCCGCGAGAAATATGAGGCCTTCGCCGGTGCCATGCCGCGCTTCGTCGGCAACCCGCTCTATCACTGGTCGCATCTGGAGCTGGCCCGCTATTTCGGCATGAAAGGCGTGGTGCTCAATGCGGGCAGCGCCGGCGAGATCTGGGACGAGGCCAACCGGCAGCTCGCCGGCCCTGATCATTCGGCGCGCGGCCTGCTGCGGGGCATGAAGGTCGAACTGGTCGGCACGACGGACGACCCCTGCGACACGCTCGAACACCACATCGCCCTGAAAGGTGACGCGACGCTCGGTTTCCGCATGGTGCCGAGCTTCCGCCCGGACAAGGCATTCAAGATCGAGCTCGACGGCTTTGCCGACTATGTCGCACGGCTCTCCGAGACATGCGGCCAGCCGGTTGCCACGTTCGACGACCTGATTGGCGCGCTGACCGCCCGGCTCGACCATTTCGTCGCCGCCGGCTGCCGCGCCACCGACCACGGCATCGAGATCCTGCGCCAGGGGCGCGACTGCGGCGCGGCCCGGCTCGACGCGATCCTGTCGAAGCGGCTTTCGGGCGCGACACCGGACGAGGACGAGATCGCCGATTTCCAGACCGCCGTGCTGGTCGCCCTCGGCCGCGCCTATGCGGCCCGCGACCTCGTCATGCAGTTCCATATCGGCGCGATCCGCAACGCCCGCAGCGCGCTCTTCTCGCGCCTCGGCCCCGATGTCGGCGGCGATTCCATCGCCGATCTGCCGCTTGCAGGCCCCCTCAACGCGCTGCTTGACCGGCTCGACCGCACCGGCGAATTGCCCCGCACCATCCTCTACTGCCTCGATCCGACCAGGAACGAGGTCGTCGTCACCACCGCCGGCAACTTCCAGGACGGCAGCGTTCCGGGCAAGGTTCAGGCCGGCTCCGGCTGGTGGTTCAACGACCAGCTTGACGGCATGGAGCGGCAGATGGCGCAGCTGGCGCAGATGGGCCTCCTCTCCACCTTTGTCGGCATGCTCACCGACAGCCGCTCCTTCCTCTCCTTCCCGCGCCACGAATATTTCCGCCGCCTGCTTTGCAACATGGTCGGCGGCTGGATGGAGCGCGGCTTGATGCCGCCGGACACGGAGCTTGCCGACGGCCTCATCCGCGACATCTGCCACGGCAACGCGAAACGCTGGTTCCTTGATCCCGCCTGATCCCCCAGGTCCTTGCGGCTACGCGCTGTCGTCGTGAACGGACCGGCTGTCGGCGGGCGCCTGCGCCCGGTCGCGCAGGCCATAGTCGCGCGACACCTCGGCAATGCGCAGCCGGTAGTCGGAGAACACCCCGCCGCGCCCCTGCCCCTGGGCCGCGCGGTGGCTCTCACGGTTGCGCCAGGCCCGAACCGCGTCCTCGTCGCGGAAGAAGGAGAGCGACAGCACCTTGTCGGGATCGGACAGGCTCTGGAAGCGCTCCACCGAGATGAAGCCGTCGATTCTCTCCAGCACCGGCCGCAGGCTTGCGGCAATTTCCAGGTAACGCTCCCGGCCGCCGCCCTTCGCCGGCACGACCTCGAAGATCACCGCGATCACGACCGTGCTCCATGCGGCGCCGAGACGAGCTTCAGGAAGGTTCGATCCTCGCGCAGCAGGAAGCGCTCATCCTGTGCGAATTCGTAGTTCTCGCGGCCGAGCGGGTCGGCGGCAAGCCGGGCCCGGTAAGCTTCGTAGTCGCCAAGGCTTGCAATGTTGTAGATGCCGTAGGCGAGCGTGCTCGACCCCTCGTGCGGGGTGAAATAGCCGATCAGGTCGGCCCCGCAACGCGGGATCGCGGTACCCCAGTTGCGGGCATATTGCGCGAACTGCGCCTTCTTCGTCGGGTCGATGTGATAGCGGATGACGCAGGTCAGCATGTCTGCTCCCTTCCTTCATGTGGACAGGTCGCCACGCTAACCGATTGCGGCATGCTCATGCTTCGACTACCATCGAACCATGAAAGAAGGTCCGGACATCGCCCGTCTCGCCGCGCTGATCGGTGATCCAGCCCGCGCCAACATGCTGTCGGCGCTGATGGGCGGGCGTGCGCTGACCGCAAGCGAACTGGCGGCCGAGGCCGGCGTCACCCTGCCCACCGCCAGCTCTCATCTGGCGAAGCTGTGCGAAGGCGGTCTGGCAAGCCCCCGCAGGCAGGGCCGGCACAAGTATTTCAGCCTCGCCAGCGACGAGGTTGCCCGGGTGCTGGAGGGGTTGATGGGGCTTGCCGCCGGCCACGGCCACCTGCGCAGCCGCCCGGGCCCGCGCGATCCGGCCCTGCGCAAGGCCCGCGTCTGCTACAATCACCTGGCCGGAGATCTGGGCACGCGGATGTTCGACAGCCTCATGGCACGCGGCCTCATCGGGCGCGGCGGCGACGACCTCGCCCTCACCCCGGCGGGACGCGCCTTCGTCGCGGATTTCGGCATCGACCTTTCCGCGCTCGACGCCGGCAAGACCCGGCTCTGCCGCGAATGCCTCGACTGGAGCGAACGCCGCTCGCATCTCGCCGGCAGCCTTGGCCGCGCCATCCTCGGGCGGATCGAGGACCTTGGCTGGGCCCGCCGCGATCGCCAGACCCGCATTGTCGCCTTCACGCCGGACGGCGAGACACGATTCCTAGAACGCTTCTGTCCCGCACCGGACTGACCTGCATCTTCTCGGCGCGCAGAAATCAAAATCACACGCACTGGTAGGCACAAAATGAACCGTGCGGATCATATCCGCATGAGTTCATGCACAATAATCTCTCCTTGAACAGCGGGACACCACCCCTTCAAGGAAGAAATCATGCCGTCCGTCAAAGACGTTTCAGAGCTCCAGGAAGAACAGTCCTCGATTTCAGAAATCAAGATCGAGGTTCGGGCTGCAGGCCGCAAGGGGCGCGGCGTCTATGCACTCAAGGATCTTGCCGCAGGAGACCTTCTGGAGCGCGCTCCGGGGATCTTCTTCGACGCATCAAGAAGTGCAGAACTCAAGCCGACGGCTGTATTCGACCACCTGCTCGCCAATCCCACCGACTACGCCCCCGGCAATCCGGGCAACACCTACGCGCTGATCAATGGCGCCATGTCCTACTGCAACCATGCGGCGGACAACAACGCCGTCATCCAGTGGAGCTTCGAGGCCGACGGCCTCTGGCTGCAGCTGCGCGTCCTGCGGCCCGTCGCGGCCGGCGCCGAAGTGACCATCCGCTACACCAATCTCGAGGAATACCCCGACGGGGACGGTTTCGACACCTGAGCGAAAGGACAGTTCACATGCTCAAGAAAGCACGCAAGATCAAGCTGGACGGCATCTATGACGAGGCCTTCTACAACGAGCGGGTATCGCGCTCGCTGTGTTTCCTCGGCATCGACGAGGAGCAGCGCCGGCTCTCCCAGGAAAAGCTGGCCAACGCCACTGTCGGCGTCGCCGGATGCGGCGGCATCGGATCCTACCTGGCGGTGCAGCTTGCCCGGATGGGCGTGCGCCACCTGAAGCTTGCCGATCCCGACCATTTCGACGCCTCCAACATCAACCGCCAGCTCGGCTCGGGCAAGAACACCGTCGGCCGCAACAAGGCGATGGTCGTCGGCGAGATGGTGCACGAGATGACGCCCGACGTGACCGTCGAGATCTATCCCGACGGCATCCAGCGCCATACGGCCGAGGATTTCGTCGAGGGCTGCGATCTGCTGCTCGACATGACCGATTTCTACCTGATTTCGGAGCGCTACGCGCTGCACCGGGCCTACCGGGCAAGCCCCACCGCGATCACCATGCTGTGCGCCTGCGTCTGGGGCTGGGCCTCGACCGTCTACAAGTTCGACAAGGACGGCGTCACCTACGAGGACCTGCTCGGCATTCCCGAGGACAAGACGCTCGACCGCGACGATGTCGAGCGCCTGATCAAGATGCAGGCCAACTACTTCCCTCGCTTCCCCGGACGCGACACCGTCTACGAGTGGATGGAGGACATCGGCAACATCCCGATCCTGGGCGCGGTCCCCCCGATCGCCTGCGGCTATGTCGCCGCGCGCTCCGTCCTTGCCCTGTGCGACCTGGAAAAGGCGCCCTATTGCGAGCCGCTGCCGCCGATCCCGGCCTACTACCTGGTCGACACGGCGACCTTCGACGCCGGCTTCTACGCCTTCGACGGCGACTGGGCCAATGACGGGGTTCACGAGAAGCACTTCGCCCCGGATTTCGACTGGCGCGCCGCCAGCTGATCCCGTCCCCCCGCCGCCTGTCCCACCAGCCAATACCGGGAGCTCGCCATGTCGGGTCCATCGACCACACGCCACTTGCTGTCCATCGACGATCTTGACGGCGACACCATCCGGGCGATCCTCGCCCGGTCCCGGGACCTGGCGGCGGGGGCGCAGAGCCGCGCCCGGGGCGCCATCGCGGCACTTCTGTTCTTCTCTCCCTCGACCAGGACCCAGTACGGGTTCCAGTCGAGCGTGCTGCGGGCCGGCGGCGGGGTGATCAGCGTCGACCTGGAAAACTCCCGGGCCGGATCGAATTGGGGCGAGAGCCTCGCCGATACGGCTCGCGTTCTCTCCGGCTTCGCCGACCTGGCGGTGATCCGCCATTCCGAGGCGGACGGGGTCTACGATTTCGCCGAGGCCTGCACGATCCCGGTGATCAATGCCGGCAACGGCATGGGACTGCGCGCCGAGCATCCGACCCAGGCCTTGATCGATCTCTTCACCATCGAAAAGGCCTTCGGGCGGATCGACGGACTGAAGATCCTGATCATCGGCGGCACGCATCTGCGCGCCTTCCGCTCCCAGATCCGCGCGCTGGCGCACTTCCCGCAGGTCGAGCTCTTCGTCCTGTGCCCGGACAAGTTCTGGATGGAGTTCGCCGATGCGGAACATTACCGCCGCGCCGGCATCCGCTTCACCCGGATCGGCCATCTCGACGAGGTGAAGCGCAATGTCGACGTGATCTACCACAACGGCATCACCGAACGTCGCGGCGAGCCGGTCGACAGCTTCTACGCGCTCGACAGGGCGAAGCTTTCCGAGATGCGCGCCGACGCGATCGTCATGCATTCCCTGCCGCGCGTCGAGGACCTCGCCCACGACGTCGACGGCATGCCCCAGGCCCGCTACTTCGAACAGGCCCATAACGGCGTTCCGGTGCGCGCAGCGATCATCGAGCACCTTCTGGCGGCGCAGCGCGAATAGCCCCGCCGCCCGGCCACCGGCCTTGCACGAGAACACCGACTGCCCCTGTCCGCGCGGACCGAACCCGCGCGCATCAGGACAACTGCACCCGAAATCCGCAGCAAACCCGAGAGGAACCTTCCATGTCCCGCATCTCCCGCCGCCTTGCAGCCCTTGGCGCCGTCGCCGCGCTGCTGCCCTCCGCGCTTCCCGCCACCGCCGCCGACAAGATCACGGTCACCGGTCTCAACTGGGACGCCGCCAAGGTCATCTCCCAGGTCCTGACGCAGGTGATCGAGAAAGAACTCGGCACCCCGACCGCGATCCTGGAGGCAGACACCAAAACCTCCCTGATCTCGATGGATGCGGGCGATGGCAAGCTCGACGTGTTCCCCGACATCTGGATGCCGAACCAGCAGAAGGCCTGGGAAACCTATGTCGATACCCGCAAGACCATCGGCCACAACGCCGGCTACGAGGCCGTCCAGGGGTTCTTTCTTCCCACCGGCACCGCCAAGGCGCTCGGCATTTCCACGATCGAGGACCTTAAGTCGCCCGAGATTGCCCGCCAGTTCGACACCGACGGCGACGGGCTCGGCGAATACTGGGCCGGAGAGGAAAGCTGGGGCGCGACCCGGCTCAACCGCATCAAGATGAAGTCCTACGGCCTCGACGACCTGTGGGAGCCCTGGATCGCCAGCAACGAGGACTTCAAGGCAGCACTCAAGTCCGCCACCCGGGAGGGCCGCCCCGTCATCTTCTACCACTGGACCCCGGAATGGGTGTTCTCGGTCCATGACCTCACGCTGGTCACGGAGCCCGCCTACTTCAAGGGCTGCGACACGGTCCACGGCCCGGCCGAGCGCGACGACTGGCTGGAGGCCTCCTCCTTCCCCTGCGCCTTCGAGACCAGCCGCGTCTACGTCTTCCACTCCCGTTCGCTGGAAACCCGCTTCCCGAAGGCGGCGGAGTTCCTGGCCCGGGTCTCCTTCGATCCGGCCGTGATCAACGGCTGGGTCACCGAGACCGGCGTCGAGGGCAAGGAGCCCGCCGAGGTCGCCAGGGACTGGCTTGCGGCGAACCCGGCCACCGTCGACGGCTGGCTCGGCCGTGCGCCGGCGCAGTGAGGCGGGACCATGCCCGACATGTCCGACACCGCCCGCCAGATACGCATCGGCATGATCCTGCTGGTGCTCTCCGCCGCCTGCTACAGCACGGCCGGGCTCTTCACCCGGCTCATCGACACCAGCGTGTGGACGATGCTCTGCATTCGCGGACTGGTGGCCGGCTTCTTCATCCTGGCCATCATGCTGGCGCGCGAAGGGCGCGCCGGCCTCGCCCAGTTCGGTGTGTTCCGGAGCGCCCCGGGTCTGGTCGCGATCGCCGCCAGCGTGCTCGCCATGATCTTCAACCTCAACGCCTACCTGAACACCTCGGTGGCGAACGTGGTGCTGATCTACGCCACCGCCCCCTTCGTGGCGGCCGGCTTTTCGTGGTTGCTCCTGCGCGAACCCGTGCAGGCCTCGACCCTGTGGGCGAGCTTCGTCGCCCTTCTCGGCGTCGTCGTCATTGTCGGCGGCTCGCTGGAGGGCGGCGGGCTGCTCGGCGATGCCTACGCCATGGCGATGACCTTCTTCATGGCGCTGATGATCGTCGCGGTGCGTTGGGGCAAGGCGCATTCGATGGTGGCCATGGCCTGCGCCTCAGCCTTCGCCTCGTTCCTGATCACGTTGCCGCTGGCGGATTTCGCCTCCATCGACGGGGAGATCCTCATCCTGCTGGTCGCCTTCGGGATCACCCAGCTTGGCCTCGGCATCCTCTTCCTGACGCTTGGCGCCCGCCACCTGAACTCCGGCCAGGCAACCCTGATCAGCACGCTCGACGTCCCGCTTGCCCCGCTCTGGGTGTGGATCGCCTTCGCCGACGTCCCCCCCCTTGCCACAGCCATCGGCGGGCTCGTGGTCATGGCCGCCGTCGTCTTCTCCATCCTCTACAGCCAACGCGCGCCAGCTCGGGCCGCGGAGGGAACATCATGAAAATCGACCGCATCACCGTCTTCCGCCTGGCCATCGGCTTTGGCGAAACCCGATATGTGACGGGCACCACCGGCAAGGCCCAGGACAGTGTCGATGGCACGATCCTGCGCATCGACACCGACGAGGGCCTCACCGGCTGGGGCGAGGTCAGCCCCTGGGGGCGCACCTATCTGCCCGAATTCGCGGAAGCCGCCCGCGCCGGCATCGACGTCCTGGCCCCTGCCCTGATCGGCGCCAATCCCACCGACATCGCCGGGCTGCATGCCCGGATGGACCGGCACCTGGACGGCCACGCCTATGTCAAGTCCGGCTTCGACATCGCCGCGCATGATCTTCTCGGCAAGGCCGCCAACCTGCCCGTCTACCGGCTTCT
Organism: Stappia sp. MMSF_3263; assembly: GCF_030733745.1. Lineage (GTDB taxonomy): Bacteria > Pseudomonadota > Alphaproteobacteria > Rhizobiales > Stappiaceae > Stappia. Next base: position 214,548 of record NZ_JASHIK010000005.1, on the reverse strand, counting down.
CGGCGGCCGGGCGAACGAGCGCATTCCGATGAACTGTGCCGTCTATCACGGCCCGTTCAACGAGATGGCGGAGCGGATCGCAGCCTATCGGGAAGGACCGGGCTACCGGATCTTCTCCACCAAACCCGGAGGAGAGGCCGTTTCCGACATCGCTCTCTACGAGCGGCTTGCCGAAATCCGCCAGCCGCAAGAGACCTTCATCGCCGACGCCAACCGCCTGTGGACGCTCACCGACGCCTTGAAGGTGGCGCGTGCCATCGAACCGCTCGGCTTCAACCTGGAACAGCCCTGCGGCACCTACGAGGCCTGCCTGCGGGTGCGGCGCGCCACCAGGGCGACGATGACGCTCGACGAGAGCGTTCTGGACGGCGACGTGCTGGCACGGCTGGCCCGGGACAACGCCGCCGACATCGTTCACGTCAAGCTGTCGCGCATTGGCGGCATCGCCGCCGCCCGCCGTTTCGCGGCCTTTTGCGAGATCGCGGGACTGTCGCTGAGCTGGGCCTCGTCCGGCGGCACGGAGATTGCCGACATGGCGGCCCTGCATGTCGCCGCCGCCACGCCGCGCGATCACCTCTTCGGCCTGTGGAGCTGCCGCGAGTTCAACACCCAGACATACGCCTGCGGCGCCTCGCACATCACCGACGGCTTTGTGGTGCCGAACGAGGCCCCCGGCCTTGGACTTACCCCCGACGAGGACGCCTTCGGCACCCCGATCGCAACCTATCGCTGACCCCCCACCCAAGCATTGGAGAACACCATGGATCAGACCGCCTACTTGATGGACATGCGCGCCTCGAAGATCAATTCCGCTTTCTATCTCTACAGCACGGAGAAGATCGAGGAGAACTTCGCCCGTTTCGAAAGCGTCGCCTACCCGAACACCGATGTCTTCTTCGCCTCCATGGCGAACGACAATCCCCACCTCCTGACCCTGATCCGCGAACGCGGCATGGGTCTGTTCGTGAACTCCCTGAAACACCTGCGCCTGGCGGAATCCTGCGGCTTCCCCGCCGACCGGGTGATCTTCGCCAGCACCGGGCTGACCGCCGCGATGATGCGCTACCTGGTCGCGCGCGGCATCAAGCTGCATCTGGACTCGATCAGCCAGATCGAGCTGTTCGGCACGCTTGGCATCAAGGCCGAGGTCGGGCTGCGGCTGAACACCTCGGAGCGCTCCCGCATCAGCCCGTTCTCGGGCAATGACAGCCGCATCGGCATCCAGGACCACGAGCTCGACGAGGCGCTCGACGCCTGCGAACGCCTTGGCCTGACGGCAACCGGCAGCCATGTCTATATCGGCACCGACATTGTCGATGTCGACGAGATGATCGCCGGCGTCGAACGCTCGCTTGAACTTTCAGACCGGTTTCCCGATCTCGCCTATGTCGATGTCGGCGGCGGCTTCCCGCTCGACGAGACGCGTTTCGACTTCGACGACTACAACGCCCGCATCACCGCCCTGCTCACCGAGTTCTCGAAGAAGCGCGGGCGGCCGATACGGCTGGTCATCGAGCCGGGCCGGGCGATGTTCGGCAATGCGGCGTGCTTCTACGCCCAGGTCACCGACATCAAGAAGCGGGACGGACACTACTTCGTCTGCGTCGACGCCAGCGCCTCGATGATCCCGCGCGCCATGTTCTACGAGGACTACAATCCCGTCCGCGTGATGAGCAATGGCGGCGGCCCTCGCCCGGATTTCGACCAGCCGGTCGACGTCGTCGGCAACACCACCTATTCCCGCGACTTCCTCACGAGGCGGCAGACGATCCCGCAGGTCGAGATCGGCGAATGGCTCGAGTTCGACCAGGCCGGATCCTACTGCTACTCGATGATCACCCGCTTCCTGGGCCAGACCTTCCCGCCTGAATACCTGGCGAGCAAGTCCGGCGGGCTGACGCTGATCCGTCCGGGCGACGTGACCGAGGAGGCGGTCCAGTGAGGCGGGCAGCCAACCCCGCGGCGTCCCCGCACCCGGCATCGGGTGCGCGGCCGTCCGACTGGCCCCGCACATGGACCTTCGAGGGCATCGCCGCCGGCGAGGCGCATTGCCACGAGGTCGTCGAGCGGCTGTTCATGGCGGACGACGGCGACCAGTGCATCGAGGTGGTGCGGACCCGCTCCTTCGGGCGCGGGCTGCTGCTGGACGGCCGCATCCAGCACCTGGAAGGCGACGAATACATCTACAGCGAGGCGATCGTGCACCCGGCGGCCCTTGCCGTCGGCAAGGCATTGAAACGGGTGCTCGTCGTCGGCGGAGGCCCGGGCGGTGCGGTGCGCGAGGTGCTGAAGCACCTGTCCGTCGAGGAGGTCGTCCAGGTCGAGATCGACCGGCGGATGGTCGACCTTGCCCGTCGTCACTTCGCGCATGTCGCAAGGGGGTTTCACGACGATCCCCGCTTTCGCCTGGTGATCGCCGATATCCGCGACTACCTCGCCTCGGCGCCGCTGCCCTTCGACCTCGTCATCCACGATGTCAGCGAGCCCCTGCCCGGATCCCCTGCCGAGTTCCTGTTCTCGCCGGAACATTTCGCCGCGATGGCGCAACTTGTCTCGACCCGGGGCGCCTTTGTCACCTGGGCCGGGGCCGCCGGTCCCTGCGCGGGGCATGAGGCATCAAGGATACATGCGCTGACGGCCGAGCATTTCGCCCGTGCCGAAGGGCTTGTCTGCCATGCCCAGTCCTACGGCACCTCGTGGCTGTTTTCCGTCGGATCGCATCGCGACCTCGATCTGGAGGGCCGCTCCGCCAGCCTCGTCGACCGGTTGCTGGCAACCCGGCTGGACGGGACCCTGACCTACTACGACGGCATCACCCACAAGCACATGGTGTCGCTTCCCAAGGACCTGCGGGCGCGCCTGGCCGCGCGCGGCACCGCGCCCGTATCCGCCTTTCAGGAGGAACTGTCATGAACGGCAATCCATCGCCCGCGCCCGAGGACTTCGCAGGTGTCCAGGCCCTTTACGACGAGACCATGGCCGACAATGCGCACGTCCACGATCTCATCTACCCGCATGTCTTTGGCCCGGACCAGTATATCGGCCAGTTCAGCGACAACAGCGCCAACGAGTTGCGGCTGATGGGTTCGCTCATGCAGCTGGCGCCGGGCTCCCGCGTCCTCGACCTTGGCTGCGGGCGCGGCCTCGTGGCCGCGTTCCTGGCGCGCGAGATGGAATGGTCGGTCACCGGGATCGACCTTTCGCTCGTCTCCGTGGCGGCCGGCCGGGACCGGGATCACGACGTCGAGCTGATCGCCGGCAACGTCTACGAGCATGCCTTCCCCGACCCCTTCGACGGCATCTACAGCACCGGCGCCGCCTGTCACTTCGACGCGGCCCGGCTGTTCGCCCGCGCCCGGGCGCTGCTGCGACCCGGCGGCCGGCTCGCCATCTTCGAACGCACCCGCCTCGGCGACATCGATGCCGACGACTGGAACCGGCTCACCCGCGACTGGAAATGCCCGCATGTCTACACCACGCAGGAATACGGGGAGCTCCTGGCCGTCGCCGGTTTCCGGGTCCGACATGTCGTTGACACGACCGAGCGCTTCCGCCTCTGGCAGGAACGCTCCGTCGATGCCCGCAAGGCACTGCGCGAGGAAATCGTCGCGGCCACCTCGCCGGACTATTTCGAAACCTCGCTGGCACTGGCCGCCTATGAACATGACGTCTCGAAAAAGGGGCTTCTGGGTTATGCCGCGGTGATCGCGGAGGCGGTCTCGTGACGGGTCTCGCGCCTTTGCGGCACCCGCTGCTCGAGGAAGCCGACAGCCGTCTGCTGGAGATCGCCGCCGTCCTGGCGGAAGGCGACACCGGGCTCACCAGCTACCGGATCGCCCGTCTCGCCGCCTATGGCCGGGCCCTGCTGATCGACGGGCTGATCCAGTCCTGCGAGTTCGACCAAGGCCTCTACCACGAGATGCTGATGTCGCCGGCGGCCGCCCTGCATGGCAACCTGCGCAAGGTGGTCGTGGTCGGCGGCGGCAACGGCGGCATCCTCAACAAGCTGCAGCACCTGCCGGGCCTGCGGGCAGTGCGTCATGTCGACCTCGACCCGGCGCTGGCGGAACTGTGCCGCTATCACATGCCGCACCTGCAGCCGCAAACGCCCTTCCCCTTCGACTACCGGATGGAATTCGACGACCCGCACGCCTGGCTCGTACGCCAGCGCGGCGATCTCGCCGGCTGGGCGGATCTCGTTCTGCTCGACCTTCCCGACGCTGCCGGAACCTCCTACGCCAACACCGTGTTCGAGACCGGCACCCTGGCCGCCGCGGCCGACCTGCTCGCCCCCGGCGGTCTCCTGGCCACCCATGTCGGCCACAGCCATCCCGCCTCTGTCGGGTTTCAGGCATCCACCACGGCACGCCTGCGGCACCTGTTCGCCGACGTCGTCATCTACGACCAGTACATCCCCAGCTTCGCCGTCCCCTGGGGCTTCGCCATCGCCACCCGGGACCGGAAGCTGAACGGTTTTGCCGGCAAGTCCATGGCGCGCCGGATCGCGGCCCTGCCGCCGACAATGCGCCGCCACTACGACCACACCACCCATCTCGCCCTGCTGCATCGCCCGGCCCTGTTGCGCGATGCCCTCGACGCGGCGGCACGGACGACCACGAACAAGGAGACGACGACATGACGCTGACCGCCCAGACAAAGGTCGAATCCGACGCGGGCGACCTGACGCCGTGGCAGCAAGCGGCGGCTCGCGGCTTTCTCGAGCGCCTGCGGATGCCGACGAACTTTCCCTGTTTCTTTTCCCAGAACGCCTGCCGCCGGGGCCGCATCCTCTTTGCCTTCGTCGACAGCCTCGCCCCTGAGGAACTCGCCCGCGCCGCCGACGATCTGGGCGCTTATGTGCGGCGCTCCAGGGAGTGGGATGGCGATGTCGCGACCGCCGAGCCGCTCGTCGTGCTGTTCGATCCCGCGGCGGTCGCGGCCGATACGGTCGAGGCCTATCACGACATCGGCTGGAAAGTGCTGCAGGCCTGGCACGACCTCGATCCCGCCGCCTGGCCCGACGAGGTCTCCCGGGTGCCCTCCAGTCCGTTCTGGACGATGTGCTTTGCCGGCATGCAGCTCTTCGTCAACATGAGCAATCCGGCGCACCGCATCCGCCGCAGCCGCAATCTCGGGCGCGCCTTCGCCTTCATCGTCAACCCGCGCGAACGGTTCGACATCGTCGCCGGCGACAATCCTCGCGGCCGCGCCGTACGCGAGCGGTTGCGCAAGCGCATCCACGCCTATGACGGACTGCCCCACAGCCCCGCGCTCGGCAGCTTCGAGGCCGGCGAGATCGAATGGTGGCAATACGGACTTGCCGAAACCAACGCGGCGCCCTCCGGAACCTGCCCCATGAGGATGCGCAAGCCCGCGGGGAGCGGGCAATGAGCCCCCTGCCCCGCCAGCCGTACGGCGATGCGTCGCTTGCCATGGCCGTCTGCGAATTGCCGGACGGCCTGACGCCTGGCGACGCGGCCTGGCAACGCCTGGTCTCCCTCGTCGACACGCACCGCCCGCAGGCCCTGCTGCTCAATGAGCTGCCATTCGGCGCATGGCCGGCTGCCGCCCCCCGGTTCTGCCTGCACGAAGCCGGGCAGGCTGCGGCGGCACACGCGGCCGGCGTTGCCGCGCTGGATGCGATCGCGGTTCCGGCGCTGTTCGGCTCGACGGCGCTGCCGGCGCCGGACGGACTGATCAACGAGGGATTCGCCAGGATCGGAACCCGCTACCACGCGCTTCATCACAAGCTGTGCCTGCCGGAGGAAGCCGGCTTTCACGAAAACACCTGGTTCCGGCCGGGACACCAGACGTTCGGCCTGCTCGATCACGCCGGCTTTCGCTTCGCCTTCGCGATCTGCTCGGAGCTGATGGTGCCGGAGGTCGGCCGCTCGCTCGTGCGCGCCGGCGCCGATGTGCTGCTGGTGCCCAGGGCCAGCACGGCCGACGGGCTCGACCGCTGGATCGCGGTCGCCAGGGCCACCGCCATCGTCAACGGCTGCTATGTGCTGAGTTCAAACAGGAGCGGCGGCGGGGGAACGGTCCCAGCCTTCGGCGGCAGCGGCTTTGCGGTGGCGCCGGGCGGCGAGGTGCTCGCGCTGACCACGCCCGACGATCCGCTGGTTGTCGTCAGCCTGTCGCGGGACAGCCTTGCGGGCGCACGCGCGCAGTATCCGCTCACCATAAGCGCGCATCTGGATCTTCCCTCGCCGCGCCCGCGATGAAAAGGGCCGGGAAAGGCGCCTCAGTCGGCCAGGTCGTATCGCATGATCGGCCGGGTTGGCGAGCCCCTTGCCACCTCCTTGAAGCCCGCACGCAGGAAGTTCTCGCGAAAGCCGGTCCATGCATAGGAGACGGGATAGGACGACTTTTCCGGCGCCACCGGATAGCCCTCCAGGCACTCGGCGCCAAGCTCCCGGCCAAGCTCGATCGCGCCCGCGAGCAGGGCAGCGGAGACGCCCTTCCGGCGGTGGCTGCGGGCGATGTAGAGGCAGGAAACCGACCAGACCGGCCGCGCGTCGACAGGCTTCAGCACCCGCGATGTGCGCAGGCGAACGAAGACCTCGCGCGGGGCGACGGACACCCAGCCGACAGGCGTCTCGCCGTCATAGGCAAGCACGCCCGGCGGCGGCCCGGTGCGCACCAGATCCTCCATCGCCGTACGGGTTCCCTCGCCCCGCAACTCGTCATAGGCGCCCTTGCCCAGGCGCCAGAGCATGCACCAGCAACCGCCATATCCGCCCTTCGGCCCCATCAGCCGTTCGAAATCGGCGAACCGCTCCCCCGTCAGGGGAAACGTCTGAAGGCCCGAACCGCTCACGGATCGATTCCCGTCGGCTTTCCGTCGATGCTGAGGCTGTTCTTGCGCCGCCAATAGGCCTCGACCCCCTCCTTGCCCATCTCGGCATAGAAGGGCACGAGTTCCTCCTCGCCCCGCTGCTCCTGGAAGGTCATCACAGGGACGCCCGAGCCGCAGGAGGTCTGCACCATGTCGATCTCCATGTCGAAGATCTGGCGCGTGCCCGCCATCTCGGCAAACAGTGCGGCAAGCGCGCCGAACCCTTCGTCACGCGGATGCAGCACCCTGGCCCGGCCGTAGACCCTCAGGATCCGGGCCTCGCCGCTGAATGCGCAGAACATCAGCGTCATCCGGTTCGCCTCGCGAAGGTGCGCGGCCGTTTCGTTGCCGCTCCCCGAGAGATTGAGCCACACGATCCGCGTGTCGCTCATGATGCGCAGCGTATCCAGTCCCTTCGGGGAAATATTGACCCGCCCTTGCGGCGCGGCGGTGCCCACGAAAAACATCTCGCGCTGCACGACAAAGTCCCGCAGCGTTCCGTTCAGCTTGTTCGAAACGGCCATGGTGAATACAACTTCCTTCGGTTGGCAGGATCAAAAAAATTACCACAGGTTGTATTGCGAGGTCGAGACGATCCGGTGATTTGATGCAAGCATCAGGGCATTGGGCGGCCAATTTCCGCGCTGGCAGGCCGACCGGCCGGAGCACAAGGGTGCAGGGCCTCCAGGCACCAGCGGCCGGCATCCCCCGCCCGGCGCGCTTGGCCAGCCCCCCCTGTCAGGCGCCTCCGGGCTGCGCCGGTCTCAAGAACCTGCGCTCTGGGGCGCACCCTGGGCGGAGACCACGAGTTGGGACCTCGACCGCAGATGGGCGGCCACCTTGCTGCGCCGGTCAAGGTCCAGCTTGCCGAGGATGGCGTGAACATGGTTCTTGACCGTTGCCGGGCTGATATTGAGCTTGTTGGCGATTTCCTTGTTGGTCAGCCCGCGCTCCAGCAGGTGGGCGATTTCTGTCTGGCGTCTGGTCAGCAACGTTCTCTCCTCCTCGCCGTCCCCTCCCGCCCCGGCACAGCCATCCGACCGGTCGACGACCAGATGGAAATTCAGCGTGATGTAGTCGTCCCCCGCTGCCGGGTCCGGGATCTTTCCTTCCGGGCATCCGTCCGCATAGGCGGTTTTCACACCCTCAAGAAACGCCAAGAGGCTGGAACTTCTGACCTCTAGGCTGTTCTGCGACAGGTCCGTCAATTCCAGCACGACATCGAACTTCGCAGGCTCCGACATACCAAGCACCCTTGAAATAATTCCAATGACTTAACTAAGATCTACTTAAATAGTTAATACAAATAAATAGACCACATTTCCCATTTTCGACTTATCTAGCAATATTGAATCTAGGATCTAAAATCTGGATCTTTAATACATTTTAGATATTACTAAGATTTATACGAATGAGAAGAGTGCCATGGCAGAAATTTGCAAGGATCAAGTGAGTCCAACCCGCCGGACTGCGTTGAAAAAGAAAGAAGAAGCCCGCTTCACGCCCGCTCGATCGCGGCCATGCGGGATACCTGGCCATGCGAAAACTTCATCCAGTGATTGAATGAATTCAGAATACATTCAGAAGGTGCGCGCCCATCATCCCCCGCGCTGCGCCCGGATCGCCCTGCCACGACCGCCACGCAGCAGCTACGCCAACAAAAATCGCATTCATTAAACCAAACGGTTGACTCACTGAAAAATCCCGTTATCAATAAACCTCATGGTTGAATTAAACACACCCCAGCTCAACGCTGTCTTCCATGCACTCGGCGACGCCACGCGCCGCCGGATGCTTCACGAACTCGCGGATGGCGAGAGGACCGTAAGCCAGCTTGCGGAACCGTTTGCCATCTCGCTCGCTGCTGCGTCGAAACACGTCAAGGCCCTCGAAAACGCCGGTCTCATCCGCCGCGAGGTCCGCTGGCGCACGCATGTCTGCTCGCTTGAGCCCGGCCCGCTGGCCAGCGCTCACCAATGGCTCAGCGCCTATGAACGCTTCTGGACCGGACGCCTGGACGTGCTCGAAGGGCTCCTGCGCCAGGAGAAAACCTCCACTCCCCCCACGAAACCCGAAGGAGAAGAAAATGACGGAACTGGCAAACCTTGAAGCCCACGGCACGCTCATCGAGCCGGCAACGCTGGAGATCCGGCGTGTCCTGCCGGCCTCTGTCGAGCGCGTCTGGGACTACCTCACCGACAGCGAGTTGCGTCGCCAGTGGCTCGCCTCCGGCGACATGACGATGAAGGCCGGAACGTCCTTCGAGCTCGTCTGGCGCAATGACGAGCTTGCCTCGCGTCCCTCCGTCCCGGGAAACCGTCCGGATGGATATGGCGATGAAGAGCGCATGCAAAGCCGGATCCTCGAGCTGGACCCGCCCCGCAGGCTCGTCATCACATGGGACACGGACGGCGAGGTCGCCTTCGAGCTCGCCCCCCGTGGCAACGAAACACTGCTGACCATCGTTCACAGCCGCCTTGCAAGCCGCGCCGCGCTGCTGGGTGTGAGCGCCGGCTGGCACATGCATCTCGACGTTCTGCTCGCACGCATGAACGCACGGGACCCGGAGCCGTTCTGGGACGGCTGGAGGCGTCTGAGGGTTGAATACGACGAACGGTTCGCCGCCTGACGACGAGACACGGGCTCCCTTCACGGGAGCCCGTGGCATTTCAGAACACGGGATCAGTCCTGCGGGGGAAGCATCTGCGGGTTCCAGACGATCTCCCACAGATGTCCGTCGGGATCGCGGAAATAGCCGGCATGGCCGCCATAGAACGTGTCCTGGGGCGCCTTGATGATCTCCGCGCCTGCCCGCCGGGCCTGCTCCATGATCCGGCCGACGTCTTCGCGCTGCGAAACATTGTGTCCGATGGTGAAGGCAGTGGAACTGACAGGCTGCTCGGGAAGGCCGGTGTCGAATGCCAGGTCGCTGCGCGCCCAGATCGCCAGCTTGAGCCCGCCCGACAGGTCGAAGAAGGCGACCGCGCCATGTTCGAACTCCCGGCCGACAATGCCCTCTGTCGGCAGGCCGAGACCGTCGCGATAGAAGACGAGCGATTTTTCGAGATCGGCCACGCCAAGCGTGAAAACGGAAATACGTGGTTGCATGTCCATACCCTTAGCTGTCAGCACCCGCACGATGCAGGCACCTTGACGACAGTCTTGGGCCGCTGCACGCGCAGCGGAAGGATCCGCGAAGCGGGGGCCGGACCAACCTTCCCGAACCTAACCTGTTTCACACCCCCAACGGCTAGCTCCGTCTTCCGTGCAGGTCAACGCCCGCTTCGCGTTGGCCGGCTGCGGCCGGATCGGGAAACACCGCAAGAAGATTTCGAAACCCGTCACCTGGCGGGCAGCCGCCCGGCAGCCGAAGAAACGGAGGACGACACATGCGCCGTAGCCCTCTGAATTGGCGCGTCATGACACCTTCCCGTGTTCCGCCAGGAAGTCCAATACCGCCCTGACGCGCGACGGCAGAGGCCCGCCCTGGCCGATATGGACGACGTGAAACGCCTCTTTTTCACCGGCATCAAGGTCGCAAAGAACAGGTGCGAGCTTTCCTGCGGCGATGTCTGCGCGGACGGTGAACTCGGCAAGGCGGGCAAGGCCAACGCCCGAAAGCGCCAGTTGGCGCAAACCTTCACCATCGCTCGCCTGTACCTGGCCGGTGACTGGCACGAGTTTGATCTCGCCATTTTCCCGCAACGCCCAGCCGTCGACTGCACGTGCATAACCAAAACCAAGACGGTTGTGCCCTTCCAGATCGGCAATGCTGCGCGGTTCGCCGTAGCGTTCCAGGTATGAAGGGGCGGCGACGATGGTCAGCGCCGTTTCGCCGAGCTTCCGGGCAACGAGGCTCGAGCTTTTCATCGGCCCCGCCCTGACCGCGACATCGGTGCGCTCGGCAAGGAGATCGACCACCGCATCCGTTTGAATGATGTCGAGCGTCACGGCCGGATGCAACGCCAGAAACTCCGGCAGCACCGGCGCCAGGACATGGTTGAAATATGAGGCGCTGGTGTTGATGCGAACGCGGCCCACCGCCTGCTCGCCAATGCCCGCCACCCGTTCAGCATCCTCCATATCGGCAAGGATGCGTGTTGCCCGCTCGTAGAATGCGCAGCCCTCAGGCGTGAGTTGAAGCTGGCGCGTCGAGCGATTGAGCAGTCTCGTGCCAAGCCGCGCTTCCAATCGTGCGATCAGCTTGCTGACCGCCGAAGGCGTCATGCCCGCAACGCGGGCAGCCGGCGAAAACCCGCCCTGTTCGACCACGCGAACGAACACATCCATCTCACCGGAGCGGTTGGTTTCAATGCGCGCCATAATGACTTCATCTCACAAGTTATTTTCCGTCAGGCAGGCTATTTCATCAAGCGCGGCGCGTCTATCTCTCACGAAACAGAACTGAATGACGGTCGGGATTTATCGTGCCGCAGGATCGGAGCGAAGACGAAGCGACGGACTGGCGAGTTGACCTGCGCGCCGCCCGGTATTGCTCGGCCTGTGGACCACCATACTCGGCCATGCAGGCGTTTTCGCTGTCTTCACCTGTATCGCGCCGCTCCTGACAGAAGTCAGCGATGTCGACAAAAGCGCCCTCTCACCGAGCCTTCTTGCCCTTTCACTAAGGAGTATTCTCATGGACTACCGTCCCCTCGGAAAATCCGGCCTCAAGGTGCCGGCCCTCAGCTTCGGAGCCGGCACCTTCGGCGGCACCGGCCCCTTGTTCAGCAATTGGGGCACGTCCGACGCCACCGAGGCACGCCGTCTCGTCGACGTCTGTCTGGAGGCCGGCGTCAACCTGTTCGATACCGCCGATGTCTATTCCGATGGTGCTTCCGAAGAAGTTCTTGGCGAGGCTCTCAAGGGCCGGCGCGGCGCGGTGCTTATCTCGACCAAGACCAGCCTGCCGATGGGCGACGGCCCAAACGATGCCGGGTCCTCGCGTCACCGGTTGATCCGGGTCGTCGAGGATGCACTGCGCCGCCTTCAGACCGACTATATCGACCTTCTGCAACTTCACGCCTTCGATGCCGGCACACCGGTCGAGGAAGTCCTCTCTACGCTGGACATGCTCGTCCGCACGGGGAAAGTGCGCTATGTCGGCGTGTCCAATTTCTCGGGTTGGCAGATCATGAAATCGCTGGCCGTCGCCGACCGCCATGGGTGGCCGCGCTATGTGGTCAACCAGGTCTACTACTCGCTGGTCGGACGCGACTACGAATGGGACTTGATGCCGCTCGGGCAAGATCAGGGCCTCGGCGCCATGGTCTGGAGTCCGCTTGGCTGGGGGCGCCTGACGGGCAAGATTCGCCGCGGCACACCGCTACCCGAAGGCAGTCGCCTGCACGAGACTGCCGGTTTCGGCCCGCCGGTGGACGACGAGCACCTCTATCGTGTTGTCGATGCTCTCGATGTCGTCGCGGAGGAAACCGGCAAGACCGTCCCGCAGATCGCCCTCAACTGGCTGTTGCAACGCCCGACCGTTTCATCGGTCATCATCGGTGCGCGCAACGAGCACCAGCTTCGCCAGAACCTCGGCGCGGTCGGCTGGCATCTGACGAGCGAACAGATCGCCAAGCTTGATGAAGCCAGCGCCGTCACCACACCCTATCCGCATTTTCCATACCGGCGACAGGAAGGCTTTGCGCGACTCAATCCACCTATCTCGGGATAGGGATCGGCAGCGATAGCGAGTTGTCGAGGGCAATCGGGGAATGGCGGAGAGGATGGGATTCGAACCCACGATACCGTCTCCGGTATACTCCCTTAGCAGGGGAGCGCCTTCGACCACTCGGCCACCTCTCCGTGGCGTCCTTTTCGGAGATTTGCACCGGTTTGGCAAGAGCATATCATGAAGTTTTGGACAGAGATTTGTGTGGCACAAAAAAGCACAAAACGCGACTAATAACGCCGTCCTGCATGAACGAAGGCCATTTCCATCAAAATGGCAGACAGAAATCAGTCCGACGACCTGAGACCCTATCACCATGCAGGAACCCTAGCGCTCCAGCTGAATCGAAGATTTCTTGTGAAAGCCAACGACTTCAGACAGCTCGAAACGTCCAAGGGTAATTTATTTGGACAAAAGATCGTTCAAGAAGCTTGAAAACAAACAAATAAGAAAGCAAAATTTGTAAATCAAAAGCGAAAAAATTGAGAGGACATATGGATATATATCCAAAAAAACCTAATGACGCCGAGGGAGAGGCCGGCGATCGTTTCGACGAAATGGTGTTGTGGGCTAATCGAATGGGGTTAATTGACATAGTAAAGCTGCATTCTTTACAGGTTGCAGGGACGAATGATCTGTCTAGACTTACATATGAAGAAAGGGCACTTGTATTCGACTTCGTGAGACCTGCATTAACTTGGGCCATGCTCCGCCACAAGCGTCATCATTAAGGGAATGATTAGGATGTGTACAAAAGTCGAATACATCTCATTTCCAACAGCAATTGATAATTACTCTGACGAAAACGCACGCAACATCTCTCAATCTTGGATGCTAAGTCCATCAGTGAACCCAACAATTTCTTTTTATTCAGAAAAAATAATAATTATGGAATCAAAAGAAGATGCTAGCAATAATTCTAATTTACTATTCATTGGGCACAATACTCTAGCGAAATCTATTATTGAAAATTTAACGCCAGGGCCGGCCGCAACCCAATTTCCGTTAGAATACAGACAAGCGTTGCGGCGCGGCTATTTTATGGCGGCAAGCGATCGAAGGCCTGTTGCAGAAATCATTCAAACAGACGTATTCAGATCAGCTTCACTGCCAGATCATCTAATTTACATGAGGATCCTCTTGCCCATAACTCTTACTGGTGGCTTACCTGCGCTGATTGTATATTCGCAGTTTTTGAGTCCTCGACATTCTGCAGCTTGTTTCGGGCAATCCGATCCACGCCTGCTGAGTCACAAGAGACAAAAGCCAGATCTTTCAAGTCCGCTTGCTTGGGAGCACTCATCCACCGCACCCCTGGATATATAGTATTATGAAACCCCCAAGATGTATTTATTCCTCTATTTATTAAATTTGGACGCATCCATCCGTAGATTAAACTTGGATTATACTCATCAAAAGAAAGCAATATTAATATTTGTATAAGTATTTTTGAAATACCTTTATTTCTGAATTCACTCTCAACGAACCCTTCTCCAATATACACCCAAGGTCCTTGTATTCCCTTGGCATAACGAAGAGATTCTTCTTCGATTTCCACAGGATTCTTGCCAACACCTGTGTATGCCCTAGCCCAATATTCGCGTATAAAATGGGCTAAATCCCATCCTTGGACGATGTCGTATCGAGCCGCCATTGTCCCAATCGGAATACCATTTCGGTCGCGCGCCACTATCCACAATACTTGATTGGGAGGCAGTGTATTGATTCTGCGATTGAGATGTTCTCCAACCACACCTTTCTCAAAAGATTTTGCTATCAACTCAAAATCGGAGACCTCATTGCCCGTCTCCACTGCGCCGCACCCAATTCGCAGAGCATCGTCCACCAGTTTCGAAACCGCCCTGCAGCGCTGCAATCTATCCATTTCATTTCTCCCTACGTTGCACCAATATTCTGATGCAAGCGTATTGGCAGAAATTGCAATAGACCCTGCGCAATCAATCATCTCCGCGAGCGTGCTGAATGTGCAACTCTCAAAAAATATTAAGTATACTTTCTGGGCATTTTAGTTCTGCAAACGCATTCGCTCTGTCAGTTGGTCAAATACGTTGAACACACCAACCACGGCGCGGGCGGAAGAAACCTGTCAGCGCGCCGTGGTCTGGTTGAGAACGATCGTCGGCATGTCCCTGTCGCCGGGACGGGCGGCCGGGCTGATCAATGCAGGGCAAGCCACTCGCGGGCCGCGCGCTGCGCGTCGGCGATGTCGGCACGGCTCATCTCCACGGAGATCTCCTTGCGGTAGCGCACCGCGTCCGAGCTGCCCTTCATGGCGGCGATGTTGAACCACTTGTGCGCGGCGACCAGGTCAGCGACGCCGTGGCGGCCGCAGGCGCAATCGAGCCCCATCTGCAGCAGAATGTCCGGTCCCGCGGGCTGACCGCCCATCGCGGCAAGATCGGGAGTTCCAAGATCCAAACGAGCCATTTCACACTCCTGTCTTTCGTTTGATCCCGACCGGCTTCTGCCAGGTCGGGCTTGGTGAAGATCCTGCCGGCCTTTGTCCTTGCCGCCTGCAATCTTCACGTTCGAGTGTGTCCAGAGCGCTTCAACGAGCGCTTAAAATTCTCGCTTAACAGGAGGAAAACAGTTCAAGACCAATCAGTAAACTTCACGAAGGATTCATCTATTTTTTGCCGAAAGCGCTTTGGAATCAGACATCTTTGAATCGAACTTTCATCGCTCCGGAAACCCTTGATTCACCTTGTCTGAAACAGGGAAAAAAAGTTTGGCGCGCGGCGACACAAAAAACCCGCCATCTGCCGTTACGTCACGACTGGTTTCAACGACCCACTCTCGATAGGTTACGTTTGCGTAAAGGGAAAGACATGAACGGGATCCCGACGCCGGAGGAGGAGAGCAAGGGCAATGGCCAGGACAGTATCAGGGACAGCAACCGCATTGACCGCGATGGCGGCAATCGCCCTCTTGTTCGTGTCGGGCATGGAGGCACGGGCGGGCGAGGCAACCGGGGTCTGGAAGCGGCCGAGCGGGAGCTCGCAGATCCAGATCGCCCCCTGCGGATCCGCGCTCTGCGGCAAGATCGTCTGGCTGCGCGATCCCCGCAACGACACGAAGAACCCGGATGCCGCCAAGCGCAACCGGCCGCTGCTCGGCACGCAGACCGTGATGGACATGAAACCGTCCGGCGACAACCGCTGGAAGGGCAAGGTCTACAACGCGGAAGACGGCAAGACCTACAGCGGCGTGATGACCCTGGTCGGCAACAACGGGCTGAAGCTGGAAGGCTGCGTTCTCGGTGGACTGATCTGCAAGGGCGAGACCTGGACCCGGGTGCGCTAGCCCCTCGCTCCGCTGTCGCTTCGGACCCGGCCGGCGCCCGGCCGCGCGTGCCGGGACGCCTTGCCTGTTGCACCGCCGCGCTCTCGCTCGCGTTTGTCCTCGCCCTGCCCGTACCGGCGCCGGGCATGGACGTCATATACGGGGAATGGATCACCCCGGACAACGGCCTGGTGCGCATCGGTCCCTGCGGCGAGGCGCCGTGCGGCTTGCTGGTGGACTTCCCCCCGCCCCCCGGTTTCACGCGCGAAACAACCCTCGATGCCAACAACCGCGACCGGAAGAAGCGCGACCGCAAGCTTCTCGGCATCCCGGTCCTGTGGAACCTCTCCGGGAACGGCGACGACGGCTGGCGCGGGCGCGCCTACGATCCGCGCCGCGGGCTGAGCGCCTCTGTAAGCGCGACGCTCGATCCGCCCGGCCGCCTTCGTCTTCGCGGCTGCGTCCGGGTGGTCGTCGACATGTGCCGGACGGAAGTCTGGCACCGGGCGAAGTAGTCCGGCGCCCTCGTCTCCCTTTAGCGCGCCCTTTGTCCGAACAGCACCGACTGGGCGTCCTTGTTGCTGGCAAGATCCAGCTGCTCGCGCATGTCGCGACCAACGGCAAGGCCGCGTTCCACCGCCGGGCGGGACTTCAGCGCGGCGAGCCAGCGCGCCACGTTGGGGAAGTCCTTTCCGAGCTCCATCCCCTGACGTTCCCAGCCGGTCGCCCAACCGACGATCGCCATGTCGGCGATGGAATACTCGTCCGCCACGAAGTCGCGGCCCTCGAGCTGCCTGTCCAATACGCCATACAGGCGATGGGTTTCGTTGAGGTAGCGGTCCATCGCATAGGGCAGCTTTTCCGGCGCGTAGACGCGGAAATGGTGGTTCTGGCCAAGCATCGGGCCGAAACCGCCCATCTGCCACATCAGCCATTCCTCCACCTTCGCGCGCTTGCGCTCGTCGGCGGGGTAGAAGCGGCCGAACTTGCGGCCGAGATACTGCAGGATCGCCCCGGATTCGAAGATCGAGATCGGCTCCCCGCCCGGCCCTTCCGGATCGACGATGGCCGGCATGCGGTTGTTCGGGGCGATTTTCAGGAACTCCGGCTTGAACTGCTCGCCGGCGCCGATATTGACGTATTTCACCTCGTAGGGAACGCCCAGTTCCTCCAGCAGGATCGTCACCTTCCAGCCGTTCGGTGTCGGCCAGTAATGCAGCTCGATCGGCGTCTTCTGCTCTGTGCTCATTCGGGAAACTCCGTCTTGCATCGGGATATGGCAGTCCGGGCCGGGAAGGAAGATCGCTGGCGGGAACTGCCGGTCGCCCCTTCAAGTGGGGGCCGCCGCGACACCCGCAACGCCCGCGGCCGACCGTCAGCGTGAGAATCCCGCAGACTGAACGCTGGATCAAGTCATGTGAATGCCGGCGCACAACTGGCCGGCCGGCGGCGGCTCATAGCACCTTCTTGAAGCCCGGCCCCTACGCAGCTACATCCGCAGATTGCATCAATTGATTTTCAACACGTTAAATGATATAAATACAAACAAGCTAAATCATTTTTATATTTGAAAATAATTACTTATGAGGATTCAAGCATGACAAAAGCAACACTCTTTTCGTTTTTTCTAGCTACGGCAATTATCGCCCTTCCAACCTCCTTCGCCACAGCCGGGCGTCTTGGCCAATGTGTCAAGTGTGTGAGTTCGGCCGGCCCCGACATTCATATGTGGGACAAGAATGCACCGCTTGGCGGATGCGGCCTGCTCACGAAAGGCGGTGACGGCATACCGCAGATATGTGATGCAAATGACGGCATAGTCCGCGGCGGCTCCATGAACGATCCCTTCTGGCACTGCAAGACGGCGGCATCGGGATTCTCCACCTGGATCGGGGGCGAGGACAAGGATCTTATTATCGTCGGAGAGGATCCGAACGATATCAGCAAGGGAACCTTCTTCCGAATACAGGACGGAGAGGAATATGACTGCGGCGTCGATGTCTTTACCGGGCAGAACCACACTGTACTCAGATATGGAAAAGACAACGATATCTTTGATATTTTCACAAGAACCGGTAACGGCTTCGAAAGGTACACGGACAGAATTCACGATGGCCAGGGTCACGGAATCGTATCCGGCATCAATGTTGTCGGAAGGCTCTACGGCCGTCACAGAGACATTCTTGCCATATACGGAATTACGGAGAACGGCCAAGTCGTCAAATGGGCGCGGGGCTTCTTTGACGGACAATTCCACGGCATGGAGCTTCTGGGATCTTCCGACATCGGCCTCATCTACGGCAACGATGATGACATCCGTGTCCGTTTCTGCTTCGACGGAACGAAATGGTCATTCGGGCCGCATATCGGCTTCGGTCAACCCTACCCGGCCGCATGCTCACAAGCGCTTCCTTAAGGGGAAGCCGGAACAATCGGTCAGGTCACAGCACCTTCTTGAAGCCCACATGCGAACGGTCGTAGCCGATCCGTTCATAGAATGCGTGGGCGCGGGTGCGCTCGGCATTGGAGGCAAGCTGCAGCAGCACGCAGCCCTGCGCCCGGGCGCGGTCCTCGGCAAAGGCCATCATGCGCGCGCCGAGCCCCTGGCTGCGCAGCGCCGGGTCGACATGCACGCTTTCCACCTGCGCCCGGGGGCGCCCGGCAAAGGAGAGACCGTCGAGGATGGTGAGTTCGAACATGCCCGCGATCTCGCCCGGCCCCATGCCGGGAAGCCGCGCCACATGCAGCACCGTGCGCCCGCCCTCGGCCATGCGGCGGAAGGCATCGAGATAGGGCGCAAACTCGCCCACCTCCTGCCCCACCCTTGCGCCGGTGGCATTGGCGCTCATCAAGGCGACGCAGGCCGGGACATCCGCCTCACGGGCCGGCTCGATCACCAGGTCCCCCGCGGCCGACAGATTGCTCGCGGGCGCATCATCGTTCTGCGACATGAAAACCTCGAAGGCGGAGCTTGCGAAACGGCGCGCGTCAGGACGACGCGGCTGGAGCGATGACGCCGTGGACGGCATAGCCGCTATAGAGCTCGCGCGTTGTCGCATCAAGGCCGTGGGCGTCCGCCACCTCTCGAAGGGCCTCCGCGAACCCTGCACGCGGCTCCACGTGAAAGGCGGCCAGCCAGGCACGGAGCGGCCGGCGCAGGATCGCCGGATAGCCGCCCATCTGCCCGAAATCGACCACGGAGAGCCGGCCGCCGGGCGCCAGCGCGGCAGCACCCGCGGCCAGAGCCTCGCGCCAGGGCGGGATCATCGACAGGCTGTAGGAGAAGAACACGCGGTCGGCATGCTCCATGCCGAACAGGCTCCGCATGTCGAAGCCCGTCGCATCGCCTTGTGCCACGGTGATGCGATCGTCCAGACCTGCGCGGGCAATCGAGGCTCGCGCGCTTGCCAGCATCTCGGCCGAGATATCGATGCCAAGGTATCGGGCTTGCGGGTGGCGCCGCGCGGCAAGGATCAGGTTGCGCGCCGTGCCGCAGCCGATTTCCAGGACCGTACCGCCCGGCGGCGGCGCCAGCTCCTCGATCAGCCGGTCGCGGCCAAGCAGGTAATACTTGCGGGTGGCGTCGTAGATGTGGCGCTGCCACCTGTAGATGCCGTCCATCAGGTCGGCATTGCCGGTCGGGGCAGCGCCCTGCGGGCCGGCGCTCACGCTGCGTCTTTCACGTAGATGTGGAAGCCGCCATAGATCGAAGACCGGTCCCTGAGACCAAGGTCGCGGGACCGGTCGGCCTCGTAGCGCCACTGGTCGAGAAGCGCCGGCTCGACGCGGCCCGGCAGCAGGCTCGGTTCGGCCGCCGTCCTGAACACGACCCGCGCGCCGGGACGCGCCGTGCGGGTGATTTCCGCCCAAAGCGCGTTCAGCACCGCATCCGACATCCAGTCCTGCGCGTCGAGCAGCACGTAGCGGTCGACGCTCGCCGGCTCGAGGCCCGCCAGATGGTCGGTGAAGGAGCGATTGACGACCCGCACGCGGCCCGCCCGCTCGCGGATCGTGTCGAAATGCTCGGCCCTCAGATAGGGCGGCAGCGGGCCCGCCTCGTCGTTGGCATAGCCGCGGCCGAAGGCCTGCCAGGCAAAGTAGTTCTCCGAGAGCGGGAAGCCGCAGGCAAGCCGCTCCAGCCGCTCGCGCAGCACCGTGGCCATCGAGCCGCCGCCGGCCAGCGCCTCGTATTGCGCCGGCGGGATGCCGAGCCCGTAGAGCGAAACCCGCTTCGACGTCGCCCAGCGCACCATGCGCTTGTCGAAGAGCGGCGCCAGCGCCGTGTCGAAGAACGTGCGCTGCTCCTCCAGCGAGCGGGCCCGCAGCATCTCCTTCGGGTTGATGCCGTAGACGCGCGCGACCAGGTGACCGGCGCCGATGAAATAGCCGAGCAGCCCGTGGTGGTAGAGATCGCGGGCGAAGAGCGAGATCCGCTTGCGGCCGGTTAGCCCACGCTTTTCCCAGTAGGCGCAGCTGTCCGGATCGAGCCGGTCGCGCAGGAACCGGTTGTAGGCCTCGATATTGGCCGCCTCGTCGGCCTTTCCGAAAAACCGGTAGAAGGCCTCGTGACCCGGCAGGTTGCGGGCGGCAGCGAGCTTCAGCCGCGTCAGGGCCACATGTGCCTGGTTGAGATCGACGGCCGTGATCGAGGCCGGATCGGCGGTGAGATAGGACAGGACGTTGCAGCCGCCCGAGGCAATCGTGACGACGTCGTGGTCGCGGCCGATTTCCAGCGCCTCCATGTCGATCTCGGGGTCTTCCCAGATCTGCGGGTAGACAAGCCCCTTGAACGCCCAGGTGAAGAGACGCTCGAGCGCGCCCTCGCCCGACAAGGCCTTGTTGCGATGGACCGCGCGTCCCAGCAGTTCGCCCCTGCCCGCATTCGACTGACCAGTCAGCATGTAGACCTCCAGACTCGCTCGAGTTTCCTTGAGCTGAGCCGGGTAAGCCGTTCTCGTAACGGGATGATGACAGGCAGCGTCCGTTCAGGCGACCTCGCGCGCCTCGTCAGGCTGCGTATCGGCACGGCGATAGGTGTCGCGCGCAAGGGAGGCTGCCGTGATCACGGGAACCTCGCGCCATTCCTGCGGCGTGATGAAGTGGCCGCGCTGGCGCGCCCTCGCTCCGGCCGAGGGAGAGGCCGTCCAGAAGATCACCAGCGGCGCGAACACCAGCGGCAGGGTCACCGGCAGCAGCCAGGCCAGCAGGCCGGATGCGAAGTAATAGGCGAAGGCCAGCGTCGCGGCGCCGAACAGCACCATCCACCAGCTCGCCCGCGCGCTTGTCGCAAGGTCCAGCGAACCGTCCTCCCGGTCGCTCGACGGCCAGCCGAAATCCGCCCCCGACAGCACCTGGAACACCGAGCGGCTCTGGAACATCATGTGGATCGGCGCCATCAGCGAGGCGAGCAGCAACTCGTAGAGCGCCGACACCGCCGCCCGCGCGGGACCGCCATAGGCCTGCGCTCCGCGTGTCAGCACGGCGCGCAGCAGCAGCAGGGCCTTGGGCAGGATGAGGAGCCCGACGACGCCGAACAGCAGCGCCAGCCCCTTTTCCGTCTCCGGATGGGGAAAGCGGGGAAACGGCGAGCCGGAAATGAAATAGACCGGCGCCGGCGCGAACAGCGGCGCGGCGACGCTGGCCAGCAGGAACATGAGCCACACGGGCGAGGCCAGATAGGCCATGATCCCCTGCAGGATGTTGATGCGGCTCCAGAACGGCAGTCCGGGCGCAAGAACCACCCGGGCATGCTGGAGATTGCCCTGGCACCACCGGCGGTCGCGCTTGGCATATTCGATGAGGTTGGCGGGCGCCTCCTCGTAGGAGCCGCCGAGATCCGCGTCGAGCCGGACCTGCCAGCCGCCGCGCGCCAGCATCGCCGCCTCCACCGTGTCGTGGGAGAGGATCTCGCCGCCGAAGGGGGGCTTGCCGGCCAGCGCCGGCAGCCCGCAGGTGGCGGCAAAAGCGCGGGTGCGGATCAGGGCGTTGTGCCCCCAGAACGGGCCCTGCCGGCCCTGCAGCGCCGCGACCCCGCGCGAGAAGACGGGCGAGTAGAAATTCGCCGAGAACTGGATCATCCGGCCGAACAGCGTCTTGCGGCCGATGATGCAGGGCACCGTCTGCAGGAGGCCGAGGCCAGGGGCCGCCTCCATGCGCCGCACCATCTCCACGATCGTGTCCGCGCTCATCAGGCTGTCGGCATCGAGCACCAGCATGTACTCGTAGGCGCCGCCGCTGGTGCGGATGAAATCGGCGATGTTGCCGGCCTTGCGGCCGGTATTGGGCGAACGGTGCCGATAGAACAGCCGCCCCCCCGCCCCCAGCGCCTCGACGGCGCGGCGGTGCAGGGCCCGCTCGGCGGCGGCCGCTTCCTCGCGGGTCGAATCCGACAGGACGTGAAAGTCGAAGGTGGAGATCACGCCCAGTTCGTCGAGCGCCCGATACATGGCATCGAGCCGCGCGAACACCGCATCGGCAGCCTCGTTGTAGACCGGGATGACGATGGCCGTCCGGCCGCTCGGGCGGCCTTCGTGCACCGGCACCTTGTCGTTGGAAAAGATCAGCCCGAGAATGCCGATACACGCGCCCCAGGACAGCCAAAGCGCACAGAAGGCGACAAGCGACACCCGCAGCACGTCGACCCAGTCGAACCCGTCGGCAACAGCCACCGACCCGAACATGGCGGCGGCCGCAACCGTCAGTCCGAGCGCCAGCACGACCGCGCCGGTCCGGCGCACGCCGACCATGACGCTGTCCTTCAGGGACGGCTTGGAATCACCCGGCTGCATTTCATCCACTCCCGAACGGCGGCGCTGTCCTCCGGCTCCGCGACGACACGGCCCGGCCCTATCTTTCCCCGACGCGATCGCGGCGGGAGAAGGCCCGAAGCGTCTGGAACCGGGGCATCTGGAACCGGCGCATCTGCAACCGCGGCAGCAGGCCGGCTGCGCCCGCGCCCCGGCGCTCCAGCACCTGCACGGGCATGGCAAGCGCCGCCCGCGGTGCCGGCAGGCAGAGCGATGCGACAAGGCTCTGCAGCAGGTCGGCGCCGGCACGCCCCGCGTAAAGGCGCTCCAGCACCGCGCCCCTCTCCCCGTCGCACAGGCGTCCGACGGCTTCGCACACAGCCTCTTCAAGCGCCGCGTCGTCGAGATCGTGGCGATCGAAATGCTGGCGCAGCCGGTCTAGAAACGCCTGTCGGTTCCCGGCGTCCTCCGGCGGGAGGGCGCGGCCAGGTTCCGGCGAAAGGACTTCAGCGATCATGTGGCTTGTCCCCATTGATAGGTCCAGGTTTCGGTCAGGCGCTCCCCTTCCAGCAGAAGGGCGGCCGAGAGTTCGACGGGCTGGTCGGCATCGACCCGCTTGACGTCGACAATCAGTCTCCAAACGTCGCTACCCGGCATCTGGTTCAATATCAGGTGCGCGATTTTTCCGTTGTTGACGCCGAGCTTGGCCTCGACCGCCGATTCCTCGCCCAGCCCGGCCAGCGTCTCTCCTGAGAAATCGACCAGGAACTTGCGGACATTGGCATCGCCCTCGGCGGCCGAGTTGCCGCCCCGTCCGGTGCGCGTGCGCAGCACCCGCGCCAGCGGCACGTCGCCCTCCACGTCCCGCGCCCAGATCATCCGGTAGCGCAGCCGGTGCTCGGACCCGGCGGACAGCCCCCCTTCCGGCATCCAGAAGGCGACCACATTGTCGTTCGCCTCCGAATCGGTCGGGATCTCGGCCAGAAGCACCGCTCCCTTGCCCCAGTCGCCGACAGGTTCGATCCACACCGACGGGCGCCGCTCGTAGCGGGCCTCGGCATCGAGATAGTTGTCGGCCGCGCGGTCGCGCTGCAGCAGGCCGAACCCGCGCGGGTTCTCGTCGCCGAAGACGGAAAGCTGCAGCCGCGCCGGATTGGCGAGCGCCCGCCAGACGCGCTCCCCGTTGCCGCGCAGGATGGCGAGCCCGTCGCTGTCATGCACCTCCGGACGGAAGTCGTCGAAGCCGGTCCGGTCGTTCTCGCCGAACAGGTACATCGAGGTGAGCGGCGCCAGTCCCAGCCGCGAGACGTCGCCGCGCAGGAAGATCGCCGCCTCCACGTCGATAAGCGTCTCCACGCCCGGCAGGATGGTGAAGGCATAGGCGCCGGAAACGCGCGGGCTCTCCAGCTCCGCATAGAGCCGGATCTCGCGCGCGCCCGCCTCGGGCCGCTCGATGTAGAACCGGCTGAAGCGGGGAAACTCCTCCGCGCTTCCCGAGGCGGTGTCGACCGCCAGTCCGCGCGCCGAAAGGCCGTAGACATTGCCCCGTCCCAGCGCCCGGAAATAGCTCGACCCCAGGAAGGTGATCAGCTCGTCGCGATAGTCGTTCCGGTTCAGCGGGTAGTGCAGCCGGAAGCCAGCGGGACCGGGAAAGGCAACGCCGTTGAAGGCGGCCGGGTCGAGCGGCTCGCGATACTCGAAATCATCGGCCGAAAAGCCCATCGGACGGGCCTCGCCCCCGACGACCTCGAACATGTCGACCGTGTGGCCGAAGACCCAGCCGGGATAGAAGGCCTGGAGCTCGAAATTCCGCTCCTCGGTCTTCCAAAGTGCATGGTCGGGCCGGAAGCGGATCGCGCGATGGGCATCATAGGTGAGATTGGCGATGGCCTCGGGAAACTCCGGCGCCTGCGCGTCGTAGGGCTCGCCCGCCTTGGCCTTCATCCGGGCAACCAGCCCCTCCCAGTCGAATGGCGTGCCGGCCGCCTTCGCCGGCGGTTCGCTTCCCGCCGGCGGCGTTGCCGGGGCTGCCTCGTCGGCGAAGGCCGGAAGCGCGACGCTTCCAAGCAGGGTTGCGAGCAAGCCGGCACTGCCGGTCAGGAAACTGCGCTTGTCGATCGTTGTCATGTCACCTACTGGCACTTCGACCGCGGATGTCTTGCCTGGGTTCGCGGCATCCGGGGCGCGGCTCACACAGCCCGCCCGGCCCGCGACCCGCATCCGGATCACCCCATACTTCCTTGCCCGACCCGCGTGCGAACCGGCATGCCAATCCACTGTGCAAACGCAGCATGCGGAGTTTGGTTCCGCATGCCCGTGGACAGGCCGCACGTTCCGGCGAGCCAAGCTATCTCACCAAGATGTTTGGGAAAAATCAGACGCAATCACGGCAATTGGATGGCAGGCGCCAACGCCTTCCCGCCATCCTGTTATATATTGCACTGCAAAAAATGCCGGCGCAAGAGCATCTTTCGGAGGCCGCTTCCCGGAGAACCGGCGCCCCGTCCGGGCGCCGTCCCGAAGGCCTACTCGATGCCGATCTTGGCCTTCAGCAGGTCGTTGACCGCCTGCGGGTTGGCCTTGCCGCCGGTCGCCTTCATCACCTGGCCGACGAACCAGCCGAGCAGCCCGGGCTTCGCCCTCGCCTGCTCGACCTTGTCCGGATTGGCCTCGATGATCTTGTCGACCTCCGCCTCGATGGCGCCCAGATCCGTCACCTGGCGCATGCCGCGCGCCTCGACGATCGCGGCCGGCTCGCCGCCCTCGCTCCAGACGATCTCGAACAGGTCCTTGGCGATCTTGCCGGAAATCGTCCCGTCGACGACGAGATCGATCAGCCCGCCGAGCTGGTCGGCCGAGAGCGGGCTTTCGCCCAGTTCCAGGCCTTCCTTGTTGAGCCGGCCGAAGAACTCGTTGATCACCCAGTTGGCCGAAAGCTTGGCATCGCGCCCCTTGGCCACCTTCTCGAAGAAGTCGGCCGAGGCCTTTTCCGCCACCAGGATGTCGGCGTCGTAGGGGCTCAAGCCGTAATCGGCGATGAAGCGCGCCTTCTTGTCGTCCGGCAGTTCCGGCAGGTCGACGGCCAGCGCGTCGACGAAGGCCTGGTCGAATTCGAGCGGCAAAAGGTCCGGATCGGGGAAATAGCGGTAGTCGTGCGCCTCTTCCTTGGAGCGCATCGAGCGGGTCTCGCCCTTGACCGGGTCGAACAGGCGCGTCTCCTGGTCGATCTTGCCGCCGTCCTCCAGGATGCCGATCTGGCGGCGCGCCTCGTATTCGATCGCCTGGCCGACGAAGCGGATGGAGTTGACGTTCTTGATCTCGCAGCGCGTGCCGAAATCCCCGCCCGGCGCGCGCACCGAGACGTTGACGTCGGCGCGCATCGAGCCCTGGTCCATGTTGCCGTCGCAGGTGCCTAAGTAACGCAGGATGGTGCGCAGCTTGGTCAGATAGGCCTTCGCCTCGTCGGCGCAGCGCAGGTCCGGCTTGGAGACGATCTCCATCAGCGCGACGCCCGAGCGGTTGAGATCGACAAAGGACATGGTCGGATGCTGGTCGTGCAGCGACTTGCCCGCGTCCTGCTCCAGATGCAGCCGTTCGACGCCGACCGTCACCTGCTCGCCGCCGGCCATGTCGAGCAGCACCTCGCCCTCGCCGACGATCGGCTGCTTGAACTGGGAGATCTGGTAGCCCTGCGGCAGGTCCGGGTAGAAATAGTTCTTCCGGTCGAACACCGACTTGTTGTTGATCTGCGCCTTCAGGCCCAGCCCGGTGCGCACGGCCTGGCGCACGCATTCCTCGTTGATGACAGGCAGCATGCCCGGCATTGCCGCATCGACGAGGCTGACATTGGCATTCGGATCCTTGCCGAACTCGGTCGAGGCGCCGGAAAACAGCTTGGCGTTCGAGGTGACCTGGGCATGCACCTCCATGCCGATCACGATTTCCCAGTCGCCCGTGGCGCCCTTGATGAACTTCTTGGGATCGGGGGTGCGGGTGTCGACGATGCTCATGCCGTGGAAGTCCTGCCCGTTGTGTCGTGCCTGCCGCCCGCCCTCTCAAGCCCCCGCGCGTACGCGCGCGAAAACGCCTTAAGGGCAGACATGTCCTGAACGCGTGCCGCGCGCGCCGAAACGCGCGCCAGACCGCTCGAGTGAGTGGGTAGTGGGTCTTTGCCCTCCCCGCAAGGGGGGAGGTGGGGGGTGTGGGCGGCAATCGTGACACTTCCCGAGAACCACTTCGTGCCGTATTTCGATTGATTGGCAGTCTACAGTTGTTCTCTGAACGCAACCAGTACGACAGCCACAATCAAGGCCGCATCTCTATGCAATAGCTTATGGGAGCTAAAAGGGTGGAGGCCCTGTGTCTACGGGTGTCATCTTGGACTGTTTCTCACGTTCTATGCGATAAAGTTCCTCAGTGGCCAGGTACCGCTTATTACGCTTTTGTCGAAGGGAGTTCATCTGGTCCGCCGCCTTTCGGCCCCTTTCTGATTTCGCACCCGAGATATGCCTCGCGGTTCCAAGGTAAGAAAGCAGGCGCTGGATAAGAAAATTCACTTCCTCATCAGTCACGGCAGCATGGTATTCGGTCCAACACTCCCTAATCTTCAAGTTAAGTGAGTTAGGGGCAACAAGCGTTGCGTCTACAACACCGATTCCAGTTATAAAAACTGGGCGGTTTCCAGTGCGATATCGTATGCGGTGCGACTTCAACCCCGAACCTCGCACGACGGCTCGTATTTGTCTTAATACCTCACCAGGAACAAAGCGCCCGGAGATTGTCAAGTCGTCCACCCAAACAGAATAAAGCAGTCCCCGATTGTTACATATGTCAGCGATCTGATCGAACATCCGGCGGTGAATGAGGCTGCAAAGCACCGGGGTTAGCGGTGAGCCAAACGACACTTTGCCGTCAATAGTGCACAGATGCGTTAGCAGCCCTGCCACATCATCATACATACCGAGATCATCACGAAACCAACTCCGCACCATGTCTTCGCTTGTCGATGGATAAAATTGCTTCAGATCAAGAGTCAGATACTGATCTTGATCAATGTGAAAAACGGCATTATCACGCTGCCCCCTATTCTTGCGAGGACTGAATAGATAACTGGGAAGCTTGATTTTATTCAGATGAAATTTGAGGCGCTCATGAACCGCTCGAAGTCTTGCGGTTGGATATGCTAAATCTCGCTGTTTTTTATTCTTACCAGTAGTGATCTGCCTACGAACGATGAATTCGTTCTTATAATTTACAAGCCGTCGTAAATCATCTCTAGTTTCGCCCAAAAGACCTGCGATATCGCGCTGTGTTGGCTTCTGCGAGAGCGGCGAGCGTTCAATCTCGTATCGTTCAGTATGCTTCGGCTTAATGCTACGAGGCATTCGCAATTTCCAGAGGCGACAGAGTGTCAAGAAGCTTGAGCACTCGGCTGGCTATGATGAGCTTACCTTTCGTTTTCAAGGGCTCACCCTCCAACTCCTCGGCAAAAAACAGAAGTTTCGACATACGAATATTCAATTTCATACTGTATTTTTCAAGAATATCCATCGAGACCGGCTTTGCGCCGTTTTCAATCTCGGAAATCATAGACTGAGAAAGTCCAAGTTCTGCGGCGATCTGCTTTTGCGACAGCCCAAGATATAAGCGCAACAGGCGGAGAGCGTCGTTAATCATCGGACGCTTCATGTCATTCATTTTGATGCTCCCTCCGGCTATTTTCGAGGTCGCCGCTCATTGCCGGTCTGACAACCAGAACCAGAAACGTGCAACATAGTATGCTGCCTGACCGAGCCCGACGATCAGCTTAAAAAGCCAAGCGCGGGTCAGTCGGCGGCGCCGCCGCTGGTGACGATCTTCTTTGCTCATCGGTATAGTCCTCTGCTTCCGCCGGCATGAGTGCCGGCGCCCGTAGAAACAGAGGGGCTGTTCAGCGACGTTTGACCTCGAATATGCCGCACCCAGAGCCCAGCGGGTGCGGCGCGCGGCCACGGTCCCTGCCAGACGACGGGATTGAGACGGGAACTCTAGGTTCCCACAGGGCTCTAGGCCCCACACTTGGACGGGTTCAGCATGAGCAATCACCACGGTCTTTGTATGATCGATTCTTTTCGCCGCGTCAAATTGAATATCACTGCCAGCGATATTCAATTTGACGCGGGCAAGCGGCCGGATGAGATGCGAGGGAAAGGCGACGGCCAGTTGCGCGACGATCTCGTCGATGTCGCGCGGATCGAGCCAGTCGGGTTGCGGCATGGGAGTTCACTCGCCGAGGCGGCGAAGCGTCTCGGCGAAGCGGATATTGGTGTCCGTGACAATCTCTTCGACCGACGGGCGCGCCGCGCCCTGCCCGCGCAGCCGGGCCGCCGCCTCCACGGTGAAGCCGTCGCCGCGCGGCTCGGCGCCGTGCCCGGTGTTGCTGCGGGTCTTGTCGTCGGCCGGGGCGTTCGGGGCGGACATTCGCGCGTCTCCATTGCCAGACAGACAATATGGCGCCGCCCGCCGGAATGATCAACTCGCCCCCCCCTTTTCCCTTCCCCGCCCCTCAGGCGACGGCGCGGGCCGTGCGGGCCTGGCGGAACGAGACCAGCCGGCGGGTGTCCTCGTCCCACAGGACGAGCTTCACGCAGCCGAGGCTCTGGCGCAGGGTGATGCGGTTCATGTCGCGCAGCTCGGGAAAGTCGCGCATCACCTCTGTTAGGCGGTAGAACGGGATCTTGCTCGACAGGTGATGCAAGTGGTGGATGCCGATATTGCCGGTGAACCATTGCAGGACCGGCCAGAGCGGTTCGCGCCCGTCCCCCTCACACCAACTCCACCGCGATCCCCTTCCCCACGGCTGCGGCGGCGCGGATGAGCGTGTCGAGCTGAATGCGGTCATTGTCCGGGTCGAGCAGGCGGGCGAGTTGCGACGCGCTGGTTTTCATGCGCCGCGCCATCTCGGACTTGGAGATGTTGTTCGCGGCCATCTCCTGCTCGATCTGCATCACCAGCGTGCGCTTGATCGCGGTTGCCGTGACCTCCTCATAGACCCCTTCGTCGCGAAGGAAGCTTTCGAAGCTTTCGCCGATATGCGGATTGTCAGCCATGGCGTTGCACCTCCTTCATGCGCGTGATCGCCAGTTTCAGTTCCTTCTCCGGCGTCTGCTGGGTCTTCTTGACGAAGCCGTGCAACAGCACCATCCGGTTGCCGACAAGGACGAACAGGACACGGGCGATCCTGCCGGACGAGATGTTCGAGCGAACCTCATACATGCTCTTCACGCCCTGGATCGGCGCGCATTTCGGCTTGCCGATGGGCCAGCAGAACTCCAGCGTCGCGATGTCCTCGCCGATGGTCTTGCGGTCCTCGGGCGTCAGGTCCATCAACCACTCGCGCACCGGCCGCTTGCCGGAGGCAGAGACATAGAATGCAGCCTGCAGGACCTTGTGAAACGAGTTCATATCACAACCCTACCGTATAAGGTATACTTCAAAAGGTAAAATTCAATAACGCATTTCCGGTACGTTCAGCCTGCCCGTCAGGACACCTCCACCGCAAGAACAAAACGTGTCTCGCGGCCTACTCCTCGCCCCCCCCTCAGGCGGCAGCGCTACCCGCCCGCGCCTGGCGGAACGAGACGAGCCGGCGGGTGTCCTCGTCCCACAGGACGAGTTTCACGCAGCCAAGGCTCTGGCGCAGGGTGATGCGGTTCATGTCGCGCAACTCGGGGAAGTCGCGCATCACCTCTGTAAGGCGATAGAACGGGATCTTGCTCGACAGGTGATGCACATGGTGGATGCCGATATTGCCGGTGAACCACTGCAGGACCGGCGGCAGGTCGTAATGCGAGCTGCCCTCCAGCGCCGCCGTCGTGTAGTTCCACTCGCGCCCTTTCGACCAGTGCGTGTCCTCGAACTGGTGCTGGACGTAGAAGAGCCAGACGCCGACGGTCGCGGCGATCAGGATGATCAGCCCCTGCACCATCAGGAAGGGCACAGGCCCGGCCGCCCAGATGAGCAGCGCTGCCATGCCGGCGATGCAGAAATTGGTGGCAAGGGTCGAGACCCACGGCTCCAGCCCGCCGCGCATCAATCCCACCGGCAGCCGGTACTGGCACACGAACAGCCATGCCGGTCCGAGGCCGAACATCACCAGCGGATGCCGGTAGAGCCGGTAGCGCAGCCGGCCGGCCCGGGGCAGCGCCTGGTATTCGCGCACCGTCAGCGTGTCGACATCGCCGATGCCGCGCTGGTCGAGATTGCCGGTCGAGGCGTGGTGGATCGCATGGGTGCGCCGCCAGTAGTCATAGGGGGTGAAGGTCAGCACGCCGAGGGCGCGGCCCGTCCAGTCGTTGAGGCCGCGCCGCGAGAACAGCGAACCGTGCCCGCAATCGTGCTGCAGCATGAACAGGCGCACCAGAAGGCCGGCGGCCGGCACGGTCAGGATGAGGCCCCACCATTGGCCGTTGGCGGTCAGCACCGCCGCCGCCGCCCAAAGGGCCGCGAAGGGCAGCAGGCTGGCGAGGATCTCGAAGACGCTGCGCGCCGTGCTCGGTTCGCGGTACCTGGCCAGCGAGGCGTTCCAGGAGCGGGGCTTTTCCTTCGGCGGGCAGTCGGTGTTCGGCAATGGCTTTCCAATCCTGGGAGCGAGCCCCCCGATGGAGGAGTGAGATAACGACCCGCCTGGAACACTGCCCTGCCGCGCCAGGGGCGCGATATCGGGCGGCTTGGGAGACGGAAGTCCCATTTCGGCCCGGGTTTGGCAAGTCATTTCGTTGCCGCGGCGCGCCCGCTTCCCTCAAAGCCGCCCCCTTGCCGCCAGGATGAAGCGTAGCACGGCGGCGACCGCCTCATAGAGCTCGATCGGGATCTCCCGGTCGAGTTCCACCTGCGACAGCGCTTCGGCGAGCGCCTCGTCCTCCTCCACCGGCACGCCGTGTTCGGCGGCCAGTTCCAGGATGCGGGCGGCAACCGTGCCGCGTCCCCTGGCGGTGACGCGCGGCGCGCCGGCATGGTCGTAGCGAAGCGCGACGGCAACGGCCGGCGGCTCGCGCCGCTCGCCGCTCACGAGACCATATCCACGAACTGGCCGGAGGGCGCCGGCGGGTCGTCCGGCAGGCCCGCCAGCACCTTGAGGTCCATCACCTCCAGCCCCAGCTCGGCAAGCGTCACGGCAAGGCGCGGCAGGCCGTCGTTGAGCGCCATGCGGATCTCCTCGCGCACCGCCCAGATGCTGGCGAACAGCCGGGTGCCGTCGAGCCCGACCACCGCCTCGACCGGGCCGGTGCCGTCCGTGTTGAGCCCGAAGCGCAGCCGCCAGGCCGGGTGGGCGCCCTCGCCCTCGTGGCCGGGCGTGTCGTCGCGGCCGATCTGCAGCGAAATGACCGCCGTCTCCCCGCCGATCAGCAGCGGCAGGTCGAGCACCCGGTCGAACGGGGCCGGGTCCGCGCCCGCATCGGCGAGCAGCCCGCGCGAGGCGAGCGCCGCCAGCCGGCCCCTCGCCAGCGCCGCCTCGCCCTTTCCCGCAAGGATCGCGGCCGCCCCTTGCGCATCGCGCCGCCCGAGCGCGGACAGCAACTCGCCGCTGGCCCGGGCCGGGCGTTCACCGCGCGGATGGCGTTGCAGGCCCGGCAGCGGCGGCGGCGTTGCCTGCCGCGACGGCGCCTCCCGCTCCCCGGCCGTGCCGCGCAGGGCGCGGACCAGTGCGGCCAGCGCCTCGTCAAGCGTCTCGCCGCCCGGCGGCGTCCCCGCGCCGCCCGCCGATTGCCCGGCGATCCGCGTCAAGGCCTGGCGCAACGCCGTCCCGTCGAACCGCGCGCCCGTGTCGAGCCGGAACCCGAAAAGCGTGGCCAGCGCGCCTGCCGCCGCCGGGGGAAAAAGCGTGTTGCCCGCCGGCAGTGCGGCCATGGTCCGGGCGGCGGCGGCGGCGCCGGCAAAAAGCGGGGCGAGTCCGTCCTGGTCGGCCGCCAGCCGCGTCGCAAGGTCGGTGATGCGGGCAAGGGCCGCGGCCTCGCGCGTGCCGCCCGCGCCCCGTGCAGCACCCGCCTCGCCCTCGGCGCTGACGTGATAGCGCACCCCGTCCGCGCCCCGCTCCACGGCCAGCTTCGCCCGCGCGCCGACGGGCAGCATCTCCTCCCCCTCGACATCGAGCTGGAACGTGCCGGAAACCAGGCGCATGACATTGTCGGCCATGTGCCGGGCAACGCGCACGGCAATGACATCGCCGACATTGAGCGGCGGCAGCTTGGTGACCGGGGTGACGGCAACAACGCCCGTCGGTGTCGAAACACGCGAGATCATGCGAGAGCCCCGCCCGTGCGGATGTTGCACCCTTGCGACATTAGCAGATTCGCGGAAATCCGCGCGTGCCCGTATGCCTCGCCTCTCCCCCGCTTCGCAGCCCCTCTCCCGCGCCTTGATCCTGATCAAACAGTTTCATCCGCAACCATTATAGGCTGAGATCCGGCGCCGCATGGGCGGCGAGTTGGAGGATGCGGTGATGGGACTGATGAAACGCCTGGACGAGAGGGCCGGCCTGATGGGGCGGATGATGCGCACGGTCGGGGCGAGCGACGCGATGCCGATGGACTTCACCCTGGAGACGACGATGCGCGCCGCCATCCACCGCTGCATGGGCTGCGACCGGCCGCAGGATTGCGCCGGCTGGCTGGATGCGCATGAGGACGGCGCGCGGCAAACCCCGGACTATTGCCGCAATGGCGAATTGTTCGCCCGCTGGACCGGCCGGGACTGAGCCGGCGCCAGGTCGAACCGGAGGCCTACTTGCGCTTGCGGCGCGCGCGCTTGCGGATGCCGTAGACGAACATGGCGATCAGCAGCGCCCCGACGAAGCGGAACGGCAGCACGGCCAGCGGCCCGCCGTCATAGCCGCCGATGGGGCGCACGCCGCTCAGGTTGAGCGAGGCGTCGATCAAAACGCTCAAGGCCGCCGCGGCAAAGGCCGCGATAATCAGCTTGGCGCGCGCATCCGCGTACCAGCCGAGCGCCGCCCCGATCAAGAGCGCGAACGGATTGAGCAGGCCGGCCAGCCCGAAGAGCAGGGAAAGGGATTCGGCGGGTGTCATGGGCGTGTTTTAGGTCCGCCGCGCCCAAAAGGGAAGCCGCCGAACCTGCAACCGACACGCCCGCCGCATGCGGCAAATCCGCCACGGTGGCGGGAAGACCGACCGCCCTCCCCTCCGGCGCGATTGCGCTCGCCGGCCATCGGCGGTATCGGACTATCGTCTTTCGATGGAGATTTTATGCGCGGAAACCGCGAGGCCCGGTAAAGCCCGGTCCTGATTGACGACCGGGCGAGAACCCAAACGACGCCGCATGCGACAAGGGCTGCGGCGGTCGACGGTCGAATTGCATCTTCCGGAACTGACATCCCGATGGATATTTCAAGGACCGAGCAGCGGGTCTTGCACCTGCTCGCTCAGGGCGGCTGCGTGCTCGTCGAAAAGGACGAGCGCGGCCGCATCGAAGACCTGCGCATTATCACCCGCGAAGGCTGGCACCACGCCGGCATGACGCTGGAGCTCTTCCGCAAGCTCAAGCGCCGCCGGCTGATCGCCTCGGCCAATTCCGGCCCCTACCGCATCACGCGGCTCGGGCTGGTGCGCGTGCGCGCGCAGGCCGACAACAGGTAGAAACCAAAGCCCCGGGGAGCCTGGAACGGTTCTCCGGGGTGGATGGACCGGCTCACAGCGAACTGACTTCAACAGCGCCTTCCGCTTGGAGACTATGAGTCATAAAACCAGTTGCAGGGAAATCGACTTATGGCTCCGCACCCAACATTAGCCCCGTTGGAACGACAATCCATGCGTGCTCGATGCCATCCACTGTGTCCGCGCCAAAAATCAGAGACACCTCCCCCTGCAAGATGTCTGATCAGTTTTTAGGCATCTGGGATGAAGAACTTGGGAAGCCCATGCTCTTGCTCCTTGAAGAGGTCGAGCAGCGTTTTTCCGTCGAGAAATCGAATCGGGATTCTTAGTGAGTGTTCGAGCATCGACCCATAGCCGTGGTTACTGGGTCCAGACTCATCCTCCCAGCCCTTGCTTACGACGCCGTGAACATATAGCCGCTCGTCATCAAAAATTGGACTTCCGCTCATACCTGCGGGCAACTTCATCGATGCCGAAAAGCATGCACCCGGTGTTGGAACCTGTCGGCATTCGGCGTTGTCAGGGAACCTCTCCAAGACAGTGCCTCTAGATACGTGCAATTCAAACCGGAAATCACCGGATGCCATGTCGGACCGCTCCATCGAAAGCTCGACATCCTGCATTCCGGCATAGCCGATGGCCGTCGCCGACTTTCCGACCGCAATGCCAATGCCCCTCAATCCGGGCTGAATAATTGGGAGCGGCTGATGCGCAATTCCCGCGCCAAGTTCCGTGACCTTACATAGGGCTGTGTCGGAGGTCAGCTTGATCTCAACGCCTCGAATGGGAATTGGGTGTATGGTCCGTTCTCCGAGAAACCCTGCCCATTCAATGTCACGAAAGATATAGCCTTTGAACCCGGCCAGTGGGCTTACTGGCAGCATCACACCGAGCTTTAGTTGCCCGAAGTGCCATGTCTGTTCATCAAGTTCCCGCGTACCTCCATACCGGCGGTCGATCGGATCGGTGATCACGTGAGCGGCCGTGATCAGGAGGCCCGTGCAGCTAATGAAAAAGCCTGTTCCTAAACACCGAAGATGTGTCTCACCCGGAACATGTGCCACGATTGGCACGATGCTTTTCGCGAGAACCGAATGGATTGTCCCAATGATATTCGGCTGCGCGACGAACATATCGTTCTCAACAGCGTAAAAGTCGGAGTCCTCTGCGTTTTTGGGTTTGAGAGGTACAGACGCCATCGCCTGAATTTCCCACACGCCATCGCCTCTTCGGCCGAAGAAGGGCTTGAAGATTTCCAAGTCGGTTGAACCTTGCTTCTGGATCATAGTGGAGTGAGCGTTGCCTGTGCCGACAAAAATAAGTGGGATATTGTGAGCACCATGCCGCGGCCCCTTCAATAACGCTGCGTTGCGGCAAATTTCCAAGACATTAGAGGAGGAACCCAGAATGGATGTCGAGAAGTTATTTTGGTCGCAGATTGATCCACTCTACCATTTGAAACAGGCAAGTTGCATTCGTTACACAAAGGACATTGATCAGCACTACCGCCTAGATGAAAAACCAAGCAAGGATAGCGGCTTCGGCGCTGATCTACTTGAGGGAATGGATGAAATGAAAGCATCCGCCCTGATGTTCACCCGATTTCATGCTATCGAAACGCTGCTCACCGTTCTCTTGGGTAGTCATCCGCATGGGCCAGTCCCCCGATTTGCCAAGAAATTCTTCGGCCAAAAATTCAATGACGCGGTGCAATCCGTAGCTCGTAAAGAGATACCCACCACACTCGGAATTCGCGGTGTTACTGACTACGACAAATGGATCGCGGCCAAATTCTGGGGCCGTTTGGGAACCGAGAATGTCCTAGACGATGAAGTCATCAAGTTCATCTCTGTTCAAGCACGGCTGTTCAGCCAAAAGACTGTTTACAACGCCTTCAAGCACGGGTGCCGCATCGGCCGATCATGGCCGAACCTCAGCGTCAAGGACGAAAAGAGTGGCGAATGGCTTCCCTTCCTAGAGATAACATCCGGCGTCGGCTGGCTACATTGGGAGGAAGACAAGAAGTCCAAATCGGCGAGCGTTACCTTCGGCGCGATGTCATGTGACCCTGCCGACGATCACGGAGCTGTTGCGATCATGGCCCTATTGGTCCGCGCGATGAAGACTATCCGACTGGCAAAGCCGGAGGACAAGATCAACGTTCAACTGCCGACCACGATCAAGGCCGGTATGCACGTTCCGGCAAATATGAATATCAGAATGTCTTTGTCGTCCTCCTAGAGGGTGCTTTCTTTACCTGACGATTGCGACCCATGCTGTAGTTCCAGGTCGGCCAGCAGACAGCGCAGCTATCCCTTGATCGCCCTCCGGAACCGGACGGTCTGAAACACCCCGAAGCGGTCAATCCTGTAGGCGTAGCTAGGCTGCCAATGTCCGAGAGAACGGTCGGAGACTATAGCGTATTTCCGGTAGGTGTGTGGATCGACTGTAGCGGTCCTCCGCCACCACAAAAATTAGATAATTTATTGATTTATCAAGAAAAACTTGTATGCACGTTGCAAGCAGCTCCTACGAGAGCATAAGCCGTTGATTTTCTTTAGGATGGCTGTCGGGGGTTCAATGCAGGCCGCTACCAAAATGCATTCCTAGCAAACACATCGCCTTGACGGGCCACTCCGGCACCCTCCGAGTCCGCTGTACTGCCGCCTTTGCTGGCCCAGCGGTTGGCTGCGGGCAGGTGGCAAGTCCTGCTCCTAAGGCAGGAACCTGCCTCGTCAGATGATCTCGCCCTCCCCCTCGAAGGCATAGCCCTCGTCGGCCCAGCCGGTCATGCCGCCGATCATCACCTTCACCTTGCGGCCGAGGCTGGCGAGGCGGATCGCCGCCTTGTCGGTGCCGTTGCAATGGGGCCCGGCGCAATAGACGACGAACAGCGTTTCCGCCGGCCATTCGGCCATGCGCCGCTCGCTCATCTTGCCGACCGGCAGGCTGATCGCGCCGGGCACATGCGCCCGTCTGTAAGCCTGCGCGCCGCGCACATCGCACAGGACGAAGTCGGCCGTGCCGGCTGCCTGCGCCGCATGGACGTCGGCGCAGTCGGTCTCGAAGGCGAGGCGCTTGCGGTAATGCGCGAGCACGGCGTCTGCGCTGGCGGGGGCGATCTCGGTGACGGGACTGGACATGTCGAACCTCTTGCCTGGTTGCCTGCGGGATGGCGCCATCCTCGGCCGGCGCGGGGCTGGCCGCCAGTGGCAGAACGTCCTATGATCCGACACTTTCTGCCAAACGCACCGCCAAACGCACTACCGGACACCCCGCCTGATGACCGCACCGACGTCTCCCCCTATGGCCGGTCCGACGACTGGCCCGATGACTGGTCCGATGACAGGCCCGGCAACAGCCCCGCCCCTGGTCTGCACGCTTGCCTATGACGGGCTCTGCACCTTCGAATACGGCGTCGCCTGCGAGGTCTTCGGCCTGCCCCGGCCCGAGGCCGGGCCCGGCTGGTACCGGTTCCGCACCTGCGCCGCCGAGGACGGCCCGTTGCGCGCCGCCGGCGGCCTCTTCGTCTCGGTCGAGGCCGGGCTGGAGGCGCTGGAGGAAGCCGACCTCATCGTCGTGCCGGGCTGGCGCGGCATCGGCGAGCCGGTGCCCGCCCCGCTGGTCGAGGCGCTTCGCCGGCAGCACGCGCGCGGCGCGCGGCTGATGTCGCTGTGCTCCGGCGTTGCCGTGCTGGCCGCGACCGGCCTTCTCGACGGGCGGCGGGCGACCTCCCACTGGCGCTATCTGCCGGCGTTGAAGGACCGTTTTCCGAACATCCGCTTCGTCGAGGACACGCTCTATATCGACGAGGGCGACATCCTGACGGCGGCCGGCTCCGCCGCCGGCATCGACCTTTGCCTGCATGTGGTGCGCGGGGATTTCGGTGCCGGGCTCGCCAACGGCGTTGCCCGCCGGCTGGTGCTGCCCGCCCATCGCGACGGCGGCCAGGCGCAATTCGTCGTCGCCCCCGTGGCAAGTGTCCATGAAAGCGGCCGGCTCGGCCCGCTCTTCGACTGGATCCGGGCAAACCTCGGCGCACCGCTCGGGATCGACGCGCTGGCCCGGCGCGCGGGCATGAGCGAGCGGACGTTTCACCGCCGCGTGGTCGGCGCCACCGGGATGACGCCGGGCGCCTTCGTCCTGCAGGAGCGGCTGCGCGCCGCGCAAATGCTGCTGGAAATGCAGCCAAGCCGGCCGCTTGAGGACGTCTCGCTCGCCTGCGGCTTCGGTTCGGCCGACAGTCTCAGGCGGCAGTTCCGCGCGCGTTTCGGGGTGACGCCATCAAGCTATCGCAGGCGCTTCGGCGGCCCTGCCACACGCGGCCCGCACACCCTGTCCGGCCTCGCCTTTCGCGATCACCCGCCAGGCGAATAGATCAGCCCGACGACCGCCAGCGCGACCGCTGCGAACGTGGCGCTCAGGACAAGCACAAGCAGCACCGGACGGCCGCGACGGCCTTGCCGGGCCTCCTGCGGGGGTTTCTCGGTAGGAGCATCGTTCATTGAAAATTCGGTCCTCAGGCCGGGTTGGGACACGTTGGACCAACGCATCACGCCCTGACCGGTTCCCCGGCGCCGATCCGCTCAGGCACCGGCCTGCCCAGGCGCCGGCCCGCCCTCTCCTAAAACGGACATCCGGCCCGTTTTTTTCCTTTTCAGGCGCGCGCGGCTGTGGATTGCTCGGCGCATTGCAAACCGCAGGAGTTGTTCATGACCCTTGAAACATGGCTGGCCTTTTCCGCCGCCTCCTTCGTGCTTCTGGCCGTCCCCGGCCCGACCATCCTTCTGGTGGTGGCCTACGCGCTCGGTCACGGCCGCGCCGCCGCCTCGGCGACGGTGATCGGCGTCGCGCTTGGCGACCTCACCGCGATGACGGCCTCCATGCTGGGCCTCGGGGCGCTGCTGGCCACCTCGGCCACGCTCTTCACCGCGCTGAAATGGATCGGCGGCGCCTATCTCGTCTGGCTCGGCGTCAAGCTGTGGCGGGCGCCGGTCACGGTGGCCCCCGATGTCGAGCCCGACGCGCCGCGCGCGCCGGCCCTGCGCATTGCCCTGCACACCTATGCGGTGACGGCGCTCAACCCCAAGAGCATCGTCTTCTTCGTCGCCTTCCTGCCGATGTTCCTCGACACGGCGCAGCCGCTGCTGCCGCAGATGGCGATCCTGGAGGTGACGTTCATCGTGCTGGCCACGCTCAACGCCGCCGCCTACGGGCTGATGGCCACGCTTGTGCGCACCCGCATCCGCAAGCCCTCCGTGCGGATGTGGATCAACCGGGCCGGCGGTTCGATGATGATCGGCGCCGGTCTTCTGGCTATCGGCTGGCGGCGCGCCGCGGCGAGCTGAAATCCGAAGGGGCCGCCTGCCTTGTCCCCGCTCCTGTTTGAGCGCCTATTCTGGAACCCTGACCCGGAGCCTGTTCCGGCGCATGATCCGCCGGTACTGGACCGGATTGAGGGGCGTATAGGCGGCCGGAAAACGACAAAAGGCCCGGAAAGTCTGCCTTCCGGGCCTCTTGACGCGCAATTCGATGCGACAATCGCGAAAAATTTTCGCGCAATTCTTGCAAGATTCTGCGCGAAAATTGATTCAGGATCCGCCTACCACCACTTTGCCGGCTCGAACCGGCCGGCGGCCTCCTCGATCACATGGCCGAGCGTGTAGAGCGTCTCCTCGTCGAACGGACGACCGATCAGCTGCAGCCCGAGCGGCAGCCCGTCGCGGTTGAGGCCGGCCGGCACGGCAAGGCCCGGCAGGCCGGCCATGTTGACCGTCACGGTGAAGATGTCGTTGAGATACATCTGCACCGGATCGCCGCTGAAGGCGCCCGGCGCGAAGGCCGCGTCCGGCGTCGCCGGCGTCAGGATCGCGTCGACGCCCGCCTCGAAGGCAAGGTCGAAGTCGCGCTTGATCAGGGTGCGCACCTTCTGGGCGCGCAGGTAATAGGCATCGTAGTAGCCGGCGGAAAGCACATAGGTGCCGATCAGCACCCGCCGCTTCACCTCGGTGCCGAAACCGGCGGCACGGGTGTTTTCGTACATGTCGGCAATGTCTTCGCCAGGAACCCTCAAGCCGTAGCGCACGCCGTCATAGCGGGCCAGGTTGGACGAGGCCTCGGCCGGCGCGACGATGTAATAGGCCGGCAGAGCGTATTTCGTGTGCGGCAGGCTGATCTCGACGATCTCGGCACCCGCCGCCTTCAGCCACTCGATGCCCCTGGCCCACAGTGCGTCGACCTCCTCCGGCACGCCGTCGACCCGGTATTCGGCCGGGATGCCGATCTTCAACCCCTTGACCGAACGGCCGATCGCCGCCTCGTAGTCGGGCACGGCCATGTCGACCGAGGTCGTATCCTTGGGATCGCTGGAGGCCATCGAGCGCATCATGATCGCGTTGTCGCGCAGCGTCCGGGTGATCGGCCCGGCCTGGTCGAGCGAGGAGGCGAAGGCAACGACACCCCAGCGCGAGCAGCGCCCGTAGGTCGGCTTCATGCCGACCGTCCCGGTCAGCGCCGCCGGCTGGCGGATCGAGCCGCCCGTGTCGGTCGCGGTCGCGCCAAGGCACAGCGAGGCGGCAACGGCGGCGGCCGAACCGCCGGACGAGCCGCCCGGCACCAGCGCCTCGTTGGAGCCGGCGCGTCGCCACGGATTGACGACATTGCCGTAATGGGAGGTCTCGTTCGACGAGCCCATGGCGAATTCGTCCATGTTCAGCTTGCCGAGCATCACCGCGCCGTCCGCCCACAGGTTGGCGGTGACGGTCGATTCATACGGCGGCTTGAAGCCGTCGAGGATGTGGCTGCAGGCCTGGGTGTGGACGCCCTCGGTGGCGAACAGGTCCTTGATGCCGAGCGGGATGCCTTCCAGCGCCCCGCCCTCGCCCCGGGCGAGCTTCTCGTCAGAGCGCGCCGCCATCTCCCGTGCCCGCTCGGGCGTGACCGCGACATAGGCGTTGATCGAGGGATTGGCCGCCTCGATCGCCGAAAGATAGGCGTTCGTCAGCTCGCTCGCGCTGATCTCGCGCGCGGCAAGCCGGTCGCGGGCCTCTGCCAGGGTCAGTTTCGTCAGCTCGGTCATCTGGGTCGTCTCGCTGGGACTTAGGTCACGCTGGAATGGTCTGCGCCGCGCGCTCACGGCATGTCGTTGCGCCTGTCTCGCGCCCCGCGCGGCTCCCGTCAAGCCCGCAAGGTCTCGCCGGCCTCCGCCAGCGCCTTGCGATAGAAGACGGAAAAGGGCGTATCGGGATAATCGAGGACCGGCGGGCAGCGCGAAAAACCGCCCCGCTCATAGACCCGCCAGGCCGCGTGGTGCCGGTCGCCGGTCTCCAGCACCAGTTCGCGCAACCCCTCTTCGCGTGCCAGCGCCTCGACGCGGCCGAGAATCTCGCCACCGACGCCAAGCCCCCGCGCCGCCTCGCGGGTATACATCCGCTTCACCTCGCCGATGCCGCCGCCATGCCGGCGGAGCGCGCCGCAGCCCAGCGCCGCTCCGCTTTCCGGATCGCGGGCGACGAAGACGGTGGTGTCCGGAGCCGCCATCTCCTCGACGCTCATGTGATGGCAATGTTCGGGCGGCGACAGCGCGAGAAGAACGGTATTCAGCTCGCCGATCAGGCTCCGCATTTCGTCGCTGAGCGGGCTCTCGACACCCACCACGAAGGCCATGATCCTATTCCACGACCTTCGGGACCATGAAGAAATTGTCGTCGGAGGCCGGCGCGTTGCCCGTCACCTTGTCCGGATAGCCGCCATCGGTGACGGTGTCCTGACGCTTCTTCATCTCCTGCTTGACCACAGAGGTCATCGGCTCGACGCCCTCGACGTCGACCTCGTCAAGCTGCTCGACAAAGGCCAGGATCGTGTTGAGCTCGCCGGTCATCTTGCCGGCCTCGTCGTCCGTGACCTTGATCCGCGCCAGATGGGCGACGCGCTTCACCGTATCGATATCGACGGACATGCAGACTCTCCGAAAGGGATGTGGACCGGCTCGCGGCGCGGGCCGCCGGCCCGCTCCCACGGGCTATATCACCCGCGTCCTTCCACCTGCAAGGCACTGCCCACGATCTGGCCCGCGCTCAGGCGCAAATACGTCCGCCATCGCCGGCAGGCATCCCACGGGCACCGCTGACCAGACTGCGCAGCAGCCGGTCGTCGCCAAAGGCCCGGTCGACGCGACCGCCCCGCTCCTGACTTTCCTCCACGATCCGCCCCAGCCGCCAGCTCTGGCGGAAGATCACCGTCTCGCGCACCGTCCGTCCATCGATATCGACCCCGTCGAAGCGGCAGGCGAACTCCGCCATTTCCCGGGCCCGGTCGCAGACCAGATCGTCGACCGTGCCGCGCAGCATGGTGAAGCGGCGCAGCACCGGCATCATCTTGCGAAGCACCGCCTCGAGCCCGTCGGCAGCCAGCGAGCCATTGTCGTAGAGGCGGATGTCGGGCGCGAAATGCGCACGGGCCGCGCCGGCCAGATCCCCGCGCGACAGGGTCACGATGTAATCATCAAGGCGGGAACGAAACGGCAGCGCTTTCGCGCCGGAAACAAAGGGACGGACAATGTTGGTCATGGCTGCACCCGTTCTGGACAGATGAGAACATTACGTGAACATTTATCATCTGTCCAGCCGTTAAAGCGGCCTCTTTTGCGTCATTCCGGGCAGACGAAGCGCG
Organism: Stappia sp. MMSF_3263; assembly: GCF_030733745.1. GTDB lineage: Bacteria > Pseudomonadota > Alphaproteobacteria > Rhizobiales > Stappiaceae > Stappia. Next base: position 171,666 of record NZ_JASHIK010000005.1, on the reverse strand, counting down.
AGCCGGAACCGGAAAAGCACGGTGTTTGCGGTGTCCTAGAAAGCGCCCCTGCCCCACTGCGATCACAATGATGATCGACATCCTCGCAAAGACATTGCCGACCGACAGTATTTTTCAGGCGCGGAGAGGCCGTTGCTCAAGAACGTGGTCATAGTCCTGCTGGCCCTAGGCCTGATTTCCGGGTTCCTCATTTTTCAGAAGAAGGTCTACCAAGCGAGCGTCGAGATTGCCGAGGCGCGCTGCGGCGAGATGATCAACGCGATGCCGGATCGCACCGACAGGACCGCATCCGGAACCTGCAAGCTCGTTCACCACGACATCTTCATGAGGCTGGAAATCGAGAACCGCCCGGACATCGTCATGTCCTGCTGGCTCGACCAGGGGTTCTGGGGACCCTCCCTGCCGTCCGATTGCGAAATCCAGAAAACCCGCGCGGACTAGCACCACGGCAGAACCTCGACCGAGAGGCCCTCGACTCTCCGATCCCTGCTCCCCGGCTGCGCCTGCGGCCGGGAGGACGAAGGGAGAGGGCTGGACGCGAGGTGGCGCGCGAAAAGGGGATGCAGCCCTCGCCGACATGTCCTCGCCCCCGGAGGCTGCGCGTCACGCGGGTCCGCAGACGTTCATCTCCGAGCCGGTCGCGGCAGGCGAGAACCGTCACCCCGGCTGCGGTGGCCATTGGATCCCCGGTCAAGCCGGGGATGACATCCTGCGTGTGCGGCTTCGGGCGAGGCACTCTCGCCCCCCCCCCCGCGTGCCCCGCCTCAGACCTCCAGCGATCCGCCCGGCGCCGTCACCTTCACGCGCGAGCCCTGGTCGCCCATCTCGGCGACGAAGGCATCCGCCGACTGGTCGAGGATCGGGAACGTGCCGTAGTGGCAGGGGATGACCGTGTCGAAGTCGAAATAGCGGCGGCAGGCGAGCGCGGCCGTGCGCGCGCCCATGGTGAAGCGGTCACCGATCGGCACGATGCCGACCTTCGGCGCATGGAGCTCATTGACCAGTGCCATATCGCCGAAAATGTCGGTGTCGCCCATGTGGTAGAGCACCGGCTGGTCCTTGGCCCGCACGACAATGCCGTTCGGCTGGCCCATATAGACCGGCGGCCAGCCGTCGGCGAGCGACGACGAGGTGTGGTGCGCCTGGGTAAGCGAGACCGCGAACGGGCCGACATCGACGGTGCCCCCGCAGCCCATCGGGTTGATGTTCTCGTGCCCCTGTGACTGCGCCCACATGGCGATTTCGAAATTCGCCGTGACCTGCGCGCCGGTCGCCCTGGCGATGGCGATCGTGTCGCCGATATGGTCGTCATGCCCGTGTGTCAGCAGGATATGGGTCACCCCTTCGCTCGCCTGCTCGACGCTCATGTCGGCGGGAAAGGACGGGTTTCCGGAAAGGAACGGGTCGATGAGGATCGTCGCTCCGGGAATTTCGACGCGAAAGGCGGCGTGGCCAAGATGGGTGATCTTCATTGCATTGCCTCAAGGTTTTCGGGTTTGCCCCGGGAGCCGCTCCCGCAGCGTGAATGTCCGGTGGGAATCTAGCCGCCTGTGCGGCGAGGGCAATCCCGCGATCTGTTCGCCCGCGCATCGCCGTGCTAAAGCCGGAAGATGGCCCACGATCCGCTCCTGTCGCACGAAGATTTCGCCGCTGTCCTGCCCCCGGGGCGCCGGCTGCTCGGCCTCGATCTCGGCACCAAGACGATCGGCCTGGCGCTTTCGGATCTCGGGCGCGGCATCGCCTCGCCGCTGGAGACCATCCGCCGGAAGAAGTTCGGTCTCGACGCGGCCCTCCTTCTGCAAGTCTGCGCCAAACACGAAATCTGCGGCCTGGTCATCGGGCTGCCGCTGAACATGGACGGCTCGGAAGGTCCACGCGTCCAGGCCACCCGCTCGTTTACCCGCAACCTGGCTCCCCTGACGGACCTGCCGATGACCGCCTGGGACGAGCGCCTGTCGACGGCCGCCGTCACCCGCACGCTGATCGAGGCCGACCGTTCGCGCGCGCGCCGCGCGGAACTGGTCGACAAGATGGCCGCGGCCTTCATCCTCCAGGGCTATCTCGACCGTCTCGCCCATCTGGCGCGCAGCGCACAGCAACGGGACCCCTCGCCGTGAACGGAATTCTCAACGCGCTCGTTCCGGTGCTCTTCGTCATTGCCGCCGGCCATGTCGTTGCCCGCATGGGGCTCATCACCGGCGACCAGTGGCGCGGCATCGAGAAGATCGCGTATTTCCTGCTGTTCCCCGCCATCATCATCTCGACCGTCGCCCGCACCGACTTCATGGCCATTCCCGCCTTCGAGATGAGTGCCGCCCTGGTCCTGTCCATCTTCGCGATGACGGCCCTTGCGCTTGCGCTTCAACCGCTCCTGAAACGCAGCTTCGGCATCGACGGCCCGCGCTTTTCATCCGTGTTCCAGGGGGCGACGCGCTGGAACACCTTCGTCGCGCTGGCCATCGCCGACGAGTTGCTGGGCGCCGACGGCGTCGCCCTGCTGGCGGTTGCCGTGGTGGCGATGATCCCGCTGCTCAACATCATCAACGTGCTTGTGCTGTCGCGTTTCGCCAGCGGCGAGGCGCCGGGCGCCGCCAAGATCGCGCTCGACCTCGTCCGCAACCCGCTGATCTGGTCGACCGCCGTGGGGCTTGCGATCAACGTGACCGGCCTGCCGCTGCCGCGCTTCGCCTGGTCGACGCTGGAGATCCTCGGCAGCGCGGCCCTGCCCATCGGCATCGTCTGCGTCGGCGCCGGGCTCAACCTGGGCTCCCTGCGCCGACCCGGGCCCGCATTGACGAGCGCGACCATCCTCAAGCTCGCCGTCATGCCGCTCTTCGGCTTTCTCTTCGCCACCCTGATCGGCGTGCATGGCCCCGCCTTCACGGCGGTGATGATCGCCATGTCGGTGCCCTCCGCCGGCAACGCCTACCTGCTCGCTCGCCAGATGGGAGGCGACGCGCCGCTGATGGCCGAGATCCTTACACTGCAGACACTGGTCGCGGCCGTCTCCATGCCGCTTGTCCTCCTCATCGCCGTTTAGGGCGTGACGGTGGAGAAGCGTTCTCCGCACTTGAGCCCCTGGCCCGCAGCGCCTATAGGGTAGGCTTTAATGAGCACACCGACCTCTCCTCTCGCGGAGCTTTATCCGCACCGTCATCTTCTTGGCATCGAGGGCCTGCAGCCCCACGAGATCACCGCCCTTCTCGACAGGGCGGAAGCCGCCGTCGAGATCAGCCGGCAGGTGGAAAAGAAGAAAGCCGTCCTTCGCGGCCGGACCCAGATCAACCTCTTCTTCGAGGCCTCGACGCGGACGCAGTCGTCCTTCGAGATCGCCGGCAAGCGGCTTGGCGCGGACGTCATGAACATGTCGGTCTCCTCGTCCTCGGTGAAGAAGGGCGAGACGCTGATCGACACGGCCGCGACGCTGAACGCGATGCATCCCGACATCATCGTCGTACGCCATCACGCGGCGGGCGCGGTGCACCTTCTGGCGCAGAAGGTCGGATGCTCGGTCGTCAATGCCGGCGACGGCGCCCACGAGCACCCCACCCAGGCGCTGCTCGACGCGCTGACCATCCGCCGCCACAAGGGCGGCATCGCCCGGCTGACGGTGGCGATCTGCGGCGACATCCTGCATTCGCGCGTCGCCCGGTCCAACATCATCCTGCTCAACGCGCTCGGCGCAAGGGTGCGGGTCGTCGCCCCTTCCACGCTGCTGCCCAACGGCATCGCCCAGATGGGCGTCGAGGTGTTCCAGGACATGCGCGCGGGCCTTGCCGGCGCCGACATCGTCATGATGCTGCGGCTTCAGCGCGAACGCATGGCCGGCTCCTTCATTCCCTCCGTGCGCGAGTATTTCCGCTACTACGGCCTCGACCGGGACAAGCTCGACAGCGCCAAGCCGGATGCGCTCGTCATGCATCCCGGTCCGATGAACCGGGGCGTGGAGATCGATCCGGAGATCGCCGACGGCCCGCAAAGTCTGATCCGCGAGCAGGTCGAGATGGGCGTTGCCGTGCGGATGGCGGTTCTCGAGGCGCTCGCCGCCCACCTGCCGAACAACTGAGGAGGACGACCATGGCGGCGACCCCGACCCCGATCCTTCTTGCCAACGCCCGCGTCATCGACCCGGCCAGCGGTATCGACGAACAGGGCTCCGTGCTGCTGGTCGACGGCCGCATCGCGGCCGCCGGAACCGCCGCGCTCAACCAGGGCGCCCCGGAAGGCACGCAGGTGATCGACGTGGCCGGCGCGGTCGTTGCGCCCGGGCTGATCGACATCGGCGTCACCGTCGGCGAACCCGGTGGCGAACACCGCGAGACGCTGGCAAGCGCCAGCCAGGCGGCAGCCGCCGGCGGCGTCACGACGATTGTCACCTCGCCCCAGACCGATCCCGTCATCGACGATCCGGCCCTGGTCGACTTCATCCTGCGGCGTGCCCGCGACACGGCCGTGGTCAATGTCCACCCACTCGCCGCGCTGACCAAGCATCTGGGCGGCGAGGAGATGAGCGAGATCGGCCTGCTGCGCGAGGCCGGAGCCGTCGGGTTTTCCAACGGCCATCGCTCGGTCACCCATTCCGGCATGATGCGGCGGCTGCTGACCTATGCCCGCGACTTCGACGCGCTGGTGATGCACCACACGGAGGATCCGGACCTTGCCGGCGCGGGCGTCATCAACGAGAGCCTATCGGCGAGCTGGAAGGGCCTTCCCTCCAGCCCGCGCGAGGCCGAGATCATCATGGTCGAGCGGGACCTGCGCCTCGCCGCGCTGACCCGTGGCCGCTATCACGCACAGACCGTCTCCTGCGCCGACAGCGCCGCCGCCGTCGGTCGCGCGAAGGAAAATGGCCTCGACGTCACCTGCGGCATCTCGATCAATCACCTGGCGCTCAACGAAAACGACATCGGCCCCTACCGGACCTTCTTCAAGATGTCGCCGCCGCTGCGCGCCGAGGAAGAACGCCTGGCCATGGTCGCGGCGCTCGCCGCCGGCACGATCGATGTCATCGTTTCCAATCACGATCCGCAAGATGTCGAGACCAAGCGCCACCCCTTCGCGGAAGCCGCCGACGGCGCCATCGGCCTGGAAACCCTGCTGGCGGCCGGGCTGCGCCTGGTGCATGCCGGCGACGTGCCACTCCCGACCCTGCTGGCGGCCATGACCTGCAATCCCGCCCACCGCCTCGGCCTTCCGGGGGGATGTCTTGCCAAAGGCGCTCCGGCGGATATCGTCGTCTTCGACCCGGACCGGCCCTGGGTTCTCGACAAGGCCCGTATCCGCTCGCGCTCGAAGAACACGCCCTTCGAGGACGCGCGGTTTTCCGGGCAGGTCCTCCAGACCATCGTTGCGGGACGGATCGTCTCGTCCTAGGATTGCACCACGATCACAACCGGAGGCTGCGCGTGCCCGACCCGATCAGCTGGAGCCTGGCCCTGCCCTATTTCCTCGCAGCCCTCGTTTTTGGCTACCTGCTGGGCTCCATTCCCTTCGGCCTTGTCATCACCCGGCTTGCCGGCGAAGGAGACATTCGCAAGATCGGCTCCGGCAATATCGGCACGACCAATGTTCTGCGCACCGGAAAGAAGCATCTCGCGGCGCTGACGCTTCTCGGCGACATGCTGAAGGGCACACTCGCCGTGCTGGTCGCCGGACGCTTCGGGGGACCGGACATCATGGTCATGGCCGGCCTCGGCGCCTTTCTCGGCCATCTCTTTCCGGTCTGGCTGAAGTTTCGCGGCGGCAAGGGCGTCGCCACCTATCTCGGCATCCTGCTCGGCCTGTTCTGGCCGGCAGCCCTTGCCTTCGCCGTCGTCTGGATCGGCGTCGCCCTCGTCTCCCGCTATTCCTCGCTCTCGGCCCTGATCGCCAGCCTCGCCACCCCGCTCCTGCTCTACTTCGTCTTCGACCGGGTGCAGTTCGCCGAGCTGATGGGGCTCCTGTCGCTGATCCTCTGGGCCAAGCATCACGAGAATATCGGACGTCTTCTCAAGGGCACCGAAGGCCGCATCGGATCCAAGGGATGACCTCGGAGCGATCCGAAGCGGGGCGCGGCCGCGTCCTGACGGATCGCCAGCGGCTTGCCTGGCTGCGCCTCATCCGCTCCGAGAATGTAGGCCCGATCACCTTTCGCGAACTGATCAACCATACCGGCTCGGCGGAAGCCGCGCTCGCCGCGCTGCCCGAGCTTTCCCGCAAGGGCGGCAAGAGAACCATCCGCGTCGCATCGCAAGCCGACGCGGAAGAAGAGACCGCGGCGCTGGCACGTCTCGGCGGGCGCTTCCGCGCATTGGGTGAATACGGGTACCCGCCGCTGCTGCGCCATGTCGACGGGGCGCCGCCGCTGATCGCCGTGCTCGGCTCCGACGACCGCCTCGCGCAGGACGACGCCATCGCCATGGTCGGCGCCCGCAACGCCTCGCTCGCCGGGCAGAAGATCGCGACCGAGATCGCCAGTCATCTATCGTCAGCCGGTTACACGATCGTCTCGGGCCTTGCCCGCGGGATCGATGCGGCCGCCCATCGCGCCGCCCTTGCCGGTGGCACCCTGGCCGTCCTCGCCGGCGGCGTCGATGTCGTCTATCCGCCGGAAAACCGGGACCTTTACCGGGATATCGCCGAGCGTGGCGGCGCCATCGTCAGCGAGATGCCGTTCGGCTGGAAGCCTCGTGCCCGCGATTTTCCGCGCCGCAACCGCCTGATTTCGGGCATGTCGCTTGCAACCGTCCTGATCGAGGCGGCGCGCGCCTCCGGATCGCTGCACACGGCCCGCTTCGCCGCCGAGCAGAGCCGCGAGGTCTTCGTCGTTCCCGGATCGCCGCTCGATCCGCGCTCCGAAGGCGGCAACCGCCTCATTCGCGACGGCGCAACGCTGGTCGCCAGCGGCCAGGACGTGCTGGAAAGCCTCGGCCCCCGCCGGTCGCTCGGCGATCCGGTCATACCGCTGGATATCGCCGAACCGGCCACTCCCGACCATCGGCCTCGTCCGCCGAGCGTCGACAACACGGCAAGAGACAGGGTTCTTGCTGCACTCGGCGGTTCGCCGGTGGAGGTCGACGAGGTCATTCGCCACACCGGCGTCGAGGCGCGCATCGTCCACGTCATCCTGCTGGAACTCGAGCTTGCCGGTCGGCTTGAGCGCCACCGCGGCCAGAAGATCAGCCTGATCGACAGCCGCTGACCGCCGGGCGGACTTTCATACGAAAAATCATATCGTTACAGATCTCCAAGCGGGTTCGCCAAGTCCGATCGGCATCGCCGTTCCCGGGCACAGCGCTCGCCGTCACGTCTTCACCGGGAACACAAACAACTCGAATAGCCCCAACACCTACCCGGAGTTGAGGTTGCGGTTGCATAAAATACAACCAAATTTTTGGGTGTCGCGGAGATCGCGCAGACACCGTGCAACTTCCGCTAGGAACACAACCTCAGGTAAAATTCACCTTTGCGCGACCTTTTCCGCGGTCGCATGCTCGATGTCGGCATGTCGGTCGAAAGCCTCGACGCGTGCCATCTCAAGTAAATATGCCAAGAAATCCAATTCATTATGAGACGCCAGATCCCTCAATTCCCGGCATATCTGGGCACAGTAGCGCGCGGCTTCGGAGCGGTCCTTGTGGGATTCGATCGGCATTTCGTGACCCGATAATTGGCCGATTTTGACGGCTGGCGAAAGTTATACAACCTTTAGTTTTCTACAATCATACTACACGTTAAAAACGACTGGTTGCAAGGTAGCCCTTCGATTTTCAGTTGTCGCCAATCGGACGGGTGAAGGCGCCTCGCGATCCTTTCCATGACCGACGAAAAGCGCGGCGCGCGCGCCGATCCGCTCATCCGCGAGAGGATGCCGGGCCTCGTCCGGCGACTTGCGGGAGCGGAATTGTTCCCGCTGCGTCCGCCATCCGCAGGACAATCGGCCGCCTGTGCGTCCTGCAGCCCTTGACCCGTCCCGCGGGAAAGGTCATTTGACAGCGGCCATGCAATTGGGGGATCGTCCCGCGTCAGTCGCGCATGCTGGTCAAAATTGTACCGCCGCTCCGCCGGAGTGGAGCGCCCGTGTTCCTTTTGGGGTCTCATGAATATCGTCATCGTGGAATCGCCGGCCAAGGCCAAGACAATCAACAAGTATCTTGGCTCGGACTATCAGGTCCTTGCCTCCTATGGCCATGTCCGCGACCTCCCCGCAAAGGACGGGTCCGTCCTTCCGGACGACGACTTCGCCATGACATGGGATGTGGACGCCAAGTCCCAGAAACGCCTCAACGACATCGTTCGCGCCGTGAAAGGCGCCGACCGCCTTATTCTCGCCACTGACCCCGACCGCGAGGGAGAGGCCATTTCCTGGCACGTGCTCGAGGTGCTCCGGCAGAAGAAGGCGCTGAAGGACATGCCGGTCCAGCGCGTGGTCTTCAATGCCATCACCAAGAAGTCCGTGCTCGATGCGATGGCCAACCCGCGCGACATCGACGAACCGCTGGTCGATGCCTATCTTGCCCGCCGCGCGCTCGACTATCTCGTCGGCTTCACCCTGTCGCCGGTCCTCTGGCGCAAGCTGCCGGGCGCCCGCTCCGCCGGGCGCGTCCAGTCGGTCGCGCTGCGTCTCGTCTGTGACCGGGAAGCGGAAATCGAGCGCTTCGTGCGCCAGGAATACTGGTCGGTGCTTGCCAACCTGCAGACCTTGGCCGGCGCCGCCTTCCAGGCACGCATCGCGACCTTCGAGGGCAAGAAGCTCGGGCGCCTCGACATTGCCAACGAGGAACAGGCGGAAAAGATCGCCACCCTCCTGCGCCACGCGACACTGACCGTCGCCAGTGTCGAGTCCAAGCCGCAACGCCGCCATCCGGCCGCCCCCTTCACCACCTCCACGCTGCAACAGGAGGCTTCGCGCAAATACGGCTTCGCCGCCGCCCGCACGATGCAGGTCGCGCAGAAGCTCTATGAGGGCGCGGATATCGGCGGCGAGACCGTCGGCCTCATTACCTATATGCGAACCGACGGCGTGCAGATCGCCGGCGAGGCCATCGCCTCCGCGCGAAAGGTGATCGGCAAGGACTACGGTCCCGAATACGTGCCGGAAAAACCGCGCCATTATTCCTCCAAGGCAAAGAACGCCCAGGAGGCGCACGAGGCCATCCGGCCGACCGACCTGACCCGGCGCCCGCGCGACGTCGCCCGCTATCTCGATCCGGACGCGGCCCGCCTTTACGAGCTCGTCTGGAAGCGCACCATCGCCTCGCAGATGGAATCCGCCGTCCTGGAGCGGACCACGGCCGATATCGACGCCAGGGCGCCCTCCGGCGCCGCGGTCCTGCGCGCCACCGGGCAGGTGGTCCGGTTCGACGGTTTCCTGTCCCTCTACCAGGAGGGCCGCGACGACGAGGAAGACGAGGACAGCCGCCGGCTCCCGGCGATGGAGGCGGGCGAGGCCATCAGCCGCCAGTCGGTCGAGACCGCCCAGCACTTCACCGAGCCCCCTGCCCGCTTCACCGAGGCAACGCTCGTCAAGAAGATGGAAGAGCTCGGCATCGGTCGCCCGTCGACCTACGCCTCGACGCTGCAGACCCTGCGCGACCGCGAATACGTCAATCTCGACGGAAAGCGCCTCGTCCCGGAGGACAAGGGCCGCCTGGTCACGGCTTTCCTGGAGAGCTTTTTCGACCGCTATGTCGAATTCGACTTCACCGCCGCGCTTGAAGAAAAGCTCGACCGCATCTCCGCCGGCGAATTGTCGTGGAAGGACGTCTTGCGCGATTTCTGGAAGGAATTCTCCAACACCGTTCACGAGATCAAGGATCTGCGCGTATCGGAGGTGCTGGAGGCGCTCAACGAGATGCTCGCCGCCCACGTCTTCCCGGACGCGGGCACCGGCGAGGATCCGCGCAAGTGTCCGGCATGCGGCACCGGCCGCCTGTCGTTGAAGGTCAGCCGTTTCGGCGCCTTCGTGGGCTGTTCCCACTACGACAAGGAAAAACTCGAGGGCAAGGTTCCCAACGAGAACCCGCCCCATTGCGGGTACACGCGGCAGCTGTCCGCCGGGAACGGCGATGGCGACACCGAGATCGCCGACGGCCCGAAACTGCTTGGCCAGGATCCGGAGACCGGTCTCGACGTCACCCTGCGCTCGGGCCGGTTCGGCCCCTATGTGCAGCTCGGCGAGGAAGCCAAGCCCAAGCGTTCGTCCCTGCCGCGCGGATGGCAGGCGTCCGAGATGGACCTGGACAAGGCCCTTCAGCTCCTGTCGCTCCCGCGTGACGTCGGTCCGCATCCCGAAGACGGCAAGATGATCTCCGCCGGTATCGGCCGCTACGGTCCCTTCGTCCTGCACGAAGGCACCTATGCCAATCTGGAAAGCGCCGAAGAGGTGTTCTCGGTCGGCATCAACCGTGCGGTCGACGCGCTTGCCGAAAAGCGCGCCAAGGGCGCCCGCGGCCGCGCCACCGCGGCCCCGCTGAAGGAACTGGGCGAGCATCCCGACGGCGGCGCGATGACCGTCCAGGACGGACGCTACGGCCCTTACGTGAAATGGGCGAAGGTCAACGCCACCCTGCCCAAGGGAAAGGACCCGCTCACCATCACGGTTGAGGAAGCGGTCGAGCTCGTCAACGCCAAGGCCGCGAAATCCGGCAAGGCTCCGGCGAAAAAGGCGGCCGCGAAAAAGCCCGCGGCCAAGAAGGCTGCTGCGAAGAAGCCGGCGGCCAAGAAAGCAGGCACAACCAAGACGGCATCGAAGAAGACGGCCGCGACCACGGATGGCGGCTCTTGAGCGCAAAGGGTCCCAAACGTCCGCCCGCAGCCAAAAAGGGCGCCAAGGCAAAGGGCAGTGCCGAACTCCCGAGCCGCGACGAGATCATGGCCTTCGTCGCCGCCAATCCGGCAATGGCCGGCAAACGCGAGATCGCCCGTCATTTCGGTATCACCGGCGGTGCCCGCATCTACCTGAAGCGCCTGCTGCGCGAGATGGCCGATGACGGCCTGCTGGAAAAGCGCCAGAAGAAACTGGCCCGCCCCGGCGACCTGCCGCCCGTGCTTGTCGTACACGTGAGCGGCCGCGACGCGGACGGCGAACTGGTCGCCGAGCCGGCCAGCTGGGACGCGGAGGAGCACGGCGCACCGCCGAAGATCCTCGTGGTCCCCGATCGCAAACGCTCCGAAACGCGCGCGCCCGGTCTTGGCGACCGCCTGCTGATCCGCCTGTCCTCCGACGATCCGGGCGCCGAAGCGACCCGTGCGGGACGCATCGTGAAGCTGCTCGAGCGGCAGGCGGCAAGCGTGCTGGGCATCCTGCGGCAATCGGGAAACCGAACCTTCCTGGAGCCGATTGATCGACGCCAGAAGGAGATGGACATTGACACAAGCGACCTGAAGGACGCCGTCGACGGCGACCTCGTCTCGGTCGCCATCGCCCGTTCCGGCCGCTACGGCCTGCCCCGCGGCAGGATCGACAAGCGCATCGGCGCGATGCATTCGGAAATGGCGGTCTCCGAGATCGCTCTGCACACGCATGGCATTCCGCACAGCTTTCCCGACCGCGTGATCGAGGCGGCGGAGAGCGCCAGGCCGGCGACGCTGAAGGGGCGCGAGGACTGGCGCAAGCTGCCGTTGATCACGATCGACCCGGCAGATGCCAAGGACCATGACGACGCCGTTCATGCCGAGCCGGACACCGACCCGGCCAATCCGGACGGCTATGTCGCGACCGTCGCCATCGCCGATGTCGCCTATTACGTGCGTCCGGGCGAGCCGCTCGACCGGGAAGCCCATCTGCGCGGCAATTCCGTCTATTTTCCCGATCGCGTCATCCCGATGCTGCCGGAAGCCCTGTCGAACGGCCTGTGTTCGCTCAAGGAAGGCGAGGACCGGCCGGCCCTGGCCGTGCGCATGGTCTTCGACGCCAAGGGCAACAAGCTGCGCCACAGTTTCCACCGGGTGATGATGCGCTCGGCGGTCAAGCTTTCCTATCAGCAGGCCCAGGGCGCCATCGATGGCAGCTCGCAGGACGTGTCGCAGGCCGTCCTGGAGGACATTCTCAAGCCTCTCTGGGCGACCTATGCCTGTCTGAAACGCGGGCGGGATGCCCGCGAACCGCTCGATCTCGACCTGCCCGAGCGCAAGATCCGGCTGAAGCCCGACGGCACCGTCGAGGGTGTCTATACGCCCGAACGCCTCGATGCGCACAAGCTGATCGAGGAGTTCATGATCCAGGCCAATGTCGCGGCGGCCGAGACCCTGGAAAAGGCCGGCGTGCCGCTGCTGTACCGGGTGCACGATGCCTCCAGCCCGGAGAAACTCGAGGCGCTCAAGGAATTCCTGTCGACCCTGGGCGTCCGGCTCGCCGCCAGCGGCGGGCTGCGTCCTTCCGCCTTCAACACGATCCTGCACAAGGTCGCGGGCACGCCTGAAGCGGAACTGGTCAACCAAGTGATTCTGCGCAGCCAGGCCCAGGCGGAATATTCGCCGCAGAACATTGGCCATTTCGGTCTCAACCTGCGCCGCTACGCGCATTTCACCTCGCCGATCCGCCGCTATGCCGACCTCATCGTCCATCGCGGCCTGATCCGCGCCCTGGCGATCGGCGATGACGGCCTTCCCGACGGCATGGAGACGAAGCTGGAGGCAATCGGCGCCGACGTGTCGGCCGCCGAGCGCCGCGCCATGCTCGCCGAGCGCGACACTGTCGACCGGCTGATCGCGCTGTGGCTCGCCGACCAGGTCGGCGCCCGGTTCGCCGGCCGCATCTCCGGCGTCGTCAAGTCCGGCCTGTTCGTACGCCTCGACGACACCGGCGCCGACGGCTTCGTGCCCGCCTCGACCATCGGCGACGACTATTACCATTACGACGAATCGTCGCATTCGATGAGCGGCCGAACCACCGGGGAAACCTTCGCTTTGGGCGACCGCGTCGAGGTGCGACTGGTCGAAGCAGCCCCCTATGCGGGCGCCCTGCGGTTTGAACTTTTGAGCGAAGGTCACTATCACAAGCGAAAGAGTGCGCGCGAGCGCACGATCTCGCGCAACCGCAAGCACGCTCGCGGCGGTGGCGCCGGCCGTGCCGGAAAGTCCGGCAGCCCCCCGAAAGGACGGCGCAAATGACTGTGACCTACGCTGGTACCGCCGGCATCGGCGGCCCCGCCACCCCCGCTCCCGTGGCCGCGAAGCCCCGGCGCGACGTCGCCCGCGCGATGCTGCTCGGCGCCAAGGGCCTGTGCCCCAACTGCGGCACCGGCCGCCTATACGGCAAGTACCTCAAGGTCGAGCCGGTCTGCGCATCCTGCGGCGAGGAACTTCACCACCACCGCGCCGACGACGCCCCGCCCTATTGCACGATCTTCGTCGTCGGCCACGTCGTGCTGCCGATCGCGCTGGCCGTCGAGGTGATGATGGTGCCTCCCATGTGGGTCCATTTCGTGCTCTGGCTGCCGCTCATCGTCGCGATGACGCTGTTCTGCCTGCCGCCGATCAAGGGCGCGCTGATCGGCCTGCAATGGGCCAACTACATGCACGGGTTCGATCCCAACGCGATCGGCGACGACGAGCCGGGCATCGATTTCGGCGGCGACGGCAAACCCGCATGAGCGAGAATCTCGTGCAACGCCTCTCCCAGGCCGAGCGTCACATGAACAACCCGAACCTGCGGCCGAAGGATGCGGCGACACTGCTGGTTCTCGACCGCAGCGGCGGCGGCAGCCCGCGCGTCCTGATGGGCCGCCGGCACATGCGCCACCGCTTCATGCCGGGCATGTTCGTGTTTCCCGGCGGCCGGGTCGATCCGGCCGACAGCCGCATTCCGGTGACCGGCAGCTATCATCCGGAAGTGGCGCGCAAGCTCACCCATGCCATGAAGGCTCCCAAGACCGAGGCGCGCGCGCGCGCCTTCACGGTGGCGGCCGTGCGCGAGACCTACGAGGAAGCCGGTGTGCTGGTCGGGACCCCCAACGATCTTGCCTGGCAGGGCAAGGACGACATGGCGGCGTTTTCCGAGCGCCGCCTGCTGCCCGACCTGACGCCGGTGCGCCTGATCGCCAGGGCCATCACCCCGCCTCGCCGACCGCGGCGCTTCGACACAAGGTTCCTTGCCGTGTTCGCGGATGCCATCGCCGACCGTCTGCCCTCCGGCACCGGCCCGTCCGGCGAGCTGGAAGACGTCCACTGGCTGTCGCTGGACGATGCAAAGGCACTGGAGCTGCCGACCATCACACTGACAATCATCGAGGAATTGCAGGCGCGCCTGGCCATCGATCCGGATCTCGACCCGGCAACACCGGTGCCCTACTACTACTGGCGCGGCTCGGGATTTGTACGCGAGGAAATCTGACGCCGAATGCGTGCGGCAGGCCGGCGATCCCGCTTGACTTTGGGCGCGCGAAACGTATGGTGCGCGCTCAGTTTCCAAAGAATACCCGGTGGAGCGTCTTCTCCGAATCTTACGGAGCCTCCGACGTACGGCCGGACACCAGTGCAAGGACAAGAACGATGGCCAAGGCGAACACCATCAAGATCAAGTTGCTGTCGACCGCCGACACCGGCTTCTTCTATGTGACGAAGAAGAATTCCCGCACGATGACCGAGAAGATGGTCAAGCGGAAGTACGACCCGGTCGCAAAGAAGCATGTCGAGTTCCGCGAAGCCAAGATCAAGTAAGATCCGGGCTTCCCGCTGACGACAGAGACAGAGGCTCCTTCGGGAGCCTTTTTCGATTCTGCTCGCCTGTGCGGCCGGAAACCGGGCGCGGTGCCCACGCCTCTTGAGCGGCAGGCAGGCAGCATGACAAGGCGCCGAATATCGGGCCTGAGAGTATCGGATTTGCTGGAAGAAAAGAGGCGATCGGCGTCCCTGCCGGGCTTACACGAGGAGGCCACTCCAACCCGCGGGACGCCGATCAAACCCACGGTGTCAGGAGATGCGGCGGACCTGAACCTTCCGTGGGAATCTGCCCGGATTGGCCGCTGACGCAGCACGCTTCCGGGTCGCACGACGATATTCCGAAGCGAAACATCACCGTTCTTTCATCGGCAGACTACCCAAAGCGCCTTTCGAATCAATAGACCGACGCATTTTGTTAAGAATTTATTTTCCTTTTATGTAAATGAATTCGGTTAACGGTCCGAACGCGCAACATTCTTGCTCAAGTACCGTGATTTCCTTGCCTGAATCCTCCCTGCCTTCGGCAACACCCGTGCTCGACCACGCGTGCGGCGGGGCCTTTGCCGGCGTGCTGCCGACGCGCCGCACCCAGGAACAGCCGCTCTGGCCTTTTGGCCCGCCCTGGCCTGCCGCCGCAGTGCCGGTTTCTCCCCGCTGCCATTGCACTCCCCACCGCACTGCCTTTAAACAGGGCGTGCCCCCTCGGCCGACCCGGCCTTTTCACGCTCATTCAGTTTCATGGATTTCGACAATGAAGCCCTGGATTTATGTTGTCTCCGTCGTTCTTGGCGCGCTTCTTCTCGCCGGCTGCGAGACGGTTTCCAAGGAACAATGCGTCGCCGGCGACTGGTCGGAACTGGGACGTGCCGATGCGGCGCAGGGACATCCTTCTTCCCGTTTCGAGGATGTCGCCAAGGATTGCGGCCGCCACGGCATCACCCCGGACCCGCAGGCCTATCTGGCCGGATGGAACTCGGGCGTCCTGCTGTATTGCACGCCGATGAACGGGTTCGGTCTCGGCCGCCAGAACCGGCCGGTTTCTCCCATCTGCCCGCCCCATCTTGCTGGTGAAGTGGAAGACGCGCACAGGCTCGGCACGCGCATCTGGGTGGCACGCGACCGTGTCGAGCGGCTCGAACGGCGCATTTCCGACCGTGACCGGCAGATCGACAAGCTTCGTTCGGATCTCGACAGGCTCGACTGCCGCAGCCTCAAGGGCGACGAGCGGGCCGATTGCCGCGACCGGCGCAACGACCTGCGCCAGAAAATGCAGGATGCCCGCTTCGATCTGCAGAGCGCCCGTTTCGAGCTGAACGACCGCCGGCGCGACTACGAACTGACGCTGGCACGGGTCGACCGCGAGGCCGCCCGCACGATCCCCGGATACGTGCCGCAATAAGGATCTGAAGGCCGGAACCCCTTCGCCTTCCGGCGAAGGCCCATCCGGCAGTCGGGTGCCGGCCTATCCGCTCAGTGCGGCCCTGTCGGACCCGGCATGTGTCGCCGGCGGCTGAGGGGCCGAGGCCTTGCGGTCCCGCGCCACCTTGTTGCGCCCGGCGCCCTTGGCCTCGTAAAGCGCCTGGTCGGCCCTTTTGATCATCGCTTCGCCATTGTCGTCCCGGCCCGCGAACCCGGCGACGCCGATGCTGACGGTCACCAGCATCTCGTCCTGCGAGGGCAGCGCGAAGGCTTCCGCCTCGATCAGCTTGCGCAGGCGCTCGGCAACGCCTTCCGCCGTGTCCAGCGTGGTTTCCGGCATCAGGATGACGAACTCCTCGCCGCCGTAGCGGCAGGCCATGTCGAGGCTGCGTGTGTGCGCCCGCAAGCGCCGCGCCACTTCGCGGATCACCCGGTCGCCGGCATCGTGCCCGTGAAGATCGTTGATGCGCTTGAAGTGGTCGATATCGATGATCAGCACCGACAGCGGCAGCTCCGCCTCGCGTGCCTGCCTCACGAGGCTGACAAGGTGGGTCTCCAGATAGCGTCGATTGCGCAGGCCCGTGAGCGGATCGGTGATCGCCATCGCGATGGTCTGCTCCACATCCGCCGCCAGCCGGTCATTGCCCCGTTTGCGGCTGATCTGCGACCGCACCCGCAGCAGCAACTCCGTCCGCTCGACCGGACGCAGGACATAGTCGTTGACGCCCAGCTCCAGCGCCCGCGTCGTGCGGGCGGTATCGTCGGGATCGGCGACAAGAACGATCGGCACCAGCCGCGTGCGCTCCAGCGCGCGAAGCTGCGATACGAGCCGCAGGGCGTCGTATGAGGCAAGGCCGAGATTGATCAGGATCGTGTCATAGGACTTTTCCGCCGCCGCGATCAGCCCTTGCGGCGCCGTGCCCTCTATGTCGACGATGCAGTCCCGTCCGAGCGCCTCCACCAGCCGTGAACTGGAGGACGGCCGGTCATCGACGAGCAGCAGCCGCGCCTCCTCCTCCCCCGAAGGATCGAAGGGCGTCGTCAGGCCGAGCCGCGAGCCTGTCTGGGCCCTCAGCCGCAATTCGTCGGTGACGCGTTTCAGCGCCACCAGGTTCTTCACCCGCGCCACCAGCGCCACGTCGTTGACCGGCTTGGTCAGGAACTCGTCGGCTCCCGCACGCAGGCCCTGGATCCGGTCGTCGGTCCGGTCCAGCGCGGTGATCAGGATGACGGGGATATGAGCGCTGCGCGGGTCGGACTTGATGCGGCGGCAGACCTCGAAACCGTCGAGGCCCGGCATCATCACGTCGAGCAGGACGATGTCGCACGGCCAGGACGCGATCAGCGCGAGCGCCTCCTCGCCATTGGCGGCGGAACGGACATCGAAATACTCCGCGCCAAGCCGGGCTTCCAGAAGTCTTACATTCGCCTTGACGTCGTCGACAACGAGTATGCGCCCGCTCATGCCTCCGCCTGTTTGTCAGTCGCCCAGATAGGAACGAACGGTTTCGAGAAACTTCGCGACCGAGATCGGCTTGGAGATATAGGCCTCGCAGCCCCCCTGCCGGATTCGTTCCTCATCGCCCTTCATCGCGAAAGCGGTGACGGCGATGACGGGAATGGTCTTGAGGTCGTCGTCTTCCTTGATCCATTTCGTGACCTCGAGGCCCGACACTTCCGGCAACTGGATATCCATCAGGATCAGCTGCGGGCGATGCTCGCGCGCAAGCTCCAGCGCCTCCATGCCCGTGCGGGTCTGGAGCGTCTGGTAGCCATGCGCTTCCAGGAGGTCATGAAACAGCTTCATGTTGAGTTCGTTATCCTCAACAATCAGCACGGTCTTAGCCATAATACTCGCCTTCGTCCCCGCGCCCGGGCCACCTGCGGCTCACGTGCCGGGCTAAGATGCGCCGGCATGGCGAGAGCGTGACTGGCGTCGGCCCCTTTCCCACGATAGGTACCATATATCGTAGACGTAATTCGTTTCGGAAAGGCAAACGCAAATGACGGCGCGGCACCCGACCCGTTTTGGCGCGGATGAAGCGGAGGCGCTCGCAACCGACGCCCTCGGCTATCTCGCTGCGGACCTTGAACATCTCGGCCGTTTCCTGGCACTCGCGGGCATCGGCCCGGCGGAGTTGCGCGACGCGGCCAGGGAGCCCGGCTTCCTCGTCGGCGTGCTGGAGTTCTACATGGCGCACGAATCGCTGCTGCTTGCCTTCTGCGAGGCACGCGGCCTGCGCCCGACATCCATCGCCACGGCCCGCTATGCCCTGGATGGCGGGGCGGAAGGTCCCCTGGAATGAGCGAACCGACCCCGGTCAGGCCCCAGACGCTGGCCCAGATCCGCGAGCACGCGAGGCGCCACCCGACGGATCCGGAACGCCCGCTCGTCATCTGCGATGTCGACGAGGTCGTGCTGCATTTCCTGGCGCCTTTCGAGGCGCATCTCGGCGAACAGGGATTCGCGTTCCTGTCGCATGAGTACAAGCTCACAGGCAACATCGCCGACACCGCCGGCCAGCTGCTCGACGGCGCGGCCGTGCGGGCCCTGATCCAGGGCTTTTTCGACGACTGGGCACCCCGACAGGAGCCGGTCGAGGGTGCGGCCGAGGCGCTGCGGTCCCTGTCCGACAAGGCCGACATCGTCTTTCTGACCAATCTTCCCGGCGACTGGAACCGGGAACCGCGCATCACCAACCTTGCCGGACACGGAATGGAGTACCCGCTGCTCACCAATTCCGGCCCAAAGGGTGGCGCGGTCGCAGCCCTTGCCGCCGGTCGCCGGGCACCGGTGATCTTTATCGACGACAGCGCCACCAACATTGTCTCCGTGCGCGACAGCCATGCCATGAGCACTCTTGTCCACTTCATTGCGGACCGGCGCTTCTTCACCGGAGCCGGAGAGATCGACGGCGTGGCGCTGAAGACCCATGACTGGCGCGATGCGGGAGCTTATATTCGCAACCGGATCGGCGCCTGAGGGCAGGCGCCAGGGCGAAAGGTGCGGGCATGACCGGCACGGGCATGCATGGCGCGAAAGCGGCGGGCGAAGGCAGCGGCACGGCCCAGGTGCCCGTGCTCTGCCGCGACTGCGGATCGCGCGCGCCGGTCCCTGCGCGCGCCGCGCGCCCGCGCTGTCCTGCCTGTGGCAGCCCCCGCGTGCTCGCCCATCCCGAACTCGACAATCTCGTCATCGCCCATATCGACTGCGACGCCTTCTACGCCTCCGTCGAAAAGCGCGACAACCCCGACCTTCTCGACAAGCCGGTGATCATCGGCGGCGGGACGCGGGGCGTGGTCTCGACCTGCTGCTATATCGCCCGCATCCACGGCGTGCGGTCCGCCATGCCGATGTTCAAGGCCCGCGAAGCCTGCCCCGAGGCGGTGATCATCAAGCCGGACATGGCGAAATACGTGCGGGTCGGCCGCGAGATACGCGAGCGCATGCGCGCGCTGACCCCGCTGGTGGAACCGCTGTCGATCGACGAGGCTTTTCTCGACATGACCGGTACCGAGCGCCTGCACCATGCACCGCCGGTAGAGATCCTTGCCCGCCTTGCCCGCGAGATCGAACGCGACATCGGCGTCACCGTGTCCATCGGACTTGCTCCCAACAAGTTTCTCGCCAAGATAGCCTCGGACCTCGACAAGCCGCGCGGCTTCTCGGTGATCGGTGCGCAGGAGGCCTCGCAATTTCTGGCCACGCAACCGATCGGCCTGATCTGGGGTGTCGGGCGGGTTTTCCAGGAAAAGCTCGCTGCCGACGGGCTGAAAACCATCGGCCAGCTTCAGGAGATGGACGCAACGACCCTCGCCCGGCGCTACGGCGCCATGGGCCTGCGCCTTGCAAGCCTTGCCTGGGGCCGGGACGACCGTCGCGTTTCGCCGGACCGGGAGACCAAGAGCGTTTCCAGCGAAACCACCTTCAACACCGACATTTCCGATCCGGAGAAGTTGCGCGCCATCCTTCGCCGCCTCAGCGAGGAAGTGTCGGCGCGCCTGAAGGCCGCCGAACTGTCCGGCCGCACCGTCACGCTGAAACTCAGGACCGGGGACTTCAAGACCGTGACGCGCTCGCGCAGCCTCGGCGATCCGACCCAGCTTGCCGACCGCATATTCCGTACCGGCGACGAGTTGTTGCGCTCCGTCGCGGACGGACGGCGCTTTCGCCTGATCGGCATCGGCGTTTCCGAACTCGCCGGAGCGGCACAGGCCGATCCCGACGACCTCGTCGACCCGGCCGCCGGCCAGCGCGCCAGGGCGGAGCGGGCGGTCGATGCCCTGCGCTCGAAATTCGGCAAGCAGGCGGTGGAACTCGGCCTCGCGCGATCCGGCGACCCGCGCCGCCAGCGGGACGGCTGATATACGCGACGTTTACAGCCCTTCACCCCTCATCTAATGGTAGCAATGGAGGCGCATGACAACCGACCATGAGCGCATACCGGCATGAAGAGCAAAGCTCGCTTCTACATATCCATTTTCCTGGAAATCTCCTTGGTGGCGGGGCTGTGCGCCCTGATTGTTCGTGAAACCGGCCCTCGGACGGCTTGCCGCTATGTCTATGTTGACGCGATGGCACAGGACCTGGTTTTCGTTTTGATCTATGTCATCATCGCCGGAATACTGGTTCTTCCGACCTTTGATTTCACTAAAAACCTGATTTCACGTCGTTCAAGCACATCCCCTCAGCGCATAACGCCGACGATGTCACTTGCTTTCGTCTTGTCAAATTTCACGAAAACAATTTTATTGTTCGCATCTATTTACTATTATTTTGGAATAATTGATACTTCCGCTCAAGAAAACGCAGTCGAGACAAGCTTCTCAGACACGCTTTACTTTTCGATTGTCACCTTCACCACGCTGGGATACGGCGACTTCAAGCCGTGCGAGCATATCCGCCTGTTCGCGGGCCTTGAGGCCTTCATCGGCACGTTCATGCTGCCCTTCGCCAGTGGCATCATCATCGGCTCTATGCTTCAGGCTCCCGATCCCGATCAAGCGGTATCGACCACCTCTCGGCAAGATCCGCCAACGACCAGGCCACTGACGCATCCAGCAACCAGATATCTTCCATATAGATTTCGCCTGAGGCGGAAGCGGCGGAACTCACCAGCAACGGCAGATCGTCCGGGCCGGGCACCTCCTTCGGAATGACCCGAATCTCGACAATCCCGTAATCCGCCAGTTTCCTCAGTTCGGCCGGCTGGAAGACCGCATCGCCATTGTCCTGCCAGATCGCGACCAAATCCAGTTCGCCGCCACGCAGCACACCGTCTCCATCCGTATCCAGCTCCGCGATTTTGACAAAGCCGTTCTCGTAGCCGCCAGCCGTGCCGAACAGATTGCTGCCGGTGGGCTGGCCGGTTCCGTCGAAATTGCGCATGTCCAGCAGAAAGCCGTCGCCCCCGCCGTCAAGCCATTCGACCGACTGCTTTTGGCCATCGCCGTCAAGGTCGAACAGGACGTTGAAAAGCGGGACAAAGAGATTGTAGGGCTTCAACCGGGATGTACTCAGACCGGTAATGCCGATACGTCCGTCGTCATTGAGATCGATGGCAATCGGGCATCCGTTCGCTTGTGCCGTATAATAGGGACCTGCGACAACAAGGGTCAGTCCAAGCGCCGTGGTAACTCCTATCGTACTTTTAAGCGTCGAATACACGGCAATCCCTTTCTGCCGGAGCGCACCTCAGTCCTTGCAGGGCGCCGCGTCGATTCGCGTCAGTTCCACCAGGTTCCCGCGCAGCTCGAAGTCGCCATAGTCGAGAAGCAGCCTGCGGCTGATGCCGTTCTCGTAGAGCAGGAAGCTGAGCTGGTAGATCGGCGTGCGCTCGCCGGTATGGTCGCCCGAGCCGTCGAAATAGGAGATCGTCACCGGCCAGTGCCGATGCCCGCCAATCGTCTCGACCGCCTTGGGATCATCCTTTTCCGCTGCACCCGGCCCCTCGCGCTTCAACCCGATCACCGCCGTGGTCTCGTAGATCTTCTGCCCCGATTCCGATCCGTCGAAGATGTCGGCGACGAAGATCGGTTTGCCGTTGCTGGCGTTCTCGATCAGTCGCGTCAGATGCTCGGTGGGAAACAGGGCGTTGCCGGGAAGCGTCACCTCTTCCTCGGCCGGTTTTTTCAGGTCGAGCTCGATGGCCGAGCTCTTGTGTTCGGCCCGCCCGTGCGTCTCCTCGCTGAGCTTCTGGTTGACGAAGGTCTTGGACACGAACTGGAATGCCTTGCCGGCGGGTTCCTCGAAGGAACTCGTCTGCAGGTCCGTGACCCGCATGTTTCCGCCTTCGTCGGCGACCTGGGTCACAAAGCGGAACGACACGCTGTATCCCTCGCAGGGACCGCCGGTGAACTCGTAGACCATCCGCCCGCGAACGCCGGAAATACCGGCAGCCTGGGACGTGTCGGCAAGCGCCAGGTCATAGACCGCCCTGTGCGGCTGCAGCGCGCTGCTTGCGCCAGCCGGCGTGGTGCCCGCCCCAAGGACAACAGTCGTTGCCGCCACCGCGGCGATCGCCAGCGCCCGCCCCTTGCCAATCTGAACCATCAAGCACGTCTCCTTCGAACACTCGCGAAACAGTCTTGCCCATCCTGTGCCGCACCACCAGCCCCATTCGCGGACGGCAGGGCCGGCGGCCCGCGGGATCGTCCACGCGTTTCTGCCTTGCCCTCCGGTGCGCCCGCTTGAAGCAGCACGGGAATTGCGCCAATGTCGCGACCGAAGTCGCAAAGGAGGACATGGATGTCGGGTAAGATTGAGGCACGCATTGCCGAACTGGGCGTAACGCTTCCGCAGGCAGCCGCGCCGGCGGCCAATTACGTGCCCTTCGTGCGCACGGGCAACCAGCTCTTCGTCTCGGGGCAGATCCCGATGAGCGCAAATGGCATCGAATACCAGGGCAAGCTTGGCGCCGGGGTCTCCGTCGAGGACGGCCAGGCTGCAGCGCGCCTTTGCGCGATCAACCTTCTGGCCCAGGCAAAGGCCGCCCTCGGCGACCTCGACAAGGTTGTCCGTCTCGTCAAGATCGTCGGCTTCGTCAATTCCGCGCCCGACTTCGGCGACCAGCCGAAAGTGATGAACGGCGCGTCCGACTTCCTCGTGGAAGCGCTCGGCGATGCCGGCCGCCATGCCCGCTCCGCCGTCGGCGTGGCCGGCCTCCCCTTCGGGGTCGCCGTCGAGGTCGAGGCGATCTTCGAAGTCGAATGAAACCTGTTCGGGCGGGCCGACGGACCATGCGTGACATTTCCTGGCTGACCACCCGCCCGATCGCCCATCGCGGCTATCATGACGCGGCGAAGGGCTGCATCGAGAACAGCCCTTCGGCCGTCTCGGCTGCGGTGGAGAAGTCCTTCTCCATCGAAGTCGACCTCCAGCAAAGCGCCGATGACGTCCCCATCGTCTTCCACGACGACACGCTCGACAGGCTGACCTTCGAGAGCGGACCGGTCCGCGCCAGGACCGCCGACGAGTTGTCGCGCGTCATGATGCGGGGCACCGACGACCGGCTGTGGCGGCTCGACGATCTTCTGGCGCTCGTCGCCGGCAAGGTCGGGCTCTGCATCGAGATCAAGTCGCGCTTCGGCCGAACGCCCGAGCGCGCCTTCATCAAGGCGATCGCCGACAGCCTCGCCCGCTATGACGGGCCTGTCGCCGTGAAGTCCTTCGACCCGGAAATGATGGCCCTGATGCGCGAGGCCGCACCCGAAATTCCACGCGGCGCGCTTGGCGATGGCGCGCGCGACATGAAGGAGTGGGGCCGCGCCAGCCGCATCGAGCGCTTTGCCTTGCGCCACATGCTGCACAGCCTGCGGACCCGGCCGAGCTTCGTGTCCTACTGGGTCAAGGACCTGCCTGCCCTTGCCCCTTCCATCCATCGCAAGCTGTTCGGCCTGCCGATCATCGCGTGGACGGTGCGCACGCCCGAGGACCTTGCAAGGGCCCGCGCCTTTGCCGACCAGATCGTCTTCGAAGGCTTCGATCCCGACGCGACAACCGCGCCGCGCTGACATCCGCCTTTGCAGGCCGGCAATCGCGCCCTAAGTTCGGAACCGGTCTTTCATTCGCGGCCCGCCGCACCTCCCCGCGCCGGACCGCCGCAATGCCCGAGGTCTGCCCGAGTGAGCGCATGCGACGACGAAACCCGCGAATTCCGCCTCAAGGCGATCGGCGGGCTCAGCGAGATCACGCGCGAGCGATGGGACGCGATGGCCAATCCCGGCTGGCGTCTTTCGCCGACCGGGACGCTGGCTGCAGCTCTTGAATCAGAATCCCAACGCGTTGATTCAATCTCTCCGGAAACAGAGTTCAACCCTTTCATTTCACACGACTTCCTGTCGATCCTGGAAGACAGCGGCTGCGTCGGCCAGGCCGCCGGCTGGTTGCCCCAGCATCTCGTCCTGGAGGACCCGGACGGCGAACCCGTCGCCGCCCTGCCCTGCTATTTGAAGTCGCACTCGATGGGCGAATATGTCTTCGACCACGCCTGGGCCGACGCCTATGAGCGCGCCGGCGGGCACTACTACCCCAAGCTCCAGTGCTCCGTGCCCTTCACCCCGGCCAGCGGGCGTCGCTTCCTCACGTCCCGCAAGATCGACCGCAACGCCGCCATCGCCGCCCTCTCAGGAGGCCTGCGCGACCTGTGCCGGCTGCGACAGGCCTCCTCCGCCCATATCACCTTCATGACGCAGGCCGAATGGGACGTGGCGGGCGCTGAGGGCTACCTGCAACGCCTCGACCAGCAGTTTCACTGGCACAATCGAGGCTACGCGGATTTCGACGGTTTCCTGGGCGACCTTGCCTCGCGCAAGCGCAAGCAGATCCGCAAGGAGCGCCGCGAAGCGCTTGGCTCCGGCATCGATGTCGAGTGCCTGACGGGCGCCGATATCGGCGAGCATCATTGGGATGCCTTCCACGCCTTCTACGAGGACACCGGCGCCCGCAAGTGGGGGCGCCCCTATCTCAACCGGCACTTCTTCTCGCTGCTTGGCGAGCGGCTGGGCGAGCGGGTGCTCCTGGTGATGGCGCGGCGCGAGGGGCGCTACATCGCCGGGGCGCTGAACCTGATCGGCTCCCACGCCCTCTTCGGCCGCAACTGGGGGTGTCTCGAAGACCACCCCTTCCTGCATTTCGAGGTCTGCTACTACCAGGCGATCGACTTCGCCATCGCAAACGGCCTTGCCCGCGTCGAGGCCGGCGCGCAAGGAGCGCACAAACTCGCCCGCGGCTACCTTCCGGCGGTGACACGCTCGGCCCATTACATCGCGCATCCGGGATTGCGCGACGCGGTCGAAGACTACCTGTCGCGCGAACGCCGCGCCGTCGAGCGGGAAAGCGCGGTGATCGCCACCGAGTACACGCCCTTTCGAAAAGGATGAAGGCCGGCCGGCAACCGATTCTTCCGACTCGCGAATTGGCCAGGGCTGAATCAATTTCCGAACCCGCCGGTCATGTCCGGCTCAGGCGGCGGCGCAAGGTCTTGATTCGATTTCTCAGCTTGAATCTGAATCAGAACTTGAACCGCATCGCCGCCTGTGCTGCCAAGAGCAACCAAACCGACAAGGCCCGCACGGGCGCATGAGGGAACCGAAAATGCCGATCGAAGCCGCCGCCTATGACGACCAGAATGTCTTTGCGAAAATCCTGCGCGGCGAGCTTCCGGCGCACAAGGTGTACGAGGACGACAAGACCATCGTGATCATGGACATCATGCCGCGCGGCGACGGCCACGTCCTGGTCGTTCCCAAGGCGCCCTCGCGCAACATCCTCGACATCGGCCATGACGACCTCTTCGCCGTCATGGCCACCGTGCAGAAGATGGCCCATGCGGTGGTCCGCGCCTTCGACGCCGACGGAACCACCATCCAGCAGTTTTCCGAAAGCGCCGGCGGCCAGGTCGTGTTCCACACGCATGTGCATGTGATCCCGCGCTTTGCCGGCGTCTCGCTGCGCCCGCATACCGGCGAGATGGCCGACCAGGCCGTGCTGACGGCCAACGCGGAAAGGATCCGCGCCGCCCTCGCCTGAACCCTGACTGGGCTCCGCCTTTACCTGCCGGAGCCGGCGGCGGCCTCGTGCTCGGCCACGAGCCGGGCCTCGTCCTCGAAGACGCGCTGGAAGCTCGGCCGCGAAGTGATGCGCTCGGCATATTCGGTGAAGACCGGCAGGTCCGGCACGATCTTGAACATCAGCGTCCAGCGCAGGGCCGAGCCCCACTGGATGTCGGCGACGGAAATCTCGTCGCCGAGGATGTAGGGCGCCTTGCCGAGCTGCTCGGCAAGGAGGTCCATCACCTGCTCGTAGGTGCCATAGGGCGACTGAGGAGTCGGTTCGCGGTCGAACGCCTTGTCGACCACAGCCGGTTCAAAGGACGAGCCGTAGAACACCATCCACCGGAGATAGGCGCCACGGCGCGGATCGCCGAGCCCCGGTGTCAGCCCCGCCTGCGGGAAAAGATCCGCGACGTGAAGGGCAATGGCAATCGATTCCGTCACGATCGTTTCGCCGTGACGCAGGGCCGGCACCCGGCTGAGCGGATTGATGGCGAGGAATTCCGGCGATTTCAGCTCGCCGGCACGCATGTTGAGCACATGCAGGTCATAGGGAGCGCCAAGCTCGTCGAGCAGCACCCGGGTCGTGCTGGCCCGGCTCTGCGGGGCGTAATAGAGCGTCAGCTTGTCGTCGGACATCGTCGGTTTCCTCGTCACTTGTCAAAGGCGCGCCCTCGCGCCGCCGACATGGGTCCTAGCAGCCCCCTGCTGACACCTTGGTGTCAGCAGTCATCGCTAGCCGATACCGAGCAGCAACCAGCCGCCGACCAGGACGACTTCTCCGACGGCGACCCCGACCACCACCTTTTGCCGCGAGGCGAAGAATGCGGCAAACCCGCAGGCCGCCGCCCCGATCCTGAGCGCAATGGGCGCGTTGTCCAGCGCTCCCGTTGGAAACAGGATCAGCTTGGCGATCACGCCTGCAACGAGCGCGGTGGCCACGCAGCGCACGAAGACCATCACCTCGCTGTCCTCGCGCATCCGGCCGCTGGCGAAAACTCCCAGCCAGCGCCAGATATCCGTGGCAAGCCAGCCGGCGACGAGGATCATCACATAAGGCCACCACCAGGTATCGCCGATGCCGGTCATGAGAACCTCCGCCATGCCCGCGTCGCGCCATAGGCGAGCGTGCCCCCGACAAGCCCCGTCCACAGAAGATCGAGGCCCGGCAGCAGCAGATGGAAGAGCGGGCCGAGCGCCAGTCCGGCGATCATCGCCACCTTGTCGGCCGCGGCGCGCGCCGCGCCCCACAGCGAGCAGACGAAGTAGACCGGCGTCAGCATGAACAGCGCCCCGGCCAGAAGCACGGGCATCCGCTCGACCAGCAGATAGGCGACGCCGGTCATGCAGAAGACGAAACCGGTCAGGCTGCCGCCGAAACCGAGGAAGAACGGCAGCCGGGCTTCGCGCGGATAATCCTCCAGATTGCGCATGGCGAAGACCCAAGCCGTCACCGCAACGAAATGCGAGGCGATCAGCAACTGCCATTTCCGCGTCTTCCCCTCGACGCGGATGATCGGCATCAGGGCCATGGTCATCGGCATCAGGCGCACGGAGGCCAGCGCCACCGCCACGGCGGCCGGCAGCAGCCCCATGCCGGCCGAGATCGCCCCGGTCAGCACGACAATGCTGGGCAGCGCCCAGACAAGGCCGGCCATGGCCAGCGTCTCGCCGAGCGTCAGGCCACTTTCGCGCGCAAGCCCCGCATAGCCGACAAAGGCGGCTGTCAGGATCAGCGCGGGAATAGAGACCGCCGCGCGCACGCCGCGCAGGGCCCAGACACGGGAGGAAACCGGCCCTCGCGTCACATCGGATGCGGGCGGGTCGGCAGGATCGGGCTCGGGCGAACCAGGTGCGGACGGGGGCGTCGGCATGGGCAGGGAACCGGGAGCATCGCGGTCGAATCGCAAAAGGCGGACCGCCTGAGGGAGACCCCTTTCCTAACAGCAACGCGGCGAAATGCAAAACGGCGCCGCAAGGGGCGCCGTCTGCACGAATGTCCGAAACCGCGGCCTCAATCGGCCAACGGAACCTTCGGGATCAGGCTCTTCTTGGAGGAGCCACCGCCTTTTTTCGGCGTCGGCTCTGCCGCTTCCGCCTTTTTCGCCGCCGGCTTGCGACGACGCTTGGGTTTCGCGGTCTTCGGCTTTTCGCTCTTCGGCTTGACCCGCGTCTCCTCGACACTCTCCAGCAGAAGACCGGCCGCATCCTCGGAGACCGAGACCTTGACCGTGCCGCCCTTGCGCAGCTTGCCGAACAGCACCTCGTCGGCTAGCGGCCGCTTGATGTGCTCCTGGATGACGCGGGCAAGCGGACGGGCGCCCATGCGCTCGTCATAGCCCTTGTCGGCAAGCCAGGCGATTGCATTCTCCGTCAGCTCGAAAGTCACGCCGCGGTCGGCAAGCTGTGCCTCGAGCTGCATGACGAACTTCTCGACGATCCGGTGCACGACCTCTGTCGGCAGCGAGCCGAAGGCAATGACCGCATCGAGCCGGTTGCGGAACTCCGGCGTGAACAGCCGGTTGATCGCCTCCTGGTCCTCGCCCTCGCGCTTGACCCGGTTGAAGCCGATCGGCTCCTTGGCCATGTCGGACGCGCCCGCATTGGTCGTCATGATCAGGATGACATTGCGGAAGTCGACCTGCTTGCCGTTGTGATCGGTGAGCCGTCCGTGATCCATCACCTGCAACAGGATGTTGAACAGGTCCGGATGCGCCTTCTCGATCTCGTCGAGCAGGAGCACGCAATGGGGATGCTGGTCGACACCATCCGTCAGGAGACCGCCCTGGTCGAAGCCGACATATCCCGGAGGCGCGCCGATCAGCCGCGAGACCGTGTGCCGCTCCATGTATTCCGACATGTCGAAGCGCAGCAGCTCGACGCCGAGCGAGGCGGCAAGCTGGCGCGCGACCTCGGTCTTGCCCACACCGGTGGGGCCGGAGAACAGGTAGTTGCCGATCGGCTTGTCCGGCTCGCGCAGGCCTGCCCGGGAGAGCTTGATCGCCGACGACAGGGTCTCGATCGCGTCGTTCTGGCCGTAGACCATCCGCTTCAGCGTCGCGTTGAGGTTCGACAGCACCTCCTCGTCCGACTTGGAAACGGACTTCGGCGGGATGCGGGCCA
Organism: Stappia sp. MMSF_3263; assembly: GCF_030733745.1. Taxonomy (GTDB): domain Bacteria; phylum Pseudomonadota; class Alphaproteobacteria; order Rhizobiales; family Stappiaceae; genus Stappia. Next base: position 142,428 of record NZ_JASHIK010000005.1, on the reverse strand, counting down.
TGGTCGCGACCGTTGTCTCGATCTCCTTGACGCCGATGGTCTTGCGCCGCCGGCCTTCGGGAACGAGCTTTTGAGAGGCACCGGACTCGTCGATCACGTCGATCGCCTTGTCGGGGAGCTTGCGGTCGTTGATGTAGCGCGCCGACAGTTCCACCGCCGTCTTGATGGCCTCGTTGGTGTAGCGGACCTTGTGGAAGGTCTCGAAATAAGGCTTCAGCCCCTTGAGGATCTCGACCGTGTCGGAAATCGTCGGCTCGTTCACGTCGATCTTCTGGAACCGGCGCAGCAGCGCCCGGTCCTTCTCGAAGAACTGCCGGTACTCCTTGTAGGTGGTCGAGCCGACGCAGCGGATCGTGCCCGAGGCAAGCGCCGGCTTCAGCAGGTTCGAGGCATCCATCGCCCCGCCCGACGTCGCGCCCGCGCCGATTACCGTATGGATCTCGTCGATGAACATCACCGCGCCGGGATAGTCCTCGATCTCCTTGACGACCTGCTTCAGCCGCTCCTCGAAATCGCCGCGATAGCGGGTTCCGGCGAGCAGCGCCCCCATGTCGAGCGAGAAGATGGTCGCATCCATCAGCACATCCGGCACGTCGCCGTCGACGATGCGCTTGGCAAGGCCCTCGGCGATCGCCGTCTTGCCGACGCCCGGGTCACCGACGAAGAGCGGATTGTTCTTGGAGCGGCGGCAGAGGATCTGGATGGTGCGCGAAATCTCGGCCGCGCGCCCGATCAACGGATCGATGCGGCCGGACTTGGCCTTCTCGTTGAGGTTGACGCAATAGGCCTCGAGCGCGTCCGTCTTCTGCTTGGGCTTTTCCGCGCCTTCCTCGATCGTCGCCTCCTCCTCGGCGCCATGCACCGGCCGGGCCTCGGACATGCCGGCCCGCTTGGCGATGCCATGCGAGATGTAGTTGACCGCGTCGTAACGGGTCATGTCCTGCTCCTGCAGGAAGTAGGCGGCATGGCTCTCGCGCTCGGCGAAAATCGCCACGAGCACATTGGCTCCCGTCACCTCCTCGCGGCCGGACGACTGGACATGGATCACGGCGCGCTGGATGACGCGCTGGAATCCGGCCGTCGGCTTTGAATCGTCATCCCCGTCGATGACGAGGTTTTCCAGTTCGGTATCGATATATTCGACCAGGTTCCGCTTCAGCGTGTCGAGATCGACACTGCAGGCGCGCATCACCGCCGCCGCGTCCTGATCGTCGATCAGGGCCAGCAGCAGGTGTTCCAAGGTCGCGTATTCCTGCTGGCGCTCGTTGGCATACGAGAGTGCCTGATGCAGGGCCTTTTCAAGGCTTCGAGAGAATGACGGCACGGGCGACCCCTATTTCTTTTCCATCACGCATTGCAGAGGATGCTGGTGTTTGCGGGCAAAGTCCATGACCTGCGTGACCTTGGTCTCAGCCACCTCGTAGGTAAAGACACCGCATTCCCCGACGCCGTGGTGATGGACGTGCAACATGATGCGCGTGGCTTCCTCGCGGTTCTTCTGAAAGAACCGCTCCACCACGTGCACGACGAATTCCATCGGTGTGTAGTCGTCGTTCAACAGCAGGACGCGATAAAGGTTCGGCCGCTTGGCGACGGTCCGCGTCTTGGTAACGACCAGATTGCCCGTGTCGTCGCCATCGCCGCGTTTCGGTCCGTTCGTCATTGCCTCTCCATCGCCCCTGTTCCGCAGCCGGGTGTTGCGGCCGGTGCCGGTACCCGTGTTGTCGTCTTCGCTGCGGTCACATACGCGTCCTTCGTTCGGTCTGCCGGTCATGCCGGCGGTTGCGTTCGCGTCGGACTGTCTCGCCGGCTGCGGCGATGCCGGGGCACCGCCCCGCTGGCAGCATCGCCGGAGTCGGGACGTTTGTCTTGTCCCCGCTTCCCGGCCCGCCACCGCGGACATCGCCTTGCGACTTCAATGCCAGGCCTCCGACGCTGGTGCGGCCGGCCTTCGGGCGACCTGCACAAACAGGACAGGCCGGCCGCTTCGTTCCTTAATGTATGGCATCCGTCGCCAAGCTCAATGCTGCCAACATGCGTTCGCCTCCGCAACACGTCGATTTGTTGCAGAAGTCCGCCTATCCCCGCCGCCAGACGCAAAAAAACCCGCGACGGGCGCGGGCAAAAACGCAAACATCCCGCGGCCATGGGACGCGGGATGTTCGGGCGGCGCGATGCCGCCTGCGATCGTCTCGGGAGACGGTGAGGCTTACTTGCCGACCTTCGCCAGCACGTCCTCGTAAGGCTTGTAGGCGTCCTTGGCGATCTCGGAATACATCTCGCCGATCTTCGTGACTTCGCCGACGAAGCCCTCGTAGGCGGTCTTGACGTACTCGCTCTGCGCCTCGAAGGCCTTGTCCAGCGACTTCGCGCCGACCAGCTTCTCGACGGCGGCGGAGCCATCCTCGAAGGACTTCTTCTGGTAATCGGCAACTTCCGACGCAATCGCCTGGAAGCCCTTGGTCATGGCGCCGAAGCTCTGCATCATGACGTCCATGTTGTCCTTGCCGAGCTTCTGGATGTCTTCAAAATTGTTCATCATAGTGACCTCTGAGCGTTGAGTTTGGCGCGGTGGCCGTGTGCCTGCCCGCGGATCGACATCGTCAATCCGGCGACATGTCAGTGCCCGAATGTCCTGTCGTCCGTGAGCCGATCCCTGGGATCGGCCGCGGGGCACGCCTCGACGTCGAGCGCTTGATAACGTCCTCAGATATATGCGGTGCACAATATTTTGTCAAGAATCCATTTTGCACTGCAGCATAAACATTCGACCTAAGAAACACTACGGACAGTGGCGGGGCCCGGCCACCGGCAGAGGGCCAAGTGGCCGCACGCACGGGCGTTTTCGGCAAGCCTTGCGATTGCAGACCGCATGCCGCACGATTTGCGTGCAGTTTGCCCGTCATCGGTAACGGCGCATTAACTGCCATTTGCGACTCTTCGCTCGCAAGGTGCCGACGACAAATCGGCTGAAAATCTCGAAAATCGGTTTTCCTGTTCGATCGCGTTTGGACATTCGTAACCGTATTTCGAGCATGCTTGAGACAACGCGCGGAGACGGGCGGCGGGACCGGCAGGGAACCGACGTCTCCGCTCACGAAACACCTGACCCGATGGGGTGACATTGTGCTGAGTAAAGGTGTGCGGCGTGCATGGCGCGCCATGGCAATCGGGCTTCGCGGAACGATCGTGGCCGGTCTGGCCCTCGGACTGACGGCAGCCCTCTCTGCTCCCGCATTCGCCAATTCGAAATATTCGGGCATCGTCGTCGACGTGAAGTCGGGACGCACGCTCTACAGCTACAAGGCCGACACCAAGCGGTACCCCGCCTCGCTGACCAAGATCATGACGCTCTACGTCCTGTTCGAGGAGCTTGAGGCCGGCCGCATGTCGCTGCAGACGCCGCTGAAGGTGTCCGCCCATGCCGCGAGCCGCCCGCCGTCCAAGCTGGGTCTGCGCAAGGGCAGCACGATCAAGGTCAAAGACGCGATCATGGCTTTGGTGACCAAGTCGGCGAACGATGTCGCGGTTGTCGTCGCCGAGAACGTGTCCGGTTCGGTACCTGCCTTCGCCAAGCGGATGACGCGCACCGCCCGCCAGATCGGCATGAAGCGCACGAATTTCCACAATCCGTCCGGCCTGCCCAACTCCAAGCAGATCACGACGGCCCGCGACATGGCCCTTCTCGGACGCGCCATCCAGGACCGTTTCCCCAAGTACTACAAGTATTTCGGCACCCGCTCCTACACCTACAAGGGTCGGCGCTACGGCAACCACAACCGCCTCCTTGGCCGCGTGAAGGGTGTCGACGGCATCAAGACCGGCTATATCCGCGCCTCGGGCTTCAACCTCGTCACCAACGTCAAGACCGGCGGCCGGCACATCGTCGCCGTTGTCATGGGCGGACGCTCGGGCGCCTCGCGCAATGCCCAGATGAAGAAGCTGATCGGCCAGTACCTGCCCAAGGCGACCCGCGGCAAGCGGACCGCACCGGCCCTCGTCGCCCGTGCGCCGGCCGTGGCCGCGCCCAAGCCGCTGGCCTATGCCGAACTGCGCAATGTGCCGGTTCCCGATATCAAGCCGCAGGCTCAGCTCATCCAGCTTGCCCAGGCGAGCAAGGCCGACCAGGCCGAGATCGTCACCGGCTCGATCATCCCGGTTCCGCAAAAGCCCGACCTCAAGGCGATGCTTCGCCAGAAGGCCCTGCAGGTTGCCTCGCTCAACGCCCCCCGCGCTCCCGTTGCCGCACCGCGTGCGCAGGCCGTGCGCAGCGTCAAGACCCAGACCATCCGTGTCACGGCGAAGCCCGACGCGGTGGCCGACGCCGCTCCGGCCGCGATGACACCGGACCTGCCCGATGCACCGGCCAACGCTTCCGTCACGGTCGCCGCCAACAATGCCGCCGACCCGGTTCCCGGCTGGCAGGTGCAGATCGCCGCGGCAGAATCCGAGCATGCCGCGATTGCCATGCTGAAGAAGGCGAAGGGCGCGCTCGGCTCCAGCCTGCGCGGCTACGACCCCTACACGGAGCCGGTCGAGTCGGGCGGCACGACGCTCTACCGCGCCCGCTTCATCGGCTTCGAGACCAAGACCGCTGCCTGGAATGCCTGCAGCAGCCTGAAGCGCAAGCGGTTCAACTGTTACGCGGTCTACCAGTAAAGGCAGGCCGCACCGCCAAAGATCACTTTGTCACGCGTATTGGTGAGTTCAATGACGATCGAGAAGCAGGTCCTTCGCCTCGTTGAGTTTGGCAGCGAGAAATCCGCTTCCTCCCTGGTCGGGGTGGAGCCGCTTCATAAGACGGCGATGCGCCGCCCGGATTTCCGCCTCGCCGGCGCCGGGCGCAAGCCCCAGAACCTGGTAGGCCTCCTGCTCGGTCATGGCGCCCGTGCCCGGCGCGGGTCGATGCCCCGCTGTGGCATCCGCATCGAAGTCTACACGCCAGCCGGGCTCCCGGCGGTCGAGATAAGCTTCAAGTAAGGCCCGGCTGTCGCCGTCGGCGGCGGTCTCCCGGTAAAGTTCGACAAGCTCCGCGCGCGACACCCCGTCGAGCGCCCTGCCCTCGAAACGGCCTGCCAGCACCTCGCCGGTCATTGCCCCGCTTTCGTGATCGAGGCACATCTCGAAATAGGCGGACCTCACGATGGATACCTGGCCGGCGCCCGCGCCGGCCGAACCGTTTCCGGCAGGACGAAATCCACGTGCTCCGCGCAGGCCCAGAAGCGTCAGCCCGCCGCCGGCCGCCAGCATCGCCAGATCGATCCGCCGCACGACGAGGAACACGACCGCCAGCACCAGCAAGGCAACGCCGCCGACCGTCTTCACGTGCCGGGCAAGGTCGGTCGGATTGCTCCGGGTGACCATCTGCGCGAATGCCAGAAAAAGGCCCAGCGCCCCGACGCCGAGCAGCAGATATCCCATTCTCTTCGTCCCCTTGCATCACATGTGCCGTGGCAGGGAATATAGGGACCGCAAGCGTCTCCTTCGAGGCCGCAGTGTCGTCTGCTCACCGCTTTGGCTGTCGCCCCGCCTCACTCGTCGATGCGGCCGGGCTGCAGCCCCCTCTTCAGAAGCAGGCGCGCGGCACGCCAGATGCCGACCAGCGCCATTCCGCCAAAACCGGCAAGGGAAAGAAGCAATCCGAGGGGGATCAGGAAAAACGGCTCCTCGACGTGGCCGTAGGCGTCGATCCGCGAACCGATGACATTGTAGGCAAGGCCGCAGGCAAGCCCGGCACAGCCGATGATGAACAGGATCGAATAGGTTTTCATGACGCACTCCCGCCCGGCGCAGACACGCGCGCCGTCCGGTATCCGGAGTAGGCGCGTGCGCCTGAACCCGACATGAACACCCGGAAAACTCTTCTCAGCGCAGATGGGACAGCAATTTCGCGGCGCCGCCGTCGCCGCCCCGCATCAGCTTCTCCAACTCGCCCCGCCCGCCCGTTGCGTAGACGGCGGTGGCCTTGAGAAGGTCGGCGAGTTCGCTGGCGGACGACGCGTCGAAGCGGAAATGCGCGCCCCCGGTCAGACGGGCGATCTCGCGAAAGGCCGTTTCCGCGTGCCCGTCCCGTCCTTCCTGGAAGACGAAGGCCGGCACGCCGAGCAACCCCAGTTCACCCGCCCTTGCGCAAAGCGCGTCGACGTCCTCCTCGACGCAGTCGCCGATATAGACCAGCGCCTGCACCTTGCGCCGTTTCGTCTCGTCGATGGCGTGGCGCAGGACCTTGCGGATCTGGGTCTGCCCGCCCCGGCAGTCGATCCGCGTCATCAGCCCGGCCAGCGCCCGGGCATCGCTCACCCATTTCGAGGCGGCGCATTCGCCGAAGCCGCGAAAATAGACAAGCTGCATGGCAAGCTCGCCGACCTTGCCGGCAGCAGTGAACATCTCGGCCTGGATCGTGCAGGCCCGGTCCCAGGTCGGCTGCCGGCTCATCGTCGCGTCGAGTGCGATCACCAGCCGCCCGGCCTGTGCAAGATCGCGCGTCTGCCTCGCCGCGCCGAGAAACGCCGCGATCTCGCTGCGCGCCGAGGCGGCGGGCGGTTTGCCATCCCCTGTTCCGGCCGGCGCGCGACTGCGTGTCGTCTCGATCTTGCGCTCGTCTGCCACCTCGTCTCCTCATCTTTCACACTACCTGCGGGCAGTCGATTTCCATATGGCGCCCATTGCGGAAAAAACCAAACCCCGCCCTCAAAAGACGCTAAACAGCGTATCCGGAGCCGGCGGGGGACCGGCGATCTGTGCGGGAGGATACCGGAAGAATGATCGGGCCGAAGATTTACGAGACCGTTGCCGAGATGCGCCAGGCCGTCGATGCGGCGCGGGCGCAAGGCAAGCGCATCGCCCTCGTTCCCACCATGGGCGCCCTGCACGAGGGGCATCTGTCGCTGGTGCGTGCCGCGCGCGAGCACGCCGGGCATGTCATCGTGTCGATCTTCGTCAATCCGACCCAGTTCGCCCCAACCGAGGATTTCGATGCCTATCCGCGCGATTCGGAAGCCGACCTGAGGCTCCTGGCCGGACTTGGCGTCGAGGGCGTCTTCATGCCCCCGGCAGAAGAGGTCTATCCGCAGGGCTTCGCGACGGCCGTGTCGGTCGGCGGCCCGGCCGAAGGACTGGAAAGCGCCACCCGCCCGCATTTCTTCGGCGGCGTCGCCACGGTCGTCACCAAGCTGCTCCTCGCCGCACTGCCCGATGTCGCCGTGTTCGGCGAGAAGGACTACCAGCAACTCTGCGTCATCCGTCGCTTTGTCCGCGACCTCGACATTCCGGTGAACATCCTGGGCGGCCCGACCGTGCGCGAGAAGGACGGCCTCGCCATGTCCTCGCGCAACCGCTATCTCGACGCCGATGCCCGCCGGACGGCGGCGCTCGTGCCGCAGGTGCTCAGTGAAGCCATCGACCGCCTCGACGCCGGAGAAGAGGCGTCCACCGTCCTGGCGGACGGAACGGCAAGGCTCGCCGAAGCTGGTTTTTCCGTCGACTATCTGGAACTCAGGGACGCCGAGACGCTCGCACCGGTCGACCCGAACGGCACCAGTGCTGCCCGCCTGCTCGTCGCCGCAAAGCTGGGCAAGACCCGGCTCATCGACAACATGAACGTCGCCCGCCCCACGGCCGGTTGGCGCTGAACGCCTCGCAGACCGCCTCAGATCAGGCCGAGCTCGACCAGTTCCCGGCGCATCGCGTCGGGAATGTCGCCGCCGCCCTCCAGCTTGCGGATATCGGGCGGCGCGTCCTTGGCCGTGAGATAACGCCAGCCCTGAAAGGGACGGCGCGGTTGCGGCCGGGTCGGATGCAGCACCGGTTCCAGAACCAGATGGCAGCGCTTGATGCCGGCCGCGTCGGTAAAGGGGCGTATGTCGGTGAGAAACTGGCGCACCTGGATCGATCCCTTGATCACCCAGTAGAGCGAGCCGCCATCAAGGATTTCCTCGCGCCGCGAGGGCACCATCCGCGTCGTGTGATACTGCTCGACCGGCGCGCCACTGGCGCGCTTCTCCTCCAGCCGGAAGTCGATCGAGGCCTGAAGATCCTCGATGGAGTCCACGCCAACACAGAGTTTGAGCAGATTCAGCGCCATGGTCCCAGTTATAGGGCCTGACGCGCGCCGGCAAACCCGCAAGTCCCCGCTCTGCCCGCTATGCACAGGCGATCGGGAATTTTGCGCTCAGCCGGCCATGGCGGTGCTTGCACACGCGCGCCGCCAACCTATCTCCCTGCCCATGAACATCTTTCTCACCGGCGGATCGGGCACGATCGGGCGCGCCGTTCTCATCGCACTGATCGGGCGCGGCCACCGCGTCACCGCCCTTGCCCGCTCGGACGCAAGTGCCGGGCTGCTGCAGGAGGCTGGCGCCCGGGTTGTGCGCGGCGACATCGGCAAGCCAGCCGACTGGTTCGACATCGCCCTGGCCGGCGATGCCCTCATCCATCTCGCCAGCAGCTTCGATGCGGATGCGCAAGCCGCCGAGGCAGCCCTCGTCGAGGCCCTCGCGCAGACCATCCCCGGCCGCAAGACGCCGTTCCGCCTCGTCCATACCGGCGGCATCTGGCTCTACCCGGAAAACCCGCCCGTTCCCTTGGACGAGACCGTACCCTTCGCACCGATCCCCGCCTTCACCCATGTCGCGCAAGCGATAGGAAAGCTCGAGGCAATCGAGGGACTGTCGCTGGCAATCGTCCATCCCGCGCTGGTCTGCGCCCCGGACAGCGGTCCGGTGGCGGACATGGCCAGGGCAGCGGCAAGCGGAGAGCCCTTCGCGACACGCGCCGAAGCGGGCACGCTGTGGCCGCTGGTCGAGGCGGGCGACCTCGCCGAGCTGTATGCGCTTGCGCTGGGCTCCTCCCGCCAGCGCCTGCGGGTGATCGGCAGCGGGATCGAGGCGGTCGCCGTCGGCGATCTCGCCGCCCTCGTCGCACGGCGACGGGGCGCGGAGTTGCGGCTGGAGCGGGAGACCGCCCCTACCGACACCCCGCCCGATCTCGACATCGCCGCCGGCTACGCCCTGTCTCAGCGCGCGTCCGCCGAGAGCGCAAAACGACTTCTTGGCTGGCAGCCGCGTTTCACGGACGCCGAAAGCCTTGTGCTTGCACTGGTCGACGCGCCGGCCTGAAGGAGAGAGGCCTCAGTCCGCCGCCTCTTCCGCCAGCGCCACCACAGGCGCGCCCTGGTCGACCTGCCCCCCCTCGGTAACGAAGACGGCCTCCACCGTGCCGTCGCGCGGCGCGGTGATGGCATGTTCCATCTTCATCGCCTCGACCACGGCAAGCCGTGCGCCTTTCGCGACCACATCGCCGGGCGCCACGTCGACGGCGATCACCTTGCCATGCATCGGCGCCTTGATCGCTGCCGCCCCGTCCGCATCGTCGGCGGCACGAGAAAGCTGGTCGACAAGCGTCACCCGCACGGACCGTCCGCCTTCGATCGCGTAGACGTCATGCCCGGCACGCATCACGCGTCCCCTCACCCCGGCAGCAGCTGCCTCCTCCCCCGTTTCCGGGTCGATCACCACCGCCCGTCCATCACGCCAGCCAAGCGTCACGAGGTCCGGTTCGCCGTCGACCTCGACCGGAACACCGGATCGGCGCGGGCCGGCCATCTCGAAACCGCTCGTCGCGGCAAAGGGATCGCTCCACCCGGTCGGCTCCCCGACAGGCCTGTCCGGCATCACGAGGGCCGCGACCGCCGCCGCCACCGTCGCGTCGGAAACGCCGCCGCTCGTTAGCGCTTTCAGGTCCCGGTCGATCAGGCCGGTGTCGAAGCCGCCGGCGCGCACATCGGGATGGCCGACCAGTGCCGAAAGGAAGGCGAGATTGTTCTTCGGCCCGGCAATCAGCGACCGGTCGAAGGCGGCCGCCAACCGGTCGAGGGCAGTCGCCCTGTCGGGTCCGTGAGCGATGATCTTGGCGATCATCGGATCGTAAAAGGCGGAGATCTCGGCGCCTGTCTCGACGCCGGTATCGATGCGGATGCCGTCGCCGCCGGGAAGGTCGAGAAGGTCGAGACGCCCGGTCGAAGGCAGAAAGCCCGTGTCCGGATCCTCCGCGTAGAGGCGAACCTCGACCGCATGGCCCGACAGCGAAATCTCCTCCTGCGCCATCGGCAGTCCCTCGCCCGAGGCAACCCTGAACTGCCATTCGACCAGGTCCTGCCCCGTCACCAATTCTGTCACCGGGTGCTCGACCTGCAGCCGCGTGTTCATCTCCATGAACCAGAAGCCGTCCGGTCGCAGCGTGCCCGAGCCGTCGGCGATGAACTCGATAGTGCCGGCACCGGCATAGTTGACGGCCCTGGCCGCCGCGACCGCGGCCGCGCCCATGGCAGCGCGGGTCTCGGCGGTCATGCCGGGAGCCGGCGCCTCCTCCAGCACCTTCTGGTGGCGGCGCTGCGCCGAGCAGTCCCGCTCGAACAGGTGCACGGCATCGCCCTTGCCGTCGCCGAAGACCTGGATCTCGATATGGCGCGGGTTGAGGACAAATTTCTCGATCAGCACGCGGGCATCGCCAAAGGCGGACTTCGCCTCGCGCTGCGCCGAGGCAAGCGCGGCCTCGAACTCAATGGCCTTGTCCACGCGGCGCATGCCCTTGCCGCCGCCGCCGGCAACCGCCTTGATCAGGACCGGATAGCCGATCTCGTAGGCCTTCTGCTTGAGGAACTCGGCCTCCTGCCGGTCGCCGTGATAACCAGGCACCACCGGCACGCCGGCCTTTTCCATCAGCGACTTGGCGCCGTCCTTCAGCCCCATGGCGCGGATCGCCGCTGCCGAGGGGCCAACGAAGACGATGCCGGCCGCCGCGCAAGCCTCTGCAAAGGCGGCATTTTCCGACAGGAAGCCGTAGCCTGGATGGATCGCGGCCGCACCCGTCTGTCTGGCTGCCGCCAGAATTCGCTCGCCGACCAGATAGCTTTCGGAGCTCGGGGCCGGGCCGATCGCCACCGCCTCGTCGGCCATGCGCACATGCAGCGCGTCGCGATCGGCTTCCGAATAGACAGCGATGGTGCGCAGGCCGAGCCGGCGCGCGGTCTTGATGATACGGCAGGCGATTTCCCCGCGATTGGCGATCAGCACCGACTCCAGCATGGGATAGGTCCTCGTTGTGAAAGGCTTGGCTTCTCGCGGGCCGGTCGATGGCCCGCAGCGGGGATTACATGCGGAAGACGCCGAAACGGGTCTCGGGAACCGGCGCGTTGAGGGTCGCGGACAGGGCGAGGCCAAGCACCGTGCGGGTCTCCTCCGGCAGGATGATGCCGTCGTCCCACATCCGCGCCGTGGCATGATAGGGGTGGCCCTCCGCCTCGTATTTCTCGCGGATCGGCGTCTTGAAGGCGGTCTCCTCCTCCACGCTCCAACTGCCGCCATCGGCCTCGATATTGTCGCGCTTGACGGTCGCAAGGACGCTGGCCGCCTGCTCCCCGCCCATCACCGAAATCCTCGCATTGGGCCACATGAACAGGAAGCGCGGCGAGTACGCCCGCCCGCACATCCCGTAATTGCCGGCGCCATAGGAGCCGCCGACAATCACCGTGATCTTCGGCACCTTGGCGCAGGCCACCGCCGTGACCAGCTTGGCCCCGTCCTTGGCGATGCCGCCGGCCTCGTATTCCCGCCCGACCATGAAGCCGGTGATGTTCTGCAGGAACAGGATCGGGATGCGCCGCTGGCAGCACAGCTCCACGAAATGCGCCCCCTTGAGCGCGGATTCGGAAAACAGGATGCCGTTGTTGGCGATGATGCCGACGGGGATGCCCTGAATACGGGCAAAGCCCGTGACCAGCGTCGTGCCGTAGGTCGCCTTGAACTCGTCGAGTTGCGACCCGTCGACGATGCGGGCGATCACCTCGCGGATATCGTATTGCTTCTTCAGGTCGACCGGCACCACCGCGTCGAGATCGCGCGGGTCGACAAGCGGCGCGCGCGGCGGGGACAGGGCCAGATCCGGCGCCTTGACTGTGTTGAGATTGGCGACGATGCCGCGCGCCTGCGCCAGCGCCTGGTCATCGTCGACCGCATAGTGATCGGCAACGCCAGAAACACGGGCATGCACGTCGGCACCGCCCAGATCCTCCGCCGACACCTCCTCGCCGGTCGCCGCCTTGACCAGCGGCGGGCCGGCCAGGAAGATCGTCCCCTGCCGCCGCACGATGATGGTTTCATCGGACATGGCAGGCACATAGGCACCGCCCGCCGTGCACGAGCCCATCACCACGGCGATCTGCGGAATGCCCATGGAGGACATGGTCGCCTGGTTGAAGAAGATGCGGCCGAAATGATCACGGTCGGGGAAGACCTCGGTCTGGTTGGGCAGGTTGGCGCCGCCGGAATCGACCAGATAGATGCAAGGGAGCCGGTTCTCCATGGCGATCTCCTGCGCCCGCAGGTGCTTCTTCACCGTCATGGGATAATAGGTGCCGCCCTTGATGGTGGCATCGTTGCACACGATCATGCAGTCGCGGCCCGAGACCCGGCCGACGCCGGTGATAAGCCCTGCGCCGTGGATCGCGTCGCCATAAAGGCCATGGGCGGCAAGCGCCCCGATCTCGAGAAAGGGGCTGCCGGGATCGAGCAACCGCGCGACGCGCTCGCGCGGGAGCAACTTGCCGCGGGAAAGGTGCCGCTGGCGGGCACGCTCGTTGCCGCCGAGCGCGGCCGTCCGCCGCTTGTCGACAAGGTCGGCGCGGATCTCGTCCCAGGCGGCGCGGTTGGCCTCCACCTCGGGTCCGTGGGTCGTGGAATTGCTGCGCAGGATCGCCACCTGGTCGTCCCCCCCGTTTGGTGTCGCGCGGGTGCCCGAAAGCTCCCTCCCCGCGCCGCCGTTGTCGCCTGTCATGCCGACATTGTATGACGCTTACGTTTTAGTCAACAGCATCATTTTTCGTGTTTTTATACATATACTTGTAAAAAACTAATCGACCTCCTCGGCGGACAGAACCCACGATTCCGCCGCAGCCGCCGCCCGCCATTCGAGCATCAAGGGATGCGTCATCACCGCCTGCGCATAGGCTCTCTCGACCTCGCCCATGGGCAGCAGATAGGTCAGGAAACGGGAGACGACCGGCGCGTAGAAGCAATCGGCGGCGGAAAAGGCGCCGAACAGGAAATCCCCCTCGCCCGCATGGGCCGCGCGGCAGTCACGCCAGATCTCCACGACCCGGGCGATATCGCGCGACGCATCCGGCTGGGCGGGGTGAGGCGCCGGCGCGCGACGCAGGTTCATCGGGTAATTCCCGCGCAGGTCGGAAAAGCCGGAATGGAATTCGGCGCAGATCGCCCGCGCCCGCGCCCTGGCCGCCCGCTCCGCCGGCCACAAGCCGGAACGCGGAAACCTTTCGGCCAGATATTCGATGATGGCGAGCGAATCCCACACGGTGATGTCCTCGTCGATCAGCACCGGAACCCGGGCCGCCGGCGTTATCTCGCGGATCTGGCTCGCGAATTCCGGCGTGTCGAGCGGCACAAGCACCTCCTCGAACGGATGCCCCGCCAGCCGCGCCGCAAGCCAGGCCCGGAGCGACCAGGAGGAATAGGTCTTGTTGCCGATCACCAGTTTCATGCCAGGTCCCCTGCCTCCGGCGCACGAATGTGCAAGCCTTCGTAAATATCGTGACGCTAGTCTGTTCCAGGCCAGCCCCGCGAGGCCAGATTCGGATGAACACGCTGATGTTGCAAGCTTCCCGCTCCCTCGTTGCCCTGCTTGCCACCGCAGGCATCGCCATCCTGGCAGGCCTTGTCCCCGTGCGGGCGGAACCGGTGGCCTATCGGCTCGCCAACACCGCGACACTGGCGCGCGAGGGCGACGAGGTGGTCGTCATGCCGACCGGCTTCGATCAGCGCCTCGTGCATATCGACCTTGCCGATGACGGCGGCGAACTGACCCTCGATATCGGCACTCCGTTGAAACTGTGGCGAATTCCCAGCGGACTGGAGCGCATCGAGTGGCCGGTGGAGGCGGGCATAACCCTGGCTCGCGAGGACATTCCCGCGATCACCGGCCGGGCCACGGCAGCCGAGGTCCCCACATGGGGCGCCGAGGTCGACTGGCCCAAGCTCGGCCCGGTCACGCTTGTCCTCTTCGAACTCGACGCGCAGACCTATGCCGGGATGCTGTCCAGCACACCGTCAGGCGTGCGCAGGCTGCGCCAGATGATTTTCCGCCAGATGACGGTCCGCAACCGTCCCAAGGATCGCCCCGCACGCCGGGCCCCGACCTCCCCGTCCGCCCTTGCGGATTGAGAAACTTCAGCTTTCCGCCCTTGCCTTCGGCTCCTCGACCGGTCCGCCGGCCTCCCGCCAGGCGCCGAACCCGCCGTCCACATGGGCGACTGGGGCGAGCCCCATCTCCTGCACGGCCCGCGTCGCCAGCGCCGAGCGCCAACCGGCGGCGCAGAAGAAGACGAAGCGCTTGTCCTCGCCGAAGGCCGGATTGAAATAGGGGCTGTCCGGATCGACCCAGAACTCCAGCAATCCGCGCGGAACATGCAGGGCGCCCGGCACCTTGCCCTCGCGCTGCAACTCGCGCACGTCGCGGATATCCACGAAGACGACCGCATCGTCGCCATGCAGGGCAACCGCATCGCTGGCGCTCAGCGTCTCGATGACCGCATTCGCCTCCTCGAGCAACGCCTTGTAACCCTTGGTGATTTTTCCGCCCATCCTCGGCCTCCCCTTTGGTCCCTTGTCAGCGCGGCTGACTGTCCGGCCGGGCAAGTGTTTCCGCGCCGACGTCCGATGGCAAGCGGCGATCCCCGCGAAACGCAAAAAGGGCGCGGGGAATGTCCCCGCGCCCTGTTCTGAAAACCGCTGGATCCTTCACCGGTCGCTTTCGCCGGTCTCGATCCCTGCCGCGCGCCGGCCCGGATCGCTCCGGGCCTCTCGCGGGAATTACTGAACCGCGACCACGGTCGCGGAAGACACATCCCCGCCGAACACATACATGAGCGCGAGAATGCCACCTGCCAGGAGAACGGCCCAAGCCGTTACGCCCCAACAGGATTTCTGAACCTGTTCGTCCATTGAAGCCCTTTTGTCCGATTGTCGCGGCGAACGATTTGCCCCCGTGCCGCCTTCGGTCTGAACGCGGATTTAACGATTTGGCAATCTTTTCGCAAGCGCAAAAAATGTGCGACCTGCCGTGCGCGTCACGCATGCCGGAGGGGTTTCCGGCCGCGGAACAAGGCCCAGCCCCTCGTCGAAAACACCGATCCCCCGGCCGCGCAGTTTGTGCAAGTTCGACAATTTCGGACAAAAAACTTCGAGAAATTGTCGCAAAAAATATCGAAATTGCAGCAGACATGCGCATGGCCGGGCCGGCGACGGAGGCTTCATCGACCGATGAGAAACGGGGATCCGGAGGGGACAAGGGGACCGGTGCACACACAAGTCCCGTTCCGGAACGCCCGAACATCCGCTTCACGGTGAAAAGCGGGGATTACTTTTTCCGCGAGGAGCGGATGCCCGGCACCTTCTTCACGTCCCCGTCCGCCACAAGTGCCAGGTATTCGGGACTGCCCCCGCCCACCAGCGCCACTCGGCCCTCCCCGTCGCTGTGAATGCCCCAGCCGTAGGACTTGACCAGCGGAGAGGTCCGCAGGCACGCCCGTCCTTTCGAAAAGTAGGCCTGCCTGTTTTCATCCGTATCGGAAAGCTCCGGGTTGCGCGCCAGCTCGACGCGCCACAGGAGGTCGTCGCTCGACATCGCATGAGGCGCGCCGTTCAGCAGCCCGAACTGCAGGGCGGCGATCGATCCGGCGCGCTCGGGGACCGCAGGGCCGTCGCGCTTGCAGTCGTCGGAGACAAGAATGAGCGTCTGGAAATAGTTGGTGGTGTGCATGAGATCCCGCTTCGGTTCGAAAGCCGGCAAGGCTCGGCCTGCCGGTCCGGATCAGAGCCAACCATTCTTCTGCAATGCCCAAAGGAGAACCGCAAGGGAGCCCATGGCGGTGATGGCGCCGCGCACGCCGAACCAGACGCGCAGCTTCCAGATGGAAATGACAAAACCGAACATGATCGCCCCGACGAGCACCGCCTTGCCGTTGCCGTGACCTGCCAGGCGGATCGCCACATAGGTGGCACCCCCCATCGCACTGGCGATCAGCGGCATGTTCCGCGCAAGCCAGTCCAGATGCGTCCGCTCCCGCTCGTCCTCGTCCATGTCACATCTCCCGCCGGAAGCACCCGCCTTTCACCTGCACCAGGCAGCGAGTTTACCAGTTTTGCGGGAAACGGGTACAGCAGCAGCGGCCCCGCCCTGGCAAGGGAGGGGCCTGACGACCGACTGGCGTGAGGTTCGAGGCCGGCCGGCCTCACGCGATGGAGCGCGAGGCCTCGCGCAGCTTGACCGTCGCCTGTTCGACCCGACCGGTCTCCTGCGACAGATGCTGCATGTTCTGCGTGATCGTCGCGACACCCGCATAGGCCTGGTGCATGTTGTCGGAAATATCGCGAGTGACGCTCGACTGTTCCTCGATGGCCGAGGCGACATTGGCGGAGATGCCGCTGATCTCCTCGATGATGCTCATGATCGAACGGATGGAAGCCTCGGCCATCGACGAGGAGTTCTGCACCGAGACGATCTGGGCGTTGATGTCCTCGGTCGCCTTCGATGTCTGCGCCGCAAGGCTCTTGACCTCGCCAGCCACAACCGCGAAGCCCTTGCCCGCCTCGCCGGCGCGTGCTGCCTCGATCGTCGCATTCAGCGCCAGCAGGTTGGTCTGCCCGGCAATGCTGTCGATCAGTTCCAGCACCTCGCCGATCTTCTGCGCATCGGTGGCAAGCCCGCTCATCACGGAGGTCGACTGCTGGGCCTCGACAACGGCGCGCTGGGCGACCGCCATGGCCTGATTGACCTGCCGGGTGATCTCGTCGATCGATGCGGCAAGCTCCTCGGTGGCGGTGGCGACCGCCTGGACGTTGGCCGATGCCTGAAGTGACGACGACGAGGCGTCGGTCGCCTGCATATTGGCCTGCGCGATCGACACGGCGACGGAATCCAGGTCGGTATCGATCTGCTTCTGCACCTTCTCGCGGTGCTTGCGCATCTGCACCTGGACGGTGCGGTCGGTGGCGAACTTGATCACCTTCACCGGCCGGCCATCCTCGTCGAGGATCGGATTGTAGGTGGCCTGGATCCAGACTTCCTTGCCGCCCTTGCCGTAACGCAGATACTCGTTCGCCTGGAACTTGCCGGTCTTCAGACTGTCCCAGAACCGGCGATATTCGGCGCTCCCTGCATGCTCCGAACCAACGAACATTCGATGATGCTTGCCCTGGATCTCGTCGAGCGTGTAGCCCATCGCGTCGAGAAAATTCTGATTGGCGTTGAGGATCGTGCCATCCATGTCGAAGCTGATGATCGCCTGCGACCTTTGAATGGCCTCGATCTCGCCGGACATTTCAAGATTGCGACGCTTCTCCCCGGTGATGTCGGTGGCAAGCTTGACCACCATCACGGTACGGCCGGCCCGGTCAAAGACCGGATTGTAGGAGGCCTGCAGCCAGACGTCCCGCCCGCCCTTGCCGACACGGCGGAACTCGCGCGTCTGCGCCTCGCCCCGCGCCAGGCTCGCCCAGAACTTCTTGTAGTCGTCGCTGTCGCGCTCGCTCTGCCTGACAAACATGCTGTGATGCTTGCCCTGGATCTCGTTCAGGCTGTATCCGACCGCTGCAAGGAAATTGCTGTTCGCGTCGAGGACCTTGCCTTCGGGCGTGAACTCGATCATCGCCTGGGACTGGCTGATCGCATCGAGAAGGGCTTTCTTCTTGTCGTAGAACATAGGCACAGTGACCATTGCCGCACGTCTCCATTGCTTTGGGAGACCATGCGATGAAACGCGTTGAAATGGCGTTAACATGACTTCATAAAATGCAAAATAATCTTGCAATATGAAATATTCCGTATGTCGTTGAAACGAAAAAATCAAAATCATTTGATATTCAAACGCAAAAATAGATATCCTGGATGATTAAATTACAAAAACATCGTATTTGTACTAGGTCTCCAAAAAACGCTCGCAACGTAAGAAGATCAGGTGTTGCAGGCGAAAGCACCGCCATCGACGTTCAAGACCTGGCCAGGCGAGTTGCACGCCCGCCGGGCGGTTGGTATCGCTAGTTCGATGGCGGCCAACGGCACGGGAACGACTACATGATCGACATGTCGGCGACGGATCTGGCCGCGCTTGCCTGGTTCATCGCGGCCTGGCTCGGCTTCAATGTCCTGGTCGAGCTGTCGCCGTTGAAACGGCGAACGCTCTCCTACCATATGGACCTGCATCGTCACGGCTGGATGCGCACGATGAGCCGGCGGCCGGTCAGGATCATGGATGTGGGGATCGCGGCCGGACTGCAGCAGGGCACCGGCTTCTTCGCCTCCACCTCGCTGCTCGCCATCGGCGGCTGCTTCGCGCTGCTGACCTCGACGGATTCGATCCTGAAGATCATGAGCGACCTGGGGCTGGAGGATGGCGACAGCGTCGCCAACTGGGAGCTCAAGGTCATCGGCCTGACCCTGATCTACGCCTATGCCTTCTTCAAGTTCGGCTGGGCCTACCGGTTGTTCAACTACGCCACCATCCTGATGGGGGCGATGCCGGAGGACGAGACGGAAATCGCCACGCGCGAAGCCTTCGCCGACAAGGCGGCCGGCGTGATGGTGCTGGCGGGAAACCATTTCAACCGCGGCCAGCGGGCGTTCTTCTTCTCGATCGGCTATCTCGGCTGGTTCGTCGACCCGCGCCTGCTCGTCGCCACCACCTTTTTCGTGCTCGCCGTCCTGGCGCGGCGTCAGTTCGCCTCGCGCGCCAGGACGCTGGCGGCGTCGCTGCACCAGTTGCCGTCCGCCCCGATCGAGCCGGCCGGCGGCATGAAGACCGAAACGGGATCGACGAACCCCTTCACCCGGTAATGGCCGAGCGCCCCGGCATGGCAGCCCATGAGATCGGCGATGGTCTCGGACACGAGGATGTCCTGCCTCAACTCCCGTGTCAGCCCGGCGATCCGCGAGGCAAGGTTGACCACCGGCCCGACCACCGTGAAATCGAGCCGTGTCTCCGCCCCCACATTGCCGAAAAAGACATCGCCCGCATGCAGGGCGATACCGACGCGCAGCTCGGGCGAGGTCTCGCAACAGGTGCGGTTGATCGCGGAGATGTTCTCGCCCGCCTCGCGCGCCGCCAGCAGGGCCTGGCTCGCCGCGTTGCGGGCGCTTTCCTCGCAGCCATACGGAAACACCGCCATGACCTCGTCGCCGATGAACTTCAGAACCTCCCCGTCATGCGCCTCCACGGCCCGCGTCACCGCGTCGAAATAGGCGTTCAGCAGGCCGACCAGCTTGTCGCCCGGCAGCGTGTTGGAGAGTTCAGTGAAGCCGCGCAGGTCGAAGAAGCCGACCACGGCGGAGATCGTCTCGCCGTCGCCGCGCTTGACCGTGCCGGCCAGAACCCGCGCGCCGGCCCGCCGCCCGACATAGGTGTCGAGCAACGTGTGGCTCATTCTCTTGAGGGTCTGAAGCTCGCACAGAAGCGCCAGCGGCCGGGCAATCGTCTCGAACAGCGACAGCTGCGCGCTGGAAAAGCCGCCCTCGACCCGGGTGGCGAAGGTCACGCCCTTGATCGAACCGTCGGAGAAGGGAAGCGGCAGAGCCATATAGTCGGAATAGCCCGCCTCCACCAGCTCCGGCACGATGCCGTAGTCCGGCAGGGGATCGGGGCCGCACAATCGGATCCGCACGCTGCGGCTCTCCGAGAAAACCACCTTGAACGGACTGCTCTGGTAGGCCTTGAGGCTTTCCGGTGTCTCCATGTAGCGCCGCAGCTCGGTGCCCGCATCGGTGGTCCAGGTGACGCCCTCGGTGCGCACATTGGGATGCAGGATGGAAATGCCGGTGGTGACCCGGTCGACCGGCACGCCGGCATCGTTGAGCCGGATCGCCAGCGTTTCCACCAGCATCGAGGCGTCCTCGATCCGCACCGCGTCGCCGTGAAGCCACTCCATGACTTCGGCGGCGACGAGACTTGCACTGATTGTCATGCGTCACGCCCCTGGATCGCCGGTGCCTCCCGCAAACCGAGCGGGACCCCCGACCTTGTTCGTATCGATGCCTGGGGCGGCCGATCCGCACCCTCGCGGAAGCGGATTGGTCGTCCCAGTTCGGCCGGCCGGCACCCGCGAGCGAACGCGCGTCAGGCAACCGGAGAAGGCGGGACACCCTGCCGGCCCCGCGCCTTCCGCTAGATGGGGATTGAGGCTGGTCAAAAAAAGACCCGCTCTTCGACTTCCCACC
Source organism: Stappia sp. MMSF_3263 (assembly GCF_030733745.1). Taxonomy (GTDB): domain Bacteria; phylum Pseudomonadota; class Alphaproteobacteria; order Rhizobiales; family Stappiaceae; genus Stappia. Next base: position 122,148 of record NZ_JASHIK010000005.1, on the reverse strand, counting down.
TTGCCCCCGTTGCCATCCCCGGCGCCTGGCGTAGTCGCACCTGCCGGGAGCACTGGCGAGGCCTTCGGTCGGCCGGCGGCGTCGCTACTGGATCTTGCGCTTGCGGGCCTTGGCCGCATAGGGGTTGTCGCCCTTGCGGTAGCTCAGCCGGATCGGCGTGCCCGGCATCTCGAACCGCTCGCGCAAGCCGTTGACGAGATACCGGGTGTAGCTTTCCGGCAGCACTTCGGGCCGCGAGCAGAAGACGACGAAATGCGGCGGGCGCGCCTTCACCTGGGTAAGGTAGCGCAGCTTCACCCGGCGCCCGGCGACCGCCGGAGGCGGATGGTGGACGAGAACGCCATCGAGCCAGCGGTTGAGCCGCGAGGTCGAGACGCGCCGGTTCCACATGTCGTAGGACTGGAAGGCGGCGTCCATCAGCTTGTCCAGACCGCGCCCGTGCAGGCCCGACAGGGTGACGATGCGAACGCCGCGAATCTGGTTGAGATAGCGCTCGGATGCATCGGAAATGCGTTGCATCGTCTCGGCGTGGTCCTCGATCAGGTCCCACTTGTTGATGGCGATGACCAGCGCCCGGCCCTCGCGGGCGACGAGATCGATGATCTGCAGGTCCTGTTTCTCGAACGGAATGGTCGCATCCAGAGTGACGATCACCACCTCGGCGAACTTGATCGCGCGCAGCGCATCGGCGACGGAGAGCTTCTCCAGCTTCTCCTGCACCCGCGCCTTGCGGCGGATGCCGGCAGTGTCGAAGATCTTCACGTGCTTGTCGCGCCAGACCCAGTCGACGGAGATGGAATCGCGCGTAATGCCCGCTTCCGGTCCGGTCAGCAGCCGTTCCTCGCCCAGGAACCGGTTGATCAGCGTCGACTTGCCCGCATTGGGGCGACCGACCACGGCAACGCGCAAGGGCCGCGTCGAACTGCCCGCCGCCGGACCCGTGTCGACCGGCTCCTCGTCCTCGTCCTCGGTCACCACATCGACATCGGTCACGGCGATCTCGCCGGCCGCGATCGCTTCCTTCTCGCTCGCGGCCGCTTCGTCGGCGGCATCGGCCGCATCGACGATCGGCAGCAGCACCCGGTAGAGATCAGCAAGCCCCTCGCCGTGCTCGGCCGACATGGCGATCGGATCGCCGAAGCCGAGGCTGAAGGCCTCGTAGAGACCGCCCTCGCCCGAGCGGCCCTCCGCCTTGTTGGCGATCAGCACGACCGGCGTGCTCGTCCGCCGCAGCATGTTGGCGAAATGGCTGTCGCTGGGCGTCAGGCCGGCGCGCGCATCAATGACGAAGAGCACCGCGTCGGCGGCGGCGATGGCCTCCTCGGTCTGAGCCCGCATGCGCCCTTCCAGGGTCCGCGCGTCCGCCTCCTCGAGGCCGGCCGTGTCCAGGATGGTGAAGCGCAGGTCGCCAAGCTTGGCATCGCCCGCCCGGCGGTCGCGGGTGACGCCCGGCGTGTCGTCGACCAGCGCCAGGCGCTTGCCGACAAGACGGTTGAAGAGGGTGGACTTGCCGACGTTCGGCCGCCCGATGATTGCGATTTTGGCAGGCACGGTATCCAGATCCCGGCAAAGCGAAAGCCCGAACCGGGACATGATTGTCCCGGTTCGGGCATCCGGCAAGAACGAATGCATCCCGCGCCATGGCGACGCGGGATGCGGGAAGGCTACATGAGAACGGGCGCGAGCGCCCGTTCGTGTCAGTTGAACGCGACGACGTCGCCCTTGGAGGTGATGGTCACCATCCGTCCGCCGGCGATGATCGGCGTCACGTAAATGTCTTCGGAGGTCGACGAGGAGCCGACAACCCGGCCCGAGGCGGCATCGATGCGGATCATCCGCCCGTCACTCGACACCGCGACGAGAACGCCGTTCGCCAGCACCGGCCCGGCCCAGTTGATCCGCTTTTTCTTGCCCTCGACATTCGGCAGCACGGTGCGCCACAGCGCCGCGCCGTTGCGCCGGTCGATCGCCACCATGCGGTCCTCGATGTCGATGAGGAACACGGCGCCGCCCGAAACGACCGGCGTGTGCAGCGACCCGACATCCTGCTCCCAGACGCGCTCGCCCGTGCGCAGCTTCGAGGCCACCAGCCGGCCGGAGACCCCCGAGGCATAGACCATGTCGCCGGCAACGACCGGGCTTGCGGCCACATCGGCGAAGCCCGAGACGGCGCGCGTGCGGTAGGACCGCGTGACGCCCTCGATCCACTTCGGCTCGCCGCTCTTGAGATCGAGCGCCATCACCTCGCCCGAGGTGAAGGGCACGATCACCGTGCCCCCGGCTATCGCCGGATTGGCGAAGGCGAGCAGGCCGCTGTTCTCGGCAATGCCGCTATAGGTCCAGCGCTCCTCGCCGTCGCCCTGCGCGGCCGCGTGGACCTCGCCGGTCTGGGTGACGGCGACGACGACGTCGCCGGACGCAGCCGGGGCCTGACGGGCCGGCGCGCCGATATCCTTGTTCCAGATCACGGCGCCGGAACCGGCATCGAGCGCGACGAGCTGGCCGTAGCCGGTCGCCGCGAAGACACGGTTGCCCTCGGCAGCAACACCGCCGCCGGAGGCGACATCACGCTCGCCCTCGGGACGCAGCGAGCGCCGCCACAACCGGCCGCCATTGGTCGACAGAGCCGTCACGTCGCCGTTCTGGCTGTAGACGAAGATGCGGCCATTGGCCGAAACGGGTCGTGCCGCGGTGCGCACGGTGCCGGAAAAGACGCCGCCGGAGCCGCCGCCCATGGACGCCCGCCAGGCCCGGCCGCCGGAGATTGTCGCGGCGACATTGCCGGAATTGTTGGCCCCGTCGCCCGCGCCCTGGCGCCATTCGACGGAACTGGCAGCGCCGACACTGGCCGTGCCGGAACCTTCGGTGGCAAGCGGGTCGGCGGTGTCGAACAGCGCCTCGCGCTCGCCCGGAAGGATCTTTTCCTTGGAGAAGGGATTGAGATCGGTAAAGGTCTCGCAGGCGCCGAGCGCCAGCGCCGAGACCATCACGAAGACCAGTTTCGAGGCGAGCCCGGAAGCCGGCCGTGCGGATACGCGCGCCATCACGACTTCGCCTCCTCGTCCGGCTTGCCCTCAGCCGCATTGATCAGGTCGAGCACCGTGCGCGCTCGCGTCACCACGTCGCTCGGCGCGCCCTCCTGGCCGACGATGCCGTCGATCCAGCGGCGCGCGGCGGCCGCGTCCTCCTGCTTCCAGGCCGACAGGGCCAGTGCCTCTCGCGCCAGGAAGCGCCATGCGTTGTCGTCGCCCGAGAGCACCTCGAACCGCGACGTGGCGCCGGCGTAATCCTCAAGATCCATGGCCAGGTAGCCGGCCCTGAGCCTTGCGATGTCGCGCAGGAGCGGATCCTTGCGCCCGTCGTCGGCAATCGCGTCGAACGCGGCAATGGCCGCTGCCGGATCGCCGGCCTCCGCCTTCAGCGCGGCCGCGCGCATGCCCGCCAGGGTCGGATATCCGCCCTGTGCGTCGGCCAGCTCGACAAGCCGCGCCTCGGCCTCCGCGAACTTGCCGTCCTCGGCAAGGCGGGTTGCGCTGACGAAAACGTCGCCGGATGCCTGGGCCTGCGTCTCGCGCCAGTAGAGCCAACCGCGATAGGCGGCGGTGCCGACGACGATCAGGACCGCAAGCGCGATCAGATAAGGACCGAACCGATCCCACAGGCGCTTGAAGCGCTCATGCCTGATCTCCTCGTCGACCTCGCGAAAAATGTCCGACATACGCTACAATTTCCTGAAACTTGGCGTGGATTGCACCCGGCCTCCCGGCCCGGCGCGGCGCCACCATATCCATTTGACCCTGCACTGGCAAACGGCCCGTTCGGGCATGGCCACCCCTCCCCTTGCGCGTCTTCGTGGCGCAAGTGAGGCAGCCGGCCAGACGCTGGCCGCTCAGACGACAGAAACGCCGATCAGCCACTCATGCAGATAGAGGACGAAGGCGACGTAGAGACCGAGGCCGACCACGACGGACACCACGTCACCGGCCATCGAGGGAGACGCCGACACCGCGCCCCCGGCATTGCCGCGCCGCTTCAGCGATATCCGGTCGAGAACGGCCCAGCCCAGGAAGGCGGCGAAGAGCAGCACCGAGGCGGCATCGCCATTGGCGAGCAGATGCGCCAGCGCCCAGATCTTCACCGACAGGATCATCGGGTGCTTGGTTGCCGCCTTGATCCGCCCCGCCGGCGCATTGGAAGCGACCAGCAGAACGAAGACCGGCACCATCAGCAGCAGGGTGACATGGCGCATCCACAGCGGCGGATCGTAGAGGATTGCCGGGCCTTGCGAGCGCGCAACACCATAGCCGTAGATCAGCAGGACAAAGCCGGCGATCGACAAGACCGTGAACAGGCCCTTGTAGCCGTTCTCGCCAAGGCGGGTGCGCAGGCGTGTCCGCACACTGGTCAGGATGGGCAGCATGTGGACGCCCAGAAAGGCGACCAGGCCAAGCACGAGCAAGGTCATGGCAAAGATTCTCCCTCAAAGTCACCGGGCGACTTGACTGGTTTCCCTGCTTCCGGTCAAGCCGGACGACACAGACCCGCCCGTGTCTTGCAACGCGGATCGCCACCCGCGAGACTGTCGTTGACGGGGCATGACGGCCGGATGACGGAGCAGCAGATGACGGACGAGGCAACGGCCCGCGCGCAGCTTCTGGCACGCAGAACGGAACTCGAGGCACTGTCGGAAACAGCGCGGGAGGCCCGCGACGTCGTGCAACTCGACCAGCAATCCGTTGGCCGCCTGTCCCGCATGGACGCCATGCAGGGCCAGGCGATGGCCCTGGCGAACGAACGACAGCGGGCGGCGGAGCTGGGCCGGATCGCCGCCGCGCTGCACCGCCTCGATACCGGCGCCTACGGGGAATGCCTGGAATGCGGGGAAGAGATCGCTCCGCGCCGGCTCGCCGTCGACCCGGCCGCCGCACTGTGCATCGCCTGTGCCGGGAACAACTGAGGCCTGCGCCAAAAAAACCGGATTGCCGACCCACTGCGGCCGCAAGTGGCTTGGAGAATCACTTCCGTTAAGGGCATATTCCGCTGGCTTGGAGAGGCGGGGACGAGATGACGGATCGTGATCGGCGCAGCAGTCCGCGCCACCGCACGCTGAAGAGCGGAAAGATCGTGCCGGACAATCACACGACGGTCTATGACTGCCGGGTGAGGAACCTGTCCGAGGACGGCGCCCTTCTGAAACTGCCGAGCACCGTCGACATTCCCGACCGTTTCGAGCTGCGCATCGTCAACGAGGACATCCGCGAGATGGCCGTCGTGCGCTGGCGCACGGCGACCGAACTCGGTGTCCAGTTCGAGCGCGCGGAGCAGGCCGCAGCGGCGGACTGACGCCCCTACCCCGCTCCGCCCGCGCCCTTACGCCCCGACCGGCTTGCCGGCCGGCGCCGGTGCCGGCACTGTCAGCCGCGCCGCCCGCTGGGCCAGCCAGACGCTGGCCAGAACGATGGCAACGCCAGCAAGCTGCGCCGGCGACAGGGCCTGATCCAGCAGAACCCAGCCGAGCAGCACCGCCGTTGTCGGGCTGAGGAAGCCCAGCGAGGAGACCGCCGAGGGCTCCAGCCGCGAGATGCCGCGGAACCACAGCACATAGGTGAGCGCGCTGGACAGGCCGAGATAGAGGAAGCCCGTCAGGTTGCGCGCATCCGGCAAGGGCGGCAGCGGCTCCATCAGGAAAGCCATCGGCAGCAGCAGCAGCCCGCCGGCGGTGAGCTGCCAGGCGGCGAAGGTCAGGGGCGAGACCGGCGGCTGCCAGCGACGGCTGAGCACCACGCCGAAAGCCATGGAGACGGCTCCGCCGAGTGCGGCGGCGATGCCGATCGTGTCAAGCGCCGCGCCATGCTTCAGGACCAGCAGGGCAACCCCGCCGAGGCCGGCGAGAGCGGCGGCGACGGCCAGCGGACGGATCGCGGTGCCGAGCAGCATGGCGGCGATGAAGATGACGATCAGCGGTTGCACCGCTCCGACCGTGGCGGCAATGCCGCCGGGCAGCCGGTAGGCGGCAACGAAAAGCAGCACCATGAAGATGGCGAAGTTGAGCAGGCCGAGCACCAGCGAGCGCCAGACCCAGACACCGCGCGGCAATTCCCGCACCATGAGGAGCAAGAGGAGGCCCGCCGGCAGCACCCGCGCGGCGGAAACGAAGACCGGATGGCCGGGGGGCAGCAACTCGGTCGTGACGATATAGGTGCTGCCCCAGACGACCGGCGCGAGCGCGGTCAGCAGCAGGTCGGCAAGGCGTGTCATGGCATTTCTCCTTTGCGGGCGGTGCCGCGCGGCTCCGCTCGTTCAGACGTGCTCGATCAGTTCGGCGACCGGCACGCGCGGTTTCTGCGGCCAGTTGCCCTCGGCGGCACGCCCGACGGTCATCAGCATCACCGGCACTTCGCCGGCCCCCAGGCCGAATTCGCGGGCAACCCGTTCTGCCTCGAAGCCGGTCATCGCGCCGCTGGCGAGCCCCATCGACTGGGCGGCGAAGATCAGGAAGGAGGCGGCGAAGGTGGCCGAGCGGATTGCCTCGTCATGGCTGGCGCTCGCGTTGCCGCCGAAGGTATCGGCGATGACCCCGACCCAGCTCTCGGCCATTTCACGCGGCATGAACCCGGCCGCGACCGACGGTTCCAGCCGCCGCGCCAGCGCCTCGTGCGAGGGAAACTGGCCGACGATGATGAAGGTCACGGCCGCGTCGAGAACCTTACGCTGGCCGTAGGAGGCGTCCGTCAGCCGGGCCTTCGCCTCGGGGCTGGAGACGGCGATGAAGCGCCAGTTCTGCAGGTTGTAGGCGCTCGGCGCCAGGCTGGCGAGGCGCACCAGTTCCTCGATCTGCGCCCTCGAAAGCGCATGGTCGCGGTCGTAGAGATTGGCGGAGATGCGGCTTTCGATGGCGGAGGCGATTTCGCTGGGCGAGACATGTACCGTCATGAGTCCGGTCCTTTCGGCTGGCCCGGCGCGGCGGCATTCGCAGCGCGGGCGGTGAAACGAAGGGCGGGATCGCTCCCGTTGGAGCAACAGATAATTCAATTATGATCCAGCAATAATCCGCATTACGATGGCCACACTCACAACTGATAGTGAATAATCATGGATCAATTGACTGCGCTTCGGGTGTTTCGCCAGGTGGTGGAGGGGGGCGCCTTCGCCGCCGCGGCGCGCAAGCTGCGCCTGTCGCCGGCCGCCGTGAGCAAGAATGTCGGCGAGCTGGAGGCGCATCTGGGCGTCCGTCTGCTCAATCGCACGACGCGGCGGATGAGCCTGACCGAGGCCGGAACCCGCTATTACCAGCAGGTGAGCCGCATCCTCGACGACCTCGAGGATGCCGACGGCTCGATGCAGCCCCTCAGTCACAGCCCGAGCGGGCTGCTGCGCGTCAGCGCGCCGATGAGCCTCTCGCTCGTCCGCTTCTCGGGCGCCGTCGTCCGCTTCATGCAGGCCTATCCGGACATCTCCCTCGACCTGCAGCTCGACGACAGGCGCGTCGACATCGTCAAGGACGGCTTCGACCTTGCCATTCGCGGCAGCGACAGGCTGGAGGATTCCAGTCTCGTCGCCCGCCGCATCATGGCCCTGCGCCATGTGGTGTGCGCCGCGCCCGCCTATTTCGGGACGAACGGACGCCCGCAAACGCCGATGGACCTGGAAAGCCACGACTGCGTGCAGTTCTCGCTCTCCGGCCATGCCGGCGAATGGGAGTTCAGCCGCGACGGCCAGACGCAGAAGGTGCAGGTCACCGGCCGCTACAAGGTGACGTCGAGCCTTGCCATCCGCGATGCCCTGCGCGCCGGCTTCGGGGTAAGCCTGATCCCGCGCCTCTATGTGCAGGACGACATCGCCGCCGGCCGGCTGGAAACGGCGCTGGACGACTGGGACCCGGTGGTGACGCAGGTCTATGCCGTCTATCCCTCGCGCCGCTACCTGCTGCCGAAAGTGCGCGCCTTCGTCGACTTCCTCGCCGAGGACCTGCGCGACGAGATGTGAGCGGGATGGGTCAGGCCGTCGCGGCAGCTGCCCCGACATCCTGCGCCAGGCGGCCGATCATGCCTTCATAGGCCGTGTTGGTGAGCAGCACCGTGACCCGCTGGCGCGCATGGTCGATGCACCACCAATGGCCGTAGACGCCGCCCCAGGAAACCGTCCCCTCCGACAGGCCGGAGCCGGCCGCCGCCGGATCGAGCAGGACCGCGCCGGTCCAGCAGTAGCCCCAGCCCGGCCCCTGGGCCATGGCCTCCGCGCCCACCCGCGGCCGGCGCGCCGCCTCGCGCCAGCTAGCGTCGAGAAAGGCACCGCCCTGCAAGGCCTCGAGCAGCGTCAGGACGTCGTCGGCCCGGCCCGCCATCCCCGCGCCGCCTGAGAAGAAGGCGGACGGTGCGGCGATACGCGCGGGATCGAAACGCACCGCCGAGCCAAACCCCTCGGGCAGCGGCACCTCGACAACCCCCTCCATGCGGCGCGGCTCGGGGCGCGCATCGTAATAGGGAACAGCCAGCGTCGCCGGATCGCCATGAAAGCGAGCGCCAAGGCCGAGCGGCCCGGTGACCAGCGCCTCCATCGCCTCGTCCAGCGGCCGGCCCGCCACCGCTTCGACAACCGCGCCGAGGACATCCGTGGCAACCGAGTAGCGCCATGCGGTGCCCGGCTCGATGTCGAGCGGCACGGCGGCGATCCTCGCCAGGTTCTCGGCAAGGCCGGGCCCCGCCTCGTCAAGCCCGTCGGACACCCCGGCGGCGGCATAGACGCCTCCGGCCGGTTGGGAAAAGCGGTAGTCGAGACCGGCCATATGCGCGAGAAGATGGCCGACGGTGATCCTTGCGGATGCGCCATCGGCAAGCTTCGGCAGGAAGGCCGGCAGCCAGCGCTCGACCGGGTCGTCGGGCGACAACCGTCCGTCCGACATCAGCCGTAGCGCCGCCGCCGTTGTGAACGGCTTGGTCACCGAAGCCAGGCGGAATGGCGTCTCCACCGTCATCGGCCGGCCGGTTTCCCTGTCGGCGAGACCCGCCGCCCGCCGGTAGACCACCTCCCCCCTTTCGGCGACCAGCGCAACGCAGCCAACGACGCGCCGCTCCGCAAGCGCGCCGTCGATGGCCGCATCCAGCGCCGTTGTCAGGTCCGTACCCGCCAAAGCCTCGATCATGTTCATGTTTTCCTCCAGGACGAAGTCAGCGTAACCGGCGGGACTGCCGGAACGATGCTGACTTAGCCCTCGAGATCGTTCACGATAAGGGAGGCAAGACTGAATGCATCTTGAAGGATGACTTAACGATGGATGGCGCCATCCTTTCCGCACTCCCGGTTTTCCGCGCCGTTGCGCTCACCGGTGGCTTCACCGCCGCGGCCGGACGGCTCGGCATTTCGGCGTCGGCCGTGTCGCAGACGATCCGCCAGCTCGAACGGCGGATCGGTGCCCGTCTCTTCGACAGAAACAGCCGCAGCGTCCGGTTGACCGAACGCGGCCGCCAGTTCCTCGCGGCGGTCGACGCACCGCTTGCCGCCCTGGACGGCGCGCTGGAACACGTGAGGGACCGGGAAGGTGCGGTTTCCGGCACGCTGAGGATCACGCTTTCACGGCTGGCGGCGGAGTTCTGCGTGGTTCCGCGGCTTACCGCCTTCGTGCGCGCCCATCCCGGCATCCGGCTGGAACTGTCGACCGACGAGCGCCTGACCGACATCGTGCGCGGCGATTTCGACGCCGGCATCCGGTTTCGCGGCTCACTCGAGCAGGACATGATCTCCCTGCCCATCGGCCCGCCGCTGCGCCGCTCGCTGCTGGCCAGCCCCCTCTACCTCGCCGAGGCCGGCCACCCGAAGACACCGGAGGATCTCGCCGGCCACAGGGTGATCCGCTACCGCTATCCCGGCAGCGGTCGGCTGGAACCGCTGACCTTCCGCAGGGGCGAGCAGACGATCCAGATCGACCCGCCGGCGGCACTGGTGCTCGACGACAACGCCCATTTCGCGCTCGCCACGCGAGAGGGGCTGGGCATCGCCCAGCGCTTTCGCATCGACGAGGAGCCGGAACTGGCCGATGGGCGGCTAGTTTCCCTGCTCGACGAATTCGAACCGGAACCGCAGCGTTTCCACATCTACTTCCCCTCGCGCGAGCTGCAACCGGCGAAGTTGCGCGCCTTCATCGACTGGTTCCGGGGCAGGCCGTCGCGACCGGCCGGCTGAAGACGCCGCGACAAGGCGCACAGGTGAGGAGTAGGCGCGAATCCCGACTAGTCCAGCATGACCACCGCTTCCACCTCGAACAGCATGGGATCGATCGCAAGCTTCGGGACGGGAACGAGTGTCTGGGCGGGCAATCTCTCGCCGAACATCTTCTTGACGTTCCGGGTCAGGACCTCGAGCTTCGACATGTCGTGATCGACCACGTAGACGGTGAGCTTGGCGACCTGATCCGGTCGCGCGCCGAGCCCGTCAAGAACGGCGCCGAGATTCGCGTAGGCCTGTTCGACCTGGACGGCGAAGTCAGGCGACAGTGCCCCGGAGGCGTCCTGCCCTCCCTGCCCCGAGACATGGGCGACGCGCGCGCCGCCCGGTACGATCACCGCCGTGCTGTATCCGTTCGGCGTGGGGTCGTAGAGGTTTTGCGGGTTGACGATCTTCAGCGTGAGATCGCTCGCCTTCGCCGTCGTCGCGGCGGAAATTCCCGTGGTCATGATGAACAGCCCTCCGACAAGTAGATGCTTGATTGCGCGTGACATGATTTTCCCCTGGCCGTGAACGCCGCGGGCGGCGGGGCCGGCGAGCCGGGCGGTTGCCACTCCGCTCAACGTCCGTCAGTCGACTCGTACAGCGTACGAACAGATTGCATCGTACACCGTACGAGTCAATTGCCCGAAAGCGACAATTGTCGCATTGTCAGCCAAGCTCGACGAGCCGATCACCCAGGATGACGAATGGCCACCAGAACCAGCAGTGCCGGGCCCAAGCGGCCACAACGGACCGGAAAATCCCTTCAGTCGACGCAGGAACCGCCTCTTTCGCTGGAGCGCATCGTGCAGGCCGCGGTGGAACTGATGGATGCCGGCGGCCTCGACGGATTGACGATGCGCCGGCTGGCGGATCACCTCGGCTCGGGCGTGATGAGCCTCTACTGGCATGTCGACAGCAAGGAAGACGTCCTTGATCTGGCCCTGGATTCGGTACTCGAATACCAGGGACCGACATCGGCTTCCCGCTCCCGGGAGGACTGGCGCGGGGACGTCATCCGCATGCTGGAGGACTGGCGCGCCTGCATGCTGCGCCACCCATGGTCGGCAGCATTGCTGCCACGCCGGGCGCTGGGTGCGAACATCCTCGCCCGCCTGGAACTGCTGAGCCGGACCCTTTCCCGGGCCGGCATCGCGGACGAGGATCTGAACGCCGCGATCTGGTCGATCTGGAACCATGTGATGGGCGCCACCGTGACCCTTGCGAACTTCGACCGTTCGGACGACGCGCGAAAGGCGGCGACACAACGGCGACCCGAAGGAACCGGCGGAGATTATCCGACGATCGAAGGCTCCCGCCTGCTCCTTGACGAGGACTGGGACGGCGCTTTCAGGAAGGGGCTGGGCTTCCTTCTGGACGGACTTCCTCTCAAGAAGGTCGATTGATTGCCGAACGTTGTTCGATATAATGAACGATATCAGACAACAACGGACGACCCTCATGCCCCTTCACATCGGTATCATGGCCTGCTCGGCCGAAGGCGCGGCCGAGTGCTACCGCATCATCTGCGCCGAGGCGGAAAAGCCGCTCGGCCCGCACGGCAACCCGCCGATCAGCCTCCACATGCCCTCGCTCTCCGACTATGTCCGCCATCTCGAGGCAGGGAACCTTGAGGGCGTCGGAGCGCTGATGCTGGAAACGGCGGAACGGCTGGCCAGCGCGGGCGCCGAGTTTCTCATCTGCCCGGACAACACCATCCACCAGGCGCTGCCCACCCTGACGCGGGAGCTGCCGCTGCCGTTCCTGCACATCGCCGAGACGGTGGCCGACGAGGCGCACCAGCGCGGCTTCCGGCATCTCGGGCTGACGGGAACACGCTGGCTGGTGGAGAGCGGCGTCTACCCGGACGCCCTCGGCCGGCGTGGCATCGCCCTCACCCTGCCAACACCGGACGAGCGCGGGGAGATGAACCGGATCATCATGGACGAGCTTGTCTATGGCCGCTTCACCGGCGAGGCGGAACAGGCATTCCAGCGGATCATGAAACGGATGGGAGACGCGGGCTGCGATGCCGTGGTGCTCGGCTGCACCGAGATCCCGCTGCTGATCAACGAGAAAAACGCCCTGCTGCCGGTGCTCGATTCGACCCGTCTGCTGGCCCGCGCCGCGCTGCGCCACGCGGTCGAGGAGCGACTGCCGGTCCTCAACGGTGCTCGATGACCATCACCGCCCGGGTGCCGGGCGCAAGCGCCTCGAAGGCATGGGCGACATCGGCCGGATAGGCGATGTAGTCACCGGCGGAAAGCTCCGCCTCGCTTCCTCGCGGCCCGACCAGCGCCCGCCCGGCAAGCAGCACGACATGCTCGCGCGCCCCGGACGCATGCGGCGCGGAGCGATGCGGCTCGCCGGGCTCGGCCTCGATCATGTAGATGTCGCGCCGTCCCGCCGCCGGAGCGGTGGACAGCAGCCTTGCGACATAGTCGGCATGGCCGGAACGCAAGCCCTCGCCGGTGCCGGCGCGGATCACCTCGATTTCGGGGCGCGGCGCCTCCAGCAACCGGCCGACGGGGATGGCGAGCGCGTTCGCCAGCGCCCAAAGGGTCTCGATGCCGGGGTTTCCCTGTCCCGCCTCCAGCTGTGACAGCGTCGACTTGGCAAGCCCCGCGCGACGCGCCAACGCGCTAGCCGACAGTCCGGCAAGGTCGCGCTCGCTCCGCAAGGCGGCGGCGAAGGCCGCCCGCAAACCGTCCCGCTCCGGTTGGTTGTCGCCAGGATCGCTCACGCTGCCTCCTTCGCTTCGACCGCGTGCGGGACGCACGGCGTCACGTCTTGCCCGCCATCTCCGCAAGCTTCGCCACGGTATTCATATTGCGTGCCGTGCCGGCCGTCGCCGCCGGGATCTTCAGCGTGGAACGACCCGTCATGGCATCCCCGTAATTGACATAGATCTCGCGCCGGCCGAGTGCTATCTCCTCGCTCGTGCGCCCGCTGACGCTCTCAAGCGCATCCTGCGGCGGCGGCGCATCGAGAAACACCGCCAACAGACGCCGGGGATCGGCATCCGGGAAGGGATTGTCGGCAAGCACCGCGGCCATCTCCCCGCCCGTGCGCATCAGCACCGAAACGGGCTTGCCCGCATAATCGGCAAGCCGGGCCTCGAGCGCGGCCCTTGCGACCTCGGGCGCGCCATCGACGCGGGCAACGAGATTGCCGCTGGCGATATAGGTGCGTGCATCGCGCAGTCCGCAGGCTTCGGCCATCGTCCGCAGTTCCGCCATCGGCAGCTTTCCGGTGCCGCCCACATTGACCGCACGAAGGAGAAAGACGAGTTGCTGCATGGGTGCCGGCATCCTCCGGTTCAACGCACGGGGACCTTCGACGCCCCCTGGAATCGCTACCTCACCTTGTAGGACCGATCGAGCTCTCCATTCAACACCGGGCGGAAGCCAGCATCTGTCGTTCCGGGCGGCGTCCTGCCATAGGCCGGACCTATATCCGGCCGGCGCCTCTTGAAATCGGTTGCGAGCGGCGCGAACATGCGCGGCGAATGAGACCGCCCACCGGTCCCTGCCCGCTTTCCTTCCCCCGGCCGCCCGGCCCGCGCGCGCCTTTTCCCGGCACGATGCACGCCCCGGCGACGCCGAAACCCCGGAGACCCGCATGAGCCTTTCCAACACCGCCCGCCGCATCGCCGTCATTCCGGGCGATGGCATCGGCACCGAGGTGATGCCGGAGGGCGTGCGCGTCCTGGAAGCGGCAATCGGGCGCTTCGGCCTCGACTTCTCGCTGGACTGGTTCGACTTCTCCTCCTGCGACTATTTCCTCAAGCACGGCAAGATGCTGCCCGACGACTGGTTCGAGACGCTGAGCCGCTATGACGGCATCTTCTTCGGCGCCGTCGGTTGGCCGGAAAAGGTGCCGGACCACATCTCGCTGTGGGGCTCGCTGCTGCAGTTCCGCCGCCGCTTCGACCAGTATGTGAACCTGCGCCCGGTGCGGCTGATGCCGGGCGTGCCCTCGCCGCTTGCCGGCCGCAAGCCGGGCGAGATCGACTTCTACGTGGTGCGCGAGAACACGGAAGGCGAGTATTCCTCCGTCGGCGGGCGCGCCTTCGAGGGCACCGAGCGCGAGGTGGTGATCCAGGAGACGGTGATGACGCGGGTCGGCGTCGACCGCATCCTGCGCTACGCCTTCGACCTCGCCCAGTCGCGGGAAAAAAAGCACCTGACCTCGGCGACCAAGTCGAACGGCATCGCCATCACCATGCCCTATTGGGACGAGCGGGTGGAGGCGATGGGCGCCGACTATCCGGACGTGCGCCGCGACAAGTATCACATCGACGCGCTGGCGGCCCATTTCGTGCTCAACCCGGACCGCTTCGACGTGGTCGTTGCCTCCAACCTCTTCGGCGACATCCTGTCCGATCTCGGCCCGGCCTGCACCGGCACGATCGGCATCGCGCCTTCGGCCAACATCAACCCGACCGGCGAGCACCCGTCCCTGTTCGAACCGGTGCACGGCTCGGCCCCCGACATCGCCGGCAAGGGTATCGCCAACCCGGTCGGGCAGATCTGGACGGCGGCGATGATGCTCGACCATTTCGGCGAGCGCGAAGCCGCCGCAGCCATCGTCGCGGCGATGGAGCGGGTGCTGGAAAAGCCCACGGGCCGCACCGCCGATCTCGGCGGAACGCTGTCGACGCAGGACTGCGGCAAGGCGATCGCCGCCGAGCTCTGAGCTCAGCCCGCGCCGACATGACGCGCGACAAACCGCACCGGCATGGAGCGGACGTCATCGAGCAGCGGTGCGATCCGCGCCCGGTGCCGGGCGAAACTCTCGCTCGCCGCGAAGGCCTCTTGCGCGGCGCGGCTAGCGAAGCTGGTGACGACGACGACCTCGCCACCGTCGCGGGCGATATAGACCTCGTTGCCAAGCCAACCGGCGCGCGCCGCCTCGGCCCGCATCTCCCGCGTCTCCGCCAGTTGCAGGGCGAGGAACTCCTCTGTCCGTCCGGCATGGGGACGGAAGATGTTGACCAGCGTCCAGGCGCCGCCGGCTTCCTGGCCTGGCGTTTCGCCTGAGCCGGTACGCGCTTGCTTGTCGGGCATGTCGATCCTGTTCCTCGTTGAAAGTCGTCAGCCGGCCATCGCGACCGGCACAGCCTCGCGGGCACGTTTGAGCGCGCCGGCCCACCAGTTCATCTCGCTCATCATCTGCTCCAGCGCCTTCTGCGACGCATCCGTGCAGGCAAGGGCGCCGTCCGCGTCGAGGTCGTTCCATGGGTTGGCAAAGCTGACGCCATCGCGCAGGCCGACGGCGTGCAA
Organism: Stappia sp. MMSF_3263; assembly: GCF_030733745.1. GTDB lineage: Bacteria > Pseudomonadota > Alphaproteobacteria > Rhizobiales > Stappiaceae > Stappia. The sequence continues at coordinate 106,660 of NZ_JASHIK010000005.1, read as the reverse complement.
CTCGGCAAAGACCAGGCGGAGCTGTTCCACCGCGCGCAGGCCGCCCGCCGACCCGCCATAGGAGACGAAACCGACCGGCTTTCGCTTCCACTCGGCGCGCGCGTTGTCGATCAGATATTTGAGGTCAGCCGTATAGCCGTGATTGTATTCCGGCGTGACGACGATGAACCCGTCCGCGGCATCGATGCGGCGCAGATAGCCTTTCACCGCTGCATTCTCCTCAGCTTCCAGACGGGCTGGAAGGCCGAGTTCGAGAGGGTCGATCAGGTCGACCTCGAACGCCGACATCTCCCACAACCGGGGCGTCAGCCAGTCGCCGACCGTGTTGCAAAAGCGGCCCTCACGGGCACTGCCGTAAAGAACGGCGATCCTGAGCTTGCCGGTCATGTCGCTGTCTCCCTGTTGCTGGCGTCTTCGTTCTGCATGAGCTAACAATATGTAAGCCGCTTCCTGAAAAGAAGTACGGACATGAAAATCGGGAACAGACATGAATGTAAGTCGTGACGACATCCACCGGGCATCGGACGACCCACTCCATGCCGAATGCCCCGGGCGGTCCGTGTTCGAAACCATCACCGGACGCTGGAGCCTTCTCATCCTGTGGAGCTTGCGGGGCGGAAGCCTGCGTTTCTTCGAACTTCGCAACAACGTCGAAGGCATCAGTGAACGGGTGCTTTCCCACAATCTCAAGGCATTGCGGCGCGACGGGCTGCTGGCACGCCATGTCGAGCCGACGGTTCCGCCGAAGGTGAGCTATTCGCTTACCGATGTCGGCGCGGAACTCATCGAGGTAATGGACGGGCTGACAGGCTGGATCGCACGGCGACTGCCGGACGTGGAGGCGGCCCGCGCAAGTCACGATGCGGCGGAAGGCTCCGGCAGCCCGTAGGCGCGACCTGCCAGGTTGCATCGGCCTTCAGGTCGAGAGCGCGGCATGAACGCGTACCGCCCGTTTCCAGGAACAAGTGGCCGGAACGGAGCGGCGGCCGTCCTTCAAAGGCCCAGCCTCTCAAGCACGAAATCGGCCCGTACCGCAACACACGTTCGCGGCACCGTCACGACCGTGTAGCCCTGCGCCGGATAGGCCGCGACAAGGCGCTCGTATTCGGCGAGCGCGTCCTGAAACCCGTGCTGCCGCTCGGGATCCTGCGTGTAGATCTCCGGCCAGGGCGGCGTCATGAAGACCAGCGGGTTGTAGCGGTGCGCCGCGGCGAGCTGGCCAAGGGCCGGCTCGCCTGTGGCCTGCTCGAGCGCTGCCGCCGCATCCACCAGCCCGCGATCGAAAAAGACCGGACCCGCGCCGGACGCCGGCCCGTCCCGCGCCATCAGGGCGGTGCGGTCGTCCAGCGCCATCGCGATGGCGGCACGGGCGAAAGCGGCAAGATCCACCCATGGCAGCGCCGCGCCGCCCGAAGCGCTTTCCCGCGCGACAATCCGCCGGCCGGGCTCAGCGACCGTTGCATATCCGCGCCGCGCCAGTTCCGCGACCAGCGTCGACTTACCCCCGCCCGAACACCCGGAAACGACAACGAAACGATTCATCTGCGTAACCTTCTCACTCTTGCGGTTTGAGGATATGCGCGCTTCCGCCCCGCCAGCGAGGGGGCGGCTTGCCGTGTTCATTGACACCTGTTAAACAGGTTACATGAGCATCAAACAGCCCTTCGAATTCATCGCCGGAAGCCCGGCGCTTTGCCTTGTCGACACGCTCGGTGACCGGGGTGGCAAAGGCAACGAACGCCTGCCCGATCCCGGCACGCTCGACTTGTGGCTTGCCGCCGCCGGGCTCTCGTCCCAGGCCAGCGATGCGGCGAACCGGGAGGATCTTGACGAGGCACGGGCCTTGCGCGAGGCAATCCATCGTTGCGGGCTGGCGGTGATCGTCGGCGAAGACCTTCCCGCCGCCGACCTCGCCCTCGTCAATCGCGCGGCCTCGGCCATGCCGCTCCGGCCGCAACTGATCGGCGGACGGATCGTCCACCATGCCGGAGAGCCGGTCCGCGCGGCGCTGTCGCTTCTCGCCGCCGACGCGCTCGCCCTCTTCGTCGATCCCCTGCGGCAACGGCTAAGGCAGTGTCCGGAATGCCGGATGATGTTTCTCGACACATCGCGTCCGGGAAAGCGGCTGTGGTGCTCCTCGGCGCAGGGTTGCGGCAACAGGGCGAAGGTGAGGAAATTCCGCGCCAGACAGGCGGCGGCACAAAACGGGGGGAATGCAACATGAGCGAGAAGCGCGTCTGCTTCGATTTCGACATCGCCTTTTCAAACGGCGGCGGCATCCAGGGACAGGGCTTTCGCCTCGACATCGACGGCGACGACATCCGCGACGAGGAACTGGCCGCCTATATCATCCGCGACATGCGTCTGCTGATGGTCGGCGAGGCGCGCATCCTCAACAAACATATCATCGAGGAAGCGCACAAGCGCAAGGGCGGCACCGGATCCGCCCTCGACGAGGGCCGCGTGACGGCACAAAGGGACAGGCTCGTCGACCTCAGTCATGTGATCGAGGCCGGCATGGTCACCTACAAGGGCCTGCCGGCGCCGCTCGTGTGCGATCACCTGTCGCGGGAGGCCTCGCGCCAGCACTACGCCCCGGGCACCGAGTTTCAGATCGGTCGCATCGACATGGTCGGCAACACAGGCACCTATATCGACGTGCCGTTTCATCGCTACGCCGACGGGCACGACCTCGCCGCACTGCCGCTGGAGCGTTGCTCCGACCTTCCGGCCGTGCTCGTGCGGGTCGAGGGAGGGGCGACACGGGCCATCGACTGGCATCACTTCGTGCCGGTCGAGTGTCGCGGCCATGCGGTTCTCGTCCACACCGGCTGGGACCGCAACTGGGGCAGCGAGCGCTATTTCGAGGGCCATCCGTTCCTGACGGAAAAGGCGGCGCTCTACCTGCGCGACCAGGGTGCCCTTCTGGTCGGCATCGACAGCCTCAACATCGACGACACGGCCGGCGGCACGCGGCCGGTGCATACGGTGCTGCTCGGCGCGGGAATTCCGATCGTCGAGCACCTGACGGGTCTTGCCGCGCTTCCCGTCGAGGGGTTCCGCTTTTCCGCCGTGCCGCCGAAGATCGCCGGCATGGGCACCTTTCCGGTCGGTGCCCATGCCAGGCTTGCGGCCGTTTAGGGGGAAACGGCCGCCAGCGCCTCGACCTCGAACAGCATGCCCTCGAGCGCCAGGCACGGAACGGGAATGAGCGTGCAGGCCGGCTTCATGCCGGGACCAAAGGCACGCGCCAGCTCCTCGCCGAAGATGACGAGCCGCTCCATCGTGTGATCGACGATGAGCACCGTCAGCTTGAAGACGTCGGCGGTGCGCGCACCCCCCCCCCGCCTCCAGCGCAATGCGCAGATTGGCGAGGGCCTGGCGAACCTGGGCGCGGAAGTCGGCGACAAGCTCGCCCTGCTCCGTCTCCCCGCCCTGCCCGGCGACGCAGACGATCCTGGCACCGGCGGCCAGAACCGCCAGATGCGAATAGCCGTTGGCGGAAGGATCATAAAGGCCGGCAGGATTGGACAGAGCAAAGGCTGTCGGTTGCGTGTTTGCAATGGTCACGGATCATTCTCCTTGAGGGTGAGGAACTGAGGTGCGTGTCACGGACATGACGATCCGCAAACCGCGTCTGTGACATGGCGGGCAGAAAAATCGCTCACCCTCGCCGGTCCGGCAATCAGCCCGCCATCTGACGGCCCGTCGCCATCCAGATGGCCATGGCGACCATCATCAGGTTTTCCGTGAGCGACACGAAGCCGAGCGGCACCTTGCTGTCGCCGCCGACACAGGCGCAGGTCAGCTCGCGCCGGTCGAGATAGACGGCCTTGAACACGGAAACCGCGCCAATGCCGCCGATCACGAAGGCAACGGGAACCGCCAGCCAGATGGCCGCGCCGGCAATCATGAGCACGCCGGCCAGCGCCTCGCCAAAAGGATAGAGATAGGCGTAGCGAACCCAGCGCTGTGCCAGAAGGTCGTAGCCGAGGAACATGTTGGAAAAGCCCTCGACGTCGCGCAGCTTGAGCATCGCCAGCATGCACATGGCGATTGCGACGAACCACTCGGCGCAGCGTGCCGTCAGCAACGTGCCGAAGGCGGCCCAGCTTGCCGCCAGCGCCATCAGCGCCGACATCGCGAAAACGGCGATGACGGGCATATAGCCGACGGCGGTACCCTCCTCGGCGCTATCCCGGCCGAAATACTCCAGCAACGCGTCATAGCCGCCGACCCGGATGTCGCCGATAAATGTCTGCGGCGTGGTCTCGACATCGTGTTCGGCCATGAAGGCGTCTGTCTCCGACCGCGTCGTCAAAGGGCGGTCATCGACCGAGAACCCCTCGCGTTTGAGCAAGTCGAGCGACTTCAGGCCGAACGGACAGACATGGTCGCGGGTGACCATGCGATAGAGGATCGCGTCGCGGGAAGATGACGGCATCGTCGGTCTCCTGTACGCCCAAGCCCCTTTGTCCCGGTCCCGGCCGATCCGTCTGAAGACCGGCGGAAGACAGCACCATCCGTTTCGCCCTATCCCCCGAAGGTGGCAGCAAGATGCCGGTACCCGTTCCCGCGAACCTCAAGTGAAACGACTGAACACCAACGCAGCATTCACCCCGCCGAAACCGAAGGCATTGGACAGCACATGCTCGGGGGCGGCAGTGCGCGCCGTGCCGCGAACCAGGTCGAACCGCCCGGCCCCTTCCATCGGCTCCTCGATGTTGAGCCCGGCCGGGAGGCGTCCCTCCTTGAGGGCAAGCACCGAGAAGACCGCCTCCATGGCACCCGCGGCACCCAGCATGTGACCGGTCGCGGACTTGGTCGAACTGACGGGCACCCCGCCGCCGCCAGGGCCGAAGACCCGTTCAAGCGCCGCGAGCTCCGCCGCATCGCCGACCGGTGTCGAGGTCGCATGCGCGTTGACGTAGCCGATCGCCGAGGCATTGAGCCTCGCCGACGCCAGCGCCAGTTCCATCGCCCGTGCCGCCTCGCGCCCGTCCGGCCAGCCGGCGGTGACGTGATGCGCATCCGTGGTGGTGCCATAGCCGGACAGGACCGCCAGCGGAACCGCGCCGCGCCGCTCGGCATGGCTCGCCCGCTCGATCACCAGCATCGCCGCCCCTTCCGAGAGCACGAAGCCGTCATGGCCGGCATCGAAAGGCCTTGAGGCGCGCTGTGGCGCATCGTTGAAGCCGAGGGACAATGCCTTCGCCGCCGTGAACCCGCCGATCGCAACCGGATCGACGCAAGCCTCGGCACCGCCGCACAGCGCGATATCGACCTCCCCGCAGCGGATCATCCGCATGGCATCGCCAATCGCCTGGGCGGAAGCGGCGCAGGCCGTGACCGGCGCGCCGGACGGACCGTGGAAGCCGAAGCGGATGGAGACCTGGCCGCTGGCAAGGTTCGGCAGGAAGGACGGCACCACGAAGGGTGACAGGCGGCGCACGCCGGCTGTGCGGATCGTCTCGTTCGCCGCCGTGATCGCCGGCACACCGCCGACACCGGTGCCGATGACCGTCGCCGTGCGCAGCCGCGCGTCCGGATCCTCCGGCTGCCAGCCCGCCTGGTCGAGCGCCTCGCGCGCCGCCGCCATCGCGTAGTGGATGAAAAGGTCGGTGCGGCGCAATTCGCGCGGATCCATCGCCGCCTCGGGATCGAAGCCCTCCGGATCGTCCTCATGGCCCGGAACGAGGCCTGCGATGCGGCACTTCCAGCCTTCGGTGTCGAAACGCGTGTTTTGACCGACGCCGCTCCTGCCGGCGATCAATCTCTCCCAGGTGGCCGGAACGCCGGCGCCCAGGGGCGATACCGCGCCCAGTCCGGTGACAACGATGGGTTCAGACATGTCCGCTCCTTATGTGTATCTGCACTGTGCATATACACATAAGGAGCCCGATTCAATCCCTTCACCCGTTCCGCGCCAGCGGCACCCACACCGGTCACCGAAGCGGAAACCCCGACCACGCGTCAATCGCGCGCGATATGCCGGACCACCTTGAAGAACGTGTCGGCGTCCCGCTCGCTGATCCCGTGAAGAAGATCCGCTTTCGACGCCTGCCATTGCGGAATGAGTTCCTCCAGCAGGGCCTCGCCCTTCCCGGTGAGCTCGCACAGGCGGAGGTTCCCCGCCGCTGCAACCCGCCGCACCAGTCCCTTGCGCTCCATGAGGTCGAGATTGCGGGTCAGGCTGGTACGGTCGAGCACGATCCGCTCGGCCAGCACCGCGACCGGCGCGCACGGATAGGCCCGCAAGGCGCCCAGCAGGGCGAATTGCTGGACGGTCACGCCGTAGGGCTTCAGCTTCGCATCATAGCGGCGCAACAGCGTGCGAGCGGCTACGACGATGTTGAGAACGACGCATCGGGACAAATCGTCTGACAGCATGGCCTTCGCCTGAATGGGTCCCGCCGGCCGGGCTCTTGCCGGTCTGGCCGGGCCCTGGCGAGCAGGGACCAGCCGATTGCGACGGATGGTGCGCAAGAGCCAACCGATAGCAGGCCCGGGGGCAACATGGAACCGCGGCGCGGGCGTCAGATCCGGTTGGCCAGCGCGACAATACCCAGCGCCACCAGCGCGATTGCCAGCAGCGGCAGCGCGAGAAAGGGCCAGCCCCAGGTCTCGGCCACCATGCCGCCGATGGCGGGACTGGCCAGCAACCCGACATTGTTGCCCTGCATGGCAAGGCCGAGGGTCGCTCCGACCTGGCCTTCTGGCGCCACGCGAGGCGCGGCGTCGAAGAGAACGACGGGAACGAGCCCGCTGGCAAAGGCGAAAATCATCGCAAGCGCAAGAGCCGGCAGCACAGGCATGAAGGGCGCGAAGATCATCGCACCGCTTGCCGCCATCACGCAAAAGCCCAGGACAAGCAGCCGGCGCGGTCCTGCGCCGCCGCTCAGCAGGCGGCCGCAAACGAGGTTGCCGACACCGCTTGCGGCCACTGCCAGCGCGCTCGCGGCACCCGCCGCCCCGGCACCCATCCCGAAGTGCGCCGTGAGATAGGCCGGCAGAAAGGTGAAGACACAGAAGAAGGCGGCCGAGAAGGCGCAGAAGAGGCCCGCAAGCAGCCATGGACCGGACGCGCGCAGCGTCAATCCGATCGCGTGTGCCGGCGTTTCCCCTTGCCTCGCGGGAGCCCTGGCCAGACGAAGCCCGACGCCAAGGCAGGTTGCGGTGAGCAGGAGCAGCACCGCGTTCGCGCCCCAAAGGCCGCGCCAGCCAAGCAGCCCGGCAAGCGCCCCCGACAGCAGCGCAATCGTCAACCCGGCCGGCATGAAGGTCGCCCAAAGCGCCATCGCGCGGTCCCGCAGCCGTTCGGGAGCGATCGCCACCACCATGGCCGGCGCCGCGACGATCACCGCGAGAAAGCCCGCCCCCTCGACGAACCGCGTCGCGACCAGCGCCGTGCCGCCGCCGGCAAGCGCCCCGAGCAGCGATCCCCCCGCCTGCGCCAGCAGCCCGCCGATCACCATCCGTTTCGCCCCAAGACGGTCGACGAGAAAGCCGACCGGCAGGCCGGCGAGCGCGCCTGTCACGGCAAAGGCCGACATCAGCCAGGCGACTGCCGCCAGTGAAAGACCGAGGTCGGCCTGGATCGAGGAAAGCACCGCCGGTGCCTTGCCGACCTGAATGGCGGAGGCAACGCCCGCGGAAACGACCAGCAGGATGGACGACCACAGGCCGGCGTCGCCGCGCGTCCCGGCAAGGCTCACCGTACCGCCTCACCCGTGCGCTGCGTCCGGCCAAGGCGCAGGTCCGTGGCCAGCCGGGCGACATGCGCGCCCTGGAACCGCGCACCGGCCAGCTCGTTGGCGCTCGGGCTGCGGTCGCCGCCCTCCCCGTCGTCGGCCAGCGTCGAAGCGCCATAGGGCGAACAGCCGGTGATCTCGTCCATCCGCATCTGGCCCTTGAACGTGTAGGGCAGCCCGACGACGATCATGCCCAGATGCATCAAGACCACATGCGTGGAAAGGATCGTGCTCTCCTGGCCGCCATGCTGGCTGCCGGTGGAGGTGAAGACGCTGGCCAGCTTGCCGACCAGGGCATCGCTCGCCCACAGGCCGCCGGCCTGGTCGAGGAAGTTCTTCATCTGGCTTGCCATGTTGCCGAAGCGGGTCGGCGTGCCGAAAATGACCGCGTCATGCTCGGCGAGTTCCGCGACGGTTGCGACCTGCGCCTCCTGGTCAAGGACATAGCCCGACTTGCGCGCGACCGCCTCCGGCACCAGCTCCGGCACGCGGCGCAGCGTCACCTCCGCGCCGGCCTCCCTGACCCCTTCGGCGACCGCTTGCGCCATCGTCGCGACATGGCCGTAGGAGGAATAATAAAGCACCAGTACCCTGGTCATGACCGTCTCCTGTCTCACTGCTGTTGTCGGCGGTTCGCCGTCCGCAACACTGATGACAGGCTGGACATATCGATGTAACTGAGGAAAATTAGCTCAACCTGATCTAAGAAATCGATCATGATCGACGCCCTGACCCTCGACCAGATGCGGGTCTTCGCCACTGTCGCGGAGACCGGAAGCTTCCGTGCGGCGGCGGCCCGGCTCGGCCGGGTCCAGTCGGCGGTAAGCCACGCCATCGGCAACCTGGAGGCCCAGCTCGGGGTCGAGCTCTTCGACCGCTCCGGCCATCGCCCCGCGCTGACACCGGAAGCCCGGTCGCTGCTGGCCGACACGCGCGCCATCCTGCTGAAGGTCGACAAGATGCGTGCCCGGGCGCGCGGACTGGGCGACGGCGTCGAACTGGGCCTGACGGTGGCCCTCGATCCGCAGGCGCCCCAGGAGCTGGTTTCCCGCGCGATGCAGGAGATGCAGACGGCCTGGCCTTCGGTCTCCCTGCGCATACTGACAGCCTCGCTGGGAGAAGCCGTACATGCCCTGCGCGAGAGCCGCTGCACGCTCTCGGTCAGCGGGGTCGACATTCCCGACCCCGGCATCGAGCGCCAGACCCTCACTTTCGTGCGGCGTGCCGCGGTCGTCGCCGCGAGCCATCCGCTTGCCCGGTTCGCCGCGGAAAGCCGGCCGGCAAGTTCCGAGGAGCTGGCCGAGCATGTCCAGGTGGTGGTGGAGGATCCCTCGCCGCTGACGAAGGGGCAGGATTTCGACGTGCTGTCACCGGGAACGTGGCGGGTCGCCGACAACGCCACCAAACACGCCCTGATCCTGGCCGGTATCGGCTGGGGTAACCTGCCGCTCTGGCTGGTCGAGCGGGATCTGGCCGAAGGCCGGCTGCAACGCGTGCCGACGGTCGAGGTCGGCGAACGCGGCGAGACGTGTGTCCGCATCTACCTGATGCACCGCACCGACGTGGCACTGGGGCCGGCGGCACGGGCCCTGCGCGCGACACTCCTGCGCCTGGCCGAAGCGGCCGGGGCCGGCTGAGCGAAACGACAGCCGGCCCGTCCGACGACGCGGAATCAGCTGGACGCCGATTCCGCCTCCGCCGCTTCCACGGCCACCGGCTCCGGGCGGGTCGGCGGCACGGTGAAAAGGATCCAGTCCGGAATCAGCGCGACAAGGCGGGCAAGCAGCGCCGTGGCGACGACCGCGAAGGCGAGACGACCGAAGAAGACGCTGGTGAAATCGGCGCCCATCGCCACGACGACCAGCGTGTCTTCGATGATGCTGTGGGCAAAGCCCATGAACGCACAGGCGAGAAACACCTGACGCGGATCGACCCGCGCGGCCCGCGCCTCGCGAATGAGGAGCCCGCCACCATAGGAGATGCCGAGCAGGAGCCCCACCGCGGCGAAGGGAACGGCCTGCGCCTCGATGCCTGCGAGGCGAAAGAGTGGCACCAAAGCCCGGTTCAAAAGGTCGAGAATGCCGGTGATCCGCAGGATCTCCATCATCCAGCTGAGGCCGAGCAGGATGACCAGCATGACCGCCAGCATCTTGCCCATGCCAAGTGCGAAGCCGCCCCAGCCCGACGCTTCCTGCATCGGCAGCCAGACCGGCGACAGCGGCTGCGCCAGCCAGCCGGTGACCGAAAACAGCAAATGCAGCAACCCGGCACAGGCAAGCCCGCCGACAATGCGCAGCACCGTGGTGATCCAGAACCCCGGCCCCGCTTTCTGGATGATTTTCTGCTCGATCGGCAGCGCATGGGCAAACAGCAGCAGGGTCGAGAAAATCGTGATGTCGGCGACCGTCAGCTCCGACGCCGGTACCAGCGCGAACACGATCACGATGGCGCCCCAGATGCCGACCAGCAGACCTGTCAGCCAGGCCAGCGCGAACTCCGGAGGCAGGCCGAAGAGCTCCATCAGCGGCGCGAAATGCGGCGACACCGCACGGATCACGCCATACTGGGCCAGCAGCTCGGTCACCACCATGACCGGCACGATGATGCGCACCAGTTCCCAATAGATTTCAATCGTTTCGCGGGTCCGACGAACCAGCAGCGCAGTCACTGACATCCTCAACACTCCATCGCGTTCGCCGACAGAAATACCCCGGGACCGACGGAATTTTTGGTCAAATTTTGCAAGCTTGTGCAATTTTATTGCACACTGCCATAAGGGTCGGCGACACTGACACCTGCACGGATATTCCCTTCGGAGGAGCCATGGACCACACGCAGACCGACCGCATCGACCGCAAGCTGCTCAACCTGCTGCAGGCGGATGCCGGTCGTACCAACGCGGCCCTGGCGGAGGAGGTCGGGCTGTCGCCGTCAAGCTGCCTGCGCCGCATCCGCCGGCTGAAGGCGGCCGGCATCATCGACCGTACGGTGGCGATCCTCGACCCCTCGCGCGCCGGCAAGGGGCTGAAGGCGCTTGTCACGGTCGAGCTTGAACGTCATGGCGAGCAACAGACCCGCCGCTTCCTCGATCTTGTCGAGAAAGAACCGGCGGTGGTGCAGGCCTATGCCGTCAGCGGCGAGACCGATGTGGTGCTGATGCTGCGGCTTTCGGACATGGAGGAATTCGACTCATTGTGCGAGCGGAACTTCCGCGACGACACCAACGTGGCGCGCTTCTACACGATGTTCGTGATCCGAACCGGCAAGGAAACGACGGCCATACCGCTGAAACCGTAGCGAAAACAGGAAAGCCTGCGCGGCCGTGGAGGAAACTTTTCCCCTCTCCGCCTCTGCCTGCAGGAGTGGTGACAGCCCAGCCCTGCCCGTGTAAGCGGTGGAGCCAGGCCACCCCGGCCGCGCCTCCGGACACCAGGAGAGACCATGCCCCAGATCAGCGCCATCAACTGCATCGAGGTTCCCGATGGCATGGAGGACACCGCCATCCTCGTGCGCAACGCCTATGTCGACTATTTTCGCGGCAAGGCGGGCTTCGTTTCCTCCACCTTCTACCGCGCCTCGACCGCGCGGGGCCGCATCAACTTCATCAATATTGTCGTGTGGGAATCGCAGGCGGCCTATGACGCGGTCGTCAACGAGGGCTACGGCAATGCCGAGGGGCTGAACGCCGACGGCATGAAAGTGCTGGGCAAGGGCTTTCCCGAACCGATCGTCGTCCACCCCGGCGTCTTCGAGATCATCGCGAACTGAGTTCCCGAAGCGAGACCGGCGCCAGGCCTCCCGGAGGCGACCGCTCAGGCATGCGCCGTCCAGCCGCGCCACGTGAAGGCGGCATAGAAAAGGCTCGCATCGGCAAACCCCGCCTCGCGCAGCAGTTCCTCGTCATGGCCCGGATCGAGGGTCATCTCGCTGGCTTCGATCGCCGCCCGCGCCGCACCTACCTGCTCCGGGTCCGCGCCGGACGCCAGCGCGAAAGCCGCATAGCGCGACAACCATGTCCGGCGTTCTTCCGCCCCTTGCGGAAAGCTGCAATGAGCGGCGACGAAAGGCGCGCCCGGCTTCAGTCGGTGGTGAATCTCCCCCGCCGTGCGCCGCCGCTCGTCGGGGGACAGGAAATGCAGGGTCAGCAGGCAGACGGCCGCGTCGAACGGGCCTTGCGGCGCGTCGTCGATATAGCCCTGCACCAGCTCGATCCGGGTCATGGAAGGACCGAGCACCTCCCGCGCCAGATCCAGCATCGGCTCGGCCGGATCGACGCCGACGAAACGCCAGCCCGGATGGGCATCCGAAAGCGCCTTCAACTCCAGGCCGCCGCCCGCTCCCAGAACCAGAACCCTGGCATCCTCCGGCGCCCGTTCGGCCAGCAGCAGGCCGGTCATGCGGTGCAGGTCGGCAAGGCCCGGCACGTAGCGGCGCGGACCATCGACATAATCCGCGACCGCTTGCGGGTCCTGGAACGACTTGAGGAACCGGTTGTTGCTGTCTTCAGTGGACGTTTTCAATGTCGATCTCCGTCTCCAGCACGCCTTGGCGCGCGACAAGCCCCGCATGAAACTCAGCGCTGAGGGCGGCGAGCGTCACCTCGCCGAGGCGGGCAAGCAGCAAGGCCTCCGCCTCCTGAAAGGCGCTGTCGAGCGCCGTGTTGACGGCCTGCTCGACGAGGCAACCGGGCGATTCGTTGCGATTGCCCATGGCAAAGAGCGACGGCCGGCCCAGCGCGTCGTAGACATCGCGCAAGGTGATCCCGGAAAGGTCGCGGGCGATGCGCCAGCCGCCGCGATGGCCCTTTTCCGAGCGCACATAGCCGCGCTCACGCAACCCCGCCATGATCCGGCGGATCACGACAGGATTGGTGCACATGGCTTTTGCCAGCACCTCGGAGGTCACGGGGCCGTCATGCTCGGCCATGTGCAGCAGCACATGGAGCACGCCGGACAGTCGGCTGTCTCTTTTCATGGAACTTTATATGTTACGTGACAACGGAAATGTCAATCCGCCACCGCACCGGCAGCCGGAGGAAAGCAAGGCCTGCGCCGCCGTTACTTGATCATCCAGGTGATCGCGGTCCGGTAGCCGGCTGCCTCCAGGGTCTCGATCTTCGAGGGCCACGCAGCCGGGCAGATCACCACCGCCGCTGCGATCCCGCGCCTGGCGAAAGCGGTTTCCGCCGCCCCGAGCAGCGCGGCGGCCCCTTGCCCGCCATGCGAAAGCCGGACCGGATCGGCAAAGTCCCGATGGAAGAAGTCGTCCAGAATTCCGGTCGCGGCGATGTCATGGGCGGGCGGAAAATGCAGGCGCGAGGCCGGCTGGGCGATCGCGTAGCCCTCGAGCGCCTCGCCCTCGCCTGCGACCAGCATGTCCCTGTCCTCAAGGGTGAGACTGCGCCGCATCCAGGCGTCGAAGCGGATGTCAGCCTCCTGATGCGGAGCCCAGAACCGCTCGTTGAGCGCGGCGATCACGCGCCTGTGCTCGGCACTGCGGGCAACGATCCCGGCAATGTCGCCGGCTCCCGCCGGGCGAACTGCACCGGATACCGGAACCGCCCGCAAGCCGGATCTTGCAAGATAAAGCGTGATCGGCCGATACCCCGCCCGCTCAAGCATCGCGCATTGCCGCACGCCGATGCCGGACGCAAGGTGCAACTGCACCCCGACGGCGCGAAGATCCGCCTCCGCCGCCTCGACAAGCGCCTGCATCGTGCCTTCCGGCGCCGTCTTCGTCACGAAACATTCAGGCATCAGGAGACCGGGATCACCCCAGTTTCCGGCATAGATCGGCGGCACCGGCAGCACCAGGGAATGGGCCATCCCGACCAACTCGCCCCCGACCTCGGCAACCAGCCAGGCATGCCGGGGCCCATGCCCTTCGCCCGCGATGGCGGCGGCAAGCGCCGCGCCGACCCTGGTTCCGGCATCGCCGGCCAGCCCCCACAGGCCGGGATTTTCCGCGCGGCGCTCGCCCGCATCCTCCAGAAGAAGGTCGGTCATCGACGGGATGTCCGCGTCCCGTGCCGCCCTGATTTCCACCGCCAGCGTTTCTTTCGCCATGCGTTCGTGCTCCTTGCCACGGGCAAGGATAGGCGATCCGGCTCCCCTTCGGCCAAAAAATCGACGCATGGGAGAGCCCCCCGAATTTTTCTTCGGCAAATGCCCTGCCTGACTTTGTCCGACAAACCGGCAATCCCCCTACGACAGGTGAGCTGGCCCGACATTGGCGGGCTTCTGCGCCGCAGTGCAGCAACAAAAGGTCGCTTGACGGTCCGTTTGTCCGTGTGCAATCTTTGTCCGACAAAGGGACGAACTGACACGGCGCACAAGCAAGAGGCGTCGGCGGGTCGTCCGGGGGAGGCTTTCGACATGTCGGTGGCGGAGAGTGGCCGGTTCGAGAAGATCAAGGTGCCGTCCGCCTACCAGATGGTGGCGGAGGCCATCGAACGGGAAATCATGGCCGGCAGGCTGCGCCCGGGCGACGAGATCGGCACCGAGGCGGAACTGGTGCGCCAGTTCGGCGTCAACCGCTCAACCGTGCGCGAGGGCATCCGCCTGCTCGAACAGGGCGGGCTGGTCCAGCGCGAGGCCGGCCGCAAGCTCTATGTCTGCCTGCCGCATTACCGCAAGCTCTCCGACCGCATGAGCCGCGCCCTGGTGCTGCACCAGGTGACGTTCCGCGAATTGTTCAACGCTTCGATGATCCTCGAGCTCGGCGTCATCGAGGCTGCGGTGGACAACGCCGACGCCGACGACCTCGCCGCGCTGGAAGCCAACCAGAAGCAGGCGGAGGCCGCCGTCGACGACCCGGTGCGGCTTGCCGAGATCGACACGAATTTTCACGCGCTGCTCGCCCGCGCCTCGGGCAACCGGGTGCTTGAACTGGCGCGCGAACCCGCTGCCCTGCTGTTCTTTCCGACCTCGGAACTGATCTGCCGCAGGGTCCCGCAAGGCGCGGGGCGCATGGTCACCGCGCACCGTCACATGATCGACGCGGTGGCCTCGCGCGACAAGGAGGCGGCGCGGGTCTGGACCCGGCGCCACCTCGTCGACTGGAGAAAGGGCTTCGAGCGCGCCGGGCGCGACATCGACGAGCCGGTGGAACGGATTTTCGAGCGCCTGTCCACGGCCAGGCAGTACTCGTGAGAACTTGACCGCAAGGCCCGTGGAGGCGGGCCGGAGACAATATCGGGGAGGAACATGTCGGACGTTCTCAACGCCCGGTCGGCGACGACCGGCATCACCGTGCGCGCCCGCATCCGGAAGGATCGCGGATGACGGGCCAAAGCGAAACCGGCGCCAGCGGCGCGGCGCGTCTCGAGGTCGAGGGCCTGTCGCTCTCCTTCGGCGGCCTCAAGGCGTTGAGCACCGTTTCCTTCGCGGCCGAGCCGGGTTCGATCACGGCCCTGATCGGTCCGAACGGGGCCGGCAAGACGTCGATGTTCAACTGCATTTCCGGCTTCTACCACCCGCAGCAGGGCGCCGTCCGCTTTGACGGCCGCGACGTGACGCGCATGCATCCGCCCGAGCGCGCCGCGCTCGGCTTCGCCCGCACCTTCCAGAACATCGCCCTGTTCCGCGGCATGACCGTGCTCGACAACATCAAGCTCGGCCGCCATGCCCACATGAAGACCAACCTGTTGCAGGCCCTCGCCTATTGGGGTCCGGCACAGCGCGAGGAAATGGCTCTGCGCGCCGAGGTCGAGGAGCGCATCATCGACTTCCTCGAGATCAACCACATCCGCAACATGCCGGTCGCCGCCCTCTCCTACGGCTTGCAGAAGCGCGTCGAGCTTGCCCGGGCGCTGGCCATGCGGCCGCGCATCCTGCTTCTCGACGAGCCCGTCGCCGGCATGAACCGCGAGGAGACGGAGGACATGGCCCGCTTCATCCTCGATGTGAAGGAAGAGTGGGGCACCACCATCCTGATGGTCGAGCACGACATGGGCATGGTGATGGACATTTCCGACCATGTGGTCGTGCTGAATTTCGGCCAGGTCATCGCCAGCGGCCTGCCGCACGAAGTGCAGGCCGACCCGCATGTCACCGAAGCCTATCTGGGCAGCGGCGACCCGGCCGCCCTGATGGCGCGGCTCAGGGGCGAAGGGCCGGATACCGGCCGCAACCGGGAGGAAGTGGCATGAGCGATCTCCTGTTCTTCACGGAGGTGACGCTGGCAGGTCTCGGCTCCGGCGCGCTGCTGGCGCTGACCGCGCTTGCCTTCGTGCTGATCTACAAGGCAACGCGCGTCATCAACCTGGCCGTCGGCGAGATGCTGATGCTCGGCGGCTACCTGTTCTTCGCCTTCGCCGCAGGTCTCGGCCTGCCGGCCTTCGCCGCGATCCCGCTGGCCGTTGCCGGCGGCGGGCTGGTCGGCGCCATCGTGGAGCGCGGGCTGATCCGCCCGATGCTGGGCGAGAACCCGATCTCCGTCTTCATGGTGACGATCGGCCTCGGCTCGGTGCTGGTCGGACTGGTTGAGCTCGTCTGGGGCACCGATCCGCGCGCCCTGCCCGCCTTCATGGGGACGACGCCGGTCTTCATCGGCGAGGCCTATGTGTCGCGCAAGATCGCCATCGCCTTCGTCGTCGCGGCGGTCGTCATCGCCGTCTTCCTCACCCTTTTCCGCTTCTGGCGCGGCGGCGTCGCCTTGCGCGCCACGGCGACCGACCAGGCGGCCGCCTATTCCTGCGGGATCAACGTGCCGGGCGTCTTCTCGCTTGCCTGGATCGTGGGTTGCGGCACCGCCGCCGGCGCCGGAGTGCTGCTCGGCTCCATCGGCGGCATCTCGCCGGCCATGGGCGTGTTCGGCCTGTCGGCGCTGGTCGTCGTCATCGTCGGAGGGCTGGATTCGGTCGCTGGAGCACTTGTCGGCGGTCTGGTCATCGGCCTGATCGAGGCCTGGGCCGGCACGTATCTCGGCGGCGAATACAAGCTCGTCACCACTTTCGGCCTTCTCCTCGTCGCGCTGATGATCCGTCCCTACGGACTGTTCGGCACGACCGAAATCGAGCGTCTTTGACATGCAGATCGGAACCGCCAAACACAGCTACCGGGCCGATGAGGCGCTGCTGACGACACGGCCACAGCGCCTGTGGATGGCGCTGTTCGCGCTCAGCCTTTGCGCCGCGCCCTTCCTGCTCGACAATTACTGGCTCTATCTCGCCTGCCTCGTCGCCATCAACGTGGCGAGCGCCACCGGCCTCAACATCCTGACCGGTTATACCGGCCTCGTCAGCCTCGGCCAGGCGGCCTTCATGGCGGTCGGCGCCTACACGGTCGGCTGGATGCAGCTCAACCTGCCGACGCCCTTCCTGCTGAACCTTCTTGCCGGCGGCTTCACCGCGGCCCTGGTCGGCCTTGTCGTCGGCCTGCCGAGCCTGAGGGTCAAGGGGCTGTACCTGGCCATCGCCACCATCGCCGCCTCCTTCATCCTGCATTTCGTCTTCGTCAACTGGGAGAGCGTGACCAATGGCAACAGCGGGCTGACGCTGACGCCGGCCACCTTCCTGGGCACGCCGCTGACGGACTACTCACAGCTCTATTTCGTCTTCGTGCCGATCACCGCGCTGATGGTGCTGGGCGCGGCCAACCTTTTCCGCACCCGCATCGGGCGCGCCTTCATCGCCATCCGCGACCGCGACATCTCGGCCGAGGTGCTCGGCATCTCGCTGCTGCGCACCAAGCTGATGAGCTTCGCGATCTCGTCCTTCTATGCCGGGGTCGCCGGCGGCATGTGGGCCTATTTCTTCCGTGTCGTCACGCCGGAGAGCTTCCCCTTCGTCTATTCGATCTTCTTCCTCGCCGCGATCATCGTCGGCGGCATGGGAACCATTCTCGGCGCCATCCTCGGAGCCGTCTTCATGACCCTGGTGCCGGAGCTGCTGCGCTTCGGCATCGACTGGCTGACCCCCGTCCTTCCCAACGCGGCGGCGATGCTCTCGCCGGTGCGCACCATCGTTTTCGGCCTGCTGATCGTCGGCTTTCTCATCTTCGAGCCGAAGGGACTTGCCGAAATCGTCCAGAGAACACGGCGTTACTTCCATCTCTGGCCCTTCAAGAAGTGAATGACCGAAAAGTCACGACAAAACCGGAGGAAACCATGTTTGGCATCACCAGGAGAACGCTGATCGCCCTTTCGGCATCGGCAGCCATAGCCACCTCGCTGCCCGCGGCCGCGGCGGACGACATCGTCATCGGAGGCTCGATCCCCCTCACCGGCGTCTTCGCCTTTGCCGGCATCGGCATCGAGGCGGGCATGCAGGACTATATCAAGATCCTCAACGAAGCCGGCGGCATCCAGGGACGCAAGGTGCGCCTTGCCTACGAGGACACCGGCTACAAGGTCGACGCCTCCGTCGCCGTCTTCAACAAGCTGACCAGCCAGGACGAGATCCATCTCTATTACGGAGACTCGACCGGCTTCGCCAAGACGATCAACGGCGAGCTCGACCGGCTCGGCTCGATCATGATGGCCGGCGCGTCCTTCGCCACCGAACTGAACGATCCCAAGGCCTTCCCGCACCAGTTCATGGCCGGGCCCGACTATTCCGAGATGACCGGCATCCTGCTGGAATACATCGCCAAGGAGAAGCCGGGCGCGAAGATCGTGCTGGTCAATTCCGACACGGAATTCGGCCGCGACCCGATCGCCGCCACCAAGGCACGGGCCGGCGAGTTGGGCCTTGAGGTCGTCGAGGAGATCATCACCCCGCCGACCGCCGTCGACGTCTCGACGGAAGTCCTCAAGCTGCGCCGCGCCCGGCCGGACTACACGATCTTCCACGGCTACGTGCTGGCGCCCCTGCCGGAGTTCATGAGCCAGGCCAAGCAGCTGGGCCTGGAAACCAAGTTCATGGGCACGTTCTGGTCGATGGATTCCAGCATCTGGGCCAAGGTCGGCGAGGCCGCCGACGGCTTCATGGGCGTCATGCCCTACCGCTACTACTATGACGAGGCCGGCGACGCGCCGATGCTCGACCGCATCCGCGAGATGCGCCCCGAGTACCAGTCGACCCCGTACATGCAGGGCTTTCTCACCGCCATGCTGTTCACCGAAGCGGCCAAGCGGACGCTCGAGGCCGGCAAGGAGCTGAACGGCACCAACCTGAAGGCCGCCCTCAACTCGATCGAGAATTTCGACACCGGCGGCATCATCGGCGTGCCGATCTCGATCCCGGGCAACTCCATCCCGGTCGGCCGCATCTATCGCTACGACGCGAGCGCCCAGAAGATGCAGCCGGCTTCCGACTGGATCAGCGTGCAGGAGTAAGCAAGATGGCCGCGGACATCCTCCTCGACATCAACAACATCGAGGTCGTCTACAACAAGACGGTGCAGGTGCTCCGCGGCCTGTCGCTGAGCGTCGAGCGGGGCAAGATCGTGACCCTGCTCGGCTCCAACGGCGCCGGCAAGTCGACGACGCTGAAGGCGGTGTCGAACCTGCTCACGCTGGAGAACGGCGCCGTCACCGCCGGCGCGATCCGCTTCGACGGCGACGACATCTCCCGCCTGACACCGCACGGACTGGTGCGGCGCGGCCTCTTCCACGTGATGGAGGGGCGCCGCATCTTCGAGGACCTGACGGTGGAGGAAAACCTGACGGCGGCGACCTTCGCCCTGTCCGGACGCGGGCTGAAGCCGACCTCCTTCGACCTCGTCTACCAGTATTTCCCGCGCCTCTTCGAGCGGCGTCAGGGCCGGGCCGGCTATCTCTCCGGCGGCGAGCAGCAGATGCTGGCGATCGGCCGGGCGCTGATAGCCCAGCCCTCCCTGATCCTGCTGGACGAACCCTCGCTCGGGCTCTCCCCGGTGCTGGTCGAGGAGATCTTCACCATCATCGCCTCGATCAACCGCGATCTCGGCGTGTCGATGCTCCTGGTCGAGCAGAACGCGGCCGTCGCCTTCGCCGTCTCCCATTACGGCTACATCATGGAGACCGGCAAGATCGTGCTCGACGGACCGAGCGAGCGGCTGGTGAAGGACGACGACGTGCGTGAGTTCTATCTCGGCGCCAGCGGCGGCGAGGGCACCAAGAGCTACCGCGACATCAAGCACTACAAGCGCCGCAAGCGCTGGCTGTCCTGAGGCGAGACGACCATGGCCGACTTCCCCGAACTCACCCTGCCGCAGATGCTGCGCGCCCATGCCGAGAAGACGCCGGACCGGGTCGCGGTGCTGCAGAAGGACTTCGGCATCTGGAACCCGCTCACCTGGCGCCAGTATCACGAGCGTGCCTGCGACGTCGGCCACGGGCTCCGTGCCCTTGGCCTCGGCGAGGCGGGCCACGTGGCGGTGCTGTCGGAAAACCGTGTCGAATGGGTGCTCGCCCAGCTCGGTGCCGGCATCGTCGGCGGCGTCACCATCGGCGTCTACCCGACCAGCCCGGCGAACGAGGTCGGCTACGTGCTGGAGCATTCCGACAGCGAGATCATCGTCTGCGAGGACCAGGAGCAGCTCGACAAGGTGATCGAGATGCGCGACCAGTTGCCCCGGCTGCGCCGGGTGGTCGTGGTCGAGACCAAGGGCCTGCGCGGATATTCCGGCGACTTCGTCATCTCCTTTGCCGCGATGGAAGAGATGGGGCGGGCTCACCGCAGGGCCCATCCCGCCCTGGCCGGGGAAAGCCTTGCCGCGCGCGGCCTCGATGACGTCGCGCTGATGATCTACACCTCGGGTTCGACCGGCAAGCCCAAGGGCGCGATGCTCTCCTATCGCAACCTGCGCGCCCAGGCGATCGCGGTCGCCGACCGCATCGGCCTCGACGCCGACACCGTGCATCTTTCCTACCTGCCGCTGTGCCATGTCGCCGAGCAGATGGTGACCGTGATGGCGCCGGTCTATCTCGGCGCGCGAATCTGCTTCGGCGAATCCATCCGCACGGTGCAGGAGGACCTGCGCGAGGTCGCCCCCTCCTCCTTCCTCGGCGTACCGCGGATCTGGGAGAAGCTGCATTCCTCGATCCATATCCGCATGCTGGAGGCCGGCGGCTATCGCCGGGCGCTCTACGAGCGGGCCTATCGCGCCTGCGAGCCCTTCGCCGAAAAGCCGAAGGCCGCGCGTAGCATCGCCGAGCGGATCACCTTCGCGCTCTGCTACCTCTTCGTCTTCCGCGCCCTGCAGAACTATATCGGGTTGCGCCGTGCCCGCATCGCGATGACCGGCGCGGCGCCGATCTCGCCGAAGATCGTGCATTTCTTCCGCACCATCGGCGTGCCGCTGGTCGAGGTCTACGGCATGACGGAATCGAGCGGCATCGCCCTCGGCCAGACCCTGGACAGGCTCGTTCCCGGGTCCGTCGGCCCGGCAGTGAAGGGCGTCGAGGCGCGCATGGGCGAACATGGCGAGTTGCAGCTGAAGGGCGATACGGTCTTCGTCGGCTACTACAAGAACCCGGCCGCGACCGAGACGACCCTGAAGGACGGCTGGCTGCATACCGGCGACGTGGTCGCGACCGAGGGCGGCGAGTTCCGCATCGTCGACCGGTTGAAGGACATCATGATCACTGCCGGCGGCAAGAACCTCAGCCCGTCCGAGATCGAGAACACGGTCAAGGGCAGCCCCTATATCAAGGAATGCATCGTCATCGGCGAGGGGCGCAAATACGTCTCCGCGCTGATCCAGATCGACTTCGAGACCGTCGCCAAATGGGTGGAGGAGAAGGGGCTTTCCTACACCAATTTCCGCAGCCTGGCCGAGAACCCCGCAGTGCGTGAACTGGTCGACAGCGAGATCCGCGCCGCCAACGGCCAGCTCGCCCAGGTCTCCCACATCCGCCGCTTCCACCTGCTCACCAAGGAGCTGGACCACGACGACGACGAGGTGACGGCGACGATGAAGGTGCGTCGCTCCAGCATCCAGACGAAATATGCCGGCGAGATCGCCGGCCTCTACGCCGCCGGCTGACAGGCCGGACGTGCCCTGCCCTTCGAACGGAGCCCTGCACCCGCCATGCCTGATGCCCTGATCTACGACCACCTGCGCACGCCGCGCGGCCGGGGCAAGCCGGACGGCGCCCTGCACGAGGTGACGCCGATCCGCCTTGCGACCACGGTGCTGGAGGCGGTGCGCGACCGCAATGCGCTCGACACCGGTCTTGTCGACGACGTGGTGATGGGCATCGTCATGCCGGTGGGCGAACAGGGCCAGTGCCTGCCGAGGGTGGCCGCCATCGCCGCCGGCTATGCTGAGGAAACGGCGGGCGTGCAGATCAACCGCTTCTGCGCCTCCGGCCTGGAGGCCTGCAACGTGGCGGCGGCCAAGGTGATGGCCGGACAGGCCGACATGATGGTCGCCGGAGGGGTCGAATCCATGTCGCGTATCCCGATCCTCTCCGACGGCGGGGCATGGGGCACCGATCCGCAAGTGGCAGCCGCCACGTCCTTCGTGCCGCAAGGCATTTCCGCCGACCTGATCGCGACCAAGTGGGGCTACTCGCGCGAGGATGTGGACGCCTATGCGGTGGAGAGTCATCGCCGCGCAGCGCGCGCCTGGTCGGAAGATCGTTTCGCCGGCAGCATCGTTCCGGTCCACGACCGGGTCGGCGAGGTGCTGCTCGCCCGCGACGAGACCATTCGCGGCAACTCCACGCCCGAGGATCTGGCACGGCTGAAGCCCTCCTTTGCCGCGCTCGGCGAGAAGGCAGGCTTCGACGCGATCGCGCTGGAGCGTTATCCGGACTTCGCCGGGATCCGCCATGTCCACCACGCCGGCAATTCCTCCGGCATTGTCGACGGCGCGGCCGCCGTGCTGATGGGCACGCGCGAGGCCGGCAAGCGCGCCGGACTTGCGCCGCGTGCGCGCATCCGCGCCTTCGCCGAAATCGGCTCCGAGCCGACGATCATGCTGACAGCCCCCTCCTTTGCCGCCGAAAAGGCGCTGAAGCGCGCCGGCATGAACGTTTCCGACATCGACCTCTTCGAGATCAACGAGGCCTTTGCGGCGGTCGCCATGCGCTTCATCGAGGCGCTCGACCTCGACCCGGAAGCGGTCAACGTCAATGGCGGGGCGATCGCCATGGGCCATCCGCTCGGCGCCACCGGCGCGATGATCCTCGGCACCGCACTCGACGAACTGGAGCGCACGGGCAAGCAGACCGCGCTCGTCACCCTGTGCGTCGGCGCGGGCATGGGCGTCGCCACCGTCATCGAACGGATCTGAGGAGGTGCCCGTGCTGACGAGCGCAATCGACAAGGACGGCATCGCGCTGGTGACCATCGATATGCCCGGCCGATCGATGAACGTCATCGACTGGGCCTTCACCGACGCGCTGCGCGCCGAGATCGACCGGCTTGCCGCCGATCCGGCGGTGACCGGCATCGTCCTCTCTTCGGGTAAGACGAGCTTCATCGCCGGCGCGGACCTCGCCATCATGAACGGCATGAGCGGCCCCGGCACCTCGCCAGCGAGCGCATCGGAACGCATCCGCGCCATGACCGACGCCTTCCGCGCGATCGAGACCTGTGGCAAGCCGGTTGTGGCGGCGGCCAGCGGCACCGCGCTCGGCGGCGGGCTGGAACTGATGCTCGCCTGCCATTGCCGCATCGCCGCGCGCAACGACAAGGCCCGCTTCGGCCTGCCCGAGGTCACGCTCGGCATCCTGCCGGGCGCCGGGGGCACCCAGCGCCTGCCCCGCGTCATCGGCATCGAGGCCGCGCTTCCCCTGCTGCTGGAAGGCCGCCGCCTCACCGCGGACGAGGCACTGGCGCTCGGCATTCTCGACGAGTTGGCCGAGCCGGAGGATCTCGTCGCGGCGGCGAAGCGGGCGCTCCAGGAGGGGCGCGTCGACGCTTCCGCGCCCTGGGACCGCAAGGGCTTCGCCCTGCCCGGCCCGGCCATCACCTCCGAAGCCGCTTCGAACATCTTCCTCCTTGCCAATGCAAAGGTTCGCGCCGCCGGCCAGAGAAACTACCCCGCACTGGAGGCGATCCTTTCCTGCGTCTACGAGGGACTGCGGCTTCCCATCGACAAGGCACTCAAGGTCGAGCGGCAGTATTTCGGCCATCTGGTGCATGGCGACGTCGCCCAGGCGATGATCCGCACCCAGTTCTTCGCCCGCCAGCGGCTTGCCCGCGTGGGGCGGGCCGGACCCGATCCCGACGGGGCGCTTGCTTCGGCCTGCAGGAGTGCAATGGACGCACAGGCCATGCGCATGCTCACAGAGGGCATGAGCCCGGCCTTTGTCGGCAACGCGGCACGCATCGTCGGCCTTGCCCGGCCGCCGCACCTGCCAGGCGAGGACGGGGCGACACATGAACGCGACCGCGCCAGCCTGCGCCCGACCGGCCTTCGGCTGCTGCGCGCCGCAGCCCTTGCAGCGGTAGCGGCGCTCGAGCGCGGCGACGTCGCCTCGGCGGTCGAGGCGGATGTGCATGCCATCGATGCAGCCGGCTTTCCGGTCTGGACCGGCGGACCTTTGTCGATGATCGACACGGCTGGCGCTGCCGCCTTTATCGAGGCCTGCCGGGCGGACGGGCTGGAGATCCCCGTCGGTCTTGCCGCCATGGCCCGCGACGGCGGGCGGTTCCACCCGAACGAGGAGGCGGCCGCATGAGCGACGACCTGGTGCTTGCCGATATCGATGCCGGGACCGGCGTTGCGACGATCACGATCAACCGGCCGAAGGTTCTGAATGCCCTCGACGTGCCGACGGCGCGCGCCTTCCTGAAGGCAGTGCGCAACGTCACGGCACGCAAGGACGTTCGTTGCATCGTGCTGCGCGGCGCAGGGCGTGCCTTCGTCGCCGGCGGCGACGTCGCCGCCTTCGGCTCCGATCCCGACCGCGCCGCCGAGGTCGTCCACGAACTGCTCGATGCGCTGCACCCCGCTCTGGTGGCGCTTCGCGAGGCCCCTGCCCCGGTGATCGCCGCCGTGCGCGGCGTTGCCGCCGGCGCCGGCTTCAGCCTGGTGCTCGGCGCCGACCTGGTGGTCGCCGAAACCGACGCCCGCTTCGTCATCGCCTATGACCGCATCGGCACAACGCCCGACTGCGGCGGCACATGGGCCCTGCCGCGCAAGGTCGGACGGGCAAAGGCGATGGAACTGATGCTGCTCGGCCAGACGCTTTCGGCGGACGAGGCAAGAACGGCGGGCATCGTCAATGCGGTGGTCGCTCCGGACGAGCTCGACGCCCACGTCGAGACGATGGCGCGGCGTATCGCCAGCGGACCCACCCGCGCCTATGGCGCCTATCGCAAGCTGGTCGACGCCGCATTCGACCATCCGTTTGCCGCCCACCTGGAGGCGGAGCGCGCCTCTTTCATCCGCATGACCGAGACCGGCGACTTCCGCGAGGGCGTTGCGTCCTTCCTCGAAAAGCGCCAACCGCAGTTCCGCGGCGAATGAACGGATCGTACGCAGAGACCGGCACAGGAGACGTTGCATGAGCCTGCCGAAAGCACTCGAGGGTCGGCTGAAACTGCCGGCGATCGCCTCACCGATGTTCCTCGCCTCCGGGCCCGACCTCGTCGTCGAGACCTGCCGCTCCGGCGTGATCGGCACCTTCCCCGCCCTCAACCAGCGCACGAGCGAGGGCTACGGCGAATGGCTTACCGAGATCGAGGATCGCCTTGCCGCGCATCCCGGTGCCGCTCCTTACGGCGTCAACCTGATCGTCCATCGCAGCAATGCGCGGCTCGAGGCCGATCTGGAGGTGACCGTTGCGCGCAAGGTGCCGCTCGTCATCACCTCGCTCGGAGCCAATCCGGACGTCGTCTCCGCCGTGCATTCCTATGGCGGGCTGGTGTTCCATGACGTCATCAACCCGCGTCACGCGAAAAAGGCGGCCGAGGCCGGTGTCGACGGCATCATCGCTGTCTGCGCCGGGGCCGGCGGCCATGCCGGCACGATGAGCCCCTTCGCCCTCGTGTCCGAGATCCGCGCCTTCTACGACGGCGCCATCATTCTGGCAGGCGCCATCAATACCGGCGCGCAGATCGCCGCCGCCCGCGCCATGGGCGCGGACCTCGCCTATCTCGGCACCCGTTTCCTGGCAACGCGCGAGGCCATGATCGTCGACGACTACAAAACGATGATCCTGGATGCAAGCGCCGCCGACATCCTCTACACGCCGGCGATCAGCGGCGTGAACGCCAACTTCCTGCGCCCGAGTATCGAGCGCGCCGGCCTCGACCCGGACAACCTGCAACATGCGGGATCGCTCGACATGGGCAGCGAGGCGAAGGTGTGGAAGAACATCTGGTCCGCCGGCCAGGGCACCGGCACGATCACCGACCTGCCGCCCGCAGCCGAACTGTGCGACCGGCTCGTCGCCGAATATCGTGCCGCCTGCGCCGGACTTGCCGCCGACCCTTACGCCTGAAACTTCCTGCCTCCGCGGCGATTGAAAGATAGTGGAGCTGCCGCAGCGCCATTCTCATCGCAATCGCCTGGCGCTTGACGGGCGCTTAGTAAACGGTGACCGAACCGTTCGGGAGTGACATTCTCTCTGATTACAGGCGCTCTCAACATCCGCTCGCAAAGCGGCTCGGCGGCTGATTTGCACCTTCTGGCAGTTCAAACACACTGGCCAACGGCACCACCATCGTATTGAGAGGCGCGGCAATTTTCCACCGCAGCATGCGCTGTCGCCAAGATGCATCGTTTGGGACCTCACCGAGGTCAAAGCCGGCTCAATGTGATTACCAGCCACTGCGCCCGTCAACCTGCTCGACAGGAACCGCCTCGATGTCGAAATCATCGAGCAGCCAGAGATTGACCGAAATTCGGCGCTTCGTCGGATCGAATTGCGCTTCGGCGTTCTCAGGATCGGTGGCGAAAACTGAATAGTCGGGGTTGTCCGAGAACGTTGTACAGCCACATGTGGCGCAGAAATAGTGTCTGTTCTCTTCCCAAGTCGGTGAATAGCGCGCGTTTTTCTCCATCGGCGTGAGAAGCCGAAACTGATCGGGGGCGCCATAGATCCAGAGCGCCCCGCGCTTGGTGCAAAATGAGCAATTGCAGCGGGTTGCGGTTTCAGGCGTAAAGTCGATCTCAAACTGCGTTGCGCCGCAATGGCAGCTTCCTTTGTGAGGCATAGTTCACTCCTGTGTGATTCCGTAAGAAGGGATCATAAGCGAGGGCTGCTGATGGGTGATGTCAGAATGTTCACCTTCGCGCACCCGTTGAGCTGCGGGGAACCTCTCTCCGGCTCGCTAGGCTGCCATCTACCTCGGATTCTGACGAATGATCCGCCCCGGCAACGCGGGGCGGCCTGTTTTCCCGAACGAGAGTGTTGCCTTCGCTCGACTGGCTCGGTTCGGCCCCGGTCGCCCTCAGCCAGTTCCGAGTTTCGGCGCCGCCATCACGTGCGGAGTGTTGAAGGCATCGAGATCAACCTCTCCCTCGGACTTGGCGACAAGCACGGTACAGGCGCAGTCTCCCACCACATTGAGCGTGGTGCGGGCCATGTCGAGGATACGGTCGATGCCTGCGATGATCGCCACACCTTCCAAAGGCAGTCCCACCGAGGTGAGCACCATCGAAAGCATGATGAGGCCCCCACCGGGAACGCCGGCCGTGCCGATCGACGCGAGTGTCGCGGCGGCGACAATTGTCGCGTAATCGGCGCCTGACAACGTCACGCCGAAGGCCTGCGCGACGAACACGGCGGTGACGCCCTGATACAGCGCCGTGCCATCCATGTTGATGGTGGCGCCAAGCGGCAGGGTGAAACTTGCCACCGAATTCTTCACGCCAAGGTTTCGCGTCGCGGCCGCCATCGTCACCGGCAGGGTGCCGGCGCTGGACGTGCTTGTGAACGAGACGATCGCGGGCTCGATGACTCCTTGGAAGAAGCGCACGGGGTTGAGCCTGGCCATGAATGCCACGATCGATCCGTAGACGACCACGGCATGTATGAGACAGCCGAGATAAACAGCCAGAATGATCAGCCCGAGCGGCAGGAGCATCTCGAGTCCGTAGGTACCCGCGACCCAGGTCATCAGCGCGAAGACGCCATAGGGCGCGAAGGAGATGACGACTTCGGCCAGCTTCATGATGACCGCGTTGAGCGCCTCGAAGAAGCCACGGATCGGCTGCGCCGCCGCGCCGGCGAGGTTGATCGCGAGACCAAAGATGATCGCAAAGAAAATGATCTGCAGAACGTTGCCATCGGCCGCTGCGGAGATGGGGTTGGAGGGGATGATGCCGACAAGAAGCTTGCCGAACGGCGGGGCCTGTTTGGCGTCGACCATTCCGTCGGCAACCAGCGCGACACCGGCACCAGGCTCAAGCAATATCCCGAGCAGCAGCCCGATTGCGACGGCGAAAGCCGTTGTGCCGAGATAGAAGGCGAGCGTTTTGACGCCGATGCGGCCCATGCGCCCGATCTCGGCGACCGAAGTCATCCCGCACACCAGGGACACAAAGACCAGCGGCACGACGAGCATCTTGATCGCCGCTATGAAAGCGTCGCCCACAAGCTTGATCGTGCCCGCGACAGCGGCATTCCCGGTCATGTTGAGCGCCACGCCGAGCGCCAATCCGAGACCGAGAGCGACGGCGATTTGCTTCCACAAAAGCATGCGTGTCCAGACCGAGAACGGGTGCGCGCGTCTTGATTGCGTTGCCATTTGGTTCCTCCCTTGATGGCGTTCACTGCAGTCGCCGCCGGCCGCACTCCCCTGCAACCGGCGGTTTTCGGCACAAGCAGGTCCGCGCCTCGCCGAATGTGGCGGAGCGTTCAAACGAACCTGTCGAAGTACCTGGCGAAGAAAGCGGCTGCGGTCAGCCGAACTGATCGGCGTAGAATTGCGTCGCCTTGAGCCCGGAGCCGGTCAGAATCACAACCGTCTCCTCATCGCGTCCAATCCGGCCGGCTTCAACGAACTGTCTCAGCCCGGCCACCGCGTGGGCCGAGGTCGGCTCCGTGTAGAACCCCTTTGCGGCGAGGCGCTTGGCCGTCGCGATGATATCGGCCTCCGCCACCGCGGTGCTGTCCCCTCCGGTTCCGCGAATTGCGGCGACCATCTCGCCAAGCCGGATCGGATTGCGAATTGCCGTCCCCTCGGCAACCGTCGAGGAATAGTCCGGCGCTCGGCCACCCAGGATTTCCGGATGGAGAGCGTGATGGACCGGACAGCAATTCCCGGGCTGTGTGACGAATATCCGGGGCATCTTCGCGATCTCCCCGGCGGCAAGAAGCTCACGAAAGGCAATATGGCACCCGAGCACGTTGCTGCCGGCCGCGGCCGGAATAATGATGTTGTCGGGCGCACGGAAGCCGAGGTCTTCCCAGATCTCGTAGCCGAGCGTCTTGGTGCCCTGCAGGAACATCGGGTGCCAGTTGTGGCTGGCGTAGTAGGTGCGCTCCGCCTCCTGGATCGCGGCCGTTTCCGTGTCCTGGCGCGTGCCGGGCACGAGCGTCACTTCGGCCCCGTATGCGCGAAGCTGGGCGATCTTGGCCGGCTGCGTGTAGTGCGGCACGAAGATGCCCACCGCCATGCCGGCTGCCGCGCCATAAGCGGCAATGGCTGCGCCGCCATTGCCGGAACTGTCTTCCACCACCGAGGTGATGCCAAGGGAACGCAGGTGGGAGATGAGAACCGAAGCACCACGATCCTTGAAGGAGCCGGTTGGTGCGAACCATTCGAGCTTCAGCCGGCACGAGATGCCGTCGATGTCCGCCTCAACGAGTGGCGTCATTCCCTCGCCCAGCGACACCGGCTCCGCGATTTCTACCGGAAGCGCGGCAGCGTAGCGCCAAATCGTACGAACCTCGGCGCGAATGTCCGCGCGCTTGAGTCCCCCCAGATCGCTCGTCATGAGTGGATTTCCATCGTCAGAACGCCAGGCGAGCGTATCGATGGGCAGACGGGCGCCGGTGCGAGGATCGACGAAGGCCGGGGGTGTTGAGTGGAGCATGGTTCTATCCTTAGACGGCGGCGATCAGCTCGAGTTCGATGTCGAAGCCATGATGGAGCGCGGGAACCGGGATCACCGCGCGTGCCGGCTTGTGGTCGCCGACAAACCGGGCATAGCGCGCGTCAAAACCCGCCCAGTTGGAAATGTCGGTGACGTAAATCGAGACCTTGACGATGTCGGCAACACTCGCGCCGGCTTTCGCGAGGATCGCCCCGGCGTGGGCGAGGACGAGGTCGGCCTGTTCGTCAAACGGCCGAACGGCGAAGGGGTCGCCGTCGATCGCCACCGGCAGGATACCCGACAGATAGAGAGTGCCTTGATGCGCGACGGCCTGGGAGTAGTGCCCGAGCGGAAGTGCCGCTTCGGGAGTTTCAATGAGATCGATTGCCATTCGCTCGCTTTCCTTGTGCCGCCTTGGGAATATCCGGTCCTCGCGACATCGCGCCTATTGACCCTTTAGACAAAATGTCAAAAACTGATCATATGTCAATGACAAAATGTTGAAAGCGGACGAAATGTCAAAACAGACCGAGCACGACCTCATTCTTCGCGAGGCGTCCAAGATCGCCGATGCTTTGGCAGAAACCTTCGCGCCGATCTGCGAGGTCGTGCTGCACGACCTCACCAATCCGTCGCATGCGATCGTCAAGATTGAGAACAATATTTCAGGTAGATCGGTCGGCGATCCGGCGACCGAGTTGGGACTTGCCCGCATCTCCGACTCAAATTTTCCGGACAAGCTGGTCAACTACGCAAATACGCTGTCCGACGGCCGGATTGTTAAGAGCACGTCAATTGGATTGAAGGACAGCAAAGGCGCCTATGTCGCGGCAATCTGCTTGAACGTTGACGTCTCATACCTGAATGGAATGGCCGATTACATTGGAAGATTGACTGAGATCCGCGATATTGAGGGCGTCTCTGAACGTATCCAGGCACCGCGATCCGATGACATCATCAAATGTGTTCGCGACTTTGCGCTTGCACGAAACAAGGACCCCAGATCGCTCAACACTTCCGAGAAGCGCGACCTGATGGCCCACCTGCAAGACTTGGGAATGATGTCGCTGAAAGGCTCGATCGATGAGGTCGCGAAGGCACTCGGCGCATCGCGCAGCAGTATTTACTACTATATCAAGTAGCAGAATTGCGGCTGAACTGAAAAAGAACAGCTTGCTCTCGAAACCAGTCGAGTAACAGCCGCAAGCGCTCCTTCGCCGGGTGGCTGGTCAGGAACACCGCCCAGTATGTCGGGCCGGGCAGCGAGACATCTGAAAGCTGGACGAGCGTGCCTGTGTTCAATTGGTCGCTGACGAGCAGCTCGGAGGCCAGCACGGCTCCCTGGCCGGCTACGGCTGCGTCAAGCGCGTGGACTTCCTCGGAAAACGTCTGGGTGATGTACGGTCGGCCGGGATCCGCCTGTGCGCGGGCCTGCCATCGCTCCCAGTTCGGCGCATTGGCTGACCCGGACCTCCACCGATAGTGCAGCAACGGCAATGCGAGGATCTCATCCGGTGAAAGCTGTTCCCGGCCTGACAACAGGCCGGGCGCACAGACCGGGATGATGCGGTCGGGAAACAGCCGATGCCACTCGGCGTCCGCACCGGGTCGCTCGGCATAGCGGATCGCCATGTCGACACCCGAGGCGTGCAGGTCCGCCACGTCGTCATTCGCCTCGATCTCCAGGCTGAGCCCTGTCTGCTCGCGCAGGTGCGGAAGCCGGGGCATCAGCCATCTGCTGGCAAAGGCCATGGTCACGGACAGGCGCAGCGGTCCGTCCTGGGCATCGGAAAGCTGCCCGATGGCAGCGGCAATGCGATCGAGGGAATCCCTGAGCACCGGAAACAGCTTCTCGCCCGCGGGCGAAAGCCTCACCGGGCGCGGGTAGCGCCGAAACAGCTCGACGCCCAGGATTTCCTCCAATTGCCTCACCTGATGGCTGATCGCGGTCGGCGTGAGGTGCAGTTCCTCGGCCGCGCGCGTGAAATGCAGATGCCGCGCGGCGGCTTCGAAGGCCCGCAGGCCGTGAAGTGGCGGAAGCTTTCGCAAGGTCACGATCTCCTGGATCAGTCACGCCGTCACGATGAATCTGATTCATCGTGGACCTGAGATATCCGCTTTGGCCAGGCTTTTCCACGGCTGATATCTCCAATGGCAACAGTCATCCACCAGCAAGGAGAAACACATGACAACGTTGCCGGGAGTTGCTGAAAGCGCCCAGGCGGACCGTGCGCAAAGGCCCCAAGTAATCGTCTACTCCGACTATGTCTGCCCGTTCTGCCTTTTGGCGGAGAACGTCTTGTCGGAGGCGATCGGCGGCAGGGACATCTCCATAAACTGGCGCGCTTTCGAACTGCGCCCCGAACCGGTTCCCACCTTGCGCGTGGAAGACGGCTACCTGCCGGCAGTCTGGAAAAACGCTGTCTACCCGCGTGCAGAACAGCTGGGCGTGCGCATCCAGTTGCCCTCGATCTCGCCCCAGCCCCGCACGGCAAAGGCGTTCGAGCTTCTGGCCATGGCGCAGGACAAGGGTCTCGACCACCCCTACTCCATGCGGGTGCTGCGCGCCTTCTTTCAGGAAGGCAGCGACATCGGCGACCCCGAAGTTCTGATCGGACTTGCGGTCGAGGCCGGTCTCGATGCGCGAGAGGCCCGTGCGGCGCTGGAGAGCGGCGCCTATGCGGCGCGTCATCGCGAAGCCCTCCGCCACGCCCGCGAAGACATGGCCATTACCTCGGTTCCGACGATCGTCGTCGGCGAGCGGATTTTCCGCGGAACGCCGCCGCTGGATGAATTGCGGCGGGCAATCCAGGACCTCGAAACACCCCTGGCACCACAGCAGGCAAACGCCTGACCACACCATACCCTTGAAAGGAAAATACGATGAGCTGGCTCTATCTTGGAATTGCCGTGATCCTGGAGATCGCGGTTGCAATCAGCGCGGGCAAGGCAAAGGGGTTCACCCATGTCGGATGGACCGCCGCGACCCTCGTCAGCGGGGCTGTCGCGACATTCTTCCTCAGCCTTGCCCTTCTCACCTTCGATGTCGGCGTGGGCTACGCCATCTGGACCTCCGCGGCCGGCGTCGGGATCGTCGTCCTGGGCGTGCTGTTCTTCGGCCAGACGCTCAACTGGAAGAAGACCCTCGGCATTCTTCTTGTTGTCGGTGGCGTCGTCGGCCTGCGCCTCAGCGGCGCGGCGTAACGAAACCAACCTCCAGAACCTCCCCAGTTTCCACCAGTTTCAAGGATTTTCGACATGACGAAGTCAAATCAGGACACCGCAAGCAGCACACGCGCATGGATAAGCCTGCTCCTCGCCGGAGCCTTCGAGATCGGATACGCGCTCAGCGTCGGCGGCAGTGAGGCCTTCACCGTCCTCGGTTGGTCGGTTGCAGCCATCGTCTTCTTCCTGCTGACGCTTTACTTCCTCAGCGTTGCCTTGCGCACCATCGATGTGGGCATCGGCTACGCGGTATGGGCAGGCATCGGATCCGTCGGCGCGGCCGCGTTCGGCAGCGTGCTTCTCGGCGAGCAGCTCACCATCGCGCAGGCAGTCTGGCTTGCGGTCATCATCGGCGGTGTCGTCTGGCTCAAGCTTGCCGACAGCGCGAAGCTCCAGGGGCAGCACTGATGTGCGCCGGATCAGCGTCCCGCTACCGGAAACTCATGGAGGATACCGTGGCCTTTTCCACGGATCATGTTCACGAAGGCGGCATTCCGTTCACCGCTCTCGTGGTCGACCGCAACGGCAACATTCTCGGACGCGGCGTCAACCGCGTCCGGGAGCGCCACGATCCGACCGCGCATGCCGAAGTCGAGGCGATACGGGACGCCTGCCGCACATGCGGCACACCCAGCCTGTCGGGCGCCACGCTCCTGGCTTCGGGCGAGCCCTGCGCAATGTGCTACATGAGCGCGCGCTTTGCCGGAATAGCACAGGTGCTCTTCGCAGCGGATCGCAATGAGGCCGCCGAACACGGCTTCGACTACCGCAGCACGTATCGGCTTTTCGCCGACGATCCGCTGCACTGGTCAGCGCCATCCGTCGAAAAGCTCCCGCTCCCCAAGCGCCTGGAGCCATTCCAGGCTTTCCGTTCACAACTGCACGCGCTCCAGAAGGTCTCGCGCGTTGCAAGAACCGCCTCGCAAGCCGAACGCCAGGATCCTGGGTGAGGCACGGCTTCCCCGCAACTGGCACAAGGCCGGCCAGGTCATGCAAAAGCCCCGCTCGTCGAGCGGGGCTCTTTCCTGTTCGGGTTCGTGGGATGCTGCCCGCCGTCTGCACCGGCAGCATGACTGCCGACGAACCGCTTCAGGACCTGCACATCCCCGAAAGGGCGGCTCAGGATCGGGTCATCATAGCGCGTCGCGACGAAGAGGCGGGCAAAGCCCCGGAAGCACAGTCAGCGTTGTCCGGTAAAGACGATGAGCCTCACCCGGCAGCGCTCGCCTTTCACTCCCACTCAATTGTTCCCGGGGGCTTGGAGGTGATGTCGTAGGTCACCCGGTTGATGCCCTCGACCTCGTTGATGATCCGCGTCGCGGTCTCGCCAAGGAACTCGTGTGTGAAGGGGTAGTAGTCGGCCGTCATGCCATCGACCGAGGTCACCGCCCTGAGCGCGCAGGCATAATCGTAGGTGCGCCCGTCTCCCATCACGCCGACGGTACGCACGGGAAGGATGGCGACGAAGGCCTGCCAGATCTCGTCATAAAGCCCGTGTCGGCGGATCTGGTCGATATAGACCGCATCCGCCTTGCGCAGGATGTCGAGCTTGGCGCGGGTGATCTCGCCCGGACAACGGATGGCAAGGCCCGGCCCGGGGAACGGATGGCGACCGATGAAGCTTGCCGGCAGGCCGAGCTCGCGGCCAAGCGCCCTCACCTCGTCCTTGAACAGTTCGCGCAAGGGCTCGACCAGCTTCAGCCCCATCTTTTCCGGCAGACCGCCGACATTGTGGTGACTCTTGATCGTCACCGAGGGCCCGCCGGAAAAGCTGACGCTCTCGATCACGTCGGGATAAAGCGTGCCCTGCGCCAGGAACTCGGCGCCCTCGATCGTGTTGGCATGCTTCTGGAAGACGTCGATGAACAGCTTGCCGATGGTCTTGCGCTTGACCTCGGGGTCGGACACCCCTTCCAGCGCTCCCAGGAAGAGCTCCTGCTCGTCGGCATGGACGAGGCGGATGTTGTAGTGGTCGCGGAACATGGTGACGACCTCGTCCGCCTCGTTGAGGCGCAGGAGACCGTGGTCAACGAAGACGCAGGTAAGCTGGTCGCCGATCGCCTCGTGGATGAGAACCGCGGCGACCGAGCTGTCGACGCCGCCGGACAATCCGCAGATGACCTTCTTGTCGCCGACCTGCTCGCGGATCTTGCGGATCGCCTCTTCGCGATAGGCCCCCATCGTCCAGTCGCCGGTGAAGCCGGCAAGCCTGACGAAATTCTCGTAGAGCCGCTTGCCGTTCGGCGTGTGATGCACTTCGGGATGGAACTGCACCGCGTAGAAATTGCGCGACAGGTCGGCGGTGATGGCAAAGGGAGCATTGGGCGAGGTGCCGAGCACCTCGAAACCCGGTGCGAGCCGGCTGACATGGTCGCCATGGCTCATCCAGACCTGCTCGCGCCCTCCTTCGAACCATCCGTCGAGGATCGGGATGCGGCTCTCCGACGGGGTCACGTAGGCGCGGCCGAATTCCGCCGTGCCGCCGCCGCCCGAGATCTTGCCGCCGTCGACCTTGCCGCCCAGGTCCTGCATCATCACCTGCTGGCCGTAGCAGATGCCCAGGATCGGCACGCCGAGTTCGTAGACGGAGGCCGGAGGTCGCGGAGAGCCCTCGCGGGTGACGCTGTCGGGTCCGCCGGAAAAGATCACCGCCTTCGGCCGAAACTCGGCCAGGAACGCGTCGGTGACGTTCTGGAAGGGGTGGATCTCGCAATAGACATTCAGCTCGCGCAGACGCCGCGCGATGAGCTGGGTTACCTGCGAGCCGAAATCGATGATGAGGAGTTGGTCGGTCATGGGCAGCTAATACCCAAAGCGGCCCGGGTTTTGAACAGGAATCTGCTTGACCCGTGCGGGATATCCGCCTGCGTGCCGCAATCTCGCCGGACGGCTGCGGATAAGCTTCACGGACCGCGCCGGGACTTTGACCGCAAGGACGAAGCACCCTACGCTTTTTCTCAAGAGGCAGCCTGAGTCGGCATGGACGAAGAATCGTCCGTGCATCCCTGATCTCAGGCGCCAGAGCGGCTCAGGAGCCAGCAGATCCATGGCGTCATTCCTCTCGCCGCCCGAAGCCTCCGACGCCCTGCTCGCAGCGGCGACGCGCGAGGCTGCCGGCGATTTTGCCGGGGCGCTCGACATATACCGGACGCTGGTCGCCCGCGATCCGGACGATCTCGAGGCGCGCTACCGGGCCGGCACCGCATTGATGCGCAAGGGCGATCTGGAGGAAGCGGTGACGCTGTTGCGTCAGGTGGTCTTCTCACAGCCCGAACATCGCGCCGCGCGCGCAAATCTCGGCAATGCCTTCCTGCTGATGGGGCGCGACGAGCAGGCCAGCGAAACCTTCCAGCAGGTGCTGGAGGAAGACCCGGACAATCGCAACGCGCTCTTCGGACTGGCCACCATCCTCAATCGCCTTGCACGCCATGCAGAGGCCGCCCCCCACGCCAGGCGGCTGCTCAAGGCCATGCCGGAAAGCGCCGCCGCCCTGACGCTCGATGCGGACGCACAAGGTCCGCTCGGCAATGTCGCCGGCGCCATCGCCCAATACCGCCACGCGTTGCGGCTGGACGCGGGCTATGTACCGGCGCTGAAGGGCCTGGCCGACATTCTCTATCGCCAGGGCCGGCTGGACGAGGCCCGCGAGGCCGTCGAGCGCGCCGCCGCCCGCGCGCCCACCGATGCAACCATCCTGGCCCTGGCCGGAACGATCCACCTCGCCGCCGAGCACTGGGCCGAGGCCATTGAGGTCTTCGCCGCCGCGCAGGAAAGCGAACCGGGCAACGCCGTCCACAGCATCCAGCTCAGCCATGCCTGCCGCAAGTCCGGCGACCTTGCCGGCGCCCTGTCGCATGCGCGCGCCGCCTGGGAACTGGATGGCGAAAACAGGGCGGCGGGCAATGCCCTTGGAACCGCATTGGCGGCGGCCGGCGCCGGCCTGCAGGCCCGCAGTGTGCTGATGGCGGCCGGCAGTCGCGACAAGGTGACGGTGAGCGTGTGGCGCGACCTCGACATGCTTATCCCGCAACTGGAACAACAGGCGCGCGATCAGGCGGACACCATCGCCAGCCAGGCGTCGGAACGCGCCGAGAGGCTGCTCGCTTCCGGCAGGGGGCAGGACGGGGTCTCCGCCGAGACCGCGTCCCGATCCGGGACGGACCAGGATACCAGGGCGCAGGAGGGTTCACCCGACAGCCCCCTGCCGCAGGCTCCGGACGGAGAAGCTGCGCAAGACGAGGGCGACGGGCAGGAGGAAACACCCTCCATGCCGCTCTTTCCCGGATTTTGAGGCAGCGCTCAGCCAGAACCCTTAAGTTGCGTCCCGGTCGCGGATGAACCAGCCGCGGCGACAGAAAGGGGCATGTCGCGCCGATGGCAGCCGGCATTCTGCCAGACCCCTGCTCCGGCGGGATGCGAGAGGCGCAATGGGCCGGATCAACCGTCCTCGCGCCGCCTCAGGAGCGCGATGAAGAACCCGTCGGTCGCGGTCCGCGCGGGGCTGAGCGTGGCAAGGCCGGCCGCGTCGAACCGCGGACGCGGGGCACTCTCCCCGAACAGCGCCTCCCAACGCGGC
Source organism: Stappia sp. MMSF_3263 (assembly GCF_030733745.1). GTDB lineage: Bacteria > Pseudomonadota > Alphaproteobacteria > Rhizobiales > Stappiaceae > Stappia. The sequence goes on along the minus strand of NZ_JASHIK010000005.1, from coordinate 69,242 downwards.
TCCAGCGGCACCACCTCGAATGTCTCATGCGTTTCGAGGAAGGCTCCGACCTGGTCGGTATTCTCGCAAGGCAGGAGCGAACAGGTGGCGTAGAGCAGATGACCGCCAGGCCGTACGTAGCGGCTCGCGGCATCCAGCACCTCGCGCTGCTCGCGGGTGCGCGCGGCAAGTGCGTTGGGCGTGATCCGCCACTTGGAATCCGGGCGCCTGCGCCATACGCCCGTGCCCGAACAGGGCACATCCACGAAGACGAGGTCCATGCGCCCCTCGAGATCGTCGAGCCCGGCCGTCTCCGGATCGCGTACCTGGATGTTGCGGGCACCGGCGCGCTGCAGCCTCTCGAAGATCGGTGCAAGCCGCAGCTTGCTGGCGTCATGGGCGTAGATCTGCCCCCGATTGCCCATTGCGCCGGCCAGCGCCAGGGTCTTGCCCCCTCCGCCGGCACAATAGTCCAGCACCTGCGTCGGTTCGACCGAGGCAGCGACCAGGGCAGCGACCTGGCTCGCTTCATCCTGCAATTCGAACCAGCCCTTGCGGAAGCCCTCTTCCGCCTGCACGTGCGGCGCCCGGTCCTTGCCTTGCGGCGGCTCGATGCGCAGCCCCACCGGCGACACCGCCGTCTCGTGCAGCGTCAGGTGGGACAGCTTGCGCAACATCCGCTCGCGGTCGCCCTTCAGCAGATTGACACGCAGGTCGATCGGCGCGCGCGCGGCGAGCGCCTGTCCCTCGGCAACGCTGTCCGCGCCGAACGCCGCCTCGAATTGCGGCCACAGCCAGTCGGGAATGTCGGCCGCCACCTGCGGGATCATGTCGACCGGCTCCGTCGCCGAGAGCCTGGCGGCCTCCTCCTCGCTGGGCGGCGGCGGCGCGAAGCGGTCCCCGTCAAGGGCTGCGGCCAGCCCGTCGAGGCCAAGCCCCCAGATGCGCACATAGGTGGCCATCACGAGCGCGCGCGGACTGTCCTCCCCCATCAGCGCGGCAAGCGACAGGCGCCGGCGCAGCGCGTCGAATACCAGGTTGGCGATGACAAGGCGATCGCCGGACCCGGCGAAACGATGTGCCCGCCCCCAGTCTCGAAGCGCGTCCTGCACCGGACGGCGGGCGCTTTCCACCTCGCCCAGAATCTCGATCGCAGCGGCCAGCCGGCCTCCGTCCTTCATATTCCCTGTCCCCGAATGTTCATGCCCGCAGGGATCGCCCGCCCCCGGCCGTCCAGCACTCAACGAGGCAGCCGGACTGGTCACGGGTTCGCGCACTGGTGGCAGGCGGGCGAATACCGCGCCTGCGGAAAAGCCTGTCTCCGGCTGCTTTATCCGATCCGTCGCCGCTTGCCAACGCCCGGCCGGAAATGCCACATGTCAATTACGTCAGGTGTTCTCGCGTAGTGATTGCAGATGAAGTCAACTAAAAGTAGATACTAGTAAGTATTATTTACAGCATACAACTTTCACTCAACCGATGCGTGTATTTCCCTAGATGAAGAATAACGCTTCCATAACGTTCATCAACGTTTCATCTTAAGAACCGGAGGTGGATGTCATGCAGAAAAACGGAAATCATACGCAAGCAGCTACAACCATGGACCCGGCAAAGGAAATCAGGGCCTGGAAAGCCTATTTCGCCTATGCCGCACAAGATCTGGGAGGGGAATCGCCGGAAATCCTGGTCGCCTGCGCGCATCGCCTGCTGGAGATGACACAAGAGCAGAAGGGCAATCGCAAGGGCGGACGGCGGCGCATGCCGGCACCGGTGGCCGAGTGAACCGCGCCCCCGCGCCTGCGGTGTCCGGCATTCGCCTTTCCTGACAGCGCAAGGCCGGCACCCGCCGGCCTTGCCGTATTCGTTTCCGGCTCCCGTCAGAACGTCGGAGCCGTGCAGTCCGAAGCGAGCGTCGAGCGCCGCTCGCGTTTTTTTGATCAACCTCGAACGAACCGCGTTCCCGCCATTTCAGACATTGGAAGGATAGTTCGGGCTCTCCCGGGTGATCGTGACGTCATGGGCATGGCTCTCGCGCAGCGCCGCGCCCGAGATCTTCACGAACCGCGCCTTGTCCTGGAAATCGGCGATCGAACGAGCCCCGACATAGCCCATCGCCGCCCGCAATCCGCCACCGAGCTGATGCAGCACGCTGGCAAGCGGCCCCTTGTAGGGCACCTGCCCTTCAATGCCTTCCGGCACCAGCTTCAGCGCATCGCGAACCTCGGCCTGGAAATAGCGGTCGGCGGAGCCCCGCGCCATCGCCCCGACCGAGCCCATGCCCCGGTAGGACTTGTAGGAACGGCCCTGGTGCAGATAGACCTCGCCCGGGCTTTCGTCGGTGCCGGCCAGAAGCGAGCCGATCATCGCCGCCGAAGCGCCGCCGGCCAGCGCCTTGGCCAGGTCGCCGGAATACTTGATGCCGCCATCGGCGACGATCGGCACCCCCTCCTTGTCGGCAACCGAGCAGGCTTCCATGATCGCGGTAAGCTGCGGCACCCCGACGCCGGCGACGATCCGCGTGGTGCAGATCGAGCCCGGTCCGATGCCCACCTTGACCGCATCCGCGCCCGCGTCGATCAGCGCGCGCGTGCCATCGGCCGTGGCAACATTGCCGGCCAGCACCTGCACCGAATTCGATTGGGTCTTCACCCGGCGCACCATCTCCAGCACGCGCTCGGAATGACCATGCGCGGTATCGACGACGAGCAGGTCGACACCGGCATCGATGAGGCGCTCGGCCCGCTCGAAGCCCTCCGGCCCGACGGTCGTCGCCGCCGCGACGCGCAGCCGGCCCTGGTCGTCCTTCGAGGCGTTCGGATTGAGCTGCGCCTTTTCCATGTCCTTCACGGTGATGAGGCCAATGCAGTTCTGCTGGTCGTCGACGACAACCAGCTTCTCGATGCGATGAGCATGCAGCAACTTCTTCGCCTCGGCCTGATTGACCGTGTCGCGCACGGTGATCAGCCCCTCGCGGGTCATCAACTCGGCGACCCGCTGGCTCGGATCGGACGCAAAGCGCACGTCGCGATTGGTGAGGATGCCGACAAGACGGCCGACAAGCTGGCCGCCGGGGCCGCCATTCTCAACCACAGGCACACCGGAAATGCCGAAGCGCTGCATCAGGTCGAGCGCATCCTGCAGCGTCGCGTCCGGGCCGATCACCAGCGGATTGACGACCATGCCGGATTCGAACTTCTTCACCTGGCGGACCTGCTCGGCCTGCTGGTCCATGGTCAGGTTGCGATGGATGACGCCGATGCCGCCGGCCTGCGCCATGGCGATCGCCAGCTTGCCTTCGGTCACGGTGTCCATGGCGCTGGAGAGGATCGGGAAATTCAGTTCCAGTCCGCGGGTGACACGGGTGCGCAAGTTCGTTTCGGCCGGCAGCACCTCCGAATGGCCCGGCATCAGCAGGACATCGTCAAAGGTCAGCGCTTCCGCACCGTGAATGGACTCGTAGAATGCGGGCATTGGCCAATTCCCCTTTCAGGAAAGGACGCTCCGTCACCCGGCCAGGAGGGGCCGGCGGGCGGTCGCGGATGGGAGAAGTTGGCGCGGGTCATTAACACGGGCATGACAGGAAGGGAAGCGGCATCGCGCCATGCACCGCAGCTATTTCCGGCCGGGACGGCGCGCGTACCGCGCTAGTCGCCACCCCGCCGACCACGAAATCCCTTGGCAAGCACATAAAGCTCCGGGCTTTCCTTGCGACTTGCCGGCGGCTTGATGTGATGCACCGTCTGGTAGTCGCGCTTCAGACCCGCAAGCAGTTCGTTCTCGGTGCCGCCCCGGAACACCTTGGAGAGAAAAGCCCCGCCAGGTGCCAGATTCTCGCTGGCGAAAAGCGCCGCCACCTCGAACAGATGGGTGGTCCGCAGGTGATCGGTCTGGCGGTGGCCGGTAGTCGGCGCCGCCATGTCCGAAAGCACCAGGTCGGGCATGTGTCCGCCAAGCGCGGCGCGCAGGGCATCGGGCGCATCATCGTCGAGGAAATCCTTGAGCAACAGCGTCACGCCGGGCAAGGGTTCCACCTCGAGATAGTCGATGCCGACGATACGCGGATCCTGGTCGGTGGAACCGGTCCTGGCGGCCGCCACCTGGCACCAGCCGCCGGGAGCGGCGCCCAGGTCGACGATTCGCAGGCCCGGCTTCAGCAGGTTGTGCTTGTCGTCGATCTCCAGAATCTTGTATGCGGCGCGCGAGCGGTAGCCGTCGATCTTGGCCCGGCGAACATAAGGGTCGTTGAGCTGGCGCTGAAGCCAGCGGGTGGAGGAATTGCTCCGCCGCCGGGCCGTCTTCACCCGTTCGAACATGCCACGATCGCCGCGTCCGCGGCCCGATGTGCTCATTGCTGTTTCCTTGACCGCGGCCGGTGACGGTGCGGTGCGTTGCGGCGCCAGACATTGTCGGCGGCCATCAGTTCCATGAGGATGCCTTCCCGCAGCCCCCTGTCGGCGACACGCAGCCGCTGGCAGGGCCAGCGTCGGCGAATCGATTCCAGGATCGCGCAGCCGGCAAGCACCAGATCGGCCCGATCCGCGCCGATGCACGGATTGCCGACGCGCTCCTCATAGGGCATCGCGCGCAGCCGCTCAATCATTGCCGTGACGTCTTCGTCATCCATCCATACGCCGTCGATGCGGCGACGGTCGTAGCGCTTCAAGCCGAAATGCACCCCGGCCAGCGTCGTCACCGTGCCGGATGTGCCGAGCATGTGGACCTTTCCGTCGCAGATCGCGGCACTCAGCTCGCGTCCGAGCGAAAACGCCTCGAGATGCTCGCGGGCATCATTGACCATCGCCTCGAACGTGTCGGAGGTGACGTGCCGCCCACCATGGCGCTCGGCCAGGTTGACCACGCCGACGGGCAGCGAGATCCAGGCGCGGATGAACCGCGTCAGCGCGACACCGCGCGCACCGCAGCGATTGCGAAGATCCAGCCAGACGATCTCGGACGAGCCGCCGCCGATATCGAACAGCACCACGCCATTGGCATCCGGGTCGACAAGCGAGGCGCAGCCGGCGACAGCCAGACGGGCCTCGGTCTCCCGCGAGGCGATCTCCAGCGACATGCCGGTCTCCTGCCGCACCCGCTCGATGAATTGCGGGCCGTTTTCCGCCGCGCGGCACGCTTCCGTCGCGATCAGGCGCGCCCGCTCCACGCCGCGATCGCGCATCTTGTCGCGACAGCAGACAAGCGCCTCGAGCGCCCGGTCCATCGCCGCCTCGCCCAGCCGGTTGGCATGGCCGAGCCCCTCGCCCAGCCGCACGATCCGCGAATAGGCGTCAACGACGCGAAAGCCGCGCTGCTCGGGCCGGGCAACGAGCAGACGGCAATTGTTGGTGCCAAGATCGAGCGCGGCGTAAAGGCGGTCAGGCACCGCACCCGCAGCAGACCCGTGGCGCCCCTCGCGCGCCGGAGGCGAGCGCACGTCCCTTGCGGCTCCCGGGCGCGGATCACCGGACGACCGTTCGGCAGCCGGCCCGGCGGTGGCCGCCGGACCCGAGGCCGCACGTTCCAGGGAGGGGCCGACCGTGCCGGGGCGGTTTGCCTCCGACACTGCCGTGACGGTATCCGCATTTGCCGGCCTGCGCTGAAGCGCATCGCGGGTAGCCTCCGGCAGCGCTCTTGCCTCGCTCCTTCCCGAGCGGTCCATGTCGGATCTGTCGTTTCCGCGTCGACCGTTTCCAGCCCCGCCCTGCCTTGCCCGGCCCTGCCGTGCCTGGCCGTGCCTTGCCTGGTCGTGTCTTGCCTGATCATCTCTTGCCTGGCCGTGTCCGGACTGATCCGGCCCGGCATGGTCCTCGCCAGCCGTCTCGCCAGCGGACCGACCGAGGTCCGGTTTCCCGACCTGCGCGCGGCGTTCGGCCCGATTGGGACGGCGGCGCTTCTTGCCGCGCCGCTTGCCGCCGCCCGGTGCATCACCCGGGCGCCGGTCGCCGGCGTCGCTGCTCCCGCCGGCCGCTGTCCGCACGCTGCCGCCGGCAGCACGCAAGCCGCCACTCGCCAGTTCTGACGCATTCCGCCCAGACGCTGCCGCTTGCGCGGCCTGCCCCTCGGTCGCAGCCGAGGCCCCTCCGGCCCCGTGCTGCCTGCGTTTCTTCCGGGAGCGGCGGCGTTTGGCGCCCGCTGCCGCGGGCCTTGCCTTGTCACCGTTCCCCGGTGTCGCGCCGGAATGCGGCCGGATACCATCCGGCCCCATTGGTCCCGATTCGCTCACACTCGATCCTTGCCGGCGCTTTCGCGCCTCCGCCTCCAGGGCGACCGCCTCGTGGCGTCGCGGCCTGGAGCGCTTTTCCGTTGGGCCAAGTTTACCATCATATGCGCGCCCCGCAATGCGCAGGCTGAACCCAACGGAAACAGTGCCGCCAGACGCGGCCTTCCCGTTTTGCGCGACATGGATTTGCACAGGAGGAAAGCGAGAATTTGTACCGTCGCACTTGACAGAGCAGGCGACGATTCATACAACGCGCACACGGAAGCGCTGCCGTCGACGCGGCGGGCGACGCTCCGGTTTTCGCATCACGCGGCCGTCTTGGCAGCGTCGAAAGCCGGAAAATCAGGCGCACCGTTCGGCATTGGGGAATAGGTTAACGGTAGACCCGCGGACTCTGACTCCGTTAGTCCTGGTTCGAATCCAGGTTCCCCAGCCAACTCTTTTCCTGAAAATTCAGACAACGGCCCCTGCAGGTGCCGCGGCCAGTTCCTGCCGCAGCAGCGATCGTTTCCGCCGTATCAAGCCGTTTCCCAAAAGACATGCGACCTGCCCCGGTGACAGGACCGCCGTCAAGACGGTCCGGAACATCACGGGCGCAGGTCGAACGAACTGGAGCGTTCAATACGCGACGGTAAACCGGGCTTGCCGATGCCTGGGCTGCTGAGCCTCATCGAGCAGCGCAACCGCAAGATCCTCCATCGATATCATCGAGGTGCCGTCCGCATCGACCAGCAGGTGATCGTCGCCCGTCCTGTAGCGGCCCGTGCGCAGGCCGGGTTGCAACAGCGCGGGCGGGCTCAGATAGGTCCAGTCCGCCTCGGTCTCGGCCCGGCAGACGGCGTATTGCTCGCAACAGGCAACGGCGATATCGCGCCATTCCGGCGAGACATACCGCTGATCGTCAACAATCGGCTGGCCGGTATCCGGCGCAAGCAGGCTGCCGGCCCCACCGACAAGCAGGAGCCGCACGCCGCTGGGCCGGAGACCTTCCAGCAAGGCCCTGGCCGTCCTGACGTGATCTCGTTCGCTGCCAGGCGTCGGACGGGTGGCGCTGATCACCAGATCATGGCCCACGCTCAGTTCGGCGACATCCTGCGCATTCGCGGCGTTGCCGGCCCGGATGGCGGTGGCGGCAAGCGGCTCTCTCACGCGGGCCGGATCCCGCGTCACCGCGGTGACCGTGTGCCCTCGCTCCACGGCTTCGGCGACGACGCGGCGGCCGACGTTTCCGGCCGCTCCAAAAACAAGAATTCGCATTTGAAGGCTCCCTTTTCCAATCAGACGCAAAGATGTCCCGTACCTGTTCAACCTGCCGCGGTCCGCTTTTGCGGTGTCGGCGACCTGTTTCGCCCGCTCGCGGAACGGCGCAGCAGCAAGACGATCGCCAGCACCACCGCCACGGAGCCGGGCAGCCAGTGCCAACCGATCCTGCCGGGCTCCATCGCAAAAATGAGAAACATCGAGATGAAGGGAACGAGATAGGTGTAGGCCGTCACCGTGCCTGGCGTGAGAACCCCGGTTCCCCGCTGCATCAGCCAGAAGGTGACGCCGCTTGAAAAGATGCCCAGATAGGCAACCAACAGGAAGTCGGACACCGTCATGCGGGCCAGTGCCCGCACCGGCTCAAGGGCAAGGCCAAGAAGCCCGATAAGCACGCCGCCGGCCACGAGGCTCCAGAAGGTGCGCAGCGCGGAACTCGGCGAAAGCCAACCCCGCTGCAGGCCCCATTTGCTCAGGACCGGATAAAACGCGGAGGCGAGGCAGCCGAGGAAGAACAGTCCCTCCGCAAGGCCGAATTCCAGGCTTGCACCCGTATCGGCATTGCCGGCCCAGGCGAGCCCCAGCGCTCCCGCGGCCCCGACCGCCAGCGTCGCCAGCAGCACCACGTCCGCCCGCTCCACGCCGAACACGCGGCCGAGCGCATAGGCAAGCAGGGGAACGCTGACATAGAGCGTGGCCATCGACAGCGCCGTAACCTGATGCGCCGCCCAGAACATCGCGCCAAAGAAACCGGCAAGGCACAGCCCCATCGCCGCATAAAGGACAAGCCCGGCAAGACCGGGCAGGCGATCGGGAGCACGCCAGACGATCGCCCCCAGCGCAACGGCCGCAATGGCGAAACGGATCGCGGTCAGAAACAGCGGCGGCAGCCCCTCGCTCAACAGTCCCACCGCGGGAAAGGACAGCCCGACAATCAGCGCCCACAAGAACATTCCGGCATGCGCGCCTTCCGCGCCCTTCGCTTCAGACGACACTGTCGTGACCTCCTGTCGTATCCTGGATAGCCGGATCTGCCGCCCGTTCTGGCTTGCGGGAGAAAGCCCCGCTATGCCGCATAGGGTCGCTTTGCGCGCGCATCCCGAAGCACCTCGGCCCACCATGAGAGTTGATCGAGCATGACCCTGGCCGCCACGTTGGGGCCCTCGGGTTGCTTCAGTTCGCCGGTTTCGTCGAACAGCTCCCGGCAATTGTGCAAGCTGACGCAGTCGCGAAGCGAAACCATGTGCAATTCGGCGCAGACCTGCCGAAGTTGCTCGACCGACCGCAGGCCGCCGGAAACGCCGCCATAGGACACGAACGAGACCGGCTTTGCCCTCCACTCTTCCCGCGCGGCATCCAGAGCGGTTTTCAGCGAGGCCGGGTACCCGTGATTGTATTCGGGCGTGACGATCACGAACGCGTCCGCTTTCGAAAACCTCGCCGTCACCGCCGTCACCTCGGCCGAAGGCGTGGCGGTCATGACGGACGGCAGTTGTGCTTCGGCCAGGTCGATCAGATCGATGTCCAGCGTGCCGTGCAGCGCCGCGCGCGCAACAAACCAACGGGCGACCGTCTCCCCGAACCGCCCTTCCCGCGTGCTCCCGACAATCACGGCGGTGCGAATTCGCGCTTCTGTCATATCCTGCCTCCTGCTCCTGCAACCGTCACGACCAACCGGGATCAATGACGAGGAACGTTAGGAAGGACGGGCAGGCCGGATATAGAACATCCGCGACCGATCGATTGGACGTTCTTGCTGCAACCCGTTCTGCATTGATGCGGCCGCGCGGCGGGTCTCGCCTGCGTCAGCAGCGATGCTTTCCGCTTTGGGGATCAGAAAGGAAGCGACCGGGAACGGTATTCGGCCGGCGTCACGTTCAGGAAGCGCCGGAACAGTCTTGTCATGTGGCTCTGGTCCGCAAAGCCGCAATCGGCCGCGACAACCTTCAACGGAGCACTCCCGCTGCGCAGTTGCTGCTTGGCATGCTCCACACGCTTCCGCAGAACATAGGCATAGGGCGAGCAGCCGAATTCCTTGCTAAACTTGCGGCTGAAGTGAAAGACACTCAGTTGCAGGACGCCGGCAAGTTCGGCAAGGGAGATATTCCGGCCGATATTCTCCTCGATGAACTCGAGGATCAACCTGCATTGGGGCCGCGACAACCCGCCATTGGGCAGGTGTTCGCGGAAGGCGACCGCCGCGTAGTTTCGAAGAATATGCACGGACATCTGACAGCGCAGCGCCTCGACGTAAAGCTGGCCGCCAAGGCCGCCAACGCCAACCTCGCTGGCCAGCCGCGCCGCCGCTTCGGTCAGGACGGGATCCTCGGCGGACAGGATATTCCTGAGTTGTATGTCTTCAATGTCCCGCTCGAACACGGCCTCGGCCGTCGCGGCCATCGCCTCGAAGGGCAGGTAGACGTGAAGGGCCTCAACGGGGCTGTCCCAGCGCCAGTGCGACACTTCTGCGCGCGTCAGGACGGAGACAAGACCCGGCCCGACGCGTCCGGTCTCCCATGGCCCGTCATAACGGCGCCATTTCAGTGCATGCCGGTTGACATAAGCCACGACCGCGAAATCGCAGACCATGGGCAGGTTCACCTCTTGTGGCGGCGTATGGTAGCGCTTCAGCTTGAGGCCGTTCCAGCCAAGGGGCGCGCTGTCCTGCACCAGATCGCCGTCCATCCATTGAGGCAACTCTTCCGGCGTGATCACAGTGCCCATCTGGCTTCTTCCTCCCCTGACCGTCTCAACCGCCAGCCTCCGCCTGCAGGTCGGCGAGGCCGTTGGCGCATGAGAGAGCCGAGGCAGGCGGCCGTCGAGAAGATTGTAGTCATCGCGTCGTGCCGCGATCAAATGACAGCATGACACGATCTGGAAGAGGCTGTTGAAGACTGCCCGGAGGGTGCTTGCGGACCAGGGCATTCGCCCGCGAAATCAGGCCTGAATGTCGAAACGGATGGTTATTGCATACAATCTTCGCATTCTTGCGCGAAGACGCCATCGCCCGCCGGAAGCAGCATGCTCCGGCAGGCAGGCTTTCAGGCTCGGCCGGAAACGGCCTGCATCAATGCGCGCGCCGAGCCGACAAGCAGGCCGGTGTCGACACCGGCGGCAACGAAGCGATAGCCCCAGTCGCGGTAGCGAAGCGCGTCTTCCGCGCGGGTCGCGAGAATACCCGGGACCTTGCCTGCAGCCGTGATCCGCTGTGCCGCCGCGCGGATTGCCTCCTGCACGTCCGGGTGACCCGGATTGCCGAGATGACCCATCGAGGCGGAGAGATCGGACGGGCCGATGAAGACGCCGTCGACGCCCTCGACCGCCGCGATGTCCTCAAGCCGCGCCATCGCCTGCGCGGTCTCGATCTGGACGAGCACGCAGATCTCGGCATTCGCCTTTTGCAGGTAGTCCGGCACCATACCGTAGCGGCTGGCGCGGGTGGAACCGGCGACACCGCGAATGCCGTCGGGGGGATAGCGGGTGGCGCGCACCGCGGCCTCCGCCTCCTCCACCGTCTCGACGAACGGCACGAGCAGGGTCTGGACGCCGATGTCGAGCAGCCGCTTGATCAGCACCTTGTCGTTCCACGCGGGCCGCGTCACGGCGGAGGCGGTGCCGGTGGCGGCGGCCTGGAGGATCGGCTGCAGGGCGGCGATCTCGACCGGCGAGTGCTCGGTATCGAACAGCATCCAGTCGAAGCCGGTCAGCGACAGGGCCTCGGCCGCGACGGGGCTCGCGAGTGAGCTCCACAGGCCCCATTGCAGCTCGCCGGACACAAGGCGTGCCTTGAAGCGGTTCTGCGGCATGGTCATACGAACTGCACTGCGACCGAGCCGAGCGGGCCGAAATCGGCATGCAGCGTATCGCCCTTGGCCGCCCAGACCGGCCGCGTGAAGGAGCCCGACAGCATCAGGTGGCCCGGCTCCAGCGTCGTGCCGAAGGGGCCGACCTTGTTGGCGAGCCAGGCGATCGCCATCGCCGGATGGCCGAGCACGCCGGCGGCAAGGCCGGTCTCCTCGATCTCGGAGTTGCGGTAGAACACCGCGCCGACCCAGCGCAGATCGACGGCATCCGGGCGCACGGGGCGGCCGCCGAGCACAATGCCGGCGGCAGCGCCGTTGTCGGCCACCGTGTCGTAGATCCGGCGCGGCTCCGTGACGCGCGCGTCGATGATCTCGATCGAGGGCACAACCCATTCGGTGGCGCGCAGAACGTCGACGAGGCCGACGCCCGGACCTTTCAACGGCTCCTTGAGGATGAAGGTCAGTTCCGGCTCGACGCGCGGCACGCAGAAGGCATCGAAGGGAACCTTGGCGCCGTCGGAAAGGACAAGGTCGTCGAAGAGATAACCGTAGTCCGGCTCGTCGATCTTCGAGGAGGCCTGCATCGCCTTCGAGGTCAGGCCGATCTTGTGGCCGACGATCTTCCGGCCGGCCTTTACCCGCTCAGCGGCGACGGCGGAGGAGATCGCATAGGAATCCTCGATCACGATCTCCGGGAACATTTCGGAGGGGCGTCGGCCTTGCACCTTGGTGCGATGGCTTTCAAGCAGGGAGGCGACGACCTCCGCGCGCTGGGCTTCAGTCAGCATGATGTCCTCGGATCCTCAGAGCTTGATGCAGACGTTGCGGAGTTCGGAATAGAACTCCATGGAATGGATGCCGCCCTCGCGGCCGATGCCGCTCGCCTTAGAGCCGCCGAACGGGGTCCTGAGATCGCGCAGGAACCAGCAATTGACCCAGCTGATGCCGACCTCGACCTGGCCCGCCACGCGGTGCGCCCGCGTCAGGTTTTCCGTCCAGATCGAAGTGGCAAGCCCGTAGGGCGAGTTGTTGGCAAGCGCGACCGCCTCCTCCTCGGTATCGAAGGGGGTGAGATGCGTGCAGGGGCCGAAGATCTCCTCGGTGATGACCGGCGAGGTCTCGGGCAGGCCGGTCCAGACGGTCGGCTCGACCCAGTAGCCGTCCTCGTAGCCCTGGAGCTCCGGCACACCGCCGCCGACGATCATGTTGGCGCCCTCGCTGCGGGCCTTGTCGTAGAAGGACAGCACCTTGGCGCGGTGCTCTGCCGAGATCACCGGACCCATCGTCGTCGCCGTGTCGAAAGGATCGCCGAAGCGGTAGCTCCGGGCCTTGTCGGCAAGGCCTTCCGCGATCCTGTCGAAGATGCCGCGCTGCACGTAGATCCGCTCGGTGCCGAGGCAGACCTGGCCGGTATTGGCAAAACAGGCGCGGCCGATGCCCTCCATCGTCTTGTCGAAATCGGCATCGTCGAAAATGATGCCGGGATTCTTGCCGCCGAGCTCAAGCGAAACCGGACGGACGCCGCGCGCGGCCGCCGCCATGATCGCCTCGCCGGTGCGGGTCTCGCCGGTGAAGGTGATGCCGTCGACATCCGCATGGGTGGTCAGGAACTCGCCGGTGCAGCCGGGGCCGCGCCCATGCACGACATTGTAGACGCCGGCGGGAATGCCGACCTCGTTCATCACCTCGCCCAGAAGCGTTGCCGTTGCTGGCGTTTCCTCGGACGGCTTGACGACAACCGTGTTGCCGCAGGCCAGCGCCGGGGCGACCTTCCAGGTCATCAGCAGCAACGGCAGGTTCCACGGACAGATCACGGCGATGACGCCGCGCGGCGTGCGCACCGCATAGTTCAGCGCGCCAAGGCCATCCGGCGTCGGCATGGAGAAGCTTTCGGTGCCGAGCGTCGCGACCTGGTCGGCGAAGACGTTGAAATTGGCGGCGCCGCGCGGAATGTCGATATGGCTGGCGATCGAACGCGGCTTGCCCGTGTCGCGGATCTCGGCGGCGAGGAACTCGTCGAAACGCGCGTTGATGCCATCGGCAAGCTTGCGCAGGAGGCCTGTGCGCTCGGCCACGCTCATCCGGCCCCAGGGGCCTTTCAGCGCCGCGCGCGCGGCGCCGACCGCCTGGTCGACCTGCGCCCTGTCGGCGGCCCGGATCTCGCCGATCACCTCGCCGGTGGTCGGAAAGTGGTTGGCAAAGCCGTCGCCCCGGCCGGAAACGAACCGGCCATCGATGAAGTTCCTGAATTCGGTCACGTTGCGCCGCCTTTTTCCTTGGGAGCCGTCTCCGGATCCGCCGCTGTCAGATGATCCCACATGCGCTCGACGATGCGCCCGGCCCGGGTCGCACGCTCGGCTGCCTCCGCCTGCGATATCGCGGGGGCCTCGATGAGCCCGGCCGCGCGCGCGGCCAGCTCCACCCGGCACATGTCCTCCAGATACCAGGCAAGCACCGTCGCTTCCTGAAGGCTGGCGCCCGCCGTCACCGCGCCATTGCCGCGCATCAGCAGGCCCGCGCCCTCCCCCATCGCGTCGATCGCGCCCCGGGCACGGGCATCGTCGCGGATGAGCTGGACGTCGTCCCAGAGACCGACGGCGGGAGCGAAATAGGTGCCGAAGCCGTGGCGCATGGCGGGCACGGTCGAGGTCGCGCCGAGCGCCATCGCGCTCGGGCCCATGAAGCGCACGACGCCGCCCGCCTCCGGCCGGCGCCGGTAGATCTGCTGGTGCAGCCGCACCTCGCCGAGCACGCCCTCGGGCAAAGGCCCGTGGACCGGCACCTCGGTGCATTCGGCACCCGGTGCGATCAAGCCCATCGGCTCGGCTGGACAGACGAGAAAGCGTTCCGCGTCGATGCGCGCCGAGCAATGCCCGTAGGCGTGAACGAGGCCGGCCCGGGCCAGCGCGCGCGCCGCCAGCCGAACGGTAAGGGAGAGATTGCTCATCAGTCCTGCCCGTCGCCGCCCTTGGCATTGTCGAAGGCGGCGATGCGCGGGGCGGAACCCCACTTGCAGAAGCCCTTCGGCTCGAAATGGAACTGCCGGTCGCGCCAAAGCGGCTCGTCGTGGATCTCGCAGACCCCGGTCGAATACTCGAAGGTCATGCCGTCCGGTCCGGTGAAATACAGGAACTCGGCCGACGAGGTCGGATGCTGGCCGGGACCGAAGGTGATCTTGACCTGGTTGTCGGAGACGAAGTGGAAGGAACGCTGGATGTCGTCCGTGCCGCCGACCTGGTGGTTGATGTGCTGGATTCCCGCCTTGTGGAAGGGGAAGAGCGCGATCGAATGATGGATCGTGCCAAGCCGCATCAACGGTGCATCGCCGATGCGGTCGGAGACCCGTGCGTTGCAGACACTCGTCCAGAAGGCCTCGTCGCGCGCCGCGTCCGTGGTGCAGAGCCCGACATGGGAGAAGCCGGTGATGCCGGCATCGCGGGTGCCGTGATAGCGCAGGCCCGTCGTCTCGGGACGGACGACGAACTCGATGGCATTTCCGGTCGGGTCGCGGAAGCGGATGAACTCGCGCACGAGGCGCGCCTCGCATTCCTCGCGCGTGCCGTAGTGGACATGGTGGCCGAGCGCTTCCAACGTGGCGGCCGCCGTTTGCAGGTCCTCGCCGCGTCCGAGCTCGAAGGCGGTCACCTGGTCGGCCGGATCTCCCTCGACATAACAAAGCGTGTGGGCGCGCTCATCGGACTTGAAATAGGTCGCGCCGCGACGGCGCTCGGACACCTCGAGGCCGAGGATGTTGGTGGCGAACCATTCCGCTCCAGCAAGATCCGTGGTGCCGAGGCGACAGTAGACGACATCCTTGAGCTCGATCATCGCGCCTCTCCTCCCAGGAATTCCGGCTGCTCGGTCACCGAGCCCCATTGGCCGTGGCTCAGCGCGGTATCGGGAAACTGGCGCGGGCCGCGCGCCTCGATCTGCGGACCCTTCTCCATGCCGGTTGTATAGCTCAGCAGCAGACCCCTGGGGCCGCGCGTCGTCACGTACATGGCGCCTGAGGCAGCCTGCCGGTCCGGGCCGGCGACAACGGGAAGCTGGCTTTTCTGGATGAAGTACCAGTTGCGCATCAGGCTGTCCTTGGCGTCGACCTCGTAGGCCGCGCCGAGAATGCCGTCGCGGGCGGACGGGTAGAGCGCGATGCGGTGATGCGCCTCGTCGAGCGCCAGATAGGCGGCATCGCCGGCCCAGTCGGACACCGTCAGGCCCAGCCCCTTGACGAAGAAGGTCTCGTTGGCGGCGACGTCGGTGCAGGCAAGCTGGACGGCGCCGAAATCGGTGATGCCGGCATCGCGCGGACCGTGATAACGCCAGCCGGAGGTCAGCGGCCGCCAGACGATCTCGACCATGACCCCGTTCGGCGCCTCGGTGGCGAGCACCGCCTTTGCCTGACGCACCCGCGCCCCGTCGGCAGACAGCATGCGCGCTGTGTATCCGGCAGCCTCGAGCCGTGCCCCGAGCGCACCGAGGTCTTCCTCGCGCGCCACGGTGAGCGCGATCGCCTCGCCGTCGCCCGCCGTCGAAAGACAGAGCGAATAATTGCGGTCGTCGGAGCGGAACATGGCACGCTCGTCGTCACGATCGCTCGCCTGGAGACCGAACACGTCCCGTGCAAAACGCGCGGCCTCGTCGAGATTGTCGACGGCCACACGCAGGTATCTGAGGTCACGGTACTTCATCGTCGGCTCCTTGCGTTCTGGGTGCGCACGGGCGACAGCGCCGCCCGTGTGCGGGATATGAAATGCGAACGTCACATCCCGGAAGCTTCGGCTTCAAGCTCCTTGAGGAGCGGTGCTTCCTCGCGCCAGCGGGCGTACCACTGGTCCACGGAATCTCCGAACCACTCGCGGCCGACCTGGATGACCGGAACATCGGTCGTTTCCAGCTTGGCGCGGTAGTCGGCGTCGATCCCGGCATAGCCGGCGACCAGCGTGTCGAGCCGCTCCGCGAAGACCTCCTCGACGACGGCGCGGTCGGCTTCCGCAATCGTGCCCCACTTGCGCCCCGAGGCGATGGCGGCCATCGGGAACATCATGTGGTCGGAGATCACGATGGATCCGGCATGGTCGTAATATTTCGAGTTCCAGGTGCCTTCGACGTCGATCTGCATGCCGTCGACCTGGCCGTTGGCGAAGGCGTCATAGAGCGCCGGCAACGGCATCGGCGTCGGCGCCGCGCCAAGCCCCTCCCAAAAGGCAAGTTCCGGCGCGAAGGGGATCGTGCGGATCTTCTTGCCCTTCAGGTCCTCGACCGTCGCGGTCTCGCCCCGGGTGACGATCATGCGCATGCCGGCCATGCCCCAACCGAGACCGACGAGGCCGAAATTGCTCATGCCATCCAGCAGCTTCGTCGCGGTCTTGCCCTTCAGCAGCTCGCGCGCGCCGGCCACGTCCTTGACGATATAGGGGGCAAGGAAGATGCCGTAATTGGGATCGCGGTTGGCGAACTCGCCAAGCGTGAAGAACGCGAAGTCCATCACGCCGGTCTGCAGCTGCTGCAGCATCTGCGCCTCGTTGCCGAGCTGGCCCGACGGGAACACCAGGATCTCGACCCGGCCCTCGGTGCGGGCCTTGATTTCCTCGGCGGCGGCGGTCGCGGTCACCGTCCACTGGTGCGGCGGCGGCGTGATCAATCCGAGCCGGTACTGCTCGGCGGTCGCCGAACCGGCGGTCATTGCCAGGATGGATGCCGCCAGCGCGGCGCCTTTGAAGCGTTGCATGTCCTACCTCCCCGTTTTGCTCAGCCGTGCAGATAAGAGGTCGCCGGCCGTGGCTTCATAAAATATCGATATTTTTCCGAGATCAACAAAAAATCGATATTTCTGCAAAGAAAGAAATTTTCTCGTTATTTTAGAGGGCGCTGTCGCGCTCGCGGTTCATCCTCGCCACCTGTTCGAGCAGGACCGGCATGGTCGCGTCGCGGTCGGCGGCGATTCCGGCAAGCGGCGGCAGGTCCGCCGCCTCGTAGGCCTCGGCGATGGTCCTGCAGGTGTCGGCATCGAGAACCGGCGCGCCGAGATCGTCGAACAGCGCCTGGAACTGCGGGCCGAGTGCCTCGAGAAAGCCCGCCATGCCACGCTCGGCGCCGGCCAGCGCGAAGACGCTCATCGGGCCAAGCCGGCACCAGCGCGGCGCCAGCGCCTCGGTCACGGCACGCTCGGTGTCCTCAAGGCTCGCCGCCCCGGTGGCGACGAGATGCACGGCCTCGCGCCACAAGGCCGCCTGCAGCCGGTTGACCAGATGCCCGGCGACCGGTTTCTTCAGTGCCAGAACCGTCTTGCCCATCGCCTCGTAGATCGCGCGCGCCCTCGCCATCGCATCGGCCGAGGTGGCGGTGCCACCGGCGATCTCGACCACCGGCATCAGATAAGGCGGATTGCAGGGATGGCCGATCAGAAGCCGGTCCGGTCGCGCCAGCCCAGCCGCGATGGCATCGGCAGTGAAGCTGGAAGAGGACGAGGCGATGACCGTCTCCGGCCCGACCCTTTGCTCGACATCGGCAAGAACACGCTGCTTCAGATCGAGGCTCTCTGACAGGGCCTCCTGGACAAGGTCGGCGCCGTCTTGCGGAAATGTCGCGACCACCACCGGCGGCCCTGCCCCGTCTGCGAGATTGCCGAGCCGGGCGAGCACCGCACGCGCCTGCTCCCAGGTGGCGGCAACGCGGTCGGATGCTCCCGGATCCGGATCGACGACCCGCGTTTCCAGGCCCGCACCGGCGAAGGCTGCGGCCCAGCCCGCCCCGATCAGCCCCCCTCCGATGACCGCAACGCGGGTCATTGCAGCGCGGCCCCAAGGCCGGTCGAGAGCATCGGAAACAGCGACAGGGCGACGATGACGAGCGCGACCGCGAGGAAGAAGGGCAGGATCAGCCGCGCCAGCCGCTCGGCCCGCACATTGCCCATCAGCGCGGCGGTGAACAGGCCCGTGCCGACAGGCGGCGTCAGCAGGCCCGCCGTCAGGTTGAGGCAGACGATGACACCGAACTGGAACGGATCGATGCCGTAGACGCCCGTCGCCACCGGCAGGAACACCGGCACGACGAGAATGATCGCCGGGATCGGATCCGTCACCATGCCGAGGAAGAGCAGGATCAGGTTGATCGTCAGCAGGAAGACGATCGGCGATGTCGTCAGCGACTGCACCCAGGCAGACACGATCGCCGGCACGTTCTCGAAGGTGATGACCCAGGAGAACAGTCCCGCGGCGGCAATCAGGAACAGGACGACGGCGGAGGACGCGGCGGCCCGCATGAAGGCGGGCCAGATGTCGTTCACCGACATCTCGCGATAAACGAACATGCCGACGATGACGGCAGCGACCGAGGCGACGGCGGCCGCTTCCGTCGGCGTCGCGATGCCGCCGAGGATCGAACCGATGATGACGACGGGAATGGCCGCCGCCGGCAGCGCGTCGCGCACCGCGACGGCGCGCTCGCGCAGTTCCAGTTTCCCGCTTTTCGGGAAGTTGTACCGGTGCCCGAGCCAGGCGATAACAGCCAGGAAGGCGAGGAACAGGATGACGCCCGGCACGATGCCGGCGATAAACAGGTCGCCGATCGGAAGCTGGGCAATGACGCCGAAGATGATGAACATCATCGAGGGCGGGATGATCGGCGCCAGCATGCCCCCGGCCGCGGTGATCGCCACCGAAACATCGCGCGGATAGCCCGCCCGCTCCATCTCGGGAACGGCGATACGCGACATGATGGTGATCTGCGCCACTGTCGAGCCGAGGATCGAGGCCATCATCATGTTGGCAACGAGATTGACATAGGCAAGCCCGCCGCGCACCGGGCCGAGCAGCGCCATGGCGAAGGCCATCAGCCGCCGGCCGATGCCGCCCTCGTTCATGAACTCGCCCAGGAGGATGAACAGCGGCAGCGCCAGCAATCCGTAGTTCTCGAGCCCGCCGAAGAACTGCTGCGGGAAGCTCTGGAACAGGATGTAATTGCCGCTCGCGAGAATGATGACGACGGCAAGCGCCATCAGCGCGAAGGCGATCGGCACACCGGCGATCAGGAACGCGAGAAAGAAACCGCCGCCGATCATTGCGCGCGCTCCGAAACGGCGCCGAAACGGGCGAGTACATGGACGATCCCCGTCAGGCAGAAGACGGGGAGAATGAGCCAGAACCAGACCTTGCGCATACCAAGCGTCGTCGTCGGCTCCTGATAGAGGAAGTTGAAGCTCTTCAGCGAATAGGCCTGGAGGTCTTCCGCCGCGAGCACGCCAAGCGGATCGAACCAGTTCCACAGCATCCAGGCGAAAAGCGCGAACAGGGCGAGGAGGACCGTATCGACGACGCGCGCCAGTATCTTGCGAACGTGCTCCCCCAGTCCATCGGACACAAGCGTGACGGCAATGTGCTGTCGGTTGGCAAGGCCCAGCGACGCACCGGCAAACGCACCGAGAACCATCAGGTAGACGGCGAGCTCGTCCGTCCAAATCAACGGACGGCCGAAGGCGCGGGACACGACATTGGCAAGCAGAAGCCCCAGAATGGCGACAACGATCGCGCCGGCGAAACGCGCCTCGACCCAGGCCACGGCATCGCTCATCCGCATCAACCGGGCGCGAAATCCATTGCTTTCGTCAGCCTTCCCCGGCGCAGCCATACGCATCTCCCTTGCCTCAACTCGCTGTTGGCGATCGGAGCGCGAGTGAATATCGATATTTTTACACTGTCAAACAAAAAATCGATATTATTGCACTTTTGCCAGATTGGCGTATCCTCTGCGAAAGGCTATCAAAATAATGGGCAGGAGGCTTGGGCTTGAGCGCTGATTCACAGGGTCCGGAGAAGACCATCGCGGAACGTGCCTATCGCACGATCCGGGAAGATATCGTATCCGGCATTCTCAAGCCGGGCGAGAAGCTGAAGATCGACATCCTGCGCAAGCGCTACGGCTTTGGCGCGGCACCCCTGCGCGAGGCGCTCTCGCGCCTGTCCGGCGATCATCTCGTCAACGTCATCGGCCAGCGCGGTTTCGTCGTGGCTCCGATCTCCGTGCATGATGCGGCGGAGATCGGCGACTTGCGCAAGCTGCTCGAGGTCGAGGCGCTGTCGCGCTCTATTCCACGCGGCGACACGGCGTGGGAAGAGCGGCTGATCACCACCTATCACCGCCTCTCGCGGCTCGAGACCGGCGAGGACCAGGGTATCAAGGCACTCGACCTGTGGGAAAAGCACAACTCGGCCTTTCACGATGCAACCGTCTCGGCCTGCGGTTCGGCGTGGCTCTTGAGGCTGCGCGAACAGCTCTTCCGCCAGCACGAGCGCTACCGCCGCTTCAGCCGCATCAAGACGGTCTGGACCAGAAACATCCATGCCGAGCACGAGGCGCTGTTCGAGGCGGCCATGGCAAGGGACGTGGAACGGGCGGCCGGCATCATTTCCGTGCATGTCCAGCGGACGACCGATGCCGTCATCGCGGCACTCTCGCCGGCAGGTCCTGGCGATGACGTGACGGCCACAGCAGGCCACGCGGCGCTGGCGGATGCAAAGCCATAGGGCAGCCAATGCCCTGCCCTGGCGGTCGCATCTTGAAATCAGAAGCCGTCAGGTCCCGCCTTCCGCACGGACGCCAAGCCAAGGGGGCGGTTTCCGCGTGGGAGGCGCAATACCGCCTCAGCCCTTGCCCTGCAGCTTCGCCTGTTCCAGGGACCAGTATTCCATGTCGAAGAGATCCGGCGTCGGCAAGGGCGTGAACCGGCCATAGGCTTCCGCCGCCTGGATGACCCGCGCGGTCTGCGACGCAAGGTCTGCGACGATCTTCGCCTCCCCGGCGCTCTTTCCCGCACCAAACAGGCCCATGCCCCGCACGAGGATCACCCGTGGCAGCGGATCGAGCATGGTCTTCGGCTCGCTGGCCTGCGCCGCATGAACCTCGAAATAACGTTCATAGCGCCTGGCGAAGTCCGCAAGGGCGGCATCCAGTTCCTCCGCGCTTTCGCTCCCCTCGAGAACCAGGGGGAACGGCTTGACCCGGATGACGTGATCCGGGGTGATCGTACCGCGGCCGGTGATCTCCACCAGGTCCGGCTGCTGCAGGAGGGTGTCGATGGCCGCATCCGCACGAAAATCGAGCGAAACGCCAGAAGCGAAGGCGGGGCCGGCCGCCTGGATACGCGCCGACAGACGATCGCGAAAGGCCCGGCTCTCGGCGGTATCGCCGCGCGGGGCAAGCGGCGGAACGAGACGCACGCCATGCTCGGCCAGGTGCACCTCCGCAATGTTCACGAACTCGATCATCCGCTCATAGGACTGGCGCGCCGTTTCCCCGAAGGTGAAGAGGCCGTGATTGACCAGCCAGAGGCCTTCGCAGTCCGGATGGGCATCGAAGATCCGGGCCGCCTCGATGGACAGGTCGTAGCCCGGCATCACATAGGGCACGATGGCGAGACGCCGTCCGTAAAGACGCCGGCCGATCGCCGCCGCATCAGGCTGGTTGACCAGCGCCAGAACTGCCGCGGCATGGGAGTGGTCGACATATTTTGCCGGCAGGAAGGCGTGTAGCAGGGTCTCGATGGACGGATTGGGCGACGCCGGATCGAGCAGGTTGGCCCGCAGCAGCGCCACCATCTGCGGATCGGTAAGAGCCGCTCCCGAACGGGCCTCGCAGAGCGGGGCCAGTTCGAGCGCCGGCAGGCCGGGAGCCTCGATGGAACCGAGGTCCCAGCCGCTGCCCTTCACGTGCAGGACCGGCAGGAGATCGCCCCCCGCCGTTCGCCGCCGCGTCTTGACCGAGGTATTGCCGCCGCCATGCAGGACGAGGTCCGTCTCCCCGCCGATCAGCCGCGACGTGTAGATGCGCAAGGCCAGGTCGCGCTCGGCTTCCTCCTCCCCCGCCTCGCGCAACCAGGCATGCGCCTCGTCGTCGTTCCATCTGTTGATCATCCGCACGTCGCCCATCGTCTCAAACCCGCTCGTCCGCCAGATCCGACATCACCAGCCGGTAGATGTCCTTGCTGCGCGGACCGGTCATGATGTCCTCCAGCAAGGCCACCGTCTTCTTGTAGTGATCGGTCCGGCGATGGTCGTCGACGCTCTCCGCGCTGCGGAATATCTCGACGATGGTGAACCGCGTCTCGTCCTCCGGATCCTGCAGAACGTCGAAACGAAGATTGCCCGGCTCCCGGATCGTGCCTTCGTAGTTGATCCGGAACGCATCGAGGAAATCCCCGATGCGATCCGGCTTCACATGGATGTGAACCAGCTGAACGAACATCTTGGGGCTCACTCCACGCCGGTCTTGCCGAACTTGACGTTCAGCTCGTGGCGCTCCGTCCAGCTTTCCGGCACGGGCGCACCGGTGTTGTTGAACCACTCCTGGACGGGAATGCCCGAGACCAGGGCGACATTGCCCCATGGCATCCAGGCGCCGGTGCGAACGATGTATTTCGCGCCGCGATAGCCGTCCTCGTGGAACCAGCTGTTGGGACGCGTGCTGGCCTTGGCATCGGGGAAGACCTCCGCAACGCCGTTCCAGGCATTCGGGTTGTTCTCCTTGGCGTCCTCGATCATGTGGTACTCTTCCACCCACATTTCCTGGCGGATCGCGCGCAGCACGGTCACCAGATCCGGCACGCCCGGGCACAGTGCCAGGTCGATGACCCGGTCGTCATAGGCCATCGGATAGCCGGCATCCGTGACGAGGAGAATGTCGTCATGACCCATCTCGGAGATGGCCCGGCTCAGTTTCACGTTGAGAATTCCGTTGCGCCGCATGGCACTGTCCTTTCGCTTGGGAAGAAGTCGTTCAGGCATGTCCCTGAACGATGAGGGAGATGATTTCGTCCTGGGAGGTGGTGGCCATGTCGCGCACACCGGCCATTCCGCCCAGATGCAGGATGGCCACCCGGTCGCAGACCTTGCGCACATGGCCAAGGTCGTGACTGACCATGACGATGCCGATGCCCTTGTCGGCGAGTTCGCGCACGACGGAGAGAACCTCGTCCCTGGCACTCGGGCTCAGGGCGGATGTCGGCTCGTCGAGGATGATGTAGCGGCTGCCGAAGGCGGTGGTCCGCGCCAGCGCCGACACCTGCCGCTGCCCGCCCGACAGGTGCCCGGACGGGGTCCGCACATCGAAGGGGCGCACGGAGAAGCTGTTGACGATCTCCTGGGCGCGCTTTCGCATCTCGCCGTATTTCAGGAAACCGAAGCGGTTGGTGATCTCGCGACCGAGGAAGATGTTGTGCACGACCGGCATGTCGTCGAACAGGGCCAGGTCCTGGTACAGCATGGCGATGCCCGCATCGCGCGCATCCAGCGAGCTGGAAAAGGAACAGGTCTCGCCATCCACCTCGATGACGCCCTTGTCCGGCGTCACCGCACCGGCAAGCACCTTCATCAAGGTGGACTTGCCCGCGCCGTTGTCCCCCAGCAGGCCGACAACCTCGCCGGCCTTCACTTCCAGGTCGATGCCCTCGATCGCTTTGACCTGCCCGTAGGATTTGGAAATTCCGCGCAGAACCACGCTCATGTCATGCCATCCAGTGTTCGCAGAAACGTTGGAGGCAGGGGCCGCGACGCGGCCCCTGCAGGAGGCGGCGCTCAGCGGTCGAGCTGGCCCGAGTAGCGGAAGGCATGCGCGGTTTCCGCGTCGATTGCCTCGCTCGACATCTTGTAGTCCAGCGGCTTGATCGTCGCGGCCAGGACCACCGGCACGGGATCTCCCTGCGCATGGGCCCGAATGGCTTCGGCGACCGCAACGCCCCAGTCGTCATTGACCCGGAACGCCGTCACCTTCAGACCGCCCTCCTTGATCGACTTCAGCTCGTCGGCACCGCCGCCCCAGCCATTGATGATGACCTCGTCCAGAACGCCGCGTTCCGTTGCGGCGGCCAGCACGCCAAGCGCCACGGCGGTGTTGCCCGCGTGCAGCATCTTGATGTCGGGATAGCGGCTCAGAAGCGCGTTGGCGCCGCTGAAGGCGAGTTCACGGTCGCCGTTCGCCTCGAATTCGCCAACCAGCTTCATGTTGGAGTTCTTGGTGACGCAGTCGGCGAAGTGATCCGAACGCTGGCCGTCGATGAGCCCGGGAATGTAGCGAACCAGCGCGAACGTGCCTTCCCCGCCCGTCTCGCCGATCACCCAGCGGCACAGCGCCTCGGCGCCGATCGTGTGGTCGAAACCGACATGGGTGATGGGTTGCTTTTCGGTGCCGTAGGTATCCACGAAGGGATTGACGACATTCATCACCAGCGTCGGCAGGCTCTCTGCCAGACGGGAGATGTTGGACTTCTGCACCTGGTACTCGGACGGGCCTATCACGACATAGTCGAAGTTGCCGGCCAGCACCTGCTCGACCTGCGCGCCCTGGCGGTCGTGCTCGTCCGGCTTGATCATGAACTCGGTGATCTCGAAAGGTACGCCGAGCTCCTCGAGCCGCTTGCGGGTCGAGATGTTGAGACGGGCCCACGCGTCCGAGGTTTCAAGGCTCGGGAACATCAAGGCGATGCGAAGCGGCTTGTCGAACGTCCTGGTGCTGGCGACCGGCTCGGCAACCACGGACTTCATGAACGCATCCATGGCGACCCGTTCGGCCGGCACCATTTCATGCAGCTCCGGCAGCAGGAAGTAGCCACGCTCCTTGGCCCCTGCCGGCACCTCCTGGGCCGCGAGCGGCAAGGACAGGGCAAGGACTGCAGCACCTGTCAGCAGGATCGTTTTTGCGAATGTCTTCTTGGTCATTTTCGTCTCCTCCTCTTTGCTTTTTTGGTATCCGGGTAAACCTATTCCTCGCTGCGGCTGTTGCTGCGGGAGTAGAGGCCGATGGTGATCAGGATGACGGCGCCGGCGGCGACATGCTGCCAGAACGCCTCGAAGCCGAGCATCACGACGGCATTGGTGATGGTGGCCAGCAGCCAGGCGCCGAGCAGCGTTCCAATGATCGAGCCGCGTCCGCCGAACAGGTTGGTGCCGCCGACAATCACCGCGGCAACCGTGTTCAGCAGGATCGTTACCGCACCCGAGGCGACCACCGCATCGAGACGACCGGTCAGGATGATGCCGCCCAGAGCCGCGATCAGGCCCATGAACACGTAGACGCCGACCCGGTAGTTGAGAACGCTGATGCCGAGCCGCCGGGCCGCGACCGGATTGCCGCCGACGGCATGCAGCCGGGCGCCGATCTTGTGGTAGGCGAAGATGCAATGCGCCACGACGATCAGGGTCAGGGCGATGATCAGCGGCATGGGAATTCCGAGCAGCCGCCCGCGTCCGAGCCAGGTGATGACCTCCGGAAACCCGAAGAAGACGCCGCCACCGGCATAGACAAGGGCGAGACCGCGGAACACGAGCTCCGTCGACAGGGTGACGATGAAGTCCGGCATCCTGAGCCGCGTGATCAGCAAACCGTTGACCAGGCCGCAAAGGCCGCCGGTGGCAAAGCCGACGAGTATCGCGACCCACAGCGGCAGGCCGAAATCCTTCAGCGCGGCCGCGAAGGCAACGCTCGACAGCGTCAGGATCGCGCCGATGGACAGATCGATGCCGCGCGCGGTGATCACCGCCGTCATGCCGATGCCAAGCAGCATGATCAGCGAGGCATCAAGGGAAATCGCCCGCATGTTGCCGGCGGAAAAGAAGTTCGGCGTGGTAACAGCCATGAGCAGCGCGATGATCACCAGCATCACCGCCGGCGCGGCGAGCGGAACCTTGGTCGGCCCGAACAGGGGAGGCAGGTTGCCCCGCCAGCTCGGGGTCTCAAGCGCCTGGCGTTGCCGCGCGGCCTTCGCGGAACCGTCGTCTTGTACGAGTGCCAATGTTCTCTCCCAGAAGAATATGTTCATTTGTTTTTTGTTGGATCAATTGAACACACAGCTTCAGGAAGGTGTCAAGAGGCTCATTTCCATGCGCAGCGACACGCGCAAACGCACGTCGTCGCGCGCCCCGAAAACGGGGCGTGAAACGCATTCAGACAGGCCTGGAAAGGAGACGGATCACTCCACGAGCGCGTTCGCGGTCTGCTCGTCGGTAATGAAAATGTTGATGAAATCGCCCTGGAGGGCAGCCCGGATCGCGGGCACCTTGTCGAGACCACCGGAGGCGGCAATCATCCGCGGCGCCTTGCGATAGCTCTCCAGCGGCAGGCCGATCACCCTTTCGTGCAAGGGCAGGTCGATCTCGTTGCCCCCGGCATCGAAGAAGCGGCACAAAACGTCCCCCACCGCGCCGCTGCGGCGCATAGCCTCGACCTCCGCGGGATGGACATAACCGCGTCGTATCACGCTGGCGGTCTCGTCAACCGCGCCGATGCCGACCAGCGCATAATCGGCCTTCAGGGCCATTTGCAACGTGTTTCGCACGCTGGCATCGCGCAGCATCGCCTTGGCGATCTGGGCGTCCTCGACCACAAGCGGGGCCGGCACGAGGAACATCTTGCAATCGGCACTGACGACCCGAAGCCCGTCGACATAGGCCTGGACACCGCCGGTCATGCCGACAAGGTCGATCCGCCGGTCATTGACGAGATGACCCAGGCGGCGGATCGCCGCGCCGACCATTTCCCCCCAGCCGACGGCCAGGAGCCCGCCTTCCTCCAGGCGCTGCATCAGGAACTGGGCGGCGGCCTGGCCCAGCCGTTCGCTGCGCGGCTCCCCCGACAGATGCGGAATGACCCGCACCTCCTCCAGCTTGAAACGGTCCTGCACGCGCCGCTCGATCTCGAGGCAGCCCTGCAATGCGGAATTGATCCGGACCTCGAGCATGCCGCTGCGGCGGCCGTTTTCAAGCATCCGCGAGACTTTGATGCGCGGCAATCCCAGCTTCTCGCCGATCGCCTGCTGCGTCAGACCGTCATGGTAGTAATACCAGGCAACCCTGGCGAGCAGCGCGTCTTCCTCGGAAATGATGGGCGTTTCAAAAGCATTCATGGACGATCTCTCAGGCGCGCACCGTGACGGCGGGCCTTTTCTGACGCAGGGGCTTCCAGGCAAGAACTCGACGGCATTACGAACTCAGGTCTCGCCAAACTTCAAGCTGAAAGCGGCCACCCTTGGCCTGGCGCGTTTGCCCCGGGGCGAACCGGGCAGTCAAGGTGAAATGCGGGCCAGGGCGCTTGACGGCCCGCAGCGCTCATGTTCATATGTTTTTTATAACAACAATTGATCTATTCGTAAAGCGATCTGGCATCCACCATTCAGGCCTCGGACGAAGCGGGCCGGACAGCCGGACCTTCCCCCGGAGAGGAACATCATGACGACCACCGCCTTGCGCTCGCCCGCCCACGCTTCCAACATGCGGCTGATCGGCCATTGCACCCAGGGAGGACGGTCCGACGGCACCCAGATCATGGTGCGGGACGGCTATGCCTATGTCGCCCACATCTTCTCCAAGGGCTTCAGCGTGATCGACGTTCGCGACCCGGCCCGGCCTCGCACGGTGAACTATGTCCCCTCCCCGGCCAACACGTGGTCTCTGCATCTTCAGGTGCATGACAATCTGTTGCTGACAGTGCATGCGCAGGACCAGTTCGCCCAGCCGGAGAGCGACGACGAGCGCAACTACTACAAGGCGGACACGCGCGACATCTCCAAGGCGGTCCGGTCGACGGCCCGCAACCACTCCGCCGGCATGGCCGTCTACGACCTGAGCGATCCGGTCACCCCGCGCCAGATCGGGTTCATGCCGGTCGACGGCGTCGGCCTGCACCGGATCTGGTACACTGGCGGGCGCTGGGCCTATGCCTCCGCCCAGATCGAGGGCTTCACCGATTTCATTCTCGTGACGATCGACATGTCCGACCCGACGCGGCCGGAGATCGCCGGCCGGTTCTGGCTGCCGGGCATGAACGTTGCAGCCGGCGAGGTGCCGCACTGGCCGCTCGCCGAGGGACGCTACAGCCTGCATCATCCGATCGTTCACGGCGACACCGCCTATTGCGGCTGGCGCGACGCCTGCCTTGTCGTGGTCGACGTGAAGGACCGCACCGATCCCAGGATGATCGCGCATCGCAACTGGGCGCCGCCGTTTGGCGGCGGCACTCACAACTGCCTGCCCCTGCCCGACCGCGACCTGCTTGTCGTGGTTGACGAGACGGTCCTCGACAACGAGGAAGATGGCGACAAGCCGATCTGGGTGTTCGACATTCGCAACTCGGCCAACCCGGTCTCGATCGCCACGTTCCCCAAGCCCGACGACCGGGATTACAAGGCCGTCGGCGGGCATTTCGGACCGCACAACGTGCATGAAAACCGGCCGGGCAGCTTCGTCAGTTCAACGCTGATCTTCTCCACCTGGCAGAATGCCGGCCTGCGCGTGCACGACATTTCCAATCCCTATGCGCCCAGGGAGGTCGGTGCGCTCGTTCCCCAGGCACCGACGCATCACGTCGACCACCGTCCCGGCCGGCCACTGGTTATCAACACCACCGACGTCTTCGTGGACTCGGCCGGCCTTGTCTATTTTACTGACTTCAGTGGCGGAGGCCTGCACATCGCCGAGTTCAACGGCTGAGACCGGCCGGTAACACGACGAGGAGAGCTCAATGCCGCAATACTATCTCGCCATCGATGCCGGCACCGGCAGCGGCCGGGCCGTGGTCTTCGATCACACGGGCCGGCAATGCGGTCTCAGCCAGGAGGAATGGACCCATATCAGCGAGGCAGGCGTTCCCGGCTCGATGAGCTTCGACTGCGCGGCGAACTGGCGGCTGCTCTCCCGCTGCATCCGCCGCGCCCTCGCCGATGCCGACATCCGCGCCGACGAGGTCGCGGCGATCAGTTCGACATCGATGCGCGAAGGCATTGTCGTCTACGACGCGGCCGGAACCGAACTGTGGGCCTGTGCCAATGTCGATGGGCGGGCGACGGCAGAAGTCGCCGACCTGAAGGCCCGCGACGAGGAATTGGAAGCGCATTTCTACCGCGTCAGCGGGCAGACCTTCGCGCTCGGGGTCTGGCCGCGCCTGGAATGGCTGCGCCGCAACCGCCCTCGCATCTTCGAAAAGGCAGCCAGCCTGTCGATGATCAACGACTGGGTCGCCGCCCGCCTGAGCGGCGAGATCGTGGTCGAGCCCTCCAATGCGGGAACCACGGGCTTGCTGGACCCGAGCGCCCGGCAATGGTCGGACGCGCTCATCGCCAGGGCCGGATTGCCGCGCGAGTTGTTCCCGCAAGTCGTCGAACCCGGATCGGCCATCGGCGGCGTAACGGCGAAGGCTGCCGAGGAAACCGGGTTGAAACCCGGTACGCCGGTGATCTGTGGTGGTGGCGACGTGCAGATGGGAACGCTTGGCCTCGGCGTCACCCGGGACGGCGATGCCGCCATTCTCGGCGGCACGTTCTGGCAGCAGGTGATCAACATCCCCACGGGACGCACCGACGACACCAGGCGCGTGCGCATCAATCCGCATGTGGTGACCGGACTCAACCAGGCGGAATGCATCTCCTTTTTCGTCGGCCTGACCATGCGCTGGTTTCGCGACACGTTCTGCGACGCGGAAAAAGGAGAGGCCGCCCGACGCGGCATGGATGTCTATGCCCTTTTGGAGGAAATGGCTGCCGGGGTTCCCCCCGGCAGCAACGGGATCATACCGGTCTTTTCCGACGCGATGGATTTCGGGCACTGGTACCATGCAGCGCCCTCCTTCCTGAACATGTCGATCGAGCCGGGACACACCACCAAGGCGAGCCTGTTCCGGGCGCTGGAAGAGAACGCCGCCATCGTCTCCAGCATCAACCTGGAGCGGGTGATGAGCTTCTCCAAGGTGAGCATCGACAAGCCGGTCGTGTTCGCCGGCGGTGCCTCCAAGGGCGCGCTCTGGGCGCAGATCCTGGCCGATGTGCTCGGCCGCGAGGTCGCCATCCCCAAGGTGCGCGAGGCAACGGCCCTGGGATGCGCCGCCGTCGCCGCCTTCGGCATCGGCAACTTCTCCTCGCTGGCGGAGGCCGGGTCGGAAATGTCCGAAGTGGAACGGATCGTGACGCCTGATCCGGCGATGGCCGAGACTTATCTCGCCGCGCGCGGTCGCTGGGAGCGCGCCTACCCCCAGCAAAAGGCCCTGACAGATGCGGGCGTGACCTCCGCCATGTGGCGCGCGCCCGGCGTGTAAACCCGCAAGGCTGTGAAAACCGGCATCAAGAGACATGTCCCGGTTCACGAGGAAGGACCGCAACGGGTTGTGCACGCCCGCAGGCGACCACGTCCCTCCCGCTCAACAGACGTTCGGGCATATCTCCGGTTGGCGGCCGATGGGTTTGCGGGAGATCAGCCGAGAGCCGAGAGCCGCGAACACCGCGATGGCGAGGCCCGCTCCGACCGCGACAAAAAAGCCGGCTCGCACGTCGAAGGCATCGACGATCTGCCCGGCCAGCGCAGCACCCAGTGCCGTTCCCGTGTTGAGACCGGCGAGAAGCCAGGTCAGCCCTTCCGTCAATTTTGCCCCCGGCACCGTCTGTTCGACCACTTCCATCGCCACGATCATCGTCGGGGCGAAGAACAAGCCGCCGACCAGCACGGCCAACGACAGCGCCAGAAGGTTGCCCGCAAGCAGCAGGGGCACGGTCGCCGCCGCCGTTGCCAGTCCCCCGAGCACCAGAAGGTGACGGTGCGGGGCGGCGACCCGGAAGGCGCCGAAAAGCAGGCCGGCAGCGCAGGAGCCGATGGCATAGGACGACAGAACGAAGCTCGCGGCGGCCGGCCGGCCCTGCTGTTCGGCAAACGCCACGCTTCCGATATCGATCGAACCGACGACGCCGCCCATGGCAACCATCATCAGGGTCAGGGCAAGGACCACCGGATTGCGAAAGACGGCGGTGTTCTCGCCCAAGAGCGGAGCAACAGGCTTCACCTCGGGCTCCGTCGCGGTCTGGGCGGTGAAAAGCGCAACGCCCGCTGCCAGAAGAACCGCCGCCGCAAGGGGCCCCGCCTGAGGGAAAAGAGCAACGCCGAGACCGACGGACAGCGGCGGACCGGCGATGAAGGACATCTCGTCGAGGACCGTCTCGAGGGAGTAGGCCGCCTTCAGTTGTGGCTGCCCGCTGTAGAGTTCTGTCCAGCGGGCCCGGGCCATGGCGGACATGCTGGGCATGAAACCGGCAAGCATGGCCGCGGCAAACAATGTCCAGTCCGGCATCCGCCAGTATGAGCAGACCAGCAGGATCAGCAGTCCGGAAACACTCACTCCGGCCGCTACAGGCAGCACACGCCCTTGCCCCCTCCTGTCGACCAGACGGGAAATCTGCGGGGCGGCCAGCGCATAGGTGAAGACGAAGGCCGCCGCCACACCCCCGGCCAGCCCGTAGCTGCCGCGAAGCTGGGAAACCATGGTGATGATGCCGATGCCGGTCATCGGCAGCGGCAAGCGCGCCAGGAAGCCGGCGACAGCGAAGTTCGCCGTTCCGGAAACGCGAAAGAGGTCCCGGTAAGGATTGGCCATGTTGGGTATCCTGTAGAGGGCGAAGGCATGGTTGCTCGCCCGTAATTGACATACAAAGTGCATGTGAGTGATATTGGCATGCAATCTGTATGTCAATTGACATGCATTATGTATGTGAATAAGGGGCCAAGCATGGTTCGCCGAACCCGGCAGGAAATGATCGAGGAAACAAGGCGGAAGCTGATCGCATCTGCTCGCGTCATACTGACCCGCGAAGGCTATGCGGACGCCGCCATGGAGGATTTCACCGGATCGGCAGGCCTGACCCGCGGCGCGCTCTATCACCATTTCGGCGACAAGAAGGGCCTGCTGCGTGCCGTTGTGGAGACAGTCGAAGGTGAGATGGACGGGAGGCTGGAGGCCGCCGCCGACGGGTCGCACGACCTGTGGGAGGCTCTCGGGCGGCGCTGCCGCCTGTATCTGGAAATGGCGCTGGAACCGGAGATCCAGCGCATTGTCCTGCGCGACGCCCCCTCGATCCTCGGCGCAGCCTATACCCAGGCCAGTGAACGCAAGTGTCTTGTCTCCCTGTCGTCCCTGCTCTCGCGGCTTATGGCCGAGGGACGGGCAAAGGCGGGAGACCCCGAGACGCTCGCCCGGATGATCAACGGCGCGCTGGTGGATGCGGCGCTGTGGATCGCGGATGGAGACGATCCGCAAGCCCGTCTGGCCAATGCGGTCGACACGCTCGGACTGTTGCTGTCGGGGCTAGAGAGCGGTCGATGAATTCCCAACACCCCAGCAGGGGATATTTCCTGTTTACCGCCGGACCCGACAGCGCGGTCGGGTCCGGCGGGTAGCGGATCCTACATCTTGCAGTCCTGGTGGAAGCTGTCCTCATAGTCCTCGACGACGGTCTTCACCACCGTTGTCCAGTACTTGCCGTCCTCGCGCTTGGCCACCTTCAGCATGTGAAAATCCTGGATCGGATAGTGGTTGTTGCTGAAGGAGAAGTCGCCGCGCACCGAGGTGAACTGCGCGGCCTCGAGCGCTGCCCGCATGGCTTCCTTGTCCTCGGTATTGCCGGCGGTCCTTTCCAGAGCGCTGCCGATCAACTGGGCCGCATCATAGGCCTGGGCCGCGAAAGATCCCGGCACATAGCCGTATTTCTCCTCGAAAGCGGCGACGAAGGCCTTGTTGGCCTCGTTGTCCATGTCGGGCGCCCAAGATCCTGCGGAGAGGAAACCGAGCGCGGCATCCTGCTGGCCGGGCAGCGTGGACTCGTCCGTGGTAAAGACCGACAGGAACTTCAGCTTGTCGGAAAGCCCGGCCGCATCGAACTGCCTGACCAGCCGCACCCCCATGCCGCCCGGCATGAACGTGAACAGCGCGTCGGCACCCGACGTGGCGATCCGCGCTAGCTCGGGCGAGAAATCCTGATGGCCGAGCGGTGTGAACATCTCGTCCGCCACGCCACCCTTGAAGGTCTGCTTGAAGCCCTCGATATTGTCGCGCCCGGCCTGGTAGTTCGGCACCATGGCGATGACGTTCTTGAAACCTTCCTCGTTGGCGATCATGCCGCTGACTTCGGCCGGCTGGTTGTTCTGGTAGGAGGTCACGAAGAAATACGGGTTGCAGTTGCGCCCGGCGAAGGTCGAGGGCCCCGCATTCGGGCTGATCAGGAAGGTTTCGGACTGCACGACAGGCTTGAAGATCGCCTGAAGCATGTTGGAGAACACAGTACCGACCACGAAATCGACCTGGTCCCGCTCGAGCAGCGAGCGCGCCTTGACCAGCGCGACGTCGGGCTTCAGTTCGTCATCCTCGACGATCAGGTCCACCGGCTGCCCGCCCAGCATCCCGCCATTCTGCTCCAGCGCCAGCTGAAAGCCGTCGACGATCTGCTGGCCCAGCGCTGCCGGCGGGCCGGACAGCGTGACCACCATGCCGATCTTGATATCCTCGGCAAGGGCGGCGGAGGTGGCGAGCGCGCCAAGCGCGACGCCCGTTGCCAGTCCCGCAAGTTTCCGTGTCCATCTGGAAGTCATGATTATTCCCCTCTTCACGCCCCGTACCGGGGTCGGATTCTTTGCAAGATGGCCAGCCCTGGCACGGCGCACCGCCCCGGCCTGGCCCGTCGTACCGGTCTCCCGTCCGCCGGTCCTTCCTGTCGCCGGCTTGCTCTCAGCCGGTCTTCTTCGCGGCGAAACCCGCCATTTTTGCATAGCCCTCGACGATCGCCTTGCGCTCCGCGTGGCTGAGGACATCCTCGATATTGTCGAAGCGGCGCGGACTGATCCGCTCCACCTCGTCGATGACGCGTTCCGGCCCGCCCTTGCGATTGGTGCGTACCACCTCGGCCGTCTTCGGCAACCGCTCGAGCTCGTAGCGGTAGAGCGCCTCGCGGGGATGTTCGGCCCGAACCATGTGATCGGCAAGGCAGCGCGCGTCCAGGATCGCCTGTGCCGCTCCGTTCGAGCCGACCGGATACATCGGATGGGCCGCGTCGCCGAGCAGCGTCACCCGTCCGTGCGTCCAGCGCGGCAGCGGATCGCGGTCCGCCATAGGGTATTCGAAGATCGTGCCGCTGGCGCGCACCAGCGCCTCCACATCGAAGCCGGGCACGGTGAACCGCCGGGCATGGGGCAGTACCCTGGAAAGCGGCGCCTGTTTGGACCAGCTTTCCGGCGGAGGTGGCGACACCGATGCATCGGCAACGCGGACGTTGACCACCCAGTTCATCAGTTGCCGGCCGTTTTTCGCCGGCGCGATCGGGTAAAGCACCAGCTTGCCGCACAGCCCGCCAGCGATCGCCATGGTCTCGCCGTCTTCCCAGACCGGCCACTCGGCCGCGCCCCGCCACATGACAACGCCTTGCCAGCTCGGCGAGCCTTCGCCCGGGTAGAAACGCTTGCGCCCCATGCTGTGGATGCCGTCGGCGCAAACCAGCACCTCGGCCCGCAGTGTGCGCGAGGAGAGCCCGTCGAGCGCATCCGTGAAATGCGCAGTGACACCGGCCTCGTCCTGCACGAAGCCGGACAGCCTGAGCCCCGTCGCAACCGCTCCGGGACCCATTCTCTCAATGACCGCATCGTAAAGCAGTTTCTGCAGCCGCCCGCGATGAATGGAGAACTGCGGGTGCTTGTGGCCCGCGTGCAGGCCGCGCAGCTCGCGCCAGACTTCCTGGCCCTGGCGGGTGAGGTAACGCAGCTCGCGCGTGCGCAGGCCCACCTCGTCGAGCCGTTCCAGAAGCCCCAGCTCGGCCAGCTCCGCAATCGAGTGGGGCAGCGTGTTGATGCCGACGCCGACCTCGCGCACCTCCGGCGCCTGCTCGACCACCTGGCAGCGGATGCCTCGCGCGTGCAGCATCAACGCGGTGGTCAGCCCGCCGATGCCCGCGCCCGCGATCAGGACCGTCATTGCGTCGTCTCGCTGTCTTGCGGCGGCAGGAAATCGATGGCGTGCGCCGCCGAGACTGCAACGATCTCGGCCGGGTCGGCCTCCGGCCCCATGTTGTGCAACGCCCAGAACAGGTCGTAGAGCTGCGCCGCCGGCGTCACCCAGAACAGCGTCTTGATCGCGCTCTCGGACTTGTTGAAGATCCCGTGCGGCACGCCGCGCGGCAACTTGACCAGATCGCCCGGCTCCCCGATCGCCTCGACCCCGTCGAGCAGGAACGTGAAGCGCCCTTCGAGAATGTAGAGAAACTCGTCCTGGTCGGGATGGATATGCGGCGGTACGAAAGTGCCTGGCGGCAGGGTCGCATGCCAGGAGAAACACTCCTCGGTCATCTGCTTGGGCACATAGGTCTGCCCGAGAATGTTCCAGCGGATCTGCTGAAGGCTCTCGCCGGATTTCACGATACCGGGGGCCATTGCGGTCATGGTCTGTCCTTTCATGCGGGGTTGGCCGGGGCGGGTCAGGCCTCGCCGGCGAAGGCGGCGGTGATCGCGGAGGCCGGATCCTTCAGCCCCTCGAGCACCGTGAAGTGATTGTGATCCCCCTCGACATGGGCCGTGGCCGGCACGTCGAGCCCGCCCCAGACATCGGCGAGCAACCGCGCCTGCCGAATGAACTCGGGCCGCTCGCCGCCGCCGACCCAGCATGTCAGCGGTGCCGGAAGGCCGGGCTGCGCCAGCACCGCGCTTTCGCTGCGCGCCTCGGCAAGGTCGAGACGCAGGGTCTCGTTCATCTGCGTGTGAAGCAGCGGTCGCAGGTCGTGCAGCCCGCTGATCGACAGGGTATGCGCGATACGGGCGCGAACGCCTTCCGAGAGCGGGCTGTCGGCGCAAACCATCCGGCTGACCAGATGGCCACCGGCCGAATGACCCGAAAGCCGTATCGGACCGGCAACGCGGGCCGCGACGTGCTCGATGGCGCGCCCGATCTGGGCGGTGATCTGCGAGATCCGCGCCTCCGGAGCAAGCGTGTAACTCGGCAGGCAGACCGCCCAGCCCCGCGCCCGTGCGCCCTCGGCGAAGTCCGTCCAGAAGGACTTGTCGAGCCGCATCCAGTAGCCGCCATGAACGAAGACGGCGAGCCCGCGCGCCTCTCCTTGCGGCCAGACGATGTCATAGGCCTCGCGCGGGTGCCCGCCATAGGCGATGTCGAGTTCGAGCCGGTGCCCCTCGGCCTGCATCCGCGCACGGTACTCGGCGGCCCGCGCCGACCAGAAGCCGGGGAGCTCGTGCGAGTTTGCCACATGGGCCATGTTCGCGAAGGCATCGTCCCAATCTCGGGAAGGCCAGTCGCGGGAAGGAGAAAGAATGCTCGTCATGATCCCTGCCATGGAAGGTTGCGGGTGCTCTCAGGCAGCGCCCGGGGGCGGCAGGAAGTCAACCTCGTGCAGGGCCGACAGGCGCACCAGTTCGGCCGGATCGGTGACGCCGTCCAGTGCGATGAAGAGGTCGTAGAGCTTGCGCGAAGGCGCCACGCCGAAGACGCAATGGGCCGTCGCGCCGGAGCGGTTGAAGATGCCGTGGGCGATGCCGCGGGGCATCTTCACCGTGTCGCCCGCCCGGGCAAGAACCTTCTCCTCGCCGAATTCGACCTCCAGCTCGCCGTCGATCATGTAGATCCACTCATCCTGGGTGGGATGGATATGCGGCGGAACGAACGTCCCCGCCGGCAGGGTGGCATGCCAGACGAAGGCATCCTCGTTCCACAGCTTGGGCACGTAGGTATGCCCCACCACGTTCCATGCATGTCCGTTCAGGCCGGCATCGGCCTTGGTCACACCAGGTTCCATTGCGCGCACTCCACTTAGATCCGCTATTGTTGGGCTGTTGTGATGCGAGCCTGCCCTGAAAACGCAGAACCGCTTATCCAAAAAACGAACGCCTGTTGCGGCGAAATATTTTAGGCTTGAAATAAAATACGGTTCT
The DNA here is from genome assembly GCF_030733745.1 of Stappia sp. MMSF_3263. Classification (GTDB taxonomy): domain Bacteria; phylum Pseudomonadota; class Alphaproteobacteria; order Rhizobiales; family Stappiaceae; genus Stappia. The sequence goes on along the minus strand of NZ_JASHIK010000005.1, from coordinate 32,265 downwards.
TGCGTTCATCGTGACCGGAGAGCCTGTAGCCACGGGAGGTGCCATGACCGCCGAACGGACATTGCCGCCGCGCGAGTATTTCGCGAGCCATCCCGTGCTGCGCACCACCGACCTCGACGAGGCCCGTCACCGCATCGGCCAGAAGTTCTGCGATCACCGGCTGGACATCCAGAGCCGCCGCGCCAGCCTGTCGGTGCGACACAACGCGGTCAGGGGCCTGAACCTGTCGGTCAACTACCTTGCTTACGGGCCGGAAGTGATCGTCGATCCCGGACTGCTGGGGTCGTTCTACCTGTTTCACATTCCTTTGGCGGGCATGGCCCGCGTGCAGCATCGCTGCGAGGAGATGACGGCAAGCCCGTCGATGGCCGCCATTCTCAATCCCGACCGCAATGCCCGGCTGCACTGGGGAGAAGGCTGCAGCAAGCTGCTGATCCAGATCGACCGCGCGCACCTGGAGAGCGTGGCGCAGGCATTGGTGGGGGCGCCGCTGCCCGGCCCGATCCGGTTCGACATGAAGGTCGACCTCGCCTCACCGCCCGGACGGCGCCTGCAGCGGATCGTCAACGCATGCGTCGATGCGGTCGAGAACGGAGACCTGTTCCAGCGTCCGCTGGGCGGCGGTGATCTGCGCGCAGAGCATGACCTCGCCCATGCTCTGCTGACGCTGCAGCACAGCAACATCTCGCATATCATCGAGCGCTCCGACCAGCAGGCCAAGCCGAGGGCGATCCGTCAGGCGCTCGACTACATCCATGCGAATCTCTCGGAACCGATCACGCTGGCCGACATCGCGGCGGCAGCCGGGATCAACGTGCGGACCCTGCAAAAGGGGTTTCAGCGGATCTTCGGCCTGTCGCCGATGCAGGTGCTGCGAAACGCCCGGCTGGACACGGCGCATTACCAGTTGATGGCGCACAAGGATGCCCCAGGCGTCACCGAGGCCGCCTATTCCTGCGGTTTCTCGCATCTCGGACGCTTCTCGCGCGACTACAAGGAACGCTTCGGCCATTCGCCAAGCGAACGGCGCCGGACCGCCTCGTCCGGCGCCTGAGGCGACACTGTTCCGATACGGCCCGCCTCCCCGCTGCCAGCCATGTTTGCCACGACCGGAGAAGGTGGACTTGCCTTGGCTGCCGGTCCGTGTCCCTATTCCCGGCTGAAATGTCGGTTTTTCAACATATGATTGAAACACGGACACGGGTTCGGGACGACGGCGCTGCCGGTAAGGCAGGCCGGGCGATGAAAGCGGCACACTTCCTGATGGACGAAAGCCCCAAGAAAAAAACGTTGCGGCAACTGGATCTGATGGGGTTCCTCGAAAAATCGGGCTACGCCTCCGTCGAGGAACTGACCACGCGGTTCTCTGTCACCTCGCAGACCATCCGGCGCGACATTGCCGACCTTGCCATGCAGGGACGGGTGCGGCGGCATCACGGCGGCGTTGCCCTGACGAGCCCCATCGACGCCCAGACCTACCGGCAACGGCGGGTGGAACGCTTCACCATCAAGCACCGCATCGCGCGGCGGGTGGCCGAGCTCGTGCCGGACGGTGCCTCTGTGTTCCTCGATGCGGGCTCGACCTGCGAAGCGGTGGCGGAGGCGCTTTGCGAGCGCAAGGAGCTTAAAGTCGTCACCTACAGTCTGCGCGCGGCCGTGATCCTGACCGACAGGACCGACTTCACAATCGCCGTTCCCGGCGGTTTCGTGAAGAACGTGGCCGGCAGCGTGATGGGCGAAAGCATGTCCGAGTTCATTCGCCGGTTCCGCTTCGACACGGCCATCATCGCCGTCAGCGGCATCGACGAGGACGGCGCAATGGGCGACGACGACCAGAACGAGGTTTCGATCGTACGCACCGCGATCGGCCAGGCCCGCTCGACGCTGCTTGCGACCGATTCCAGCAAGTTCTACCGCACCGCGCTCGTGCATCTGGGCAACGTGACCGAGGTTGACGACCTCGTCACCGACGCGAAGCCCGAAGGTGCGCTGCAGCACACCCTTGCCGCATCGCAGGTCAATCTGCACATCGCCTAGGCGTAAACGCCTCCACATGCCCTTCGACGGCTAAAAAATCTCGCAAGTTTCATTTAGACTGTTGTGAAGGCACCGCGTTTGCGCGTTAAATGTCGAAAAAGGACAAATGTTGCCTTTCCAACAGAGGAGAACGGACATGCACCTGGGTATGAGGTGGGCCCTTGGCGGCCTGACAGCACTGATGCTTTCGAGCACGGCGATGGCCGAATCCATCACGGTCTACACGGCCTACGAAGAAGACGAGGCCGCCGCGTTCCTGGAGGAGGCAAAGAAGGCGCTTCCCGATGTCGACGTGAACCTGCTGCGTCTGTCTACCGGCGATCTGGCGGCACGCATCATCGCCGAGAAGGCCAACCCGCAACATGACGTCCTGTGGGGCTTCGCGGTCACGTCGATGGTCAACCCTCAGATCCTCGAGGGTCTGGAGGCCTACAAGCCCGAGGGCCTCGATGCGATCCCCGCCCGCTTCCGCGATCCCGACGGCAAGTGGTTTGCAGTCACCGGCTACATGGCCGCGCTTTGCGTCAACAACGAGCGGCTGAAGGACAAGGGCCTGAAGATGCCCACCTCCTGGGCCGATCTCACCGACCCGTCCTTCAAGGGCGAGGTCGTCATGCCCAACCCGGCGAGTTCCGGCACCGGCTACATCCAGATCGATTCGCTGTTGCAGATGATGGGCGAGGAAAAAGGCTGGGCCTTCCTCGACAAGCTCGACAAGAACGTTGCGCAGTACATCAAGTCCGGCTCCCGCCCCTGCAACGCTGCCTCGGCCGGCGAATACACGGTCGGGGCCTCCTTCGGGCTGCGCGCCGTCAAGAACATCGAGGAAGGTTACCCGATCACGCTCGTGGTGCCCTCGGAAGGGGCCGGCAACGAGCTGGAGGCGAACGGGCTCGTCGCCGCCTCGAAGAACAAGGACGCCGCCAAGCGGTTCCTCGACTGGACAGTGAGCAAGGAAGCGGCAAACGCCTACTTCTCCTGGAAGGCGATCGTCACGGTTCCCGGCGGCACCATGCCCGAGCGCTTCACCAAGGCGGGCCTCCCGGAGGATGTGTCTCAGGTTCTGTTCCCGGTCGACTTCAAGGCAGCTGCCGAGGACCGGACCCGGATCATCCAGACCTGGCAGGAAAAATACGAGCGTTGAGCCGCGTCCGACGGAGCGACGCCGGCACCTGAATACCGGATGCCCTCTCGCGCATCTCACGGCGCCACATGGCGGGTCTCCGCCGGCCGCCCTCAACCGCTCCAGTCACGGCGGCCCCGTCAACGCGGGGCCGCCTGCCTGCCGCGCTTTCGCGGCGAACGATCTGCGTGGATGCGCGCCATCGCCTGACGGGCGCCGCGAGAACGCGGCCTCCCGCTTTTTGCATTCTTGAAGGCTGCGTCCGCAGCAGGGGAACCTTCCATGGACCTTTCGATCCACGATCTCGTCAAGCGCTTCGGCCGTATCACGGCGCTGGACCATGTCTCGCTGGACGTGGCGCGCGGCTCCTTTGTCTGCTTCCTGGGGCCTTCAGGCTGTGGCAAGACAACTCTGCTGCGTGTCATCGCGGGACTGGAAGAGGCCGATGCCGGCAGCATCCGCCTGGGTGAGGCGGACCTCTCCTCGATCCCGGCAAGGGCCCGCAATTTCGGCGTCGTCTTCCAGTCCTATTCGCTTTTTCCCAACATGACCGCGGCACGCAATGTCGGCTACGGCCTGGAGTGCCGGCACTGGGAAAAGGAGAGGACCCGGGCCCGCATCGCCGAAATGCTCGATCTGGTCCATCTTTCGGACCAGGCGGAAAAGCTTCCGGCGCAGATGTCGGGCGGCCAGCAGCAGCGTATCGCGCTCGCCCGCGCGCTCGCACCCGACCCTTCCGCCCTCCTGCTCGACGAACCGCTCTCGGCGCTCGATGCGAAGGTGCGCGAGGAGTTGCGCATCGAGATCCGGGCCGTCCAGAAGCGTCTCGGCATCACCACCATCATGGTGACCCACGACCAGGAGGAGGCGCTCGCCATGGCCGACCTCATCGTGGTGATGAACAAGGGACGCATCGAACAGATCGGCACGCCGCAGCAGCTCTATCGCGAGCCTGCCAGCGCTTTTGTCGCCGACTTCATCGGCCGCATGAACGTGCTGCCGGTCGAGGCCGGTGCGCAGGGCGCCATGAGTTTCGGCGGCACGCCGCTGCATATCGACCACCCGGCACGCGACGGCGCGACAATGCTCGGCGTGCGCCCGGAGGCGGTTTCGCTCACCGCCCGGGACGGAACCGGCGCCAACATCCTCCCCGCAACGGTGCGCTCGGTCTCGTTCCTCGGCAATGTCACCCGTGTCGAGGTCGAACCGGACGCGCGCCGGGAGACAAGCATCATGGTCGAGCTGCACGGGACCTCGAAGGTTCCCGAACAGGGAGAACAGCTCGCCATTTCCATTCCCGCCGAGGCCTTGAGGGTCCTGTCATGAGCCTGGCCGCCGAAACCACCGCGCCGCCCGCCGCAAGACGCGGCGGCGGCCTGACGGGCGACCGCAGCGTAACCCTTGGCCTGTCCGCCCTGGCGGCGCTTCCGATCCTCCTTTTCCTGCTGTTGCCGCTGACCGGCATCCTGCTGCGCGGGTTCGAGACGCCGGACGGATTCGGTATCGGCAACTTCACGGAGACGTTCGGCGCGGAGCGGTTCTGGAAGCTCGTCTACAACAGCATCGCCATGTCCCTGACGGCGACACTTGCCGCGGTCGGACTCGCCTATTTCTACGCTTACGCCCTCCAGCGGGCGAAGATCCCCTTCAAGCCGTTCCTGCGCATCGCCGTGCTCACCCCGCTTTTCGCGCCCTCCCTGGTGCAGGCGCAAGGGCTGATCCTCCTGCTTGGCCGCAACGGCGTGCTCAACCGGTTTCTCGGGTTCGACATCGACATCTACGGCTTCTGGGGAACGGCGATCGCCAACGCGCTCTACGCATTTCCTTACGCCTATCTGATCCTGTCGGCGGCGCTCGCCGTCGCCGATGCGCGTCTCTACGAAAGCGCCGAGGCCCTGGGTGCCGGCCCCTTGCGCATCTTCCGCGACGTGACGCTGCCGGCCACCCGCTTCGGGCTCGCCGCCGCGATCTTCGTCGTTTTCACCTTGGTGATGACCGACTTCGGCAACCCGATGGTCATCGGCGGCGACTTCAGCGTGCTTGCGACCGAGGTCTACAACCAGGTGATCGGCCAGGCGCAATTCGGGCTCGGCGCGGTTATCGGCATTGTCCTGCTGGTACCCGCCATTCTCGCCAAGCTCATCGAGAAGCGGATCTCCCGCAAGCAGCACGCCTCGGTGACGGCGCAGTCCAAGCCGCTCGTGGTGAAGCCCTCGCTGCGCAGGGACGTGGCGTTCTCCGTCTATGCCTATGTCGTCGTCGCACTCATCCTGAGCGTCCTGGCCATCGTCGTCGTCGCCAGCTTCGTGCGGCTTTGGCCCTACAACATGAGCTTCACGCTCAAGCACTACGAGTTCGACGTCCAGAACGGTACCGCTCCGCTGTGGAACAGCGTCGGCGTCTCGCTTGCCACCGCCATCGTCGGCGTCGCGATCACCGGCCTCACCGCAATCGTCGTTCAGAAGTTCAGGAACCCGCTGACCGGTCCCCTCTCGCTCCTCGCCATCCTTCCCGCGGCGGTGCCGGGGATGGTGCTCGGCCTCGGCTATGTGCTGACCTTCAACGAGCCGTCCAATCCGCTGAACGTGCTCTATGGAAGCTTCGCGCTGATCGTCATCCTCAGCGTCTACTACAACCACGCCCACGCCTTCCTGATCTCCTCCACCAGCCTGAAGCAGATCGGCTCCACCTTCGACGAGGCCTCGACCACGCTTGGCGGCAGCGCCGTGACGACGCTGCGCAAAGTGACCCTGCCCCTCCTCTGGCCGACGCTGCTCGGGGTCGGCGTGTTCTACTTCATGCGCACCATGGTCTCGCTGTCGGCCGTGATTTTCCTGGTGACACCCTCGACCCAGCTCGCGGCGGTCTCGGTACTGCAGCTCTCCGATCGCGGCGCCGTCAACCAGGCGGCCGCCTTCTCGGTCTGCATCATGGCCATCGTCATCGCCTGCCTGCTGCTCGTGCGCACCATCCTGTGGCTCGCCGGCGCGAAGAACGTGACGCTGATCCGGTAAGGCCGCGCCAGGATTACGCCACGGCCGGCGCGATCTCCTGCCAGGCGTCATAGGCCGCGAGCACGGTCTCCATCTGTGCGGTATGACCGGCGACGAAAGCCGCGTCATAAATGGTCTCGTCCGGATACTCGGTGATCAGGGTCAGGGGCACTGCATGACGATCGTCGACGGCTGACAGACAGGGAATGCCGTTGACGAGCCTCAGGCCGGTGTCGCCGGCATGGGCCTCGAACAAGGCGATCCAGCGCCTGTTGTCCTCGATCAGGCCGGGAACGCGGGCAAGCCGCTTCGTGACCTTGTCGAGCAGGATCTCCGCCGGGCCCGACCAGCTCTCATGGTACCGCATGATCAGGAAGAACCCCTTCGGCACCGTCCACATTCCGTGGCCAGCGGGAACATAGCCGGAAAGCGGCCGCGTCCATTCATGGGCGGGGTAGCCGTGCAGGTTGACATGCAGGCGCGCACCGCTCACTCGCTCGGCTCCGACCCGAATTTCCGTCTCGTGGAGAGTGCCGACGCCGCGCGGGCGGTATTCGAGATCGTCACCGAACGCGGTGAACCGCGCCGCGTGGTGCATGTGGTGCGGGTTGTCGTGCCGCAGGCGCCGGTGCAGGGCGTAACCGTCCGGGTTCTCCAGCGGCGAGACGGTGAAATGGGCGCCCGCGCGCGCAAGAAGCCGTCGCGCTGCGCGAAGGGCACCGACGACGCCGGTCGTCTCGTTCGCATGCTGGCCGGCGCTGATCATGACCGCCGCGTCGGACCCAGCCACATGGCGTGCCCTGACCTTCCGGCCCGCCCGGCTTGCCGCCAGCAGGGGTTTGCCGCCCAGTTCCTCCAGCTCGGCGGCAATCTGCGCCATGGCAAGCGGTTCGCGCGCCGCATCGAGCGGCTGGAAGGCACACTCTTCCGGGTCTCCCGACAGCGCACGCATCTCGATGCGCAAGGCGATGCGCCCGTCGCTCGCGACCACTTCCGGCACGATCTGGCCGGGCCTCAGGCCCCGGTCGCCGATCGGCCGCCCCGTCTTGCGCAGGAAAACCTCCAGCAGCGAAAAATAAAGATCCTCGTGCAAGGCCTCCCTGAGGCTGACCCGCTCGCCCGGATGGGCGAGATCCTCCTCGGCCGAGGGGAGCTCGACACGAATGTTGAGCTCGTCGAAGAACGGTTCGCTCGTGCCCCAGTCATGATCCGAAACCGCCTTGATGACAGCCTCGAACACCGCCTCGTAATCGGTTTCCAGCCGCTCGCCGATCTCGTCCGAACCGCTTGCGTACCAACCGGTCGGTGAGAGGTTCGTCGCCCCCGCCACATCGACATGCACCCGGTTCGGCGCACGGACACGGCAATGCCGTGCATGACCGTCGGAGCCGGTGAGCGTGACCGCATAGTCAGGGTTCCCGTCGGCGCGTGCGCAAAAACGCAACTCCCGGTCCCCGACCAGCGCGGCCAGCGGATAGGTCTCCAGCCGGAAGCGGTTTTCGGGCGTGTGCGGAAGAACTGGATAGGCGATCTCGATCGCCATGACGCCGGCAAGGTCGATTTCCTCGAGGAAGGCGTGCAGCAGGGGCTTGTAGGCGCTGCGGATACGGGCCTGCACGCCCTTGGCCGCAAGACGCCTTTCCGCCTCGGCGCGGCTGTCCCGATCGTCGAATGTCCAGGCTTCGAATGCCTGGCCGGGCACGGCCGCAGCGACAAGCCGGTCCAGTGTCCGCTCGAACGTCCTTTCAAACAGTACCGTCGTCACGCATCCGCTCCATTCCTCACCACACGCCCGTGCCCTTCGTCTCAGCCCAGAGGCCCGAGATACTGATCGTCGCCAACATGCTCCATCCAGTCGACGGAGACCCCGTCGAGCGCCTCGGCGATGGCAATGTGGGTCATGGCGCTCGTGTCGGTGGCGCCGTGCCAGTGGCGCACGTCCGGCGGAAACCAGACGATGTCGCCTGGCTGGATCTCTTCCTTCGGTTCGCCCTCGCACTGGGCCCAACCCTTGCCGGCCGTGACGATCACCGTCTGGCCGAGCGGATGGGTATGCCAGGCGGTGCGAGCACCCGGCTGGAAGGTAACAATCGCGCCGCCGACGCGCGCCGGCGCCTCCGTGGTGAAGCGGGAGGCCATGCCGACCTCGCCGGTGAAATACGCCGCCGGAGGCGTCGTCGACGGGTTGTCTTTGGCTCGGATGATCTTCATGGCCTCGCTCCGGTGGCGGTTCAGGGACTGCGTTTCCGCCGGTTCAGTTCGGTTCGGTCCGGCCGGTCGCCGCAAGCTTATCATTTCGCGCGACCGCGTCACCGCCGCCGGACCCGAAACCTGGATGGTCAATGCAACCCGGTCGTCCGGATCGGACAATTCCTCGCAAGGCTCGCCGTCGCCGATGCAACGAGCCCTGAAACCACGGCATCAGTTCAGCAGGAAAATCGCCGCGTTCAGCACGGATGCAAACGCCACCCACGCGGCGTAGGGAAGGAACAACACGGCGGCGGCACGGTGCTTGTGCCAAGCCGACACCACGAACGAGAAAATGGCGACGACCGTCAGCAGGATAATGACAAGCGCAACCCCGATCCGGTGGGCGCCGAAAAAGACCGGCGTCCAGAGAAAATTGAGCAGCAATTGCACTGCCCAAAGCCGCATCGGCCAGCCGGATCGGTCCCTCTGCCAGACAAGCCAGCCGGCAATCGCGATGAAGACGTAAAGGATGGTCCAGACCGGTCCGAACAGCCAGGGTGGTGGATTGAAGGCCGGCTTGGCGAGGTTCCCATACCAGTCGCCAACGACACTCAGCCCGCCCAGCAGCAACCCGCCACCGACAACGAGTACGAGAAAAACCGCCAGAACAACAAATCTTTGCATCATGTCCGCCTTTGCAGCCGGGGCCTTGTCAGCCGCGCCCGCGATAGGACGGCACGCCCTGGTCGGGGATCCAGACATCGGCCGGTGCCGGGCCGGTCTGATAGAAGACGTCGATGGGAATGCCGCCGCGCGGATACCAGTAGCCGCCGATCCTCAGCCATTCCGGCTCCAGAAGCTCGGCAAGCCGCCGGCCGATGGAGACGGTGCAGTCCTCGTGGAAGGCGCCGTGATTGCGGAAGGAGGTGAGATAGAGCTTCAGTGACTTGCTCTCCACCAGCCAGCCGGCCGGCAGGTAGTCGATGACCAGATGGGCGAAATCCGGCTGGCCGGTCATCGGGCAGAGCGAGGTGAACTCCGGTGCGGTGAAGCGCACCGCATAGCGCGTCCCGGCCTGCGGATTGGGCACCCGCTCGAGCACCGCCTGTTCCGGATCCGAAGGTATCTCCGTCGCCTTGCCGAGCTGCGTCAGCCCGGAATAGATGTCGTCCCTGCTCATGCCGCGCCGCCTTTCGCTCCATCCGTCCGTTCCTGCTACACCAGTGCGCGGCGGCATGAAAGAGTGCCGTCCGGAGCCGGTTGCGACCGGCTCCGGAAACGAACCTGCCTCAGGCGAAGACCCGCCGGAAGACAGGCAGGCGCGACAGCACCAGCACGTCGAGCGCCATGACGGCAACGAGCGTCAACCCGACCAGCGGGAAGGCCAGCGACAGTGCCAGCATGACCAGCATCGCCCCGCGCCAATGTGGCAGGCCTTCGGGCACCTGCGGGGCGAAGAGACGGATCGCCCCTTTCTTCGGCCGGCGCAGCCACCACATGACGACGCCGCTGACGACGAGAAAGATCACCGACAGGCAGAACACCGTGTTGAGCACGAGGTTCCACAGGCCCATGTCGCCCTCGTGAAAGGCGATACCGACGGCCATCGCCTTGCCGGCGGCCGAATAGTCGGCAAAGCGGACATCGGCGAGCACCCGGCCGGTATGGCGGTCGACATGGACCGTCCGGTCGGACACCGGGTTCTGCGCGTCGTTGCTCATCGTGTCCTGGTTGATCGTCCACACGCCTGTCTCGCCGCGCGGGAAGGACATGCGGAAACGGCCGCGATAGCCAAGCTCGCCGGCAAGCCCGGCGACGGAATCCGCATCGACCGGCACGCCGTCGGCAATACCGGCAATACCGGCATCCGAGCCGGAGGCCGGCATCGGCGTCTGTTCCAATGCCCAAGGCACATCCTTGACCGCGCCGTGATTCATCGAGGCGTGGATGTCGTCGGACAGCGGAACATTGTCCCATTTCTCCGCCGGGAAGGTGCTCCAGGCCTGGACGAAGCGCTCGCCCCAGATGCCCGCCCAGGAGAGGCCCGAGAGCAGAAAGACAATCAGGATCAGCGACACATAGACGCCGACCGTGACGTGCAGGCTCTTGAAGAGCGCCCGTCCCCGTTCCGCGAAGTTCGGCACGAAGGCCCGCAACACGCCCGTGCCGCGCGGCCACCACAGGTAAAGGCCCGTCACGACGAGAACGACGGCGAAGCCGGCCGCGATCTCGATCATCCGGTCGCCGACCGTGCCGATCAACAGGGTTCCGTGGATGTCGTTGACGAAGTCATACCAACCGGCACGCCGGTCCCAGGTCTCGACAATGGCGCCGGTATAGGGATTGACCGCAACCATCGACTGGTCATCGCCGGTGGCGATGCGGAAGACGGAAGCCCGGTCGGCCGCCGCCGGCCTGATCCACTCGACCAAGGTGCCGCCGGTGACCGCCTGCAGCGCTTTTTCCGATTGTTCGACGACACTCAGCTGCGTCGCGGAAGGCGGTACGGCCACGGCGATGTGCTCGCCGTCGCGACCGTCGAAGACCGCGATATACATCATCGCAAGACCGGTAATGGCCAGCATGACCAGAAAAGGCGCCACATAAAGCCCGGCATAGAAGTGCCAGCGCCAGGCGGCAAGGTAGAAGCGGCGGTCGGCATCGCCTGAAACCGTCCGCGCGGGGGCACTCGCCCCCTCGGATGAAACGCTCATGAAAACTCTCCAGCACATGTCGACAGGCTCAACGCCTGCTCCCGTCCGGGGAAGCGCGACGCGGCCGTGTCAGGAACGAAAGACGTGGCTCAGAGAGTGACGGGTGGTGCCCGGGCGCCCAGCGGCAGCGGTTGAAGCCGGGAGACCGGCGCACCGTAGCCGGCTGGCCGGCGAGGCACGACGGCAACCTCAAGAAAGGGCTGCCAGACGGGATCCGGGGAGCCGGTGGCAAGCGCGACGGTGGTGGCGAAGAGGCAGGGCGCGGACGACCGGTCGTCGTCATCCTGCGTCGGCACTTCCCGTCCCGCCGCATCGAGCGTGACGGCGCGCAAGCCCTCGGTCGTGCAGATCACGACGGTGAGATGGCCGTCCGCATCGCGGGTCGGCATCATCCCGGAAGGAATGAGACCGGTGACGAGGACAACAAGCATCATCAGCGCGGACACCGCGCTCCTCAATGCCTGTTCCTCCCCTTTCCGGGATTGTCCGCGAAACTGCCCGCTCATTCTGCCCTGCATCGTGACGCCTGATGCTCTTTAGCGCGGTTTCGCACCGCTCACAATTCGCCAGTCGCCGATCCGCCTCAACCCGTCGGATACCAGGGCGGATCGCGAAAGGCCTCCGCCAGATAGTCGATGAACAGGCGAGCGCGCGGCAGAAGCCGCCGCTCGGGCAGGTAGACGGCATGAAACGCGGTTTCGTCCCTTGCCTGGAAATCGACAAGCAGGCGCACCAGGTCGCCACGGGCAATCGCTGGATTGGCAAGATGCTCGGCCATCCGCATGATGCCGACACCGGCCAGGCAGAGCTGCACCAGCGACAACCCGTTGGCGCTGCGGAAATTGCCGCTGACGGAGATGGTCTCCACCGCCCCGTCGATGACGAAAGGCCAGCGGTTGAGATGACCTCTGCGGCCTTCCCATGTCAGGCAGTTGAAGCGGGCAAGGTCGTGGGGATGCTCGACCGGGCCATGCGCGGCGAGGAAGGTCGGGGAAGCAACGACGACACGCTGCAGATCGCAAAGCTTGCGGCTCATCAGGGAGGAATCGTCAAGGCGCCCCATCCGTACCGCGACATCGATATTTTCCTCGATCAGGTTGGCGTAGCGATCAGTCAGGGACAGCACCACGTTTACCCCTGGCTGGCGCTCGAGAAAGGTCGGGATACGTGGCACGATCTGGTCGGTGCCGAAGGCGATCGGAGCGCTGACGCGGAGATCGCCAGCCACCTGCCGCGTCGCGGCCGCCACCTCGCCCTCGACGGCATCCACGGTCTCGATCGCCTTGATACAGGCGGAGTAGTAGGTCTGCCCCTCCCCTGTGAGCCGGTGACCGCGTGTCGAGCGGTGCAGCAGCTTGACGCCGAGACGCGTCTCCAGGCCCGAGACGCTCTGGCTGACGAAAGGCTGGCTGACGCCCAGCAGGTCGGCGGCATGGCGAAAACCGCCCGCCTCCACCACCGCCCGGAAGACCCGCATTTCAAGCAGGCGATTGTCTTTCATGAAGTCCCGTCGCAAGGCGTGATGCCGGACAGCGTCGGGCGACCTGTCCCTCGAAAGGGAATGGTATCAACACCGCACACGTTCGTCAGCCAGCCTTGAAAAAAGCGGCGACCGGCGCATGACGCACCGGCCGCCAGTTTGGGCAACCCGAATAGAAAGCCAGCTGTCAGTCGAACATGTCGGGGCTGTCCTCGCGCAGCTGCTCCCAGATCGCCTGGAAATGCAGCCAGCCGATATATTCGCTGCCGACATGTTCGCGGCTGTAGCGGGCCCGGTCGGGCTTGACATAGGTGGGCTGGATGCCCGTGGCGGCGATGGCCAGCTGCTGCTGGCAGCAGCGCTCCAGCGCGATGAACCAGAAGGCCGCCGCCTCGATGCTGTGGCGGCTTGCCGTCAGCAGCCCGTGGTTCTGGTGGATGGCCGCCTTCACGCCCTTGAAGGCTGCCGCGACATTGGAACCCGCATGGTTCTCGACCGCGACGGCGCCGGCCTCGTCGCCGATGATGACGTGATCCTCGAAGAAGGCGCAGGCATCCTGGGTGATCGGCTCGATGGGACGGGCCAGCGCTGCGAAAGCGGTGCCGTAGACCGTGTGCGCATGGCACATGGCGATGATGTCGGGATGCGCCTCGTGCACATTGGCGTGCAGCACGAAGCCGGCCCGGTTCACCGCGTGAGTGCCTTCCACGACGGTGCCCTCGTGGTCTACCAGGATCAGGTTGGACATCTTCACCTTGGCGAAATGCACCGCCATCGGATTGGTCCAGTAGAGCTCCGGACGCTCCGGATCGCGCACTGTCAGATGGCCGGCAAAACCGTAGTCGAACCCTTGCTGGGCGAAGGCGCGGCAGGCCGCCACCAGGCGCTCCTTGCGGTGGCGCCGCTCCTGCTCGACACTCTCGAATGCCGGCTCATAGGGAAACTGAAGCCCCTCCTGCTCCGGCTGGTAGATCGATACGCGGCCCTTGAGATCCAGCATTTCACTCCCTCCTTGACGAATGACCGGGGCCGGTCTTCTCGCGGCCGGTGACCCCCGGGTTCCCGCGCCTGCTCCCGGCTGCCGCGCCGGGTCGCCATGCAGTGCGGGCGTTGTCTTTTCGGTCGCATGCGGGCGACGGGAGGGTCAATCGCACCAGCGCAATAACAGTTATCGCGCCCACGCGGGAAAACTCACAACAGCGCGAGCGCCAGGGCGGGAAAGACGGCAATCGCGGCAAGTGAGGCGAGCATCACGGCCATGTAGGGCATCGTGCCCAGGAATATCTGCTCCACCCCGACATCCGGATCGGCAAGCGTGTTGTGGACGGTGAAGACCGATATGCCGAAGGGCGGCGTCAGAAGGCCGATCTCCACTGCGATCACCGTGACGATGCCGAAATGGATCAGGTCGAACCCCATGGACTGGGCAATGGGGGCGGCGATCGGCACCATGATCAGGAGGATCGAGCTGCTGTCGAGGATCATGCCGAGCAGGAGCAGCAGCACCACGTAGAGTGCCAGAAAGCCGTAGGGACCAAAGCCGCTCGTCTGCACCATGTCGCCGATCGCGTTGGGGATGCCGGCAACCGACAGCATGCGGCTGTAGAATCCCGCCGCGATCAGCAAGATGAGAATGCCCACGGAGACCGTCCCGGTCTGCTTCAGGACTTCCCAGATGCGGTGGCGATCGAGCTTGCGCCGCGCCAGCGCAATCAGCAGCGCGCCGAACGCACCCACTCCGCCAGCCTCGGTCGGCGTGAAGAAGCCGCTGTAGAGCCCGCCGAGGACGAGCACCACGAGCGCGAGGATCGGCAGCAGCTTGACGGCGATCTCGCGTCCGCTCAGGCGCGGCCCCCCGTCCGCGGCAGCCAGCGAGTGCGCCGCCGGATCGGTGAAGACGAAGCCCGGGCGGAACCGGGCAAGCAGCACGATCATGGCAATAAAGCCGAGCGCCAGCATCAGGCCGGGGATGACACCGGCAACGAACATGCGGCCGATCGAGACTTCCGCCAAGACGCCATAGATGATCAGCAGAAGGCTCGGCGGGATCAGCATGCCGAGCACCGAACTTCCGGCGACGGTGCCGGCGGAAAAGCCGGCCCGGTAGCCGTGCCGGCGCATTTCCGGCACCGCGACGCGCGTGAAGACTGCTGCCGAGGCGATGGAAACGCCGGTGACGGCGGCAAAGACGGTGTTGGCGGCAACGGTTGCAACGCCAAGTCCGCCCGCCACCCGGCGCAACAGCTCCTCGGCCACTTCGAACGTGTCGCGCCCGACATTGGAGATGCTTACCAAGAGCCCCATGAGGACGAAAAGCGGAATGGTGGCAAACAGATAATCGGCAATTCCGTTATAGGCGGTGAGAGAGAGGAGCCGCATCGCAAGCTCGAAATTGTCGCGGATGATCCACACGCCGGCAAACGCCACGGCAAAAAGCGCAACCGCGATCTGCATGCCCATCAGCACGAAAAAGATCAGGGCGAGGATCAGGAGGACGCCGATGGTCAGGGCGGTCATGCGTCGTCTTTCGGTTGAGAAACGAGATGCGAGGCTGCAACCGCGAGATAGGCGGCGGCGGCGAAGGCGGAGCCGATGACAATGATGGCGCGGAACGGCAGCGTCGGGATGGTGAAGACGCCCTGCACGCCGAAATACTCGCTGCCCCGCCAGGCGGCCACCGTGTCCGGCCAGGTCGCGTAGAGGATTGCCAGAAAGACGGCGGCGCCGACAAGCGCGAACAGCGCGTCGACAAGGCGCATGACGCGCGGGCTTGCCTGTTCAAGGCCGCGCACGAAGAAGTCCGCCCGCGTCATGCGTCCGCTGAGCACCGCCGAGGACACCTGCAGGAAGACGATGGCGACAACGGAGCGGGCGCAGACTTCCGCCACGCCGGTGATCGGGGCGTTGAAGAGATTGCGGCCGAGCACGTCGGCGACGATGACCAGCATCATCACGAAGATCCAGATCGTGCCGATTGCCGCCAGCGCGTTGGCCGCCAGGGCGAAGGGACCACGCGCCACCGTGCGCGAGGTCGGCGCCTCGACGCTCGTCTCCAGATCGATCTCCTCGGCCATTCACCCACTCTCCCCGGCTTCGTGCCTGCTGCACCGTATTCGCGCGGCGCAAGGACCCCGCCCGGATGCTATCCGGGCGGGGTCCGGTTCGGAAACGGCTATCGTCCTAGAGACCGGCGTCCCAGTCGCGCAGCGGCTCGACACCTGCCTCGCGAAGGGCCGCGAAATAGGCCTTGAGCACGGTCTTTGCCGCATCGCCGCCGGTCTCCAGCCACGGCTCGACGATGTTCGGCAGGTTGCTGACCCACTTGCGCTTTTCCTCGGCCGACAGTTCGGTGATCTCCAGGCCTGCTGCCTGCATCTCGGTGATCGCCGTGTTGGCCTTGTCGGTCACGTAGGCACCGTGGCGCCTGGACGTCTCCTTGCCGGCGGCACGGAACACGGCCTGGACGTCGGCCGGCAACCCGTCGAAAAAGCTCTTGTTGACCGCGATGCCGCCGAAATACATGGCGCCGATGCCGACGCGCGTCAGCTTCGGCGCGACCTCGTAGACCCGCGTCGGCAGGATGCCGGAGGCAAACGAGAGGGCTCCTTCAGAAACACCGGTCTGGATGTTGGTGTAGTAGGTGGTCAAGGCTCCGTCGATCGGCGTTGCGCCGGTATCGCGCAGCCAGTTGGCCGAGGTGCCCGGTGCATTGATCTTGCGGTTCTGCAGATCCGCCAGCGTGTCGATCTCGAAATTGGCGTAGACATCATAGCTGTCCGTGATCAGCGACGACAGGTGCACCATGTTCTGCTCCGCCCAGCTGTCGCGCAGCTCCGGCAGTTCGTCCGACAGCCTGTCGAAGATGTCGATCAGCAGCAGATGGTCGGACGTCGCGAACGGCGTGAAATAGGTGACGTTCTGGAGCGGCATGGTGGCGCCTTCCCAGACCGTGCCCACCATTCCCACGTCGACGATGCCGTCACGCACAGCCTCGCGCGTGTCTGTGAACTTGTAGAGCGTGCCGCCATAGGCCTCGACCCAGTTGACCTTGTACTCGCCCTTCTCGGCGAGCAGGCGGTCGACCTCCGGCTGGAAGACGTTCTTCATCGCCCACACCCAGATATTCGCCTCCGGATGGCTGGAGCCGATATTGACCGTGATCGACTGCTGTGCCGCCGCCGGCATGGCGAAGGCCGTGCCGAGCATCGTGGCGGCCACGAAGAGATGCTTCATGTTCATGACTTTCCTCCCAGTTCGCTTCCCAGTTCGCTCCCCTTCTCCGGGGGCATGCGCATCCTTCCCGGATGCGGATCATTCAACTCCGATCGACGCCAGGATCCGGGCCGGCGTGAACGGCATCTGCGTCACCCGCCCTCCCAGCGGGCGAAGCGCATCGTTGACGGCGTTCATCACCGCGGCCGGTGCGCCGGCCGTGCCGGCCTCTCCGGCTCCCTTGGCGCCAAGCAGCGATTCCTGCGTCGGCGTTTCCACGTGGCCGATCACCATGTCGGGCATTTCGGCTGCCATCGGCACGAGATAGTCGGCCATGTTGGCGTTCAGCAGCTGGCCGTCCTCGTCATAGTGGCACTCCTCGAAGAGCGCACCGCCGAGCCCCTGGACGATGCCACCGCGGATTTGCTCGTCGACGAGCTGCGGATTGATCACCCGGCCGCAATCCTCCACGCACCAGTGCTTCAGGAGTTTGACGAAACCGGTCTCGGTATCGACCTCCAGGTAGCTCGCCTGCACGCCGTTGGTGAAGGCGAACGGATAGTCCGAAGTGATGAAGTGGCGCGTCTGCACCAGTTCGCGCGGCAGGTCCTTCGGCAATGTGTCGCCGCGGAAATAGACGATCCGGCCAAGCTCCTCGAGCGGCATGCGCGCCTCGCCGCCGGCCTTGTCGCAGACCTGGCCATCGACGATGTCGAGCCCGTCCGGCGCGCATTGCAGCATCGAGCCAGCAACCGTCAGGATGCTGTCCTTCAGCGCCAGGCCCGCCTGAAGCGCCGCCTCGCCGCCGATGCCGGCCCCGCGCGAGGCCCAGGTTCCCCCGCCATAAGGGGTCGTCTGGGTATCGCCCGTCACCACCTTTACCCGCGTCACCGGAACCCCGACGGCCTCCGCGACGATCTGCGACAGCATCGCTTCGGTGCCCTGCCCCTGCTCCGTGACGCCCGACATGGCAACGACGCTGCCATCCGGGTCCATGCGCACGGTACAGCCGTCCTGCGCGGAGATCCGCGCACCGCCGATGCCGTACATGAACGGGCTCGGATTGGTCAGTTCGATGAAGCTGGCAATGCCGATGCCGCGATGGATGCCCTTTTCTCTCAGAGCCGCCTGCTCGGCCCGCAGGCCGTCATAGTCCATCAGCTCCAGAAGCTTGGTGAGCGAAGCGTGATGCGACAGGCCCTCGAAGCGCATGTTGGCCGGAGAGGTGCACGGATAGGCATCGTCCCTGATCAGGTTGCGGCGACGCATCTCGACCGGATCGAGGCCAAGCGCCTCGGCGGCGAAATCGACCAGCCCTTCCGTGATCGCCACCGCGATCGGATGGCCGACGGCCCGATACTGGCAGGTCGGCGCCTTGTTCTGCAGCACCACCGTGGTGCGGGCCCGATAGGCGGCAAAGTCATAGGGACCGCCGCACAGGTTGACCACCTGGTTGCCCTCGATCGCCGAGGTCCGCGGATAGACCGAATAGGGGCCGATGCCGGTCCAGTCATCAACGTCAATGCCGAGAATGCGGCCATCCCCGTCGACCGCGATGCGCGCGTCGATCTCGTGGTCACGGGCATGAATGTCGGTGGCAAAGCTCTCGATCCGGTCGGCGATGAACTTCACCGGTCGCCCCATGGCACGCGAGATGGCGACTGTTGCCATCTCGTCCGGGTAGACATGCACCTTGATCCCATAGGAACCGCCCACGTCGCCGCAGATCACCCGAACCCTGCCTTCCGGCATGTCGAGATGCTGGGCGATGACGCTTTGCATCATGTGCGGGGCCTGGGTCGAGTGGTAGACCGTCATCTGCCCTTCGGCGGGATTGTAGTCGGCGAGGATCGAGCGTGGCTCGACGCACACACCGGTGTGCCGCGCCGTCTTGAAACTTGCCTCCACCACCGTGTGCGCCCCGGCGAAAACCGCATCCACCTCGCCGTGCTCGTGCAGGCGGCGGAAGGCGAGATTGTCGCCAAGTTCCGAATGGATAAGTGGCGTCGTCTCGTCGAGCGCGGTGCGGATATCGGTGACGACGGGAAGCGTCTCGTACTCCACCTCCACCAGCGCCGCGCCATCCTCCGCGGCCGCGCGCGTGTCGGCAACGACGGCGACGACGGCCTCTCCGGTCCATGTGGCTCGCTCCATCGCAAGTGGATGCTGCGGCGCCGACTTCAGTCCCTTCAGATGGGCGAGAACGGCAACCCAGGGGCTGCAGAACTCCGCGATATCCGCGCCCGTGAAGACGCGGCGCACGCCCGGCACGGCAGACGCCGCCCCGGTGTCGATGGCCAGGATCCGCGCATGGCCATGGGGGCTGCGGACGAAGGCGACATGCAGCATGCGCGGCAGCACGATGTCGTCGACATAGCGGCCCCGCCCCTCGACCAGCCGGCGGGCATTGGGACGGGGAACGGTGCGGCCGATATAGCTGTTGGGACGATCGGGATTGCCGAAATTGATGGTCATGCCGAAGCCTCCCCGCCACCGGCACGCGACCTTGCGACCGTCTCGATGGCGTCCACCACCGCCTCGTATCCGGTGCAGCGGCAATAGTTGCCGGAGATGTGCTCACGGATTTCCGCGCGGCTCGGAACCTTACCCGACGCCAGCACGTCGGCGGCGGCGAACAGCATGCCCGGCGTGCAGAAGCCGCACTGCAAGGCGTTGCGGGAGACGAATGCCGCCTGAAGATCGGCAAGGCTGCCCGTGTCGGTCAGACCCTCCACGGTCCACACCTCGGCCCCGTCGAGCTGGGCGGCAAGCGTCAGGCAGCCGCGCACCACCTCGCCATTGACCTGCAGCGTGCAGGCGCCGCACACACCATGCTCGCAACCCGCATGGCTGCCGCTCAGACCAAGATCGAGACGCAGGAAATCGACGAGATGCCGGGCGACGTCAACGCGCGCCTCGACCCTTTCGCCATTGACCGTGAGCGAGATGTCCACCTTGGTGGGAAACCCTGCGATATCAGACATGACCGACCTCCGCGGCAAGGGTCGCGTTGAGGGCACGGCGCAGCAACACGCGCGCCAGATGAAGACGGACGGAAGCGGGAGCATGCACGTCGTCGAGCGGCTGGATATCCTGATCAAGGACGGCTGCAGCCTCGTCCGGCGAACCCTCGCGGTCGATCACGGCCATCGCGGCGCGCGCCAGGACCGCTGTCGGACCGACACCGAAGAAGGCCACCCGCGCGCCATTCTCGCGTCGGACCAGCACGATGCCGGCAAGCGCGTAGTCGCCGGAGCGCCGGGCAAGCTCCATCGTCACCTGCCGCTCGCCGGGCGCGCATGCGGGCACCTCGATCGCGACGATCATCTCGTCCTCGCCAAGGTCGGTGGTGAACAGGTCGATGAAAAAGTCGGTCGCCCTCACCCCACGCCGACCGGCAGGCCCCTGCACGACGATGGTCGCATCGAGCGCGATCATGCAGGCCGGCAATTCCGCCGCCGGATCGGCATAGGCGAGCGACCCGCCGATCGTGCCCCTGTTGCGGATCGCAGCATGGGCAATGAGCGGCGCGGCCTGGGAAATGGCCGGCGCATGACGGGCAACAAGATCGGATGTCGCTAGCTCGCGGTGACGGGTAAGCGCCCCAATACGCAGCACATCGCCGTCAAGCGCGATGCCGCAAAGTTCCGTGACGCCGTTGATGTCGATCAGCGCCGTCTCGCCGGCAAGACGCAGGTTGAGCGAGGCGATCAGACTCTGTCCGCCGGCCAGCACCCGTGCCTGTCCCTCGGAGGCGGCAAGCAGGGAAATGGCATGAGAGAGATCGTTCGCCCGGACGTATCCGGCCGCTGCGGCTTTCATGTCGATGTTCCTCCCCGACGGCCGCGTTCCTGTCCGGATGCTCCTGCGCGGAGGAGCGGATGGGGCAACGGCGTCTTTCTTTATTGATCAAATGATCTATTATGGTTTATCGAAAAGCAAGAGAAAACTTGACGACGGCGATGCCGACCGGAACAAGAAGGTTTTCCAGCGGTCTGGGCCACAACGAGCGGGCGGGATGACGAAAAGCGAGACGAGTTCGGGCGACCGCAAGCGCCTGTCGCCGGAGGAGCGGCGGGCGATGATCATCGCCGGCGCCACCGCCTATTTCTCCGAAGTGGGCCTGGAGGGAAACACCCGCGAACTGTCCAAGCGCCTGGGTGTGACGCAATCGCTGATCTTCAATTATTTCAACACCAAGACGGACCTGATCGAGGCGGTCTACCGTGCCGTCTATCTCGATCGCATCTCGCCGGACTGGCCGGCGCTGATCGGCGACAGGTCCCGCTCGATCCACGACCGGACGCTGACCTTCTACCGCGAGTACACGCACGCGATCTTCAGCTACGAGTGGATGCGCATCTTCATGTTTTCCGGCCTTGCCGGCGCCGAGCTGAACCGGCGTTATCTGGAATTCGTGAGCGGGCTCCTGCTGCGCCCGCTCATGGAGGAGGTCTGTCTTGCCGCTCCCGGTCCGGAAAAGCCGGAGATGGAGGACATCTGGAACCTGCATGGCGGCATCGTCTATATCGGCATCCGCCGATACATCTATCAGGTGCCCTGCCCGGAGGATTCCGGGCCGGAGATCCGTGCGGCGGTCGGCCGTTTTCTTTCCGCCTTCGACATTCCCTGCCAGGACTGACAAGGACCCGGAGCGCGACCCCTCACCGCGTCAGCCGCACATAGATCTGCGGCAGCCGGTCAGGCAGCATCTCGACCTTGCCGATCTGGACGAAGTTGCCGCGCCCGAAGATGCGCGACAGATAAGTCTCGCCGGTCTTGTCGAGACCGACGCAGAAGACGTCGACACCGGCGCCCGCCGCCTCCTGCACCGCCTTGCGGGCGTCCTCGACCAGATAGGCGGGATCGGTGACGTCGATGTCGGAGGGTTCGCCGTCGGTGACGACCAGCACCAGCCGGCGATGGGAGAGTTGCCGCGCCGCCTCGCGCGTCGCCACGCGGAGCGCTGCGCCCATGCGGGTCGAAAGTCCGGGGCGAAGGCCTGCAAGGCGCGATCTTGCAGCGTTCCCGAACGGTTCCGCGAACTCCTTCACCCGCCTGTAGCGCACCTCGTCCCGGCCGTTCGAGCAGAAGGCATGCAGCGCGAAACGGTCGCCCGTTTCGGCCAGGGCCGCTGAAAGATGCGCAACCGCCTCGCGCAGGACGGAGAAGACGGAGGTCGCCGTGCCGCCGATCGTGTCCTTCGTGGACTCCGAGATATCGAGCAGCACCAGCATTGCAAGATCCCGCTCCGACAAGGCGCTGCGCTCGAAGACGCGCGTGTCCGGATCGAAGCCGGCGCGCAGGTCGATCGCGGCCCTGACAGCCGCATCCAGATCGAGCCGGTCGCCCTCGCCTTGTCGCCGCAGACGTGCCGGCCGCCCGACCTTCGCCTGACGGATCAGGCCGGCGGTGCGCCTGGCGACATCCGGCCGCGCCTCCAGCCAGCGCTCGACCAGCGCGGCCGGCGCGGTGCGCGGTGTCGCCTCGACGATGGTGGCCCAGTCCGGCCGCAACCGGCCGGCTCCGTGATCCCATTCCGGCATCCGCGCCACCGCGATCCACTGGTCTGGATCGAGCGGGGAAAGGCTTGCCGGGCGCGGATCGCTCTCTCCTCCCGCTTCCCGCCGCTCACGCTCGCCGGGCTCGGGCGGTTTTTCCCGCGTCTCGATGCGCACGGCCTCCGCCAGGCTGGTGTCGTCCTCCTCGGGCGGCGGCGGACGGTCGAATTCCCACAGGCCGGCATTGTCGTCGCGATAGACCGGCTGCACGACATAGGTCTTGGAGTTGAACTGCACACGCATCTGGCCGAGATCGTTGCCCAGCAGACTGCCGAGCAACCTCAGCGCACCCGGGTCGTCCCATTCGGGCATCGCCGCGAAGAACATGTCGCGCCCCTTGGCGAGCCAGGGATTGTCGAGCGGCCGTGCCGGATCGAAAAGCGCAAGCGCAAGGCGCGCCATCAACACCTCGGCGGTGGCCGTCGCCCCGTCCTTGTCGAGCGCCAGCGCGTCATGGAAGGGACGCCACAGCCGACGAAGCCCGGGAAGCGCCTCCATCGCCAACCACTCGACCCTGGCATCCTCCAGCAGCGAGATCAGCGCGATCTGCAAGGGCTTGAGTGATTTCGGCTCGAACCGTGCCCGGCCGAAGGCGAGATGCGCGCCGGCATGGGCAACGGCCGCCAGATAGAGCCGGTCTGCGGTCTCGTCGCGAAAACCGCGATAGGCCTCTGGAAGGAAGAGCACGCGCCCGTCGAAGCTCGTACGACGCGCCACCTGTGTCCCGCCCTCGCCCGGCAGGGCGCGAAGGCTCGCCCGCGCCCCGTAGAGCCCCGCCAGATAGCGCCGCAGCCCCGGGATCCGCTCGGAAAGCGGCCGTTCTTCCTCTTCCTCAGGCTCAAGCGGCAAGAGGACGGAGGTGTCCAGCTTCGCTGGCGACGACAGGGTCATGGCACGGCCTCAGGCGCAGGCAGCTATGACATCGCTCAGCGTCTCGCGCACGCCCATGTCATCGGTGATCGGCAACACAAGGGCGACGTGGCAGGCCTCGGCAAGCCCGACCCCCTGCTTTATCAGGCGTCCGGCCTGGATCAGCATGCGCGTCGAGGCACCCTCGTCGAGGCCGTGCCCCTTGAGGTTGCGGGTGCGCTCGGCAATGCGCACCAGCAGCACCGCCACGTCCTTTGCCACACCGGCCTCGCGCGCGACGATCTGCGCCTCTCGCTCCGCATCGGGATAGGCGAAGTCGAGTGCGACGAAGCGCTGCTTGGTGGATTCCTTCAGGTCCTTCAGCACGCTCTGGTAGCCGGGATTGTAGGAGATCACGAGCTGGAAATCGGGATGGGCCCGGACCAGTTCGTTCTTCTTTTCCAGCGGCAGGATGCGCCGGTCGTCAGTCAGCGGGTGGACGACGACGGTCGTGTCCTGGCGCGCCTCGACGATCTCGTCGAGATAGCAGATCGCCCCGTGCCGCACGGCAAGCGTCAACGGGCCATCATGCCACGCGGTGCCGCCGGCATCCAGCAGGTAGCGGCCGACAAGGTCGGAGGCCGTCATGTCCTCGTGGCAGGCGACAGTGATCAGCGGCCGACCGAGCCGCCAGGCCATGTGTTCGATGAAACGGGTCTTGCCGCAGCCCGTAGGCCCCTTGATCATCACCGGTTGGCGGAGGGCATGGGCGGCCGAGAACAGCGCCACCTCCCCACCCTGGGGTTCGAAATAGGGTTCCTCGGCAATCTGATAGGCGGAAAGCGGCATGATCTGACTTCACGGTTTGGAGACGGGCGGGACTTGCGGGGAATGCCGGTTCCGGCGCGCGGTGCGGGCCCGGGCAAACATTGCCCGCCCCCGCGCCGGAACCGGCCCACGCCGGGAGAACCCTAGCGGTGGACCTTGGTCTTCTCGTTCGGGATGCCCTCCATCGGGCACTCGTCGGTGCCGGCGGTGGAGCGGGTCATAGCCTCGACCATTTCGCGCGTGCCTTCCGGATCGGAAATCCACTTCTGGTAGAAGTCATAGGGGCACGCGGCCACGCCCTTGTCGCTTTCGCCGGAATTGATCATGCCGGTGTAGCCACGGTGGACGAGCTTGTAGAGGTGGTTCTGCGACTGCATGTTCTTGCGCGCATCGCGGATCAGCGAGGTCGACAGCTGGGCGTACTGGATGCCGTAATCCTCCTCGCCGCATTCGCCGAGCGTGCGCCCGTCGAAGCCGACAATGGCCGAATGGCCGAAATAGGAGTAGACGCCGTCGAAACCGGCCGCGTTGGCAACCGCAACATAGACGTTGTTCGCCCACGCCATCGCCTTGGACATGATCACCTGCTGCTCCTTGGCCGGATACATGTAGCCCTGGCAGCGCACAATCAGTTCCGCCCCCTTCATGGCGCAGTCGCGCCAGATCTCGGGATAGTTGCCGTCGTCGCAGATGATCAGGCTGATCTTCAGCCCCTTCGGCCCTTCCGAGACATACGTGCAGTTGCCCGGGTACCAGCCCTCGATCGGCACCCAGGGCATGATCTTGCGGTATTTCTGGACGATCTCGCCCTCGTTGTTCATCAGAATCAACGTGTTGTAGGGCGCCTTGTTGGGATGCTCCTCATGCTGCTCGCCGGTCAGCGAGAACACGCCCCACACATTGGCCTTGCGGCAGGCCTCGGCGAAGATCGCCGTCTCCTCGCCCGGGCAGGCGGAGGCCGTCTCGTACATTTCCTTGGGGTCGTACATGATCCCGTGGGTCGAATATTCCGGGAAGATCACCAGATCCATGCCCGGCAGGCCGACCTTCATGCCCTGGACCATGTCCGCGATCTTGCGGGCATTCTCGAGCACCTCAGCCTTGGTGTGCAGGCGCGGCATCTTGTAGTTGACGACCGCGACGCCAACCGTGTCGTTGCTGCTGGAAATATCGCCATGTAGCATTTGTCAGTTTCCTCCGTTTGAAAGGCGTTCGGTCCCGGTTGGGCCGGCGGCGATCACACCGCCATGTGCCGGTGGACCAGTTCATCCGTCAGATCGGCGACGGGCCCGGATGCAACGACGTGCCCTTTCTCGAGGATCGCGAAAGCGGAACTGGCACGGCGCGCAAACTGGATGTCCTGCTCGACAAGCACGATGGCGATGCCGAGATCCTTGTTGAGGGAGACGATCGCCTGCTCGATCTGCTCGACGATGTTGGGCTGGATGCCCTCCGCCGGCTCGTCGAGCAGGATGATCGAGGGGTCGCTCATCAGGGCGCGGCCGATGGCCAGCTGTTGCTGCTGTCCGCCGGACAGGTTGCCACCGGCCCGCCCCCGGAACTCCTTCAGGACCGGGAACATCTGGTAGACAAGCGCCTCCAGCTCGGCGCCGCGCCCGCTGGTGCGCGCAAAACCGCCGAGTTGCAGGTTCTCCTCCACGGTGAAGCGCGGCAGGATGCCCCGGCCCTGCGGCACGTAGCCGATCCCGGCGCGCGCCCTTTCATGGGTCGGCAGGGCCGCAAGATCGGCCCCGTTCAGGCGGATTGCCCCGTCCGTGCGGTCGAGCAGGCCGAGCACGGCGCGCATCAGGGTCGTCTTGCCGACCCCGTTGCGTCCCAGCACCGAGAGAAAGCCTCCCGAAGCAACGCCGAGCGAGACATCGCTGAGCGCGCGCGAGTTGCCGTAAAAACCGTTCAGTCCGCTGATCTCAAGCACCGCCGATCCCCATCGATCCGAGGTAGACCTCACGCACCTTCTCGTGCTGCGAGACCTCCCTCACCGTTCCTTCCGCGAGAAGCTGGCCCTGATGCATCACCGAGATGACGTCGCCGATCTCGCGCACGAAACCCATGTCGTGCTCGACCACGACGATGGTGTGCTTGCCCTTCAGCCGGTTGCAGATGTCGGCGGTCTTCACCGTCTCCTGCTGGGTCATGCCGGCCGTCGGCTCGTCGAGCAGGATCAGCTCGCTGTCCTGGGCAAGCAGCAGGGCGATCTCCAGCCACTGGGTCTGGCCGTGCGAGAGGTTTGCGGCCGGTTCCTCGAGCGCATCGGCCAGTCCGACGAATTCGGCCAATGTCTCCAGCCCCTCGCCGCCGCGGCCGCGCGCCGGACGCAGGAGGGTCGCGAAGACGCCCGTATGCCGGCACATGGCGACTTCCAGGTTGTCGCGCACGCTGAGTTGGCGGAAGACGCTCGGCACCTGGAACTTGCGCCCCACCCCGGCCCGGGCGATCAGGTGCTCCTCCATGTGCGACAGCTCCCGCCCGGCATAGCGCACGGACCCGCTATCGGCCCGCGTCTTGCCGCAGATCAGGTCGAGCGCCGTGGTCTTGCCGGCCCCGTTGGGTCCGATCAGGCAGCGTAGCTCGCCTTTCGAGATGGAAAGGTTCAGCCCGTTGACGGCGAGGAAGCCGTTGAAGCTGACGCGGATGTCGGAAAGCTGGAGATGCGCGCTCACGGGCGGTCCTCCGCGGGTTTGCCGAGATGAACCGTCTCGCCGCGGCGAGGATCGCGGCTCGCCAGCATCGCGGCCAGCCGATGCGCGCCGGCCGAGACAAGGCCGGCGAGACCGTTGGGCAGCACCAGGACGACGGTTACGAAGATCGCGCCCATCACCAGCATCCAGGTGTCGAGGAAGGCCTCGGATTCCGAAAGCGCACCCTGCATCCCGGCGATCAGGATCGCCCCCAGCATCGCGCCGAGCAGGCTCTGGCGACCGCCGACGGCACACCAGATGACGATGGACAGCGACAGCGACACATCGAGGAAGGTCGGCGAGGCGAACTCCATCACCACCGTGTAGAGCATGCCGGCAAGCCCGGCGACGGCGGCCGAGACGGCCAGGGCCAGCATCTTGTAGGCGGCAACGTCATAGCCGAAGAATCGCACCCGCCGCTCGTCGTCGCGGATCGCCTGCAGGATGAGGCCGGCCTTGGAGCGGGTCAGCGCCAGGCAGGCAAAGAGCGAAACGGTGAGGCAGGCGGCGACCAGATAGTAGGTCGACTTCGAATAGGCATCGAAGGTGAAACCGAACAGCGACAACTGGGCCAGATCGGTGATGCCGTTGAAGCCGCCGGTATAGGGTTGGCGGTCGATGATCAGAAGGTTGGCAACGACCAGCGTCGCCAGCGTGATGATCGCCACGAAGACGCCGGTGACCCGGCCGCGGAATATGAACCACCCGAGCACGCAGGCGACCAGCACCGGCACCGCAATGCCGGCCAGGATGGCAAAGGCGGTCGAGTGGAACGGCACCCAGAACCAGGGCAGCGTCTCGACATTGTTCCAGACCATGAAGTCGGGCAGCCCGTCGGAGCCCGTGTGCACCGGCACCGTGCCCAGCTTCAGCGCCATTGCCATGCAGTAGGAGCCGAGGCCGAAGGACAGCGCCTGGCCCAGGTTGAGAATGCCGGCATAGCCCCAGGAGAGGCTGAGCGCCATGGCGACCATGCCGAGCACCAGATAGCGGGCATAGCGGTTGAGCAGGAAATCGTCGCCGACGGCGAGCGGAACCAGGAAGATGGCGAGGCAGACGGCGGCGTAGAGCGCAAATTGCAGCCTCGCCTCGCCGGCGCCGCGCAAGGCGGAAATCGGTCGTGTCATGGAACTAGCTCCGGACCTTGGTGGCGAACAGGCCCTGAGGCCGGAAGCGGATCAGGACGATGATGGCGAGCAGGACGAGGGCTTTGGCGATCGTGTCGTTGGCGAGATAGGCGAGCGAGCCGCTCATCTGGCCGAGCAGCGCGGCGCTTGCCACCGTGCCGAACAGGCTCTGCACGCCGCCCAGCACCACGACGAAGAAGGCGTCGACCACATAGGCGCCGCCCATCTCCGGCGAAACGCTCTTCAGCGGTGCGACCAGGGCCCCGGCGAGCCCGGCAAGCCCGGCGCCGTAGGCGAAGGTGAGGCTGTACACCCGGTCCGCGTTGACGCCGAAACACATCGCCGTCTGCCGGTCCTGCACCACTGCGCGCAGCCGCGTGCCGAACGAAGTGCGGAACATCAAGAACCAGGTGACCAGGAAGAGCGCCGCGACGAAGAGAAAGATGAACACCCGGTATCCGGGCACGATGACGCCGAACACGGACACCGTGCCGCTCAGCAGCGAGGGCATCTCGACGTAACGCAGTTCGCCGCCGGCGAAGAGCCGCACCGCCTGCTGCAGCATAACGCCGATGCCCCAGGTGGCGAGGATCGTGTCGAGCGGCCGCCGGTAGAGAAAGCGGATCACGCCGCGTTCCACCGCGAAGCCGAAGGCGCCGACGCCGACGAACACGAAGGCGAGGCTGGCCAGCAGGCCGAGACCGAAATAGGCGTTCATCGCCCAGGCGCCATAGGCCCCGAGCATGACGAACTCGCCATGCGCCATGTTGATGACGCCCATCGAGCCGTAGATGATCGCCAGGCCCAGCGCGACCAGCAGCAGGATCGAGCCGATGCTGAGGCCGGTCATCAGTTGTTGAATGAAGAAGTCCACGTCACGTTCCCTCGCGATGACGGCGGCAGGGGATGGGACCCGGCGCGCATGCGCCGGGTCGCGGAAGACAGGCATTCGTCACTTCTGGACGAGGCCCGCCTCGGTGCAGGACTGGCCGGGATAGGCGGCGTAGGGTTCGGGAAGCAGCCAGTCGGACGAGCTGGTCAGCACCTCGAACTGCCCGTCGGCGCGGGCCATCGCGATCTTCGGCCAGAGCCAGGTATGCAGGCTTTCCGGATCGACCCGGATACGGCCCTGCGGGGCCATCAACTCCTGCCCCTTCACCGCCTCGCGGATCGTCGGCGGGGTGATGTCGCTGGGCGCGAGCTGCTCCACCGCCTGCTTGAACAGGTGCACCTGGAAATAGGACGGCTCGGAGACGAAATGGGTCACCTTGTCATCGCCCCAGCGGCGCTTGTAGGCGGCGACGAAACGCTCGTTCTCCGGCGAGTCGTGCACCATGAAGTAGGGGGCGGAGGTGAAGTGGCCGGCGGCCGCCTCGCCGCCCATCGCCGCGACCTCGTTCTCCGACGTTGTGAGGCTTGCCATCGGCATCTTCTGCGGATCGAGGCCGGCCGCACGGTACTGGCGATGCAGCGCCACGACGGAATCGCCGACGACGGTGGAGAAGATGACGTTCGGCTCGCTGGAACGGATCTTGTTGATCACCGAGGAGAATTCCGAATGGCCAAGCGGCACGTATTCCTCGTTGACCACTTCGCCGCCGAGGCTTTCCAGCATCTTCTTGCAGTAGTTGTTCTCTTCCTTCGGATAGATGTAGTTCGAGCCGATCAGGTAGAATTTCTTGCCGAAATTCTGCACCAGCCAGGGAATGAACTCGTTCTGCTGCTGGTTCGGCACGGCGCCGGTGTAGATGACGTTCTTCGAGCATTCACGCCCCTCGTAGAGCGTCGGGTACCAGTAGAGGTTGTCGCGACGCTCGAAGACGGGCAGCACCGCCTTGCGGCTGGCCGAGGTGTAGGAGCCGAAGACCGAGACGCACTTGTCGCCGACGACGAGCTTGCGTGCCTTCTCCGCGAAGGTCGCGGGATCGGACGCAGGGTCCTCGACGATGGGCACCAGTCGCATGCCGTTGATGCCGCCCGCGTCGTTGATCTCCTCGATGGCGAGCAACGTCGCCTTGTTCAGGGATTCCTCGATGATGCCCGTCGTTCCGGTCAGCGAAAACAGGACCCCGACCTTGATCTCGCCGTCGGCCGCCCGGGCCAGGTCCATGTTCTTGTTCCAGATATGCGGGAACCCGGTGGCGACGATCGCGCCTGTGGCTGCCGCCCCTTTCAGGAAACTGCGTCTCTTCATTGTCATCTCTCACCCTCTGGTCGAACGCAAAAACCCCGCGCGGCCGCCTGGCGGGCGGACGACGGCGGGGCTTCACTGCCAACGCGTTTTTGTTTGTGGGCGACCATCCGGCCGCTAGCACGCAAGTATTCGGTGCCGCACACTACGGTGCGCGAACGCAAAAAACCCGCGAAGCCGCTTTCACGGACAGTCGCGGGGCACCAATGCCTGCATTTCAGGTGGCTTCGTTGCCACCTATCAAGCGCTCCTCAACGCTTGATCAAAAAATTACCCAAGAAGTTCCTGAGAGTCAACAATTGCATTTGCAACAGCCCCGATTGAAACCCTTCTCGACATTGCCTGTCGACGCAGGAACTGGTAAGCCTCTTCCTCGCTCAACTTGTTCTTGTGCATCACGATCGACTTCGCCCGTTCGACGCTGCGCATGTTGCGCAGGTTCTCGTCCAGCTTGTCGATCCGCCCGCGCAGGCGCTGCTCGTAGCGGAAATGGTCGCGTGCCAGTGCCAGCGTGCACTGCACGGACAAGGGCTCCGCCGGCAGCACGAGAACGCCATGCGCGGCGCAGTCGCGGATGAGGTCCGGGCGGAAGGCCGCCTGCTTCTTCAGCATCACGATGAGGGCCGCCTCCGGCTCGCCGGGCAGCCACGGAACCCGTCGCGGCAGGTCCTCGACGAGATCGCAGAAGATGGCGTCGAACCCCAGCGGCAGATGCGGCGGTGCCGGCCAGATATGGTGCGGATTGGTGCGCAGCTTCTGCAATTCGCGAATGAACGCATCGCCATCCCGGTCGCGATCCGTGATCACCGCGATGGACATGTCGGCGAAGGGGAAGCTTGCCTGGGCCGGCCGCGCGCCGCGTTGTGGAAGCGTCGCGCGCTGTGTCCGCGCACCGGCCTGGCCTGCCATGTCGTTCTGCATCCTGCGCATCGGAAATCTGTCCTCAAGGTTCCCGGAGCCGGCTCTTGCGGCCGGTGTCGTCCGGGCAGCTGTCACGCATAGGCGAGATTGCGGGAATACCCGATCAGGTAGGGGTCGGCCTTGACCCGGCTGGACGATTCATAAACCAGGTCGAACTGCCCCTGCCGGTTGGCCCGGCCAACACGCGTCCAAAGGTCGGTGTGGCCGCAGACCGGGTTGACCGCGATGTTGCCCTGCGGCGCGTCGAACTCCGACCCCATCACGGACGTCCGCATGATCTCCGTGTCGATCGAGTTGGTCTGCTCCAGCGTCTTGGCGAAGATGTGAACCTGGAAATAGGCGGCCTCCAGGCACATGTTGGTCGACTGATCGTCGCCATAGCGCTTCTTGTAGAGCTCGACGAAGGACGAATTCCGGTCGTTTCCGATGCCCTGGAAGTAGGGCGCGCCCGTCAGGTGCCCCTCGCCCACGTCGAAGCCCATCGCCTGAATCTCGGCTTCCGTGGTTGTCAGGCTGGCGATCGGCACAACCTTCGGGTTGAAGCCGAAATCGTGATAGGTCTGGTAGAGGAAGACGGTGCTGTCGCCGACCACCGTGGAAAAGATCACATCCGGCTGCGCCGCCTTCACCTCCCGCATCAATGGCTGGAACTCGGAGCGGTCCGCATTGAGCCGCAGGTAGCGTTCGCCCACCACCTCGCCGCCGCTGTTACGCACCAGCTCGCCCATGATGCGGTTGGATTCGCGCGGATAGACGTAGTCGGAGCCGATGAAGAAGAAGCGCCGCCCATAGGCCTCCATCAGCAACCGGCACAATTCGACGCTGTTCTGGTTGGGCGCGGCCCCCGTGTAGATGACATTGGGCGAGAACTCGAACCCCTCGTAGAGCGTCGGATACCAGAGCAGTCCGTTGAGCCGTTCGACGACAGGCAGCACCGCCCGCCGGCTCGAGGACGTGTAGCAGCCGAACATCGTGCTGACGCCGTCCTCGATCATCAGCTTGCGCGCATAGCGCCCGAAGGCGCGCGCTTCCGATCCGGGATCGTAGATGACCGGCTCCAGCGGCCGGCCGTTGACGCCCCCGTTCGCGTTGATCTCGTCTATGGCCGTGAGCGTTCCCCGGAGTTGCGTTTCCTCGATCACGGCCATGAAGCCGCTTTGCGAAAACAGCACCCCGACACGCCACGGTTCGGATGTCTGACCTGAACTCACCACAGGCTTTCCCTCATTCTGGATGGCGCCGGCTTTTGCCGCCGTTTTTTGCGCGCCCTGACACTACCACTCCCCTCGCGAGAATTGACGATATTTCGTCCCTGGTGTATCTCCTCCCGCCCCTTGCGC
>NZ_JASHIK010000050.1 GCF_030733745.1 Stappia sp. MMSF_3263 | reverse complement strand
GGAAACGCCCGGGGCCTTCTGGTGTGCCTTGCGGATAATCCGGCGGCGGTCAGTCGGTGACGGCGGCTGATGCAATGCGCGAGGGGCCTGCTGCCCGGTCGATCAATGCGTCGATGCGCTCGCGCTCGCGGTTGAAGGCGGCAAGCAGGTCTCCGTCCAGAACCCGGCCGCGCGGCAACCGGATGCGCATCGGGTTGACGAAGCGGCCGTTCACCTTGACCTCGTAGTGAAGGTGAGGACCCGTCGACAGACCGGTCGAGCCGACATAACCGATCACCTGCCCCTGCCGGACCCGTACGCCTTCCTGGACGCCGTCGGCGAAGCTCGTCTGGTGACTGTAGGTCGTCTCGTAGCCGTTGGCGTGGCTGATCTCGATGCGCCGGCCGTAACCGGAAACCCAGCGGGCCTTCGACACGACGCCATTGCCGGCGGCCATGATCGGCGTGCCGCGCTGGGCCGACCAGTCGACGCCGTTATGCATGCGGGTGACGCCAACGATCGGGTGGCGGCGCAGGCCGAAGCCCGAGCGATACTGCCCGCCGGACAGGGGCTTGCGCATGAGGAACTTCTTCGCGCTCTTGCCGCTCTCGTCATAGAAGTCGACGACGCCGTCATCGGGCGTGCGGAAGCGGTAGAAGCGGCGGGTGGCGCCTCGCGTGGTCAGGGCGGTGTAGAGGATCTCGGCGGGGACGTCGTCGCCCCCTTGCTCCAGTCCGTAGAACACCTCGAAGGAATCGCCAGGCTTCACCCGCGACTTGAAATCGACATCGAAGGAGAAGATGCGCACCAGATCGGCGATCAGGTCGCCTTCGACCTGCTGTTCCAGCGCGGTCTGGTAGAGGCTGTCATAGATGGTTGGCGTGGTGCCGGCGTAGCCGACGCGGTCCGCCTCGGCAAAGGCGTCGGCAAGGAAGGTGTCGGGCGCCTCGGCCGGCACGAACTCGCCGGTGTCGGACCGTGCGATGGTGGCACGGTGCTCGGTATCGGCATAAAGGCTGACGCGCTGCGGCTGCATGCGGCCCGCTTCGTCCGGGCTGGGCGCCAGTGCGATGCGCAGCCGCTGTCCGGCATCCAGTTTCTCGATCCCGAACTCGCGAACGAAGGCGTCGACAATATCGGCGGCCTCCTCTTCGCTTGCGGAATTGGCGACCAGGGCTTCCTGGAACGTCTCCTCGCCGGTGACGGGAACGATCTTTTCCTCCATGCCGGCGAAGGCATCCGTCGTGTCGCTCTTGGAGACGAAGGAGACGTTCTCCGGGGTGATCCGCACCGTCAGGCGGGAAAGCTCCGGCTGCTGGGCCAGGTTGAAGTCGAAGCGGCCGGGATCGATGACCGGGCCGGATGCCTCGTCGATTGCGTTGCCAGAAAGGAAACGGGCCGACTGGCGCACGAACTGCTCGATCTCCAGTTCCTCGTAGCCGGCATCTGCGGTGGCCAGCGGATTGTCGACGGGAAAGTCGCGGCTGCTGATCGTCACCTCGCCCTCGACCCGCGCGTCATAGACGGCATCGCTGACGGCGCGCACCGGAATCACTGTGTTGTCGGAAAACAGCTTGAGCGGATTGAAGGGGGGGATTTCCTCGGTGGTCTCGCGCGAGGCCCGGGTGGCCAGCGTCGCGGTGACCAGCGCATAGGGGCGCAGCTTGATGTGATCGCGCCCGTCGATGCGGTTGACGGTGGAAACCGGGATCACCTGGCGATTGGAATACTGGGCGGCGGCACGGATCACCCGGTCGCCCTTGGCCGTGCCGTTGCCCAGTCCCGCGGAGCGGGCGGGTTCGTCGACATTGCCGCGCGAGGGCGCGGCTGCCACCTCATACTGGCCGTCGAGCGCCGCGAAGAGGGCGCCGCCCATCAAGGTGACCGATGTCAGGCCGGTGAGCACCGAACCGGTCAGCCATCTCAGGCTGACCCGCCGCCGGTCGGGCAGCTGGTCGCGCTCGTCATAGACCATGAGCGGTGGTTCATCGCCCAGGTCGACCTGATCGCGGTGTGTCGCGCCGAGATGCATCGCGTCCTTCTCGTCATTCCGGTAATCCGGCGCTGCAATGCGCTGGTCGAGCAGCGCGCGCCGAATAGTCCTGTCCTTCAGGTCCGGCTGGACCGTTCCCTGCAATGGCGTGCCGGTCGCATTTGCCCCAGCGACGCGGCAGGCCGTTCTGATCTGCCGGATCGGGAGCCGTTCTCCCTGGTCCGGCGCGCAAGCGGATTGCGCGAAACCAATGGCCGAGCGCACCGGCCCGGGACAAGGGTCCCACGCGGGCGCGCGTATCCATACTAGAAACCCCGATGGACAAGAGCAATCTGGCGTATTTGTGACGCGCGGCCGGATTGGCGCCGACTTGGTCTTTTTTGCAAGGGCGCCGGGGAGCGGGCCGGAGGGGT
>NZ_JASHIK010000004.1 GCF_030733745.1 Stappia sp. MMSF_3263 | reverse complement strand
CCCCCCCGACCCGGACCATTGCTGGCAGATGCCGCAAGGCGGCATCGACGCCGACGAGGACCCGCTGGCGGCCGCCCGACGCGAGCTCTACGAGGAGACCTCGATCCGCAGCGTCACGCTGCTCGCCGAGGCGCCGCAGTGGTTTTCGTACGACTATCCTGCGGAACTGGTCTCCACCAAGCACACGGCCCGCTACAAGGGGCAGACGCAGAAATGGTATGCGTTCCGCTTCGAGGGCGAGGAGGCCGAGATCGACATACTGACACCGCCCGACGGCCACAAGGCGGAGTTCTGCGACTGGCGCTGGAGGCCGGCGGCGGAGCTTCCCGAGCTCGTCATTCCTTTCAAGCGCGACGTCTACACGCAGGTGCTGCGCGCCTTTTCCACGCTGACCCGGTAACCGCCAGGCCAGGCGTTCCAAACACAACGACAGGGGAACCCATGACCTTCAAAGCCGACCTTGCCGGCCGGAAGATACTGATCACCGGCGCATCGAGCGGACTGGGTGCCCATTTCGCCCGGGTTGCGGCCCGGAACGGGGCCTCGGTGGCGGTCGCCGCCCGCCGCACGGACCGCCTTGAGGAGCTCGTCTCGGAACTGGGAGAACTGGGAGCGCAACGAGCGGTGGCCATCGGCCTCGATGTCGGCGACGGGGCTTCCATCCATGCCTGCGTCGCCGACGTGGTGTCGAAACTCGGCGGCCTCGACATTCTCGTCAATAATGCCGGCATCGCCCGCAGCGGCCTTGCCATTGACCAGACGGCCGAAGATTTCGACGCGGTCATGTCGGTGAACCTGCGCGGTGTCTGGCTGATGGCGATCGCGACCGCCCGCCACTGGCGCGACACGGGCACCCCCGGCAACATCATCAACATCGCCTCGATTCTGGGCGAACGGGTCAGCCTCGGCACGGCGTCCTACTGCGTCTCCAAGGCCGGCGTCGTGCAGATGACCAAGGCGCTGGCACTTGAATTCGCCCGCAACAACATCCGCGTCAACGCGATCGAGCCTGGATATTTCGAAACGGAGATCAACGAGGGCTATTTCGAGACGAATGCGGGGAAGGCGACGATCCGCCAGATCCCGATGCGCCGCATCGGCCGGTTCGAGGATCTGGACGGTCCGTTCCTGTTGCTGGCGAGCGACGCCTCGCGCTTCATGACCGGGGCGGCCGTCCCGGTCGATGGCGGCCACCTGCTTGCATGAGGAATGAAGCCATGGATTTCAGCATCGATCCCCGTCACGCCGAGCTGCGCGACCAGGTGCGCGCCTTCGTTGCCGAACACGTCAGGCCGCTGGAGGATGACCGGGCGAACTACAACGAGTTCGATAACCTCCGCATGGAGCTGCGCGACCAGGTCCGCGAGAAAGCCAAGGCGGCCGGGCTGTGGGCACCGCAAATGCCGGAAGCGCTCGGCGGGCTCGGGCTTTCCATGGTCGGGCAGAGCATCTTCTACACGGAGGCCAACCGGTCGATCTTCGGCCCGGCCTGCTTCAATTGCGCGGCCCCCGATGACGGCAACATGCGCGTCATCGAGGCGGTCGGCACGCCGGCGCAGAAGGACTGGTGGCTGCAGCCGGTGGTCGAGGGCAAGGTCAATTCATCCTTCGCCATGACCGAGCCCCATCCCGGCGGCGGTTCGGATCCCGGCATGATCCAGACCCGCGCCGAACGCCATGGCGACACCTGGCGGATCCACGGCCGCAAATGGTTCATTTCCGGCGCGGCGGTCGCCAAGCATTTCATCCTGATGGCCCGTACGGACCCCAACCAGGAGGAAAAGCGACGACATCTGACCGGGTTCCTCTTCCATGCGGACCAGCCCGGCTGGCGGATCGTCCGACGCATCGGCAACATGGGACCGGACGAGCACGGCGGCGTCTGCGAGCTGGAATTCGACGGGCTCGAGATTGCCGACGAGAACCGGCTGATGGAGGTCGGCGACGGCCTCCGCCTGACCCAGATCCGTCTCGGCCCGGCACGCCTGACCCATTGCATGCGCTGGCTCGGCCTTGCCCAGCGCTGCATGGAGATCGCCCAGGACTATGTCGACGGGCGCGAGGGGTTCGGCTCGCGGCTGGGCGAGCGCGAATCGGTGCAGCTGGCCCTTGGCGAACTTGCCCACAACATCCAGATCGGCCGGCTGCTGGTCTTCAACGCCGCCTGGCAGCTCGACCGGGGCGACAAGGCCCGCGCCGAGGTCTCATCGGCCAAGATCCATGTGGCGGACACGCTGCACCAGGCGGCCGATACCGCGATCCAGCTCAACGGCGCGCGCGGCTACTCGACCGATACGATCCTGGAATGGATCTACCGCTACGCCCGCGCCGCGCGCCTGGTGGACGGCGCCTCGGAAGTGCACAAGATGGTGCTGGCGCGGCTCTACAAGCAGGCCGGCAACGACTACTGGCGTTAAGAACCTGCAACGCGGCGGCTGGCCGCCGTCCATTCGGCCAGGACATCCTCATCCGGCTCTCCGGGTTCATGCCGGTCCGCAAGATGCTCGAAGGCCTGCCCTTCCAGCAGGCGTGACAGCGCCCACACGGCGGTCCCGCGCACCAGGGGGCTTGCATCGGCGAGACGTGGCTCGATGCCCGGCACAAGCGCCGGGTCGAGCGAGTTGCCGGCCGCGATCAGCACGTTGCGCAGGAAGCGGTCGCGCCCGATGCGCTTGACCGGCGAACCGGAGAACAGTGCCCGGAAGGCGGCATCGTCCAGCTGCAAGAGGTCGGCAAGCGGCGGGGCGACAAGGTCGGCACGCGCCGCCAGCTTCGCCTCGCGTGCCGTTTGCGCGAACTTGTTCCAGGGACAGGCGGCGAGGCAATCGTCGCAACCATAGATGCGGTTGCCCATGGCGGCGCGGAACTCCTCCGGCACCGGCCCGGCGTGCTCGATCGTCAGGTAGGAGATGCAGCGCCTGGCATCGAGGCGGTAGG
Source organism: Stappia sp. MMSF_3263 (assembly GCF_030733745.1). Taxonomy (GTDB): domain Bacteria; phylum Pseudomonadota; class Alphaproteobacteria; order Rhizobiales; family Stappiaceae; genus Stappia. Next base: position 266,665 of record NZ_JASHIK010000004.1, on the reverse strand, counting down.
GCGCGGGAAAGGCATCCGTGGGGCAGGCATCGAGGCAGGCCCGACAGGACCCGCAATGGTCGCGCTCGGGCGTATCCACCGGCAGGTCGATATCGGTGAAGATCTCGCCGAGAAAGAACCAGGAACCGAGGTCACGGGAGACGAGGTTCGTGTGCTTGCCCTGCCAGCCGAGGCCGGCGGCTTCCGCCAGCGGCTTCTCCATCACCGGCGCCGTGTCGACGAAGACCTTGACCTCCCCCTCGATCCCCATGCGCCGCGCCTGGGCCAGAAGATGCTGCGCCAGCTCCTTCAACCGTCCCTTGATGACGTCGTGATAATCACGGTTGCGGGCATAGACGGAAATGTTCGCGCGGTCGCCCCGCGACAGGGTGGCAAGGGGATCTCCGTCCGGCGTGTAGGACAGCGCCAGTGTGACGATGCGCCGCGCGCCCGGCCACAGCGCCGAAGGGGCCGCACGGCGCTCCTCGGTTTCCGCCATCCACTGCATCGTGCCGTGATGACCGTCGGCGATGAATGCACGCAGCCGGGAGGGGGTTTGCGGAACGGCGCCCGCATCGGCGACCCGGGCGGCGTCGAAGCCGAGCGCCGCGGCCTTTTCCAGCAGGCTGTCCTTCAGACGTTCGGCCTTGCCCGTGCTCAGAAGTCGAGATCCGCGTAGGCCGGCGCCGGGGGCATGCCCAGCATCTTTTCCGCCAGCAGCGGACGGAAGCTCGGGCGCGACTTGATGCGCGCGTACCAGGCCTTCACGTTTTCCTCCTCCGCCCATGGCACCTCACCCAGGTAGTCCGCGCAGGAAAGCTCGGCGGCGACGGCGAAGTCCGCGAAGGTCAGCCGCTCGCCGGCAAGCCAGTTGCGTGAGGCGGCAAGATATCCGAAATAGCGCAGATGGTGGCCGATATTGGACCGCGCCGCGCGCAAGACGGCCGAATCCGGCGAACCGCCGCCCTCGGACCCCCGCATTTCCTGCTTGTAGACCCGCTCGCGCACGAAGGGACCCACGACATCGGCGTCCAGCTTGTTGACGGCCCAGTCGACGAGGCGGCGCGTCTCGGCACGGGCATCGGGATGGTCCGGCATCAACCGGCGGTCGCCGACAGCATAGCCGCGCGTCTCGTCGAGATACTCCATGATGGCGAAGGCGCCGCATACAGGGGGGCCGTCGTTTTCCTGCAGCACCGGCACGGAACCCGCCGGATTGAGCATCAGGAAGCCCCGCCGCCGCTCCCACGGACGTTCGGTGACAAGCTCCACCTTGGCGCCGTATTCGGACAGCACAAGCTGGACGAACCGCGACACGGGCGAGAATGGGTGGCGATACAATGTCAGCATAACAGGATCGTAACCGGTTACGGTTAATCAAACGGTGCAAAACAGGGCCGCACCGGCAGGCGACCCGTATACGCCGCGCGCTGCCATCGTACAACGCGGCAATCACCCTCCACGGTGCGCGCTCCGGTTTTCCCCCGGGTGCGGCACAGGCGCGACACACGCGAGAAAAAATTCCGGAGACCCTTCCCATGCAAGCGGACACACTGGTCGGAGCGCTCGTTCTCGGTCTCGTCGAGGGACTGACGGAATTCATCCCCGTCTCGTCCACCGGCCACATATTGCTGCTTGGACATTTCATCGGATTCGAGAGCACCGGCAAGACTTTCGAGGTGCTGATCCAGCTCGGCGCGATCCTTGCCATTCTCACGGTCTATTTCCAGCGTCTTCTCTCCATCGCCCTTGCCCTGCCGCATCAGGCGTCGGCACGACGCTTTGTCGCCGGCATCCTGCTCGCCTTCCTGCCCGCCGCGATCATCGGCGTCATGGCGCATGGTTTCATCAAGGCGGTGCTGTTCGAGTCGCCCGCGCTGATCTGCACCACGCTCATCCTGGGCGGCATAGTCCTGCTTGTTGTCGACAAGATGACCTTGCGCGTGCGCCATACCAACGCGATGGACTACCCGCTGTGGCTGTGCCTTGCGATCGGCTGCTTCCAGACGCTCGCCATGGTGCCCGGCGTGTCGCGCTCCGGCGCGACCATTGCCGGCGCGCTGCTGCTGGGCACCGACAAGCGTTCGGCGGCCGAGTTCTCCTTCTTCCTCGCCATGCCGACCATGGCCGGCGCCTTCGCCTACGATCTCTACAAGAACCGCGACATCCTCTCTCTCGACGATGCCACCGTGATCGGCGTCGGCTTCATCGCCGCTTTCGTCACCGCCGTGTTCGTCGTCCGCCGGTTGCTCGACTTCGTCAGCCGGCACGGTTTCGCACCTTTTGCCTGGTGGCGCATCGCCGTCGGGCTTGCGGGCTTTGCCGGCCTATATCTCGTCGGCTGAGGCATAGGCAGCGCGCATCCCGGCAAGCTCGTCGGCCAGGCGCGCGCGCAGGCCCTGCGGTGCGACAAGTTCCGCGCCGGGGCCAAGCCAGCGGACCAGCGGCAGGATCACGGCCGGGTCGACATTGGGAATGCGGATCTCGACAAGATCGCCCTGCGGCGCGCGAAAGAGCGCGTGGCGATAATACCAGTCGCGCCGCAGCAGCCCCGCCTGGTCCAGGGTGACGCGCAACACGCTGACCTCCCCTTCCCGTTCCCAGCGCCGCATGGCGCGCGACAGCCATGCCCGGCCGATCTGGCTCTGCACGGACAGCGCGGCGCGCGGGCGGAAGGCCATGCCGCTGACCTCGATCTCCCGCACCCGGTCGGCGCGCAGAAGCCTGTCGGAGCCAAGATCGACATCGTGGCCGAAAAGATACCAGCGGTCCCGGTCGAACAGGATGCCGTGCGGTTCGATGTCGTAGTCCACGACGCGGGCGCGATAGGGATTTTCATGGGTGATGCGCACCCGGCGGGAGGCCAGGACCCCGTGCATGAACCCGTCCACCGCGCGCTGCATGTCGCCAGGCCCGGCGGTCTCCGGCTCGGTGTGGAAAATGTCGGCGGGCGGTCGCTCGATCCCGACGATGCGCTCGCCTTGCGAGAAAAGCTCGCGGGCGGCGCGCGGCAGAGAGGCCAGCAGCTTCGCCTCGGCGCTGTCGAGTTCGGCCACCAGCGGCGTCGCCTTCAGGCCGCGCACCAGGGCCTGGGCGACCAGCAGCGCCGCCGTCTCGCCGCGCGTCAGCGCCACCGGCGGCTGGATATAGTCGCGCGCCAGCCGGTAGCCGCCCTCGGCGCCGCGTTCGGCCTCGACGGGAATGCCAAGCGCCATCAGCCTGTCGACGTCGCGATAGATGGTGCGCACCGACACGTCGAAGCGCCGGGCGAGGTCAACGGCGCTGCGCTGACCGCCCGTCAGGAGGAGCAGGATACCGAGCGCACGCTCGATCGCGTTCATCGTTGTTCCCTCGCCGTCACGAAAAAATCGCCTGCCGCCATTTGAGCAAAACAATCCTGACGCGCTGGTGTCAGGTTTGAACCGCCATCCTGCGTTTCATAGCCGGTTTCCACAACGCAGACGCATCGGGAACCGGCCGCAGCGACAGGAGAGAGCAATGACCGATATCCGGGTGAACCAGACCGGCGCCATCAAGACGGACCTGACCGGGATCGCAATTCCCTACCCCGCCGTCCGCCGCCCTTCCGCCACGGTATGGCTGTGGCGGCAAGCAGGCCGGCTGATCAAGGCCTGGCGCGTGTGGCGGGCGGCCGCGCGAACTCGCCGGGCGCTCGAGGGCCTTGACGACGCCATGTTGCACGACATCGGCCTCTCGCGTGGCTATTTCGGCTACGAGCCCACGGGCAGCATGAACCACAAGGCAAAGCGGGTCGGGTCGGACCTGGGCCTGTGGCGGTGAGGGGATGCAGCCCGCCAGCGACGACGCGCGCGCCCTCCCGGCGCGTGCGCGCGGGCGTTCCTGTCTCGCGGTCGTGTGGCGTCCGTCCGGCGCCGCGGTCGAGCGGTCCGCTTCAGCTTTCCGGCGCGGCGCGGTTGGCGTCGTACTGGCCGTGCTCGCGGAACCGATCGAGATAGGTCGGCAGGATCGCGGCCATGGTGCGTGGCTCGATGCCGAGCCCTTCCAGCGTGCGCCCGTCGGCGCGCGCTGCCTCGGACACGACATTGTCGCTCTTCAAGAGCTCGACCTGGTCGACGGTGAGCAGCGGGTTCGGCAGCAGTTGCAGGACCCGCGCCTTGATGCGGGCGAGGCCGAAGGGGATCGGCGCCAGGATGCGGTTGCGGCGAATGACCTTCAGCATCAGCTCCAGGCAGGACCTGAAGGAGCGCACTTCCGGTCCGCCGAGCTCGTAGACGGCGCCGGCCGTCAACTCGCCATCGACCGCGCGGGCGACGACTTCCGCGACATCGCCGACGAAGACCGGCTGGAATTTCGTCTCGCCGCCGCCGACAAGCGGCAACACCGGCGACATCCGCGACATGGAAGCGAAGCGGTTGAAGAACCCGTCCTCGGGTCCGAAAACGATGGACGGGCGAAGGATGACCGCTTGCGGAACGGTTTCCAGGACGCCGGCCTCGCCGGCCGCCTTGGAGCGGGCATAGGCGGAGGCCGATGCCGGATCGGCGCCGATGGCGGACACATGCACCACGCGGGAGATGCCGGCGCCTCGCGCCGCCTCGGCGACGGCACGGGCACCGAAATCCTGCACGGCGTCGAAGGTCTGGGCACCGGCCTCATAGAGCACGCCGACAAGATTTACGACGGCGTCGGACCCTTCCACGGCGCGGTCGACCGACCAGCGGTGGCGCAGGTTCGCCTGCACCGGCATGATCTGGCCGACGGCGCCGAGCGGCTGCACATGCTCGGCGAGATCGGGACGTCGGACGGCGACGCGCACCCTGTAGCCGCGCCGCGCCAGCGCCCGCACAACATGGCGGCCGAGAAAGCCGGATCCGCCGAAAACGGTGACGAGCTTGCCGTTCAAGGCCTTCGAACCAGATGCCGCGGACATGGCTGTCGCTCCTTGCCGGTGGCCCGGCGCCCTGCCCTGGCAGATGCGCCGTGTCGCCACGTTGATGTTGCCCGCGCGCAGCGGGCGTGATCCGATTGACGGCCGGGCACACCGCCCGAAGGGCGGAGCACGGCCGATCTCCTCGCGTCTCTTAGCCCTTGCGCCGGCTCCTGTGAAGGGCGGTTGTGCATGATCGGCATTTGGTCGCAAAAGCCCCGTTGACAAGGTCGCGAGCGTTCCTTACAAGCGCCCCTCACGTGCCCAGGTGGCGGAATTGGTAGACGCACTAGCTTCAGGTGCTAGCGCTCGAAAGGGCGTGGAGGTTCGAGTCCTCTCCTGGGCACCAACATTTTCGGCAGACCGCCCAATTCGGTCGTGCCGCGCGAAAAAGGTCCGGATTTCCGGACCTTTTTTCGTTTGTGGCGCCCGGCTGCCGGACTAGTCGTCCAGCCGATCCTCGTGCGGCGCGCGGCCGGCCCTGCGCACGCGCAGCCACAACTGGTCGTCGAAGGCGTGTCCGTCCAGGTACGCGACCTCAAGCCCGCGCTCCCGGCAGACCTTGTCGATCCATTCGGTGCTGTGGCGCACGATGCCGGCCTGGGTCGATTCGTGACTGGTCCCCACCCACGTGTCCCCGAGATAGTCCTCCTGCGGATTTGCGGCCGGCAGATAGGAAGCCAGGAACGTCCCGTCGCTGCCGGTGTTTTCCAGAAAGCCGTCCAGCATGGTCTCGATATGCGCCTTGCTGGCATGGGTCCAGATCGAGCCGGCAAGGAAGAAATCGAACGTGCCGGAAAACACCGAGGTGTCGAAAACCGCGTTGTGGTCGAAGCGCGGCGCCTTGTCGCGCAGCATCTCGCCGGAAAACAACGTCTCCAGCCCCCACTCGACGCGATCGCGGAACGGCTCGATCCCGCAATAGCGCTCCGGCTCCAGGAACCGGATGAGCCAATAGGCCGTGCGCAGGCAGCCGCAACCGATCTCGCATATGCGCGATTCCGGCGCCAATCCCTCGCGCAGCAGCGAAATGAACTGGCGACGCCCGCCCTCGTCGAATGTCCGCGTCGGCACGCCGAGGAACCCGTGGGCATCGGCCATCCGCTCACCAAGTTCCTGCACTTTCGACATTCACGCTCTCCCGATTTCCGTACGTTTGCGAAAGGCAGCGCTCCTGTTTGCCCGGCCACCGACCGAGCAGGTCCAGGGGCTGCGCAGGCGCCGGTTTTGACTTGCCCGGCCACTTTGTCACAAATATACCTGTGACTGACAATCTCGCCTCAGGCAGAAAGTGGCACTCGTCCGAGCTCAAAATTTGGCGATGAGCACCAGACAACCAAATAGAAGACACGGCCATCAATTTTTCAGAAGAAAAACCGCGCCCTGTCCTTGATGCTTCCACGTATAAAAAAGCCAAAAATGGGAAAAGGCATGTCGAAAAGTCTGACCGCGCGTTTTCCTGACGTTCTTTTCTACAATCAGAACCTGACAGAAGTGCAGGATAACGTCGTCATCGGGCGCGGGTCGCGCGTCGGGTCGATGACCCTTATTCACGCGGATGCCCGCATCGGCTCCGGCACGACCATCGGCTCTCATTGCAATATCTGCGCCTGCAGCATCGGCGACAATGTCTCCATCCAGACCGGCTGTCACATCACCCGCGGCGTCGTGATCGAGGACGACGTCTTCGTCGGCCCCGGCGTCGTGACGCTGAACGACAAGCTGAAGGGGAACCCGATGATCTTTCCCCATATTGAGAAGGGTGCGAAGATCGGCGGCGGCAGCCGCATCCTGCCGGGAGTGCGCGTCGGCGCCGGCGCGATCGTGGGTGCGGGCAGCGTGGTGACCAGGGACGTCCCGGCCGGTGCGGTCGTAATGGGGAATCCGGCCAGAATCAGGAAAAGCCCGGCGGAAAAGGCGGATTGAGCACGCGCCATGACGGGACTGATCCTCAATCTCGCCCCGACGGGCATGGTGCCGACGCAGGACATGTCTCCCCACGTTCCCATCACCCCGGACGAGATCATATCCGATTGCCGCAAATGCGCGGACCTGGGCGCGACCATCCTGCACCTTCACGCCCGCGATGAGGAAGGCGCGCCGACCTATCGCAAGGATGTCTACGCGCGCATCATTGCAGGCATCCGGGAAACCCATCCGGACGTCGTCATCTGCGTGTCGCTGAGCGGCCGCAACTTTCCCGGCTTCGCGGAACGCAGCGAACCGCTGTTCCTGAGCGGTGACCTGAAGCCGGACATGGCCAGCCTGACGCTGTCCTCGATGAATTTCGCCAGGACGGAGAGCGTCAATTCGCCCGAGATGGTGCGCCGGCTCGCGGAGACGATGGCGGAGCGCGGCATACGCCCCGAGCTCGAAGTGTTCGACACGGGCATGATCAACTACGCGCAGTATCTCGCCGACAAAGGCGTCATCGCCGCGCCGCACTGTTTCAACATCCTGCTCGGCAATGTCGCGACCGCCCAGGCGACACCGCTGCACCTGGGCGTCATGACCAGCGCATTGCCTGCCGGGTCGCTGTGGTGCGCCGGCGGCATCGGCGCCAGCCAGATTGCGGCGAACAGCCTGGGCCTGCTGTTTGGAAACGGCGTGCGGGTGGGGCTTGAGGACTACCTGTGGCTGGATGCGGCGCGTACCCGACCCGCCACCAACAGCCAGATGGTCACGCGCGTCCGCGAGTTGGCCGGGATGTTCGAGCGCACGTTCGCCGACTGCCGCCAGGTCCGGAGCATGCTGGGATTGCGCCCGCATGGATAGCGCCCGTCGCCCGCTTCGTATCCTGATGACGAACAACACGCTGGCCAGCCGCGCCGGTTCCGAACTCTACCTGCGCGATCTTGCGGTGGCGCTGATGAGGCGCGGGCATCTTCCGGTTGCCTACAGCCCGGTACTTGGCGAGGTGGCCGACGAGTTGCGCGACCTCACCGTTCCGGTGATCGACGACCTCCGCCACATGGAGACCGCGCCCGACGTCATCCACGGGCAGCACCACCATGAAACGATGACAGCGGTCCTTGGCCATCCCGGAACGCCCGCCGTCTATACCTGTCACGGCTGGGCACCCTGGGAGGAGTTTCCCCCGGCCTTTCCCGGCATCATGACATATGTCGCGGTCGACGACCTGTGCCGCGAGCGTCTTCTGACCACGCCCGGCATCCTGCCTGAGCGGATTTCCACGCTCTACAATTTCGTGGACCTTGCGCGCTTCCACCAGGTTCGGGAACTGCCGGAGGCACCGAGGTCGGCATTGGTTTTCAGCAATTACGCGGAACAGGTTTCGGACGCGATCCGGACCGCCTGCGCCAATTGCGGGATCGAGAAGGTCGATATCGCCGGGATCCGCTCGGGAACGACGATCCCGCGGCCCGAGGATGTCCTGTCGAACTACGACATCGTGTTTGCGAAAGCCCGTGCCGCCATCGAGGCGATGGCGTCGGGCTGTGCCGTGGTGGTGACGGACTATGCCGGCCTCGCCGGCATGGTGACCCGCGACAAGGTGGAAAGGCTGCGGAAGCTGAATTTCGGCGCCCGCTCCATGCAGGCGGCGAGGATGACCCGCGAAAACATCGAGCGCGAGATCCGGCTGTTCGACGCCCGGGACGCCCGCGCCGTCACGGACTGGATCCGCACCGATGCCGACATGGCTCCCGCGGTCGAGCGCTGGATCGCGCTCTATGACGATGCCATCGACGCCTGGAACCGGAAGGGTGCCGGGATTTCCGATGCGGCCAAACTGAAAGCCGCCTCGGAGTATCAGCGGTTTCTTTCGCCGCGGGTCAAGTTCGCGTTCCACAACGAGCATCTGCGGCACAAGGCCGAGCACGAGCGCACGGCCCTTGCCGAGGAGCTGGAGGATTTTCGCGCAGGGCATGACGAACTTGCAGGGCAACTGGCTGCCAGCACGGAGCAGGTCAAGCAGCTGGAAATCGAAATCACGGAATGTCTTGCGGTGCGGGCGCAGCTGGCAACGGAACTCGCTGCCTGCCGCAGCGAGCTTTCCCTGCTGAAATCCCCTCCCCCGGGCGGGGTCGGCCGTCTTTATCGAAGGTGCCGACGGTGGTTCGCGAAGACATGAGCGGCGTCCATGCACCGCGCAGGAAGGCCGTTGTCGTCGGCTTTGGCAAAATGGGACAGCTTCACCTGTCCACGTTGACCGCCATGTCCTCGATCGACGTCATCGGGATCGTCGATGTCGACAGCACGCGGCGTTCCCTGGTGGAGCGCGCCGGGCTCGCTTTTGCCGAGAGGATCCGGGATCTGCCGACATCGGCGGACATCGCGATTGTCGCGACGCCCCCTGAGACCCATCGCGACGTGGTCGTCCCCCTGCTCGAGACCGGCGTTCACTGCCTGGTCGAGAAACCACTTGCGCTCAAGCTGGATGACATCGAGGCGATGAGTGCCGCGGCGACGGCGAGCGGGGCCATGCTTGCTGTCGGCCAGACCGAGCGGTTCAACGTCAATATCGAGCAATGCGCCCGGATGCTGGAGAACGGCCCGGGAACCGTCACGGCCAGCCGGATCTCGCCATTGATGCCCGGTTCCACCAGGCCGGACGTGATCGCCGATCTCCTGATTCACGACCTCGACTGGATCGTCATGGTCGAGGGGCACACCGAATGCCAGGTGCAGGTGCTTGAGGCCAAGGCGCAGGACGGGATCATCGTCCGCCTGCGATGCCGTCTCGACTACGGACGGCGGCAATACGACCTGGAGGCCTGCCATGCGGGATCCCGGCGGAGCCGGACCGTTGACGTGGCGGCTCCCGGGCGGGAACCGAAACGCTTCGACCTGACCGCCCTGCCGCGGGAACCGGGCGCCGATCCGCTGTCGCGTCAGGCGCAGTCCTTCCTGGACCTGTGCGAGGGGAAAGCGGCATCGATCGCGGTCGCAAGGGATGCGCACCGCGTCTTCTGCCTGAGCGAGCGCATTCGCGGGCTCTGCGCCATTCCGGCCCTGGCGGCGGAGGACTGACCGGGATGGAGCCGATCCCCTTCGTCGACCTGACCACGGAATGGGCGGCGCTCAAGCACGAGACCCTTGCGCGCGTGGAAGCCGTTTTCGACCACGGCCGTTTCATCATGGGACCGGAGATCGCGGAACTGGAAGGCCGCCTCGCCGAGATGGTCGGCGTGCGCCATGCAATCGCCTGCGCTTCGGGAACCACTGCCCTCTTGATGGCCATGATGGCGCTTGAGATCGGCCCCGGCGACGAGGTCATCGTCCCGGCCTACACGTTCGCAGCGCCCGTCGAATGCGCCCTGCTCCTGGGGGCATCGCCCGTGCTCGTCGACGTGGAGCCCCCTTCGGGTCTTGTCGATGTCGACAGGCTGGAAAAGGCGCTCACGCCGAGGACGCGGGCGATCGTGGCCGTCTCGCTTTACGGCGCGCCTCCCGACTTCAGCGCGATCAACGCCCTGGCGGACGCTCACGGGATCGCGGTCATCGAAGACGCCGCACAGAGTTTCGGGGGCAGCCGGGAGGGCCGGCAGAGCGGATCCCTGGCGCGTCTTGGATGCACCAGTTTCTTTCCCACAAAGGTCCTTGGGGGCGCAGGAGACGGCGGCGCCGTGTTCACGGATGACGACGCGCTGGCCTGCTGTCTGACCGAGATCCGCGATCACGGGCAAAGCGGCAAGTATCGCCATGTCCGCACCGGAGTGAACGGCCGGATGAGTTCGATCACCGCCGCCACCCTTCTCGTCCGCTTGAAGACCCTGGAAGCGGCAATCGGAAACCGGCGCGCGGTCGCGGATACCTATGACGCCCTTCTGTCCGATGCACGAAACGCGGGACGACTGGATTTCTCAGCGCCTGACCCGTGCGTTGCAAGCGCTAGGTCGCAATACGCACTCCTTGCCGAGAACCGCGACCGCGTCGCCACCGATCTGCGGAAAGCCGGCATTCAAACAGCCGTCCACTATCCCGAGCCACTGCATCTTCAGCCGGCCTTTTCACATGCCCGCAGGTCCGGACCGCTGAGCGGCGCCTCCAGAATGGCCGAGAAGGTCCTCTGCCTTCCGATCTATCCGGGCCTGACCGCCAGCCAGGTCACACGTGTGGCGGAGGCGGTGCTCCGCTCGGTCAAGTAGACCCGTAACGCCGCCGCGCCAATATGGACGCAAGCGGCAAAGGCCGATATCAAGAGCGTCACGTTTCGAGACAAGGATCCTCCATGACCATCCGCCTGCATCGTGGCGACCTGCCTGACCTTTCCTCTCCCGATCTCGCCGCCTATGCGTCGGCGGACGCGATCGCCATCGACACCGAAACGCTCGGCCTCAAGCCGCATCGCGACCGGCTCTGCGTCGTGCAGCTTTCGCCGGGCGACGGCAGCGCGGACGTGGTGCAGATCGCCGCCGGACAGACGAGCGCCCCCAACCTGGCCAGGCTTCTGGGCGACCGGTCGAAGACCAAGCTGTTCCACTTCGCCCGTTTCGACGTCGCCGTCCTGCACAACGCCCTCAGCATCGACTGCGCGCCCGTGTGGTGCACCAAGATCGCCTCACGGCTGGTGCGCACCTATACCGACAGGCACGGACTGAAGGATCTCGCCCGGGAGATGATCGGCGTCGAGATCTCCAAGCAGCAGCAAAGCTCCGACTGGGCGGCGGAGACCCTGAGCGATGCACAGCTGGCCTATGCGGCCTCGGACGTGCTCTACCTGCACGCGATACGCGAACAGCTGGCCGCGCGGCTTGCACGCGAGAACCGCACCGCGATCGCGCAGGCCTGTTTCGAGTTCCTGCCCACACGCGCGTTGCTCGATCTTGCCGGCTGGGACGACACCGACATCTTCGCCCACAGCTGAGGCTCGCCGCGATGCCGCGACAAGCGGGAAACGGCAACCTATATGTATTGCAGCATCGACGGATCGGCGCGCGGCGGGCGGGCCGCGTGCCGCTGTGACCGGACTGGACGGACAAGGGTTGGATCAGGAGGCCCATCAACTGCGCCCCGCGTTTGAGGGGCATGACGGTGCACCGCGCGCCAGCGAGGACGCGCGGCAGGCGGCAACGCGCGCTCTCGCCCGCACCGCGGCCCAGCGCCACAGCAAGCGGGTGCGACGGCTGCGGCTGGCGGTGCCCGGCATCGGCCTTGTTCTGATGCTCGGCATCTTCGCCATGATCGGCGTCAGCAGCTATCTGAGCAGCCTTGGCCTGGGCACCATCACGCTGACCACGGACGGGCTGGTGATGGACAGTCCGGAACTCTCCGGCCATGACGGCGAGCGCTCCTACCGGGTCTCGGCGCGGAGGGCGATCCAGCGCATCAGCGATCCGCGCATCATCGACCTGGAGGCGATCACCGCGGAGCTGCGGCTGTCCGCCGACCAGCACGTGCGGATCGTGGCGACACGCGGCACGTACAACAGCGCAGAAGAGACACTGTCGCTCTCCGACGGCATCGACGTCACCACCAACGAGGGCCAGACGGCCCGCTTCGGATCTCTCGACGTCGCCCTGAAAACCGGCCGGCTTGCCAGCCAGGAGGAAACGGTCTTCACCTCGTCCTTCGGATCCTTGAAGGCGGGGCGGATGCGTTTCGACCAGGACGCGGCTACACTGACCTTCACCGACGGCATCTCCATGACGGTGATGCCGCCGAACGCGGAGAAAGCTCCATGACCCAGTTCCGGCGCCGTCTTGTCGGCTCCCTTGCCCTTGTCGCGATGGCCTTCGCGCCCGGCCTTGCCGGCGCCCAGACCTTTTCCGACGCCTTTGCCGGTTTCGGCTCGAACGAGCGCGAACCGATCCAGATCGAGGCGAAGGAGCTGAAGGTCCAGGACAAGGACCAGAGCGCGGTCTTCAGCGGCGATGTCGTCGTCACCCAGGGAGATGCGGTGCTGAAGACCCAGCGACTTGTCGTGCGCTATGACGGATCCGCCGCCGGCGGCGTCAATCAGCGCATCTCGCGGCTGGAGGCGAGCGGCCGGGTCTATATCTCGTCAAAGGACCAGACGGCGACGGGCGAACAGGCGACTTTCGACATGGGCCGCCAGCTGATGGTGATGACCGGGCGCGAGGTTGTGCTGTCGCAAGGACCCAACGTCGTTGTCGGCAACAAGCTGACGGTGAACCTGAAGACCGGGCAAGCCGACCTGGAGGCACCGAAGAGCGGCCGGGTGAAGGTTCTCATCCAGCCGAACAGCCTGCAGAACGGCACGCCGCAGAACTGATGCCCGTCTCTGCCATCGCCAACCGGCGACGGCAGGCGATTGAATGCCATACCCGTTTCATGCCATTAGGCGCTGACGCGATACGGCGCGCTGGCCGCACAAATCCGGACACGACGTGAAGATCCTCTCCTTCCTTTCTTCGGGCAAGCAAGGCCCAGCGGCGGACGCCCTGCCCTACGAACCGTCCGCGGAAGACGGGCTGCTGATCGTCGACGGCATCGGCAAGAGCTACAAGCGCCGACAGGTGGTCCGTCATGTCAGCCTGATGGTCCAGCGCGGTGAGGCTGTCGGATTGCTGGGCCCCAACGGCGCCGGCAAGACCACATGCTTCTACATGATCACCGGCCTGATCCAGCCCGATCACGGCACCATCCGCCTCGACGGCTTCGACATCACCCGGCTGCCGATGTATCGCCGCGCCAGGCTTGGTATCGGCTACCTGCCGCAGGAAGCCTCGATCTTCCGCGGTCTCTCGGTGCAGGACAATATCCGCGCCGTGCTGGAAGTGGTCGAGCCGGACAGGAAACAGCGCGAGCGCGACCTGGAATCGCTGCTGGAGGAGTTCGGCGTCACGCATCTGCGCGAATCGCCGGCGATCGCCCTTTCGGGCGGCGAACGGCGGCGCGTCGAGATCGCCCGGGCGCTGGCCAGCCGGCCGACCTTCATGCTGCTGGACGAGCCTTTCGCCGGCATCGATCCGATCGCCGTCGGCGATATCCAGCAGCTTGTCCGGCACCTGACACAGCGCGGCATCGGCGTCCTGATCACCGATCACAACGTGCGCGAGACGCTCGGCCTGATCGACCGCGCCTATATCATCGCGGCCGGCGAAGTGCTGACGGAAGGCTCCCCCTTCGAGATCGTTGCCAACCCGGATGTCCGCCGGCTCTATCTCGGCGAGCAGTTTACGCTTTGATGCGAAACTTTCCTTAGGGTACAAAGCAAGAAGCGGACCAACCGGAGCGGGGCAAGTGCTCCGGTCGCCAGCGCATGGGCGCGCCGACGGCGCACCGCTTGCCGGCAACGGGTCCGGGAGACGACGGGCAGGGGCATGTCCGTCGCCTGTGCCTGTCCGGGCCGATGCCGGGCGGTCGTCTCCTCACGTGACGAGCCCTGAAATCTGGGAGCCTGCATGGCGCTGTCGCCAAAGCTTGAGATCCGCCAGGGCCAGACCCTGATCATGACGCCGCAGTTGATGCAGGCGATCAAGCTGCTGCAGATGTCGTCGCTTGACCTGACGAGCTATGTCGAAGCCGAAATGGAACGCAACCCGCTGCTGGAGCGGGTCGAAAGCGACGCCGGTCCGGCCGAGGGCGGCGAGGCTGCCGATGGGGATACGGGCAGCGCCTCGCGGGAGGCGGACGGGGACGGGGACGGAGAGTGGCTCAGCGCGGAGCTGTCCGACAGCTCTCGCGACATCGCCTCGCGGCTCGATACCGATCTCGGCAACATCTATCCCGACGATCCCGGCACCGGGCGCGAACAGCCTGCAGGCGGCGCTGAAACACAGCAGCGCGACCAGTGGCAGACCGGGCTTGGCGGTCGGACGGGCGGTGGAGGCGCCAGCGACGACTACAATCTGGAGGCCTTCGTCGCCTCCGATGTCTCGCTGCAGCAGCATTTGCGCGAGCAGATGGTGCTGGCGATCGCCGATCCCGTGGACCGGATGATCGCCCAGGTGATGATCGACAATCTCGACGATGCCGGCTATCTGCGCCTTGATCTTGACGAGACAGGGGAGCGCATGGGCGTCGAGCGGGCGCGGCTCGACCAAATCCTGTCCCTGCTGCAGACGCTCGAACCGACGGGCGTGTTCGCGACCTCGCTGGCCGAATGCCTGAAGCTGCAGTTGCAGGAGAAGAACCGCTACGACCCGGCGATGGCCGCCCTGATCGAGAATATCGACCTTCTGGCGCGCCATGACTATGCGGCCCTGAAGGCGGCCTGCGGCGTGGACGACGAAGACCTCAGGGAGATGATCGCGGAGCTGCGGGCGCTCGATCCCAAGCCTGGAAGCTTCTTCGGCGAGACCCTGATCCAGCCGGTCGTGCCCGATGTCGTCGTGCGGGCGGCGCGCGACGGCGGCTGGTCTGTGGAACTGAACAGTGACACGCTTCCCAAGGTGCTGGTCAACCAGACCTATTACGCCCTGATCAGCAAGAAGGCGCGCGACGAAACCGAAAAGACCTTTCTCACCGACTGCCTGCAGACCGCCAACTGGCTGTCGAAAAGCCTCGACCAGCGCGCCCGGACGATCCTCAAGGTGGCCAGCGAGATCGTGCGCCAGCAGGATGCGTTCCTGGCCGAGGGTGTCCAGCACCTGCGTCCGCTGAACCTGCGCACCATCGCGGAAGCGATCTCCATGCATGAATCCACGGTCAGCCGGGTGACCTCCAACAAGTATATCGCAACGCCTCGCGGCATCTTCGAGCTGAAGTATTTCTTCTCCGCCTCGATCCCTTCGGCCGGCGGGGGCGATGCCCATTCGGCCGAGGCCGTGCGTCACCGCATCAAGGCGCTGATCGAGGCCGAAAGTCCCTCCGACGTGCTGTCCGACGACACCCTCGTCAAAGTGTTGAAGGCGGAGGGGATCGACATTGCCCGCCGAACGGTTGCAAAATACCGGGAGTCCTTGCGCCTGCCCTCCTCCGTCCAGAGACGACGGGAGAAACAGGCTCGCCGGGATTGACGCGAACTCCGGCAGCGGACTGCCCGCCGGAACGCGGCAACGAAAGGCACGGCATATGGGGCGATGAAATCTTCGCATCTTCAGGCACTTGTACAGGCCGTTACGAACCCGGCGACGACCCGGCGTGCAACATCGGCCGGCAGTGCATTTGACTTCGTCGGGCCGGGCGCTTATAGAGCCGCGCTCGGACGTGCCGGAAACGGCACGCATGGTCTCAGGACGCCCGCACGGCAGGAAACCGCCGGCGGAGCGCATGAACCGGCCCGTGGACGGCGGACAGTGTGCCGCCGCAACGAAGGTGTAACCCAGGACCGGGACGCAATTAGGCGGGTTGCGGATATCAATCCGCCTCCCGGTCTGCAAGAGTGGGTTGGCTGGCGATGACATGTGCGGGAATCGCGTCATATTCATCGTCGGGTCGGATTGACCAGAACAAGAAGAGGTTCCCATGACACTGCGGATATCGGGGAAGAATGTCGATGTCGGTGACGCACTGCGCACGCATATCGAGGATCGCGTTGCCGAAGGTATCTCCAAATATTTCGATGGAGGCTATACCGGCCACGTGACCATCGGACGCGAGGGTTCCGGCTTCCGTTCCGAATGCCTGCTGCATCTCGACACCGGTATCGACCTGCAGGTTTCCGCCGACAGTCAGGATCCGCGCCAGAGCTTCGATGCCGCCGCCGAGCGCATCGAGAAGCGCCTGCGCCGCTACAAGCGCAAGCTCAAGGACCACCACGGCAACGCGTCCAACGGACGCGACGTGTTCGATGCCACCTCCTATGTGCTCGCCTCCGTCGAGGACGAGGAGGAGGTTCCTGCCGACTTCACGCCGCTCGTGGTGGCCGAAACATCCGCCAAGGTGAAGACGATGACCGTCGGCATGGCGGTCATGCAGCTCGATCTCGCGGAAGCGCCCGTCGTGGTGTTCCGCAATGCCGGAAGCGGGGCGGTGAACGTCGTCTATCGCCGTCCGGACGGAAATTACGGGTGGATCGACCCGGAAAACGCAACCAGGTAGTCAGGCATCAGCCGGCAGCGCCGCGCCCCCGATCGGGGGCGCGGCGATTTGCCGATCGCCTCTCATTGCCCCAACGACGAGTCGCCTTATGGATCTCAACGATCTCCTCACGTCGAAAGCGATCGTTCCGAGCCTGAAAGCGAACAGCAAGAAGCAAGCGCTTCAGGAACTGGCCGCCAAGGCCGCCGCTGTCACGGGCCTGCCGGAACGCGACGTGTTCGACACGCTGCTGCAGCGTGAACGCCTCGGATCGACAGGTGTCGGCAACGGCATCGCAATTCCGCATGGCAAGCTTGTCCGCCTCGACAAGCTCGTCGGCCTTTTCGCCCGGCTGGAGCGGCCAATCGACTTCGATGCGCTCGATGACCAGCCGGTCGATCTCGTCTTCGTCCTGCTTGCGCCCGAAGGGGCCGGAGCGGATCACCTGAAGGCACTGGCCCGCATCGCCCGCCGGATGCGCGATCCCGGCACCGTCGCCAAGCTCCGGGCGAGCAGCGACGCCGATGCGCTCTACACCATCCTGACGCAACCGGCCGCCTCCAACGCGGCCTGAGGCTTCCCGGCGCGGTCCGCGGCTGTCCGGCCGCGGCCCATGTCCCACGAAAAACGCCCCGGTCCATGTGAATGAACCGGGGCGTCCTGGTTTACGTCGAAGCCGGCGGGGCCGCCCGACGTCAGTGCAGGCCGACCGTGTAAAGCTCATGCTCCGCCGCGTTGGCGAGCGCCGCCTCGCGGCTGTCCGTCAGCATGATCGGCGTCCCGTCCGCATTGAGCAGCACCCATAGGCTCAGGCCAGGCTCCATATGCGGGGCTTGCGGAAAAAGCGTCGAGACATCGTCCGAAGTCATGCGCTTCACATAGGCGATCTGCCCGGCGCCAAGAGCCTTGAACTCGCCCGGCTGCATTTCGAGATGTTCTTCGTCACGCGTCATGGCACTACTCCTTTCCGGCGAGCGGACCTGCCGCATCGCCCTTTCCGGATGACCGGACAACCGACATGCGGGATCAGTCCCGCGCGTCGATCTCGATCCGGCGTACGATGCGCTCGGGTTGTGGACGGACAAGGTCGATTGAAAGCAGGCCGTCCTTCAGTTCGGCGCCAAGGATCTCGATCCCTTCCGCCAGAACGAAGGCCCTTTGAAACTGCCGCGCCGCGATGCCCCGATGCAGGAAGTGACGGGACTTGTCGTCCTCCTGCCGGCCGCGGATCACCAATTGGCTCTCCTCGACGCTGACATCGAGCTGATCGCGGGTAAACCCGGCAACCGCAAGCGTGATGCGGATGATCTCCCCATGCGTCTCGGTCTTGGGAAGGCGCTCGATATTGTACGGCGGATAGCCGTCGTTGGCGCCCTTGCTTACCCGGTCGAGCATCCGCTCGAGATCCTCAAAGCCGAGGAGCAACGGAGAGGAAAACGCTGACATGCGCGTCATATGCATCAAGCCCTTTTTCAAAAGCGGCCCATTTTACAAACGACCCGTCCGCGCCGCTGTGAACCCGAACGCGACCGGGACGTTCAAATCGCCGGACCCGACAGGCATCCGGCAGGGACAACGTGCCCCGTTGTCTTCTATATGGCGGCATGCGGCGTCAGATTCAAGAAACGCACCGGGCAGGACGCGCCGCCCATACCGCCGGCGACGGCAAGCCTGTCTGACGCAGCGTCAGAAGTTGCCCGAAAAATTGCACATCAAAAGGAAGCTTGCAGAAAATACGAATCGACCCTTCCGGGATAATGCGTAATTCCTGCAATATATTCGAATAACTAATTGATTTCATTCATTTGAATTTTTCTCCTCGCCTTTTAAAGATGGCGTTAACCCCCGCGGGCGAAATGTGGAGTGACCATTTTTTAGACAGGAGCCAGACATGCGACGCATCGCCGGTACTCTCATTCTGTCGATCCTCGCCCTGACCGGGCCGGCGGCGGCGGAACCGTCGGCACCCGATGTCACCGCCCTGATCGACGATACCTTCATCGCCCAGACACGCGAGTGGCTGGCCAACCCGATCGTCCCGCTGTCGATCAAGGCGCAGAACAGCCTGCGCGGCGATCTCGGCCAGGCGGCGATCGATGCACTCGACCAGCAGTGGGTGGCGGAGCGAAAGAGCGACGACAAGCCGCTGATCGCCGCGACGCTGTCGGCGCCCCTGTCGATCTACCTGTTGCGAATCCAGGCCCAGACGCTCGGCCTTTACACCGAGATCTTCGTGATGGACGGGAACGGGCTGAATGTCGGCCAGAGCGCGATCACCGGCGACTACTGGCAAGGCGACGAGGCCAAGTTCCAGAAGACCTTCCCGGCCGGAGCCAACGCGGTCTTCATCGACGAAGCCGAATGGGACGAGGAGCGCAAGATCTGGCGCGCCCAGCTCAACCTCACCCTGGCCGATCCCGAAACCGCCCAGCCGATCGGCGCCGCGACAGTCGAGGTCAACCTCACCGAGTTGCAGCGCCGCAATTCGCCCGCCAGCTAAATCAGGGACAAAGTCATGTTCGCCAATTTATCGGTCTCGACCAAGGGCGCCATCGCCTTCTCCTGTCTGGCGCTGATCGGCGCCATCGGCGGCGCCATCACCTACACGAAAACCATCACCGCCGCCGAGGCGGTACAGCAGGCGGAAACCGTCACCTCGATCTCGCGCGAGGCCGACCTGTTGCAGCGGGCCGTGCTTCAGCAGGCGCTGTGGGTCAAGAACTTCCTGCTGACCGGCAATCGCGACTGGGTGGGCAAGGTCGAGGACCAGTCGGTCGAGATCACGACCCGCATCGACGGGCTGGGGTCGCGGCTTTCCGGCCTGGACCAAAGCCTGGTCGGACAGGCCGAGATCGTCCGCACTGCCTGGAAGTCCTGGGCCGACAGTTTCGCCAATGAGCAGATCCGGTTGATGCGGGTTCCCGAGACGGTCGACCTGGCGCGGGCGATGGAGCTGACCGCGACGGGCGCGAACCTTCTCGCCTCGACCTTCGATGGTGTTGCGGAGCTGCAGAAATCGCTCCAGGAGCGCGAGAGCGCCCTGCTCGGCACCCAGAGAGCCGAACTTGCCTCCGCGCAGATGGTGGCGCTCGGCAGCGGCCTGCTGATCACGCTCTTTGCCGGGCTGCTCGGATACCTGAATTTCGCGATGGTGTCGCGCCCCCTCGGCCAGCTCGCCAACGTGGTTCGCAAGCTCGCCGACGGCGACACCGACGAGGAAGTCGACTTCGGCAGGCGCTCCGACGAGATCGGCCAGATGGGCGAGGCGCTCGGCGTCTTCCGTGCCAACCTGATCCGCACCCGCGAACTGGAAGCAGACACCGAACGCCAGCGGCTCGACGCGGCCGAGCGGCGCCGCACCGAAATGGAAGCGGTGGCCAGCAGCTTCGAGGAAACCGTCCTGACCATCACCCGCGAGATGATCAGCGGGCTGGAGGCGCTCAACGGGTCCGCCGGGTCGCTTGCCGACATCGCCCACGGGACGACGGACCAGGCCCTGTCGGTTTCCTCCGCCTCGCAGCAGGCAACAGAGAACGTCAACACGGTGGCGAGCGCGACGGAGGAACTCTCCGCCTCCATCGCCGAGATCAACGAGCAGGTGCACGCTTCCTCGAAGGTGGTGACGGAAGCCTCCAGCGAGGTCGAGCGCTCCAACAACGCGGTCGGCAAGCTGCAGCAGGTGGTGGCCAAGATCGGCGACGTGACCCGGCTGATCACCGACATCGCCGAGCAGACCAACCTGCTCGCGCTCAATGCCACGATCGAGGCGGCCCGCGCCGGAGATGCCGGACGCGGCTTCGCGGTCGTCGCCTCCGAGGTCAAGGCGCTGGCAGAACAGACGGCCAAGGCGACCGAGGAGATCGACACGCAGATCTCGGAGATGCGTCAGGCTGCCGACGATTCCATCGTGGCAACGGCCTCCGTCGCCGAAATGGTGAAAACCATCCACCAGCGGACCTCCGCCATGGCGGCGGCGACGGAAGAGCAGAACGCGGCAACCAACGAGATCGCCCGCAACGTGGCAGAGGCGGCACGCGGCACGCTGAGCGTCAGCAGTTCGATCGTCGAGGTGTCCAATCAGGCGAACCAGACCGGTGACCTGAGCGCGGAGATGCGGGAATCTATCCGCGACCTGCACGACCGCTCGAACCGCATGCAGTCGGCGATGAACGAGTTCCTGTCGACAATCCGCGCCGCCTGAGCGGTCTCACGGAACACGTCCGTAGTTTACCGGAACGGCTCGCGGTTTTCCCGCGGGCCGCTTTTTTGCCGATTCCGGACAGTTCGGTGTTCGCTCATTCCGCTGCGACGACAGGCAGCAAGGCGTTGTCCCCGTGAGCAGCGATCGATCCTAGCCGAACTGCTGCCACTGTCCCCAGATGACCTTTGTATAGGAATCGTTATCGGCCTCGTTGAGAATGCTTTTGACCATGTTCGTCAGGTCGCCGGCCTCGTGGACCGCCATGAGGCGGCCGTGAAGCTCTTCGTTCACACCCTGGATTTCGACTTCGAATTTGACCTTGACCGTCTTTCCCGAATTTTCGCTCATCGCAAATTCCTCTCTCAAAGATACGGGTGCGGGTTCTTCAAATAGGACAGGGTTTCCTGGCCAAGCCTGTACAGCGCCATGCAATGGGCACTTGGATGATCGTGGGAGTCGTCCGCGTCGTCGTATCGCGAGCCGGGATGCCCGCCGCCGCACACGGCGGCGACCTCGCAGCTCTTGCAGGCCGTCGGCAGCCGGTCTCCGCCGACCTGCGAAACGAAGGCCTTGATCAGCGTCTCGGCGCGGGCAAACGTGAAATCGTCATCCTTCACATTGAGACCGGTGCTGTAGCCACCAGCAATCCGGAAGCGCTCCAGCTGGCTGTATTCGGTGTCCATGCAAAGGGAGCCGTCCGTTTCGACAACCGCCAGGGAACTCATGTCCGCCCCACCGGTACCAAGGAACGTCGTGCGACGACCGAAAGCCTGCAGGATCATGGAAGAAAAAAGCCGAATGCGCATTGACGGGTCGTCGCCCTTCACCCACTCGCGAAAGGCATCGACCAGGAAATCGGGCAAGGCGTCGAGATCTACCGCCGTGTCGGCGTTCTTCTGCCTTGCATTGTTTGTCATTGGCAAAAGAATGTCGGCACTGGAGACACCGAGCGAGCGCAGCGACGAAATCGCGTGCCGTCCATCGACCGATCCGGCAGCGACACTCAAGACGCCTGTACCGATTCCAGCCTCGCGGAGCCGGTTCAGCGCCGCCACCGTCTGGACATACGTTCCCTCGCCTTTCGGCGTCACCCTGTTGGCATCGTGGGAGGCCTGGTCGGTATCGATGCTCACCCCGATGCCGATGTCATAGCGGTGCAGGAAGTCGATCCATGCGTCGTCGATCAGCAAGGCGTTGGTTTGCAGCCTGTTGTGAATGAACGGTGCCAAGCCGGTTTCTTCTTGCAGATCCATGAACCTGGCGAAGCGCGCATGGCCAAGCATGAGCGGCTCTCCCCCATGCCAGACGATCGCTCCTTCCCGGCCGAGCCCGGAGAGGTAGTCGCGGTAGCGCTCGTACAGGGCCGTGACCGTCTCGACGCTCATGGACGACCCGTAATCGCGCGTATCATCATTGATATAGTAGCAGTATCTGCAGCGGAGGTTGCATGACCGGATGACCTTCACCACCAGGATATGGAGATAGTCGGTCGCGTGCCCTGGATACATTGAGTTGCCTCCGCCGATGCGAAAACAACTAAAGCGTGCCGCTCTGGTGCGTCAAAGGCGAAAGCACCCCGAGGGAACATGCACCTCGACAAGTCTTCGCCGGCAGCCACGGGATGAAGCGCAGCGCGCATCTCGTCACTTGGTACAGCCTGTCAGACGCGTCTGCGCCAATTGCAGGGGCAAAGACCATGCTGCCTGAAAGGTCGTCTCGGTGGACAGACCGCAGGCACTGCTCGCGGAAACGTGTCGAACCGCCACTATCGCGAAGCCATGCAGGCGCCGGCGCCGGTTCCGCCAGGCGAGCCCCCGGAACCACAAAAGCACTCAATTCATGTGGAGATCGAAACACGTAAGGGGAAGACTGGTGGAGCCAAGGGGAATCGAACCCCTGACCTCTTGAATGCCATTCAAGCGCTCTCCCAACTGAGCTATGGCCCCGTCTTCCAGGTCTTCTCCGAAAGCCCTTCAAGCACTCCTTCGAAGAGGCTGTCATGCTTTCAGAAAATCGCGGCGCGGCGTTTGGGACTGCCGTGCCGATGCGGGCGGAAAATACGTCTTCCGCCCTTCAAGTCAAGCGGAATAATCCGCCCGTTCAAACATCTCTCGCCGAAGGCGGCGAAGACTGTGGACAATCGCCGACGCAGCGACCTGCGGCGGCGGCACGTCAGCGATCCGTGTCCTCGTCGTCGCGCTCGACCACGATGCCGGGAACGTCGTCGTCTTCCTCGTCCTCATCGTCAATGAAGACGTCATCGGCCGAATCGTCGTCGTCGAGTTCCTCGTCGTCGTCGGCATCAACCGAAACGGCCGCATCGCCTTCGGCTTCGGCGTCGGCTTCCTCGAGGCTGACCAGCTCGGCGCCTTCGTCCTCGACCTCGACCTCGTCGTCCTCGTCTTCCTCGACCGCAGCCGCCTTTGCCGCCGCCTTCACACGCATCGCCTGAGACAGGACGAACACGGTGCCGCATTTCGGGCAGGTGATCGGATCGCGATTGAGGTCATAGTATTTCGCGCCGCAGCCGCCGCACAGCCGCTTGGTGCCAAGTTCGGGTTTCGCCACGGTTCCAACCCTTGTCTTTTTCGATAATCGGGCGTTCGCATATAGGCTGCCCGACGTCATGTCAAAGCCTAATCCGGCCTGCTTCGTCAAACGCTTTGTTATCTTTTCCCAAAAGCTCAGCGGGAGCCGGCCCGACAGCGGCGTCCAGCCAGGAAACCGCCACGGTGACGTATCGGTTCCAGCATGATACGAGATGCAACGCAACACTGGCCTGCAAGCTCCGGATCGCAACATGTCCCATTCCACTTCTGTCGCGCCGATGGTGGCGCGTTCAGGTCGCGCGCTGAAGGGCCGGGTCACGGTACCCGGCGACAAATCCATTTCGCACCGCTCGCTGATGCTGGGCGCCCTGGCGGTCGGACGGACCACCGTGACCGGCCTGCTGGAATCGGAAGATGTCCTGAACACCGCGGCCGCGATGCGTGCATTCGGGGCGCGGATCGACCGGGACCCACTCGGCGTGTGGACAGTCGATGGCGCCGGGCTCGGCAGTCTTGTCGAGCCCGAGACCGTGATCGACTACGGAAACGCGGGCACCGGCGTCCGGCTCGCGCTGGGCCTTGCCGGAACCCACCCGATCGCGACCACCTTCACGGGCGATGCGTCCCTGTCGCGCCGGCCGATGGGCCGCGTGCTCGAGCCGCTGCGCCAGATGGGCGCACGCATCATCGCACGTTCGGGCGACCGGCTGCCGCTGTCCGTCCGCGGTCCCGGCACCGCGGCGCCGATCACCTACCGGGTGCCGGTGCCCTCTGCCCAGGTGAAATCGGCGGTCCTGCTGGCCGGCCTGAACGCGCCCGGTCAGACGACGGTGATCGAGCCGATCCCCACGCGCGACCATACCGAGCGCATGCTGCTGGGCTTCGGCGCGGCGATCAGCGTCGAGGCCGACGGCTCGGGCGGACGCATCATCACCGTCACGGGACAAGGTGAGTTGCAGCCGCAGGACATCACCGTTCCGGCAGATCCCTCCTCCGCCGCCTTCCCGATCGTCGCCGCGCTGATCACGCCAGGCTCCGACGTAACCGTCGCCGACGTGCTTCTCAACGAACACCGGACCGGCCTGCTGACCACATTGCAGGAAATGGGCGCGGATCTCGTCATCGACAACATCCGCGAGACGGGCGGCGAGAAGCTCGGCGACATCCGTGTCCGCCATTCGGCCCTGAAGGGCATCACTGTGCCGGCCGAGCGCGCGCCCTCGATGATCGACGAATATCCGGTCCTGGCCATTGCCGCCGCCTTCGCCAGCGGGGCGACGACGATGCCGGGACTTGAGGAGCTGCGCGTGAAGGAGTCCGATCGCCTGGCCGCCGTCGCGGCCGGCCTGCGGGCCAACCGCATCGACTGCGAGGAAGGCGAGACGAGCCTCGTCGTGCACGGACGGCGCGGCGCGATCGGCGGGGGCACGGTCGCCACCTATCTCGATCACCGCATCGCCATGAGCTTCCTGGTTCTCGGCCTCGCGGCCGACGCACCGGTGACCGTCGACGACGGCGCGGTCATCGCCACCAGCTTCCCGACCTTCCAGAAACTGATCCGCGAACTTGGCGGCGACCTCTCCCTCGCCGGGGAGAAGGCCGCATGATCATCGCCATCGACGGACCGGCCGCGTCCGGCAAGGGAACCCTTGCCCGCCGGCTGGCGGCGCATTACGGGTTGCATCATCTCGACACCGGGCTGACCTACCGGGCAGTTGCCGCCGCCCTGCTGGCGCGCGGCCTGCCGCTTGGCGACGAGGCCGTGGCGGTGGCGACGGCGCGCAACCTGGATCTTTCCCGGCTCGATCGCGACGTGCTCTCGGCCCACGAGATCGGCGAGGCCGCCTCGCGCATCGCCGTCCTGCCGGGCCTTCGAGAGGAACTCGTCCAGTTGCAGCGCCGCTTCGCGATGGAGCCCCCCGGCGCCGTTCTCGACGGCCGCGACATCGGCACCGTCGTGTGTCCCGACGCCGATGTGAAACTGTTCGCCACGGCAAGCCCCCGGGAACGCGCAAAACGTCGGACCACAGAGCTCGAGGCAAAAGGCAAGCCGGCCGATTTCGACAAGGTCCTTGCCGATCTGGAGCGCCGGGACCAGCGCGATGCCAACCGGACCGTCGCCCCATTGAAGGCCGCCGAAGATGCGCACTTGCTCGACACATCGGAAATGGATATAGAAACGGCGTTCAAGGCGGCTGTGGATATCGTCGATAGCGTGTACGCGGAGTAGCGGACACGATTTCGGCGTTTTTTCCGTGGCCCGATAACGGCTTCCCGCTTCCAGGCGGCGGCCGGGACGATCGCAGGCGCGACCCGGTCCGCAACCGGACGCCCGACGACCTTGGCAACTATTTCGAGAGTGCGGTTTCACCGTTCGCCTCGCCGGCCCGCCGGATGCCTCGACTTACCGCAAGATGCGGACACGGGGAGCCATGCGGATGCATCGTCCAGAGCGACGGTGCCGGAAGGGGAAATCGCCAGGAGCAACACAAACCCGCCGGCGATGAGCCATGTTTGGCTGCCAGGAGTTTCGATGAACAGTTTGAATCCCACACGCGACGAGTTCGCCGCCCTTCTCGAGCAGAGCTTCGAGGAGCAGGAGCACTATGAAGGCTCCGTGATCACCGGCACCGTCATCGCCATCGAGAAGGATCTCGCGGTGATCGACGTCGGCCTCAAGGTCGAAGGCCGCGTCGCGCTCAAGGAATTCGGCGTCAAGGGCCGCGACGGCGACGATGCCGGCGTGTCCGTCGGCGACAAGGTCGAGGTCTATCTGGAGCGCGTCGAGAACGCGCTCGGCGAGGCCGTGCTGTCGCGCGACAAGGCGCGCCGCGAAGAAAGCTGGATCCGTCTGGAAGTCGCCTTCGAGGCGAACGAGAAGGTCACCGGCCAGATCTTCAACCAGGTCAAGGGCGGCTTCACCGTCGATCTCGACGGCGCCGTGGCGTTCCTGCCGCGCAGCCAGGTCGACATCCGTCCGGTGCGCGATGTCGCTCCCCTGATGCACACCCCGCAGCCGTTCCAGATCCTGAAGATGGACAAGCGCCGCGGCAACATCGTCGTGTCGCGCCGTGTCGTTCTGGAAGAAACCCGCGCCGAACAGCGTTCGGAGCTGGTCCAGAGCCTCGAGGAAGGCCAGGTCATGGAAGGCGTGGTCAAGAACATCACCGACTACGGTGCGTTCGTCGACCTCGGCGGCATCGACGGCCTCCTGCACGTCACCGACATCGCCTGGCGCCGGATCAACCATCCGAGCGAGGTCCTGTCGATCGGCCAGACCGTCAAGGTGCAGATCATCCGGGTCAACCAGGACACGCACCGCATCTCGCTGGGCATGAAGCAGCTCGAAGCCGATCCGTGGGACGGCATCGAGGCCAAGTACCCGGTCGATGCCAAGTTCACCGGCCGCGTGACCAACATCACCGACTACGGTGCGTTCGTGGAACTGGAGCCGGGCATCGAAGGCCTGATCCACGTTTCCGAGATGTCCTGGACCAAGAAGAACGTCCATCCGGGCAAGATCGTCTCCACCTCGCAGGAGGTTGAGGTGATGATCCTGGAAGTCGATCCGGTCAAGCGCCGCATCTCGCTCGGCCTGAAGCAGACGCTTCAGAACCCGTGGGAGGCCTTCGCCGACAAGTTCCCGGTCAACACCGAGGTCGAGGGCGAGGTCAAGAACAAGACCGAGTTCGGCCTGTTCATCGGTCTCGACGGCGATGTCGACGGCATGGTCCACCTGTCCGACCTCGACTGGAACCGTCCGGGCGAGCAGGTCATCGAAGAGTACAAGAAGGGCGACATGGTTCGCGCCATAGTGCTCGACGTCGACATGGACAAGGAGCGGATTTCGCTCGGCATCAAGCAGCTCGGCGGCGATCCGTTCGACACTGCAGCCGCCGGCGAACTGCGCAAGGGTGTCATCATCACCTGCGAAGTGACCGAGGTGAAGGAGGGCGGCCTGGAGGCAAAGATCGTCGATTCCGACATCACCACCTTCGTCCGCCGCGCCGACCTGTCGCGCGATCGCGCCGAACAGCGCCCCGAGCGCTTCTCGGTCGGCGAGAAGTTCGATGCCCGCGTCACCCAGTTCGACAAGAAGACCCGTCGCGTTTCGGTCTCCATCAAGGCGCTGGAAATCGCCGAGGAGAAGGAAGCTGTCGCGCAGTACGGCTCGTCGGACTCCGGCGCGTCGCTCGGCGACATTCTCGGTGCGGCCCTCAAGGCCCGCGAGACCGACGACTGATCAGGCCATTTGCCTGTGCTGAAAACGAGACCCCGGCCGCAAGGCCGGGGTCTTTTCGTTTGAGGGGTTGTCGCGGCACCGCGACGGCTCTTCCCGCCCCGTGTCGGGCATGGTCAAGCGCGAGCCGGAACCGGTGTCATTCGATGTCGGCCCCGCGCTCGGCAAGCAGCGCCCGCAGGACCGAGCGATGACAGCGGTTCTCGTCCTGGCAATAGCAGCCCAGTGAAAAATTCGCCGTGCGGGACATAAGCGCCAGCATGTCCAGCAGGCGCGCCGGGGTCGCAGCCGTCATTTCCCTGCGGAATGCCTTGACGAAGGCCTGCCAGTCGGCGTCCGTGCCGGCGGCCCTGGCGGAAGCCACGAGGCCGGGGCTCGGGGACAGTTCCGGCAGCCAGCTGTCGTACCAGTCGCCTGTGGCATGGTCCTGCTTGCGAACGCCGCGCGGCGGGCGACGCACCGTGCCGATGCGCGGCCCCTCGCCGGCCTTCCGGCCGCTCCCCAGTTGCACGATCCTGACGCTCATCGCCCGATCTCCCTCATTCGCCAGCGAGCATGACACGACAAGGTCCGACGTTGAAGGGACCGGCCCGGCGTGCAGGGCGCGAAAGATCCAGCTTCAGGCTCCGTAGCAATGCTCCGGTGCCGGATAGGCCCCACTGCGGACCTCCTCGGCGAAGGCGCGGAAGGCATCCGAGATACCGCCGCGCCCGGCAAGATAGTCCTTCACGAAACGCGCCTTCCGGCCGCTCGTGACACCGAGCATGTCATGCATGACCAGGACCTGTGCATCGGTTGCGGGACCCGCACCAATCCCGATCACGGGCACGCGGGCGGCCTGCGTTACCGCTTCGCCAAGGCCACTCGGCACGCATTCGAGCAGAACAAGGCGGGCGCCGGCCTCCTCCAGCAGCGCTGCGTCCGCGCGGATGCGCGCCGCCGCCGCCTCATCACGCCCCTGGAGCCTGTACCCCCCGAGCATGTCCGCGCTCTGGGGCGTCAGCCCGAGATGGGCGCAAACCGGTATGCCGCGCTCGCTCAGATGGCGCACGGTCTCCGCCAGCCATGCACCGCCCTCGATCTTGATCGCATTCGCCCCGGCCTGCATCAACCGCGCAGCATTCGCGGCCGCGTCGACAGACGTGTTGGCGGCCGCAAAGGGGAGGTCCGCGACCAGAAGGGGGCGTTGCTCACAGCTTTCGACGCCCCGCGCGACGCAGGCCGTATGGTAGGCCATGTCGGCCATCGTCACGGGAAGCGTGGATCCGTGCCCCTGCGCAACCATGCCGAGGCTGTCGCCTATCAGAAGCGTCTCGATCCCCGACCGGGCCGCAGCCTGAGCGAACGACGCATCATAGGCGGTCAGCATGGCAAAGCGGCGTCCCTCCGCCTTCGCCCCGTCGAGTGTGGAAAGCGTGATCTGCGACATCCTGGCGCCACCTCCGTCTTGCGATTTCCATCCGCCCCCGCGGCCGACGGAGGGTTAAGTGACAGATGCCGCTACGGCAGGCAATGCGCCTGCCGTTCACCCAAACGCATTTCGGTGGAAAGTCGGGCTTTTCATTCCCGTCCCGCCAATGTAGCGATAGGGCACCCGAGCGACGAGACGGAAAGGCTTTGTCCATGTCCTTCGATGCGGATGCGATAGTTGACCGACGGCGACTGCGCCGAAAGGTTGTGTTCTGGCGCATCGCCGCCTTCCTTGTGGCCGCGATCGCGATCGTCGGCGGCATTGCCTGGGCTGGCGGTTTTGGCCCCCTGTCGAAACGATCGATGCACATCGCCCGGGTTGGCGTCAGCGGCGTCATTATCGACGACCGCGCCAGGCTGAAGATGATCCGGCAGTTGGCCAAGAACGACCGCGTCGCGGCAGTGATCGTCGACATCAATTCTCCTGGCGGCTCCACGGTCGGTGGAGAGGCGCTCTACCAAGCCTTGCGGGAACTTGCCGAGAAGAAGCCCGTGGTTGCCCAGATCGGCACGCTCGGCGCCTCGGCCGGCTACATGACGGCCATTGCCGCGGACTATATCGTCGCGCGCCACACCTCGCTCACCGGTTCGATTGGCGTCTATATCCAGTACGGGAATATCGGCGGCCTTCTCGACACGATCGGCGTGAAGGTCGATGTCGTGCGCTCCGGCCCGCTGAAAGCCGAGCCGAACTTCCATTCCGAGCCGCCCCAGGCGGTGCGCGACAACCTGCAGGCGGTGATCGACGACAGCTATGAATGGTTCGTCGCGCTTGTGGCGGAACGCCGCAAGATGGACGACCAGGCCGTTCGCGGCGTGGCCCAGGGCGGCATCTATTCAGGTGAGGCGGCCCGGCGACTGGGACTTGTGGACGCGCTCGGCGGCGAGGAGGCAAGCATCGCCTGGCTCGAAAAGGAAAGGGACATAAGCCCCGACCTGCCGGTCGTCACGTGGTCGAGCAACGGTGAACTGGACGGCCTGCCTTTCCCCGCGCGGATCGCCAGATGGGTCGGCAGCGGCCTCGCCGACGGTATCATCGATACCGTCAAGGGCGCCAATAGCTTTGTACTCGAAGGGGTTGCGCTTGACGGTGCCGTATCCGTTTGGCACGCTCAAAACGCGACGGAAGGTCTCGACCGGACAGGGAGACACGAATGATCAAGTCGGAACTGGTGCAGCGGATTGCCGAACAAAATCCGCATCTCTACCAGCGTGACGTCGAAAACATCGTCAATGCCATTCTCGACGAGATCACCGATGCCCTGAGAAGCGGCAACCGTGTCGAGTTGCGCGGCTTCGGCGCGTTTTCGGTCAAGAACCGCCCTGCACGAACCGGGCGCAATCCCCGGACGGGGCAGAAGGTCGATGTTGACGAGAAATACGTGCCCTTCTTCAAGACGGGGAAGGAGATGCGCGAGCGGCTCAACGACGGCGACGGATCCGAGGACTGACAAAAGAAGCTCGGCGCGAACCTGTCGCGCCGGCGCGGCGAGGCTGTAACATCACCGGTTGACCGGCGGAAAGGTGGCACGCGATGCCGGCTTCCTGATGCCTGGACGGGAGACTTCCTTTGACACGCTTTCTGAAGAATCTTGTCTTGTTGCCGATCGCACTGGTTCTGATCGCACTGGCGGTGGCCAACAGGCATGACGTGCGTCTGTCGCTCGATCCGTTCTCCTCGGCGGAGCCGGCTGTCAGCCTCCAGGCACCGATGTTCTGGTTCCTTTTCGCCGCCGTCGCCTTCGGCGTCTTTGTCGGAGGCGTCGCGTCCTGGGCAGCCCAGGGCAAGTGGCGCAAGGAAGCGCGGGTCAAGCGTCGCGAAGCCAATCGCTGGCACCAGGAAGCCGACAAGCTGAAGTCGCAGCAGCAACCCAGGAAGACCGGCACCGCGCTCGCCGCTCCCGGTTCACGGTCCGCCGCCTGACGACAGGCCCTGCAGGGTTCCAGGCAGACGGACGCATTTGCAAGTCCCTGCCGGGCAGGACGTTGCAGGATCGTAAGACCGACCCCAATGCCGTCCGTATCTCGACCTCCCGGAACAGCGCTGTTCGGGCTACCGACCGGCATCAGCCTTCCGGGTCCTCCGACGGACGATAGGGCGGCAGGCACCACCCCCGCACGATCGCCCCCCCGCGCAGCAGCAGGGCCGCGCAGACCCCGCCCAGTGCCGCCGGCCATGCGGGCGTTCCCAGCGTCCAGAGAGCCACATAGACCCCAGCACCGGCAAAGGCGGATGTCAGGTAGATCTCCGGCTTGAGCAGCGCCGAGGGCTGCCCGGCGATGGTATCGCGTATGATACCGCCGAAGGTCGCCGTGGCGACGCCCATGAGAACCGCGACAATCGACGGGTGGCCAAGGCTCAGCGTCTTGGCTGTCCCCATCACGGAATAGGCGGCAAGACCGAGCGCATCAGCCCAGCGCAGCGGCTTGCTCAGCTTTTCCACGAAGGGTGTCAGGAACCACATCGCCCCTCCGATGGCGATGCAGACAACCAGATAGATCTGGTTCTCGACCCAGAAGACCGGCGCATCCAGCAGGAGGTCACGCAGCGTTCCCCCGCCAACGCCGGTGAAAACAGCGAAGAACACGAAGGCAAGGCAGTCCAGACGAAGCCGGGAGGCGACGATCGCCCCGGTGATCGCGAAAACCGCCACGCCGAGAAAATCCAGAATCTGGAGCATCATGATCATGACCGGATGCCAATCCAAGCGACGGTGTGACGGATGAGTTCCATAGGCCTTGCGGACCTCGCGCATGACAAGCAGGCATGCACAGGGCCTTTCCTGCAAGCAAAAACGCCGGCCAGAGGCCGGCGCTTGCGTTCGGTTTCCGCCAGACGCCGCCCTCAGGCGGTCCGGTCGACGGTCGAGCCGGGTTCGGACGCCGCACCCGGCGCGTCTTCCGCACGGCGTTCCTTGGGGCCGCCCTTTGAAACACCAACGAGAGCCGGTCGCAGAACCCTTTCGCCGATCACGTAGCCGGCCTGCATGACCTGCACGACCGTGTTGTTCGGCACCTCGGTGTTGGGGACCTCGAACATCGCCTGGTGGAAGTTCGGATCGAACTTCTCTCCGGCCGGATCGATCCGCTTGACGCCGTTCTTCTCGAGTTGGTTGAGCATCTCCCGCTCGGTCATCTCGACGCCCTCGATCAGGGATCGCATGGCATCGTCTGCGGCCACCCGCGTCTCCTCGGATACGGCCTCAAGGGCTCGGCGCAGGTTGTCGCTGACCGCCAGCATGTCCCGCGCGAATCCCGATGCCGCGTACTGGCGGGCGTCGCGAACATCCTTTTCCGTGCGGCGTCGAAGGTTTTCCATCTCCGCCATGGTGCGCAGCACCCGATCCTTGAGATCCGCGTTCTCGGCAAGCAGGGCTTCCGTCGGATCCCCGTCCCGCGGCTCATGCGCGGGCGCATCGGCCGCGCCAGTCTCCTGGGCAGCCGTCTCGGGATTGACGTCGGGTTCGTTGTTGGTTTCGTTCATCGTCTTTCCGGCGCTTTCAGTCTTTCCCGCAATCCGGTCCCCGGTCGGGACCGGAGCGCTGTTGTGCACGACCTGCCACACTCAAGCAAGCATCGCGCGAATTGCACACAGCCGGAGTGGGCAGCACACAACTCACGCGATTCGCCAATGTCGTACTGTCGTCCGTGCGAACAGGCTCAGGACGCGGTCTTGATCCAGTCCGCGAGCTTGTTCTTGGGAGCGGCACCGATCTGCGTGGCAATCGGCTCGCCATCCTTGAACATGATGAGGGTCGGGATCGACCGCACACCGTATTTCATGGCAACGTTCTGGTTCTCGTCGATGTTGAGCTTGGTGATCTTCACCTGATCGCCCATCTCTTCGGATATTTCCTCAAGAGCGGGTGCGATCATCTTGCACGGGCCGCACCATTCGGCCCAGAAATCGACGACAACGGTGCCCGACGCCTTGAGGACGTCGCTCTCGAAGCTTTCATCAGTCACGACTGCGGTGGCCATTTCATGCCCTTTCCAGATCGAGGATGCGGTGCATCCTTGCGTTGACCCGAACGTAGGAAGGCGGCCCGTCCGCGTCAAGCAAGCGTTGCGTCACTCCGGCGCGAGACCGGTCGCCACCGCATCGAGTTCTCCCGCCGGGATCTCCACCAACCGGGGCCCGGCTGTATAGACCAATGCGGCCCGGATCTCGCGGCCGGGAAAGATCTGCCCCAAAAGCACCCGGTAGACGGCAAGCTGCACCAGATACGCCTCCCCGATCGCGCCCGTGTTGTCCGGAACCCGGCGGTCGGTCTTGAAATCCACGATCAGCACGGTTTGGGCATCGACGCAGAGCCGGTCGATCTGGCCCGACACCTCGATATCGCTGCCGTCCGCAGCACGAACCCGTCCGACGACGGGCACTTCGGCGCGCGCATCCGCGGAAAAGATGCGCGCGAAACGCGGGGCATCGAGGACGGACAGGGCCTCGTCGGCGATCGCCTCCGCCCGGTTCCGGAACTCCGGCGAGAGGGCCATCTCCAGATAGCGTGCGGCAGCCTGCCGGCGGGCGGCCGGGTCGAGATCAGGCAGCGTCTGCAGCAGGCGGTGCAGGTGGCGTCCGCGTTCCAGCGCGAAATCCGGCGCTGCACGGATCTCCGCCAGGCGATCGAGGGCGGGAACCTCCGTGGGCCCTTCCTTCGCCTCCATCTCGTCGAAGGCGGAGGAGGGTCGCAACCGGCGCGGCCGGGGCAGCGGACGCACGGGCTGCGTGAGCCAGGCAGGCGCCTCCCCTGCATCCGGGTCTTCCACGCCGGCACTTGCCTGTCCCAGCAGCGGCGGCGGCGTCTCCACACCGCTGCGCTGCCAGATGCGGCAGGGTTCTCCTGTCGCTGTTTCTCCATCGCGCGCACCAGGGTCGAGGCCGCGCGTGATCAGCGCCTGCCAACATCCGTCGTCCTGACTGCCCCTCGCCGGCGTCCATCCACAGACCACCAGCCGATCCCGGGCACGGGTCATCGCAACATAGAGAAGCCGTCGGTACTCCTCCTCCGCGGAGGTTCGCAGGGAGGCCAATGCCGTGTCGTGCCACCCGGTCCGTTCAATCTTCACCGGGTTCCAGACGAGTGCCGAGGGGCGCGTGCCGTCCTTCGACAGAGCTCGCTCCAGGAAAACCGGATCGTGGTGGGCGCTGACGGGTGCATTGCCCCCGTCAACCAGGATGACAAGGGGAGCCTCCAGGCCCTTGGCGCCATGCACGGTCATGATCCGGACGACGCCGCGGGCGTTGTTCAACTCCCGCTTTACCTGCGTCGGGGCTGCCGCAAACCAAGCAAGGAACCCTTCAAGGCCGGGCGTGCCGGTCTGCTCGAAGGCAAGTGTCAGCGCCAGGAACTCGTCCAGGACGTCATCGACTTCCGTACCCAGCCGGCGACGGAACGCCCGCCGCCCGCCATCGGCCCCGAGAAGGCGCGAGAAGAATTCGAAAGGCGGCATGAAGTCCGCACGCGACCGCCACATCTCGATCCGGGCACGCACAGCCTCCAGGGCAGGTTCATGTCCGGCCAGCCGGCGCAGGGACTGCCACAAGGTGCCCGAGCGCAGAGACTGCCCGTCCGGACGGGCAAGATGAAACAACTCATCCTCACCCAAGCCGAACAGCGGGCTCTTGAGGACGCAGGCCAGAGACAGGTCATCCTCCGGCAAGAGCAGGAACCGGCCGAGCGCGATCAGGTCCTCGACGGCGATATGCTCGTTGAGCACAAGGCGGTCACTGCCGGCAACCGGCACGCCCGCCTGCTTGAGGGCCCGGGTCAGGGCATCGACGAACGGGCCGCGCTTGCGCACCAGCACCAGAACGTCTTCCGGGTTGGCCTCGCCGCGCTGCCACCACGCCCGTATCGTCGAGGCCAGACGCTTCGCGAGCCTTGGCATCGGGCTGTCGGCGGCAATGTGGTCGACGGGCGCGGTCCAGTCGTCCGGCATCTCGTTCGCCACCGGCGCTTCCGGCGCCCAGATCTCCACCATGCCGGGGTCGTTGCGCCGCACCGCCTCATGCACCGGCGCAACAAGCTCCTGCGACAGGCCCCGATGGACATCCGGATCGGCGAAGACCGTGTCAACCGCGGACAGGACATCGGGCCGGGAACGGAATGACAGTGTCAGTTCGACTCGCGAGAAGTCCTTTTGCGAGACCCGCGCACGGTTTTCGAAATATTGGCGCATCTCGGCAAAATAGGCCGGCACGGCGCCCTGAAACGAATAGATCGACTGCTTTTCGTCCCCGACCGCGAACAGCGTTCGCGTTTTGCTGCTGGCGGAGGCACCTGCGAAAAACTCCTCGGCCAGCGCCCGCACCACCTGCCATTGATGGGGGCTCGTATCCTGCGCCTCGTCGACCAGGATATGGTCCAGCCCCTGATCCAGCTTGTACTGGACCCAGAGCGCCGCATCGGCCCGCGACAGCAAATTCGCCGTGCGCACGATCAGGTCCTCGAAGTCCATCAGGCCGCGGCGGGTCTTTTCCGCTTCGTAGGCATCGAGCATTGCATCCGCCAGCCGCAGGGCGGCCTCGGTTCCCGCGAGCGCATAGGCGGCGCGGCGGCGCTCCAGCAGCGCGACAAGCCGCTCCTGCTCGGCATAAAGCCGTTCGACGAGGGCGGGAAACGCTTCGGCCACGGCCTTCCCGGCGAGCGATTTGGCCGGTTCCAGCTTCTGGGTCAGAAACACCGCGAACCACGCGGCCTGCCAATGCTCGAAGCTTCCCGCCGCAGCGGCCTGCCGCAAACGGTCGGCCCGCTTGAGATCATTGGCCCCGCCCGTCGCCAACGCCTCGGCGAAGGCGAGCATCTCGCCTGCATCGATCAGCGCACCATCGCGAAGCTGCCGGTCGAGGTTCTCGAGCGTCTCGTGCCCGCCAAGGCCGAACTCGTCGCGCAAGCCGGCAAGGGCTGCGTCCACGGACCCCGCCTCGCGCAGCCAGCGCCGCAGCGCGTCGCGGCGCGACACGAGTTCCGAGAGCGCCGCCTCCACAGTCTTGTCCGGCATCTCGGCGACGAGAAAGACAAGCGCCCGGCCAAGCCCGCTGTCGAGCGCACGTTCCGCGGCAGTAAGGACCCGGGCCCTTGCGCTTGCCAGAAGTTCCGCCGACTGACGATCGTCGAGCACCTGGAAGTGGCCCGCGACATTGGCCTCCAGCGGGAACTGGTGCAGCAGAGCCTCGCAGAAGGCGTGAATCGTCTGGATCTTCAACCCGCCCGGGGTTTCAAGCGCGGTGGCGAACAGGTGGCGCGCCCGGGCCAACCGCGCCGGGTCCGGGCGGCGCCCCTCGACATCCTCGATTTCGGCGCACAACGCCTCGTCGTCCAATCCCGTCCAGGCACCGAGCGTCTCGTACACGCGATTGGCCATTTCGGAAGCGGCAGCCTTTGTGAACGTCAGGCAGAGGATGCGGGACGGCGCGGTTCCCGAGAGCAGCAGGCGAATGACACGCCTGGCCAGCACGAAAGTCTTGCCGGAACCGGCATTGGCGCTGACCCAGGCCGAACGCGCGGGATCGGCTGCAAGCGCCTGACGCTCCCTGGTGGCGAGCGGGATTTCGAAGACGCTCATTCCTCGACGCTCCCGTCAAGCGACCATTCCCGCACCCGCGCGAGGTGATCGTAGCTGCCGCCAAGCTCGGACTCTTTGCGCACCCGCGCCCTCGATAGATATCCCTTTTCCGGATTTTCATAGCCGGCAAATAGAATTCGCGTACGCGCCAACGCCTCGCTCGCAAGTTCCTCTACAGACCGCTCCTTCGGCGCGCGCGGCTTCCATTCGAGTGGCGGTCGACCGCCGGAAAGACGGAGATAGGCAATGTCCGAAACCGGCGCCTGCCGGTCGATGCCCGTGAACGCGCCGCCGGCGATCATGGCCGCTTCAAGCGGCAGCTGCGGCGCGAGAAGCGAGGCAACCTCCTTGTCGCTCGGGGCCTGGCCCGTCTTGTAGTCGATGACGGCGAGCGTGCCGTCCTTCAAGACGTCGATGCGGTCGGCTCGCGCCGAAAGCGTCACGGCACCCCCTGGCGAGAGATCAAGGTCCAGCGCTCCGCCGATTTCCAGATGGCGCCCCGCAATGTTCGCGGACACTCCCTGCTCGTGGCGAATGAAGGCCTCGGCGATGCGCTCGAACCGCAACCACCACACCGCGCGTACCGCCGGAAAGGCGTCGAGCGAGGCAAAGCGCGCGCGGCCGATCTCGATAAGCCGCGCCAGCGCCGTGTCATCGAGAGGCCGGTTCCAGTCGGCGAGAAACTCGGCAAGGCAATCGTGGATCAGGGTTCCCTTTTCCGCCGCCCCCGGATCGCCGCCGACAGGCTCAACCGGATCTAGCACCAGCACCTTGCGGGCGTAGATTGCATAAGGGTCGCGGATCAGCGTCTCGACCTCGGTCACCGAGATACGGCGAGGCCGCGCGGCGACCGGCGGCGAGGGCTGCGGCCGGGGCGCGGGTTCCGGTTCACCGGTAACCTGGTCGATCCGGCCGGCCAACGACAGCAATACGGCGCCGCGCGCGCGCATCGCGGCGGACACGTCGCGTCCCAGCAGCGTGGTCAGGCGCAGCAGCCAGCGCGAGGCGACCGTTGGCGCGCCGCCCGAACGTTCGGCCCGCGAAAGCACCACGTGGCGCGCGCCCAGAGCCTGGGTGAAGTCATGCGCCGCCGCACCGATGCGCCGTTCAGGCGGATCCAGCCCCAGCCCGCCTTTCATCGGCCGGTTGAGCCAGGGATCGTTGCGTGTCGACTGCGGCCAGCTGCCCTCGTTGAGTGCACCTAGGATCACCGTGTCGAAGGCCTGCAAGCGGGCTTCCATCGGACCGAATATCGCGATCCGCGGATCGCCAGGCAGGCGCCGCCGGATATTGATCCCCGAAACAAGCGCAACGAAGACGGCAGGCCAGTCCACCGGAGGCACCTGAAGGCCGGCCGGCTTTGCGGCCAGCATTTCGCTGAACGCGGCGGCCAGCCCCTCTCCTGCTTCCCCGGCATAGAGTTCGCTGCTGTCGCCCTCCTCGTCGCGGGCAAGCCGACGAAGCACCTCTTCAAGGTCGGCGACCAGTACGGAGACGTCTACCGGGTCACGCATGCCGGTGTGACGCTCCAGCGGAGCCAGCGCATCCGCCAGCCGGTCGACGAGATCGGCGACATCGTCCCAATCGTCGTCATGCAGAGCCTGCCATCGAGGCATGCGCCGCGGCTCGCCGCCGCGTGCAAGATCCCGAACCGCGGCGACCGCCTCGCGCAGGCCCGCCGTTCCGGCCCGGCTTCTCGGCCCACGCAGCACGGCCCGCTCCAGCGCACGTGCAGAGGCCCGTATATTATTTGCCGGCAAACCAAGTCGCGTCAAAGGGTGCTTCAGTAATGCTAGAAGAGCCACCGGCTCCAGCCCGTCGAGCGCCAGCGAGGAGGCCAGACGCGCCAGAACACCTGGCGCCGTCTGGTCAAGCGGCCGCCCCGCGCTGTCGTCGGCCTGAAGCCCCCATCTGGTGAGCTCGACCGCCACCCGCCGGGCAAGCGTCCGATCAGGCGTCACCAGAGCACCGGTTTTCCCTTCCTCGACGGCCTGTCGCAGAAAGGTCGCCACCGCCAGCGCCTCATCGGCCTCGTTGCGCGCAACAACCAGATCCACACCGGCGAAAGCCGCCTTGACCGCCTCGCGGGAAACCGCCCCCATCACGGAAGGCCACGCATCCGTCGTCTCGGCGGGGCGCAACGCTTCGGCGACAAGCCGGTCCCGTAGCGCGTCCTCGGCTTTGTCGGAGGACACCAGGGGAAGAACGTCACCCCGCTCGAGCCCAAGCGTTCCCACAAGCCTGGCCATGCCGTATTGCGGGTGGCTGGGGCCGCCCCTTCCTTCTTCGGCACCGACCAGCGCCGCCCAGGACCGTTCGTCCATCTCCCGCTCGAAGCCCGGCAACACGACCGCGCCTTTTTCCAGTTGCGAGATCGTGGCCAGCAGTTCCGCCGTGGCCGGAATCGAGCCCGTCGCGCCTGCGGCGATCACCGGACCGCGTGGCGGCGCATCGCGCAACCGACGGGCTTCGCGGCGGATCAACTCCGACCGCCGGGCCTTGGGATCCATCGCACCACGTTCGCCGAGATAGGCCGGCCAGTGCTCCATCGCGATCTTGAGAAAGTCGAGGGTGATCTGCCAGTAGCGGGCATGGTCTTCGGGAACCAGGGTGGCGAGCCCCTGCCAGGAGACTTCCTCCGTCTCCATCTCGTCCATCAGCGCGACAAGGTCGCCGGCAAGCCAGGCCGCATCGGCCGCGGACGCAGGGGCGCGCAAAACCGCTCCCTCCGGAAGGTTCAGCACTTCCCGGCGCATCGCTCCTTCCCAGGCGCCGACCAGACGCGTCATGGCAAATAGCCGCTCCATCCCGGAAATCGCCGAGGGCAGTCCTTCCAGAAACGGACCGCCGGTTAGAAGCTGCAGATCCTCCTCCACGTCGCCGAGAGGCCGGATCGAAGGCATCAGGCTCGCCGTTCCGCCAAGACGGTCGCGGATCAACGGCACAACGGCACGGGCGGCACGCCGGGTCGGCAGATAGAGCGTCACGTCCGCAAGGGCCAAAGGGTCGGAAGCCGGGTTGAACCCTTCAACCAGCCGCCCGTCGAACAGCGCCTCGACAAGCGCAGGCAAGAAGGGAACCGACGGCGGGATCGTGTACACGCCGTCGCGACGCCGAGTTGTCATCTGCCTCCCCTTTGGCGTCCGGTGCGTCAGGCGGCGCTGTCGCGAATCGCCTGTTCGGCGGCCTTGATCGCCTGCGGCGTGCCGACATGCAGCCACACGCCTTCCATCTTCGCACCGTAGAGCGTGCCCCGCCCGATCGCCACATCGAAGAGACGATTGAGGGAAAAGGCCCCCGCCGGCGCCCCTTCAAAAAGCCGCGGGTGCAATATCGCTGCCCCGGCATAGGCGAAAGGTGCGACCACACGCTCGCCGCGACGCTCCAGCCGGCCAGCCGGGTCCATCGTGAAGTCGCCTTTTCCGTCGTAGCCGACCGCGCCGACGAGTTCCGACAACAGCAGGAGCGCGTCCATGCGCCGAGGATCCCAGGTTCGGGCAAGATGCTCGAGATTGGGTGTCACCCCCTCGATCCAGGTGCTGTCCGAGTTGAGCAGGTAGAAGGGATCCTCGCCGATCAGCGGCAATGCCCGGACAATCCCGCCACCGGTTTCGAGCAACCCGTCGCGCTCGTCGGACACCAGCACCTTCGTCGGAGCCGGCCAAGCCCGCACATGCGCATCGACCATATCGGCGAGATAATGAACGTTGACGACGATCGTCTCGACCCCGGCGGGAACCAGCTTGTCATGGGCCCGGTCGATCAGGGTCCGGCCGGCAACGGGGATGAGCGGTTTCGGCGTCGTCGCGGTGAGCGGCCGCATGCGATTGCCCAAACCCGCCGCGAGCACCATGGCGCAACGGGGGCGATGCGCCCCGTCTCCCGAACCGATCCCGTCATTGCCCGTGGCGTTCATTGTCCGGTCCCTGTCCTTTTTCCGTGGCGGCGGGCCTTGCATCATCGCCCCTCACCGCTCCCGATACCCGCCTGTGCCGAGAACCAGTCCGCCAGTTCATGCAGATCGGGATGCGCCAGCGCTCGGGCAAGATAGTCGCGTACGCGCGGAACATGGACAAGATATGCGGGCTTGGCGTCGCGCACGGCCAGACGCGTGAACACGCCCAGGATCTTGGTGGCGCGTTGGGCTGCCATGATCGCGTATTGCCGGCGGAACCCAGCTTCGTCGAAGGCGCCGTCCGCCCTGCCACGCAAGCCGACATAGCGCGCAACGATATCGCGTTCCAATGCCACCGGAATATCGACCCGCGCATCCATGGCAAGGGATGCGACATCATAGGCGGCCGGACCGATCATCGCGTCCTGCGTGTCGACGACGCCGAGCCTGGCAAGCCCTTCCTCTCCCTTCCGCCAGATCAGGTTGGGCGAGTGAAAATCGCGAAGCACCCAGTTGCGCGGACCCGACGCCGCCTGCTCGAGAAGCGGCTGCCATGCCCGGGCGAAAGACTGCCGCAAGC
Source organism: Stappia sp. MMSF_3263 (assembly GCF_030733745.1). Taxonomy (GTDB): domain Bacteria; phylum Pseudomonadota; class Alphaproteobacteria; order Rhizobiales; family Stappiaceae; genus Stappia. The sequence goes on along the minus strand of NZ_JASHIK010000004.1, from coordinate 225,384 downwards.
CCGGTACTAGCTGCCCCCCCGGTCCGGCGAGATACCAGTCGAGAAACAGTTCAGCCTCAACCATAAGGGCACGAATGTCGAATTCCGGCAGGAGGTATCCGGGCGTGGCGCTTCCCGGGAGCGCCAGAACGGGCTCGGGCGGCGCCTGATGTAAGTGCGCAAGCAAGCCGGCGGCAGCCAGATAGCGCTCTGGAACCGGACTTCCGTTCTCGACGATTGCACCGCGGCCAAGATCCTCCTGGAGAACAAGACCTGCCGTTATGTCGAGGGCGAGCGTGGCGGGGGCCGCAAGATTTCGCGCGCGCAGCGCCTCTGCCACGGCGACCACTGCATCGACACCGTCGGCCAGATGCACGAGTTGGCGATAGCCGAGACCATCTCGCAGGGTCGGTTGCGGGGGGAGCGGCGCGGCGTTCATGAGGATCGCATGGCGCTGCCCCGAGCGAACGGTCTCGTAGCGGCGCGGGGAGGCATCTCCCTGGAAATAGCGCCGCCGCGCATGGCTGAACCCGGCGCGCTCGACCAGATCGCGAATGGCAAGCGTCCGCTCCACACGCGCGCGCCAAACAGGGTCGGAGGCACGCAGGCTGGCACGGCGCGCGGTTGCGGCTGTCCCTTCCTCGAACCTCACGACCAGACGGGCTGCGGGCAGGCGCGAGGCTGCGCGCTCGGGCCATTCCACCAGGGCGGCACCCGTTTGAAGCACATCGTCGAGACCCAGTTCGTCGAATTCCTCTTCGTCCTCGAGCCGGTAGAGGTCGAGATGTGCGACGGGAAACCTGGCAAGCTCGTAGGACTGGACAAGAGTGAATGTGGGGCTTGGCACCTCGAGCGTGTCGTCGTCGGCCAGGGCACGCAGGAGCGCGCGGGCGAAGGTCGACTTGCCTGCGCCCAGACCGCCGACAAGGCAGAGGCAGTCCCCCGGCCCCAGCAACATCGCGATATCCTCGGCGAGGCGCCGAGTTGCCGCCTCGTCCACCAGCTCGATCATGATCGGCAGGTCCTGGGGATCGTGTTCCGGCCCAGCCGGGCCGCCCTGCTCTCGCATCGCGGGATCAGCTATTCGGCGGCGTGTTTGAGGGCATCGGGAGCGCAGGGAAATCGGCAGACGACATACGTGCCGACCCCCTCTTCCGACTCGATCGAGACAGTGCCGCCATGCAGCTCGACGAAGCTCTTGACGATCGAAAGGCCGAGGCCGGCACCGCGCCGGCGCGATCCGGAATCGCGACCCACGAACCGCGCGAAGACCTGGTCCAGCATGTCTTCCGGTATGCCGCAGCCGTGGTCGCGAACGTGAAACTCGATGGCCTCACCGGTGCGCAGGCAGCCGACATCTATCGCTCCGCCGACATCGGAGAAGCGCAGGGCGTTGGAAATGAGGTTGAACAGGACCTGACGCAGCCGCCGCTCGTCTGCCTGGATGACGCCGACATCGTCGGCAACCGTCAGCTGCAAGGCGATCCCTGAATCCGAAAGGCGGTCCTTCAGCCCCTCGACGGCTGCCTGCACGGTCTTGGCGACATCGACGGAAGAGACGTCGAGTTCCATGATGCCGGCATCGATCGTGGCGAGATCGAGAATGTCGTTGATGATGGCAAGCAGGGCGGAGGAGGAGGACAGGATGTAATCCACATACTCCCCCTGCTTTGCCGTCAACGGACCGAACTTGGGGTCCGACAGAAGCTGGGCGAAGCCGATGATGTTGGTGAGCGGCGAGCGCAACTCGTAGGAGACGTGCTGGATGAAGGCGTTCTTCAACTGGTCGGCCTGCTCCAGCGCCTCATTCTTGTCGAGCAGCGCACGCTCGACATTCACCGAGTCCGTGACATTGACGAAGGTCACCAGGGTGCCGCCGTCCGGCAGGGGGACCGTCGCGTAATCGATCGCCTCGCCACTGTCGCGCTCCATGCGCCCGGCCACCGGCTCCCTGTTGTCGGCAAGGCTGGTAACGGCTGTGACAAGCTGCTGCCACGTGGCGGCCTCGTCCGGCTCCAGCATCTCGCGGTCGACGATGCGGGTGATATGCGGACTGTCGCCGAGACGGTCGTCCGTGAGATCCCAGATGATCTCAAAGGCCGGATTCCAGAGGCGCAGTCGGCCATCCGAGCCGAACACGGCCACGGCCTCGGACAGGTTGTCGAGCGTTTCGCCCTGGACGCGGATCAGCGAATTGTAGCGGCTCTCGAGATCGAGCCGCTCGGTGACGTTCTCGTAGATATAGGTGACGCCGCCCTGCGGGTGCGGGTTGGCGATGACGCGCAGGGTGCGGCCGTCGGGCAGGTGCCACCAGAACTCCCGCGCGTCGAGCGAGGTATAGGTTTCCAGCAGCTTGTTGCGCCAGCCGCGATAATCGGCCTGCTCGGGCAGCTTGCGCGCTGCGCGCAAGGCGTCCAGAAGGGCTCCGTCGGTGGGGTTGCCTTCCAGAAACCCGGTGTCGAGATCCCACAGGCCGCGGAAGGCGGCATTGTAGAACTGCAGGCGCCGGTCCGCGCTGAAAATGGCAACGGCCGTGGCGAGCTGATCCAGCGTACGGGCATGGAAGTCGATGGTGCGACCGAGTTCCTGGCGAACGTTTTCCAGCTCGCTGACATCGATGGCGATGCCTCCCGACCCGCTGTCGGCGGAAATCTGTGTCACGTCGAAGATGCGCCGCGCGCCGGCCGCCACCGCCGGCAGGCGCGCCCGCGACTGGCCCGCCTCGTCGCGGCCCCGCTCCATCTGGCCGCGCCCCTTGGCATCGAGGAACTCGGCCCTCGCGGCAATCGCCGCATCGCCGCTTTCGCTCTCCACCGCGCGCGCATAGGCGGCATTGACCCAGACAAGGGCTCCCGTCTCGTCGCGCAACCATGCGGGCGCCGGCAATCCGTCGAGCAGGGCGCGCATCGTCTCCAACTCGCTGAGCAAGGCTTCCGTGCGAACGGCGAGAAGTGCCTGCGACTTCTGCTCTCCGGTCAGGTCGCGCAGCCGCAGCACGGGTGCGCTCGCGGCAACCCGTCCGCGGATCTCGATCATCCCGCCCGAAAGAGTGGGCAAGGTAACCTGAAAGGCCTCGCCCTGTTCGCGCAGGCGCTCCACGGCATGTTCAAGCGTGGTTGCGGAACGGGCCTCGAGCCATGTTCCGAAGGCGAGAAGGCGAGAAGGCGAGCGTGGCACACCGGATGCCTCTTCAAGCATTCCGGCGACGAAGGGCTCGTCCTCCCCCGGCTGCCAGACCACGATGCGCTGGTCGTCGGAGGCGACAAGACTCTCCAGACGGTCGAGCCTTGCGGCCAGGCGGGCATTCTTTTCCCGCGCGCTGGTCAGCGTTCCCGAGCTGGCCCGCATGTTGCGGATGAGGGTAACCGCAGCCGTGACGGCGAAAGTGACGGCCCCGCCAACCGCGGCCATCCAGACGACCTTCTCGGCCGTGAAGGGATTTGTGGAGAGCACAGGGACGACGGCACCGGCCTCCTGGGCCAGAGCGACGCCCGTGAGGGACAGCCAGGCGAGCGGCGCGGTCGACACGCGCAACAGCGCCTTGTGACTCTTGTCTCGCCATGCGGCATTCATGCACGCATGTTCCAGGCCGTCCGCCGGCATCCGTTCGATCCTCTACGCCGCTTGGGGTCCGACACGGGACCCGGTGCCGCGAACTGACGCTCCCGGCCCCCGGGCAGCCGGTACGGGCACGCAACATCGCCCCGGCCCGACGGCCCTCATCACAGTTCTGCCTCACGAACCGCGTGATTCGCAAAGACCATAACCCAAACGCGAATCGCGAAGAAGCGTACGTTACCGAAAAGTAAACGGGGGCCGTGTCATCCACAGCCCCCGTTCGGCAGTCTTGGCATGCCTTCGGACCCATGCATGCGGCAGTGCCGCGCGCATGGTCCGGGCAGGATCAGTAGCGGTAGTGCTCGGGCTTGTAGGGGCCCGTGGTCTCGACACCGATATAGGCCGCCTGCTCGGAGCTCAGCTCGGTCAGCTCGACGCCCAGCTTGGCCAGATGCAGACGGGCGACGCGCTCATCCAGATGCTTCGGCAGGACATAGACGTCCTTCTGGTAGTGGTCCGGGCGCGTCCACAGCTCGATCTGGGCCAGCACCTGATTGGTGAAGCTGGCCGACATCACGAAGCTCGGATGGCCGGTGGCATTGCCGAGATTGAGCAGGCGACCTTCCGACAGCAGGATCATGCGATTGCCGTTCGGGAACTCGATCATGTCCACCTGCGGCTTGATGTTCGTCCACTTGTAGTTGCGCAGGGCCTCGACCTGGATCTCATTGTCGAAGTGACCGATATTGCCGACGATCGCCATGTCCTTGAGCGAGCGCATGTGGTCGAGCGTCACCACATCCTTGTTGCCGGTGGTGGTGATGACGATGTCGGCGGTCGGCGCCGCCTTCTCCAGCGTCACGACCTCGAAACCGTCCATCGCCGCCTGCAGCGCACAGATCGGATCGACCTCGGTGACCTTGACGCGGGCGCCGGCGCCGCGCAGCGAAGCGGCAGAACCCTTGCCCACATCGCCATAGCCGCAAACGACGGCGGTCTTGCCGGCCATCATCACGTCGGTGCCACGGCGGATGCCGTCGACCAGGCTTTCCTTGCAGCCGTACTTGTTGTCGAACTTCGACTTGGTGACGCTGTCGTTGACGTTGATCGCCGGGAAGGGAAGCAGCCCCTTGGCCTTGAGCTGATAGAGACGGTTGACGCCCGTCGTCGTCTCCTCTGAGACGCCGCGGATCGCATCGCGCTGCTTGGTGAACCAGCCGGGGCTCGCAGCCATGCGTTTGCGGATCTGGGCGAAGAGAACGGTCTCCTCCTCGGAACCCGGCTTGGACAGGACGTCCTCGCCTGCTTCGGCGCGGGCACCGAGCAGGATGTACATGGTGGCGTCACCGCCATCATCGAGGATCATGTTGGCCGTGCCTTCCGGGAAAAAGAAGATGCGGTCGCAATAGTCCCAGTACTCTTCCAGGGTCTCGCCCTTCTCGGCGAAGACCGGGACGCCGGCCGCGGCAATCGCCGAAGCGGCATGGTCCTGGGTGGAGAAGATGTTGCAGGATGCCCAGCGCACGTCGGCACCGAGCGCGACCAGCGTCTCGATGAGCACGGCCGTCTGGATGGTCATGTGCAGGGAGCCGGCGATGCGCGCGCCCTTGAGCGGCTTCTTTTCGCCGAATTCCTTGCGGCAGGCCATCAGGCCCGGCATCTCGGTTTCAGCGATATCGATCTCCTTGCGACCGTAGTCGGCCAGAGAGATATCCTTGACGTAATAATCAGTTGCCGTGCTCATCGGTATGTTCCGCTCACTTGGGTTGGAATTCGTTAATCGGCTTGCTGGCGCGCGCCGCAGTGTCGCAGCGCGCCGCCATCTCGGCGCTCGACGCCAGGCCCGAACGGCCTTGACGCAGGCAATGTCGCGTGTCCGGCGCGATGCGCCAGCATTCGTGTCCGGGTTATAGGCCGAGCAGCGATACAAAGCAATAAGGATATAAAGATTTCTTTATGTCCGATCGGAAATCGGGGCCGCCACATCGATCCGGTTGCCATCGGGGTCGGCGAAGACGAAGGCGCGCAGGCCGTATTCATGAACCCGCAAGCCCTTGACGATGCGCATGCCCGACCGCCTACAGGTCTCGTGCATCGCATCGACATCGCCGACAATCATATGCATTACGTTGAAGGGTACCGGGCGGTGATTCCGCTGAAGGGAGAGGTGCAGTTCCGCCTCATCGCGACGCAGGATGACGAAGCCGAGGGGCTCGCCGTTCTCGAACACCCGACGAAAGCCGAGGGCGCCTTCGTAGAAGGCCAGCGCGACGGCCATGTCGCGAACCGGAAGCGTCGGCGCAAGCCGGCCGAAGCGAAACGAAGGGGTATGCGGGAATGTCATGCGGGACCTGTCTGACCGGCCGGACCGGGAGGCTGGAAGCGGTGTTCCTGCGCTGTTGGTTCCGGTGACAGCGCCAACCGTGGTGCCGGTTGGCGCGAATTGATCTTCGAGACGGTGCCCGCTGCGCACTTTATCAGGCCGACCGGTTGGCGCAAACCCTTGAGGGCAATCCCGGCAGGAGAAGAAGAAATCGAGATCAGTCCGTTTCGCCGAAACCGTTTTCGACCAGTTCGGCGATCGCGGCGAGGGCCGCCTCCGCTTCAGCGCCGGAGGTGCTGACGCGGATCGAACAGCCCGGGCTTGCAGCCAGCATCATCAGGCCCATGATCGAGGTTCCCCCGACCGACTGCCCGTCCTTCATCACGACCACATCCGCATCGAAGGTCTCGACAAGCTTCACGAGCTTGGCGGAAGCGCGGGCGTGGAGGCCGCGGCGATTGACAATGCGCAGGTCACGGGTGAGGCCGGTTACGTCGATCTGGCTCATCTTCATCCTTGGCCGGAGAGCACCTGGCTTGCAACGGAGATGTATTTCTGGCCAGCCTTGCGCGCCTCGTCGACGGCCTCGGCGATCACGCTTTCACCGCGCACGCTCGCCAGCTTGATCAGCATGGGGAGGTTTACCCCGGCGATCACTTCGATATTGGTTCCGTCCATAACGGAAATCGCCAGGTTCGACGGCGTTCCGCCGAACATGTCCGTCAGCAGAACGACGCCCGACCCGTCGTTGACATCCTCGACAGCAGCAAGGATGTCCTGCCGGCGTTGTTCCATGTCGTCGTCAGGACCGATGCAGATCGTGCCGATCCGCTCCTGCGGCCCCACCACATGTTCCAGCGCCGATTTGAATTCTTCCGCCAACCGTCCGTGCGTGACGAGTACGAGACCTATCATGCCCTGTCCGTCATTTGTCCGTCCGTTCGAGCCATGCCCGGAAACCTGCACCCGCCGTCCGGCAGAGCGGCATCCTGTCGAGATCCAAGCGATCCGCGGGCCCTCGCACGGCGGTATGTACCCTGCCCAGGAGGTTTTCCCCGCCGGGCGCCCAATGTCCGCAAGGCAGCGGCACAGCGCAAGAAAAATCGGCGGTGCGTGCCGGGTTTTTCGTCACAAGTGGCCTTCCATCCCCAGACTTGCCGTGGCCGGCGCGCCGCAATCCGCATCCTGCAGCCCCTCGAGCGCGCGCAGAATCCGCAAGACCCCGCCTCCGTCAACGCCACACGGCAGTGCCAGCCTTGCAAGGTCGACCCCGTGCAGGCGGACTGTTCGCTCATTCACGTCCGGCAGCCGATCGATCTCCACGTCCGGCAGAAGATCGATCACCAGGCGAACGACGGCGCGCGTCTCCCAGGCCACCTTCACGATGCCCTCGCCGCGCAATTCCCACAGCCCGGCAATCGGCGACGGACATGATGCGATCAGTCGCCCGTTTCGCGGCCGAAGGTGAACACGGTCATCCGCCACATGCAGGCCAAGCCAGCCACGCGCCTGTGCCTCTTCGACAATGCGCCAGCCAAGCCTCGACTTGCCGGACCCCGACGCGCCGCGCAGCAGCACGCCGGCGGTGCCTGCAAGAACGCATGAGGCATGCGCCGCCTCATCGGTCATCCGCGCGTCTCCGCCGGCAGCCGCACGACGAAGCGGGCACCCTCGACACGGGTCTCGCCCGTGCCCGTGACCTTCTTCTCGCGATTGACGACCGAAATCGTGCCGCGATGTGCCTCGACGATCTGCCTGGAGATGGACAGGCCGAGACCGGAATTGTTGCCGAACCCTTCGGCTTCGGGACGGTCGGTATAGAAGCGCTCGAAGATGCGGTCTTGCAGCTCGGGCCGCACCCCCGGCCCTTCGTCGTCGACGGTGATCTCGACCATGTCGGCGGTGCGGCTCGCCTGGATGACAACCTTGCCACCGGGCGGGGAGAACGATCGGGCGTTGTCGATCAGGTTGTTGATCACCTGCCCGAGCCGGCTGTCATGGCCCAGCACACGGTAGGGATGGTCGCGGCGCGTGGGGTGCAGCAACACCTCGACCCGCGCATCGTCCGCATTCGCGCGCTCGTTTGCCAGATCGGCGACCCCGAGAAGCAGTGCGGAGACATCGACCGGCTCGGCGTCGGTACGGGCCAGTTCCGCATCCAGCCGCGAGGCGTCGGAGATGTCGGTGATCAGGCGGTCGAGGCGGCGCACGTCATGCTGGATGACCTCCATCAGCCGCTCCCGGGCCTCCGGTTGCCGGGCGAGAGGCAAGGTCTCGACGGCGCTGCGCAGCGATGTCAGCGGATTTTTCAACTCATGGGCGACATCGGCCGCAAAGGTCTCGATCGCATCCATGCGATTGTAGAGCGCGTTGGTCATGTCGCGCAGCGCGCGCGCAAGATGGCCGATCTCGTCGCGGCGCTCCGAGAACTGCGGGATCTCCTCGCGGGACTTGATGCCCCGGCGCACCCGCTCGGCCGCCGCCGCAAGCCGGCGGACAGGACCGGCGATCGTTCCGGCAAGCAGGATCGAGAGCACCATGGTCACCGTCGCCGCAACCAGAAACACCCGGACGATGCCGACCCGCTCCGCCCGCACGATCGCGTCGATATCACCGCCTTGCGTCGACAGCAGCAAGGAACCGAGCACGGCCCGGAACCGCTGCACCGGAACCGCGACGGAGACGATCAACTCGCCGCGCGGCGACACCCGAACGACGCTTGCCGGGGAGCCCGCCAGCGCCGCCTCGACCTCCGGATAGGCGCGGCCGTTGCCGGCCCCGATCTCCTCGTATAGCGGCAGGTCACCACGCCGGAACCAGAGTTTGACATCGGCCCAGAACTTGTCCCAGAGCCCCGGCTCCTCCGTCGTCGGCGGCGGCAGGTCGAAGCGCAGGATCTGGCCGCGCGCATAAAGATGGCGCGAGTCCAGGATCAGAATGCCTTCGGGATCGTAGATCCGGGCCCGCGTGCGGGTCGGAGAGATCAACCGGCGCAGGACCGGCGCGACACGCTCGGGATTGATGGGAAAGTCGATGAGCCGCGATCCGTCGGTCGGCGAGATACTCTCGCCGGCCTGCAGTTGCAACAACTGCTCCGGATCGACCATCAGCCCGTCGGTCTCCACCGTCGCGGAGGCGGCAATCGCCCCGGCGATGATCTCGCCCTGGGTCAGGAGGCTCTGGGTGCGCGCGTCGATCAGACCGGCGCGGAACTGGTTGAGATAGAGAATGCCGCCGACAAGGGCACACAGGCCGGCAAGATTGAGAACGAGAATGCGACGCGTCAGCGAGGAGGTGAGATAGGGACCGATGGCGCCGCCAATGCGCGAGCGCAGGCGCCGGCGCAAGCGGCGCTGGCCGAGCGACCTCAGGCCGGACACGCGCTCGGCCGCAGGCTGCGCGTCAGGCCCGGCCTCGTGGCGCGGCGTCTCGCCGGCCTGGGCGCCCGTCTCCACCTCTAGTGCCATTCACCTTCCCCGGTGCGGTCTCCTCCCGCCCTGTGCGGTCAATCCGCCCCAAAATGCCAAAGGCAGGTCTTCCTGCCTACCCTTCCCGGAAGCGGTATCCCACGCCGTAGAGCGTCTCGATCATGTCGAAACTGTCATCCACCAGCTTGAACTTCTTCCGCAGCCGCTTGATATGGCTATCGATGGTCCGGTCGTCCACATAGACCTGATCGTCATAGGCCGCATCCATCAGGGCATTGCGGCTCTTGACCACGCCAGGGCGGTGCGCAAGCGCGTAGAGGATGAGGAACTCCGTGACGGTCAGCGTCACCGGCTGCCCCTTCCAGGTCGACGTGTGCCGCTCCTGGTCCATGACAAGGTCGCCCCGTTCCAGAAGCTTGTCGCTCTCCGACTTGGTTGCCGTAGGATCGCGTGGCTGGACGCGGCGCAAGACCGCCTTGACGCGCTCGACCAGAAGCCGCTGCGAGAAGGGTTTGCGGATGAAATCGTCGGCGCCCATCTTCAGCCCGAAGAGCTCATCGATCTCGTCGTCCTTCGAGGTCAGGAAGATGACCGGCAGGTCCGACTTCTGCCGCAACCGGCGCAGGAGTTCCATGCCGTCCATGCGCGGCATCTTGATATCGAAGATGGCAAGATCCGGCGGATCCGTGATCAGCCGGTCAAGTGCGGAGGATCCGTCCGTATAGGTGTGGACACGATAACCCTCGCTTTCCAGCGCGATCGACACGGAGGTCAGGATATTGCGGTCATCGTCTACAAGCGCGATCGTCGGCATGATGGCAGCCCTGATCCCATTCTTCTTGTTGCATCATCTTGGTTTACCAGCCTAGGCGGTCCAAATGCGCATAAATTATGGCGAGACGGAAGGACACCGGGCACGCGGCCCCCTCACCCGAGCGACGCGGGCCCGGTGGCATGACGCGCCACCTGGTAGCGGAAACGGAGCGCCAGGCCGGTGAAGGAAACGATGATCCCGGCAATCAGTCCGCCGATCAGCCCGCTTGCACCAAGCCTCAGGGCAATCGCCGTCACGTAGGCGCAAGGGATCGCCACGAGCCAGAAGGCACCGATCTGCAGCAGCGTCGGCCACCAGACGTCGCCAAGCCCGCGCAAGGCACCGATTGCGACCGCCATCGCCGCGTCGACGGAGAGCATGAAGCCCGCTATGAAAAGCGCCCTGCCGGCGGCGGCGACGGTTGCAGGATCGGATGTCACGGCGAGAGCCGCCATCTCGGGTGCGCTGAAGAAGAAGAGCGCGACCGGAACCGGCCACAGGGCCCCGACCAGGATGCCGGCCCAACCGGCGCGCCCGATGTTCGCGCCGTCGCGCTCACCAAAGGCGCGGCCAACCCTGATCGCCGTCGCACCGGCCGTGCCGATCGCCATCATGAATGTCAGCGTGACCAGGGTCATCGTCGTTTGATAGGCCGCAAGTTCCGCTGTCCCGAGCCGTCCGGCCATCATCACCACCGTGGCGAAAGCGGCACTTTCCACGCCCTGCGCAAGACCCATGGGAAGACCAAGACGGCGGAGCAGGCGTGCATCGGGATCGAACCACATTCCGGCGAATGCAGGCCCGAACTTCCGGCTCGGCAGGATCTGGAAGGCATCGTCGCGACGCGCCTGATCGACCAGGATTGCCAGCACCGTGAGGCCGGCGAAAGAGCGGGCAAGACTGCTCGCCAGCATCACTCCCTCCGCCCCCATCGGTGCGACAAGGCCTCCCCAGCCGAAGCCGAAGATCATGTTGAGGGGGATATTGAGAAGGTTGGCGGCGAGCATGATGGCCATGCCCGTTTTCGGGCGGCCGGTCGCCTCCAGAAACAGGTTGCAGGCGACGAACAGGAGAATGCCGGGCATGCCGTAGCCGAAGGCAAGCGACACCCGCGCCGCGCCCGCCGCCAGTTCGCGCGTCTGGCCCGTGCCGAGGAAGAAGGTCTCGGCGAAGGCCGAAAGCACAAGCACCGCAAACCCCATGGCCACGGCATGGGCAAGGGCCGCCCGCAGGATCGCTCCGGCACGCCTGGCATCGCCCGCGCCCAGCGCCTGCGAGGCAAGGACCGCCGTTGCCTGCAATGCCCCAACGGCGATCAGCATCAAGGTCAGTTGAGGCGCAACACCAAGGCCGAAATAGGCAAGCTCGGCAGCTCCTGCCCGTCCAACCATGACCGTATCGACAGTGAACATGACGACCAGGGCTGCCCGGGCGATGATGATCGGCAGGGCGAGCGCGATCGTCCGGCGCAGATGAAGTAGAAGGGACTGCGGCTCATGGCGCTGCAAGACGATTATCTCTTCCTGGAAAGGTTGGCGTGAACGCACGACCGTGGCCGCGTCGGCTGGTGCACGTCATCGACCTCTAGTGCCGCAGACAGGTGGATTTTCGAACGGACACTCCGCTTACCCCACCAAATGAAACGAGTATTCCATATATTATTCCAGAGCTTGTGGAATTAATTTACCTCGAAAAATAATTATAACCGCGAATACCGTGGATTAAATCGATTTAACATCCTGCCTGCGGCATTTGTTCCGCTTGTTGATCTTCGGTCCATCCACTAGTTTCGCCGTGCGAAAAACGAAGATGGCCGGACCGGCGCAACCCTGATCGGATTGCTGGCCGGCGGGCGCGTCGAGGATAGGTCTCCAGGGCCATCGCGACATGGCCTGACACCAAGCAGACCGACGCGCATCATCTTGCGCAAACAGGACTTCGGCATCGGACGTAACGGCCAGCGGGAACGCGATCAAGAACGGCCGAACGACAAAGCAGCACAGGGATCTCGGAAACATGGCGGACCAGGGCGTAGGGCTTCCCTCGAAAAGCACGGACATGTGCGGCTTGACGGATCTTGGCGGGCTTTACCGCAATCTCACGGCACCCGCGCTCTATGAGCACTCCCTGCGTCGCGGCGAGGCAAACGTTGCCGACGGCGGCGCACTTGTCGTCGAGACCGGCGTGCATACGGGACGTTCCCCCAAGGACAAGTTCGTCGTCGTCGACGACACGACCCGCGACACCGTCTGGTGGGACAACACCGCCGCGATGAGCGCCGAGCAGTTCGCCCTGCTTCACGCGGACATGGCCGCGCACGCCAGGGGCATGCCCCTCTACATGCAGGACCTTTACGGTGGTGCCGATCCCGGCCACCGCATCAATGTCCGCGTCTTCACCGAGTTTGCATGGCACTCACTCTTCATTCGCAACCTGCTGATCAGGCCGGAGCGCTCCGAGCTTGCCGATTTCGCTCCGGAAATGACGATCATCGACCTGCCGAGCTTCAAGGCCGATCCGAAGCGTCACGGGTGCAGGACGGAAACCGTGATCGCCTGCGACTTCACCAACAAGATCGTGCTCATTGCCGGTACGTCCTATGCCGGCGAGATGAAAAAATCCGTTTTCTCGCTTCTCAATTTCCTTCTGCCGGAAAAGCGGGTGATGCCGATGCATTGTTCCGCCAATGTCGGGGACGAGGGCGATACGGCGGTGTTCTTCGGGCTGTCGGGAACCGGCAAGACCACGCTTTCCGCGGACCCGGGGCGGACGCTGGTCGGCGATGACGAACATGGCTGGGGTGGTGACGGCGTCTTCAATTTCGAAGGCGGTTGTTATGCCAAGACCATCAAGTTGTCGGCCGAGGCGGAGCCGGAGATCTACGCCACGACCCAGCGTTTCGGGACCGTGCTGGAGAACGTCGCTTTCGACGAGAACACACGCGTCGTCGACTTCGACGACGGGTCGAAGACCGAAAACACGCGCTGCGCCTATCCGATCAGCTTCATCTCCAACGCCAGCGACACCGGACGCGCCCCGCATCCCAAGAACATCATCATGCTGACGGCCGACGCCTTCGGCGTGCTGCCCCCCATCGCGCGGCTGACGCCGGCGCAGGCGATGTACCATTTCCTGTCCGGTTACACCGCCAAGGTCGCCGGTACGGAGAAGGGCGTCACCGAACCGCAGGCGACCTTCTCGACCTGTTTCGGCGCGCCTTTCATGCCGCGGCACCCGTCCGAGTACGGCAATCTGCTGCGCTCGCTGATCGCCAGCCACAATGTCGACTGCTGGCTGGTCAACACCGGGTGGACAAGCGGCGCGCACGGAACCGGTTATCGCATGCCGATCCGGGCAACCCGCACCCTGCTCGCCGCCGCCCTGGACGGCTCCTTGCGCGATGTCGAATATCGCGTGGACGCCAATTTCGGCTTTGCCGTGCCGGTCGAGGTTCCGGGCGTCGACCCGGCGATCCTCGATCCGCGCTCGACCTGGGCAGACAAGGATGCCTATGACGCGCAGGCCGCCAAGCTGGTGGAAATGTTCGTGACCAACTTCGCCAAGTTCGAAAGCCATGTCGACGGCACGGTCCTGGCGGCAGCGCCCTCGTTCCAGGCGGCGGCCGAGTAGACAACTCCGGCCGGCGAGGTCCGGAGCCGGATACGAAGGCGTCCCGTTCCAGCGGGGCGCCCTTTTCGTTGGTGACGCTGCTTTCCTTCCCCGGAACCGCTTCCGACCAAAGGCCACATGCCCGCGCCCTGTGCAGGAGGGCGGCAGCTGCCTATATTCTCTCCGAAACGGAGAGCTCGACATGCAGGAAGACGTGACACCGGTCGGACCGGACCCGCTGATGCTCGCAGAGACCTGGGCGGCCGGCGGGCGCAGGGTCGCGATGGCTACCGTAATCGAGACGTGGGGATCCGCTCCGCGCCCGGTCGGCTCCCACCTTGTGATCGATTCGGAGGGAAACTTCGAAGGCTCCGTCTCGGGGGGATGCGTCGAGGGCGCCGTTGTGGCCGAAGCGGCGGACGTGATCGAGACCGGGCGGCCGACGGTGCTTGAGTTCGGCGTCGCCGACGAGACCGCATGGCAGGTCGGCCTGTCCTGCGGCGGACGCATCCGGATCTATGTGGAGCCGGTAACTGCGGGCTGAGATATCCTTCCGCCAACACGCCTCCGGCAGCGAAGAGCCACGGCTCGCGCAAGCAGGGTTTCCGACAGATGGACCTAGACCTCCTTTCCAGGCTCAACGCGGCCCGCTCCGGGCGCCGCGCCGCGATCCTCGTCACCGACATGGACACTGGCGCGCAACGCCTTGCCACGCCTGAAGATCTTGCCGGGGACGACCCGCTTGCCGACGAACTGGCCAGCCGGTTCCGCTCCGGAAAATCCGGCCTGGTGGAGACACGGGGCGGCGGCACATTCTTCCTGACCGTCAGCGTGCCGCCCCCAAGGGTCGTTCTTGTCGGCGCGGTGCATATCAGTCAGGCCCTGCTTCCCATGGCAACGCTTGCCGGCTTCGACTTGACGATCGTGGACCCCCGTACGGCCTTTGCCACGCCGGAGCGTTTTCCTGGTGCGCGGCTGCTTGCCGATTGGCCCGCGGACGTGCTTGCCGACATTGCACTCGATCCCTACACCGCCGTTGCGGCGCTCACCCACGATCCGAAGATCGACGACCTTCCGATCGCCGCAGCGCTTGAAGCGGGCTGCTTCTATGTCGGTGCGCTCGGCAGCCGCAAAACCCACGGAAAAAGGAGGGAGCGCCTGCTTGCAAATGGCGTGAGCCCCGACGCGTTCGAAACTGTCGACGCACCGATCGGCGCGGATATCGGCGCAGCCTCGCCAGCGGAAATTGCCGTCGCCGTTCTTGCCAATATCATCGCCGCCTTGCGAAAAGGGCCGGGAGACCGCTCGTGAAGTTCGGCCCGGTCGCCACGCGGGACGCCGAAGGCACACTCATCGCGCATACGGTGCGGCTTGCCGATGGGGCCCTCAAGAAAGGCCACAGCCTTACCCGCGAGGATATTGCCCGGCTTGCCGCGGCCGGTGTCGAGGAGGTCATCGTCGCGCGCCTGGAGCCCACCGACTGCCACGAGGACGAGGCCGCCGGCATTCTGGCCCACGCGGGCGATGGCGGCGGTGTGACGCTTGACCCGCCGTTTACCGGCCGGGTCAATATCCATGCGGCCAGCGACGGGGTGCTTGTGGTCGACAGGCAGGCCATCGACGCGGTCAATCGCGTCGACCCAGCGATCACGCTTGCCACCCTGCCGGAGTTCGCCCGGGTTAGCCGTGGCCGAATGGTCGCCACGGCAAAGATCATTCCCTTTGCCGTTTCGCGCGAACTCGTCGAGAAGGCTGCGGGCCTTGCCCGGGGGGCCGTGCGCGTCGCGCCGTTTAGGCCAAGGCCGGTGGGACTTGTCGCGACCACGCTCCCGCACCTCAAGGCATCGGTTCTCGACAAAACGCGGCGTATTACCGAGGCCCGGCTGTCGGTCTCCGGATCGTGCCTGCGCGGAGAGCTGCGGGTCGCGCACGAAGCAACACCAACCGCCAGGGCAATTCGGTCAAGCATCGCGGATGGCGCGGAAATGGTGCTCGTCTTCGGTGCCTCCGCAATCGTCGACGGCAATGACGTGATCCCTTCCGCGATCGAGCAGGCCGGCGGGCGGATCATTCACTTCGGCATGCCCGTCGACCCTGGCAACCTCTTGCTGGTCGGTGAGGTCGACGGGATCCCGGTCATCGGCGCTCCGGGATGCGCCCGCAGTCCCAAGGAGAACGGTTTCGACTGGGTCCTGGACCGGCTGATGGCGGACTGCCCCGTGACCGCGTCCGACATTTCGGGCATGGGGGTCGGAGGTCTGCTGATGGAGATAGGCACCCGGCCGCAGCCGCGCGAGACATCGCCGACACCCGCCCGCCCCCGAAAGATCGAGGGTATTCTGCTCGCCGCCGGCCAGTCCCGGCGCGCTGGAGACATCAACAAGCTGCTTGCAACCATGGACGGAAAGCCGCTGGTGCGCATTGCCGCGGAAGCGGCGCTGACCAGCCGGCTCTCGCAGTTGACGGTCGTGACCGGACACATGCGCGCCGAGATCGAGGGCGCGCTGTCCGGGCTCGATCTGCGCTTCGCCCACAATGCGGATTACATGGAAGGAATGGCGAGTTCCATTCGCTGCGGCGTCAACGCGCTCGACCCCGGCGTCGATGCGGCGATGATCCTTCTTGCGGACATGCCGGGCGTGGACGCCGGAGCGATCGATGCGATCCTGAAGGCTTTCAGCCCCGAGCAAGGCATCACGATCGCCCTTGCCAGTGTTGGCGGGAAACGCGGAAATCCCGTTGTCTGGGACCGAAGCTTCTTCGATGCTCTCGCCCGGCTGGAAGGCGATACCGGGGCGCGACACCTGATCGGGGAGCATGGCGCGTCGGCGCGTCATGTCGAAATCGGGGAGACCGCACGTCTCGACCTCGACACTCCGGAAGCGCTTGCCGCCGCCGGCGCCGTTGCCGCCCCGACATCGTGAAACTGCGCAATCCTGCGGAGGATTGACCTTTCCGCCCTGATGAACCGTAATAGGCAGGGCTTGGGAGGAACATTGCGGACGCAGCGCGTTACGGGAGGAGCAGCCGCCTTTTCCACAGAGCCATATGCGCCGGCGGTGACACGAGACGTGTCACCAGCATGGCAAATGTGCGGATGACCGTCAGAGGAGGCGACGGCATGACGACATATATTACCCGGCGCGCCATGCTTGTCGGCGCAGGAGCGATCGTGGCCAACACGTCGTTTCCGCTGCCAGCCATCGCATCGTCAAAATGGTTCCAGGGCACGGCAAGCGACAATGGTTTTGCCTATCGGCGAACGAATTTCTCGGTGATCAAGCCGCATTGGCGACGGCAGATGGTCAAGTATCTTTCACCGGAATCGCCCGGCACCGTCGTCATCGACACCCGCAATCACTTTCTCTACTGGGTCTGGGAAAACAGCACGGCGCTGCGCTATGGCGTCGGCGTCGGACGAGAAGGGTTCAAGTGGTACGGGCGGGCGCAGATCCGTCGCAAGTCACTGTGGCCACGCTGGGTCCCTCCCCCCGAAATGCGCAAGCGCCAGCCCGACCTGCCCAAAATGGTCGAGGGAGGGGCGGCCAACAACCCGCTGGGGCCTCGCGCACTCTATCTCCATTACGACAGCGGCCAGGATACCGGGTATCGCCTCCATGGAACACTCGAGCCGTGGAGCATCGGCAACGACGTTTCTTCCGGCTGTATCCGGATGTTCCCGGAAGACGTGATCGATCTCTATCAGCGCTGCCCGGTGGGAACCCGCGTTTCCGTTCTGGAGCATCTTGGCGCGGGCCAGCAGGGGTAAGGGGACAAGGTGACCAGCGTTTCGGCTTCCATCGGGGGAAGACCCCTCCGCCACATCCTTCGGCGCAATGCCGCGGTCGCGTTCCTGACACTGGGCGCGGGCGTTCTCGGCGCATGCAATACCGCGGAGAACATCGCAACCCCCAACGTGACCAATGCGCCCGCCGTCGGCTTCGCCAACATGGAGCCCGGCAGCGAAGAGGCATTCATGCTCAATGTCGGGCGCCGGACCTATTTCGCCGCCGGTTCGGCCGAGATCGACGAAACGGCCCGGATGACCCTCGACAAACAGGCCGAATGGCTCATTCGCAACTCCAGCTGGTATGCGAAGATCCAGGGGTTCGCCGACGACCCCGGCAGCGCGGCGGCTAATCGCGACCTGTCCACCCGGCGCGCCAATGCGACAATGGCGTACCTGGTTTCCAAGGGCGTGCCCCCCGGCAGGCTCTGGGCCAAGGGTTACGGAACCGAGCGCAAGGTGCGCGACTGCGCCCAGGAGGAATGCAAGGCCCAGAACAGGCGCGTAGTGACCAATTTGCGCGAGGAGAAGGAACGCTGACGCCTGGCGTTCTCCCGCCGCCGGAGTTGCCGCGCGATTGCTGCACTGCAGTATCGGCATAGCTCCCATGCCCGTACCGCGCTTGGACTCCGCGATTGTGACAAGTATATTACGGGGCTGAATTCAATGCCGGGGCCTTGCAGGGATTGCCCGGCTTTTTTGGCGAACGCGTTCGCGCGACCGCCGTCCAGGTTGCAGGTGCTCCGGCGAAGACCCCGGGGGCCTTGCCACGGTCGGCAAACGCCTCAACCAAAGGACTGAACCAATGATCGATCTTCGTCTGCCACGCTCCGGCCAGTGCAAGTGGGCCGAGGGCACGGGCGGCAACTACACCTTTCCGTGCCGCAACCGGGTTGATGCCGGAACATCCTATTGCGACGAGCACCACGCCCTTGTCTACATCTCCCCGGAAGAGCGCCGCCGGAACCGGGAGAATGCCCCGATCGCCTTCCGCGCCCAGCAAAAGCGCATCGCCGCCTGATACCGTATTCGGCGCATGATGCTTCCAGGGCTGCCCGCGACACCGCCGGCAGCCCTTTTTGTTGGATCCGGCGACTTGCCGCCCACGTATCGCATGTCAGGCGTCCCGCGACCGGGGTGCGACCTGATCTCCGCTCGATACCAGGTGCCAATGCCGGAAACCACGATTGTCCCCGTTTTTGCCGATCAGCTCAGTGTGAACCTGTCGGTTCTGGCGCATGCCGACTGCCGGCGCGACCGGGTGCTGATGGTCGAGGTGGCAGAAGAAGCCAACCATGCCGCCCATCACAGAAAAAAGCTCGCGTTCCTCTTCTCCGCCATGCGTCATCATGCCGAGGCATTGCGGCAGGCCGGCTGGGACGTCGATTACGTCCGGCTTGACGACCCGGACAATACCGGTTCCTTCACCGGAGAACTCGGCCGCGCCCTGGCCCGTCACGACGCCTCGCGTGTCGCCCTGACCGAACCGGGCGAGTGGCGGGTTCAGGAGATGGCGCGCCATTGGCAGACCGGTTTCCCCATCCGCGTGGATATCGTCGACGACAACCGGTTTCTCTGCTCCCGCGCCGAGTTCTCGGAATGGGCCGGAGAGCGCCGTCAGTTCCGGATGGAGTATTTCTACCGCGAAATGCGCAGAAAGACCGGGCTTCTGATGGAAGCGGGGGAACCGGCCGGAGGCCGCTGGAACCTCGACGCGGAGAACCGCAAGCCGGCTGATCGTGACCTGTTCATGCCGCGCCCCTTGCAGGTCGAACCGGATGCGACGACGCAGGACGTCATCAGCATGGTCGCGCGCCTTTTCCCTGAGCGATTTGGCCGGATCGAGCCGTTCGACCTTGCCGTGACGCGGCAGGACGCGGAGCGAGCCCTCGACCTTTTTATCGAACGCGCCCTGCCCCGTTTCGGGGCGTATCAGGACGCCATGCTGAGTGGGGAACGGTTCCTGTATCACTCCGCGCTTTCCGCCTACCTGAATGCCGGCCTGCTCGATCCGCTCGACATGTGCCGGCGAGCGGAGACGGCGTGGCGCGAGGGCACGGTGCCGCTCAACTCCGCCGAGGGCTTCATTCGCCAGATCATCGGCTGGCGCGAGTACGTGCGCGGCATCTACTGGCTGAAGATGCCGGGCTACGAGGAAAACAATTTCCTCAACGCAAGGCGGCCACTTCCCGCGTTCTACTGGAATGCCGACACCCAAATGGCCTGTGTCCGGGAGGTGGTGACCCAGACCCGCGAGACGGCTTATGCGCATCACATCCAGCGGCTGATGGTGACGGGGAACTTCGCACTTCTGGCGGGGATCGAACCGCGCCAGGTGCATGAATGGTACCTTGCGGTCTATGCCGATGCGTTCGAATGGGTGGAACTGCCCAACACGCTCGGCATGAGCCAGTTCGCAGATGGCGGGCTTCTGGGGTCAAAGCCCTATGCTGCAAGCGGCAACTACATCAACAAGATGTCGGACTATTGCGGCAATTGCCGCTATGACGTCAGGAAGCGGACCGGACCGGACGCGTGCCCGTTCAATTCGCTCTACTGGGACTTTCTCGCGCGTAACAGGGAAAAGCTCCATCGCAATCCCCGCCTGACCCAGGCCTATCGAAGCTGGGAGAGGATGCCGGAACAGACCCGCTCCGCCTGTCTCGACAACGCGAAGGACGTTCTCGTCCGGCTTGAGAAGGGCTGCCTGTAGGCGGCAGCTACAGGATCACGGTGCCGCAAACGCGAAAACCTCCCGAAAAGGCTTCGGGAGGTCTCGGAAATCCGTCCACTGGCTGCGCTTGTCGCGGCCGGCGTCTCGAGATCTTACTTGGGACGCTTCGAACCGTAGAGCGAACGACGCTTCTTACGATCCTTGACGCCCTGGGTGTCAAGCACACCGCGGATCACGCGGTAGCGCACACCGGGAAGATCGTTCGGGCCGCCACCACGCACGAGCACGACCGAGTGCTCCTGCAGGTTGTGGCCTTCGCCCGGGATATAGGCCGTGACTTCATTGCCGTTCGTCATGCGCACGCGGGCAACCTTACGAAGCGCCGAGTTCGGCTTACGCGGCGTCGTCGTATAGACACGCGTGCAGACGGCGCGCTTCTGCGGGTTTCCGCCCAGCGCAGGGGTCTTGGACTTCTTGACGGTCGGCTTGCGGTTCTGACGAACCAACTGGTTGATTGTCGGCATAGGTGGTTTGCAGCTTGTTTTTGAGGAATGTCTTGGCCGCTTCCTATAGGGGGGGCGGCCGGCTTTGTCAAAGAAAGAATCCCCGTTCGCGGCGATTTCCGCGACCGGGTTCGTCGATCACACGTCGAGATTGGCGACGGCGAGCGCGTTCTCCTGGATGAAAGCACGACGCGGGTCGACGTCGTCACCCATCAGCTTGGTGAAAATGTCATCTGCGGCATCGGCCTCGCGCACCTTCACCTGCAGCAGGGAGCGCGCGTTGGGGTCGAGCGTCGTTTCCCAGAGCTGCTCGGCATTCATCTCGCCCAGACCCTTGTAGCGCTGCAGGGATATTCCCTTGCGGCCTTGCGCGAACACTGAATCCAGAAGGGCCCGCGGCCCGCGGATCGCCGTCTCCGTGCCTCTTCTGTAAAGGGTCGCGGCCTTGCCATAGACCTCCTGCAGATGCCCGGCCCGGGCGTGCAGCTTGCGTGCGTCGGCGGCTCCCAGAAGCGCCGCATCGATGGTGGCGGCCTCCTTCACACCGCGAACCACGCGCTCGAAGACGAGGTCGCCGTTGTCGAGCACCCGCCCTTCCCAGCCACGCTCGAACTCATCGGCCAGAATGTCGAGACGCCGGGCGATATAGGCCGCGGCCTCACCAGCCTTGTCGGCATCGTGGTGAACATCGGCATCAAGCGCGCCGGCAATGGTTGCCTGCTCGACCACATCCCGGTCGTAGCGCGAATGCAGACCGTCCAGGATATGGGCGACGGCGCGCGCCTTTTCGACGACATCGCGCAGGTCCTTGCCCGCACGGACCTCGCCGTCGGCAAGTGTCAGCGAGCAATCCTCGAGCCCGGTGTCGATGAGATAGTTTTCAAGCGCTTCCTGATCCTTCAGGTACTGCTCCGAATTGCCCCGCTTCACCTTGTAGAGCGGCGGCTGGGCGATGTAGATGTGACCACGCTCGATCAGGTCCTGCATCTGCCGGAAGAAGAAGGTCAGCAGCAGCGTGCGGATATGGGCACCGTCGACGTCGGCGTCCGTCATGATGATGATCTTGTGGTACCGGAGCTTTTCGAGGTTGAACTCCTCCTTTCCGATACCGGTGCCCAGAGCGGTGATCAGCGTGCCGATCTCGTTGGAAGACAGCATCTTGTCGAAACGGGCCCGCTCGACATTGAGGATCTTGCCGCGCAGCGGAAGGATCGCCTGGTTCTCGCGGCTGCGGCCCTGCTTGGCCGAGCCGCCGGCCGAGTCGCCCTCGACCAGGAAAAGTTCGGCCTTGGCCGGATCGCGTTCCTGGCAATCGGCAAGCTTGCCGGGCAGGGAGGCGATATCGAGGGCTCCCTTGCGCCGCGTCAATTCGCGCGCCTTGCGTGCCGCCTCGCGGGCGCTGGCCGCCTCCACCACCTTCGAAACCAGGGTGCGGGCCGGCGCCGGGTTCTCCTCAAGCCAGGTCGACAAGGTCGCGTTGATCACGTTCTCGACCACGGGGCGGACCTCGGAGGACACGAGCTTGTCCTTGGTCTGCGACGAGAATTTCGGGTCCGGCACCTTGACGGAGAGGACGCAAGTCAGCCCCTCGCGGCAATCGTCGCCGGTCAGCGAGACCTTCTCCCGCTTCAAAAGTCCCGATTGTTCGGCATAACCCGTCATCTGCCGGGTCAGGGCCGCACGGAAGCCGGCAAGATGGGTGCCGCCGTCACGCTGGGGAATGTTGTTGGTAAAGCACAGGACATGCTCGTGGTAGCTGTCGTTCCACCACATCGCCGCCTCCACGGTGATGCCGTCCCTTTCGGCCCGCATCACGATCGGCGCCTCGATCAACGGGTGCTTGGCCCGGTCGAGATAGCGGACAAAAGCTTCCAGCCCGCCTTCGTAGAACAGTTCGACGGCGTTTTCCTCCACGCCGCGTCGGTCCGTCAGGAGGATGCGCACGCCGGAGTTCAGGAAGGCAAGCTCCCGCAGCCGGTGTTCCAGGGTGGCGAAATCGAACTCGATCCGCGTGAAGGTCGCCGGCGACGGCATGAAGGTCACTTCCGTGCCCTTGCGTCCCTCGCCGGGGCCGACCACTGTCAGCGGCGCCTCGGCGTCGCCGTCGCGGAACCGCATGCGGTGTTCGTTGCCGTTGCGCCAGATTCGCAGATCAAGCCAGGTCGACAGCGCATTCACGACGGAAACGCCGACACCGTGCAGGCCGCCCGACACCTTGTATGAGTTCTGGTCGAACTTACCGCCGGCATGCAGCTGGGTCATGATGACCTCGGCGGCCGAGACGCCCTCTTCCGGATGCAGGTCCGTGGGAATGCCGCGCCCGTTGTCGGTCACGGTGACCGACCCCTCGGCGTTGAGGGTGACGGTCACCCGGTCGGCGTGGCCGGCAAGTGCCTCGTCGATGGCATTGTCGACCACCTCGTAGACCATGTGGTGAAGACCCGAGCCGTCATCGGTATCGCCGATATACATGCCCGGGCGCTTGCGCACGGCATCGAGGCCCTTGAGGACCTTGATGGAGCCGGCACCGTACTCGTCGGCATCAGCGGAAATTTGCGGATCGGGTTCGCCGGTCGTCGGGGTATCGGTCATTCGAATCAGTTGCTCACCTGGTCGTGTCTGTCAGACAGTTATACGGGGTTGAAGCATGGGTTCAACCAAGCCGCGGGCGCCGTTTCCTCAAGCCAAACCGGGGCAAAAAACCGGATCGGACCCGCCGCGTTGCGTCGTTCTTGTCATGCCGCCGAAGGCCGCAAGTTTTCCTTGCAATATCAACGAGCCACCACGCCCCGACTACGATGCGACGACTACCGCGTCGCCACCGCGACAGCGGCACCGGCCATCACCGAGCCTGCAACCCTGTTGAGAAGCCGCACCGAACCCGGGCTGGTGATCATCACCCGCGCACGCTCGGCGAGCAGACAGTAGCCGCCGAGCACCACCGCCAGCACCACCAGGGTCACGAGCGAAAGCTCAAGATAGCCGAGCACCGTGACCGTTTCGAGGGCGATGATGTTTGGCAGGAGCGCCAGGTAGAAGACCATCGTCTTGGGATTGCCGAGCGTCAGCGCCAGTCCGGTGAGCGCGAGACGGAAAGGGCTCTCCTGCCGCGACACGCGAACCTTCGCCATCCCTGCATCGGCGGGAGCGGTCCACATCTTCCAGGCAAGGTAGGCGAGATAGGCCGCACCCAGATACTTGATCATGAGGAATACGGCGCCAAACGTCTTTGCCAGAACGGCAAGGCCGGCAACCGCGAACCCGAGCCAGATGACGTCGCCGAGCGCGATGCCGAAGCAGAAGGCGGCGGCGCCTTCACGACCGCGCGCCAGCACACGGGCAACAATCGCGGCGATGCCCGGACCGGGAATTGCCGCCGCCACGAACAAGG
Organism: Stappia sp. MMSF_3263; assembly: GCF_030733745.1. Lineage (GTDB taxonomy): Bacteria > Pseudomonadota > Alphaproteobacteria > Rhizobiales > Stappiaceae > Stappia. The sequence goes on along the minus strand of NZ_JASHIK010000004.1, from coordinate 201,318 downwards.
CAGCGGCGAACACGACAAGCGCGGAGACTTCCATTGAGAGACGTTTCCCGAACTGAACGGTGGGGAGCTTTCAGCTCACCCCTCTATATAGGGACTTATACCCGAACTTGCGACCTTCAGGATGAGGCTTTCCGGCGGAAGATCCGCGAAAAGCCGGGCGTCCGTTCCCGTCATCAGGACCTGCAGTCCGAGATCGGCAAGCCTGGCGAACAAGGCCTTGCGACGGCCGGGATCTAGATGGGCCGCCACCTCGTCGAGAAGCAGGACCGGTGTCATTCCGGCGGTCACCGCCGTAACCTCCGCATGGGCCAGGACGAGGCCGATCAGAAGCGCCTTCTGCTCCCCCGTCGACGCCAGGGCGGCTGGCATGTCCTTGGCAAGATGCCGCACCTCCAGATCGCTGCGATGCGGGCCGGACAGCGTGCGCCCTGCCGCCCGGTCCCGGCCGCGCATCGCAACCAGCAGGTCGCGGTACCAGTCTTCCAGCTCCGAGGCAGATTGCCCGTCGGCCTCTGCCTCGAAGTCACCGACAAGGGCGATACCGGCACGGGGAAACGGCAGGCCGAGATCGTCCTGCGCCCGGATTCTCGCCTGCAGGAGGGCAACCGTCTCCTTGCGCGCGCAACTCACCGCAACCGCCAGCGGGGCGAGCTGCGCCTCGACCGCATCCAGAAATGCCGGCGTACCACCCTCGTCGAGCACCCGGTTGCGCGCCCGCAGCGTCTTTTCCAGATCCGCGACACGGCGTCCGTGGCCCGGGTCGACGGCAAGCACCAATCGGTCCAGAAACCGCCTGCGATCGCCGGCAGGGCCGGTGAACAGCCCGTCCATGGCCGGCAACAGCCACAGGACCCGCATGTGTTCCAGCAATTGCTCGGACGACCTGGCATCGGCGCCGTCGATCCGGATCCGGCGGCCAGGCGCCCCCGGCGCATGCCCCACACCGATCCGCGTCTCCCCGAACGGCCCGTCCAGCCGTGCCGCGACGGACCAACCGGTATCCGCATCCTTGCGGCGAATGTCATCGAGTTGCGCCCGACGCAGGCCGCGCCCAGCCGTCAGCTGGGAAACCGCCTCCAGCAGGTTCGTCTTGCCGGCCCCGTTGTCGCCGACCAGCGCGACAAGGCGCGCGCCGAGCGAGACGGACACCTGCGTGTAGTTTCGGAAATCTGTCAGGCTGAGGCTGCGGAGAGCAACCTGGATCGGTTCGCCCATTCCGCATCCACCTTGAACCGTGTGTCCCTGCCGCGGGTATCCGTGGGGCGAGACCGCCTGCAAGGCGGTCCCGGAAGGCGTTTGACGCCTAGACGCGCATCGGCATCAGGACATAGAGCGCGTCTTCCACGCCCTTGTCCTGGATCAGCGTCGGCGCGCCGGCATCGGCAAAACGGAAGGAGGCAGTATCACCGCGAAGCTGTCCGGCGATCTCAAGCAGGTAACGCGAATTGAACCCGATCTCGAGCGGATCGCTGTCATAGTCGATGGCCAGTTCCTCGGTGGCCGAGCCGCTGTCCGGATTGACGACCGTGAGGATCATCCGTCCTTCCGAGATGGCAAGTTTCACCGCCCGGCCGCGCTCCGAGGAGATCGTCGAGACACGATCGACCGCGGCCTTGAACTCGTCCCGCTCGACAAGCATTTCCTTGTCGTTGTTCTGCGGGATGACCCGGCCGTAGTCGGGGAAGGTGCCGTCGATCAGCTTCGACGTCAGCACGACATCCCCGGTGGTGATGCGGATCTTGGTCTCGGAAATCTCGATCAGCGCCTCAGCATCCGGCGCCTCCAGAAGCTTCTGGATCTCGCCTACCGTCTTGCGCGGCACGATGATGCCCGGCATGCCGGTCGCACCGGCAGGCGCCGGGATCTCCGCCCGCGCCAGGCGATGCCCGTCGGTCGCGACACCGCGCAGCCGCTCGCCGGCCTCGGCCGCCACCGCGTGCACATAGATGCCGTTCAGGTAGTAGCGCGTCTCCTCGGTGGAGATGGCGAACTGGGTCGCATCGATGATCGTGCGCAGATCGCGGGAAGCGAGCGTGAAGGAGTGAGTGAATTCGCCTGCAGTGATATCCGGAAAGTCGGCTTCCGGCAGCATCTGCAGGGCAAAGCGCGAGCGGCCCGCCCGAATTTCCAGCGTCGCGTTGTCCGGGGAGGTCTCAAGCGCCACCTGGGCACCCTCCGGCAGCTTGCGCACGATGTCGTAGATCATATGCGCAGGCACCGTCGTCGCGCCCGGCTGCTCGACCAGCGCCGTGATGCGCTCCGAGATTTCCAGATCGAGATCCGTTGCCTTGAGGAGCAGTTGGCCGTCCTCACACCGCAGCAGCACATTCGACAGGATCGGAATGGTGTTGCGGCGTTCGACGACACGATGAACATGGGTCAGGGACTTCAGAAGATCAGTCCGCTCGAGTGTCACTTTCATTGCGTCGTCCGTTGTCGAAAAGCGTGGGTGTCGAGAGGTCGTCCGCGCGGAAGCCGCAACGGTCAAATGGGCGTCGACACTGCCCCGTTGCGCTGCGAAATGCAAGCCTCTGGAGGTCGGTAGCAATCCGTGCAAGCGACGCCGGCGGGCGGGGGACAAGCCGGCAAGGCAGTGGCGCGAACACGTGCTCGCGCCACTGCAAACCGGACGTCACCGAAACCGGGCCTCGTCAGGCGTCAAGCATCCGCCTCAGCAGGTCCAGCTCCTGGGCAAGAGCCGTGTCAGAGCGGGCCAGATCCTCGATCTTGCGCACCGCATGAAGAACCGTGGTGTGGTCGCGATTGCCAAACCGGCGGCCGATCTCCGGCAGCGAGCGTGGCGTCATCATCTTGGCCAGATACATAGCAATCTGGCGCGGACGCACGATCGTGCGCGTGCGCCGGGCGGACAGCAGATCCGCCTTGGAGACATTGTAGTGCTTGGAGACGATGCGCTGGATCTCTTCGATCTTGACCCGCCGCGGCTCGGTGTTGCGAACCAGGTCCCGCAGGGTGGCTTCGGCCATTTCCTGCGTCACCGGATGGTTGGTCAGCTGGTTGTGGGCGATCAACCGGTTGAGCGCCCCTTCCAGGTCGCGACCGGAATTGCCGACATGCCGCGCAACATAGTCCAGCACGCCCTCGGGGATCGAGAAACTCGGATGCGCCCGGCGCACGGTTTCGATCCGGCCGCTCAGGATTGCCCGACGCAGGCCGAAGTCCGGCTCGGAAATGGCAACGACAAGCCCGCCGGCAAGGCGCGAGCGCATGCGGTCGTCGAGCGTCTCCAGATCCGCCGGCGGCCGGTCGGCGGCAACCACCACCTGCCGTGCGCCGTCGATCAGCGCATTGAGCGTGTGGCAGAATTCCTGCTGGACCTGCTTGCCGTGAAGGAACTGCATGTCGTCGATCAACAGCAGGTCGATGGTCCGGAGCGTGTCCTTGAAGGCAAGCGCCGACTGCGCCTTCAGCGCCGCCACGAAACGATACATGAAATGCTCGGCCGTCAGGTACAGGACCCGCTTGCCGCTCGCCCGCGCGGCCGAGGCCACCGCCTGCATCAGATGGGTCTTTCCAAGCCCGACGGAGGCGTGGATGTAGAGCGGGTTGAAAGTGACGGAGGCCGCCGTCGCGACCTGCCGGGCGGCGGCCAGTGCGAGCGCGTTGGACTCGCCCTCGACGAAGGAATCGAACGTGTATTTCGGGTCGAGCGCGGCGCCCTCGAGGCTGTCGGTGCCCCCACGCGATGCGGCCGGTGACGCCGAGCCCACGCTTGCCGCCCCTCCGTTGCCGCCGCCGAACGTGTTGTCGACCACCTTGACCGGCTGGGCGGAACGCGGAGAGGAGGGAAGCGCGCGCGCTGCTGCGACTGCCGCCGGACGGGCCCGGACCGCGCCGCGCACGGTCAGCTCGATGCGATGGACATCCTCGCACTCGTGCTTCCAAAGCCCCATGAGGCGCTCGCGATAGTGCGACTGAATCCACTGCTTGAGAAAGCGCGTGGGGACCGACAGGCGAACCGTGCCGTCCGAATGATCCTCAAGATCCACCCGTGCGAACCAGCTTGAGAAGACGTCCTCGCCCAGCTCCGCGCGCAGGCGCTTCTTCACGCGTGTCCAATGATCGATCCCTGCGGCTTCGGATGCCGGCAGTTCCTGCAAGTTCATGGTAACGCCTCCAAATATCGCCAACGGGATGCTCCGCCGCCGCAGAGCCCGTTGATCTTTGTCTGTTTTCGCCGCAATCGGCTTGTTTTCGGTTGTCGCAAGCGCGACGTATCCCTGCCGGAGAAAGCGATGCTCGCCCCGGTGCCATGTTTCGCGCCAAGCTGTCCAAGCTGCGCCGCACGCCGGTTCCGGCACGGGCGCCCCTCTTATCTGGCAGGCGCGGATGTTACGCGTGATCCAAGGAAACCACCGGTCGGGAACGCTCGCCGGCGACACGCAGAAATCAGGTTACCGGCCCCCTGCAGGGCCGCTCCATCGGAGCGGCACAGAAAGTCGATTGAGCACTCATCGTCAAGCCCCTCTTTCCAGTCTTTGCTGCGGTGCGACGTCCTGTCGTCAGGTTCCGCCACACATGACTTCCGGTTGTCTCCGCAAGTCCCTTTCGGCATCAATTCCCACGCAGACGTCTGGCGGCGAACAAAAACAAAGCGCCCTGCCGAAAGTATCAGCAAGCCAGAACATTGCGATTTCGGGATTTTCTAACGCGACAGTTGGTTTACTACAGACTAGACGCCACACCAGAGCGAGCATCTTCGAACATTCGCAAGGAGAGACAATGCCATTCGCTCAATGTATATTTCAGACGCAAATATATCATTGCTCTCCGAGAGGCCCCCGTCGCGTTTCTTGTAAGATTTGACCGGGCGAGTGCCCGATAGACAAACCATACACAGCGCCCATCAGGCCCGCAACAGCGTCTCGAGCCAATTCGACAACGCACCGGGCGGGCCGGCACCGGCCAACCGAAGGTGACGCCGGGAAAGCAAAAAAGAACGCGTTTTGACTCAACGTGTTTTTGCCCTGGCGAGCAGTCGGAAACCCAATTTGCTGTGCACTAAAAAAAAATTATCAGCTTCAATCTTGACAGCCTGCAAAGCGACCGCGATCCGAAGAACGCTCAACAACATCACTTTAAGTCATTGTAAAAACAGAAATATCTCTGCCAAGCCTTTTATCCTTCGCAACACTCGAATCGCGCGGGTTGGTTAGGCGGTTGGCAATCTGACGGATGTGTGCCGGCAAAAGAAAAACCCGACCAAAAGGCCGGGTTTCAAATGTTCAGACGGGGTAGAAAACCTACGCGCCGAGCGACTTGATCCGCGCGCTCAGGCGAGAAATCTTCCGCGACGCCGTATTGCGATGAACAACGCCCTTGGTTACCGCCCGCATGAGTTCGGGCTGGGCCGCCTGGAGCGCCTGGTTCGCCGCCGCCTGATCGCCGGAAGCAATCGCTTCCTCGACCTTGCGCAGGTGCGACCGCACTCGGCTGCGGCGGGCCTTGTTGATGGCCGTGCGGCGCTCAATCTTGCGCGCCGCCTTCTTGGCCGAAGGGGTGTTGGCCATATTTTGTCCTGATGCGTTACGTGATCATTCTGGCTCGTCGCGATCGAGGCGCCAGATGTCACCCCGGTCAAACGAAAGCGGCGGCGGAACGAGCCGCCACCGGTCGGCTGGGTTATAGGCTGCCGGCCGCGCCCCGTCAACGCGAAACTCGCAATCTTCGAGGCAAAGTGGCTCGGAATGGCTCCCAGCCGCACGGGGGCGGCATGGTGCGACGGATCATAGACCCCACGCACCGGCTGCAACGGGCATCCAAGTGCCCCCCGATCCGGAAACGGCGCTAGCTGTTCCTGAACTGCGGCGCACGCTTCTCGACGAAAGCGGCCATGCCTTCGGTCTGGTCGTCAGTCGCAAACATGGAGTGGAACAGCCGACGCTCGAAGCGCACGCCTTCGGCGAGCGTCGTCTCGTAGGCGCGATTGACGCTTTCCTTGGTCATCATGGCGATGGGCAGGGAGAAGTCGGCAATCTTCTCCGCGACCTTCAAGGCCTCGTCGACAAGATCGGAGAGCGGCACCACCCGACTGGCAAGCCCGGAACGCTCCGCCTCTTCGGCATCCATCATGCGGCCCGTCAGGCACATTTCCATGGCCTTGGACTTGCCCACGAAACGGGTCAGTCGCTGGGTGCCCCCGGCGCCGGGCATCACCCCAAGGGTGATCTCGGGCTGACCGAACTTGGCATTGTCGGCAGCGAGAATGAAGTCGCACATCATCGCCAGTTCGCACCCGCCGCCAAGCGCATAGCCGGCGACCGCGGCGATGATCGGCTTGCGGAAACGGGAGACCTGATCCCAGGAGGTGATGAAATCGGTCTTGTAGGCCTCGACGAAGGAAAGAGAACTCATCTCCTTGATGTCGGCGCCTGCAGCGAAGGCCTTTTCCGATCCGGTAAGCACCACGCAGCCCACCTTGTCGTCGCTTTCAAACAGCGCCAGGGCGGCATTGAGCTCGGCAATCAGCTCGGAATTCAGGGCGTTCAACGCCTTCGGCCGGTTGAGCGTGACAAGCGCTACGCGCCCGCGCTTCTCGACCCGAATATTCTCGTATCCCATGGGACCTCCCGGAGATGGAGCAGCGCCGGAGGGCGGCGCCGTCTTCGCGGCTCAAGGGGTAGCCGAAGCGGCCATCGGCCGCAACCGGGCAAACCCCGCAGCGCACCGGTCCTCGGCCGGCATGCCGCGGCGTAGTCTAGCGCTGGCACTGCGGGCAGAAGAAGGTCGAACGTCCCGACTGGGTGATACGCGCGACCGTTCCCCGGCAGCCCGATCGCGGGCAGGCCTCGCCCTCGCGCCCGTAGACAAGGAAGGAGTGCTGGAAATAGCCGAGTTCCCCGTCCGCCTGACGATGGTCCCGCAGGGTCGAGCCGCCGGCGGCAATGGCCGCATCGATCACCTCCCTGATCGACGTGGCCAGCCGGACCGCACCCGCGCCGGGACGCCCCTGCCCGGTCACCAGCGTGCCGGACGCGCGACGCGGCGACAAACCGGCCCGGTGCAAGGCCTCACAGACATAGATGTTGCCGAGACCGGCAATATTGCGCTGATCGAGAAGCGCAGCCTTCAGGGGGGCAATCTTGCCCTGAAGCACCGAGGCGAGATGCGCCGCATCAAGCGCATTGCCCGTCGGTTCCAGTCCCAGATTGACAAAATAGGGATGCTGGTCGAGCGCATCACGCGGGACAAGCGTCATGAAGCCGAAGCGGCGCGGGTCGTTATAGACAATCCGCATGTTGGTGCCCACGGCCTCGTCGAGGCTGAACACGACATGGTCATGCGTGCGGTTTTCGGACCGCGGATAGCGGAACATCTCGCCTGCAATCGTCGCTGGGGACGGCTTGTCTCCACCCTCCACGACCCGCTCGATGCGAAAGGCGCCGGACATGCCCAGATGCATCACGACGACCATGCCGCCCTCGAGATCGGCAAGCAGGTATTTTGCCCGCCGCCCCATCGCGACAACCCTGCGGCCGGCAATCCGCGAGCTGAAATCCTCCGGGAACGGAAAGCGGAGATCCGCACGCCGCAGCATGACGTCGCGGATGACCGCTCCCTCCATGACCGGCGCAAGGCCGCGCCGAACGGTTTCTACCTCGGGAAGTTCCGGCATCTCTGGCTCCAGTTGACCTGTCCGGACCCTGCTTGCAGGCAACGGCAGGCGGCGTCAATCGACATGCTGCCGCCATCCGGCAATTCGGAGGGAAGTGATCGTGGTCGGCGACCTTTTCGAACCTGCGACCACACGAACCGGACCTGCGCCGATCCGCGCCCGTGACCTCTCTCCGGAAATGCTGTAAGCCAAGCCTCAGCAAGCGAAAACGAACCGCACGGAGAGGCAGATGTCGGGACGCATGGACAGCGACCGGGCGCGTACCCACGGCCCGGAAATGGCGACAAGCTTCGGCTTCCGCACGGTCGAGAACGGTGAAAAACAACCCCTCGTGAATGACGTGTTTCACCAGGTCGCCAACCGCTACGACCTGATGAACGACCTCATGTCGGGCGGGCTGCACCGCCTGTGGAAGGACGCGATGGTCTCCAGCCTTGCGCCGCCACGCTCGAACACGCGCGCCTTTCGCGTGCTGGACGTCGCCGGCGGCACCGGCGATGTCGCGACCCGCATCGTCACGCGCGGCGGGGCACAGACGAACGCCGTCGTTTGCGACATCAACGGTTCGATGCTTCAGGTGGGGCAGACGCGCGCCGAAAAGGCGGGGCTTTCGGATCGCTTGCGCTTCGTGGAGGGCAATGCCGAGGACCTTCCGTTTCCCGACCGGTCCTTCGATGCCTACACGATCGCCTTCGGCATCCGCAACGTGCCCCGCATCGACAAGGCGCTGACCGAGGCGCGTCGCGTGCTCAAGCGCGGCGGTCGCTTCCTGTGCCTGGAGTTCAGCCAGGTCGACGTCGCCGGCCTGGACCGGATCTATGACGCCTTCTCCTTCAACGCCATTCCCGCCATGGGCCGGCTCGTCACCGGCGATGGAGAACCCTATCGCTATCTGGTGGAGTCGATCCGCAAGTTTCCCAATCAGGAGCGTTTTGCCGACATGATACGCGAAGCCGGTTTCTCGCGCGTCGACCACCGGAACTATTCCGGCGGCATCGCCTGCCTGCATTCCGGCTGGGCGATCTGAGGCGCCGATGCCCGTCGGATCCCTTATCCGCCTTGCCCGCGCCGGTTTCGTCATGGCCCGCGAAGGCGTCTTCGGCATTGTCGATCTGCCCGACCTCCCGCCGGCGCAGAGAATCGCCCTGCGGATCGTGCGCGTGCTGGAGCGCCGCTCCGTCCGCCACAAGGCCGCGGACAAGCGGCTGTCCGATGCCCTGGTCCGGCTTGGCCCGTCCTACGTGAAACTCGGACAGTTCCTTGCCACCCGCCCGGATGTTGTCGGCCGCGACATCGCATCGGACCTGACGGCTCTGCAGGACCAGATCCCTCCCTTCGGCATGGACGAGGCCCGCCGTGTGGTGCGCGAGCAGCTCGGTCGCCCGGTCGAGGAAATCTATGCAAGCTTCGAGCCGCCGGTCGCCGCGGCGTCAATCGCACAGGTTCACCCGGCCGAAATCGAGGCCGCGGACGGAACCCGGCGCAAGGTCGCGGTCAAGGTGCTGCGCCCGGGTGTCGCCGAACGGTTCCGGCGGGATCTCAAGAGCTACTACCTGATCGCACGGCTGATCGAGCGGCTGCATCCGCCCTCCCGTCGCCTTCGGCCGGTCGCCGTTGTCGACACACTGGCGCGTTCCGTCGAACTGGAGATGGACTTCCGTCTCGAGGCCGCAGCGCTTTCGGAAATGGGCGAGAACACCCAGGACGATCCGGGCTTCCGTGTGCCGGCTGTCGATTGGCCCCGCACCGCCAAGGCCGTGCTGACGATGGAATGGATTTCTGGCCGCAAGCTCTCCGACGTGGCCGGGATTGCGGCCGATGGCCACGACCTGCCGGCGATCGGCGCCAACATCATCCAGTCCTTCCTGCGTCACGCGGTCAGGGACGGCTTCTTCCACGCAGACATGCACCAGGGAAACCTGTTCCTGGAGCCGGACGGCACGCTGGTTGCCGTCGATTTCGGCATCACCGGACGTCTTGGCCGGGCCGAGCGCCGCTTCCTGGCGGAGATTCTGTTCGGCTTCATCACACGCGACTACCGGCGCGTGGCCGAGGTTCACTTCGAGGCCGGCTACGTTCCCGCCGATCAGGACGTGGATGTGTTCGCGCAGGCGATCCGTGCCATCGGCGAGCCGATCCACGGCCACGACGCCTCGGAAATCTCCATGGCACGCCTTCTGACGCAGCTGCTGGAGGTCACGGAACTCTTCAACATGCGGACGCAGACGCAGCTGATCATGCTGCAAAAGACCATGGTCGTGGTCGAGGGCGTGGCGCGCACGCTCAACCCGCATCTCGACATGTGGCATACGGCCGAGCCGGTCGTGCGCGGCTGGATCGAGCGGAACCTGGGTCCCGCCGGCCGCCTGCAGGATGCCGCAACAGGCCTTGCCGCCCTCGGACGGCTGGCAGCCGACCTGCCGCTGCTTGCCGACCGGGCCACCCGCCTTTCCGCCGAGCTCGAGGCCATGACCGAAAAGGGCCTGCGCTTTGACGCGGCCACTGCCGAGGCAATCGGGCGGGCGGAGGCGCGATACACGCGTTCGGGCAGACTGGCCCTGTGGGTGATAGCGGCGCTGTTGGCCATCGCGGTCCTGGGATAGGACGCGAGCGAGTCTGCGGCCCGCCAAACTGAAGGGTCCCGGATCGGCCCTACCCCGAAAACCCGGAACGCGGGCGTTCCGGTGGACCGCCCCGGCCTGCCGTTAGATTTTCGGTCCCATCCGTTTCGAAATAAACGACCATGCGCAGATGCCGGTACTCGTCGACGATCAGCACTTCCTGGTCGAACCGTCGTTCGCGGCCATTGTCGAGGATGGTCGCAGGCCCGCGGCAGGCCGGGCAATCCTGCGCCTTGCCCCACCATTTCCGAAAGTCGGGGGAGACCCGGGCAAGGTCATCCACGAATTCGCGCATGCCGGCGTCTTCGGCCACCAGGGCAAAGTCGCGCCGCAGGGCTTCGACAAGACCCGGCGCTTCGTCGTGCCATGAGGGAAGACGGCGGCGAAACTCCGGATCCGCAAACGTCATTCGAAGCATGTTGCGGCCCGCCGGGTCCCGGCGAGCAAGGCCGAACAGCCGGTCAGCCTCGTCATTCCAGGCGATGATGTCCCAGCGCAGATTGAGAACACAGGACGGCCGATCCGCCATCTCGTCCATCAATTGCTGCACACGCGGACGAATCCCCGGCCAGCGATAGGCTTCGGCACGCGGCGGGCGGCCATGCGCCAGCATGAACAGATGACCACAGTCGGCATCGTCCAGTTTCAGAACCTTGGCCAGTCTCAGGAGAAAATCCTCGGATACGCCGATGTCCCGCCCCTGCTCAAGCCATGTGTACCAGGTGAGACCGACGCCAGCCAGGACGGCAACCTCCTCGCGGCGCAGGCCCGGCGTTCGCCTGCGTTTTCCCGGCGGCAGGCCGAGATCGGCGGGTAGCAGCCGTTCCCGGCGCTGGCGCAGGAAGTCGGCAAGATCCGTGCGACTGCGTTCAAGGGATCGAGGCGGCATGTCGTGTTACCTTTAGTAATAGAATAAACTGCAAAATTGTACCTCTATCAAATTGGGGCATATGTGCTGCCAACACAAGGAGGCAGCATGTCAACCGACACCGATCAGGATCGCCCTCGAACGTCAAATCAGCCCGTCACGAACCACCGCATCCCCAGGCGGGCCGGGGCCAGGGAATGGGGCGGCCTTGCGGTGCTCGCTCTGCCGACCGCGCTGCTCGGGCTGGATGTCACGTTGCTCTATCTCGCCCTGCCGGCGCTGGCCGAGGATCTCCAGCCCAGCACCACCCAGGCCCTGTGGATCATGGACGCCTACGGCTTCATGATCGCGGGGCTGCTGATCACAATGGGCTCGTTGGGCGACCGGATCGGGCGGCGACGGCTGCTGATGATCGGAGCCCTCGCCTTTGGCCTTGCCTCCGTTCTGGCCGCATTCTCGCCGTCAGCCAACATCCTGATTGCCGCCCGTGCAGCGCTCGGCGTGGCCGGCGCGACCCTGATGCCATCGACGCTCGCGCTGATCAGCAACATGTTTCGCGATGCAGGGCAGCGGGGCCTGGCATTCGGGATATGGGCCACAATGTTCGGCCTAGGCATGGCCGTTGGCCCGCTCGTCGGCGGCGCACTTCTGCAACAGTTCTGGTGGGGGGCGGCGTTTCTCGTCGCCGTGCCGATCGTCGCGATCGTGCTGATGGCCGCGCCTTTTCTGTTGCCCGAGTACCGGGCACCGACGCGCGGGCGGCTCGATCCGACCAGCGTGGCACTGTCCCTGGCCGCGATTCTTCCGATTGTGTTCTTCGTCAAGAAAAGCGCCGAAACGGGCTTGTCGTCGTTTTCTCTTTTGATCCTGGCGGCCGGGCTCGGGTTTGGCCTGATCTTCGCCAAGCGTCAGCGCAACCTGACCGACCCCCTGCTCGACATCCGCCTGTTCGGCAATAGAAGCTTCACCGCCGCGCTGGCCGTCCTGCTGTTTGGGCTGGTTGGCGTTGGTGGGGCGATGCTGCTGGTCACACAGTATCTGCAACTGGTCCTGGGCCTTGCCCCGGTCACGGCCGGACTTTGGATGGGACCGCCTGCCCTGTTGATGATCGCGGCCGGCGTTGGTGCGCCTCTGTTGGCGCGTCATATACGCCCCGGCTATGTAATGGCCGGAGCGCTGGCATCCTCGGCGGTCGGGTACCTGCTGGTCGCCTTCGTCGCCTGGGTCCCGGGTCTTGCGCTGGTCCTGAGCGGCTACGCCCTGATCTATCTCGGACTGGGCACGATCGCCGCGCTCGGCACCGATCTGGTGGTCAGCGCCGCGCCGCGGGAGAAGGCCGGATCGGCCTCGGCCATGACCGAAACCGTGCAGGAGCTTGGCCTTGCTGTCGGCGTGGCGCTCTTCGGCAGCTTGACGACCGCGGTCTACCGCCACGAGATCCTCGCACGCATGCCGGACACCTTTCCGCGGGACCTCTCAGCCGCCTTGACGGAGAGCCTGTGGGCGGCAACAGCGGCGACACCGGCGATGTCGACGGACCTCGTTGATGAGGCAAGAACCGCGTTCACCTGCGGAATGAGCGTCTCCGCCGCGGGAGCGGCCGTCGGTGCCGCGATACTCGTTCTCGTCTGCGCAAGGGTGCTGGGCGGCTCTCCTGATCAGCGATGAAGGAACGCGGGTCGCGTACCGCACTGCCGCCGAGAGGCGGGGATCAGGACGCGGAAAGCGAGGTCACCCGGCGCAGCGTCAGGTTGATACGGCCGTCATCGCGCAGCAGCGTCGAAGTCCCCGGCAGGATCCGGTCGATGCCGTGATAGGCCAGCCGGGCCGTGCCGGCGAGCATGACAACATCGCCCGATGCAAGACGCAACGAGCGAGTGGGATCTCGTCGCGCCAGCCCCCCGATACGGAACAGGCCGGTCGCTCCGAGCGAGACCGAGACGACCGGCGCGTCGAACGTTTCCTCGTCCCGGTCCTGGTGCAGGCCAAGCCGTGCGCCCGGCGCATAGAAGTTCACGAGGCAGGCCTCGGGATCCGGCGCATCGGGCGCAAGCTCGCGCCACAGTGCCAGCAGGCTTTGCGGCATGGCCGGCCAGGGTGTGCCCTTCACCGGGTGTGTCGCCTGATAGCGGTAGCCGCCACGGTCCGACACCCAACCCAACGGTCCGCAATTCGTCATCCGGACGGAGAACGGTTTACCGCTGCGCGGCATTTCCGGTGTGAACAGCGGAGCCTCCGCGACGACCGCGCGAACTTCCCCCAGGAGGCTTTCCTGCGCCGCACGGTCGAGCCGGCCGGGAAGCACGCGAAATCCCTCCGGCGCCGCGGGGCGACCAGTGGAGGAGGCGAATGCGGATGATGCGGCGTTGCTCATTGACTGAACGATGCGGGATGCATGCGAGCGATGTCCACCCGTTTTCGCATCCGCTTTCAATCGGGACCGCGTGGCTTCCGTTTGGCCAGGTCTGGACAAAAAAGGGGCGCCCGGTAGGGCGCCCCTGATATCCGCAAGCCGAAGATTGGCCCTCGCAAGGGTCAGGCCGCAGCGAGCGCCGCCTGAACATCGCGGAGCTGGGCGAGATGCACCGCCGCCTTCTCGCGCGTGGCATCATCGTCGGCATCCGTCACGTCCTCTTCGGCCTCCTTGATCTGGCGCGCCAGATCATCGGCGTTGAGGTCATTGAGCGCGATTGCGTGCTCGGCAAGAACCGTCAGTCCCTTGGGACCGGCTTCGGCGAACCCGCCACGCACATAATAGGCCTGATCGTCGCCGGCTGCACCGGACACCCTGAGGACGCCCGGTCGCAGGGTGGACATCATCGGAGCATGGCCGGCCATGATGCCGAATTCGCCCTCTGCCCCCGGCACCACGACCATCGTCGCCTCTTCGGACAGAAGAAGTCGCTCCGGAGAGACGAGCTCGAACTGGAATGCTCCTGCCATGTCGTGCCTCTGATCCCTGTCTCGTTACGCGGCTTCGGCGGCCAGGCGCTGAGCCTTCTCGATCGCCTCATCGATCGAGCCGACCATGTAGAAGGCGGCCTCCGGGAGATGGTCGTACTGACCTTCCACCAGACCCTTGAAGCCCTTGATCGTGTCCTCGAGCGCGACAAGCTTGCCCGGCGAACCGGTGAAGATCTCGGCGACGAAGAACGGCTGGGACAGGAAGCGCTCGATCTTGCGGGCGCGTGCCACCGTGAGCTTGTCTTCTTCCGAGAGCTCGTCCATGCCGAGAATGGCGATGATGTCCTGAAGCGCCTTGTAGCGCTGCAGGGTCGCCTGCACGGCACGGGCCGTCTCATAGTGCTCGTCACCGATGATCCGCGGATCAAGGATACGCGACGTGGAGTCGAGCGGATCAACGGCCGGGTAGATGCCCTTTTCGGCGATCGACCGGTTCAGAACCGTCGTCGCGTCGAGGTGAGCGAAGGTCGAGGCCGGCGCCGGATCGGTCAGATCGTCGGCCGGCACGTAGACGGCCTGCACCGAGGTGATCGAGCCCTTCGTCGTGGTGGTGATGCGTTCCTGCATCGCACCCATGTCGGTACCCAGCGTCGGCTGGTAGCCCACGGCCGAGGGAATACGGCCGAGAAGCGCCGACACTTCCGAACCCGCCTGGGTGAAGCGGAAGATGTTGTCGACGAAGAACAGCACGTCCTGGCCTTCGTCACGGAAATGCTCGGCGACGGTGAGGCCCGTCAGCGCCACGCGGGCACGAGCGCCCGGGGGCTCGTTCATCTGGCCGTAGACCAGCGCGCATTTGGAGCCTTCGGTCGAGCCGTCATGCTCTTTCGGGTCACGGTTCACGTTGGACTCGATCATCTCCCAATAGAGATCGTTGCCCTCGCGGGTCCGCTCGCCGACGCCGGCGAAGACGGAGTAGCCGCCATGCGCCTTGGCGATGTTGTTGATCAGCTCCATGATGAGCACGGTCTTGCCGACGCCGGCACCGCCGAACAGGCCGATCTTGCCACCCTTGGAGTAAGGCGCGAGCAGGTCGACGACCTTGATGCCCGTCACCAGGATTTCCGCGTCGGTGGACTGCTCGGTAAAGCTCGGGGCTTCCTGGTGGATACCGCGCCTGGTCTCGTGAACGATCGGACCGGCCTCGTCGACCGGCTCGCCGATGACGTTCATGATGCGGCCGAGCGTGCCCGCACCGACCGGAACCGAGATCGGCTCGCTGGTGTCGACCACTTCCTGTCCGCGCACGAGACCCTCGGTCGCGTCCATGGCGATGGTGCGAACCGTGTGTTCGCCAAGATGCTGGGCCACCTCAAGCACGAGGCGGTTGCCATTGTTGTCGGTCTCAAGGGCGTTGAGAATCGGCGGCAGGTGGTCGTCGAACTTGACGTCGACCACGGCACCGATGACCTGAGTGATCCGCCCGACTGCTTTGTCAGCCATATTGCTATCCTCGTCTCGATCCGGTCAGAGCGCCTCGGCGCCCGAGATGATTTCGATCAGCTCCTTGGTGATCTGAGCCTGCCGCTGACGGTTGTAGTTGAGCGTCAGCTTGTTGATCATGTCACCAGCGTTGCGTGTGGCGTTGTCCATCGCGCTCATGCGCGCGCCCTGCTCGGAAGCCGCATTCTCGAGAAGACCCCGGAAGATCTGTACCGAGATGTTGCGCGGGAGGAGATCCTCGAGAATCTCCGCCTCGTCGGGCTCGTACTCGTAGACCGCGTCAAGCTCCGCTGCCTCGCCGAATATCGCCGGGATGAGCTGCTGTGCCGTCGGCACCTGGCTGATCACGGACTGGAACCGGGCATAAAAGAGCGTGCAGACGTCGAACTCGCCTTCTTCGAACATTTGCCGGACGAGATCGCCGATCTCGTCCGCGTTCTCGAAGGCGACCCGCTTGACGTGGCGAAGCTCGATCGTCTTGACGATGTGAGCGCCCATGTCGCGCTTCAAGGAATCGAAGCCCTTCTTGCCGACACAGACGATCTTGACCGTCTTGCCCTGCGCGATCAGCGACTTCGCCCGCTCGCGCGCCAGCTTGGCGATCGAGGAGTTGAAGCCGCCGCATAGACCGCGCTCGGCGGTGGCGACGAGAAGCAGATGCACATCGTCCTTGCCGGTACCGGCAAGGAGCTGCGGTGCGTCGTCGCGTCCCTCGAAGGCGCTGGCAAGATTGGCCAGCACTGCTTCCATGCGTTCCGCATAGGGCCGCGCGGCCTCGGCCGCCTCCTGCGCACGACGCAGTTTCGCCGCGGCCACCATCTGCATGGCCTTGGTGATCTTCTGCGTCGCCTTCACGGAGGCGATCCGGTTTCGTAAATCCTTCAGGCTCGGCATGGCCGCCCCTTGTCCCGGTTGCCGTCAGTCACACGTCAGGCGAAGTTCTTCAGGAACGTCTCGATAACCGCCTTCAGGCGGCCTTCGAGCTCGTCGTCCAGCGCCTTCTTCTCCCAGATCGCATCTAGGAGGTCGGCATGTTCGCCGCGCAGGTTGAGCAGCAGGCCTTCCTCGAAGGCCTTCACCTTGTCCAGCGGCAGCTTGTCCAGGTAACCATTGACGCCGGCATAGATCACGGCGACCTGTTCCTGGGTCTTCAGCGGCTGGAACTGCCCCTGCTTCAGAAGCTCGGTCAGTCGCGCTCCACGGTTCAGCAGACGCTGGGTCGTGGCATCGAGGTCCGAACCGAACTGGGCGAACGCCGCCATCTCGCGATACTGGGCGAGCTCGCCCTTGATCTTGCCGGCAACCTGCTTCATCGCCTTGATCTGGGCGGACGAGCCCACGCGCGACACCGACAGACCGACGTTCACCGCCGGGCGGATGCCCTGGAAGAACAGATCCGTCTCAAGGAAGATCTGGCCATCGGTGATCGAGATCACGTTGGTCGGAATGAAGGCCGAAACGTCGTTGCCCTGGGTCTCGATGACCGGCAGCGCGGTCAGCGAACCGGACCCGTTGGCCTCGTTCAGCTTGGCCGAGCGCTCGAGCAGGCGAGAGTGCAGGTAGAACACGTCGCCCGGGAAGGCTTCACGCCCCGGCGGACGGCGGAGAAGGAGCGACATCTGGCGATAGGCCACGGCCTGCTTGGTCAGATCGTCGTAACCGATCACGGCATGCATGCCGTTGTCGCGGAAATACTCGCCAATGGCAGTGCCCGCGAACGGCGCCAGGAACTGCAGCGGCGCCGCATCCGACGCGGTGGCCGCGACAATCACCGAGTACTCCAAGGCGCCCGATTCCTCGAGCTGCTTCACGAACTGGGCGACGGTGGAGCGCTTCTGGCCAACAGCGACGTAGATGCAATAGAGCTTCTCGCCCTCATTGTCCGTCGCGTGCATCGGCTTCTGGTTGAGGAAAGTATCCAGAATGATGGCGGTCTTGCCGGTCTGGCGATCACCGATTACCAACTCGCGCTGGCCACGGCCGACCGGGATCAGGGCATCGATGGCCTTGAGACCGGTCGACATCGGCTCGTGCACGCCCTTGCGCGGCAGAATGCCAGGTGCCTTGACATCGACGCGGCGCATCTCGGCGCCCTCGATCGGCCCCTTGCCGTCGAGAGGCTGGCCGAGCGGATCGACGACGCGGCCGAGAAGGCCCTTGCCGACCGGGATCTCCACGATGGCGCCGGTCCGCTTGACCGTGTCGCCTTCCTTGATGTCACGATCGGACCCGAAAAGCACGATACCGACATTGTCGGTTTCAAGGTTGAGCGCCATGCCCTTGATGCCGCCCGGGAACTCGACCATCTCGCCGGCCTGAACCTGGTCGAGACCGTAGACGCGAGCGATACCGTCGCCCACCGAGAGCACCTGACCAACTTCCGTAATTTCGGCTTCCTTGCCGAAATTCTTGATCTGGTCCTTGAGGATGGCGGAGATTTCCGCTGCCCGAATATCCATCAGCCGACCTCTTTCATCGCGAACTTGAGGGAATTGAGTTTGGTCTTGAGCGAAGTATCGATCATCCGGCTGCCGACCTTGACGACAAGGCCGCCGATCAGCGCGGGATCGACCTTCGACGAAATCACCACCTTCTTGCCGGTCGCCGCATCGAGCGCTTTGGCAAGGGCAGAAAGCTGGGTGTCCGACAACGGCGCCGCCGAGGCGACCTCCGCCGGCACTTCCCCACGACGGCGCGCGAGATCCGCGCGGAACGCCTGGATCATGCCCGGAACGGCAAAGAGGCGCCGGTTCTTGGCCGCAAGCTTCAGGAAGCCGGCTGCTAGACCCGTCTGCCCCGCCTTGTCGAGAACCGCCGACAGCGCCTTGAGCTGTTCATCGGCGGAAAACACGGGGCTGGTCACGAGACGACGCAGGTCGGCGCTGTCCTGGAGCAGCTTCTCGAACGCATTCAGCGCGGTCTCGACCTCGGCGACGGAGCCCTGCTCCTCGGCCAAGTCGAGCAGCGCCGTTGCGTAACGGTGAGCCACACCTGAAATGAGAGATACGTTGTCGGTCACAGGGTCCGTGCTCTCTTAGGCAGGTTTGAGCCGGTGCGCCCAGCAGAGCTGATCGCAAGGCTTTGGAAAATCGTAACTTTCTCAGAAGCGGGAAACGCCAGTCAGCGCCTGTCCCGCAAAACCGCGCTTCGATTAGCACAGGCTTCACACCGGGGCAACATCGCCACGGGGTCCAAATGCCGCAATCCGGTCCGAAAAAGGTCAAACAGGCTTAAAAGCCGCAGGGCATCGGCGCAAGGTCCATCTGCGAGGAAGCGTCAGAAGAAGCTCTGCGGGTCGATGTCCACCTGCAGCCGAACACCGCCGGCAGGCTTGGGAAGCCGGGCCAACCAGCCCCTCAGCACGGCCTGCAGGTCGGTACCGCGAGGCGCCATGGCAAGCAGCCGGAACCGGTGACGCCCCCGGACAAGAGCCAGCGCCGCCTCGGCCGGCCCCAGGACGGTGATATCCCGGTCATGCGGGGTGGCACGGGCGACCTGCCGGGCATAATCTTGGGCTTTCGCCTTGTCGGGCCCCGACACGATGAGCGCGGCAAGCCGGCCGAACGGCGGCAGGCCGGCCACCCGCCGCGCCGCAATCTCCGCCTCGTAGAAGGCTGTGCTGTCACCGGATGCCAATGCCCGGATGACGGGATGCTCGGGTGCGTAGGTCTGGAGCAGGCCACGACCTCCGCCGCCGATGCGTCCGGCCCGGCCGGTGACCTGCGCCAGGAGCTGAAAGGTCCGCTCGGCCGCGCGCGGATCGCCGTTGGCAAGTCCAAGATCGGCATCGACGACCCCAACAAGGCGCATCAGCGGGAAATTGTGTCCCTTGGCGACAAGCTGCGTGCCCACGACGATATCCGCGCCCCCCTCCTCGATCACCCGCATCTCGCGCCTGAGCCTGTCCGGCCCGCCCTGCAGGTCGGAGGACAACACCAGCACCCGCGCCTGGGGGAAGAGTTCTGCGGCCTCTTCTGCGATCCGCTCCACGCCCGGACCGCATGCCACCAGCGACTGCGTGTCGCCGCAGGACGGACAATGGTCCGGGGTCGGCTCGCCATGGCCGCAGTGATGACAGGCCAGCCGTCCCCGGAAGCGGTGTTCGACAAGCCAGGCGCTGCAATTCGGGCACTGGAAGCGATGGCCGCAGGAACGGCACAATGTCAGGGGGGCGTAGCCACGGCGATTGAGGAAGAGCAGCGACTGCCCGCCCCCGGCAAGCGTTTCGGCCATCGCATGGCAGAGGGTCGGCGCAAGCCACCGTCCCCGCTCCGGGCCGTCCTGGCGCATGTCGACGATCGAGATCTCCGGCATCGGCGCACCGCTGGCGCGTTCCGGCAGCTCAAGCCTGGTGTAGCGCTGCTGGTCCGCGTTGACCCGACTTTCGACGGACGGGGTGGCCGAGGCGAGAATCACGGGGATCGCGGAAAGATGCCCGCGCACGACCGCCATATCCCTTGCGTTGTAAGGAACCCGGTCGTCCTGCTTGTAGGCGCCGTCATGCTCCTCGTCGACGATGATGACGCCGGGGTCGCGAAACGGCAGGAACAGCGCGGAACGGGCCCCGACAACGACACGGACATCGCCGGTGGCGACCCCGCGCCAAACCCTGGCGCGCTGGCGGGGGGTGACTTCAGAATGCCATTCGGCCGGTCGCACGGCAAACCGTTGCTCGAACCGTTTCAGAAAGGCGCTGGTCAAGGCGATTTCCGGGATGAGAACCAGCGCCTGCCTGCCCTGGCGCAGTGCCTCGGCGACCGCCTCGAAATAGACCTCGGTCTTGCCCGAACCCGTAACGCCGTCGATCAGGAAGGTTCGAAACCCCTTGCCGATACTCTCGACCAGCACCTCACCCGCACGGGCCTGCGCCGGGGTCAGTTTCGGTGCGTTCCAGTCCGGCTCGGGAAGCGGCGGGGGCGGTGCGGCGGGAAGCTCGACGACCTCCAGCGTGCCATGGGCAAGCAGCCCGTCGACAACCGAGGGACTGACGCCGGCGGCATGGGCAAGCCCGCTCTTGGTGAAGGCGAGACCCTCCTCGAGCAAGGCGAGAACGCGCTTTCGCGCCGGCGTGAGCCGGTCCGGCGGACCTCCACCCTCCGCCCTCCGGACGCCGGGCAGCGGCGGCTCGGCGACCAGCGCCTCCTCGGATCGCAAAACCATGCGCAGAACCATGCCGGGAGGTGCCAGTGTCCAGCTGGCGACCCAGTCGACAAAGGCACGCAGCGTGTCATCGAGCGGCGGCGCGTCCCGATAGACCTCGATGATGTCCTTCAGCCGCGAGGGCGCGATTCCATCGGCACCGGCAGGTGCGAGCGACCAGACGGCACCGGTCACCTCGCGGGGCCCGAGCGGAACGCGAACGATCGTCCCCGGGCGAACGCTCTCGCCGGCCGGCACTCGATAGCTGTAGGCGACATCAAGCGCCACCGGCAGCAGGACACGCGCGATCGTGGCGCCGCCGGCGCCCGCATTGTTGTTTCCGAACAGGTCCTGCCCGTTGCCCGCCGGCATCTTGTTCGCCCTCGTAACCTCGTATCCGCCGCGCCGGCTTCCGCCATCGGGCGCGAATCGGGACTGTCGTCGCGCGCCATCCTACGGTATGCAGACAGGCGCGGGCGACAGCGCTTGCCCGCGCCCTCGCGATTTCCGCGTCCGCCTTACGCCGCCTTTGCCGAAGGAGCCAGAGCCGTCATGAAATTCTTTGTCGACACCGCCGATACAGCAGACATCAAGGAGCTTGCCGCAACCGGACTGCTCGACGGTGTGACGACCAACCCGTCGCTCATCCTGAAGGCCGGCCGGCCCATGAAGGACGTTATCGCCGAGATCTGCGACCTGGTCGAAGGACCGGTTTCCGCGGAAGTTACCGCCACCGAAGCCGACGCGATGATCGCGGAAGGCCGCTCCCTGGCTGCCATCGCCGACAATATCGCGGTCAAGCTGCCGTTGACGCTGGACGGGCTGAAGGCCTGCCGCACGCTCACGGACGAAGGGCGCATGGTCAATGTCACGCTGTGCTTTTCGGCAAACCAGGCGCTGCTCGCCGCCAAGGCCGGCGCAAGCTTCATCTCGCCCTTTATCGGCCGGCTTGACGACATCAACATCGACGGCATGGACCTGATCCGGGAAATCCGCATCATTTATGACAATTACGGGTTCGAGACCGAAATTCTCGCCGCCTCGATCCGCAGCGCCAATCACGTCAAGGACTGCGCGCTGGTCGGCGCCGACGTCGCGACCGTGCCGCCTGCCGTGCTCAAGGGACTGGTCAAGCATCCCCTGACCGACAAGGGGCTCGAGCAGTTCCTTTCCGATTGGGCCAAGACCGGCCAGAGCATCCTGTAACCCTGCCGCACCGGCACTGGCGGGAGGCCGCGCCAGTGCCGACGGCATGCTAGGCTTGCACCATGAGCAATGGTGATTCCCTTCTCGTCCTGGCGAAGCCCGACATCAACGCGGCGATCGGCGACTGGCTGGATCAGCTCGGCTCGGAGCGGCGTCTTGCCGACAAGACGCTGGTCGCCTACGAACGCGACCTGCGCCAGTTCCTGCGCTTCCTCACCATGCATCTTGGCGAACCTCCGGCGATCGCCGATCTCGCGGAGTTGAAGCCGGCGGACTTTCGCGGCTTTCTCGCCGCGCGCCGCAAGACCGGCGCGGAAAGCCGGACACTCGCCCGCGGCCTTGCAGGGATCCGCTCCTTTCTGCGCTTTCTGGAGGCCCGCGGCCAGGTCAATGCCGCCGCGAGCGCCGCCATACGTGCCCCCCGTCAGCCGAAATCCCTGCCCAAGCCCGTCTCCGCCGGTGACGCCATGACGCTGGTCGATGCGGAGGCGAGCCTTGAGGAAGAGCCCTGGGTGGCGGCCAGAAACGCGGCGGTGCTGACACTTCTCTACGGTTGCGGACTGCGCATCTCGGAAGCCCTGTCGCTGACAGGAAAGACGGCTCCGCGACGGGGTACGCGAAGCCTTCGAATCGTCGGCAAGGGCGGGCGCGAGCGGGTCGTGCCGGTCCTGCCCGTCGTCTGCGACGCGGTCGATGCCTATCTGGCGCTGTGCCCACATGTTCCCGCCGCCGAGGGTCCCTTGTTCCTCGGGATTCGCGGGGGACCGCTCAATCCGCGCATCGTGCAACTGGCCATGGCGCGGGCGCGCCGGGCCCTGGGCCTGCCGGACAGCGCCACGCCGCATGCGTTGCGCCATTCCTTCGCCACGCACCTGCTGGCCGGCGGCGGCGATTTGCGGACCATCCAGGAACTGCTGGGACATGCCAGCCTGTCGACCACCCAGATCTACACCGAGGTCGACACGGCAAGACTGCTGGATGCCTATGACAAGGCCCATCCGCGCGGCGCGGGGCGGTCGCAATAGGGGAGCCCGATGCGGGTTCCGAAACCGCTTGCGGCATGGGCCTTTCCGGACAAGAATCATGCATGCCGATGATGCTGATTCTGTCCTTCATCGCCTTGCTTGTGTGCGCTCCGCTCTTCGCGACGGGCGCACAGGCTGAAGACCGTTGCCGCATCCCCGAGATCGGGCACTGGTACAATTCGGCCGCCCAGACCCAGCAGATCCGCCGCATCGAGATCGAGAGCCACTGTGCCGGTGGCGTCATCGTCTCGCGTATGCGCGCGTTCACCCGATGTGCACCGCGGGACTGCAAATGGGGCTGGACACCCGCGATCCGGCTGACCAACGGTCGCCTGATCGCCCGTTTCCCCGGCTTCTTCGGCGCGCGGGAGATCGAAATCATCTCGATGGGATCGCGCATCGAGGCGCTGGTGAAGATCGATTCGCACGATCCCAAAGTCGCCGACAGCTTCCACGCGGCAATCCTCACGCGGGAATAACGCCCCCGATCTTCAACGAATCACCACTGGCCGCAGCAGCATCGGCGCGCTAAACTAACGTAGCGTCTTCCTCGTCTCACGCGCCCTGCCCGAGGCACCGGACGACGCCAAGGTGCCGCTTCGGTTGGCGCCACGCCATGTCGAAACCGCCAGCGGCGGGTGCGGGTTTCCCACCGCCCGCCGCCAACAACGGAGAGGAACATGCGTATTCTAGCCGGACTGACGGGTCTTGTTGCCCTGGCCGCCTTTTCCACCGCGCCGGCCATCGCCGAGTGCAACTGGATGAAGACCTCCCAGAAGAAAATGAGCCCGGTTGCATCCACCGAGTTGCCGCAGACATCCCTGGCCACAAACGACCTGACGGACGAATTGGTGAAAGCCGGCCAGGCCGAGGCCCTCGATACGCCCGGCGAGGAACCTGACACGCAGCAGTGACAGGATGGTCACCGCTGTTTCGCAGATGATCCTGGCCCGCATACGCAAAAGGCCCGCGCCGTAAACGGCGCGGGCCTTTTGCCATTTGGCCGGCACCCGGCCCTCTGAGCAGGATCAGGCGTGGATCGGCTTGGCGAAGGCAGCCATCGCGGCTTCCTTGACGGCCTCGCTCATGGTGGGATGAGCATGGCAGGTGCGTGCCAGATCTTCCGAAGACCCGCCGAATTCCATCAGGACCGCGGCCTCGTGGATCATCTCGCCGGCGCCGTGGCCGAGAATATGCACACCCAGCACACGATCCGTCTCGGCATCGGCAAGCACCTTCACAAACCCCTCCGTATGCCCGGTTGCCTTGGCGCGGCCATTGGCGATGAACGCGAACTTGCCAACCTTGTAGGAGATGCCCTCGGCCTTCAGCGCCTCTTCCGTCTTGCCGACCTCGGCGACTTCCGGGCTGGTGTAGACCACGCCGGGGATGACGCCGTAATTCACGTGACCCGCCTGCCCTGCAAGGATCTCGGCGAGCGCGACGCCCTCGTCCTCAGCCTTGTGGGCAAGCATCGGCCCGGCAATCACGTCGCCGATGGCGTAGATGCCTGGCACGTTGGTCTGGTAGTGGCCGTCGGTCCTGACCCGGCCGCGATCGTCAAGCGCCACGCCCACCGCATCGAGCCCGAGGCCATCGGTGACCGGACGGCGGCCAATGGCGACCAGCACGACATCGGCCTCGAGCGTGCGCGCAGCCGCCTCTCCGCCAGCTGCCGGCTCGACGGTGACGGCAAGCTGCTTGCCCTTTTTCTCGACCGCGGTGACCTTCGACGAGAGATGGAATTCCATCCCCTGCTTCTTCAGCATCCGCTGGAAATTGCGGGACACGTCGCCATCCATCGGGCCGAGGATCTTGTCCATGAACTCGACGACAGTGACCTCGGCACCAAGCCGGCGCCAGACGGATCCGAGCTCGAGACCGATGACGCCGGCGCCGATGACGAGCAGCTTGCCGGGAACCTTGTCGAGTTCGAGCGCGCCTGTCGAGGAAACGATCTGCTTCTCGTCGATCTCGACACCGGGCAAGGGGGCAACGTCGGAGCCGGTCGCGATCACGATCGACTTCGCCTCGACAATCTGGGTCGAGCCGTCTTCCGCCTTCACCTCGACCTGGCCGGCCGCCAGGATCTTGCCGGTGCCGTGGAAGGCCGTCACCTTGTTCTTCTTGAACAGGAAGTCGATGCCGGTAACGTTGCCGTCCACGGTCTTCTGCTTGTGCCCCATCATCGCCTTGAGATCGAGCTTGGGCTTGCCGACCTTGATGCCGAAGCCCTCGAAGCTTTCCGCCGCTTCCTCGAAAAGTTCAGAGGTGTGCAGCAGAGCCTTGGAGGGAATGCAGCCGACGTTCAGGCAGGTGCCGCCATGTGTGGCACGTTTCTCCACAACCGCGACCTTGAGGCCAAGCTGGGCCGCCTTGATGGCGCAGACATAGCCCCCCGGTCCGGTGCCGATCACGACGAGATCAAACTGTGACATTGCATTCGCCTCTTGCTTTACGCGTTTCGGCGGCATGCGCCGCCGGATGGTGTCTCAGGGCAGGATCGAGCGGCCGCCGGACACGTCGAGAATCGCTCCCGTCGTGTAGCTTGCGGCATCGGACATCAGCCAGGCGATCGCCTCGGCACATTCCTCCGCTGTCCCGGCACGGCGCATGGGCAGGTCGGCGGCCATGCGGGCCGCACGGTCGGGATCGCCGCCCGAGCTGTGGATCTCGGTGTCGATAATCCCCGGACGCACGGCGTTGACCCTGATGCCTTCGCCCGCGACCTCCTTTGCCAGTCCCACCGTAAACGTATCGATGGCCCCCTTGGCGGCGGCATAATCAACATACTGATCGGGAGAACCGAGCTTGGCCGATGCCGACGACAGGTTGACGATGCTGCCGCCATCGCCGCCATGTGCGGTGGACATGCGCCTCACTGCTTCGCGGGCACAGACAATCGAGCCCAGCACGTTGATATCGAAGATGCGCCGAAGGCGCTCGAACGACATGTCGGTCACCCGGCAGGCCAGATCAACCACCCCGGCATTGTTTACCAGTCCGCGGAGCCGGCCGATCCGGTCGGCTTCCGCGAAAATGCGCAGGCAGTCATCTTCCGTGCCCACATCGGCACGAAGCGCGACAGCCTTGCCGCCCTGGCCGACGATCTCTGCAACCACCTCATCCGCGCGCCCGGCGCTGGAAACATAGGTCAGGAGCACCGTGGCGCCAGTGGAGGCCAGCCGGCGCGCGGCTGCGGCTCCGATCCCCCGGCTGCCGCCGGTTACCACGACGACGTCTTCAGCCATCATATCCCCCGAATGGATGCGTTACACATGACCGGTTATCGTTCGGAAAGGGCGAGCCGGATGCCGAACCCGGCGAAGGCCAGCGCCACTGTCCGGCTCAGCCAGGCCATGGCCCTCCGGCTTCCAAGGACGCGCGCGCCGAGCACGGCGGCAAACATCCCGTACCCGATGAACACGATCAGCGTGAGCGCCATGAAGACGCCGCCCATCTGCAGCACCTGCAGTGTTGCCGAACCGCCCTCCGCGTGGATGAACTGCGGCAGGAACGCCAGGAAGAAAAGCGACAGCTTGGGATTGAGCACGTTGATGAGAAAACCCGTCCGGGCCACCGCCCAAAGGCTGGGTGCGTTTGCCGAGCGTCCCACCAGTGCCATCGGACCAGCCTCCCTGAACGCCTGCCAGGCGAGATAGAGAAGGTAGGCCGCCCCCGCATATTTCAGGATCTGAAACAGAAGCGCACTGGCATGCAACAATGCCGCCAGACCCAGCGTCGAAGCCAAAAGCGCCGGCAGGATCCCGACCGTGCAACCAAAGGCCGCCGCAATCCCCTGGTGGCGGCCAAGCGCGAGGCCGGTCGCCACCGTGTAGACCACTCCGGTTCCGGGGATCAGGACCACGAGCAGGGCCGTGAGCAGGAATTCCAGACCCATGCGTGCGCCTCCCGATTCGCGGTCCCGTACCCGCCCGTTCCCGATCTAGAGGTCCAGGACGAGGCGCTGGATGTCTTCCAGGCTCTCCTTGACCCGAACGAGGAACGTCACGGCTTCCTTGCCATCGACGATCCGGTGGTCGTAGCTGAGCGCCAGATACATCATCGGCCGTGCCACGATCTGGCCGTCGACGACCATCGGCCGCTCCTGGATCTTGTGCATCCCCAGAATGCCCGACTGGGGCGCATTGAGGATCGGCGAGGACATCAGCGAGCCGTAGACACCGCCGTTGGAGATGGTGAAGGTGCCACCCGTCATGTCGGCCATGCCGAGCTTGCCGTCACGCGCCTTGCGGCCGAGATTGCCGATCTCCTGCTCGATCTGGGCGATCGACATCTGATCGGCATCGCGCACGACCGGGACGACAAGCCCCTTGTCGGTGCCCACGGCCACGCCGACATGGCAGTAATTCTTGTAGATGATGTCGGTGCCATCGATCTCGGCGTTCACCGCCGGGATTTCCTTCAGCGCATGGCAGACCGCCTTGGTGAAGAACCCCATGAAGCCGAGCTTGACGCCGTGCTTCTTCTCGAACAGGTCCTTGTACGTCTTCCGCAGCTCCATCACCGGGCCCATGTCCACCTCGTTATAGGTGGTCAGCATGGCCGCCGTGTTCTGAGCGTCCTTGAGGCGACGGGCGATGGTCTGGCGCAGCTTGGTCATGCGCACACGTTCCTCGCGCACGGCATCTTCCTCGCCGGACGGCGCGCGGGCCGCAGCCGGTGCGCTCGCCGCGGGCGCGTCCTGCGTCATGCCGGAAGCGACCGCTGCAATCACGTCCCCCTTCAGCACCTGGCCACGCTTGCCGGACCCGGCGACCTGGTCGGCGGCAACACCCTTCTCGGCCATCATCTTGGCGGCGGCAGGCGCCGGCGGCATCGAGGTGGCAGGATCGGCCTGGGCAGCGGCCGCGGGCTTCGCGGCCGGCGCGGCGGCAGCGCCGGCACCCACAGCGATCTTCAGCAGCAGCTGGCCCGGGGTGACCGTGTCACCCGTCGCGGCAGCAATCTCGGTCACGGTTCCGGCAACAGGTGCCGGTATTTCCTGGGCCGCCTTGTCGGTCTCCAGCTCTACGAGAATGTCGTCGGCCTTGACCTGCTGCCCGACCTTCACGAACCATTCGCCGACATCGGCTTCGGTCACGCTCTCGCCCGCCGACGGCACGACGACATCAACGGTTTCCGCCGAGGCGGGCGCCTTGGCCGGCGCTGCTTCCGTCTTCGCGGCCGCAGGCTTGGCCGGAGCCGCGCCGGCCCCCTCGCCTTCGTTGATCTGCCCGAGCAAGGTTCCGACCTCCACCGTGTCGCCTTCCTTGACCAGGATCTCGCCAAGCGTGCCGGATGCCGGCGCCGGCACCTCGACGGTTACCTTGTCGGTTTCGAGTTCGACGATCGGCTCATCGGCCGTCACCTGCTCGCCCGGCTTCTTGAACCACTGGGCAATCGTCGCTTCGGTCACGGATTCGCCGAGGGTGGGCACTCGAATTTCGGTCGCCATGGTCACAATCTCTTTCATTCGGTGGCTGCGCGAAGATCCCGGCTCTGCGCGCGCGAACGATGGGTTCTGGCATTTTCCCGGCCGAAGGCCGGGGAGAATGATGGCATCCCGCTCCCGGCACGAATACCGGGAGCGGGACAACCGGCTATGACTGGTCGGCAAATGCCTCGTCGAGGAATGCCTGCAGCTGGGCCGCATGCTTGGACATCAGGCCGGTCGCCGTCGCCGCCGACGCGGCACGCCCGATGTAGCGCGGGCGCGCATGCTTGGCGTCAATCTGGTTCAGGACCCACTCGAGGTAGGACTGAACGAAGAACCAGGAGCCCATGTTCTTCGGCTCTTCCTGACACCAGACAAAATCCGCGTCCTTGAACCGGGCAAGCTCGGTGACGAGCGCCTTGGTCGGGAACGGATAGAGCTGCTCGACGCGCAACAGGTAGACATCGTCGATGCCGCGCTTCTCACGCTCCTCGAACAGGTCGTAATAGACCTTGCCCGAGCACATGATCACCCGCCGGATCTTGTCGTCGGCCACCAGCTTGATGTCGCTGTAGCCCTCAAGCTGCGCATCGTCCCACAACAGCCGATGGAAGCTTGACCCGTCCGCGAACTCTTCCACCCGGCTGACCGCGCGCTTGTGGCGCAACAGCGACTTGGGCGTCATCAGGATCAGCGGCTTGCGGAAGTCGCGTTTCAGCTGGCGCCTCAGGATGTGGAAGTAGTTGGCCGGCGTGGTGCAGTTCGCCACCTGCATGTTGTCTTCCGCGCACATCTGCAGGAAGCGCTCGAGGCGCGCGGAGGAGTGCTCCGGCCCCTGCCCCTCATAGCCATGCGGCAGGAGACAGACGAGCCCCGACATGCGCAGCCACTTGCGCTCGCCAGACGACAGGAACTGGTCAAAGACGACCTGTGCGCCATTGGCGAAATCGCCGAACTGGGCTTCCCACAAGGTCAGCGCGCCCGGCTCCGTCAGCGTGTAGCCGTACTCGAAGCCGAGAACCGCCTCTTCGGAGAGCATCGAGTTGATGACTTCGTAGCGGGCCTGGCCCTCGCGCAGGTTGTTGAGCGGGATCAGCCGCGATTCGTCCTCCTGATCGTAGAGAACCGAATGACGCTGGGAGAACGTGCCGCGCTCGCAATCCTGGCCGGAGAGACGCACCGCATGTCCTTCCAGAAGCAGCGACCCGAAGGCCAGTGCCTCGGCGGTTGCCCAGTCGACACCTTCGCCGGTCTCGAACATCTTCTTCCGGTTGTCGAGGAAGCGGCGAATGGTCCGGTGAACGTTGAAACCCTCGGGAACCCTTGTCAGGGCCGCTCCGATTTCACGCACCTCCTCGATCGGCAGCCCGGTCTGGCCGCGGCGGGGATCGTCGAGATCCTGCGCCTGCTTCAGGCCCGACCACTTGCCGTCGAGCCAGTCGGCCTTGTTCGGCTTGTAGGCCTGTCCGGCCTCGAATTCCTCGTCCAGGCGCGCACGAACCTCGGCGCGCATGGCGTCGATTTCCTCGGCCGTCAGCACGCCGTCCTTGACCAGACGCTCCGAGTAGATCTGCAGCGTCGTCGGATGGCTGCGGATCTTGCGATACATGATCGGCTGGGTGAATGCCGGCTCGTCGGACTCGTTGTGGCCGAAGCGGCGGTAGCAGATCATGTCGATAACGACCGGCTTGCCGAAAAGCTGACGGAACTCGGTCGCGATCTTGGCCGCATAGACGACGGCTTCCGGATCGTCGCCGTTGCAATGGAAGATCGGCGCCTCGATCATCTTGGCCACATCCGAGGGATAGGGCGATGAGCGCGAGAACCGCGGATTGGTGGTGAAGCCGATCTGGTTGTTGATGATGACGTGGATCGAGCCGCCGGTGCGATGGCCGCGCAATGCCGAAAGCCCGAAACACTCCGCAACCACGCCCTGACCGGCGAACGCGGCATCGCCATGCAGCAGCAGCGGCAGCACCTTCGACCGGTCGACATCGGTCGTGTCCACCCACTTGCCGTCGACCGCCGACAACTGGTCCTGCTTGGCGCGGGCCTTGCCCAGGACCACCGGGTTGACGATCTCCAGATGCGACGGGTTCGCAGTCAGCGACAGGTGCACCTTGTTGCCGTCGAACTCGCGGTCCGAAGACGCGCCAAGGTGATACTTGACGTCACCGGAGCCTTCCACGTCGTCCGGCGTGAAGGACCCGCCCTTGAACTCGTGGAAAATCGCACGCAGCGGCTTGCCCATGACCTGGGAAAGCACGTTGAGACGGCCGCGATGGGCCATGCCGAGCACGATTTCCTGAACGCCGAGCGCGCCGCCACGCTTGATGATCTGCTCAAGCGCGGGCAGCAGGGCTTCGCCGCCGTCCAGGCCGAACCGCTTGGTGCCGGTGTACTTGATATCGAGGAACTTCTCGAAACCCTCGGCCTCGATCAGCTTGTTGAGGATCGCCTTCTTGCCCTTCGGGGTGAACTCGATCTCCTTGTCGGGACCCTCGATGCGCTCCTGGATCCAGGCCTTCTCGGCAGGATTCGAGATGTGCATGAACTCGACGCCAAGCGTCGAGCAATAGGTCCGCTTTAGGATATCGAGCATCTCGCGAATGGTCGCGAATTCCAGCCCGAGCATGTAGTCGATGAAGATCTTGCGATCCCAGTCGGCTTCGGTGAAGCCGTAGGAGGAGGGATGCAGTTCCTCGTGATCGAGCTGCTCCTTGAGGTGCAGCGGATCCAGGTCCCCGTGCAGATGGCCGCGCATGCGATAGGCGCGGATCATCATCAGCGCCCGAACCGAATCGCGCGTCTGCTGCTGGACGTCGGCATCGGTCAGCTGTTTGCCGCCCTTCTCCGCCTTCGCCTTCAGCTTGTCGCCAATCGCCTTCTCCACCGGCGCCCAGTTGCCGTCGAAGGCATTGACCAGATCGCCGTTGGCGGCCGGCGGCCAGTCGGGACGCTTCCAGGAGGCGCCGCGCGCCTCCTTCAGGACGTCCGACTTTTCATCGGCAAGGTTGGAGAAGAAATCTCGCCACGTCTCATCGAGAGAGCCGGGGTCTTCCTTGAAGCGCGCATAAAGATCTTCGATATACGCCGCGTTGCCGCCGTAAAGAAACGACGTCATCGCGAAAGCACTGTTCGCGTCCTGCCGAGCCATCACCATAGCGAGGTCTCCCCCGCCCACCTGTTGAGGGGAGCCCTTTCACGCAGCGCCCCGTTAAACGGATGTGGGATGAAGCCACGCGAGGCGTGTCCCGCGTGGCTTCTATGTAAAGCGGTACACGGGAAACTTCCTTGAGGGAAGCACCCGTACCCATATGTGACTGCGAACTCGGTAAAAAAACCGGTGATCGCGGAAAATCAGCCCTTGAGAACCTCGAGCAGGGTCTCGCCCAGCTTGGCCGGGGACGGGGAGACGCGGATGCCCGCCTCTTCCATCGCCGCAATCTTGTCCTCGGCGCCGCCCTTGCCGCCGGAGATGACCGCGCCGGCATGACCCATGGTGCGGCCCGGAGGCGCCGTACGGCCGGCGATGAAGCCGGCCATCGGCTTCGAACGGCCCTTCTTGGCCTCGTCCTTGAGGAACTGGGCAGCCTCTTCCT
The DNA here is from genome assembly GCF_030733745.1 of Stappia sp. MMSF_3263. Classification (GTDB taxonomy): domain Bacteria; phylum Pseudomonadota; class Alphaproteobacteria; order Rhizobiales; family Stappiaceae; genus Stappia. Next base: position 169,377 of record NZ_JASHIK010000004.1, on the reverse strand, counting down.
CGGCCGAACCGCCGATCTCGCCGATCATGATGATCGACTGGGTCTCGTCGTCGGCGAGGAACATCTCCAGGATGTCAATGAACTCGGTGCCCTTGACCGGGTCGCCGCCGATACCGACGGCCGTGGTCTGGCCGAGACCGGCGTTGGAGGTCTGGAACACCGCCTCATAGGTGAGCGTGCCCGAGCGCGAGACGACACCGACCGAGCCCTTCTTGAAGATCGAGCCCGGCATGATGCCGATCTTGCACTCTTCCGGCGTCAGGACGCCCGGGCAGTTCGGTCCGAGCAGACGCGAGTTGGACTTCTCCAGCCGGCGTTTCACCTTGACCATGTCGGCGACCGGAATGCCTTCCGTGATGCAGACGATGAAGGGCACCTCGGCATCGATTGCCTCGATGATCGCGGCGCCTGCGCCTGCCGGCGGAACGTAGATCACCGACGCATCCGCACCGGTCGCTTCCTTCGCTTCGCCGACGGTGGCGAAGATCGGCAGGGACGCCGCGCTTTCCAGACCCGACGACCAGCTTTCGCCACCCTTCTTCGGATGCACGCCGGCCACCATCCTGGTGCCGTAGTATTCGAGTGCCTGTTCCGTGTGGAACGTGCCGGTCTTGCCGGTCAATCCCTGGACGATGACCTTGGTGTCTTTGTTGACGAGAATGGACATCTAGCTGCCTTCCTTGATTTTCACGGCGCGCCTCCGAAACCACATTCCAAACAATGCCACTAGGGCATTCATCAGGAGAACCGCGGAAGTAAAGAACGCAAAATACGCGGCCGCCATCGGCTGGAACCCGTTATTTGCATTGTTCGATAGATAGCTAGCAACAACCCAACAAGCGCCGCAGGCCAAGCCAGATAAGGCAACGGATGTTAGAGACACCCATTTTTCAAACCCAAGCCAACCAGCCCAGCGACCCGCTGCAAACGAGAAGATGCTTAGCCCCAACAGTGCCAACGCAACTCCCCCCAACAGGCTGCTTATCGGAATCAAAGCTCCTATCAACTCCCAAGTATCCGCAGCCCTACGTCGTTTCGAGCGTGCGTGTGGCTCAACCCTTAACGGCCTTGACGATCTTCTGCGCGGCATCGTCGAGGTCATCCGCAGCGATGACGTTGAGACCGCTCTCATTGATGATCTTCTTGCCAAGCTCGACATTCGTGCCCTCGAGGCGCACGACCAGCGGCACCTTCAGGCCAACGTCCTGCACAGCCGCGATCACGCCTTCGGCAATGACGTCACAACGCATGATGCCGCCGAAGATATTGACCAGGATGCCCTTCACGTTCGGATCCGAGGTGATGATCTTGAACGCCGCCGTCACCTTCTCCTTGTTGGCACCGCCGCCGACGTCGAGGAAGTTGGCCGGCTCCGCGCCATAGAGCTTGATGATGTCCATGGTCGCCATGGCAAGGCCGGCGCCGTTGACCATGCAGCCGATGTCGCCGTCGAGCGCAACATAGGCAAGGTCGTACTTCGACGCCTCGATCTCCTTGGCGTCCTCCTCCGTCTCGTCGCGCAGGGCGACGATATCGGAATGCCGGAAGAGCGCATTGCCGTCGAAGGAGACCTTGGCGTCGAGGACGCGCAGACGGCCGTCCTTCATGACGATCAGCGGGTTCACTTCCAGCAGCGCCATGTCCTTTTCGACAAAGGCCTTGTGGAGGATCGGGAACAGCGTCATGCCGTCGGCGCGCGCCGCACCTTCGAGCGCCAGCCAGTCGCAAAGCTGCGCGGCGTCCGCTTCCGTGACGCCCGTGTCCGGGTCGATCGGCAGGTTGTGGATCTTCTCCGGCGTCTCCTCGGCGACGGCCTCGATGTCCATGCCGCCTTCCGTCGAGACGACGAAGGCCGGACGACCGACCGTGCGATCGACCAGGATCGAGAGATAGAGCTCGCGCTCGATGTCAGCGCCGTCCTCGATATAGAGGCGGTTGACGACCTTGCCGGCCGGGCCGGTCTGCTTGGTCACAAGCGTGTTGCCGAGCATATCGGCGGCATGCGCCTTCACCTCGTCAAGCGAGAAGGCGAGGCGGACGCCGCCCTTGGCGTCGGCAGGCAGTTCCTTGAACTTGCCCTTGCCGCGACCGCCGGCATGGATCTGCGACTTCACCACCCAGAGCGGGCCGGGAAGCTGCTTCGCGGCGGCCTCGGCCTCGTCGGCGGAAAAGATTGCGACCCCGTTGGCCACCGGCGCACCGAAGGACTTGAGGACCTCTTTGGCCTGGTATTCGTGGATATTCATGCGTCTATCCCCCGGATAGTTTGGAAGAGGGTTGGCGTCATGCAAAACGGGAGGCCCAAGGACCTCCCGAAAGCGACGTCAGGCAAGAGCCGGCTGGATCTTCTTGCAGGCCTCGACGAGGCCGTCGACAGAGGCGATGGACTTGTCAAACATCGCCTTCTCGTCACCGTTCATCTCGATCTCGATGACACGCTCGACACCACCGGCGCCGATGACGACCGGAACGCCGACATAGGTGTCGTTGAGACCATACTGGCCGTCCAGATGCGCGGCGCAGGGCAGCACGCGCTTCTTGTCCTTGAGGTAGCTCTCGGCCATGGCGATCGCCGAGGAGGCCGGGGCATAGAAGGCCGAGCCAGTCTTCAGCAGGCCGACGATCTCGGCGCCGCCGTCACGGGTGCGCTGGACGATTTCCTCCAGACGTTCCGCCGTGCACCAGCCCATCTTGACCAGATCGGTCAGCGGGATGCCGGCAACGGTGGAGTAACGCGTCAGCGGCACCATCGTGTCGCCGTGACCGCCAAGCACGAAGGCCGTCACGTCCTCGACGGAGACCTCGAATTCCTCGGCGAGGAAGTAGCGGAAGCGGGCGCTGTCGAGGACACCGGCCATGCCGACCACCTTGTTCGCCGGCAGGCCGGAGAACTTCTGCAGGGCCCAGACCATCGCGTCGAGCGGATTGGTGATGCAGATGACGAAGGCGTTCGGGGCATGCGCCTTGATGCCCGCGCCCACCTGCTCCATCACCTTCAGGTTGATCTCAAGCAGGTCGTCGCGGCTCATACCGGGCTTGCGCGGCACGCCGGCGGTGACGATGACGACGTCGGCACCGGCGATCGCCTCGTAGGAGTTGGCGCCGGAGAGCTTGGCATCGAAGCCGTCAACCGGGGAGGATTCGGCAAGGTCGAGCGCCTTGCCCTGGGGGGTACCTTCGGCAATGTCGAAGAGGACGATGTCGCCGAGTTCCTTCAGGCCGGCGAGGTGGGCGAGCGTGCCGCCAATCTGTCCTGAGCCGATCAGAGCGATCTTGTTCCGAGCCATATCCTATTGCTTCCCTTTACGTAAAATGGAGCATGAACCGTTCCCAACGGTCGCGCATGGCACTAAACCCTTTGGCGCCGGGGTGCAAGCTAATCGAAGGAATAGCCCCTCCCGGAGACGGCTCACGCCTCGTCGCTGAGCCAGTCCTGCGAGCGCATTTCGACAAGGCGCGAAACGGTCCTCTGGAACTCGAACGACTCGGTTCCGCTCGTCGCCACATAGAGGCCTTCAGGCTCGGTGGCGGCGGAAACGATCAGCTTGCTTCGGTTGTTGTAGAGCGTGTCTACGAGGTTGATGAAGCGCTTGGCCGCATTGCGCTGCGCAAGGTCCATGACCGGCACGCCCTCGACAACGAACGTGTGGTAGGACAGCGCCAGCCGCTGGTAGTCGGCAGCGCCCAATGGCTGCTCGCAGAGTTCCGCAAAGGTAAAGCGGGCGACGCCGGCTGCCGTGCGCGATATCGGGATGCGCCGCCCCTTGACCTCCAGTTCCTCCGAATGCGGCTGCAGGCCATGTGTCAGCTTCCGCCACAGGTCGTCGACCCTTTCACCGGCCTCCGGGCCCAGCGGCGAGATATAGAGCGGCGCCCCGGCAAGCTTCTCCAGCCGGTAGTCGGTGCGCGCGTCCAGGCAGACGACGTCGACACGCGTTTTGAAGAGCTCGACGAAGCTGAGAAAATGCCCGCGGTTGAGACCGTCGCGATAAAGATCGTCCGGATCGACATTCGAGGTCGCGACCACGATCACGCCCCGCTCGAAGAGCTTTGTGAACAGCCGGCCGAGGATCATCGCATCGGCGATATCGGTCACCGTGAATTCGTCGAAACACAGCAGCCGCGTCTCGCCGGAAATCTCGGAGGCAACCGGCGGGATCGGGTCGTCCCCGCTCATCTTGCCGTCACGGATCGCCGCCCGTACCCGGTGGACGCGCTCGTGCACATCGGCCATGAACTCGTGAAAATGAACGCGTCGCTTCTTCTTCGTCACGGCAATGTCGAAGAACAGATCCATCAGCATGGTCTTGCCGCGGCCGACCTTGCCCCAGACATACAGTCCCTTGACGGGCTCACGGCTGGCGCCGCGCTTGCCGAACAGCCAGCCGAGCGCGCTCTTCTTCGATGCCGGCCCGGTCTCGGCGAGCAGCTCGTTGAGCCGGTCAAGCGCCGCCACGACTTCGGTCTGCGCCACGTCCCGTTCTATCTCGCCGGCCTCGACAAGGGCGCCGTAGCGCCCCGCTACCGTATGCGCGATCGGGATTGTCCGGGCTGACGGCGTGGCACTCATGTTGATGGAACCCTTCGGCAAAACGGGAAACAGCGTGGCCGGCCCAGACCCCACTGCGGAGCATGAGGGCCCGGTGCGGCGCTGATAACGCGCGCCCGTGTCCGCCGCAACTCCCTTGACGGGTGCCGTATCGCGGACAAGGTGCCGCTGGCGGCCTGTCCGCGCGGCGATCCGCCGGACATCTCGCCCGTCTCCTAGTCTTGTGTGTCCCGATCCTGCGCTGGTGGCAGAAACTGCTGATCCACCGGCACCTGCAACCCGGTCGCCAGCCTGTTCGTCTCGCTCGCCATGCCGACGATCGCCAGCAGTTCGCCGAGTTGCTCCTCGCTCATGCCCTTGGCCCTTGCCGCCGCCGTGTGCGAGCGAATGCAATACTCGCAGCCGTTGACGATCGACACCGCGACATACAGCATTTCCTTGGTCAGCGGATCGATCGAACCCGGACCCATGACGTCCTTCAGGCTGGACCAGGTACGCTCCAGAAGCCGCGGGTCATTGGCGAGAACCCGCCAGAAATTGTTGATGAAGTCAGTGTTCCGCGTCGCCTTGATATCAGCGACGACCGCGGCAGAACGCGCCGGCAGTTCCTCGTCTGCAAGTATAGGCCAGACAGACATGCCCCCTCCCAGTCTCGGTATCGACCCGGCCTTTCCGACCGGGCACGTTCATCGAACGCCCTAGCGGAACACCTGGACAGGCGCCCCGGACGTGGTGCGACCGGAGAAACTCTCCGCGCCTGTCGCGTAAAGTTCCGCGACAGTGGTACCGCTGTTGTCCTTGAGCAGCACCTGCTTGCCCTGCAGGTCCCAGGCGGAGATCGTCTGCATCTGCGGAGACGCGCAACCGCGGGAATTGGCGCGATAGCCGCCGCTCCAGGTGGTCAGGGTCATGAAGAGCTTGCAGTTGTCGGAACCGGAGGCCAGCGACCAGCCGCCGAGCATGTCGCTGCGACCGATTTCGCGCGCGCCGGCCGGCGGAGCGCCGGAGGCACCGGCGGTCGGATCGACACCGGCGACCTGGGTGCCGGCGTCGCCAAGCGGCGCGCCGTCAACGCCGGTTCCAGGCTGGCCATAGGCCGGATCAAGAGGTTGCAGCGGCTCCAGCGACTGGCTGGCAACAGGCGCGGTGGGCGTTGCCGGGAGCGGCGCGCTGCGGCTTCCGTATCCCAGGCGCTGACAGCCGGCCAGCGCCACGGTGAGGCAGAGCATGGCTGCCAGGGGTGCGCTATGCTGGGCGGAACGGATCATGTTCTGTCTGTCCTTGCTCGTTCTGGCTTCACACGGTTTCACAGTGCGCGACCCGAGCCGGGCGGGGCATCATCTGCTTGCCATGACACGCAAACCGGCTTCCGGAAGCCAAGTGGGACCAGGTCCGGTATCCCGGTCGACCTGCCCGCTATGTCATGGCACCAACCGTCATGATTCTTGTCGGTTTTGGTGACCAAATGGTTGACGCGTTTCCAATGGGCAGGCAATTGGGTCCAAATAATGACCCGCAGACTGCGGGAAATGCCACCCGGGATGACCCGGATCGCCACGAATCCGCCGCAAGTCGCGCCTAGCAAGGGATCTGGTCTGGGGAGACCCCAAGGAGCGGTGCCTATCCTTCAGGAGCATCGCATGCCGCATTCAAGCGAAAAGCCGCAGACCGGCTACTACCGAAAACTGACATTCGCGGACCAGCCGCGCTTTCGCGACCACCTGCTGCGGCTCGATCCGCAAGCGCGCCGCGCCCGCTTTGCCATGCCGGCAAGCGATGCGTTCCTGCGCTGCTATGCCGAGACGAGCTTCACGCTGGGAACAGTGATCCACGGCTACTTTGCCGACGGGCATTTGCGCGCCGTGGCGGAGCTGCGTTCGTTCAGCGATGGCGAAACGGCCGAGGCCGCCTTCTCCGTCGAAAGCGGCAGCCAGCAGGCCGGCATCGGAACGCGCCTTATGGAACTGACGCTGATCGCGGCGCGCAATCGCGGCTGCAGGCACATCTACATGAACTGCCTGGCAACCAATCGCGCCATGCAGCAACTGGCACGAAAATTCACAGCGGACCTCACCTTCGAGATGGGCGACATCATCGGCCGCATCGAGCCGCGCTCGTTCTCGCTTTTCAGCCTTGCCCGCGAACAGATTGCCGACGCCTTTGGCGTGATCGGCGCCTTCACCGATACCGGCCGCCGTCCGGCGGGACGCTAACCGCCCGCCAGTCAGGCAATGCGGCGAAACCCGGAGTGGCGGAAGCTCTGCTCGTCGATGGCCCGGTTGATCCGGCGGCGGATCTCGTGGAAAGCGTCGCGCAGCGCCTCGCGCCCGACCAGCGCCGTCGCGCGCGTGCCAAGGCCCCAGTCGACCAGTCGCGTGTGGGCGGGCCAGGCACGGGTCGTCGCCACCAGGGCCGCCGGTGTAAGCCCGACGACGACATCGGGGACGGGCGCGTGCGGCAGGGTGAAAAGCCGCCAGCTTTTCGGCTGCAGGCCGGTCAGCGACAGCCCGTGCGCGGCAAGGATCTTGCCGACGCCCTCGGCGAGATCCGGCGCAGGCGACAACCCGGCGGAGAAGGCCCGGAGGCCGCGAGAAGGATCCACGTTGAGATAGGCCTCGGCCATCGGGCTGAGACGCGCGTTGTCGTCGCACAGGAACAGGACATTTACCGACATCGTCACTCCTTGGATCGCGACCGCCGCATGACGCAGGCGATGCAGGATCCGCCCGGCTCCCGCGCGCGACTGGCGCTGGCCGGAGCCTTTGTCCGTGGTGATTTCGAATCGCCCCCCGGCGCAAGCGCAGGTGATACGCGGGCTTCGAAACGGCAATGTGACGAGCTGCCAAACACTTCCGGGCCAAATCGCGGCGATCCCGTGGCAGGAGGAAAGGACCGTTTTCAGCCCTCCGCAAAACTGTCGAAGGCCGCCAGCGCTTCCGCGCCATAGATCATCGACGGCCCGCCCCCCATGTAGACGGCGACCCCGATCGTCTCCATCACCTCCTCGCGGGTGGCGCCGTATCTTGCGGCTGCTTTCGCATGATAGGCGAGACATCCGTCGCACCGTGCGGCAATGCCGATGGCGAGCGCGATGAGTTCCTTGGTTCTGCTGTCAAGCGCACCGGCGCCGATCGCCGCGCGCGCGATCTCCTGAAACCCTTTCGCAACGCCCGGAATACCGGTCCGCAGCGCGCCCATGCGCCCGTCCGTCTGCTCGACGAAAGCCTGCCAGTCACTCACGGCCATTTTCGGGAAACTCCGCTCGGTTTTCGACGGGTCGGACGATAGCGAAAGCGAGGGCACGCGCCTTGTTCTGGATCAACGCGGCGCACCGCCGACTTGACCTTCGCCTCGCGACACCGCAAGTGCAGGGACTGCCTGCGGACGCCGTCCGCTGCCAAGAAGGACCTGCCCATGCCTTTTGCCCTGTGGTGCGTGCTTGCCGCCGCGATCCTGCCGATCCTCTCGGCCTTCCCGGCCAAGCTGACGAAGGAATTCAACAATTCCAGCCCCCGCGATCCGGATTTCTGGAAGGACGGCTTCCGGGCCCGGGCGGCAGCCGCCCAGGCGAACGGTTTCGAGGCCTTTCCGCTTTTCGCCGTCGCGGTCGTCACCGGTCTCTGGCAGGGCGGTGATCCACAATGGGTCGACAACCTTGCCGGGCTTTTCATCGGCGCGCGGGTGATCTTCGTCTTCTGCTACTGGACAGACCGCTCGACGCCGCGCTCACTCGCCTGGACCGTCGGTTTCGCGGCGAGCGTGGCGATCTTCACCAGCCCGGTCTGGAGTTGACCCACCAGACCACAGGACGGTTGCACTCTCCTGTAAGTTGCATTTAGGTGTCGGAGCCGTTCATTTCACACGAAGTCGGCGACCTGGGACTTTTTTCGATCGAGAATTCTGGAGCCTGTAGATGCGTATTGCCCCGATCGCCCTTGCCCTGAGCCTTGCCCTTGCCGCCGCCCCCTCTCACGCCAGTGACGGTTTCAATCCCTTTGTCTCCGCCAACCCGGACGGTTTTTCCTGGGACGGGTTCTATCTGGGCGCACACGGCGGCTACGGCTGGTTCACGACCACCTGGCCAAGCGGCCATTCGACCACGGACCGGGGAGAGTTGTTCGGCGGCCATGGCGGTTACAATCACATGGTCGGACGATTTCTGCTGGGCGCCGAGATCGACCTGAGTTCGGCCACGATCAACGAGTGGAGCCGCTTCAGCGACCAGGTCAGCCTGCTGACTTCGGCAAGGGTCCGCGCCGGCGTGACCCATGACCGCTACCTGCTCTTTGCCACCGCCGGCATTGGCGCCGCACGCATCTCGCAGGCGCGCTTCACAGGTGCCAAGCAGAGCGAGACTCATGTCGGATGGGTGGCAGGCGGCGGCCTCGAGGTGATGCTGACGGACTTTCTGTCGCTCCGAGGCGAGTACCTGCACTACCAGTTGCCTTACAAGACCTACAATCTGGGCCTGGGCAACTTCCGCTATGGCGGCAATGTCGACCTCGTGCGCGGCGGTCTCTCGGTTCACTTCTGAGCAGAAAAGCGAAAGGCGGCACACCGGCCGCCCTTCCAACTCCCGTATCGGCCGGAAACCCGGTCAGTAGCGACGCTCGACCATCATCTTCTTGATCTCGGCGATCGCTTTGGCCGGGTTGAGCCCCTTCGGGCAAGCCTGCGAACAGTTCATGATCGTGTGGCAGCGGTAGAGGCGGAACGGGTCCTCGAGATTGTCGAGACGCTCGCCGGTGGCCTCGTCGCGGCTGTCGATCAGCCAACGATAGGCCTGCAACAGCACGGCCGGGCCGAGATAGCGGTCGCCGTTCCACCAGTAGCTCGGGCACGAGGTCGAGCAACAGGCGCACAGGATGCACTCGTAGAGGCCGTCGAGCTTGGCGCGGTCCTCATGGCTCTGGCGCCATTCCTTTTCGGGTGCCGGCGTTGTCGTCTGCAGCCAGGGTTCGATCGAACGGTGCTGGGCATAGAAGCGCGTCAGGTCGGGAACCAGATCCTTGACCACCGGCATGTGCGGCAAGGGATAGATCTTCACCGGTTTCTCGCCGATTTCCTCCATGCCCCGGGTGCAGGCGAGCGTGTTGGTCCCGTCGATGTTCATCGCGCAGGATCCGCAAATGCCCTCGCGGCAGGAGCGGCGGAAGGTCAGCGTCGGGTCGATCTTGTCCTTGATATAGATGAGCCCGTCGAGAACCATCGGCCCGCAATCGTCGCTGTCGATGAAGTAGGTATCGACCCGCGGGTTGCGGCCGTCGTCCGGGTTCCAGCGGTAGATGCGGAACTCGTGCAGGTGCTTGGCGCCGGCCGGCTTGTCCCAGACCTTGCCTTCCGCAACCTGGGAGTTCTTGGGAAGCGTCAGCTGTACCATATCTCGTCGCTCCGCGTTTCGGCCCGTCCGCAAGGCAGGCCATTCATTCTGGTTTGCATTCAGCCCTTCAGGCGGCGCGCCCAAAAAGCATGTTGTCCATTGTCTCGCCTTCGATGGCGTATCCCAGGCCGGCAAGAACGGCGAGGCAGTCCTGCGCCCAATGCTCCCGGCAATTCGTCTCGATCAACACTGCCCGGGGCAGCAGACCGGGCTCGCAATCCTGCAGATAGGGCAAGAGCACCCGATCCTCGAAACCTTCCACGTCGACCTTGAGCACGTCGACGCGGCCGATCCCGTGCGCGGCGAGAAGGTTCGCCAGCGGACGCACGGTCACCGTGCGCGATGACCAGTCGCCAGCCCACTCGCCCGTCGTCAGATCCTCGACCAGCGTCGCGAAACCGCAATTCGTCGGCTCGCTCCACAACTGCATGGTTCCTGGCATGTTTCCCACGGCAACGGTCGCAACGACGATCTCGTCGAGACGGTTCGCAGCAATGTTGAACGCCAGCCGCCCCGCCGTTTCGGGGTTGGCCTCGACCGCCAGCACCTGCGCACCCCGCCGCGCCGCCTGGAGCGCATAGCTGCCGATATTGGCTCCGATGTCGACAAAGACCGTCCCCTTGACCAGATGACGCGCGAGCATGTCGTGCTCGGCGCGCTCCGGCAGGCGCCGCCGGGCCATGATCTTTCGGTCGTCGTAGTTCGAGCCGGGATAGAGACGAAAGCGGAGCCCGTCCGCTTCCGCGTCATAGGGGCCAGCCCAGATCCGCGACACCAGCGTGCGCATGCGCTTTCGCAAACCCGCGGTCATCTCGTGGCGGTCGGCAAGCGCCCAGGCAAACCTGGCCAGACCCTCGGCACCATAAGTGCCGAAGGGCGAGGTCGTGTCGATCGCGATGCCTGTCGCCGTCATGTTCCCAACGGGTTCCTGCTCTCTGCCGCGGCCCTGCCTCAGTAGACGCGCGCCTTCGGCGCGATCTTCTTCGGGTCGATGCCACCTTCCTCGAAGGTCGTGAGCGGCTCGGTGACGACCGGGCGATAACCCAGCGTCGTCGTTCCGTCCTCGGCGACCCAGGCAAGCGTGTGCTTGCGCCAGTTGTCGTCGTCACGACCGCCCAGCGGACCGTCCTTGAAGTCCTCGCGCGCATGCGCCCCGCGGCTCTCCTTGCGCGCCTCGGCGCCGTAAACCGTGGTGATGGCGTTGGCCATCAGGTTTTCCAGCTCCAGCGTCTCGACGAGATCGGAGTTCCAGATCATCGAACGGTCGCTCACCTTGAGATCGGCAAGCTCGCCCCAGATCGCGGAAATGCGTTGGCAGCCCTGCTCCAGGCTCTCCTGGGTCCGGAAGACCGCGGCGTCTTCCTGCATGGCGCGCTGCATCTTCTCGCGCAGCTGCGCTGTCGGCGTGGAGCCGTCGGCGTGGCGGAGCTTGTCGAAGCGCGCCATGATCTTCTCGCAGCTCGCCTCGTTCGGCGTCGGCACGGCGGACTTGCGGTCGACCACCTCGCCGGCCCTGATCGCGGCGGCACGGCCGAACACGACGAGATCGATCAGCGAGTTGGAGCCGAGGCGGTTGGCGCCATGCACGGAGGCACAGCCCGCCTCGCCGACCGCCATCAGGCCCGGCTGGATGGCGCTCGGATCGTCCTTGGTCGGATTGAGCACCTCGCCCCAGTAGTTGGTCGGAACGCCGCCCATGTTGTAGTGGACCGTCGGCAGGACCGGGATCGGCTCCTTGGTCACGTCGACGCCGGCGAAGATCTTCGCCGATTCCGAGATGCCCGGCAGGCGCTCCGCGAGGATGTCGGGATCGAGGTGGTCGAGATGCAGGAAGATGTGATCCTTGTTCTTGCCCACGCCCCGGCCGTCACGAATCTCCATCGTCATGCAGCGCGAGACGACATCGCGCGAGGCGAGATCCTTGGCCGACGGCGCATAACGCTCCATGAAGCGTTCACCCTCGGAATTGACCAGATAGCCGCCCTCGCCGCGCGCGCCCTCGGTAATCAGGCAGCCGGCGCCGTAGATGCCGGTCGGGTGGAACTGCACGAACTCCATGTCCTGAAGCGGCAGGCCGGCACGCGCTACCATGCCGCCGCCATCGCCGGTGCAGGTATGGGCGGAGGTGGCGGAGAAGTAGGCCCGGCCGTAACCGCCGGTCGCAAGCACGACCATCTTGGCGGAGAAACGGTGAATGGTGCCGTCATCGAGGTTCCAGGCGATGACGCCCTGACAGACGCCGTCCTCGGACATGATCAGGTCGAGAGCGAAATACTCGATGAAGAACTCGGCATTGTGGCGGAGCGACTGGCCATAGAGCGTATGCAGGATGGCATGGCCGGTGCGGTCCGCAGCGGCGCAGGTGCGCTGCACCGGAGGACCGTCGCCGTAATTCTGCATGTGACCGCCGAAGGGACGCTGGTAGATGCGGCCGTCCTCGGTGCGCGAGAAGGGCACGCCGTAATGCTCGAGCTCGTAGACCGCCTTGGGCGCCTCCCGCGCGAGATATTCCATCGCGTCGGTGTCGCCGAGCCAGTCTGAGCCCTTGACGGTGTCGTACATGTGCCACTGCCAGCAGTCGGGCGTCATGTTCTGCAGGCTCGCGGCAATGCCGCCCTGCGCCGCCACCGTATGCGAGCGGGTCGGGAAGACCTTGGAGATGCAGGCGGTCCTCAGACCCTGCTCGGCCATGCCGAGCGTCGCCCGAAGGCCCGCGCCACCGGCCCCCACGACCACCACATCATAGCGGTGATCGACAAAGGAATAGGCTTGTCCTGCCATGTTTTCAGCCTCCGAAGCTGATCTTGAGAACGGCAAAGACCGACGCAAGGCCGACGAATACCGAGAAGAAGGTGTTGCCCATCAGCGCCAGCAGCTTCAGCGCCTCGCCGTGAAGGTAGTCCTCGATGATCACCTGCATGCCGAGCTTCATGTGATAAATGCCCGACAGGATCACCAGCAGCATCAGGATCGCGATCAGCGGGTTGCCGAGCGCGGAAGTCACCGAGGCGTGGTCCCCGCCCTGCAGGGCGACGACGAGAACCACGAAGAAGGAGATCAGGAAGACGTTGGCGACGGCCGTGACGCGCTGGCGCCAGAAATGGGTGGTGCCGTCCTTTGCCGAGCCGAGACCGCGAACGCGGGAAAGCGGGGTACGCATGTCAGTCATGGTGGTGCCTCCCTCAGCGCACGGCATAGCCGACGATCCAAAGCAGGATCGTCAGGATGACGGAACCGGCGATCGTGGCCCGGGCGAGCCATTCGCGCGCCTCCGTTCCGAAGCCATGGCCCATGTCCCAGATGAAATGCCGCATGCCGCCAAGCATGTGATGAACCAGCGCCCAGGTGAAGCCGAACAGTACGAGGCGCCCGAGGATCGACCCGTAGAGCTCGTTGACGAACTCGAAATAATCGGGACCGGCCGCCGCGGCGACAAGCCACCAGGCGAGAAGTATGGTGCCGAAGTACAGCGCCGCACCGGTAATGCGGTGCAGGATCGACATGACCATTGTGAGGATGGGTTTGTAGATCTGGAGATGCGGCGAAAGGGGCCGGCTGTTTTTCATCCCGACATCCGACATGGATTGTTCTCCCGTCTCCCCAATCGGCTTACGCTTACGTAAACGTTAGCTAAATCAGGGCCTTGTGTACCCGCCTTCTAAACCCATCAGGCGGGAACGTCAAAATATCCTATCGGAGAAGCCGGTGAAGTCTTTTCACCGCGACCGCAGGTCAGGCAGACGGAGAATGCCAGGTCAAACCTTACCTATAGGTAAGTCGCTTGTTCAGATGCACCATCATGACGGTGGCGAAGATCGGCGTCAGCAGGTTCAGGAGCGGCACGGCGAGAAAGCCGGCAATGACCAGGCCTCCCATGAACACGGTTCCCGAGTGCGCGCGGCGCAACGCCCTTGCCTCTTCCGGGGACCGGAACCGCATTGCGGCGAACTCGAAGAACTCGCGGCCCAGCAAATAGCCGTTGACGACAAAAAACGCGATCAGGTTGACGCCCGGAACGAGAAGCAGCAACAGCGCCAGCAAGTTGCCGGCAATCACGATCCCGGCAAACTTGATCGCCTGCGGCAGGGCCTTCGACAGCGGCATCGCGCGCCCGGACGGGTCGTCGGGATAGTCCCCCTGCTCCACCACCTCGGCAATCTCGTCCTGCAGGATGCCGGCGATGATGGCCGTGACCGGCGCGACCAGAAAGCCGAGCAGGAAGATCGCGCCGATGCCCGTCAACAGGGAAAGCGCGGTCTCCAACCAGGGATAGGGCAGCGTAACGAGCGTCGCCACGGCACCGTTCAGTGCCGCCCACACAAGAAAAAGCAGCACCAGCGTGTAGCCGAGCGTTTTCCAGAAGATCGCCCTGAGACGAGGTTCGAAGATCTGGGAAAGGGCGCGCAATGCGGCTGCAATCATGATGCGATTCGGTCCTGACGATAGAGGTGGCAGCGTTCACGTAGGTGGCTGACCTGCGCTGCGCAAGACGGCATGCCCGGATCGGCGCGCAGCGGACATCTCAGTCGTCGACGGACAACCAGTCGAGGCCCTTGGCGCTGCGCTCATCGAGCGCCGCACGGGAAAACATGAAAAAGCACCCGCCCCCGCCCGGCGGCTGGTCGTGCCTGCGGTCGATCGCGAACCCGCCGACATGGCACTTGAGCAACGTTCCCACGCCGCCATGGCCAACGAAGAGCACCGTCTCGTTCGCCGGAATTCCGGCAAGATGGGCCCGCACCCGTCCGAGGATGCGCGTCTGCGCGGCCCGGGCCGTCTCCCAGCCGCGCACGCTCTCATCCGGTGCGGCAAAGAACCGGTCGGCCACCGCCTCGAATTCCGGCGGCGGCAGGAAGCCGGTCGCAGACCGGTCGTTCTCATGCATGAGTTCGTCAACAACGACCCTCAGACCGAGATGGCCGGCAAGGATCTCCGCCGTCTGGCGCGCCTTGCGTTCCGCGCTGGAGACGATGTAGCGCACGCCGGAAAAGACCGGAAGGAGCGCACCGGCCCGGGCACGCCGGAAACCCGCCTCGGACAGCCCCCAGTCGGGCACGGGCACGGCCGGATCGATCTCGACCTGCGGATGGGTGAGATAGATGCAGTCGCCGTCCGGACGGATCACTCGGAGACGCTCCTGCGCTCCGCCCAGTTGCGAATCAGCCAATGCGCGATGGACAGCGGCGGCGGCACCTTCAGTCCGTCCGGATGACGGTCCTCAAGCATTGCCAGCACTTCCTCGCGCGGGAACCAGCGGCAGGCCTCCAGTTCGCTTTCATCCATGGTGATGTCCCGGCTTGTCGCGACCCCGTGACAGCCGATCATGAGAGAAGCCGGAAACGGCCAGGGCTGGCTGGCGTGATAGTCCACCTGGCCAACGCGAATGCCGGCCTCCTCGAACACTTCCCGGCGGACAGCCTCTTCGATCGTCTCCCCCGGCTCGATGAACCCGGCAAGAGTGGAAAAAACGCCCTCCGGAAGACGGGGCGGGCGTCCCATCAGGCAATCGTCGCCATCGGCCACCAGCATGATGGCCACCGGATCGGTGCGCGGAAAATGCAGCCCGCCGCAGGACGGGCAATCGCGCCTGTAGCCCCCTTGCGTCATGACGCTTTCGGCACCGCAGCGAGAGCAGTGCCGGTGCGTCGCATGCCAGTGAAGGAGTGCGCTCGCCTGCGCCAGAATGCCAAGATGCCCGGGCGCCAGCGCATCCTGGACCGCCAGCGAGCGGATATCGATCAGTTTCAGGCCGGAGGGAAGGGCAGCCTCGACCTCCTCGGCGCCGGCGCCCAGCGGCGCGGCAAAGACCGGGGCTCCATCGACGTCGAAGCCGAGCAGTACGACCTCGCCCTCGCGCGGCGGGAACATGCCTCCCACATCGCGTCCATGCAGGATGGAAAGAGGATGCGCTGCAGTCCCGACCAGCGGCCGTCCTTCGCACAGGAAAACGAAGCGGGCGGAGGAACCCTGCAGGTGAGCATTGAACCAGCCATCGTCGCCGCGATGCTCAGAGAGACGGTCGAGAGGATTGCCGTGATAGGCAAAACCAAGGACATGCGGATCGGTCATGAAGAGCTTTCTGGCAGGAAGGTGCAAAACAGGGAGTGTGGGAACCGGTCTCCGGGACGGAAAGTCATCCGCTCTCCCGGGCGAAGGCCGCCGCGAGGCGTGAGACCAGCTTCTCCCGCTCGGCCTCGGGACGGGCAACCGCCTGGCCCGCACCCCAGACGGGTCCGGGCCAGGCCGGATCGTCTTTGCGGCGGGCGATCACGTGGACATGCAGTTGCGAGACAATGTTGCCCAGCGCCCCCACATTGAGCTTGTCGCAATCCGTCTCCGCCTTCAGCACGCGGCTTGCGATGGCGATCTCCTGCATCAGGAGAAGCTGATCGCTCTCTCCCAGGTCGACGATCTCGACGAGATCGGCCTGGCGCGGAACCAGCAGCAGCCAGTCGAAGCGACCGTCCCGCATCAGCCGGACCGTGCACAGGGCAAGGTCACAGACGGGGACGCTGTCGCCGGCGAGACGCGGGTCGGTCTGGAAGCTACTCATGGCTACCCCTGAAGGTCGATCGGCCCGGACGGACCATGCGGCAGAACCTGGAACATTGGCCCCGGTCTTGCGCACTATAGCTGCGGGAAACGGCGGCGCCAGCCCCGGGCTGGCAGCGCTTTTCCCGTTGACGACGCCGGCAGCCCATTGCATGCGAAAGACGGCACCGGGTCGCCGATCAGCCAATGATCCGGGTCTTGGGGAGAGGTAAGGCATGCTGGCCGACGCGAAAAACTACGAGGAGCTTGTCGCCCGTTTCGAATGGAACGTGCCGGAGCGCTACAATATCGGCGTCGACATCTGCGACAAGTGGGCGGACGCCGACCCGGACCGGATCGCCCTCGTGTGCATCGGAGAGGACGGCACCCGCGAGACCGTCAGCTTCGCCGAACTCAAGGCGCTGTCGAACCGGATCGCCAACCTTTTCCAACGCGACGGCGTCAGGCGCGGCGACCGCGTGGCAGTACTGCTTCCGCAGGCGAAGGAGACAGCGGCAGCGCATATCGCGGCGCTGAAGCTCGGCGCCATCACCATTCCCCTTTTCATGCTGTTCGGCGAGGAAGCCCTCGCCTACCGGCTTGGCAATTCCGGCGCGAAGGCAGTGGTCACCAACCGGACCGGAGCAGCCAAGCTTGCAGGAATCCGGGACGATCTGCCCGGGCTCTCGGTGGTCTACCGGATCGACGGCAGCGACGCCTCGACCGTCGACCTGCACGCAGGGGCAGCCGCACTGCCGGCGGAGTTCACGCCGGCAGCGACCAGCGCCGACGATCCGGCGATCATCATCTACACGTCGGGGACCACGGGCCAGCCGAAAGGCGCGCTGCACGCCCATCGGGTGCTGCTTGGCCACCTTCCCGGCGTCGAAATGAGCCACGACCTCTTTCCGCAGCCTGGCGACCGGATCTGGACACCGGCCGACTGGGCCTGGATCGGCGGGCTGCTCGACGTGCTGATGCCGGCGCTCCATCACGGCATCACCGTCGTCGCCTGCCGCTTTGCCAAGTTCACGGCGGAGGCCGCATTCCGACTGATCTCGCAAGAGGGCGTGCGCAATGCCTTTCTTCCACCGACCGCCTTGAAGATGATGCGCGCTGCCGGCGATCCGCCGGCCGGACTCAACCTGCGCATGCGTACCATTGCCAGCGGCGGCGAAACGCTGGGCAGCGAACTCGTCGAATGGGGACGCAAGGTGTTCGGCGTCACCATCAACGAGTTTTACGGCCAGACGGAATGCAACATGATCGTCTCCTCCTGCGCCGCACTGATGCCGGCGCGGCCGGGCATCATGGGACGCGCGGTGCCCGGGCACGCGGTCGCCATCGTCAACGCGCTCGGCCATCCGGTGCCCGACGGGACCCAGGGCAATATCGGCGTGCGGCGCGGCGACCCGGTCATGTTCCTGGGCTACTGGAACAACCGCGAAGCGACCGATGCGAAATTCGCCGGCGACTACCTTCTGACCGGCGACATGGGTGTGAGAGACGAAGACGGCTGGCTGCGCTTCGTGGGCCGTGACGACGATGTCATCACTTCGTCGGGATACCGCATCGGGCCTGGCGAGATCGAGGACTGCCTGATCGCTCACGAGGCCGTCGCCATGGCCGGCGTGATCGGCAAGCCGGATGCGACCCGCACCGAGATCGTCAAGGCCTATGTGGTCCTGGCGGAAGGACACGCCGCCTCGGAGCCATTGGCGAGGGAACTGCAGGAATTCGTCAAGTCGCGACTTGCCGCGCACGAGTATCCGCGCGAAATCGCCTTTGTCGACAGCCTGCCGATGACGACGACCGGCAAGATCATCCGCAGGGAGTTGCGGGCCCGCGCCGCCGCGGAGCCCGGACAGGCGGCAGGTGCCTGAGCCGGATTTTCAGGATTTTTCCTTGCATCCGGCCATGAAAATCACGATATAGGGCGCGGGAGGTTGGTGGTGGACGAGCCACTCGCCAACCGGGTCAGGTCCGGAAGGAAGCAGCCCCAACGAGTCGCGGCACGGGTCACCGTGCCAGCCTCCCACCCTTTCCCTTGGAACATCTGTTTGACCCCGGCGCGCCGATACCGGCGGCGTCGGCCGAAGCTGTCAGCCGGCCGGGACCGCAGGCGGGGAAATCGTCGCCGCCATGCGGAATAGGCCTCAACAATACCGGCCCGCACCGCTAAGCTTGACGCCATGGATGGCTCCACACCCAATTCACCGGACGGCACCGGCGGCGGCACGCGCGATCCCGGCTATCGGGTTCTTGCGCGCAAGTACCGACCGAGAAGTTTCGAGGACCTCGTCGGCCAGGAGCCGATGGTCCAGACCCTGCGCAACGCGTTCGAGACAGGCAGGATCGCCCAAGCCTGGATGCTGACGGGCGTTCGCGGCGTCGGCAAGACGACGACGGCACGCATCCTCGCCCGCGGGCTGAACTACGAGATCCCCGGCGAGGTCGACCGACCGACCGTCAATCTCGACCGCCCCGGCGTTCACTGCGAAGCGATCATGGACGGGCGCCATGTCGACGTCATCGAGATGGACGCTGCCTCGCATACCGGTATCGACGACATTCGCGAGATCACCGAGGCGGCGCGCTATCGCCCCGCCTCCGCCCGCTTCAAGGTCTATATCATCGACGAAGTGCACATGCTGTCCAAGTCGGCCTTCAACGGCCTTCTGAAGACACTCGAGGAACCGCCCGAGCATGTGAAATTCATCTTTGCGACGACCGAAATCCGCAAGGTTCCGGTCACCGTGCTGTCGCGCTGCCAGCGCTTCGACCTGCGCCGGATCGACGCCGACAAGCTGGTCGGCCTGCTGCGCCGGATCTCCGCGGCCGAAGGCATCCCGATCGAGGACGAAGCGCTGGCGCTCGTCGCCCGGGCCGGCGAAGGCTCGGCACGCGATTCGCTCTCCCTGCTGGACCAGGCCATTGCCCATGGCAGCGTCGCCGCGCCCGGCGCGGCCGAAGGGATCACCGCGGATACCGTGCGCGGCATGCTCGGCCTTGCCGACAGGGCGCGTGTCATCGACCTGTTCGAACAGCTCATGCGGGGCGATGCCGGCGCGGCGATGGCGGAGTTCCGGGTGCAATACGATGTCGGCGCGGATCCTGTCGTCGTGCTTTCGGACCTCGCGGAGTTCACCCATCTGGTGACCCGGTTGAAGATCGTGCCCGATGCCGGCAACGACGCCTCCGTGACCGAAACCGAAAGGCTGCGCGGGCGCGATCTGGCCGCCCGCCTGTCGCTGCGACTGCTGTCGCGAACCTGGCAGATCCTGCTGAAGGGCATCGAGGAGGTCCAGGCCGCCCCCAAGCCGCACTTGGCCGCCGACATGGTTCTGGTGCGCCTTGCCTATGCCGCCGACCTGCCCGATCCGGAGGAAGCGCTGAAGCTGCTGCGCGCCGGCCAGGGCGAAGCGCTTGCCTCGACCTTGCCGGCGCCGACCCCGCCGGCCGGCGGGGCAACGGCCAGCGCGCCGGTCACGCCTGCGCAACATGTCAACTTCGAGCCGTCCACCGTCTCGCAGCCGACGGTCTCGCCATCCGTATCGTCCGGCAACACGCCGCCACGCCTGCAGGCTCTGCCGGGAGGCGCTGCCCTTGCCGCACGCCGCTCCGAGGCCGAGCCTCGCCATCAGGTACAGACCGTCTCCCGGCCGCAACCCGAGGAACCGGCTTATGACGGCCCGATGTCGCTTGCCGACTGCGCCGCCCTGGCCGCCGAAAAGCGCGACATTCGCCTGAAGGTCGAGATCGAGCGGCAGATGCGGCTGGTGCGGTTCGAGCCGGGCCGGATCGAGATCCAGCCGGTGAAGGATGCCGATCCGGACCTGGCCGGACGTCTTGGGCGCAAGCTGAGCGAATGGACCGGCCGGCGATGGATCGTCACCGTGTCGAGGACGGAAGGCCGCCCGACGCTTCACGAGGAGCGCGAGGAGACGCAGCGCCAGCTCATCTCCGATGCCAAGGCGGAGCCAGCGGTCGCCGCCCTTCTCGCCACCTTCCCGGGGGCCAAGGTTGTCGACGTGCGCGTCAGCACGGCCGAAGACTCGCCCCTTGACATGGCTCCGGTCGAAGACGACACCGATCCCGATATCTGAAGCGGGCGCCGGATTGGAAAACACCGCCGGCAGCTCCCATTTTCCGACCGCCCGGGCCGTTTAGGGTCGGGCGCGCCAAGGAGACCACGATGGACATTATGAAGATGATGAAACAGGCGAAACAGATGCAGGAGCAGATGGGCTCCCTGCAGGAGGAGATCGCCTCCCTCACCGTCGACGGCGCGGCGGCCGGCGGCATGGTCACCGTCACCTTGTCCGGCAAGGGAGAGCTCAAGGGGATCCGCATCGACCCCTCACTCGCCAAGGCCGACGAGGTCGACATCCTGGAAGACCTCATCCTTGCGGCCCATCAGGACGCCAAGGCGAAGGCCGAGGCGATGCTGCAGGAAAAGACCCAGGAAATGATGGGCGGCCTCGGCCTCCCCGCCGGTTTCAAGCTGCCGTTCTGATCCGATGAACAATCGCGCAGTGGCCGGACCCGAGGTCGAACGGCTGATCCAGCTGCTCGCCAAGCTGCCCGGGCTGGGTCCGCGTTCGGCCCGGCGCGCGGCGCTCCACCTGATCAAGAAGAAGGATCAGTTGCTGATCCCGCTCGCCCAGGCCATGGGCGTGGCGGTGGAGCACGTCACCGTATGCTCCACCTGCGGCACGGTCGACACCAGCGACCCTTGCACGATCTGCGCCGACACGCGCCGCGACGGCTCCACGGTGGTGGTCGTCGAGGATGTCGCCGACCTGTGGGCACTGGAGCGCGCCGGAGCGCTCAACTGCCGCTACCATGTGCTTGGCGGCACGCTGTCCCCGCTTGACGGCATCGGGCCGGACGACCTGACCATCGACAAGCTGGTCGCGCGGGTGGCCGAGGGCGAGGTCACAGAGATCGTGCTTGCCGTCAACGCAACGGTCGAGGGGCAGACCACGGCCCATTACATCACCGACCGCTTGCGCGGGTTCGACGTCAAGGTGACGCGCCTCGCCCATGGCGTGCCGGTCGGCGGCGAACTCGACTATCTCGACGAAGGAACCCTTGCCCAGGCGCTGAAGGCCCGCACCGCGTTCTGAGCCCTTGCAGACAAGTCCGGGGGCAGGTTGAACCGGGGACAAATGAAAAGCGGAACCGGGCATGCTAGGTTGACACTGCAAGACCAACAGCACCGGACCGACATGCAACGCGCCCCGCTTCCCCTTTTACGCCTTGCCATCATCCCGGCCTTGCTTGCGCTCTTCACTCTGCCCGCGTCCGCGCAACAGGGATTGCAGGCGAAGTTCACAAGCTTCCTGGAGACCCGCATTGTGCCGGCCGCGCGGGAGGCCGGTATTCCCGCTTCCGTGATCGCGCGCGAACTCAAGGGCCTATCGCCGGACACATCGCTTCCCGGCCTCGGCGACCCGGACGGGCCGGAGCGCCCGCCTTCCGTCAACTACCAGTCGGAGTTCCGGGCACCGGGCGGCTATTTCCGCGACAACCAGTTCAACGCGCTGGTCAATCGCGGCCGGGCGCTTGCCCGCACCCACCAGGACACACTGGCCCGGATCGAACGAAAATACGGCGTACCCTCGCGCATCCTGCTTGCCATCTGGGCAAGGGAATCCGGCTATGGCGGCGCCCGCATTCCCCATGACGCCCTGCGAACACTTGCGACCCGCGCCTTCATGGGCGACCGGCGCGACTTCTTCGCCAGCGAAACCGTCGCGGCGCTGCAGATCCTTGCCGACGGCCACATTTCCCGGGCCGAGATGAAAAGCTCCTGGGGCGGCGCGCTCGGGCAACCGCAATTCCTGCCCTCCAGCTTCCTTCGGCTCGCCGTCGATTTCGACGGCGACGGCAAGCGCGACATCTGGCGCTCGGTGCCCGACACGCTCGCCTCCATCGCCAATTACCTTGCCTGGTACGGCTGGGTGAAGGGGCGCGACTGGGGCTATGAGGCGGTGATACCCGCCTCCATCTCCTGTTCGCGCGAGGGGCCGGATCGGGGGCAGCCGATCTCGGCCTGGGTGGCGGAAGGCGTTACGCGCGTCAAGGATCGTCCCTTCCCCGCGCATGAGCTGCCGCAACCGGGCTTTCTTCTCATGCCGGCAGGACGCAACGGGCCGGCCTTCATCGCCACCGACAATTTCTACGTGCTCAAGGCCTACAACGAATCCGATGTCTACGCGCTCTTCGTTGGCCATCTGGCGGACCGCTACGGCAGCAATACGGGCTTCGTGCAGGGTTGGAAGGACGTGAAGACGCGCTCGCGCGGCGCGGTCCGCGAGTTGCAGCTGACGCTTGAAGGAAAGGGCTACGATGTGGGCGGCGCCGACGGACTGATCGGCTTCAAGACGCGGCGCACCCTTGGGCTCGAACAGGAAAAAACGGGCCGGCGCGCCACCTGCTGGCTGGAGTGAAGCCTACTCGCTGACGATACCGGTGTCCGCCGTCTCCAGATGGAAGGCGGCGGCCATCAGCGCCTTGGTGTAGTCGGTCCTCGGCGCGTCGAAGACATCGACCGCCGATCCCGCCTCCACCACCTTGCCGGCGCGCATGACGACCACTTCGTTGGCAAGCGCGCGCACCACTTTCAGATCATGCGAGATGAAGAGATAGGCAAGGCCGTGCCGCTTCTGCAAGTCTCGCAGGAGATCGACCACCTGCGCCTGCACGCTCATGTCGAGCGCCGACGTCGGCTCGTCGAGCATGACGAATTTCGGCTGCAGCACCATGGCGCGGGCAATCGAGATGCGCTGCCGCTGCCCCCCGGAGAACTCGTGCGGATAGCGGAAGCGGGTGTTCTCGTCGAGGCCCACCTCGACAAGGGCGGCCGCCACCTTGGCATCACGCTCGTCCGCCGAAATCCCCGGGAAATGGACGGCCAGCCCCTCGCCGACAATATCGGCGACGGACATGCGCGGGGAAAGCGAACCAAACGGATCCTGGAACACCACCTGCATGTCGCGGCGAAGCGGGCGCATGTCCTTCCAGGACAGGGTGTCGATGTCGCGCTTGCCGAAGCGGATCTTGCCGGTGGATGAGATCATCCGGAGCAGCGCGAGGCCGAGCGTCGTCTTGCCCGACCCGCTCTCGCCGACAATGCCGAGTGTCTGGCCCTCGCGCACGGTGACGTCGATGCCGTCGACCGCCTTGATGTGATCGACGGTGCGACGCAGGAAGCCACGCCTGACCGGGAACCAGACCTTGACGTCCTTCGCCTCGACAACGATCGGGCGGCGGTCGTCGGTCACCGGCGGCTTGCCCTTCGGCTCGGCCTCGATCAGGTGGCGCGTGTAGTCGTGTTGGGGGGTCTTGAAGACCTGTGCGACGGACCCGCTCTCGACGATCTTGCCCTTGGTCATCACGCAGACGCGGTCGGCGACCTTGCGGACGATACCCAGGTCATGGGTGATGAACAGCATCGCCATGCCGGTGTCGCGCTGCAGATCCTTTAGCAGCTTGAGGATCTGTGCCTGAACGGTGACGTCGAGCGCCGTGGTCGGCTCGTCGGCAATCAGCAGGTCCGGTTCGTTGGCCAGCGCCATCGCGATCATGACGCGCTGGCGCTGGCCGCCGGAGAGCTGATGCGGGTAGCTCTGCAGGCGGCTTTCCGGGTCGCGGATGCCGACCTGGTCGAGCAGTTGCACCACGCGTTTGCGCGCTGTCGTCTCGCCCATGCCCCGGTGCAGCTTCAGCACCTCGGCCACCTGCTTTTCCACCGAGTGCAACGGATTGAGCGAGGTCATCGGCTCCTGGAAGATCATCGAGATCTCGTTACCGCGAATGCGCCGGAGTGCCGGTTCGCCGGCCTTCAGAACGTCCTCGCCCTTGAACAGGATCTCGCCGCTCGGATGCGAGGCTGCCGGATAGGGCAGCAGCCGCACGGCGGACAGCGCCGAGACCGATTTGCCCGACCCGCTCTCGCCGACCAGCGCGACCGTCTCGCCGGGCGCGATATCGAAGGAGACGCGGTCGACGGCGGTCTGGGTGACCCCGTTCTGCGTGAAGGCGACGGAAAGGTCGCGGACGGAAAGAAGCGGTGCGGATGTCGTGTCGGTGGTCATGGGGTCCTCACGCGAAGCTCTTGCGCGGATCGAAGGCGTCGCGCACGGCCTCGCCGATGAAGATCAGCAGGCTCAGCATGGTCGAGATGACGATGAAGCCGGTGATCCCGAGCCAGGGGGCCTGGAGATTGTTCTTGCCCTGGGCCAGAAGCTCGCCAAGCGAGGCGGAGCCCGGCGGCAGACCGAAGCCGAGGAAGTCGAGCGCCGTCAGTGTCGAGATCGAGCCGTTGAGGATGAAGGGCATGAAGGTCAGCGTCGCCACCATCGCGTTGGGCAGCAGGTGTCGCCACATGATCGTGGCATTGCCAACGCCAAGCGCGCGCGCCGCCGTCACGTATTCGAAGTTGCGGGCGCGCAGGAACTCCGCCCGCACCACTCCGACCAGCGCCACCCAGGAGAAGGCGAGCAGGATCGTGAACAGGGTCCAGAAGCCGGGTATCAGCACGGAGGAGACGATCAGGATCAGATAGAGCGTGGGGATCGCCGTCCAGATCTCGATGAACCGCTGGAAGAGAAGATCGGTCCAGCCGCCGTAATACCCCTGCACCGCGCCGGCGCCGATGCCGATCGCCGAGGAAGCGACAGTGAGCGCCAGGCCGAACAGGACCGAGATGCGGAACCCGTAGACGAGGCGCGCGACGACGTCGCGGCCCTGGTCGTCCGTGCCCAGCCAGTTCCAGTTGCCAAGCGTGCAGTTCGGGTCGTCAATGCCGAGCGGATAGCGGCTGCAGCGCTCCTGCTTTTCGAGCAACCAGGAGGGCGGAGCCGGCGCCGGCACCGGGATCTCGTTGTTCACGGTGCGATAGGAATAGCGGATCGGCGGCCAGAGCATCCAGCCATTGGTGTTGATCTCTTCCTGGATGTAGGGGTCGCGGTAGTCCGTCACGGCAAGGAAGCCGCCGAATTTCTCCTCGGGATAGTCAACCAGGATCGGCGCCAGCACCTCTCCCTTGTAGACAACGACAATAGGCTTGTCGTTGACGAGAAGTTCGGCCAGCAGCGACAGCACGAACAGCACCATGAAGATCCACAGGGACCAGTAGCCGCGGCGGTTGGCCTTGAAATTGGTCAGGCGGCGGCGATTGATCGGCGACAGGAAACCGGTCGGCCGGTCCACCCGCGCGCTCACGCCCGTCCCTGCGGCAACGCTGCCCGGCTCGTTCATCGGGTGATCCGCCATCTCAGACCTCCCGGCTTTCAAAGTCGATGCGCGGATCGATCCAGGTATAGGTGAGATCGGAAATCAGGTTCACCAGCAGGCCCATGAGCGAGAAGATATAGAGCGTGGCGAAAACCACGGCATAGTCCCGATTGATCACCGCCTCGAAGCCGAGCAGGCCGAGACCGTCGAGCGAGAAGATCGTCTCGATCAGCAGCGATCCGGCGAAAAAGGATGAGATGAACGCTCCGGGGAACCCGGCAATCACGATCAGCATGGCGTTGCGAAAGACGTGACCGTAGAGCACCTGTCGCTCGTTCAGCCCCTTGGCCCTTGCTGTCTGGACATATTGCTTGCGGATCTCGTCGAGGAACGAGTTCTTGGTCAGCAGCGTCACCGTGGCGAAGGCCGATAACACCATTGCGGTGAGCGGCAGCGCCAAATGCCAGAAATAGTCCAGGATGCGGGCCGGCCAGGACAGTTGCTCCCAGTTTTCCGATGTGAGACCGCGCAAGGGGAACCAGTCGAGGAAGGAGCCGCCGGCAAAGAGCACGATCAGCAGGACGGCGAAGAGAAACCCGGGGATCGCGTAGCCGACGACGATCACCGCCGACGTCCACACATCGAAACGCGAACCATCTCTCACCGCCTTGCGAATGCCGAGCGGGATCGAGATCATGTAGGAGATGAAGGTCATCCAAAGGCCGAGCGAGATCGACACCGGCATTTTTTCGAGAATCAGGTCGAGCACCGCGATATCGCGGAAATAGCTGTCGCCGAAATCGAAGCGGGCATAGTCCCACAACATGCCGGCGAAGCGCTCGAGGGGCGGCTTGTCGAAGCCGAACTGACGTTCGAGATCCTTGATGAACTCCGGATCGAGGCCTTGCGCACCGCGATATTTCGAACCGCCCGCCGCCTCGCCACTCGTATCCGCGCCGCTGCCGGCGAAGTCGCTTCCGCCGCCGGAAATCCGGGCGGTCGCGGAAACGTCGGTGCCCTGAAGCTGCGCGATCACCCGCTCGACAGGCCCGCCGGGCGCAAACTGGATGATGACGAAATTGATGGCCATGATGCCGACCAGCGTCGGCACGATCAGCAACAGCCGGCGCAGGATGTAGGCGCCCATCGTGTCAGAGATCCCTTTCTCGAGAAACGGCGACCTGCATCATCATGCAGCCGTTTCGCCCGCGGCTTGCGTCCGCTCTTGTCATTGGACGCCGATGCGTTCGGCGCTTTCCCGGTCGAACCACCAATGCGCCTCCGGGGCGAACCCGTGCTCCGGCGGAGTGGCCGGCCGGCCAAAGATATCCCACATGGCCACGGTGTGAACCGCCTTGTACCAGTGCGGCACCCAGTAGTAGCCAGCCCGCAGCACCCGGTCCAGCGCACGGGCGGCAACCGTCATCTGCTCGCGGGTGGTCGCGGCAAGGATCTTGCCCACCAGCGCATCGACGGCCGCATCCCTGATCCCGGACAGGTTGCTGGAGCCGGGCGTATCCGCCGCCTCCGATCCCCAGTACTGGCGGATCTCCTCGCCCAGCGTCGCTGGCAGCGCGAAGCGGCGCGAGACCACGTCATAGTCGTAATCGTTGATCCGAGCCTGGTACTGCGCCGGATCGACAACGCGGAAATTGGCGGCAATGCCCAAGCGTTCCAGGTTGTTGATATAGGGAAGCGTGACCCGCTCGAAGCTCGTCGTGTTCGACATGATCTCGAAGGCGAGGGGCTGACCGTCCGGCAGCAGCAGTCTCGCCCCGTCGCGGCGGCATCCGGCCTCGCGCAACAACCGGTCCGCCTCGCGCAGCATCGACCGGTCCTGGCCGGTGCCGTCGGAGACCGGCGGCACGATTGCCGGCCCGAAGACCGCCTCGGGAACCTTGCCCCGCCATGGCTCGAGCAGCTCCAGTTCAGCGGCGTCGGGTGTGCCCTCGGCGATCATCGGCGAGTTCTGGAAGAAGGACTGGGTGCGCTTGTAGGCGCCAAAGAAGAGCGAGGCATTGGTCCATTCGAAATCGAAGGCAAGGCCGAGCGCCTGGCGAATGCGCGGATCGGAGAATTTCGACCGCCGGGTGTTCAGGAACCAGCCCTGGCCGCCCGAGGGTCGGCCGTCTGGAATTTCCTCGCGCTTGACGCGACCGTCCGCGACGGCGGGGAAATTGTATTCCGTTGCCCAGGTGCGCGAGGTGAACTCCTCGCGAAACGTCGTCACGCCCTTCTTGAAGGCCTCGAAATCCACCTGGCGGTCGCGGAAGAATTCCAGCCGCACCTGGGAAAAATTGTAGTGGCCGCGGCTGACCGGCAGGTCCGCTCCCCACCAGGACGCGACACGTTCGTACTCCACATAGCGGCCGACTTCGTGGCGGCCCACCTTGTACGGCCCGGACGACAGGGGCGGGGTCAGCGTCGTCTGTTCGAAATCGTAGCGGGTGTAGTAGACCTTCGAGAAGATCGGCATGCCCGTCGCGATCAGCGGCACCTTGCGCGACTGCCGGCCGGAGAACACCAGCGTCACCCTGTGAGGTCCCTCGACCCTCGCCTCGTCCATCTCGCGCAGTACCTGCCGGATGGAGGGATGTCCCTTCTCCTTCAGCGTCATCAGCGAGAAGGCGACATCATCGGCCGTCAGGGGACTTTCATCGTGAAACCGCGCCTCGGGCCTGAGGTTGAACGTATAGGCATTGCCGTCCGCCGACACCTCGACGCTTTCGGCCACCAGCCCGTAGACGGCGTCCGGTTCATCGAGGGCGCGCACCATCAGCGTGTCGAAACACAGTTCCATCCGCGGCGGCGCATCGCCCTTGAGGATGAACGTGTTGAAGCTGTTGAAGGTCTGCGGGTTCTGGTTGTAGGCCCAGGACGGGGCGGTGAAGGAAATTCGGCCGTCCTTCGGCGCTGACGGGTCGACATAGTCGAAACTGCCGAACCCTTGCGGGTACTTCAGATCGCCGAAGACGGACAGGCCGTGGCGGCGGTCCACCGCCTCCTCGGCAAGACCGGAGCGGACCGGGAGAAGCGTTGCCGCGGAGAAGGCCGCGACGCCGGCCAGCAACTCGCGCCGGCTCGGGTCGAATCGCGCCAGCAGGAGGCGGTCCGCGTCCCCGCTCATCCCCGGCCTCCGACGCGTTCGGCCTTTTGCGCATCCCACCACCAGATCGTGGGGAATCCGTGGGTGTATTCGGGAATGTTTTCCGGATGCCCGAAGCGGTCCCAGCGGGCGGTCCGGTCAACGTCGATATAGAACTGCGGCACGACGAAATAATGCGCCATCAGCACCCGGTCGAGCGCCCGCGTCGCGGCGACCAGTTCGTCCCGGTCGCCGGCATAGATGACCTTCTCGATCAGGGCGTCGACGCCTGCATCCTTGATGCCGCCATAGTTGCGCGACTGGGGCCGGTCCGCCGCTTCGCTGCCCCAGTAGTCGCGCTGCTCATTGCCCGGCGACAGGGACTGGGCCCAGCCGAGCGTCGTCACGTCGAAGTCGCGCTCGCGAATACGATTGATGTATTGCGGCGTGTCGACGGTGCGCAGCGTCATCTTGATGCCGATGCGCTCCAGATTGTGCGCGTAGGGCAGGACGTAGCGCTCCGAATTGGGGTCATTTCCGAGGAACTCGATCTCCAGCGGCTCGCCGGTCGCCACACTGACCATCTGCCGCCCGCGCAGCTCGTAGCCCGCCTCGCGCAACAGTTCGACCGCCTTGCGCAGATTGTCGCGCAGCGCAGCCGGATCGCCATTGACCGGGTTCTCGTAGGGTGTGGTGAAGACCCGCTCGGGCACGAGATCACGCACGCTTTCCAGGATCTCCAGTTCCTTGCCTTGCGGCAGACCGCTCGATGCGAGCTCCGTTCCGGCAAAATAGGAAGGAATGCGCTTGTACTGGCCGAAGAAGACGGTCTTGTTGGCCGTCTCGAAGTCGAATGCGAGGTTGAACGCCTGCCGGACGCGAATATCCGAGAACGGCTCGCGGCGCAGGTTCAGGACGAAGGCCTGCATGATCCCGCGCGCCTTGTCGGGGAAGGTCTCGAGGACGACGCGTCCGTCCCTGACCGCCGGGAAATCGTAACCGGTCGCCCAGTTCTTGGCGCTGTTCTCGGCGCGGAAGTCATACTGGTCAGCCTTGAAAGCCTGCAACAGAACCGTCTGGTCGCGGTAGCTCTCGTAGCGCACCTTGTCGAAATTGTTGGTGCCGACCCGCACCGGGTGCTCGTTCGCCCAGTAATCCGCTACGCGCTCGTATTCGATATAGCGGCCGGGCTCGAAAGCGCCGATGCGGTAGGGACCGGATCCGAGCGGCGCCTCCAGCGTCGCGCCGGAGATGTCGCGGGGCGCCCCATTGGCACCGGTTCCCTCCCACCAGTGCTTGGGCAGGACTATCAGCTGGCCCACGATCTTGGGCAGTTCGCGATTTCCCGGCGCATCGAAGGTGAAGCGCACGACGCGTTCTCCCGTGGCTTCCGCGCTTGCCACGTGCCGGTAGTAGAAGGCCTGGCTGGGATTGACGTCTTTCAGCTTGCCGAAACTCCAGATCACGTCATCGACACTGATCGGCGTTCCGTCATGCCAGCGGGCCTGCGGATTGAGCCGGTACTCCACCCAGGAATAATCGTCGGGGTAGCGGAAAGCCTCCGCGATCAAACCGTATTCGGCGTTGATGTTGATTTCGTCAAGCGCCGGCTCGAGCAGGGAATCGTACATCAGCCCGAGGCCGGGTGCGGTGTTGCCCTTCGGCAGGACCGGATTGAGCGTGTCGAAGCCGGTGGATTCGCCGAGCCGCACGATGCCGCCCTTGGGTGCGTCCGGGTTGACGTAATCGAAGTGCTCGAACCCTTCGGCATATTTCGGCTCGCCGCTCAGCGCCGCTCCGTGCCGCCATTCCGGCTCGGCCTGGGCAAGTCCGGCGGACATTGCCGCAAGCAACAGGGCCAGCGCCAGAAGCGGAGCCGCAAACCATGCGCCGGCACTGTCAGCATGCCTGTCGCCGGCCCTGGCCGCGATAGTACGAACTGCACGCAGGCGGGCCCACGTGTTGGTCGGGATGGGAGGGGTTTGCATCATGGCGATCGAACGGTTCCGTCTGGTTGTGAGCACCGCCAACCGGCGCGGACGCCGGCAACCGGTCCTTCGCTTTGAATTTCTCTCCAGACATATACTAGGGGGTTCGTCGCCATGCTGACAGGCGTGAAACGCTTCATGACAAAAGTTTAATCGGAAAAACAGTTCGCCAAGCCCGGTCAGGCAGCCGCGAGCTTGTCGCGATACATGCGCCGGTCCGCCAGTTCGAGGATGTCCGGTATCGTCGTCGCGTCGTCCGGATAGGTTGCCCAGCCCACGCTTGCCCGGATCGCGATGACATGATCGCCGACCTGCACCGGCTCGCTCACCACTTCCCGCAGGCGCGCGGCAATGCTGGTCGTGGTCGGATGGTGGATGACGCCGGGAACGACAACGACGAATTCGTCCCCCCCGATGCGGGCAATCGTGTCGGAATCCCGTGTTTCCAGCCGCAGCCGGTTGCCCACCTCCTTCAGCACCATGTCGCCAACCGCGTGCCCGAACGTGTCGTTGATCGGCTTGAACGCGTTGAGATCGACAAAGAAAACCTGAAAGCCGAAACCGGTGCGCTCACTGAGCGCCGCCAGCTGTTCGAGACGGTCCTCCAGAAGCCGCCGGTTAGGCAGCCCCGTCAGCGCATCATGCAAGGCCATGGAACGGGCGCGCTGCTGGGCCAGCACCACAAGCACCGACAAGGACGCGATCGCGAAGGTCACGCCAAAGCCGACGACGTGGGCGATCTGCGTTTCGGGAGACGTGACGATCCATCCCGACACGGGACGACTGGCGATCTGCCAGGTGCCGTTGGGAAGGCTGACCGGCAACACGAGCGCGTCTTCCTCGAAGAGGTTCGGGTCGCCCATGATCATGCCGCCGTCGGCTCCAAGTCCGTCGGCGCCCCGAATGGCGAAGTAATACCCGTTCGCCTCGGGCCGGATCCCGGCATCGGCGAACAGGGCCTGGATGTCGATGACCACGGAGGCGACACCCCAGTAAAGGCGATTCCGGGAGCTTTCGCTGTCGTCGACGGGGATAAGCACCGGCGAGCGCGCGATCAGCGCCTGCCCGCCCTGCACGAGGTTCACAGGTCCCGCAACGATCGTGCGGCGCTCTTCCATGACCCGCTTCACCACCGGCCATTGCGCTTCGTTGGTGCGGTAGTCGAGCCCCAGGGCGCGCAAATTGCCCATCAGCGGATAGACGTATTTGACAATGTTGTCGGGAGCCAGGGCGATCAGCTTGATATGACTGTTGGCTGCGGAAATCTCCTCGGCGAAACGGCGAAACTGACGCTGGGTCAAATCACTGTTGATGGCCGTGAAGCTCACCAGGCCCTGGGAGATATAAAGGGTAGCGCCGATCTCGCCCTCGAGCCGGGCACGCGCCTCGGACAGGCGCGCAAGCGTCTCGTTCTGAACGCGCTTGCGTGCGTTTTCGGTCAGCAGGACGGAAATGTAGCCCGTCACCCCGATACCGAACACGCAAACCACCAGCAGAACGGCGGCAGCGACCACCCGGTGTCGCCACCGGATATGCGCCAGTTCCTTTCCAGCCGACGTCTGCGTCATCTGTCCCCGTGCATCCATGAGGCATAGGCAGCCGGCGCTCCACTGCGCCATGTGACGGGCCATTCCTGCGGGAGCGCTGCCTCGCCCTCCCTAAAGTTACCTCATCACCCCCCCAGCCCGAAGGGATCAGTATTGTTAATTCTATCCCGAACCTTCACCAATCCAACACCCCATTTGCAGCAGGGAAGCCGCAGAGAGGTCCGTTCTGTTTCAAGGCTCGACAATTTGACGCTAGGGCAAACAACTTGCAATCCGGTTTACGCGCGGCGCGGCACAAGCCACATGCGAAAAGGCCGGGCAGCAAGCCCGGCCTTCAAACGGTTGTCAGCGCGCCATGGCGCCCCTTACTGATTGGCGGCCGGCGTCTCGGCACCTTCGGCCGGCGTCTCGGCCCCTTCAGCCGGCGCCTCGGGCTCGGCGGCAGGCGCTTCCGGCAGCGCCATCGGGCTTTCGGCGAGGGTGCGCAGATAGGCAACCAGATCGGCGCGATCGGCAGGCTTCTTCATGCCTGCATATCCCATCGAGGTGCCCGACACGACCGCCTTGGGAGCCGCGAGAAAGGCATCCAGGTTCTCGTAGTCCCAGGAGCCTGCCGACTGTGCGTATTCCTGCATAGCGCCGGAATAGCGGAAACCCTCATGCGAAGCGGGGGCGCGGCCGAGCACACCCCACAGCGCCGGGCCGACCTTGTTGGCCCCGCCCTGCGTGAAGTCGTGGCACGCGGCACATGCGCGCGTCAGCTTCTCGCCATTCTCCGCAGAGGCGCTTGCCAGGCGAACCGCGATCGGTTCGACCTGCGGGGCTTCCTCCGCCGGGGCGGCCGAGCTGTCCGCGTCGGCGACGACGATCTCGTAGCCCGGGATCGCCGGATCTTCCGCGTGGAAGATAATGTCCGAAACGATACCGAGACCCATCGTCACGAGAAGGACGGACAGGACGGCGCCGGCGACCATATTTAGCTTGGCAGAATTCATTCCCGCTGGCTCCAACTCCCTCGGTTGCTGCGAGGCCAATGCGAACCGGCCCCGCGCAACACGCGCGCGTGGTGAAAAAGTTGCCGGAAACTACAAAGTTTTTGACGCTCGTGTCCATAGGTATAAAAGAGCAATCCATGATACAAATCATCGCATGTCGCGCCGCGCCGTCCAAACCCGGACGAGAGCGGCCGGAAGATCGCCCGTGAGGCCTGCACTCGTCGTCATTCCGGCGCGGATGGCGTCCACGCGCCTGCCTGACAAGCCGCTTGCCGATATTGCCGGGAAACCGATGATTGTTCACGTCATGGAACGTGGCGAGGCGGCCGGAATCGGGCCGGTGGTGATCGCCTGCGACGATCCGCGCATCAAGGCGGCGGTCGAGGCAGCCGGCGGGACCGCCGTGCTGACTGACCCTGCCCTTCCGAGCGGATCCGACCGGGTCCGGGCCGCAGCCGAGACTGTCGATCCAGAGCGCCGGTACGACGTCATCCTCAACCTGCAGGGCGACGTGCCGCTGATCGAGCCGGACGCCATCAGGGCGGCATTCGACCCGCTGGCGGATCCGGCTGTCGACATCGGCACGATCGCGACCGAAATCCGCAGCGCGGCGCTGCGCGAGGACCCAGGCGCAGTCAAGGCCGTGGGCACGCCAGTGTCGGAGCGCCGCCTCCGGGCCCTTTATTTCACCAGGGCGACGGCTCCGTCCGGCCCCGGTCCGCTCTACCAGCATATCGGTCTCTACGCCTACCGCCGCAGCGCACTCGACCGGTTCGTCTCGCTTCCTCCCTCGTCTCTGGAAAAGCGCGAGAGCCTCGAGCAGTTGCGTGCGCTTGAAGCGGGGATGCGCATCGATATAGGTCTCATCGACAGCGTCCCCATGGACGTCAACACGCCCCAGGATCTCCAGGCCGTTCGAGCGGTCCTCTCGCGGCGCAACGCCAACCCCAACTGAACAACCGGTCCATCATGTCCACGAAAAAGAAAATCGTCTTCCAGGGCGAGTATGGCGCCAACTCGCATATGGCCTGCAGGAATGTCTATCCGGACTACGAGCCTGTCCCCTGCGCCACGTTCGAGGACTGTTTCACCGCGATGGAAGCGGGCGAGGCCGATCTCGGCATGATCCCGATCGAGAACTCGGTCGCCGGTCGTGTCGCCGACATCCATCACTTGCTGCCGCGGTCCTCGCTGCAGATCATCGGCGAATATTTCCTGCCGATCCGCTTCCAGCTGATGGGCCTGCCCGACGCCAAGATCGAGGATCTTGCCACGGTCCAGAGCCACGTCATGGCTCTCGGCCAGTGCCGAAAGGTGATCCGGGAACTGGGCCTGCGGCCAATCATCGGCGCGGATACGGCCGGGTCGGCGCGCCAGGTCGCGGAACGCGGCGACCGGAGCGCCTCGGCGCTTGCGCCCGAAATGGCCGCCGAGGCCTACGGGTTGAAGATCCTGCGCCGCGATGTCGAGGACGAGGCGCACAACACCACCCGCTTCCTGATCCTTTCGCGCGACACGCTGCGGGCCGCGAACAACGGTCAGACGGTGATCACCACCTTCATCTTCCGCGTCCGCAACGTCCCGGCGGCGCTCTACAAGGCGCTCGGCGGCTTCGCCACCAACGGCGTCAACATGACCAAGCTGGAATCCTACCAGCTGGAAGGCCAGTTTTTCGCCTCGATGTTCTATGCCGACGTGGAAGGACACCCGGATGACCGGTCCGTATCGTTGGCGCTGGAAGAACTCGCCTTTTACTCGGCCGAGCTGAAACTGCTTGGCGTCTATCGCGCCGACCCGTTCCGGGACAAGATCCGCGAACCGGAAGCGAACCGGGCCCTGCGCCCGACGCCCGGCATCTGACCCTTTCCCCACCACCATCAGAAGGATGCTGCCCCCGTCATGACAGGACAAAGCTTCGACACCCTTTGCATCGGCAATGCCATCTGCGACGTGTTCGCCCATGTGGAGGAGGATTTCCTCCTGCAAGAAAGCCTGGTGAAGGGCTCGATGCGCCTGATCGACACGGCGGAAGCCGTGCGTCTTTACGACAAGATGGGGCAGACAACCCGCATTTCGGGAGGCAGCGCCGGCAACACCGCAGCCGGTATCGCCGCCCTCGGCGGGGCGCCGGCCTATTTCGGCAAGGTCGCCAATGACGAGCTGGGCAATGCCTATCGCCACGACATGCGCGGCACCGGCGTCCATTTCGAGACACCGGCCCTGATCGAGGGAGAGGGACCGCCGACGGCCCGCTCGATGATCCTGATCACGCCGGACGGCGAGCGGACCATGAACACCTATCTGGGGGCCTGCGTCGAACTGTCGGAGCGGGATATCGAGCCGGAAACCGTGGCGGCCTCCGCCCTCACCTACATGGAAGGCTATCTCTGGGATCCGCCCGAGGCGAAGAAGGCCTTTCTCAAGGCCGCCGGCATCGCCCATGCCAATGGCCGCAAGGTCAGCCTCACCCTGTCCGACAGTTTCTGCGTCGACCGCTACCGCGCCGAGTTTCTCGGCATGATGCGCGACGGCACGATCGACGTGCTGTTCGCCAACGAACACGAACTGCGGGCCCTCTACGAGACCTCCGATCTGGACACGGCCATCGCCGCGGTTCGCGAGGATTGCGCGGTGACCGCACTGACCCTCGGTGCCAAGGGCGCCATGGCGATTTCACGCGGCGAGACCGTGCAAGTGCCCGCCGCCAAGGTCAGCGACATCGTCGACCTGACCGGCGCCGGAGACCTTTTCGCCGCCGGCTTCCTCCTCGGCATGTCGCGCGATTTCGACTTCACCACATCGGCGGAACTCGGTTGCCTTTGTGCGGCCGAGGTGATCGGCCATGTCGGCGCCCGGCCGGAACAGTCGCTGCGGCAGCTCGCCGGACAGCAGGGCTTCGCTCTTTAGAAAGACCCGGATCGCTTCAGCAGAAGAGGGGCGCGGACCACTGTCGGTTCGCGCCCCTTTTTCATTGTTCTCATCCATTTCCGGCCGACGGCAGGAAGGATGCCCGCCAGATGGAACCGCTCAGTCGGCAAGATCCTGAACGGAGGCAACCGTGCCTTCGTCGGTGAGCCGATAGACGATCGGAGCGCCGGTCGCCAGTTCCCGCTGGAGGATCTGCTCGGGCGTC
Organism: Stappia sp. MMSF_3263; assembly: GCF_030733745.1. GTDB lineage: Bacteria > Pseudomonadota > Alphaproteobacteria > Rhizobiales > Stappiaceae > Stappia. Next base: position 132,926 of record NZ_JASHIK010000004.1, on the reverse strand, counting down.
AGGCCTTCCAGTTCCATCACCAGCGCACGCAACGAATTGCCGTGCGCGGCAACGATCACGCGCTTGCCGGAAATGACCTGCGGCAGGATCTCGGAGCGGTAGTAGGGCAACACGCGTTCCGCCGTCATCTTCAGGCTTTCGCCTCCCGGGGGCGGCACGTCGAACGAGCGGCGCCAGACATGAACCTGCTCCTCGCCGAACTTCTCCCGCGCCTCGTCCTTGTTCATGCCCGTCAGGTCGCCGTAGTCACGCTCGTTCAGCGCCTGGTCGCGAACCGTCTCGAGTCCTTCCTGGCCAAGCTCCTTGAGGATCAGGCCCAGCGTGTGCTGCGCGCGGGTCAGGTCGGACGTGTAGGCCATGTCGAAGGCCAGCTTCAGGTCCCTGAGCTTTGCTCCGGCCGCACGCGCCTCGGCCACCCCCTGTTCGGTCAGGCCGGGGTCCTTCCAGCCGGTGAACAGGTTCTTGAGGTTCCATTCGCTTTGCCCATGGCGGACGAGCACAAGGAGGTGTTCCATGACGTGAATTTCTCCAGATGGGGGTTCAGCCAGATGGCACGGGCAGCGGAATATCTCAAGCCTTGAGGCCCAGAACATCGTCCATGGAGTAGAGGCCGGGCTTGCGATCGCGCGCCCACAGGGCGGCCTTGATCGCGCCGCGCGCGAAGATCTGACGATCCTGCGCGTGATGCGAGAGCGTCACGGTCTCGAGCGGACCGGCAAGGACGACGCTGTGGTCACCGATGACGGAGCCGCCGCGCAGGGCGGCAAACCCGATGTCGCCGCGCGGCCGCTCGCCGGTGATGCCGTCGCGCGAGCGCACGCTGCGCGTGGCCAGGTCGATGCCGCGCCCTTCGGCGGCGGCCTCGCCCAGCAGCAGCGCCGTGCCGGAAGGGGCGTCGACCTTGTGACGGTGGTGCATCTCCAGCACCTCGATGTCGAAATCCTCGTCGAGCGCGGCGGCCGCCTGCCGCACCAGCGCCGCCAGAAGATTGACGCCGAGGCTCATGTTGCCCGACTTGACGATCCGCGCATGGCGGGCAGCGGGACGGATCGCCTCCACGTCGTCGTCACTCATGCCGGTCGTGCCGATCACATGGACGATGCGTGCCTGGGCGGCAAGCTCGGCGAACTGGCGGGTTGCCGCGGGCGCGGTGAAATCAAGCACCCCGTCGGCGGCTGCGAACACCGCCAGCGCGTCGTCGGTGATCGGCACTCCGTTTTTCGGAAGCCCCGCAACCTCACCGGCGTCCCTGCCCATATCCGGAGCGCCCAGCCGTTCGACGGCACCCGACAGTACGACCCCGTCAATCTGCGCGATGGCCCGGATCAGCGCCCCGCCCATGCGTCCCGCCGCACCGACAACCGCCAGCCGCATCGCCGTCATCTCCACAACTCCATCGCTTGTCGCAGTCCTCTGCTTCCCGCATCATGGGCGGTATAGCAGGTTGACGCCGGCCTGCAACGCGTCGCCACATGGCCCTGTCTCCTGTCGGCTCCCGGACACCCGGGAAGACATAGCAGTGACATCAAGCGTGCTTGCGCGAATCCGTGCGTTGGTCTCCAGTGGAGTGCGAACGCTCCTTGTAATTTTCAACAGGTACCATGCTGGGGCGATTTTTCATTCTTTATCAACTGGATACTGTTCTCTTGAAAGTGAACCGGCAATCATCCAGACTTCGCAAGGCGGTCTTCAACCTCGGAATGGAATGGTGAGAAACGACCGAAACAACATTCCGGCATGCCTTTTACTGATGGTGGCGCTGCTTGTTGCAGGATCCGCGAGAGCTGAACTCGGCCGTGAAACACCCGACGAGTACTGGAGTCTTTCCGAACTTTTCGAGAATCAGCCCGAACAGCGCGCCCTCACCGAGCGCTTCTCCGACCGGGTTGCGAATGCCGCGATGCCGATCGATGCGCCTGACGATCCCGTGCGGATCGCCATCGTCTATCCGGCAATCCAGGCCTCCGACTACTGGCGACGGAGCATTGTTGCGCTCGAGGCGCGACTCGACGAACTCGGCATCAGCTACGAAATCACGTCGCAGTTCACCCAGCCCGGCCAGGAAATCCAGGAGCAGACCCGGCAGGTGGCGGAGGCGCTCAAGTCCGACCCCGACTATCTCGTCTTCACCCTCGACGCCCTGCGCCATCGCGTCATCGTCGAACGCCTGATTGCCCGCGAGCGGCCCAAGGTGATCCTGCAGAACATCACCACACCGCTGCGCAGATGGGGAAGCGAACAACCGTTTCTCTATGTCGGCTTCGACCATGCATCGGGCACCCGGCTTCTCGCCGAGCACATTCTCCACACGCGCCCCCAGGCCGAGCCCTACGCGATCTTCTACGGCCCGAAAGGCCTGGTCAGCCAGGCACGTGGCGAGCCCTTCCGGCTCGCAATGGTCGAGCGCTCGCGCAAACGGCTCGTCGCCTCGTATTATGTCGGCTTCGACCGCGCAAAGGCACGTGAAGCAGCCATGACGCTGCTGGCGCGGCAACCCGATATAGGCTTCATCTTCTCCTGCTCGACCGATATCGCCCTGGGTGTCAGCGACGCCATCGCCGAAATGGGACTGGTCGGCAATGTCTCGACCAATGGCTGGGGCGGTGGCAGCGCCGAACTGGAGTTGCTCGAGAACGGACGCCTTTCGGCCACCGTGATGCGCATGAACGACGACAACGGCGTTGCCATAGCGGAAGCCATCTCCCTCGACCAGCAGGGGCGCGGCAACGACGTGCCGCTGGTCTATTCAGGCGCGTTCGAGCTGGTTCCCGCCGATCATGACCGGGCCCGGATCGAGGCGTTGAAAAGGAGGGCTTTCCGCTACTCCCGATGAGGCGAACAAACGATTTCAGTTTCAACAGGTTCGTGCTGGGGCTCTTCGCAGTTGCCCTGCTGACGACGTCGGCCGCGCTTTTCGCGATCAGCTATATCGGCAGCCTGTCGATCGCCGACCGGGAACTGGAACGTTTCGCCCGCAAGGAAGGCATGCTTGCCCGGCTGGTGTTCAACCAGTCGCTCGTCCGGCTCGATACCCATCTGCGCGCTCTCGCCGACAATTCGGCCCTGCGCCGCGGTATCGCATCCGGCAATGACAAGCTGGTTCGCCAGATCCTCGCCGATGCCGCCGAGCAACCGGTCGGGGCCCAGTTCGAACTGCTCGTCATCGACCGCGCCGGAATGCCCGGCTGGATCGATGCCGGCTCGTCGATCTACGACCTGGGTGCCGTCCTTCCGGCGGGCGAGCGGGCACGCTTGCCCACCGGCACCTGGCGCCTGCATATGGGAGATTCCGGGCGCGACGGCATCCCCCTGCTGCTCGCCGTCGAGGCCATTCCCATTATCGACGAGCTCGACGGGCGGGTTCTCGGCACATTGGCTGGCGGATATGTGCTGAACGACAGCATGTTCATTCTCTCGGACATGGTTCAGGCGCTCGACACGGAAAGCCTGGCGCTGCTCCAGGGCAATCATGTGGTTGCCAGCGTCGGCATGATTCGAACGCAGGTGGACCTGGAAGAGCTGCATGACAGTTTCGCCGATGGATCCCACGTGCTGGTCGACGACAGGCTCCTTGTCCAGTCGAGCCTTACCGGCAGCATGGACGGACCGGAAATCCACCTCGTCAGCGACCATCCCGGCGAAACGATTGAAAACATCCAGGACACCTACCGGACGCTGTTCACGCCCTTTCTTCTCTATGTGCTCGCCGGCTCGGTGCTGGGCGCCTATGCCCTGCACCGCTTCACCAGTCCTGCCCTGCAACGGCTCGTCGGCTACGCCAACAAGATTCGCAGCGACACCTCCGACCTCACATACCGGCCAGGCAAGGTGCGCGAGTTCAATGCCCTGGGCGCCACCCTGCAGGAAGCCTTCCAGGATCTGAAGGAAACCGATGCGCAGTTCCGCGCGTTGATCGATGAATCCCTGCAAGGCGTCATCATCCACGCGAACCTGAAGGTTCTTTATGTCAACGACTCCTTGTTGCGGATCCTTGGCTACAGCATCGACGACCGCCACAAGGTGATCGGCCAACCTGTTATCAACCTGTTCGCTCCCGAAGAGCACGACAGAATGTTCTCGTACAACAAGGCGCGCGAATCCGGGGCATCCGCGCCCGATGTCTACGAGGTCAAGGCAATCGCCACGGACAGCGCGCGCGTCTGGGTTGAGGTTCATCTGCGCCAGACCCGCTGGAACGGCGTCGATGCCTATTACGCGACGATCAGCGACATCTCGGAGCGCAAGCGCCAGGAAGAGCTGATTGTCCGACAGGCGAATTTCGACACACTGACGGGACTGCCCAATCGCAACCTGTTCCGCGACCGGCTGGTGCAGGCCATGTCGCGGGCGCAGTGGGAAGGCCACATCGTCGCGCTCCTGTTCCTGGATCTCGACCGGTTCAAGAACATCAACGACAGCCTTGGCCACAGCACCGGCGACCAGCTCATCAAGGCCACCGCAACCCGTATCGGATCGGTGCTCGACGACAATGACACGGTTGCCCGCCTGGGCGGCGACGAGTTTGCCGTCATCCTCAGCAACACGCGCAGCGTCTTCGACGTCGAGATCGCCGCGGCGCGCGTCCTGGAGGAACTGTCGCGCCCGCTGGTGGTCGGCGGCAATGTGGAGGTCTTCTCGACGGCCAGCATAGGCATCACCGTCTTCCCCGCCGACGGAAACGATGACGAGTTGCTGCTCCGCCAGGCCGATACCGCCATGTACCATGCCAAGGCGGAAGGCGGGAACAAGCTGCGCTTCTTCTCCGCCCATATGAACGAGCATGTCGCCCGGGCGCTGGAGCTGGAAAGTTCGCTGCGGCGCGCGCTCGAAAAGCGCCAGCTCACGCTGAACTTCCAGCCGGTGATCGATATCGGTCGCAACATCGTGTCGGGCTGCGAGGCGCTGGTGCGCTGGCACGATCCTGAGCGCGGGGCGATCTCACCCGCCGATTTCATCCCGATCGCCGAGAACACCGGCCTGATCGTTCCCCTTGGCGCCTTCGTCCTCGAGGAAGCCTGCCTGTTCTATCAGCGCTGCATCGCCAAGGGACTGGACCTGCCGACAATCAGCGTCAACGTCTCGCCGCGCCAGTGCCGTGACGAGCGGTTCATCGATCTGGTGCGCGATACGCTGGCGCGCACCGGGATGCCGCCCGACCGCCTGCATCTGGAAATCACCGAAAGCGTCATGTTCGACGAAACCGGCAGCGATCCGATCGAGACGCTGCATGCCATCCGCAGCCTGGGCATCCGGCTGTCGCTCGACGATTTCGGAACGGGGTTCTCCTCGCTCAGCAACCTGAAGCGCTTCCCGATCGACACCTTGAAGATCGACCGGTCCTTCATTCGCGATCTGGAAACCGACCGCGACGACCTCGCGCTGGTCGAGGCGATCGTCGTCATGGCGGCCAGCCTCGGCATCACCGTGATCGCGGAAGGCGTCGAGACCGAAGGCCAGTGCCGGCTTCTCGGCAATCTCGGTTGCACGCAGATCCAGGGCTTCCACCTCGGCCGCCCGATGCCCGACGAGCAGTTCCAGGGATTTCTCGGCGCGCATGGCGAAACCGGCACACCGGTTGCCGGAACCGCCTGACACGCCCGACGCCGTCCCCGGCAACCGGCACGCCTCCGCAGTCGCGTCCACAAAAGAAAACGGGCCGGGGATTGCCCCGGCCCGGCCCGTCCTGTCTTGTTCCGTTTTCAGGATGTCTCGGCGTCCGGCCCGGAGCCGGCCCTCCCGGGACGTCAGCCCTCGGAGGCGATTTCCTTGCCGGTCTCCTGATCGACGACCTTCATCGACAGGCGAACCTTGCCGCGCTCGTCGAAGCCCATCAGCTTGACCCAGACCTTGTCGCCTTCCTTGACCACGTCGGTGGTCTTGGCAACCTTCTGCGGCGCGAGCTGCGAGATATGGACCAGCCCGTCCTTGGCGCCGAAGAAATTGACGAAGGCGCCGAAGTCGACGGTCTTGACGACACGTCCCTCGTAGACCACGCCCACTTCCGGCTCGGCGGCGATGGAGTTGATCCAGTTCACGGCTGCCTTGATCGCCTTGCCATCCGCGGAGGCGATCTTGACGGTGCCGTCGTCCTCGATGTTGACCTTGGCGCCGGTCTTCTCGACGATCTCGCGGATCACCTTGCCGCCGGAGCCGATGACTTCACGGATCTTGTCGACCGGGATCTTCATCACTTCGATGCGCGGGGCATGCTCGCCGAGCTCGGCGCGGGCCTCCGACAGGGCGCTCGACATTTCGCCGAGGATATGGATGCGGCCATCGCGCGCCTGATCGAGCGCAACCCGCATGATCTCCTCGGTGATGCCGTCGATCTTGATGTCCATCTGCAGCGAGGTGATGCCCTCGCCCGTACCGGCGACCTTGAAGTCCATGTCGCCGAGATGATCCTCGTCGCCGAGAATGTCGGACAGGACCGCGAACTTGTCGTTCTCCTTGATCAGGCCCATGGCGATGCCCGCCACCGGAGCCTTCAGCGGAACGCCCGCGTCCATCAGCGCCAGCGAAGTGCCGCAAACCGTTGCCATCGACGACGAGCCGTTCGACTCGGTGATCTCCGACACGACCCGAAGCGTGTAGGGGAACTCGTGATGCGGCGGCAGCAGCGGGTGCACGGCGCGCCATGCGAGCTTGCCGTGACCGATCTCGCGGCGACCCGGCGAACCCGTGCGGCCGGTCTCGCCGACCGAGTAGGGCGGGAAGTTGTAATGCAGCATGAAGGTGGACTTGTAGGTCCCCTCCAGGGCATCGACGAACTGCTCGTCGTCGTTCGTGCCGAGCGTCGCGACGACGAGCGACTGTGTCTCGCCGCGGGTGAACAGCGCCGAACCGTGCGCGCGCGGCAGGATGCCCGCTTCCGACACGATCGGACGGACCGTCTTCAGGTCGCGACCGTCGATGCGCTCGCCCTTGTCGAGGATCGCGCCGCGCACGATGCTGGCCTCGGCCTTCTTGAAGAGATCGCCAACAACGACCTTGTCGATGCCGGCGTCGCCGGCTTCGGCGGTCAGCGTCTCGACGACCTTGGCCTTGACGGCGTCGACAGCGGCCTTGCGCTCGCTCTTCTCGCGGATCGCGTAGGCAGCGGTCAGGTCGTCGGCGGCCAGCGCCTTGATGCGCGCAGCCAGGTCCGAATGATCCGGAAGGTTCACCTCACGCGGTGCGCGAGCCGCGGTCTCGGCCAGCTTGATGATCGCGTCGATCACCGTCTGGAAGCCCTTGAAGCCGAACATGACGGCGCCGAGCATGGCGTCTTCGGTCAGTTCCTTGGCTTCGGACTCGACCATCAGCACGGCTTCGCCGGTGCCGGCAACGATCAGGTCGAGCGAGGATTCAGACATGTCGTCGATCAGCGGATTGAGGACATACTCGCCGTTGATGTAGCCAACGCGGGCGCCGCCGATCGGCCCCATGAAGGGAATGCCGGAGATGGTCAGGGCCGCGGAAGCCGCCACCATGGCAAGAATGTCCGGCGCGTTTTCCATGTCATGCGACAGGACGGTGATGATCACCTGGGTGTCGCACTTGAAACCATCGACGAAGAGCGGGCGGATCGGACGGTCGATCAGGCGCGAGGTCAGCGTCTCATGCTCCGAGGGGCGTCCCTCGCGCTTGAAGAAGCCACCCGGGATCTTGCCGGCCGCATAGGCCTTTTCCTGGTAGTTCACGGTCAGCGGGAAGAAGTCCTGGCCGGGCTTCGGCTCCTTGGCGGCGACGACGGTGGCCAGCACCTTGGTCTCGCCATAGGTCGCGAGAACCGCGCCGTCCGCCTGGCGGGCAACCTTGCCCGTCTCCAGCGTCAGCGGGCGTCCGCCCCAGTCGACTTCCACGCGATGAATATCAAACATGCTCTATCCTAGCTTTCGGTCACCCGCGGCGCCCAAATGGCCTCGCGCGGGTCATTCCCATGGGGTGGTACGAGCGGCACCATGCCCTCGCACCGGTACGAGACGCGCCACGGGCAAGACAGCGGGGAGCTCGTGAGCCCGGCTTCTCGCCGGGCATGCAAGCCACCTGCTATCCTGCCCCATGACCGTCACCCGGCCGCCCCTTTGCGGACGGCGGATACGCGAACGCGGCGCCCTTTCGGACGCCGCGTTGCCGTGTCGTCAGCGGCGCAGGCCGAGACGCTTGATCAGGTCCTGGTAGCGGCCTTCTTCGGTCTTCTTCAGGTAATCGAGAAGCGACCGGCGCAGGCTCACCATCTTCAGGAGGCCGCGGCGGGAGTGGTTGTCCTTGCCATGACCCTTGAAGTGTTCCGTGAGGTTGGCGATCCGCTCGGTGAGGATCGCGACCTGCACATCGGCAGACCCCGTGTCACCTTCCTTGATCGCATATTCCTTGATCAGTTCCGCCTTGCGTTCAGCGGTAATCGACATCGGTTGTCCTTTCGACGATGGTCGCGGTGGATGTGTCCTCCGCGAGATTGAAAACGCGCCGTGGCAGAAGTTCCCCGCGCTCGACCTCGCCGATCGCCACCAACTCTCCGTGAGTGGTAACTGAAACGAGACCGGTAGACGCCGGGGCATCCCGCCCGCGCAGCAAAACGCCCTGCCCTCTTCTGAGGCGGGCGGCGTCCTGCCGGCTGACGGCCAGCGCCGGGATGTCGTCCAGCGCGGTCGCAACAGGCAAAACAAAATCGGCGTGGGCCCCGGTGAGGCCCCCGCCGGGCGCACATTGCCCCAACTCTTCGAGAGTTTCCAGCGGAATCATGTCCGCCTCGTCAAAGGGACCAACGACAAGACGCCGCAGTTCCGCGACATGGGCGCAGGTGCCGAGCCGGCGCGCGATGTCGCGCGCCAGGGCGCGGACATAGGTCCCCTTGCCGCATTCGGCCTCGAAAACCGCATGATCGGGATCCGGGCATTCGACCAGGTCCAGCCGATGAACCTCGATGTCACGGGCTGCCAGCTCGACCGTCTCGCCGTCGCGCGCCAGATCGTAGGCGCGCGCGCCATCCACCTTGATGGCCGAATACTTGGGCGGAACCTGGCTGATCGTGCCCCGGAACTCGGGCAGGATCGCGGTGATGTCGGCGGCCGACGGCCGTATCTGGCAGGTCTCGACGACTTCGCCTTCGGTGTCGTCGGTCTCCGTTGCCTCACCCCAGCGCGCGGTGAACCGGTAGACCTTGCGTCCGTCCATGGCGAAGGAGACCGTCTTCGTGGCCTCGCCGAAGGCCACCGGCAGCAGGCCCGAGGCGAGCGGGTCAAGCGTTCCCGCATGGCCGACCTTCTCGGGATGAAAGATCTTCTTCAGGCGGGTGAGCGCGTCGTTGGAGGTGATCCCGACCGGCTTGTCGAGTACAAGCCAGCCGTCGATGCGGTTGCGGTTCGCCTTGCTGCGCCGTCCCATCGCGTCAGTGCCCGTCCCGGTCCTGGCCGTCCTCATCCTCGTCCTCGATGTCGCGGCGCACGTCTTCGCGGCGCAGCAGCGAGGTGATGCGGTCGTCGTCATCGAAACGCGTGTCGATGACAAAGCGCACGTCGGGAAGAAATTTCATCGTCAGCCGCCGGCCGAGCTCGCGACGGATGTGACGGGAACTGCGGTTGAGCGCCGCGACGACCTTGTCGGCATCCTTGCCGCCAAGCGGCATCACCAGGCAGTTCGCCAGCCTGAGATCGGGCGTCATGCGCACTTCCGGCACGGAGACGATGGTGCCGTCGAGAACGGGATCGGCAAGCGTCCCGCGCGCCAGAATGTCGGAGACCTCCTTGCGCACGAGCTCGCCGACCCGCAGCTGGCGCTGCGAGGGCATCCCTGCGGGGGTCCTGTTCGAATTGGCCATGAAACCGGTCCAGTTGGGTTAAGGCGGCGCTTTGCCTCAAGCGGCGGCGCCGGCGGCGGGAAGCGCATGTCCCGGCGAAACGGAAAACGCCGGCGGGATTGTTCCCGCCGGCGCAAAACGGATGTGGCGCGCCCCCTTACAGGGTGCGCGCGATCTCCTCCACCCGGTAGCACTCGATGACGTCGCCCGGGCGCATGTCCTGGTAGCTGACGAAGTTCATGCCGCACTCCTGGCCGGACTGAACTTCCTTCACCTCGTCCTTGTAGCGCTTGAGCGTGCCGAGCTTGCCTTCGTGAATGACGACATTCTCGCGGATCAGGCGCACTTCCGCGCCGCGCTCCACGATGCCTTCGGTCACCCGGCAACCGGCAACCTTGCCGACCTTGGTGATATTGAAGATCTCCAGGATCTCCGCATTGCCAAGGAAGGTCTCGCGGCGCTCCGGGGAGAGCAGGCCCGACATCGCCGCCTTCACGTCATCCACGAGGTTGTAGATGATGTTGTAGTAGCGGATCTCGATGCCCTCGCGCTCGGCCGCGTCGCGCGCCTGCTTGTTGGCACGCACGTTGAAGCCGATGATCGGTGCGCCGGATGCGGCAGCCAGCGTGACGTCGCTCTCGGTGATGCCGCCAACGCCGGCATGCAACACGCGCGCCTTGACCTCGTCGGTGCCGAGCGCCTCCAGGGCGCCGGCGATCGCCTCGACCGAACCCTGCACGTCGCCCTTGATGAGAAGCGGCGTTTCCTTGTGGCCGCTTTCCTGCAGGCGATTCATCATCTGCTCGAGCGAACCGCGCGCGCCGATGTCGCGAATGCTGGTCTTCTCGCGCTTCTGGCGCTGGCGATACTCGACGATCTCGCGGGCCCGCGCCTCGTTCTCGACCACGGCGACCATGTCGCCGGCCTCGGGCGTGCCGTTGAAACCGAGCACCTCGACAGGCTTCGACGGACCGGCTTCCTTTTCCTGCTGGCTGTTCTCGTCGAGCATGGCGCGCACGCGGCCCCACTCGGCGCCCGCCACCAGGATATCGCCGACCTTGAGCGTTCCCTTCTGCACGAGGACGGTCGCAACCGGGCCGCGCCCCTTGTCGAGCTGCGCCTCGATGACGATGCCTTCGGCGGTGCGGTTCGGGTTGGCCTTGAGCTCCAGGACCTCGGATTGCAGCAGGATCATCTCCAGCAGCTTGTCGAGATTGGTGCCCTTGGCTGCGGAAACCTCGACATCGATGACGTCGCCGCCCATCGACTCCACCACGATATCCTCACGCAGGAGATCGGTGCGGACACGGCCAGGGTCGGCCGACGGCTTGTCGATCTTGTTGATCGCCACGATGATCGGCACGTTCGCCGCCTTGGCGTGGGCGATCGCTTCCTTGGTCTGCGGCATGACGCCGTCGTCGGCGGCCACCACGAGGATGACGATATCGGTCGCCTTGGCGCCACGGGCACGCATCTGGGTGAAGGCCGCGTGGCCCGGCGTATCGATGAAGGTGATCTTGTTGCCGTCGCGGTCGACCTGATAGGCGCCGATATGCTGGGTGATGCCACCGGCCTCGCCCTGCACCACGTTGGAACGGCGCAGCGCATCAAGCAACGACGTCTTGCCGTGGTCGACATGGCCCATGATGGTGACCACGGGCGGGCGCTGAACCAGCGTATCGTTGTCGTCCGCAGCGGAGAACAGGCCTTCCTCGACGTCGGATTCGGAGACACGCTTCACGGTGTGCCCCATTTCCTCGGCGATCAGCTCGGCCGTGTCCGCATCGATCACATCGTTGATCTTCAGCATCTGGCCCTGCTTCATCAGAAGCTTGATCACGTCGACAGCCCGTTCGGCCATGCGGTTGGCCAGGTCCTGGATGGTGATCGCCTCGGGCAGCACGACCTCGCGGGAGATCTTCTCGCGAACCACCTGCTGGCCGGCGCGCTTTTCCTTCTCGCGGCGGCGACGCAACGAGGCAAGCGAACGGCTGCGCCCCTCGTCGTCGCCGGTGGCCGACGAAATCGTCAGCTTCGAGCGGCGGCGGTCGTCACCGGTGCGAACCGGTGTCGGGCGCTCCGGCGCGGTCTTGGTGCGCTTGACGGCCTTGACGGTCTTGCGGGCATCGCCCTCTCCGTCCGCGGCGCGCGCCGGTGCCGCAGTGGCTGCGGCAGGCTTGCGGGCCGGACGATCGTCGGTCGCGGCCGGCTGGGCCGGGGCACCGTCGGACACGACGGCAGCCATGGCCGCTGCGGCATCGGCGGCGGAAACCTTTTCGCGGGCCTCGTCGCCTTCGGCCGGGCCACGGAGAGCTTCCTCGGCTGCGCGACGGGCGGCCTCTTCGGCCTCCTGCTTGGCGCGCGCGGCTTCCTCGACCTTGCGGCGCTCGTCCTCGATGGCGCGCAGCCGCTCCTCTTCCTCGCGACGCTTGCGGTCCTCGATGTCGCGGCGCTGTGCCTCGACCAGCGCGGCCTGACGGGCAGCAGCTTCGTCGTCGGTCAGGGTGCGCAGGATGTTGCCGCCACGCGGACGCTGGCCGGACGCGGCACGGCGTGCCGCCGCGCCGTCGGCGGCGGCATTGGACGGGCCGGGCTCGATGTCGGCACGACGCTCGCGAGCCGGCGGCGCCTTGGCGACCGGCTCGGCCTCGTGCTCGGGCTTGGCCGTCTCGCCCGGCAGGACGACGCGGCGCTTCTTCTTCTCCACCACGACCGCCTTCGTGCGGCCGTGCGAGAAGCTCTGACGGACCGTGCCCTGTTCAACGCCGGAGCGTTTCAGGCCCAGTGTCTTGCGCTCCATGCTGATCGTCTTGTCGCCGGGGTTTTTCGTTTCGCTCATATCGCCTTCAGTCCTGGATCACCGCATTGCCCGCACCGTCATTTGCCGCCGGAACGCCGTGCGTTCCGGAAACAGGGTCATTGTCGGAACCGGAACGAAAACGCTCCAGTTCTTCAATCCGGACGAGAGCATTCTCGCCTGCCCGACCTGCAAGCAGTGCAGCATGTATCACATTTGACCGACCCAATGCCAAATCCAATTGAGTCGACGTAAAACAACCGATCATCCGGCAGGTGCCAGCGTCGGCAAATCGTGCCCGCGCGATCGCCGCGAGCTTGCGTGCCCCGTCGTCGCCGCCATCGCGCGCCTGGACGAGACCGATCACTTCCTGCCCGCGCAGCGCCGCCTCCACCTTGGAGAAACCGGCAAGGACCTCGCCCGCCTTCCTGGCAAGCGAAACCGCGTTGAGCGCGGACCGTTCGAGCAGATTGTCGACCTGCTCGGCAAGATCACCTTCGATCCGCACGCTCCCGTCCTTGAGGGCGCGCGGAAAGACTTTTTTCTTCTGTGCCGCGGCAACCGCGTCCCGGCTTGCCGTGATCCAGACCCCCCGTCCGGGCAGCCTGCGCTTCAGATCCGGCACCAGGACACCGTCCGGCCCCGCCACGAAGCGGATCATTTCCTCGACCGGTCGGACATTGCGCGTCAGGGCGCAGCTTCGTTCCAGCGGTTCGTTTCGCCTCGGCACCGTCTTGCTCCGCCGATCGCTTCCGACCCGGCCGTTTGCTTGCTCAGACCTCGTGCACCACGCCCGTGGCCGCGATGCCGGACTGCTCGTCCTCGTCACCGGCCGCATCTTCATCGGCAGGCGCCTCGTCCTCGACGAGATCCTCTTCGGAGATCCAGCCGGCCTCGACACGGGCCGCCATGATCATCGCCTCGGCATCCGCGCGACTGACATCAAAGCCGGTCAGCGTGCCCTCGTGGCGCGTGGTCTCGCCATTCGCCCGCTCCGTCCAGCCAACGAGATCGTCGGTGGCGCAGCCGGCAAGATCCTCGACCGACTTCACGTCATCCTTGCCCAGAGCGACGAGCATGGCTGTCGTCAGGCCGTCGATGGCGCGCAAGTCGTCGGAAACACCCAGCCCACGACGCTCTTCGTCGAGCTTCGCCTCGATCTCTTCGAGATATTCGCGGGCACGGGCCTGGATTTCGTCCGCCGTCTCCTCGTCGAAACCCTCGATCGTGGCGACTTCGTCGCGTTCGACATACGCCACTTCCTCGACGGAGGCAAACCCTTCCGAGGCGAGAAGCTGGCCGACGAACTCGTCGACATTGAGCGCATCCATGAAAAGCTGCGTGCGGTCAGTGAATTCCTTCTGACGACGCTCGGACTCATCCTGCTCCGTCATGATGTCGATTGCCCAGCCGGTCAGCTGGGACGCGAGGCGCACATTCTGTCCGCGGCGGCCGATCGCCAGCGACAGCTGCTCGTCGGGAACCACGACCTCGATACGCTCGGCATCCTCGTCGAGCACGACCTTGCTGACTTCCGCCGGCTGCAGCGCGTTGACGATGAAGGTGGCGTTGTCCGGGTTCCACGGAATGATATCGATCTTCTCGCCCTGAAGTTCCCCGACCACCGCCTGGACGCGGCTGCCGCGCATGCCGACACAGGCGCCGACCGGATCGATCGAGCTATCCTTGGAGATCACGGCGATCTTGGCGCGCGAGCCCGGATCGCGGGCAACGGCCCGGATCTCGATGACGCCGTCGTAGATCTCCGGCACTTCCTGGGCAAAGAGCTTCGCCATGAACTGCGGATGGGTGCGCGAGAGGAAGACCTGCGGGCCACGCTGTTCGCGGCGCACGTCGTAGATATAGGCGCGAACCCGGTCGCCGGTGCGGAACAGTTCGCGCGGGATCAGCTCGTCGCGGCGCACGATCGCCTCGCCCCTGCCGAGGTCGACAATGACGTTGCCGTACTCGACCCGCTTGACGACGCCATTGACGATCTCGCCGATGCGATCCTTGAACTCGTCGAACTGGCGGTCGCGCTCAGCTTCGCGCACCTTCTGCACGATGACCTGCTTGGCGGACTGCGCGGCGATGCGACCGAAGTCGAGCGGCGGCAGCGGCTCGGCGATGAAGTCGCCGATCTGCGCCATCGGATTGCGGCGCAGCGCCTCTTCCTTGCCGATCTCGGTCGAGGTGTTCTCGACCTCCTCGGCCACGAGCAGCAGGCGCTGCAGCTTGATCTCGCCGGTGCGCGGATTGATCTCGGCGCGGACTTCGGTCTCCGACCCGTAGCGCGAACGCGCCGCCTTCTGGATCGCGTCCTCCATCGCCGCGATCACGATGCCGCGGTCGATCGACTTCTCCCGCGCGACCGCGTCGGCGATCTGCAGCAGCTCAAGCCGGTTCGCACTGATTGCCATCTCAGTCCACTCCTCTCGCGCCGGTCTCGCCGGCGCATCCTGTCATCACCACGGCGCGGCACCCGGCCGTCGCCCGCTAAATATCGCAAGACCCTTTGAGGGTCAGGCGCCCTCCACGTCGCTGGAACCGTTCGCCGCGGCGCGGCGGCGCGCCGCCTTTTCCGCTTTCAGCGAGGCCTCGACCAGTGCATCCGTCATCATCAACCGCGCTTCGGCCATGTCGGCCAGCGAGAGGCGGATGTCGGGATCGCCGTCATCGGGCAGATCCTCGAGCCTGAGCACCAGGTCTCCCCCGTCGACGTCACGGATCTCGCCACGGAAGCGCTTGCGGCCGTCGCGCGGCACCGCCAGCTCGAGCTTCACCAGGTGCCCCTTCCAGCGAATGAAATCGATGGCGCGCACCAGCGGCCGGTCGACGCCCGGCGACGAGATTTCGAGATTGTACTCCTGGCTGATCGGATCCTCGACATCAAGGATCGGCGTGATCGCCCGGCTGACGGTCTCGCAGTCGTCGACGGACATGGTCCCGTCCGGGCGTTCCGCCATGATCTGCAAGGTCATGCCGTCGACGCCCGACAGCTTGACGCGCACGATGCGGAAGCCGAGGTCGACAATCGCCGGCTCGATCATCGCCGCGATGCGTGCCTCCAGCCCGTTTTCCCGGACGATCCGCGTTTCCTGATCCTGCACCAGAACCTCTTTCTTGCCCGCCCTGCGCGTCGCGCGGCCTGCCCTTGGGCATCGTGGCAGTCCCGATAACGGGTCGCCAAAAACAAAAAGAGCGGGTCCCCGGGAGGGCCCACTCTCATACTGCTCATGCGAGCCGCTAGAGAATTTATTTGTCAGCACTATACAGCGACGTGTTCTCAAAGCAAGCCAAATCGCCCTTCGGGGCCCGGACTGCCCCGCCTCAACAGCGCCGAAACTCCAGATAATGGCCCTTGCGGCCCTCTCGAAACGCCTTGTCCTCGTAACGCGTTCCCGACCAGGGTTGCCACGGCACCAGCCAGTCGGCGGCACGCTCCGCCGTCCACTCGAATGCCGGATGCGCGGCCAGATGGGCAAGCGTCCACTCCACATAGGTGTCGATGTCGCTGGCGAAGCGGAAACAGGTTCCCGGCCGCAGTACCCGCGCGATCCGGTCGAGGTTGACCGGATTGACGAAGCGCCGCTTCCAGTGGCGGCGTTTCGGCCAGGGGTCCGGATAGAGCTGGTAGATGCCGTCGAGGGAGGCCTCCGGCAGCCAGTCGAGCAACTTGATCGCGTCGTCGCCATAGACCCGCACGTTGCCGAATTCTGCCGCCTCGATGTCGGCAACCGTCTTGGCAAGGCTGCTGACGAAGGGCTCGACGCCGATGAAGCCGGTGCGCGGCAGCCGGCCCGCCTCGTGCAGCAGATGTTCGCCGCCGCCGAAGCCGATCTCCATCCAGACCTCGTCCACCGGCGAGGCGAACATGTCGCGCAGGTCGGCGGGCGCGGGGCGGCCGAGATCCGGCTGCAGGCGCCCGATCGCCGCCTCGAAGATTTCGCGGCGGGCCGCGCGCAGCGGCTTGCCGACGCGGCGGCCGAAAAAGGAGCCCTTGCTGTGGTCGATCATGCTTGTTGCTTCCGGACAACCCCGCCGCTGGCAGCCGACGAGAAAAACGCAATCCGCCCGGCACGCTGCGTGCCGGGCGGCATGTTCAACTTCACGGTCTGTCCGTGCCGGATCAGGCGACGGCGTCGCGCAGGGCGTGCACCAGGTCGATCTTCTCCCAGGAGAAGCCGCCATCCTCCTCCGGCTCCCGGCCGAAGTGACCGTAGGCCGCGGTGCGCGCGTAGATCGGCCGGTTGAGGCCGAGATGCTGGCGGATACCGCGCGGCGTCAGGTGCATGACCTCGCGCAGCGCCTTCTCCAGCTTCGCCTCGTCGACCTTGCCGGTGCCGTGCAGGTCGACATAGACCGACAGCGGCTCGGCCACGCCGATGGCGTAGGAGAGCTGGATCGTGCAGCGGTCGGCGAGATTGGCCGCGACCACGTTCTTGGCGAGATAGCGCGCCGCATAGGCGGCCGAGCGGTCGACCTTGGTCGGATCCTTGCCCGAGAACGCGCCGCCGCCATGGGGAGCCGCACCGCCATAGGTGTCGACGATGATCTTGCGGCCGGTCAGGCCGGCGTCGCCGTCGGGACCGCCGATGACGAAGGCGCCCGTCGGGTTGACGTGCCAGACGGTCTCCTTGTTGATCCAGCCGCCGGGAACGGACGTGACGATGTAGGGCTCGACGATGGCGCGGATGTCGTCGGAGGTAAGCTTGGGGTCCAGATGCTGCGTCGACAGCACGACGGAGACCAGTCCGACCGGCAGGCCGTTCTCGTAGCGCACGGTGACCTGGCTCTTGGCGTCGGGGCCGAGCAGCGGCTCCTTGCCGGACTTGCGCGCCTCGGCGAGCAGCCTCAGGATCTTGTGCGAATAGTAGATCGGAGCCGGCATCAGTTCCGGCGTCTCGCGGCAGGCATAGCCGAACATGATGCCCTGGTCGCCGGCGCCCTCGTCCTTGTTGTCGGAGGCGTCGACACCCTGCGCGATATGCGCCGACTGTGCGTGCAGGTGGACGGCGACGTCACAGTTCTCCCAGTGGAAGCCTTCCTGCTCGTAGCCGATGTCCTTGATGGCCATGCGGGCCAGATGGGCAATGTATTCGTTTGTAATTGTCGCCGGGCCGCGGGTTTCCCCTGCAATCACCACGCGATTGGTCGTCGCGAGTGTTTCGCAGGCAACGCGCGCTTCCGGCATCTCGGAGAGAAAAGCATCGACGACCGTATCGGAAATCCGGTCGCAGACCTTGTCCGGATGTCCTTCGGACACGGATTCGGAAGTGAAGAGATAATCTTGACGAGCCACGTTCAACCGTCCTTCTGGGAAGATAGTAGAAAGCGGCGGGGACCCCCGCCGCCAGGCACGACACATGCCAGTGAAGACGAGTGCTCGTCAAGCGCACGAACGCCGTTCCCGGTGACGACGATGGTCTGTCACCTGGATCGCCCGGCCCAGGAATGGCGGTGTTGCGCGCGATTTCCGGGCCCGACCAGCGAGCCCGGAAGAAACCTCAAGAGGCTGGCGAACCGAAGGCTCAGACCTCTTCGCCGGCGAGCGCCCGCACCAGATCGACGACACGGCGACGCACCTTGGCATCCTCGATCCGCACGAAGGCCTTGTTGAGGGACAGGCCTTCCGATGACGACAGGAAGTCGACCACATAGGAGGCGGGCTTGGCTTCGCCGAAGCCATTGGCCTCATCCGGCGTTCCCGGCGCGTCCTCGAAGAAGAATGCAACCGGCACCTTCAGGATGGTGGCGATGTGCTGAAGGCGGCTGGCGCCGATGCGGTTGGTGCCTTTTTCATACTTCTGAATCTGCTGAAATGTAATGCCCAGACTCTCGCCGAGCTTCTCCTGGCTCATGCCAAGCATCATGCGGCGCAGGCGCACACGACTTCCAACATGCACATCGATGGGGTTCGGTGCTTTTTTGCTGCTCATTTTTTGTCTTCTTTCCGGCTCTGTCGGTTGCTGTGACCATGGCGTTATTTTTCTGGCGCTTTTGATCTGCTCAACGGAAAAGGGTTGTCGGGTTTCTTTTCCCAATACCGGTTCCCGCCAGCGGAACGCCGCCAGTTTCATTTACCACAACCCAATCTACGCTCCAGGCTGCGACGGTTGTTATGATGCCGTGCCGCATTGCGACCCGTCAATCATTACGCGCATTCCCTACGTAACGCGTTACAAGAAGAAGGCCAACAAAAACTATTAGGAAAATTGCCAATGCGTTTTGCCCGTACCGCGCAAAAACCGTAGGTGAGATGGCGGATGGCATGCGCATATCAATCCGTCCGGCCGCCATCAGCGGGCGTATTGCCAGGACCCGGCCGTAAGCGTCCACAACCGCCGAAATGCCCGTATTGGCTGCACGCACAACCGGCAAACCCTGCTCCACGGCACGCATCCGTGCCTGGGCGAAATGCTGGTAGGGTCCTGGCGTATCGCCGAACCAGGCGTCGTTGGTGACGTTCAGAATGAACCCCGGACGCTCGTCGGAGCTGGTCGCGGCCGCCGGGAAGATCGCCTCGTAGCAGATCAACGGCAGGAAGGCCGGGCCGGCAACCGGATTCAGGACACGGTGACGAAAGCCGGCGCGAAAGGTTCCCGGCAGTTCCACAAGCTTCGTCAGACCGAATGCCTCCAACGTCTCGCCCATCGGCAAGTATTCGCCGAAAGGCACAAGCCGGACCTTGTCATAGGCGTCGAGAATGGCGCCTTCGTCGTCGATCACATAAACGCTGTTGTAGAAGACGCGGCTGCCCGCATCCTCCACACTGGCACGCACGGCTCCCGTCACCAGCGTGTCTCCGGGACGCAGCAGGCCGGCAATGGCCGCCAGCGCGTCAGGGGCCTCGGTCAGCAGGAACGGTGGCGCGGATTCCGGCCAGACGACCAGACGCGGCAGGTCGCCGTCCCCCGTCTCGCCGTCCCACTCGGCCCGGCTTGCCTCCAGATAGGTATCGAACACCCTGGTCCGGTTTTCCGGCCGCCACTTGTCTTCCTGGGGGATCGACGGCTGCACGACGCGCAAGGCCATGTCGGTGCCGGCACCGACCTCGCCAAGGTTCGTGCGAAGGGCGCCGCCGGCGGCAACGAGCGCCATCAGCAGCACCGCGGCGATGCCGGCGCGGCGTCCGCCGGCGGTCTGGTCGGCAAATCCCGCCAGGCAGCAGAACACCGTCGCCACGATGAGGCCGAGCCCATAGACGCCGACCAGGGCAGCGGGCTGCATGAGCAGCTCCGTTCCGCCGAATGCATAGCCCCAGATGTTCCAGGGGAAGCCCGTCAGGACATGACCGCGCAGCCAGTCGGCAAGCGCCAGGGCCAGCGCCAGCAGCAGCAGCCGGCCGGGCCCGTCGCGCCAGGCAAGGCTTGCAGCAAGGGTTGCCAGCGCCGTGAAAAGGGCCAGCCCGGCGGGCAGGAGCACGACCGCGAAAGGGATCATCCAGGCGAAGGCGTCCGCCTCGACAAGGAAGGCCCGCCCGATCCACCACAGGCCCGCCAGATGAAACCCGAAACCGAACCACCAGCCGACTGCGAGCGCAGGGCGCATACGCGCCCATGGCCCTGCATTATCGGAAATCGCCCCGTCGAGAAGCCAGACAAGAGCCGGCATCGACACGGCCAGAACGGGAAACACCCCAAAGGGCGGCATGGCGAAGGCCGCGAGGGCTCCGGCCAGGGCCGAAAGCAGCCAGCGACGCCAACCATGGGCGAGAAGGAAAACTTGCGCCAGACGCAGCACGGCATCGACTCCTGCGGTTGCGCACGGGGATGCGAGCGCGCGGGCGAATCACCCGCGCCTCAACGGACGATCCCCGCAGGGGCAACACCGGTCAAGTGCGGGCGGTCGTTCAGGTACTCCGCATTCCCCGACAAGGACCGGGTCAGTTGGCGAGGTTGGGGCGGCGCTGACGACGACGCACGTCGCCAAGCCGGGCCTCTGCCCTGCGTGCGCGGATCCGCAGGCGCTTGATGCGGCGTGGATCCGCATCGAGGACCTCGAACTCGTAACCGGGAAACTCGCGAGCGGTGATCAGCTCGCCGCGAACCGGCACTCGGCCGACCAGGGTGAAGACCAGTCCGCCCAGCGTATCGACTTCCTCGGCCAGTTCGCCGAGCTGGAAGCCGGTGCCGACCGCCGCCTCGACCTCCTCGACGGGCACGCGCGGATCGGCGATCCAGATGCCGTCGCCGACCTTCTCGATCATCGCATCCTCGTCCTCGTCATGCTCGTCCTCGATGTCTCCGACCACCGTCTCGACGATGTCCTCGAGCGAGACCAGGCCTTCCGTGCCGCCATATTCGTCGATGACCAGCGCCATCTGGACACGGTCCGCCTGCATCTTGGCCATCAGGTCCGTGGCCGGCATGGAGGGGGGAACGAACAGGACGGGGCGGATCAGGCCGGCATCCCCGAGCGGCAGCAAAAGGTCCACACGCGACAGGTCGAGAGCCGGCTTTTCGTTGGAAGCCGGCGGCTCCGCCCTGGCCTGCCTATCGTCTTCCGGCTTTTCGTCTTCCGGCCTGTCATCTTCCCCGGACGGGGTTTCGCCGCTGGGCTCGTCGGCGGCCCTGGCGGAGAAATAGGCCATCAGGTCCTTGATGTGGACCATGCCGCGCGGATCATCGAGACCGTCGTGATAGACGGGCATTCGCGAATGCCCGCTCTCGCGAAACACTTCCATGAGATGACCGACAAGAACGGTGTCCTCGACAGCGTCGATGTCAGCGCGCGGCACCATCACGTCCTCGACGCGGACCTCGCGCAGGCGCAGGATGTTGGAAAGCAGCACCCGTTCCTCGGGCGTGAAGCTGGCGCTTTCATCGTGCTCGCGGGCGAGTTCGTCCTGCAGGTTCTGGCGCAGGGTGCCCGCCCCGTTTCCAGGTCGCCGCAGACCGCTCAGCCGCTTCAGCGCCTCACTCCAGATGGAGCGCAGCGATCGCGGAGGATCTCCTTCCGCCTGGGCGAAGGTTTCCCCGCCAGTTTCGGAGGCGGCCGGTTTCGGCGTCCCCGTGTCATCGGTACTTCGAGCCTTTGAATCGTTCATGTCATGTCTGCACCCGCATCACGCGGGCGGCTCGCTCTCCGTTGTCTTGTCGGCCGCGAGTGTGGTGGACTTGACGTTCGCTACGCGGGTTGCAGCAAGCTCCGAAACGAACGTCAAATCCGAAAACCACACTAGAGACTTTAACTTGCAAGTCACCTTCTTGAATCTGAAGTTCGCTCAAGCGCTGCTGCGAAGTGAAACGAACTTCAGATTCAGGTGACTGGCGGCTCCCGGTAGGGATCGGCAATGCCCAGCACCGCCAGAATGCGCCGCTCCAGCCCTTCCATCTCCTCGGCTTCGTCCTCCATTTGGTGATCGTAGCCGAAAAGATGAAGGAACCCATGTGCCACAAGATGCGTCACATGGGCGTCAAAATCGATGTCCATCTCCCCCGCCTCGCGCGCGACGGTCTCGCGGGCGAGGATGATGTCGCCGAGCAGCGGTCCGAAAGGCGGCTCGTCCTCGTCGCCTCCGGGAAAGGAGAGGACGTTGGTGGGGGCATCCTTCGAGCGCCAGTCTCGATTGAGTTCGCGCACCCGCGCATCGTCGGCGAAGACGACCGACACCTCGGCGCCCTCGACCAGTTCGAGCCGGGCTTCGGCGCAGGCGACAGCCACGACCCTGGCGACGAGCGCCTCCAGCACGCTGTCTTCAGGCCAGCCTTCGGCCTCGACCGCCACATCGACCTCGGGGGACACCAGCACGGCATTCATCGTGTCGTGCCCTTCGGCACCGGGGACGTCGCGGCAGCCACTGCCGCGGCAGCCGCGGCCTGCTCTGCCTTCTGGCTGGCCTCGCGGCCGGCATTGTCATAGGCGCGCACGATGCGGGCAACGAGTTCGTGTCGCACCACGTCGACCTCGGTGAAGCGCACCACGGCCACTCCCTCCACGCCTTCAAGCAGCGACAGTGCCTCGCGCAGGCCCGACTGCTGCCCGGGCGGCAGGTCGACCTGGCTCGGATCGCCCGTGACGATCATCCGGGAATTCTCGCCCAGGCGCGTCAGGAACATCTTCATCTGCATGGTGGTGGTGTTCTGCGCCTCGTCGAGGATCACCACCGCATTGGAGAGGGTTCGCCCGCGCATGAAGGCCAGCGGCGCCACCTCGATCATGCCGGATTGCAGTCCGCGCTCGACCTTTTCCGCCGGCATCATCTCGTAAAGCGCGTCGTAAAGCGGTCGCAGATAGGGGTCGACCTTCTCCTTCA
Organism: Stappia sp. MMSF_3263; assembly: GCF_030733745.1. Classification (GTDB taxonomy): domain Bacteria; phylum Pseudomonadota; class Alphaproteobacteria; order Rhizobiales; family Stappiaceae; genus Stappia. Next base: position 110,090 of record NZ_JASHIK010000004.1, on the reverse strand, counting down.
TGTCGCCCGGCAGGAAGCCGAGCCGTTCGCCCGCCTCCACCGCCGGCCGCGACAGGATCAGCCGGGCGACGTCGCCGCGCTCCAAAAGCGCTGCCGCATAGGCGACGGCCAGAAAGGTCTTGCCGGTGCCGGCGGGTCCGACGCCGAAGGTCAGGTCCGCCCGGTCCATCGCCCGGATATAGGCATCCTGTGCGGGCGTGCGGGCCAGCACCGTCTTGCGCCGCGTCGACACCTGGGCAAAGGACAGGTGCGAGCGCGGTTCGATCGTGGGAAGGTCCAGTTGCGCCTCCTCTGCCACAGCCATCCGAAGCGCGCCATCGACGTCTCCCGGATGCAGCTCGTGGCCCTGCTGAAGTCTGGCATAAAGGGATTCAAGTGCCCGGCGCGCCTGTTCGCACCCCGAATGGCGACCCTTGATGACAACCTGATTGCCGCGCGCCACGGCATCGACGCCAAGGCGCTGCTCGATCAAGGCGAGATTCTGGTCGAACTGTCCGAAAAGATCGCCGACGAGGCGATTGTCGTCGAAGGCCAGAACCACATGGGTCATGTCCGACGCGGGCACCGCAGCGCGGTAACCGCCCCGGTTCGGGGTTCGGCTGGCGCCGGTCAAACGGCTTCTCCTGGCATCCTGCCTCCTGGATTCCCGAATGCAGGCCTCACGCGCGGACCCGCTGGGGGTGTGCCTGTCCGCCATCTTGCCCTGCCACGCGGCGCGCGAATAGGGAATTCGCTTCCCGTCCGGTGATTTCCACCGCCACGATCTCCCCGATCAGGCTTTCATCCGCATCGATCTGCACGGGCTGCAGCCAGGGAGACCGGCCGGTGACCTGGCCGGGATTGCGGCCCCGCTTTTCAACCAGCACGTCGCAGCTTGTTCCCACAAGGCTTTCGTTGAACGCCTTCTGCTGCTGTGCGACCAGTGCCTGCAACTCCTGCAACCGTTCGTTCATCACCGCCTCGGGCACATGCGCGTCCATCGTCGCACCAGGCGTTCCCGGGCGCGGGCTGTACTTGAACGAGAAGGCGGAAGCGAAGCCGACGCGCTCGATGAGATCCATCGTGTCGCGGAAATCGGCATCGGTCTCCCCCGGAAACCCGACGATGAAATCGCATGACAGGGCCAGGTCCGGCCGGCCTTCGCGGATCCGGTCGATCAGCCGGAAATAATCGTCGCGCGTATGCCTGCGGTTCATCGCCTTGAGAATCCGGTCGGACCCCGACTGCACCGGAAGATGCAGATAGGGCATCACCTCGGGCAGGTCCCGATGGGCGGCGATCAGCGCATCGTCCATGTCGCGCGGATGGCTCGTCGTGTAGCGCAGCCGGTCGAGCCCCTCGACGCCCGCCAGCCTGTGCAGCAGTTCGCCCAGCCCCCAGGCGCGCCCGTCCGGCCCTTCGCCATGCCAGGCGTTGACGTTCTGGCCCAGCAGCGTCACCTCGCGCACGCCGCGCGCCGCGAGCCGTTCGGCCTCGGCAACGATCTGGTCGACATCCCGCGAGACCTCGGCCCCGCGCGTATAGGGCACCACACAGAAGGTGCAGAACTTGTCACACCCCTCCTGCACGGTCAGGAAGGCGGACACCGGCCCGCGCCGCCCGGTCGGGGCCGGCGCGCTCGAGGGGGTCGACAGGTGGCGGAACTTCGCCTCGATCTCGAACTCGGTCTCGACAACGCTTTCGCCGGCCCGGGCACGGGTGACGAGTTCCGGCAGGCGGTGATAGGTCTGCGGCCCGAACACGAGATCGACCACGGGCGCCCGCCTGGCGATCTCCTCGCCTTCGGCCTGTGCCACGCATCCGGCAACGCCGATCATCGTCTGCTTGCCGCTTTCGGCGCGCGCCGCCTTCAGCTTGCGCAGCCGGCCGAGCTCTGAATAGACCTTCTCCGCCGCCTTCTCCCGGATATGGCAGGTGTTGAGGATGATCAGGTCGGCATCCTCGACGCTATCGGTGGCGCTGAAGCCCTGCGGCACGAGGGCGTCGGTCATCCGCTCGCTGTCATAGACATTCATCTGGCAACCATAGGTCTTGACGAAGACCTTGCGCCCCGCGGCGCCCGGAGCCGGCGAAACGCCCTCTCCGGCCTGCCCCGGTGCCGTGGCATTGCCTGCAGCGATGGAAATCTCGTCGCTCATCCTGTCTCCGCGCGGGCGCACCGCCAGTTGCCGCTGCTCGCAACCCCTGCTCCGCCGGTGCGGCCAGGTTCCGATACAGCCGGAATGTGTCCTTCACGCGATGATCCGGCGACAACGGGAGGTGGTTGCCGGACGACCGCGAAATCCGGCCTGCTTTAGCCGTTTTCGTCGCTCTTGAGAATAGCATGAGCCGAGGCGGCCAGCACCGGCCCGGCCGGCACGCTGTCAAGCCGTCCGGCCCGGGCCGCGCCGGCAAGCCTGCGAACCTCGCTCTCCAGCGTCCTGGCCAGCGCCTTGCGGTCGCCGCCGGGCGTCGCGCGCACCGGCTCACCCCATACAACCGTGACGTCGACCGCCCCCTGGCGCACCACATTCATGAAATGCGGGATCATCTCCATGTCGCCGTACCAGGCGACGTGGTTGCGAAACTGGCGGCCCATCGGCAGTCCGTGCAAGCGGGTATAGGCCAGCGCCAGCGGCTGGATCCAGACGTCCCCGTCCTCGCCGGCGACCGCATGGCGCGCCGCGCCGATCAGCGCCGAGCGGAACGGCAGCACCTCGTTGCCACTGTTCGAGGTGCCTTCTGCGAACAGCACCATCGCATCGCCCTCGGCAAGGCGCGTGCCCAGTTCCTCCGCCGTGCGCGCCGTGGCGCTGCGCCGCTGCCTGTCGACGAAGACCGACCGCTGCAGCTTCGCGAAAAGACCGAAGACGGGCCAGGAGGCGACCTCCGTCTTTGCGACGAAGGACAGTGGCATGCGGCTGCCGAGCACGGTGATGTCGAGCCAGGAAACGTGGTTCGCGGCGATCAGGAGCGGGCGCCCGGTGGCGGGAGTCCCGATTTCGCGCACCTTGATGCCGACGACGGCGCAGGCGATCCGGTGCCAGACGACCGGCAGCCGGCGCTTCACCGGGCCGCGGCTGCGCAGGGCAAGCCATTGCACGGGAATGAGCGGCAACGTCACCAGCGTCAGGACGGCGAGCACGGCGGCGGCGCGGACGCGCATCATGCGGTCAATCCCGGTCCTTCGGGCCGAGAGGCACGCCATACAGCTCCAGCCGGTGATCGACCAGCCGGTAGCCGAGCGTGCGGGCGATCGCCTCCTGCAGGTGCTCGATCTCCTCGTTGCGGAACTCGATGACGCGGCCGCTTTTCAGGTCGATCAGGTGATCGTGATGTTCTTCTGGCACCGTCTCGTAGCGGGCCCGCCCGTCGCGAAAGTCATGGCGCTCGATGATGCCGGCATCCTCGAACAGTTTCACCGTCCGGTAGACCGTCGAAATCGAGATGCGCGGATCGTTCTGCACCGCCCGGCGGTAGAGCTCCTCCACGTCGGGATGGTCGCTGGCGTCCTCGATGACCCGGGCGATGATTCGCCGCTGCTCGGTCATGCGCATGCCCTTGGCGACGCATTGTTCCTCGAGCGTGGACTGGGCCAGGTCGGCATTGGACGGCGCCGCGTCGGAGCGCTGGCTGCCGGGATCGGTCATCTCGCCTGTCCTCCTTGCGACCAATCGACCATGCGCGCCCGGTCGTCCGGGCACGCGAACCATGCAAGCCGATTACGCCAGATCGACCCGCATGACAAGCGCGCCGCCGTCGCCCGTGCCGTCGCGATAATAGCCGCGCCGCTCGCCGACCTTGCGAAAGCCGAGCTTGCGGTAGAGGGCAAGCGCGCCGGCGTTGCCGGCATCGACCTCGAGAAACAGGCAGGCGACCCGGTCGGCATAAAGTCGCGACAGCCCTGCGCGCAGCAGCCGTTCGCCGATGCCGCGGCGACGCTGGCGCGGGTCGACGGCAATGGTCAGCACCTCCGCCTCGTCGGCCGCCACCCTCAGGATGAGAAATCCCATGATGGCGCGGCTGCCATAGGCGCTGGCACGGCGGGCCTGCAGGATCGTGACGCCGGGCTGGCGGGCAAGGGCCGCAAGATCGTCGGCGCTCCAGCCGCTCGGGAAGGAGCGCTCATGCAGCTCGGCCAGCGCGGGATAGACGTCGGGCTCGGCCTCCTCGATCACCGGAGGCGGCGCCCAGAACCACCAGAAACTCATGCGAGCAGCCCCTCGTCGCGCCGCGCGGGAGCGGCATCGGGCGCGCGCAGGTAGAGCGGCTCGGGCGGATGTGCGAGGGGATCAGCCTGCGCGCCAAGACGGACCACGGCGGCGATGTCGGGCCAGGCCGCCTCATGGGCGACCCGCAGGTCGGTGCGCCCGCACGCGGCCACGACCTTTGCCGCTCCGCCGCCCGCCAGCAGCGCGCGCGGGGGCAGGTCACGGCCGAAATCCGCGGCGGCGATTGCGACCGGAGCGGCAAGCGGCGTCCCGTCCGCGTCAAATCCCTGACCGTAGATCTCCGGGCCCTTGGCCTCGAGCACGGCGAACACCGGACACGGTTCGACCGCTTCCTCGCGGGCCATGTCCGCAAGCGCGTCGAGCGTGCCGATGCCCACCGCCGGCGCTCCCACGACAAGGGCAATGCCGCGCGCCGCCGACAGGCCGACACGCAGGCCGGTGAAGGAGCCGGGCCCCGCCGTCACCACGATCCGGTCAAGAGCCGCAAAGGGCAGGCTGGCCTCGGCCATCACCTCGCCGATCATGGCCATCAACCGCTCGGCATGGCCGCGTCCGAGAATTTCACAGGCCGAGGTCACGCGCGCCTGCCCGCCGTCCTGGTCGAGGACGGCGACTGAGCAGGCGTCGAGCGCGGTATCGATGGCGAGCAGGCGCATGGGCAAACTAAACCGATCCCGGCCGGTATCGTCGACACGACCATTTGCTAGGGTGACTTCGGTCGCATGCTGGCCAGCGGAGCCAGGGACGGGCGCCTGCGGCAGCATCAAGCCGAAGCCGGGTGCGAGTGTTCCGGAAAAGACAAACGGCCCGGCTTGCGACCGGGCCGTTCGGCAGCCTCGCGTCGTTGCGTCAGAGCGCGCGGACTTCCTCGACTTCCGGAACGAAATGGCGCAGCAGGTTCTGGATGCCGTGCTTCAGGGTCGCTGTGGAGGACGGGCAGCCCGAGCAGGCGCCGCGCATGGACAGGTAGACGATCCCGTCACGGAAGCCCCTGAAGGTGATATCGCCGCCATCCTGCGCAACGGCCGGACGCACGCGCGTCTCGATCAGTTCCTTGATCGTGCCGACGGTTTCCTCGTCGCCCTCCTCAAAGAACTCCTCTTCGCTGTCCGCCGCCATCTCGCTTGCCAGCACCGGGGCACCGGACATGAAATGCTCCATGATCGCGCCCAGGATCGCCGGCTTGATGTGCTGCCAGTCCACGTCGCCCTTGGTCACGGAAATGAAGTCGTGGCCGAAGAAGATGCCCTCGACCCCTTCCACCTGGAACAGTGTCTGGGCGAGCGGCGAGGAGCCGGCATCCTCGGTCTTGCGGAAATCCATGGTGCCTTCCGGAAGCACGATGCGTCCGGGGAGGAACTTCAGGGTCGCCGGGTTCGGCGTCGCCTCGGTCTGAATGAACATGACGGTCTTCCTTTCATCGCGGGCGGCCCGCGTGTTGCGCGGGCATGCCGGCCGGGATCTTCCGGCCCGACCTCATGAAGCCATCCGCTGTTGCCGGCGGCAGGCGAGACCCGCACTTACCTGTTCTGCATGGTGTCTGCGTCGCTCGGGTCACGCCCGCCGGGCGCCCGTCGCTTCGTTGTTGTTCTCAATATACGCTCGCGAAGCGCTCAGCGCCAGATTGGAATTGTTCCAGAAAGCGCTTTTCTGCCTCACGCCAGGGCCGCAATCGACTCGTCATCCAGCGTGCCCGGCACGATCGTGACGGGGATCGGGAAACTGCCCGCGCCCTTGCCGGCGATCGCGCTGACCAGCGGTCCCGGGCCTTCCGAGCCGCTGCCGGCCGCCAGCACCAGGATGGCGATGTCGGCATCCTCCTCGATCAGTTGCAGGATCTCGTCCGAGCGATTGCCCTCGCGGACCACCAGTTCCGGCGTGGTGCGCGCCACCGCACGCACCCGGTCGGCGGCCTTCATCAGGCAGCTTTCCGCTTCCTCGCGTGCCTCCGCGCGCATGATGTCCTCGACCCCCAGCCAGTGCTGGAAGTCCCCCGGCGCTATGACGTAGAGCAGCGTCGCCACGCCGCCGGTGCGCTCGGCGCGCTTGGCGGCATAGACGATCGCCCGGTCGCATTCGCTGGTCTCGTCGACGACGACGAGAAACTTGCGCCGGTGCCCTTCCTCGAAACTCTTTCGGATCGCTACCATGGGCGCATGCTGCCACCGGCAGGGGCGGCCGGCAAGCGCCAAGCCGCCGCAGGGGGAACGTGCCTTGAAATCACAGGATGAACCTCGACAGATCGATGTTCTTGGCAAGCTCGCCGATGTTTTCGCGCACGAAATCGGCGTTGATGGCGACGTTCTTCTCAGCCGCGTCCGGCGCGGTGAAGGAGACCTCGTCGAGCACCCGCTCCATCACGGTCTGCAGGCGCCGCGCCCCGATATTCTCGATCGTCGCGTTGAGATCGACGGCTATGGAGGCAATCTCGTCAATGGCATCGTCGGTAAAGGTCAGCACGATGTCCTCGGTGCCGAGCAGGGCGATATACTGCTTGATCAGGCTGACTTCCGTGTCCGTCAGGATGGCGCGGAAATCGTCCTTGGTCAGCGCCTTCAGCTCGACGCGGATCGGCAGGCGGCCCTGAAGTTCCGGCAGCAGGTCGGAAGGCTTGGCCACGTGAAAGGCGCCCGATGCGATGAACAGCACATGATCGGTCTTGACCGGGCCGTGCTTGGTGGCGACGACCGTGCCCTCGATCAAGGGCAGCAGGTCGCGCTGGACGCCTTCGCGCGAGACGTCGCCGCCGGAGCGTTCGCCGCGTACGCAGATCTTGTCGATCTCGTCGAGAAAGACGATCCCGGCGTTCTCCACCAGATGAATCGCCTCCTCGACCACCTTGTCCTCATCGAGCAGGGCATCGGCCTCCTGTTCGATCAGCACCGCATAGCTCTCGCGCACGGTGATGCGACGCGGCTTGGTCTGGCCGCCAAATGCCTTGCCGAGCATGTCGGAGAGGTTCATCACGCCAACGCTGCCGCCCGGCATGCCCGGCATGTCGAAGCCCGGCATCTGCGGCTGGGCGCGGACCTGGATCTCGATTTCCTTGTCGTCGAGCTCGCCGTCGCGCAGCTTCTTGCGGAAGCTTTCCTTGGTCGACGGGCTGGCATTCTTGCCGACCAGCGCCTCGAGCACACGCTCTTCGGCCTGCAGGTGGGCCTTGGCCTCCACCGACTTGCGCTTGGCCGTGCGCACCAGCGCGATGCCGGCCTCGACCAGGTCGCGGATGATCTGTTCCACGTCGCGGCCGACATAGCCGACCTCGGTGAACTTGGTCGCCTCGACCTTGACGAAGGGCGCGTTGGCGAGCTTGGCGAGACGGCGGGAGATTTCCGTCTTGCCGACGCCGGTCGGGCCGATCATCAGGATGTTCTTCGGCATCACCTCCTCGCGGAGGCCCTCGTCGAGCTGCTGGCGCCGCCAGCGGTTCCTGAGTGCGATCGCAACGGCGCGCTTGGCGTCCTTCTGGCCAACGATGTAGCGATCCAGTTCGGAGACGATCTCGCGGGGGGACAAAGTGGTCATGACCGTGTCTTTCTCTCGATGAAGCTCAGTCGAAGGCCGGGACAAGCCGCGCCAGGGAGGTGCCGTTCAAGGGTTTGCCCAGCGTCCGGCGCACCGCCCGCCAGGCCGATCCGAGCAGAAGGATAAAGCAGCCCAACAGGACCAGGGTGACCGAGGTCGCCGTGGAACCGGAGATATCGGCCTCGGCCATCAGCGTACCGATCGCCACCCCGAAATAGCCGAGGCCCGACACCAGGATGGCTCGCCGGTCGACGACGATGGCAACGAAGGCGAGCGCCGCAAAGAGAGCGATGACGATCACCGCGTCTCCCTGGCCGAGCTCGCTTACGCCGGCGGTCGTCAGGGCAAGAATGGAATGGACCATCAGGGGAGCGGCCAGAAGATGCAGCCAGAACGCCTTGTCGCTGGCCACCGTGACGCGTTTCGGATCGCGGGCGTCGTAGCGCATGGCCGCAAGGAAGGCCGCGAGCCCGGCGGCGAGCGTGAACCACGCCGTGTGTGCCTCGAGCGCGCCCGGGGCCGCCACCTCGACAAGCACGGCAACGAGAAAGAACACCGTTGCTGCAACGACGGCAACGCCAACCGGAACCCTGAAGCGCCAGTAGTGGAGCGCCCCGCCGCCGATGCCGAGAAGGGTCGGCAGGATCAGCAGGGGCGAACCGGGCTCCTGTGCAAAGACAAGGTTCAGCGACAACGCGCCGGTTGCGAGACCGATACATGCGGCCAGGAATGCCGGGGCAAAGGCGATCGTCAGGATGAAGGAGGGAAGCGCCAGCCGCTTGCGCCTGGCGAAGACCTCCGAAAGGCCCCAGATGGCGAGGGCGACCGCTCCGGCGGGCAGCACCAGCGGCCCGGGATAGACCAGGGCCAGCGGTTCGGAATAGCGCAGGGCGAACCAGAGGCCGAACAAAAGGATGACGATGCCGATGGAGATGAAGACGTCGTGGAAGCCGCGCGCGAAACGGACCTCCTCCGCATCCGCATGGCTGACGCTCTCGTCCGTTCCAGCTGGCACGGGAGCGATCCAGAAGTCGGCCAGACGCTCCGCCTGCGGCCATGTCAGGATACCGGCGCCGACCGCCGCACCAAGCCGTGCCTTGTCGAGCGGCGCAGGGGCCTCTGCTGTCACTTGCGCTGTCATGCGCGTCCTTTCTCGGTTTCGGCAACATGTTCCATGATCAGGGCATCACCGGTCCGCCCGGCAAGATGCGCAACCGGCCGAAACCCGGCTTTCTCGTAGGCGCGTCGGGCGTGCGCGTTCTCCGGGTCCGGATCGATGATGATCCGGTCGAAGCCGCGCCGGCGCAGCTCGGCGACGAACCCCTCCAATGCGGCGGTGCCGATGCCTTTGGACAGATCCCCGGCATCGCCGATCGACAGGTCGACGCCGACGGTTCCCTCCGGCAGTTCCGCCACCCAGGGACTTTCCTGAAGAATCTCCTCGCCCCGGTTGTCGTCGACGAACCAGAGCTGGATGTAGCCGGCATCGCGACCGTCCAGCGTGAAAACGTAGGGCTCGGTCGTGTCGCGCCCCTCGACCATGTCGCGAATGTAGCCGAGCTCGGTCTCAGGATCGCCCCACCACTTGCGCCAGTGCGGGGTCTCCATCCAGCCGGCAAGCAGCGGCAGGTCCGCCGGCGTCACGGCACGGAAGCCGATGCGGGCCGGATCAATCGGCATCCAGCGTCTCGATGGTGAGGTTGCCATTGGTGTAGACGCAGATCTCGCCAGCGATCGCCATCGCCTTGCGGGCAATGGCTTCGGCATCGAGATCCGTGTCGACTAGGGCGCGCGCGGCAGCCAGCGCGTAATTGCCGCCCGAGCCGATGCCCATGACGCCGCCTTCGGGCTCCAGCACGTCGCCGGTGCCGGTCAGGACCAGCGAGACGGACTTGTCGGCCACCAGCATCATTGCCTCCAGCCGGCGCAGGTAGCGGTCGGTGCGCCAGTCCTTGGCAAGCTCCACGCAGGCTCGCATCAACTGGCCGGGATATTGCTCCAGCTTGGCTTCAAGCCGCTCGAACAGGGTGAACGCATCCGCCGTGGCGCCGGCAAAGCCGGCGATCACGTCGCCCTTGGCCAACGGGCGAACCTTGCGCGCCGTGCTCTTGATCACCGTCTGGCCGAGCGAGACCTGCCCGTCGCCGGCGATCACCACCTTGCCGCCCTTGCGCACACTGAGGATCGTCGTGCCGTGCCAGCCCGTCGGGTCGTCCCGTCCCTGCATCGCCTGTCGTCTCCTGCCAGCGTCTTGTGGAGAGCGGCCGAACCACTCTCTTCGGACTGCCTATGTAAGCCGCCGGGACGTGTTTGCAAATCCCGGCAGACCTACGGGAGACCGCATTTCAGAGGGGGTTGACGAGACGCACCGGCCGGCCGGGGGCGAGTTCCGAGGCGGCCGCGACGATCGCGTCAGCATCGATGCCGAAGTGGTGGTAGAGGTCCGCCACCGTGCCGGTCTGGCCGAAATGCTCGACGCCCAGCGCCGCGGTCCGGTGGCCGCAGACAGAGCCGAGCCAGGCGAGCGTCGCCGGATGGCCGTCAAGCACGGTGATCATGGTGCAATGGGCGGGAAGGCCCGAGAGCAGGCGCTCGATATGGCTCATCGCGCCGCGATGGCCGCGCTTGCGCATGCGCATCGCCGCGTGCCAGCCGGCATTGAGCCGGTCGGCGGAGGTGACGGCAAGCACGCCGATGTCGCGCCGGTCGGTGCCGATCCGTCCCGCCGCCTCGATCGCCTCGGGCGCGACCGCGCCCTGATAGGCGATCACCACCTCGCAATTGGGGCCGGGCTCGCGCAGCCAGTAGGCGCCGTCGATGACGCCGCGCCGGAAGGCCTCGTCCTCGCGCCGCAGGGGCTGTTCCAGCGCCCTTGTCGACAAGCGCAGATAGACCGAGCCCCCAGTCTCGTCGCGCAGCCAGGTGCGCTCGTCATGGACCGCGTCGCCGTCGCGCTGCAGATAATCGAAGCTCCAGTCCATGATCAGCGACAGTTCGTCGAGCCAGGCCGGCTCGAAGGAGGCCAGCCCGTCCTGGCTCATGCCGATCAGCGGGGTCGCGATCGACTGGTGGGCACCGCCTTCGGGCGCAAGGGACACACCGGAGGGCGTCGCCACGACCATGAAGCGGGCGTCCTGGTAGCAGGCATAGTTGAGCGCATCGAGCCCGCGCGAAATGAAGGGATCGTAGAGCGTGCCGACCGGAATGAGCCGCTCGCCGAAAAGCGAATGCGACAGGCCGGCCGCGCCCAGAAGCAGGAACAGGTTCATCTCGGCGATGCCCAGTTCGATGTGCTGGCCTTCCGGCGAGAACGCCCATTTCTGCGCCGAGGGAATGCGCTCGTCGCGGAACGTGTCGGCAACCGCGTCGCGGGAAAACAGGCCGCGCCGGTTGACGAAGGGACCGAGATTGGTCGAGACGGTGACATCCGGCGAGGTTGTGAGAATGCGCGCCGCCAGGGGATGGTCGGATTTCGCCAGTTGGTCCAGCACCTTGCCGAAGCCGGCCTGGGTCGACAGCACCTTGTCGTCGAGCGTCACGGGCCCCGGCGTCGCCACCCGGCCGGCCTGGAACCGGCGGCGACCGGCGGCGAAGAACGGCGTCTCGTTGACGACGGCGTGCAAGCCCGCCTCGTCCAGCTCAAGGCCTTCGGCCATCTCCCACTCGTGGCCCGGCCGCACATTCATCTGGGTGCGGAACGCGTCCATCTGGGTCGGCGTCATCAGGCCGGCATGGTTGTCCTTGTGGCCGGCGAGCGGCGTGTTCCAGCCCTTGATCGTGTAGGCGACGAAAGCGACGGGACGGTCGTGCCGCGCCTGTTCCGCGAAGGTTTCGCCAAGGGTTTCAAGGCAATGACCGCCGAGATTGGTCATCAGCTCCTGCAACTGCGCATCGGAGCGACGCTCGATCAGCGCACTGACATCGCCCTGGTCGCCGATGTCGTCGAGAAGCCGCTTGCGCCACGCCGCCCCGCCCTGGAAGGCCAGCGCCGAATAAAGCGCGTTCGGGCAGGTGTCGATCCAGTCGCGCAAGGCGCCGCCACCCGGCTCCTCGAAGGCGGCGCGCTGCAGGGCGCCGAATTTCAGCCGCACCACGTCCCAGCCGAAGGCGCCGAAGATCGCCTCGATGCGGCCGGCAAGGCCTTCGCGGACGACGCCGTCGAGGCTCTGGCGGTTGTAGTCGATGATCCACCAGGTGTTCCTGAGGCCGTGTTTCCAGCCTTCCTGGAGCGCCTCGTAGACATTGCCCTCGTCGAGTTCGGCATCGCCGACCAGCGCGATCATCCTCCCCTCATCGCGCGGCTTTGCCCAGGGCTTGGCCGCCAGATAGTCCTGAATCATCGAGGAAAACGCCGTGATCGCGACACCGAGCCCGACCGATCCGGTGGAGAAATCCACGTCGTCGATGTCCTTGGTGCGGCTCGGATAGGACTGCGCGCCGCCATAGGCGCGGAAGGCCTCGAGCTTCTCGCGCGTCTGGTTGCCAGCGAGATACTGCATGGCGTGGAAGAGCGGCGAGGCATGCGGCTTGACCGCCACCCGGTCCTGCGGGCGCAGGCAGTCGAAATAGAGCGCCGTCATGATCGACACCATCGAGGCGCAGGACGCCTGATGGCCGCCGACCTTCATGCCATCGCCCTTTTCGCGCAAGTGGTTGGCATTGTGGATGGTCCAGCATGCAAGCCAGAGAAGCTTCTTCTCGATGGCCTTCAATGCGGTCTTGCGGGACGTGTCCATGAACGCTTGCCCTTCTCGGATGACAGCTGGGGGTGACGGCCGTGGCGGCCGCCCGAACAGTGGTTCGAGCGACCGAGGATAGGATCGATCCGGTGCAATTTCAGTCCGATTTCGACAAGTTCTGCGTCAAAAGTTCGAAAGATTGATTCAGAAATTATCGAAATTGACGAAAATTATTTCCCCGAACCCCGTTCAGGCAGCGGCTTTTTGCAATCCCCGCAGGGCCTGTTCCAGGTCGGCGAGAATGTCGCCCGGCGTCTCCAGCCCGACCGAGAGGCGGACCAGTCCGTCGGAGATGTCGTGGGCGCGACGCTCCTCGGCCGTGTAGGTCGAATGGGTCATGCTGGCCGGGTGCTGGACGAGGGTCTCGGCGTCGCCGAGGCTGACGGCACGGCGCGCCAGTTGCAGGGCGTCGAGGAAGCGGATGCCGGCCGCCATGCCGCCGACCAGCTCGAAGGCGATCATGCCGCCGAAGCCCGGCATCTGCCGCGCGGCCAGTTCGTGCTGGGAAAAGCTTGCAAGCCCGGGATAGTGGACGGAGACAACGGAGGGATGCGCCTCGAGCAGTTCGGCGGCGGCCATGGCGCTGGCGCAATGCCGCTCCATGCGCAGTTCCAGCGTCTTCAGCCCGCGCATGATCAGATGGGCGGTGAGCGGAGCCATGACGGCGCCGGTCATGTCCTTCAGCCCGACAAGGCGCACCGCCTGCATGTCGGCGCCATTGCCGACGGCCAGGCCGGCGACGAGATCGCCGTGACCTCCCAGATACTTGGTCGCCGAATGGACGACGATGTCGGCGCCGAGCTCCAGCGGCCGGGTCAGGAGGGGCGTCGCATAAGTGTTGTCGACGACGGTCTTGGCACCGGCCTTGCGGGCGATCGCCGACACGGCGGCAATGTCGACGAGGCGCATGTTGGGATTGGCCGGCGTCTCGAAATAGACGATGCGGGTGCGATCCGAGATCGCCTCCTGAAGGTTGGCCGGATCGCGCATGTCGACATGGGTGACGGTGACGCCGAACTTCGCCAGCCCGTGGCGGAAGAAGGCGAAGGTGCAGCCGTAAAGCGTCTTGTCGACAAGGATCTCGTCGCCCGGCGACAGGAAGGTCCACATCACCGCGGTGATGGCGCCCATGCCGGATGCGAAGGCGATCGCCGCCTCTCCGCCTTCCAGCACAGCCATGCGCTCTTCCAGCAGCGACAGGGTGGGGTTGGAAATGCGGCTGTAGACATGGCCGGCGCGCTCGCCGGCAAACATCTCGCCGCCGGCCCCGGCCGTCTCGAAGGCGAAGGTCGAGGTCATATGAACCGGCGGGGTCAGCGCGCCCTCGTGGGCGAGCGGATCGTAGCCGTGATGGATGGCGCGGGTGGCAAAGCCGAGCGGGCGGTTGCTGCGGGTCATGGCGAAGGCTCCTCTACCGGGGGCGAGCGGCGAGAGCGCGGGCTACCTCGCCCCGTTCCTCTCCCGAACTGCTGAGAGCAGTCTAGGGTTTCACACGAGGCTGTTTCTGGCGTAGTTTGCCTCTCAATCCCCTTGGATTGGCAGATCCTGCCAGTAGGGAGCCGAAACATGGATGATATCGATCGTCGCATCCTGCGCGAGTTGCAGCGGAACGGGCGGCTCACCAACCAGGAGCTCTCCGAACGGGTGGGCCTGTCGCCCTCGCCCTGCCTGCGCCGTGTGCGCAACCTGGAGAAGTCCGGCGTCATTTCCGGCTATGCGGCCGTGGTCGATCCGCAGGCCTACGGGCTGCCTGTAACCGTTTTTCTGCAGGTGAAGCTCACCCCGCACACCCAGGAAACCGTCGCCACGTTCGAACAGGCGGTGGCCGGGATCGAGGAGATCATGGATTGCTATCTTCTGGCCGGCGACCGCGACTATCTGCTGAAGGTCGTCGTCGCCTCGCTGGCTGATTACGAGGCTTTCATGCGGCGGCGCATTCACAAGATTCCCTGCATCGCCTCGCTGGAATCGAGCTTCGCCTTCGGCACGGTCAAGCATGCCCAGGTGCTGCCGGGGTGAACCGGCCCGCATCCCGTGCCGGCCGGTGCAAGCCAAGGTCTTGACGCGGCTAACATTGTCATCCAGCCTTCACCAAGGTCGCCTATCAGACATCCGGACGACAACGGATGCGCATCGCGCCCCAGTGGAGGAAACAGACATGACCATGCACCTGACGAAAGTCGCCGGTGCGGCCAGCGTTGCCGCACTTCTCACCGCGCTGCTCGCCGGCGCGGCGCAGGCCGAGTTCAAGCTCGACAGCCGCTACAGCGATGCCGACGGCGACCTGATCGCCGACATTCCCTCCGACCCGGCCCAGCAGGTCGACCCGTCGACGCTGATCTTCGCCTATACACCGGTCGAGGACCCGGCGGTCTATGCCGAGGCCTGGGCCGACTTCCTGACGCATATGGAAAGCGTCACCGGCAAGAAGGTGCAGTTCTTCCCGGTCCAGTCGAACGCCGCCCAGATCGAGGCGATGCGCGCCGGCCGCCTGCATGTCGCCGGTTTCAACACCGGCTCCAACCCGCTTGCCGTCGCCTGCGCCGGGTTCCGCCCCTTCACTATGATGGCCAAGGCCGATGGCAGCTTCGGCTACGAGATGGAGATCATCTCCTATCCGGGCTCCGGCATCGAGAAGCCGGAGGACATCAAGGGCAAGACACTTGCCTTCACCGCCGAGACCTCGAACTCCGGCTACAAGGCGCCCTCCGCGCTGCTCAAGGCCGAGTATGGCCTGGTCGCGGGAACCGATTATGAGCCGGCTTTTTCCGGCAAGCACGACAACTCGGTCCTCGGCGTCGCCAACAAGGACTATCCGGCAGCGGCCATCGCCAACTCGGTGATGCACCGGATGATCGACCGCGAAGTGGTCAAGGCGGAACAGCTCGTGTCGATCTACAAGTCGCAGACCTTCCCGACCACCGGCTATGGCATCGCCCATAACCTGAAGCCGGAGCTGCAGGAGAAGATCAAGGAAGGCTTCGCCACCTTCAAGTGGGAAGGTTCGTCGCTGGAGAAGGAATTCTCCAAGTCCGGCGAGGCGCAGTTCATCCCGATCACCTTCAAGGACAACTGGTCGGTGATCCGCCAGATCGACGCGGCCAACGACGTCTCCTACAACTGCCAGTAAGGGCAGCGTTGCAACTGAACGGGTGCGCGGGCGGCCTTCCGCCCGCGCATTCCCGTCGTTGTCGCGCTTTTCTTCCCCCCTCTTCCCCCGTGCCATTGCCACATTGCAGGACACCGCATGCTGACAGTCGATGCGCTCACCAAGACCTACAAGACCGGCGACAAGGCGCTGAAGTCGGTCAGCTTCACCGTGCCGAAGGGACAGGTGGTCGGCCTGATCGGCCCCTCGGGCGCCGGCAAGTCGTCGCTGATCCGCTGCATCAACCGCCTTGTCGAACCGAGCGAAGGCCGGGTCCTGCTGAATGACCTGAACATCACCGGACTGCCGGCAGGCGAATTGCGCCGGGCAAGACGCCGGATCGGCATGATCTTCCAGGAATACGCCCTGGTGGAACGGCTGACGGTGATGGAGAACGTGCTGTCGGGCCGGCTCGGCTATGTCGGCTTCTGGCGCTCGTTCCTGCGCCAATTTGCCGGCGACGACGTGCAGAACGCCTTCCGCCTGCTCGACCGGGTCGGACTGATCGATCACGCCGACAAGCGTGCCGACGCGCTGTCGGGCGGCCAGCGCCAACGTGTCGGCATTGCCCGCGCGCTTGCCCAGGACCCGGAACTGCTGCTGATCGACGAGCCGACCGCCTCGCTCGACCCGAAGACCTCGAGGCAGATCATGCGGCTCATCGTCGAGATCTGCGAGGAGCGCGAGTTGCCGGCGATCATCAACATCCACGATGTCGTGCTGGCGCAACAATTCACCCAGCGGATCATCGGTCTGAAGGCTGGCGAGATCGTCTTCGACGGCGCCCCCGAGCTGCTCGACGAAAGCGTGCTGACCCGCATCTATGGCGAGGAGGACTGGACCGCCATGCGCCGCGCGGCGGAAGAGGACGACCATGCGGAGCGCGACGCGGCCGAGCGCATGGCCGGGATGATCTGAGCCATGAGCGCGACCGCCAAGACCTATCCGCGCCGCTGGCGCCGGCCGGCGACGATGATCCCCGATCCGCGCTGGCGCTACGGGATCTACGCCGCCATCCTGATCTACCTGGTGCTCGCCATCAGCACGGTCGACGTCAACTGGGCCCGCGTCTGGGACGGGCTCGACCGGGGCGGGCGCTTCGTCATGGGCTTCCTGACGCCCGACTTCACCAGCCGCTGGAAGGATATCAGCAATGGCATGGTGGAAAGCCTGACCATGACGGTGACTGCGACCGTTGCGGGCGTGCTGATTTCCGTTCCGATCGGCATCGGCGCGGCGCGCAACATCGCCCCGATGCCTGTCTATTACGCCTGCCGCGGTCTGATCGCCCTCAGCCGCTCGCTGCAGGAGATCATCATCGCCATCCTGCTGGTCGCGATGTTCGGTTTCGGTCCCTTCGCGGGTTTCCTGACCCTTACCTTCGCCACGATCGGCTTCCTGGCGAAACTGCTGGCGGAGGACATCGAGGACATCGACGAGACCCAGGCCGAGGCCATCCGCGCCACCGGCGCCTCCTGGTGGCAACTGGTCAACTACGCGGTGCAGCCGCAGGTGATGCCGCGCCTGATCGGACTGACGCTCTATCGCTTCGACATCAATTTCCGCGAAAGCGCGGTGATCGGCATCGTCGGAGCGGGCGGCATCGGCGCGACGCTGAACACGGCCATCGACCGCTACGAATATGACAGCGCCGGGGCGATCCTCCTGATCATCATCGCCGTGGTGATGTTCGCCGAATACTCCTCCAGCTATATCCGCAAGTGGGTGCAGTAAGATGCCGGTGACACAAACCGAAAACGGGCCGGCCTGGCACCTTCGCACACCGCGCGCGCGGCTTGCCCTTTGGGCAGGATGGTTCGCGCTCGTCGCGCTGACCGTCTGGTGCTGGCAGATCATGACGAAGGACACGATCTGGCTCTTCGTCATGGACGCCCCGCAGCAGGCCGCCGATATCGGCTCGCGCATGTTCCCGCCGCGCCTTTCCTATATCGAGAAGCTGCTCTGGCCCTTGTGGGACACGCTCAACATCGCGACGCTGGGCACGATGCTGGGTGTCATCATCGCGACGCCCGTCGCCTTCCTGGCCGCGCGCAACACCACGCCGAGCCTGCTGGTCGCCCGGCCGATCGCGCTGTTCATCATCGTCGCCTCGCGTTCGATCAACTCGCTGATCTGGGCGCTGCTGCTGGTCTCCATTCTCGGCCCCGGCCTGCTCGCCGGCATCATCGCCATCGCGCTGCGCTCCATCGGCTTCGTCGGCAAGCTGCTCTACGAGGCCATCGAGGAGACCGACGCCAGCCAGACCGAGGCAATCGAGGCAACCGGGGCCAGCGGTGGCCAGGTGCTGATCTACGGCTACTGGCCGCAGATCGCGCCCGCCTTCTGGGGCATCTCGGTGTTCCGCTGGGACATCAACATCCGCGAGAGCGCGGTGCTGGGCCTCGTCGGCGCCGGCGGTCTCGGCCTGCAGTTGCAGGCTTCGCTCAACGTTCTGGCCTGGCCGCAGGTGACGACGATCCTGCTCGTCATCCTGGCCACCGTCGTCTTCAGCGAATGGGTCTCGGCCAAGGTCCGCCACGCGATCATCTGAGCCGCGTCGGCGGAACCTCCAGCCCTGGGGAAAGTCAAGCGCCGGATCCGAAAACGGGTCCGGCGCTTTTCGCGTCCGCAGCGGCTCCGCGTTTCTGCGTATTGATATCTGACACATCAATTTGACAAAGTGAGATATCCATACTGCCCACTGGAGCCTTTCCGACATGATCACCGCCGCCCAGATGCGCGCCGCGCGGGCGCTGCTCGGCATCGACCAGAAGACGCTGGCCGAGCGCGCCGGCGTATCGGTGCCGACGATCCAGCGCATGGAAGCCAGTTCCGGCAATGTGCGCGGCGTCGTCGACAGCCTGACCAAGGTGGTCGAGGCGCTTTCGCGTTCCGGCATCGAACTGATCGGCGAGGGCGCACCGTCCATCGGATCGGGGCGCGGGGTGCGCTTGAGGGAACCGGCGGCATCCGGCGGCGCGCGCACGGGAGAACAGCCGTGAGCGCCGGTCCGGCGACAGCGGGCAGCGACAGTCGCAAGGACGCGCCGGGCTTTGCCGACCTGTTCACGCCCAAGCTCGTCACGGTGCTGCGCGAGGGCTATACGCGCGCGCATCTGAAGGCCGATGCGCTTGCCGGACTGACGGTCGCCATCGTCGCGCTGCCGCTGTCGATGGCGATCGCCATCGCCTCGGGCGTGTCGCCCGCGCAGGGCCTGACGACGGCCATCGTCGGCGGCTTCCTCGTCTCCGCGCTCGGCGGCAGCCGTTTCCAGATCGGCGGACCGGCGGGCGCCTTCATCGTGCTGGTGGCAACGACGGTGGCGACGCACGGGGTCGAGGGGCTGGTGCTCGCCACGTTCCTGTCGGGCCTGATGCTGGTTGCCGCCGGATTGCTGCGCTTTGGCACCTATGTGAAATTCGTGCCCTATCCGGTGACGGTGGGCTTCACCGCCGGCATCGCCGTCATCATCTTCGCCAGTCAGGTGAAGGACCTCCTCGGGTTGCAGCTGTCGGGGCCCGAGCCCGGGCCGCTGGCGGAAAAGCTTCCCGTTCTGTGGGCGGCGCTGCCGAGCATCACGCCGGCAAGCAGCGCGCTTGCCGGGGCAACGGTCGCCGTGATCGTGTTGCTGAAGCGCTGGCGCCCGACCTGGCCGGGCCTGCTCATCGCCATCGCACTGGCGGCCGCCGTCACCGCGCTGGCCGGGCTGCCGGTGGAGACGATCGGCTCGCGCTTCGGCGGCATTCCCTCCTCCCTGCCGATGCCGGCGCTGCCCGATCTCTCGCTCGAACGGATCGTCGCGGTGCTGCCCAGCGCCTTCGCCTTCACCCTGCTCGGCTCGATCGAATCGCTGCTCTCGGCGGTGGTCGCCGACGGCATGAGCGGGCGGCGGCACCGCTCCAACTGCGAGTTGGTCGGCCAGGGCATCGCCAATGCCGGCTCGGCGCTGTTCGGCGGGTTCTGCGTCACCGGCACCATCGCGCGGACCGCCACCAATGTGCGCTCGGGCGCGCACGGGCCGGTGGCGGGCATGGCGCATGCGCTGTTCCTGCTTGCCTTCATGCTGGTCGCGGCACCGCTTGCCGCCTATATCCCGCTGGCGAGCCTTGCCGGGCTGCTGGCCGTCGTCGCCTGGAACATGATCGAGCGGCATGCCTTCGCGACGCTTATACGCGCCTCGCGGGGCGATGCGCTGGTGCTGCTCGCGACCTTCGGGCTGACCGTGTTCCGGGACGTGAGCGAGGCGATCATCGTCGGCTTCGCGCTCGGCTCGGTGCTGTTCATCCACCGCATGTCGCAGGTAACGGCGGTCGAGACCCATCTGCCCTTCGTCGCCGAGGACGAAGCCGACAGGCCCGGTGGCGGCCGCCGGCCCTATGACGAGGCCAGCAGCATCGACCCTCAGGTGGTCGTCTACCGCATCTCCGGCGCCTTCTTCTTCGGCGCGGCCGCCTCGATCGCGGCGGTGCTCGAGCGGATCGCCGACAGCCACAGGGCGCTGGTGATCGACTTCGCCGCCGTGCCGTTCCTCGATTCGACCGGCGCGCACAGCATCGAGAGCCTGGCGGCCAAGGCCTCGCGGCGCGGCGTCACCGTGGTGCTGAGCGGAACCGCACCCGAGATCCGGCGGCAGCTTGTCGTGCAAGGGCTGGAGGCACCGCTGGTCACCTATGCGGCGACCCTCGACGAGGGCCTGAAGCACGCCCGCGCGGCGATCGGCGAGTGATGCGGCGGCCGAGGAAGGCCGCCGGGCCGGTCAGTCGTCGCGACCCTCGATCCAGACATCGCCCTGCGCCACCGCCACGGACTTGAGGATGGCGTGGCAGGCAAGGCCGGGGGCAAGGGCAAGCGCTTCGGCCGAGCGGCGGGTGATGCGGGCAAGCAGGCGTTCCTCGCCGGCGCGCAGTTGCACGACGACGCCCGGTCCCTCGCCCATGCGCAGCGCGGCGACCTCGACGGACAGGATGTTGAGCGCGGAAAGGCCGACCGGCGCGGTGCGCGACAGGATCACGTCCTGCGCATGGATGCGCACGCGCACCCATGTGCCGACCGCCGCCGCGACCTGTGGCAGGAACAGGGGGCCGGCGGCGGTTTCCAGTTCGCTCAGCCCGTCGGCATGGTGGCGCAGGACCCTTGCCCGAATGACGGCGCCGGCATCGCGAATGCCCAGCGTCGGCACCGCGCGCGGGTCGCTCAGAACCTCGACCGGCGTGCCGGTGCGCACCACCTGGCCGTTCTCCAGCGCGACGACCGTGGTGGCCAGACGCGCCACCTCGGCGACCGAGTGGCTGACATAGAGGATCGGCACCTCGGTCTCGTGGGCCAGGCGTTCGAGAAAGGGCAGGATCTCCGCCTTGCGCGCCTCGTCAAGGGCGGCGAGCGGTTCGTCCATCAACAGCAGCCTGGGAAAGCTGAGCAGGGCGCGGCCGATGGCGACGCGCTGCTTCTCGCCGCCCGAAAGGGTGCCTGGCCGCCGATCCAGCAATGCCTCGATGCCGAGCAGGGCAATGAGGCGGGCGAATGCATCGCCGTCGGCGGCCCTTACCCTGCTGCCGGCGAACCAGCGGCCGTAGCTGAGGTTCTGGCGGACTGTCAGGTGCGGAAACAGGCGCCCTTCCTGGAAGACATAGCCGATGCGGCGGCGGTGCGGCGGGATCCTTGCGCCGGTTTCGGTGTCGAAGAGGACGGTGCCGTTGATGCGCGCATGGCCATGGTCGACGGCCAGCAGCCCGGCCAGCGCGTTGACGACAGTGGTCTTGCCCGAACCGGAGCGGCCGAACAGGGCGGTGACGCCGGCCGGTGCCTCGAAGCGGGCATCGAGGGTGAAGCCCGGGAAGGCATGGCGAAGGGAGACGTCGAGGCTCATGCGCCGGCAATCCGCCTGGCGACGGCGCGGCCCACCCATTCGGAGGCAAGCAGCGCGGTCATCGCCACCACGATCGACACCAGCACGAGGCGGAAGGCGGACGTCTCCCCGCCCGGCACCTGGAGGAAGGCATAGATCGCCGAGGGCAGGGTCTGGGTCTCGCCGGGAATGTTGGAGACGAAGGTGATGGTCGCCCCGAACTCGCCCATCGCCTTGGCGAAGGCGAGGATTGCCCCGGCGATGACGCCGGGCAGGATCAGGGGCAGGGTGACGGTGGCAAAGACCATGACACGCGAGGCGCCGAGCGTGCCGGCCGCCTGCTCCAGCTTCGGGTCGACCGCCTCGATGGCAAGGCGGATGGCCCTGACCATCAGCGGGAAGGCCATGATCCCGGCGGCAAGGGCCGCGCCCGTCCAGCGGAAGGCGAAGACAAGGCCGAAGGCGTCATGCAGGAAACTGCCGACCGGCGCGCGGCGGCCGAAGGTTAGCAGCAGCAGATAGCCGGTGACGACGGGCGGCAGGATCAAAGGCAAGTGCACGATGCCGTTGAGCAGCTGCTTGCCGGGAAAATTTCCCCGGGCAAGCAGCATGGCAACGGCAATGCCCGGCGGCAGGCTGAGAAGCGTCGCCCAGAAGGAGACCCGCAGCGACAGGCCGACCGCACTCCACTCTTCCGGGCTCAGGAAATCCATGCGCGTTCGTTCCGCTCAAGCTCAGTCGAGGACCACAAACCCCTCGGCGGCGAAGATCCCGGATGCCTCGGCACTGCCGAGAAAGGCCAGGAAGTCAGTGGCCAGCGGATTGTCGCGCCCGTCCAGCACTGCTGCAGGATAGACGATCGGGGGATGCGTGTCGGCGGGAAATGTGCCGACCACGCCGACCCTCGCCTCGGCCACCGCATCGGTCGCATAGACGATGCCGAAGGGGGCCTCGCCAGTGGCGACAAGGGCAAGGGCGGCGCGCACATTGTCCGCCTGCGCGACCTTCGGCGCGACCGTGTCCCAAAGGCCCAGGTGCGTCAGTGCGGCCTTGCCGTAGATGCCGGCGGGAACCGCCTCGACAAGGGCCATGGCCAGCCTCCCCTCGCCGATGAGGCCGGACAGGTCGAGGGCGGGCGAAATCTCGAGGGGAGCCACGTTGCCGTCATGGGCGACCAGCACGATGGAATTGGCAAGCAGGTCGCGGCGGGTCCCCTCGATCAGCAGGCCGTCCGCCTCCAGCCTGTCCATCCAGTTCGCATTGGCCGAGATGAAGACGTCCGCCGGGGCTCCGGCCTGGATCTGGCGGGCAAGCGCGGAACTGCCGGCAAGCGAGACGACGACGTCATGCCCGGTCCGCGCCCGCCAGACGGCCGCGATCCCGTCCATGGCGTTCTTCAGGCTGGCGGCGGCGAAGACCGTGACGCTGCCGCGTTCCGGCGTCTGGGCACGGGCCGCGTCCGGGGTCCAACCAGCCAGCGCAAGCAGCAGGAACGCCGCGACGGCGATCCGGCGGACGATCGGGAACGGACCGGAAAACAACAGGACGGCCAAGCCGAAACGATGCGAGCTCATGGCAGGCTCCTCACGGGAGGGGAAAGAACGCGGGCAGACCCGCAGTCGATATGTCTGATAGAACATATCGACTGGCTTTCGAGGGTTTGCAAGCGTTATTTCCTTCCGGACACATCGATGCCAGAGCGCGCGCCGGTGCCGCAGTCCTCGCGCAGCAACGCGCGCAATCCGTCGATCTCCTCAAGGCCCGCGGCCGCGGCCTTCTCCTCCAGCTGCCGGTAGAGCGCGAGCACCCTCTCGCCTGCCTCGGTCAGGCGTGCCCCGCCGCCCTGCGCCCCGCCCCTGCTGCTTTCGACCAGGGGGGCGTGAAAGGTCGCATTCAAGCTTTCGGCCAGCATCCAGGCGCGCTTGTAGCTCATGCCCATGCGTCGCCCGGCCGCAGCGATGGAACCGGTCGCGGCAATGTTCTCCAGAAGATCCGCCTTGCCGGGACCAAAGGCCACATCCGGCTCGAACACGAGGCGCAGGCGCACGCCCGTTGTCTTGTTTCCGACTTTCATATGCGGAGCGTAGACGGTTTGACCGGCAGTGGGAATCCGCCGTGTGGCGGCTGTCTGCCGACAAGAGAAAGGGCAGCGAACCCTCTGGCTCGCCGCCCTTGGAAATCCGGCAGATCCGGGTCCGGCTCGGATGTTCAGACGGCCGGCTCAAGCAGCAGGGACTTGACGCCGATGGTCAGGTTGGTGCCGGTCTGCGATTCCACGCTGACCGGATTGAGTGCGATCGACTTGTCGAGACCGCCGAGAAGCGCATTGGCCGTCAGGCCGACGCCGAGGCTCGCCCCCGCCGTCACCCCGCCATAGCTGCCGGCAAGGGCGCCGGGGTCCGTGTCGGCGGTGGGAGCGAACACGCCCCAGACAAGCGTGGCACTGTCCTGCGTTCCGATATCGAGGCCGAACTCGCGACTTTCTCCACGGTAGTAGGTGGTATCGCCGCCATCGGCGGGACGATAGCTGCAGGCGAGCGAGTTGGTCCCGCCGACAATGAAGTTGCTTTCACCCGTCACGTCGCATGTCAGCTTGCCGATCTCGACGCCGGGCTTTGCCTCCTGCGCGCCCACAAGGGACGGCGCGGCGGCAAGGGCGAGAATGGCGGTTCCGGCGAGGCCGATGGTTCGAAGCATGCAATCCTCCTATGGTTGCGGGCGGCCCCGGGGAGAGGCGTCCGCGGTTGGTTGCTGCCCCGTCAACGGGTGAGAGAAACAATGGTTCCACCGCCGCAAGACGGCGGCAGGACGGATCCGGAGACGCAGGCGGAGGACCCGTTTCGCGTTCCACGCTTGAATATTCGCTCCATTTAGCAAAGCAAATATATGCCGCCCGCATCGAGCAAGACGAAGAGTACGAACGCTATTTCGACTTGTATTACCAAACAGTCCCAAAGCAAGACCGAGCCTCTTAAGCAGCAATTAAGCACTTCCCGCCTAAGAGTGCGCCATCATTCCGGCGGTGCTGCCGCCTTACCCTCCGACATGAAAAAGGTCTGCCGCCATGCTCAAGCATGTGTCCATCGTCCAGAAGATGCTCGCCGTGGTGCTGCTCATGGGCTTTACCGCCGCCGGTATCGCCGCGGTCGCGTATACGGAGCTGAACGCCCTGACACGCTCCTTCAACGCGGTGGGCGCATCGGAGGAAGCTGCCCGCGAGGCGATGGACCTGCGCATCGACATCATCGCCATCAGCCGGATGACCTACCAGCTGGCGCAGGCAACGGAGCGTGCCGAGGACTTCCGTGCCGAAAGCAAACGCCGCGCCGAGGAAATGCTGGAGCGGCTGCCCAAGCTCGAAGCCGTTTCCGATGCACGCCAGCGCAAGCACCTCGCCGACGTGAAGGCGGCGCTCAATGCGTATTTCATCCGCATCGAGGCGATGGTCGATGTCGCGGCGAGATCCGCAAACGACCGTTCCGCAATCGATGCCGCCCTTGCCTCGGCACTCGAGGGGCAGAAGGCGGTGACCGACACGGTGAAGACCTACAGCACCTATTCGGCCGAGATGATGGCCGCCCAGCGCGACGTTGCCGCCGACGAAGCCCGCACCGCCGCCCGCGACATGATCGTGAAGGCGTTGGCGGGGATCGTCTTCGGCATCGTGATCGCCGCCTGGATCGCCCGCAGCAGCATTTCCCGCCCGCTTGGCCGCATCGTCTCGGTTCTGACCGAGCTTGCACGCGGCAATACCGACGTGGGGATCTCCGGCGTCGAGCGCCGCGACGAGATCGGCGAGGTTGCCCGCGCCGCCCTCTTCTTCAAGGAACAGTCGATCGAGGCCGCTGCCATGGCCGGCGAGAGGGACGCCCAGAAGGCGCGCTCGGAGGCGGAAAAGAAGCAGGCCCTGGCGCAACTGGCGCAGGAGTTCGAACGCTCGGTTGGCAAGGTGGTGGAATCGGTTTCCGCCGCCGCGAGCCAGCTCGAGGCCTCGGCCCGGTTGATGTCGGGCAGCGCCGACCAGACCTCGCAGCAATCGACCGCGGTCGCCGCGGCGTCCGAGGAAGCTTCAGCCAATGTCCAGACCGTTGCCGCGGCGACGGAGGAACTGACGGCCTCGGTGCGCGAGATCGCCGGACAGGTCGACCAGTCGAACAAGATGTCGTCGGTGGCGATGAGCGATGCGGATGCTGCCGCCTCCATGGTGCGCGGCCTGTCCAACGCGGCACAGAAGATCGGCGACATCGTCGAGCTGATCAACGGCATCGCCGCCCAGACCAACCTCCTTGCGCTCAATGCCACCATCGAGGCGGCGCGCGCCGGCGAGGCAGGGCGCGGCTTTGCGGTCGTCGCCGCCGAGGTCAAGGACCTTGCCGACCAGACGGCCAAGGCGACCACGGAAATCGCCGGGCAGATCTCCGCGATCCAGTCGTCGACGACAGAATCCGCCACCGCGATCAACGGCATCGCCGAGACGATCCAGCGTCTCAACGCCATTTCAGCGGCGGTGGCGGCCGCGGTCGAGGAACAGTCGGCGGCAACGCAGGAAATTGCCCGGAATGTTCAGGAAGCTTCCTCCGGCACGGCCGAAGTGTCGATGGCGATCACCACCGTGACCCGCGCGGCGGACGAATCGAGCACCGCGGCCGGTCAGGTCCTGCAGGCCTCCAGCGAACTGACCCGGCAGGCAACGACCCTGCGCGGCGAGCTTTCACGCTTCCTGTCGACGGTCCGCGCCGCCTGACAACGTATTGTCGGACGCCTTTCCGGCTTACGGATAAAGACGTTCCGTCGTCCAGCCGCCCTCGGGCGCCGGGCGACGGAACACATGCCGGTCGTGCAGGCGGAAGGGCTTGTCCATCCAGAATTCGATATAGAGCGGGCGGATGCGGTAGCCGGTCCAGTAGTCGGGACGCGGCACCTCGCCAATGGCGAAGCGGGTCGCGTGTTTCGCCACTGCCTTCTCAAGGGCGAAGCGGCTTTCCAGCGGCCGCGACTGCTGGCTGGCCCAGGCGCCGATGCGGCTGTCGCGCGGCCGCGAGGCGAAATAAGCGTCGGCCTCCGCCTCGCTGACCAGCTCGACCGGCCCGCGAAAGCGCACCTGGCGGCGCAGCGACTTCCAGTGCAGCACGCCGGCGGCCTGCATGTTCTGCCCCAGCTCGTCGCCCTTTTGCGACTGTGTGTTGGTGTAGAAGACGAAGCCGGCCTCGTCGAACTCCTTCAGCAGCACCATGCGCACGTCCGGCAGTCCGTTTGCGCCGCTGGTCGCCAGCGCCATCGCATTGGGGTCGTTCGGCTCGCTCTTTTCCGCGAGCGCCAGCCATTCCGCGAAGATCGCGAAGGGATTGCCGGCGGCGACACGCGCCTCCAGTTCGTCGCGGGAGGGGCTTTCGGTTTCGGCGCTCATGGCAGGTCTTGTCCCGTGCTGGCTGGGGCTGGATCACACCGGCCCCCTTGCCGGGGACCGGCAGGGCGGCGGGACCGCCCGTTGCATTCATCCCGGTTTATATCGCAGCCGGAAGGCTTTGCCAGCAGGACCGCGTTTCAGCGGAACAGCATCACCGGGACCTTGCAGGAGCGGATCATCTCGCTCGTGGTCGAGCCGATGATCAGCGAGCGGATGCGCGAATGCCCGTAGGCGCCCATGACAAGCAGGTCGATGCCCTCGTCTTCCACCGCCTTGGAGATCACCGTGTCGGGCTGGCCGGAACGGATTTCGGCCGTGACCGCATAGCCGCCGCCCTTGAGGATCGCGGCGGCGCCGTCGAGGGAGCGGCGCGCGTCCGGCGTGTCCTGGCCGACCATCAGGAGACGGCAGTCGAGACCGGCCAGGATGCGGCTGCGGGCGATGTGGTCGACCGCCTTCAGGGCGCTGGTGCCGCCATCGAAGGCGATCAGCATCCGCTCGATCGGGCGGAAGGCACGGGCGGCGACGAAAACCGGCTTCTTCGCCACGCGGGCGATCCGCTCCAGGTTGGAGCCAAGATGCAGCCGGGCGAAATCCGCCGCCTCGCCGCGCTTGCCGATGATGACGAGATCGGCGTCGGCCTCCATCTCGGCCAGGGTCTCGACCAGATCGCCGGCGCGCAGACGGGTGCCGACATCGGCAATGCCGGCCTCGTCCAGCACCTTGGCGGCATCGTCGAGGATCGCCCGGCCGCGCGCCTGGGCCAGCTTCGCGGTGCGCGCGTCGAGCTCGGCCAGTTCATTAAGCAGCGTGGTGCGCGCGCCGAGGGCGATGTTGCCGGAAAGGTTCGCCGCGCCTCCCTCCGCCTGGCGGCGGCCGAGCACATGCAGCAACTCGACCCGGGCGGCATCGCCGGCGCGCGCCGCGATCCAGGCGGCATGTTCGCAAACGCTTCGCGAATAGACGGAACCGTCGACCAGCGCGATCAGCTTTGTCATGGGATGTCCTCCGGCCTTGTCAGTGGCCCATCAGGCGGTCGAGCGCGCCGGGCTTGTCGTGAATGGCGAGTTTGTCGACGATCGTCTCGCTCGCCTCGTTGATGCCGACGATCTCGACCTCCGCGCCCTCGCGGCGGAACTTCAGCACGATCATGTCGAGCGAGGCGACCGCGGAGATGTCCCAGATATGGGCGCGGCTGACATCGATGGTCACCTTCTCCAGAACCTCCCTGAAATCGAAGGCGGCTGTAAAGGCCTCCGCCGAGGCGAAGAAGACCTGTCCTTCCACGACATAGGTGCGCGAACGCCCATCCGCCGACAGGCTCGAGGTGACGCGGAAGATCTGGGCGATCTTCCAGGCGAAGAAGATGCCCGACAGCAGCACGCCGATCAGCACGCCGATGGCGAGATTATGGGTCAGCACCACGCCGGCGACGGTCGCCAGCATGACCACCGAGGAGGAGCGCGGATGGTCCTTGAGATTGACGATCGAGGACCAGCTGAACGTGCCGATGGAGACCATGATCATGATCGCGACAAGGGCCGGCATCGGGATCTTCGCCACCCATTCGCCCAGCGCGACGATGAGGAACAGAAGGATGATGCCGGCGGAAAAGGTCGACAGGCGGCCGCGACCGCCCGACTTCACGTTGATCATCGACTGGCCGATCATGGCGCAGCCGGCCATGCCGCCAATGAAGGCGGTGGCCGAGTTGGCGATGCCCTGGCCGATGCATTCCTGGTTCTTGTCGCTGGGTGTGTCCGTCAGGTCGTCGACAATGGCGGCCGTCATCAGCGATTCCAGCAGGCCGACGGCGGCGACGGCGGCCGAATAGGGCAGGATGATCAGCAGCGTTTCCAGCGTCAGCGGAATGTCGGGAATGAGGAACACCGGCAAGGTGTCGGGCAGTTCTCCCATGTCGCCGACGGTGCGCACGTCGAAGCCGAAGGCAATCGCGGCCGCGGTCAGCACCAGGATGCAGACCAGCGGCGAGGGAATGGCCGTCGTCAGGCGCGGGAACAGATAGATAATGGCAAGGCCGGCGGCGACCATCGCATAGGTCAGCCAGGTGACGCCGATCAGTTCGGGCAGCTGGGCCATGAAGATCAGGATGGCGAGCGCGTTGACGAAGCCGGTCATCACCGAGCGCGAGACGAAGCGCATCACCGAACCGAGCCGGAGCAGGCCCGCGACGATCTGCAGCAGGCCGGCAAGCACGGTGGCGGCGAGCAGGTATTGCAGCCCGTGCTCCTTGACCAGCGTCACCATCAGCACGGCGGTGGCCGCGGTGGCGGCCGAGATCATGCCCGGGCGGCCGCCGACAATGGCGGTGATCACGGCGATGGAGAAGGAGGCATAGAGGCCGACCTTGGGATCGACGCCGGCGATGATGGAAAAGGCGATCGCCTCGGGAATGAGGGCAAGCGCGACGACGAGGCCGGCAATCACGTCCTTGCGGACATTGCCGGTCCAGTCCTGCGCATAGTGGGACAATGAGAACATCAGGCCATCCGCTCTGGTGCCGCGCGGCGCGGGTCGGTGCGTGTCGTGGAGGGGCGAACGGCATCGCCGGCGGTGCAGGAGCAGCGCAGGGGATGCGGGCCGCGCTCCGGCGGTTGAGGTTTGCGCCGCTTCTAGGCCGGTTCCCGCTGCGGCGCAACAAGGGGCGACCCGCCGCGGCGGCGGAGCGGGGGCCGGGGGAGCGGGGGAGCCTTGCGCGCCGCCAGCCTTGCGGTGCGCCACTGCTCAACATATATAGCGGTCACGCTCCGCTCCCATGCCGCGCGACCCTTGGTTCACGTCATGCGGGGAGCAATACACGACGTATCGACACAAGACGCGTAACGACTAGACGTACGAGAAGAGGGACCGGTCCGATGCCGTAACGGGTCCGACCGGTCTGCTGGAAAGGAAGGGCAATATGGCAAAGGTCATCGGTATCGACCTCGGCACGACCAACTCGTGCATCGCCGTCATGGACGGCAAGGCTCCCAAGGTGATCGAGAATTCCGAAGGCGCGCGGACCACCCCGTCCATGGTCGCCTTCAACGACGACGGCGAGCGGCTCGTCGGCCAGCCGGCCAAGCGCCAGGCGGTGACGAACCCGACCGGAACGGTGTTCGCCGTGAAGCGCCTGATCGGGCGGCGTTATGAAGACCCGACGGTGGAGAAGGACAAGAAGCTTGTCCCCTACTCGATCGTCAAGGCCGACAATGGCGACGCCTGGGTCGAGGTGAGCGGCGAGAAGTATTCTCCCTCGCAGGCCTCCGCCTTCATCCTTCAGAAAATGAAGGAAACCGCCGAGAGCTATCTCGGCGAGCAGGTGACGCAGGCCGTCATCACGGTTCCCGCCTATTTCAACGACGCCCAGCGTCAGGCAACCAAGGATGCCGGCAAGATCGCCGGTCTCGAGGTGCTGCGCATCATCAACGAGCCGACGGCGGCGGCGCTCGCCTACGGCCTCGACAAGAACGACGGCAAGACCATCGCGGTCTATGACCTTGGCGGCGGCACGTTCGACGTCTCGATCCTGGAGATCGGCGACGGCGTGTTCGAGGTGAAGTCCACCAATGGCGACACGTTCCTCGGCGGCGAGGATTTCGACATGCGCCTGGTCGACTATTTCGCTTCGGAGTTCAAGAAGGACCAGGGCATCGACCTGAAGAACGACAAGCTCGCGCTGCAGCGCCTCAAGGAGGCGGCCGAGAAGGCCAAGATCGAGCTGTCGTCCTCCTCGCAGACCGAGATCAACCTGCCGTTCATCACCGCCGACGCCTCCGGGCCCAAGCACCTGACGATGAAGCTGACGCGGGCGAAGTTCGAGAGCCTCGTCGATGATCTCGTGCAGCGCACGATCGAGCCCTGCAAGGCGGCGCTCAAGGATGCCGGCATCGCCGCCGGCCAGATCGACGAGGTGGTTCTCGTCGGCGGCATGACGCGCATGCCGAAGATCCAGGAGGTGGTCTCCACCTTCTTCGGCAAGGAGCCGCACAAGGGCGTCAACCCGGACGAGGTCGTTGCCATGGGCGCGGCGATCCAGGCCGGCGTGCTGCAGGGCGACGTCAAGGACGTGCTCTTGCTCGACGTGACGCCGCTGTCGCTCGGCATCGAGACGCTGGGCGGGGTGTTCACCCGCCTGATCGACCGCAACACGACGATCCCGACGAAGAAGGGCCAGACCTTCTCCACCGCGGAAGACAACCAGACGGCCGTGACCATCCGGGTGTTCCAGGGTGAGCGCGAGATGGCCGCGGACAACAAGATGCTGGGCCAGTTCGACCTGGTCGGCATTCCCCCGGCGCCGCGCGGCGTGCCGCAGGTCGAGGTCACGTTCGACATCGACGCCAACGGCATCGTCAATGTCTCGGCCAAGGACAAGGGCACCGGCAAGGAGCAGCAGATCCGCATCCAGGCGTCCGGCGGTCTTTCGGACGCGGACATCGAGCAGATGGTCAAGGACGCGGAAGCCCATGCGGACGACGACAAGAAGCGCAAGTCGCTTGTCGAGGCCCGCAACCAGGGCGAGGCGCTGGTGCACTCGACCGAGAAGTCGCTGAAGGACTATGGCGACAAGGTCACGGCCGAGGACAAGGGTGCCATCGAAGCGGCCGTCACCGAACTGAAGACCGCGCTCGAGGGCGAGGACCTGGAGCAGATCCAGGCCAAGACCCAGTCGCTGTCCGAAGTCTCGATGAAGCTTGGCGAGGCCATGTACAAGGCCGCCCAGGCCGAGGAAGGCACGGATGCCGGCGAGACCGGCGAGGCGCCCAAGGCCGATGACGATGTCGTCGATGCGGATTTCGAGGAAGTCCGCGACGAAGACGACAAGAAGTCCGCCTGATTGCCGAGCGCAAGGGGCACGGCGCCGCCAGGGTGCCGTGCCTCTTGCCGTTCTGGCGATCGCGTCCGGCCATGCGGCGGAGGGATGTTCCCTGCCGCGCAAGCCCTTATTCGAAACCGACCATTGACGCTGGAGTGTGATACCCGGGCATGAGGCTGCGTTCGCTCGATCCGCCATTCGGCGCCCATGCCCTGTCCGCTCCGCGCGAGGCGCTGCGCCGGCTTGCCGGCGCGATGCCGGAGAACCGGCTGGGCCGGATCGGCGTGTCGCTGATCCGCAAGCTGGCAACTGGCGGCGCGCCCGGGCCGTTCGACGTCGAGGTGTTTCCCTCGATCCGCGCCCGGCTCTACCCGACCTCCAATCGCTGCGAGAAGCGCGCTGTCGCCGGCGCCCAGCTTTTCGACCCGGACGAGCGCGCGGCCCTGCGCGACGTCTTCGCCGCGTCTCCCTCCTCCCCGTTCGTGTTTCTCGACCTTGGCGCCAATGTCGGCCTCTACAGCCTGTGGATGGTCAGCACCGCGCGCGCGCTGTCGCGCGAGGTGGTGGTGCTTGCCGTGGAGCCGGACGCGGGCACAAGGGCGCGGCTGGAAGCCAATCTTGCCGCCTCCGGCATCGATTGCGTGATGGTTGCCGATTGCGCAGTGGGCGAACATGCCGGCCGCGGCGCGATCCTCGCCCACGAGGGCAATCGCGGCGAGCACAGGGTGCGCTCCGCGGGCGAGGACGACGCCGGGAGTTTCGAGGTGCTGCCGATCCACGAGATCTGCGCGCGGCGCGGAATCGTCCGCATCGACGCGATGAAGGTCGATCTCGAAGGCCATGACGAGGCGGCGCTGCGCGGCCTGTTCGCCAACGGACCGACGGGCCTGCGCCCGGACTTCATCGTGGTCGAGGCCGGCAAGGAGAAGGCGTTGCCGGGCGTCGTCCGCATCTGCCTCGACAATGGATACGAACTCGCCCGCCGCACCCGTCTGAACGCGCTGCTTCGACGCGTTCACACGCAGGATGCCGACACGGCCGGGCGCAGGGATGGAACAGCCTGATGGACAAGCGCGACTACTACGAGGTGCTGGGCGTTGCCCGCGATGCCGACGAGAAGGCGCTGAAGAGCGCCTATCGAAAGCTCGCGATGCAGTTCCACCCGGACCGCAACCCGGGCGATGCGGAGGCGGAAAACCGCTTCAAGGAAGTCAGCGAAGCCTATGACACGCTCAAGGACGCGCAAAAGCGCGCGGCCTATGACCGGTTCGGCCACGCCGCCTTCGAAAACGGCGGCTTCGGCGCGCGCGGCGGCGGCCATCCCGGCGATTTCGCTTCGGCCATGTCCGACATTTTCGACGAGTTCTTCGGCATGGGCGGCGGCCGGCGGGGCGGTGGCCGCGACCGGGGCGCGGACTTGCGCTACAACCTGGACATCTCCCTGGAAGAGGCCTTTTCCGGCAAGGCGGTCGAGATCGAGGTGCCGACCTCGATTTCCTGCGAGGCCTGTTCCGGATCTGGCGCAAAGACCGGCAGCGCGCCCACCATCTGCCGCACCTGCGGCGGCTCGGGCAGGGTCAGAGCCTCGCAGGGCTTCTTCACCCTGGAACGCACCTGCGCGGCCTGCCAGGGACGTGGCCAGGTGATCGCCGATCCCTGCACCGAGTGCTCGGGCGCCGGGCGCAAGACCGTCAACCGGATGCTGTCGGTCAACATTCCCGCCGGTATCGAGGACGGCACGCGCATCCGCCTCGGCGGCGAGGGCGAGGCGGGCCTGCGCGGCGGCCCCTCCGGCGACCTCTACATCTTCCTGTCGATCCGCCCGCATGCCTTCTTCCAGCGCGACGGCGCGGATCTCTATTGCCGGGTGCCGATCTCGATGACGACGGCGGCCCTTGGCGGCCAGTTCGAGGTGCCGACGCTGAGCGGCGAGACCACGCGGGTCAAGGTCCCCGAAGGCACCCAGACGGGCAAGCAGTTCCGCCTGCGCGGCAAGGGCATGCCGGTGATGCGCTCGCAGCAGCTGGGCGATGCCTATATCCAGGTGACCGTAGAGACGCCGGCCAACCTGACCAAGCGGCAGCGCGAATTGCTGGCGGAGTTCGAGCAGGAATCCTCCGGCGACACGCATCCGGAATCGCACGGCTTCTTCGCCCGGGTGAAGGACTTCCTCGACAATCTCGGCAGTTGAAGCGGTCCGTTTCGCGGAACGTCACGTAAAACCGAAAAGTGTCGTATTGCCGGGAGATACGCTCCCGGGTCGCGGCCGCGCCATGAATTCGCCATGAGGCGCGACCACCTTGCTGTGCCAACCTGAGCGGCCACAGGCCCCGGACGGCATGTTGTTTTGACTTTTTCAGGGTGGATTTCAATATGCTCGATGTTTCCGCGCGCAAGGTCAAGGGCTTCTCGGCGAAGCTTGCCGACGAGATCCGCTTCATCCGCAACTGGGCGGAAAACCCGCTGACAACCGGCGCCGTGAGCCCATCCGGACCGGACCTGACGCGGCGGATGGCCAGCTTCATCGAGCGCGACAGGCCAGGCGCCGTTCTGGAACTGGGACCGGGCACCGGCGTCGTGACCCACGCGATCCTGGAACGCGGCATCGCGACCGAGCGGGTGATCGCGCTGGAGTACAACGAAGACTTCTGCCGGCTCCTGCGCCGCCGCTATCCCGACATGGCCGTCGTCGAGGGCGACGCCTATCAACTGCGCAAGACCCTGGCGAACATTCCCTCCGGTTCGCTAGCCAGCATCGTCTCGTCCCTGCCGCTGTTCTCGCGTCCCAAGGCGGAGCGACGGGCGCTCCTCATGGAAGCGTTCGAGCTGCTGCAGCCGGGCGCGCCCTTCATCCAGTTTTCCTATGCGCTGGTGCCGCCGGTGGAGCCGGAGCCCGAGAATTTCACGGTTCAGCGCAGCGGCTGGATCCTGAAGAACCTGCCGCCGGCGCGCGTGTGGGTCTACCGGCGCAACGTCGCCTGAGACCGGGACAACGGCCCCGACCCGGGCGAGTACCCCGATCTGCCTTTCCCGCTTCCCGTCTTGCCGTGACCTGTTCGCGGCCGCCTGCCGCTCAGCCGCGCAGCTTCACTTCCATGACCAGCCGGTCGACCATCGCCTGCAGCAGCTTCGCCGTGCGCTCGTTGACGGGTTCGCCATGCTCGTCGAAGGCCGAGGCCGCGTTCGGCACCATGCCCATGTCCGGGATCACCAGCGCGCCGAGGCCTATCTCCAGGATCGTGCGCAGCCCGATCAGCCCGCGAATGCCGCCGAGCCCACCCGGCGATGCCGCCCCGATCGCGAAGACCCGGTTCCTGAAAGCGGCGGACGGCGGCTCGCCCTCGTCCGACAGGCGCGACACCCAGTCGAGCGTGTTCTTCAAAAGCGGCGTGATGGCGGTGTTGTATTCCGGCGAGGCGATGAAGACCCCGTTGTGCTTCTGGAACACCGCCTTCAGCTTGCGCGCCGCCTCCGGCGCCCCTTTTTCCTTCTCGGTATCACCGTCGTAGATCGGCATCGGATAGTCGGCGAGCGATATCTGCGTCACTTGCGCATCGGCAAGGGCGGCATATTTCGCCACCAGCCCGGCGAGTTGCGTGTTGTAGGAGCCTGAACGGATCGAGCCGGACAGGACGAGAATGCGGACATCTTGCATGAAGCCTCTCTAGGTCGGACCGGCACGCCAGACAGCAACCGGTACAGGTTGTGTTACCCGCCATATATGCGCAAGCTCGGCAATCGCCAGAGCCATGGCGCCGCGATTCCCGTTCGCCGCCTTGAAACCGGCAGGCGTCCGATGTCCCGGCGGGCTCCGCGCAGGAACGGGTTTCACATCATTGGGAACGAGGCAGGCAGGATGACGCGTGCGGATTTCGATGCCTATTGCGCGACACTCACGGCAACGACCCATGTCATCCAATGGGGCAATGCCTCGGTCTGGAAGGTCGGCGGCAAGATCTTCGCCGTGTGTTCCAGCTGGGGCGAGGGCGCCAGCGATGCGATCGCCTTCAAGTGTTCCGAGCTCAGCTACAAAATCCTGACCGAGCTCGACAATGTCGTGCCGGCGCCCTATCTCGCCCGCGCCTCCTGGGTGCAAGTGCGCGGCGGCGCGCCGCTCAGCGACGAGGACCTGCGCGCCCATATCGCCGAGGCGCACCGGATCGTCGCGGCGAAACTGACCCGCGCCCTTCGCAGCGAACTCGGGCTCCAGGGCAGCTAGGATCAGGACCCGAGACCCGCCTCGCGTCGCGGCGGTTCCGGGCGCGATTCAACTTCGCCTTCATCTCCTTGCCGGTGTTGCCTGGCACCTTCCTGCGGATTCCGCCACGCAGCGCAGGCGCTTTCGCGGGCGCTTTCTCGGGCGCCGGCGGCTGTTGTCGCTCTTCCCGGTCAAATCGAATTCGGAATTCCATACTTGACGACCAATCATGCCGCATGTTTGAATTCGGAATTCCAAATTCCAGAATGACCGGTCAGCGGGACCGGTCGGAACGGCGAACGAGGGACGCAAGACCGGATGGAACTGATCGACCAGACACCGATCCTCGTCGACCGCGTCTATGACAAGCTGCGCAACGCGATCGCGACCTGCGCGCTGGCGCCGGGCGAGCGGATCCGCCAGGCGGAGCTTGCCGACCGGCTCGGGGTCTCGCGCCAACCGGTCAGCCACGCCCTGCAGCTTCTGAAACGCGACGGGCTGGTCGAGGAAACCGGCCGCAAGGGGCTGAAGGTCACCGAGATCGACCCGGCGCATCTGCGCGACGTCTACCAGGTGCGCGCGGCGCTCGACGCGCTGGCCGCACGGCTCGCCGCCGAACGCGTCGCGTCCGGAAAGATGCCGACGGCGGCGAGCCAGGCCCTGACCACGATCCTCGACAAGGCGGACGCCTTTGGCGACGAAACGCCGACGGACGAGCGCATCGCGCTCGACATCGCTTTTCACAACCAGATCATCGCCATGTCCGGCAACCGACGGATCGCCGAAACGCTGGAGCCGCAATTCGCCCACATGATGCGCTCGATGCGGCTGGTGCTCGATATTGGTGGTTTTCGCTCCAAGGCCTGGCAGCAGCACGGCGAGATCGCCCGACTGGTGCTGGCCGGAGACAGTTCCGCCGGCGAGGCGGCTCGTGCGCACGCGGAAACTGCCGGGCACGAGACAGAAGCGCGGCTGCGCGAAGGCCGGGCACTGAGGAATTCGGCCTGAGAGCCGAATCCGACCAAGGAGGAACGACCCATGAAACTGAGCGACGAGCAGATTGCAGAATTCAACCGCAAGGGCTTCCTGTTCCTGCCGGAAGCCTTTTCGCCGGAAGAAGTCGAGGTGATGCGCGAGGCCGCGGTCGGCATTTTCGACGAGGATCGCAAGGAGATCTGGCGCGAGAAGGACGGAACGCCGCGCACGGCCTTCGCCTGTCACACCTATAACGAGGCGTTCCGGTTGCTGGGCCGGCATCCCCGCCTGATCGAGCCGGTGCAGCAGATCTTCGGCGAGCAGCTGTACATGCACCAGTTCAAGGTCAACGCCAAGGCGGCCTTCACCGGCGACGTGTGGCAGTGGCACCAGGACTTCCCGACCTGGCACAAGGATGACGGCATGCCCGAGCCGCGGGCGATGAACATCTCCGTCTTCCTCGACGACGTGCTGCCGATCAACGGGCCGCTGATGGTGATCGCCGGCTCGCATACCCACGGCCAGTTGAAGTCCGAATACGACACCGAGACCACGAGCTACGGGCTGTGGACGCTCGACAATGACACGGTCACGGAGCTTGCCGCCAAGGGCGAGATCGCCGCTCCGACCGGCAAGGCCGGCGGGCTGCTCATCCACCATGGCAATCTCGTGCATGGCTCGTCGGGCAACATCACCCCCTACCCGCGCAAGATCGTCTACCTGACGCTGTCGACGATCTCCAACGCGAT
The DNA here is from genome assembly GCF_030733745.1 of Stappia sp. MMSF_3263. Taxonomy (GTDB): domain Bacteria; phylum Pseudomonadota; class Alphaproteobacteria; order Rhizobiales; family Stappiaceae; genus Stappia. The sequence continues at coordinate 72,474 of NZ_JASHIK010000004.1, read as the reverse complement.
CCGCAAGCCGACGCGACCGGAATTCATCGCCCATCGCGACTTCACGCCGATCGAGCCGGTTGCCGACGACGCGCTGACCCGCTACGCGCGCGCCCATCGCGAGGCGGCGGAATAAGCTCCTCCCACAGGAGACAGACGCCGCTCCCGAATGGGCACGGCTCCCAAGTCCCACGGAGAAGGATCCGGGCGGCACCGTGCTGCCCGGGTCCGTTTTCACAACCGGCCAACGGCCCTTTCCCGGGATATCGCAGATGACAGACCACACGCCCTCCCCGTCAACGGGCCGGCTCGCCGGCAAGATCGCCATGGTGGTCGGTGCCGGCTCGTCCGGCGAAGGCTGGGGCAACGGCAAGGCGGCCGCCGTGCTCTTTGCCCGGCAGGGGGCGACGATCTTCGCGGTCGACCGCGACGCGCACGCGGCCGCGGCAACCCGCGACATCATCGAGGCGGAGGGCGGCACCTGCGAGACGGCGCAGGCCGACGTCTCGCGCGATACCGACGTCGCCGCGATGGTTGCCGCCTGCCTCACCCGCTTCGGCTGCATCGACATCCTGCACAACAATGTCGGGATATCGGAAACCGGCGGCCCGGTGGAAGCCAGCGAGGACAGCTGGAACCGGGTCATCGCGATCAACCAGACCAGCGTCTTCCTGACCTGCAAGCATGTGCTGCCGGCCATGATCGCCCAGCGCGCCGGCGCCATCGTCAATGTCGCCTCGATCGCCGCCTCGCGCTATATCGGCTTTCCCTATGCGGCTTATTCGGCCTCCAAGGGCGCCGTCGTCGCCATGACCCGCAACATCGCCCTGCAATATGCCTCGCACGGCATCCGCGCCAATTGCGTTTCGCCTGGCCTGATGAACACGCCGATGATCCGCAAGCCCCTTGCCGGCGCCTATGGCGGCGAGCAGGAGATGATCGCCAAGCGCGACGCGCAGAGCCCGACCGGGCGCATGGGCGATGCATGGGACACGGCACATGCGGCACTTTTCCTCGCGTCCGACGAAGCCCGCTACATCACCGCGCATGAGCTGGTCGTCGATGGCGGCCTGACGGCGAGCTGCGTGTGAGCCTGCCGTGAGCGACACGGCCTGTTGACTCATACACATTAAATGAGACATCAATGTCTCATGACGCAAACATCCCCGATCCGCCCCGCCACCCGCGACGCCATCATCGAGGCGGCCTTCAGGACATGGAGCGCCGATCCGGCCGCCTCGCTGGAGGAAATCGCCACCCTCGCCGGTGTCGGCCGCGCCACGCTGCATCGGCATTTCGCCGGCCGCGAAGACCTTCTCGAACAGCTCGGCCTGCTGGCCCGCGCCGAAATGGAGGAGCGGGCGAACGCGGCCTGTATCGGGGCCACGTCGCACACGGACGCGCTGAGGCGGATCATGGCGGCGATGATCGCGCTCGGCGACCGCCACTGGTTCCTGGCGCGCGCCTTCCCGCCCGCAGGCACCGGCGCCGCGCCGGAGGAGCGCCGCACGGAGGCGCGGTTCCTCTCGGTGATCGCCGAGGCAACGGAGGAAGGGACGTTCCATCCCGACTGCCCGCCCACCTGGATCGCGACGAGTTTCGACCACCTCATCCACGCGGCCTGGGGCGAAGTGCGGGAGGGGCGCCTCACCCATTCCCAGGCGGCCGGGCTTGCCTGGTCGACCCTGACACGGGGACTGTCGGGGGGATTGGCGGGGGGACTGGCGGGAAGCGCGGTGCGGACACAGGGGCCCGCAAGGCCGTGACCCCCGCCCAGATCGCCCTTGCCGTCCTTGCTGCCCTGGGCATGCTGGCCCTGGCGGTCGCGAGCCTTTTCATCTTTCTCGAACTCTCCGCCGTCCATCTGCCCCGGCTCGCCGCCCCGGCAGGGCTGACGGAGCCGGAAAAGGCAGCCGCTCTGGACGCGTGGCTGGACGAACTGGAGCGGCGGGAAAAGTTCAACGGAACGATCCTGGTCGCTCGGGACGGGCGCACCGTCCTGCAGCGCAATATCGGCGCGGCCGACACGGACGGACGGCCGATCGGCGACCGGACATCCTTCAATCTCGCCTCCGTCAGCAAGCAGATGACGGCCTTTGCCATCCTGCTGCTCGAGCACGAGGGGAAGCTGTCGACAGGTGACCTTCTCACCCGCCATATCCCGGAACTTCACCGCCATGGCAAGGTGACGATCAACCATCTGCTGGAACACACGTCCGGCCTGCCGGACTACGCGCTCGACAAGGCGCTGGCGCGGCGGCTGGAGGCAACGGCCATGCTGCTCACTCCGGACGGCCTGATCGACTGGCTCGCGGCCTATCCGCGCGCGCCGGACTTTGCCCCCGGGGAGCGGGAAGACTACGTCAACAGCAACTATGTGCTACTGGCGGAAATCGTCGCGCGCGTGTCGGGCCTTTCCTTTGCGGATTTCATGCGGACGCGGGTGTTCACGCCGCTCGGCATGCGCCATAGCGCGGTGATCGACCGGCGCGAGAAGGAGGCCCTTCTTTCCGACCGCGCCTTCGGCTTTCGCAAGCGGTTCCTGCATGCCGGCCGGCCGGTACGGTTCGACCTGACCCCGCTCGACGGGCTTGCTGGCGACGGCAACATCTATGCAAGCGCGGGCGACCTGGTGATCTGGGACCAGGCGCTGCGACAGGGAACCCTGCTGCCGGCCGAGACCTATGCAAGGGCGTACAGACCCGTGCGGCTGTCCAATGGCGAAATCGTGCGGGAGAAGGTGCTTGGCGAGACCCTGCAGCCCGGGCTCGGCTGGAACGTACAGGACATGCCGGTCGTCACCGCCTACGGCCGCTGGCAGGCCTTTTCGAATTTCTACCGGCGGGACCTGGTGCAAGGCACCGTTCTTGTCGTCCTGAGCAACTCGGGCTTCTTCCTGCGAACGGCGATGATCGGGGAACGACTGGCGGCGTTCCTGTCGCGCTGACCCGCCAGGTCCCCACCGGACACGGCAAAGGCCAGACCGGCTTCGCTGCCGGCGCAGAGTTGTGCACCCCGGCAATGCCGCGGAGCCGTTGCCGCAAACCGGGACGGTTCAGGGAGAAACACCGGAGGGGCAGGCAACCCCGGTGCCGCCGAGGCCGCAATAGCCGCCGGGATTCTTGTCGAGATATTGCTGGTGATAATCCTCGGCGAAATAGAAGGCCGCCAGCGGCTTCACCTCGGTGGTGATGGCGCGGGCATGCCCGGCCGCCTTGAGCGCCGCGAGATAGGCGGCGCGCGTCGCCTCCGCCGCCGCCTTCATCTCCTCGCTGACGTAGTAGATCGCCGAGCGGTACTGGGTGCCCGTGTCATTGCCCTGGCGCATGCCCTGGGTCGGGTCATGCCCCTCCCAGAACGCCTTGAGCAGTTCCTCGCGCGAGATCCGCGCCGTGTCGAAGACAACGCGCACCACCTCGGCATGGCCGGTGCGCCCGCTGCAGACCTCGTTGTAGGTGGGGTTGGGCGTATGCCCGCCGGCATAGCCGACGGCGGTGACCAGCACGCCCGGCAGGTTCCAGAACAGCCGCTCGGCGCCCCAGAAACAGCCCATACCGAAAAACGCCTCGTCCTGCCCCTCGGCAGGCGCAAGGTCGATCGGCCGGCCGAGCACCGTGTGCGGGCCCGGTGTCATGACGGGCGTCTCGCGCCCGGGCAGTGCCTGCGCCTTGTCGACGACCGCGAACTTGTTGGCGAGCATCGTCATGAACGACATGGAACTCTCCTTCACAGTGCCGGCGGGACGGCCGGCGGGCAGCCAGGATCAAAGAGAGGCGGAGCGGCGCCGACGGCGGCCCAGTTCGCCCAGCCAGAGCAGCAGGAAGCCGAGCGGGCCGATGACGACCCAGGCCGGCTGCGCCAGCAGGGTCTGGATGACCGGATCCCACAGGAAGGGATTGACGTGGCGCTGTATCGCGGCCTGGGCAAGGCCGAGCGATTCCGGCGCGAAGTCGAACCAGTATTTGCCAAGCGGCGTCGTCGACCAGGCCGATGCCGCGATCGAGCTTGTGCCGTCGATGACCAGCGCGACAAGGGCCACGGCCACGAGCCACAGGCCGATCAGTCGCAGGATAAGTCTGAACATGGATCCCCGCCCGGTGATGAATGACACGTCGCCACATGCGGGACTGCAGGTCCTCGCCGGTCGACAGGAAAGATATAGTGCGCATCGGCGCTGCCTGCGACCGCAAAGCTTCGTGAACGCGGCACGCGGGCGCCCGCCGGGGGCGCGGAACGGCCAAACGGGAGGGGCTGCCGATGCTCCCGGTTGAAAAGCGCGAGCGACGACGGATCAGCGCTTGAACTTGCCCGCGCGCTCAGTATATTGCGCGACTTGCGGGTGGGTCGGTCCGGCTCCTCCTGTCCCTTGGACAGGAGCGACAGGCTGGGCTTTTTCCCCCGCAAAAAAGGCCGCATCCCCACCGCCGCCAAGGCGGGCTTCAGGGAAAGCGGACTGGCTGCGGAGAGGTGGCCGAGTGGTTTAAGGCGCACGCCTGGAACGCGTGTATACGGGAAACTGTATCGAGGGTTCGAATCCCTCTCTCTCCGCCATTCTTCAGAAATTCACGCAGACTTTCCTGGTTCACGGCTCCGAGCCGGAAGGGTTGCCCGCACCCCGCCGCAAGAAACACCCAGGCCGAACCGATACCCCGGATCGAGGCGCCGGTTCAAAGCGCGAGCCTTTTGACCTGCCGGGAACACCGGGGCTGTCCGCCCCAGACAGGCCGGAGCCGGCAAACGGGGTTCACGTGGCAGCGCCGCTCGCCAACGTCATTGCGCGACGCCAAGGGTCTTGGTTGCCTCAACGAAGCCTTCAAACAGCGCGGTCATGGGTTTCGCAACATTTGCAGGCGTGGTCGACAGCGTTCCGCCTTCGAACGGCGGCTCGGGATGGTACTCCGCCGTGAGCATGGATGCGGCCGCGTAGGGCTGCCCCCGCAGTTGCGCCACGATGGACAGGCCGAAATCCAGTCCCGCCGACACGCCGGCACCTGTAACAAGGTTGCCGTCGCGCACGACGCGGGCATCAACGGGCGTTGCCCCGAACCTGCCGAGCAACGGGCGAACGGACCAGTGGGTGGTTGCGCGCTTTCCCTTCAGCAGCCCGGCGGCGCCAAGAATGAGTGCGCCGGTGCAGACACTTGTCACGAACATGGCGCGCGACGCACGATCCCGGACAAAGGAGATGGTGTCGGGATCGCGCGCCGCCGCAATCGTCCCGTCCGTGCCGCCGGGGGCGAATAGTATCGTCAGGTCGCGCGGACAATCTGCCAGCCTGACGGTTGGCTGAACCGCCAGCCCCATGTCGCTCGCAACAGGAGAAAGGTCGGCCTGGTTGGTCACCAGGTGGATGCGCGCGCCCATCATCCCTGCAAAGAAATGATAGGGGCCGATCAGGTCCAGCGCGGTGAAGCCGGGATACAGCAGCATGGCGATGTCCTCGTCGCCCATCAGGGTGACGCCCGGCAAGCGCGAAAAGTCCTCCTGCCAGTTGTAACCCGGCGTTTCCGCGCCGTTTGCCGACGACGCAAACCAGGATGACATCACCGCGGCGCTGGCGAGGCCAGCGAGCACATCTCTTCTGTCCAGCATGATCAGGGCCTTTCCGAGCGTCCAGATACCGGGCGAGACCATGCAGGGAGAACCGTATTGGCGGCAATGACACAGATCCGCTAAAAAAGGACATGGTCCATCGCATCGGCTTCCTTCTCCTGCCCGACTATCAATTGCTTGACGTGGCCGGTCCGATGACCGTCTTCGAAACAGCGAACAGAGGCTACAAGGTTGAACTGATTTCAGCTTCCGGCGGCGTGATAAGGAGTTCGGGCGGCGCCGACCTCCAAACACGGCCGCTCGCCGATTGCTCCCCCTGCCAGACCCTGCTGGTCTGCGGCGGGGTCGGAGCGGTGGCCGCTGAAATCGATTCCGCGGCAGTTGATCTTCTCAACCTGCACATGAGCCGAGGGCAACGCGTTGCCAGCGTGTGTACCGGAGCTTTCGTCCTGGCTCAGGCAGGCTGCCTCAAGGGCAAACGCGCAACAACGCACTGGCGCTACGCAGGTGAGCTGGCACGGCGCTATCCCGACGTGAGCGTGGAGGCGGACCGGATCTGGATACGCGACGGAGCGGTGTGGACATCGGCGGGCGTAAGCGCAGGCATGGATCTGGCGATGGCCATGGTTGCCGAGGATCAAGGCAGTTCCATTGCACGGCAAATCGCCAAGGAGCTTGTCATCTACTATCGGCGTCCGGGGCGACAGTCCCAGTTTTCCGCGCTTCTCGAGACGGTCGACACCGGCGGCCGATTCGCCGAACTGCTCACCTGGATACGTGAAAACATCGGCGTGGCCCATTCCGTGGAGAGCCTGGCCGCCAGGACCGCGATGAGCCCCCGGCATTTCTCCCGGGCGTTTCGCGCGGAGACAGGCGTGACGCCCGCCCGCGCCGTCGAGCAGATGCGGCTCGAGATTGCGCGCGAGTGGGTCGAGCGCAGGACCCACTCGCTGACGCATGTTGCACGTGCCACGGGTTATGGGTCCGCCGACCGGATGCGAAACTCGTTTCTGCGCAACCTCGGAGTGCCGCCGCAATCCATCCGCCGGTCATTCTGACGGCGCCTTGTGATGCGGGCCGACTGCGGAGAGGTGGCCGAGTGGTTCAAGGCGCACGCCTGGAACGCGTGCATACGGGAGACCGTGCCGAGGGTTCGAAGCCCTCCACGCCTTAAAACGTTGCATCTCCGACCCCTTCTTGTGAGGCCAGATCAGCGCCAGCAAGTTTCCAAGCTCAGTTTGCAACCTCTCACCTGAACCTTCCATCTGCGGGCGGTTCTCGGGCCGAGCCGTTTCAAGCACACAGTGTTCGACGGCAGCCGCGCGGGCATGGCTGCCATTCACAAGAGGTCGCTATTCTGTGCCCAGCGCCACAGCCTGTTTAATCAAGCCTGCCATCTCGGCGGCGGGATAATTGTCAATCTTCGAAACCCGGACAGTTCGTGACTGCTTGCCCGAACCTTTCAGAACCCCATTCGGGTCGTCAAAACTCGCGCCATGGGTAAATGAAAATGTAATGCCCGTTTTGGTAGGACTGATAGCCACTATGTCTCGATCAACCCTGTAAACAGGCACTGAATAATATTTTTCGGTGCCGCCCCGCATGCGCTGCGTTGCTTCGGGAGCAATCTCCGACATCTGTTGGCAGAACCGAAGAACGATGTCCCTGTGACTGGGCAAAACACGTTCTTGCAAAAAAGTTTCCAGCTCAGGGGTCATCTCTAATTCCTGTCATTGAAAGCCAAGGGCGTCGACGATTGCCGCCCTGCAGAAAGACGGCACCGCAAACTCCTTGCCGCCATCGGGATGCGGCCATTGGAACAACGTCCCATTTAGGCAATGCGTGCCCCGGATGCGAGCGGCATTCCCCCTTTACGTCAATCACGGGTGATGGTGGGCGGCGCATCGCCACCCCTATCCCGTCATCGGCGGGTTGATGCGGGCGCGCCACGCGTCTCTTGGGAATGCGTCGATCTCCTATGCTGCACGGGTCCCTACCCTCCGGCTTCCCTCGGTTGGCCGCCCACCTTGCGACCATTGGTTGCAATGACGAGCCGGCACTCCTAACATGAAGGCAGTCGGGCCGGATTTCATCCGCAATTGCGTCGCCGGTACCGCCATCAATTCATGGCAGCCATTTTTTTGGCCAAAGCTGAGCCGGATCTGTCACCCCCTGAAATCCAATAGAAATTTCAATATTCGGAATATGAGGCGTTCCCGCATGAACATCCTTTTCATCATGTATGACCAGCTTCGCTTTGATTACCTCAGCTGCGCGGGGCATCCGCATTTGAAGACACCGAATTTCGACCGCGTCGCGGCGATGGGGGTGCGCTTCACAAACGCTTACGTGCAATCTCCGATTTGCGGCTCCAGCCGCATGTCGTTCTACACCGGGCGCTACCCGTCCAGCCACGGCGCGCAGTGGAACAATTATCCCCTGCGTGTGGGCGAGCAGACGATGGGCGACCATCTGCGCAAGCTGGGAATGGATTGCTGGCTGATCGGCAAGACGCACATGCACGCGGACGTGGACGGCATGGAGCGGCTCGGGCTCGACCCGGACAGCGTGATCGGCGCCCGACAGGCCGAGTGCGGTTTCGATGTCTGGATCCGCGACGACGGGCTGTGGGCTCAGGGGCCGCTGGGCTTCTACGACGAGAAGCGCTCGCCCTATAACGAGTTCCTGAAAGCCAAGGGCTACGCGTCCGAGAACCCCTGGGCGGATCATGCAAACGCAGGCGTGGGCGAGGAAAACTCGATCGCATCGGGCTGGATGTTCATCAACGCCGACAAGCCGGCCCATATACATGAAGCGGATTCCGAAACCGCATGGCTGACCACCAGAACCCTCGAGTTCATCGACCAGGCCACCGGTCCGTGGTGCGCGCATGTCAGCTATATCAAGCCTCACTGGCCGTATATCGTGCCGGCGCCCTATCATGACATGTTCGGCCCCGGCCAGGTTCCGCCCGCGCGCCGCCACGACATCGAGCTCGACGACACGCACCCCGTCTTTGCGGCCTACATGAACAATCGCGTCGGCCAGGCGTTCCAGCGCGAAGAGGTACGCCAGAAGGTCATCCCGGCCTATATGGGGCTCATCAAGCAATGCGACGACCATCTGGGGCGCATTCTGGACCATATGGAGGAGACCGGCGCGATACACGACACGATGATCGTGCTGACCTCGGATCACGGTGATTACCTGGGCGATCACTGGATGGGCGAAAAGTCGTTGTTCCACGATCAATCCGCCAAGGTTCCAATGATCATCCACGACCCGCGCGCGCAGGCAGACGGAACCCGGGGCACCACCTGCGATGCGCTGGTGGAGAGCATCGATCTGGCCGCGACCTTTGTCGAGGCGGCCGGCGGCGAGGTTCCCGCGCATATCCTGGAGGGGCGCTCGCTCGTGCCGTGGCTGCACGGGGAGGTGCCCGACTGGCGCGCGTTTCTGGTCAGCGAGTTCGACTATTCCGGGAGCACTGTCGCCAACGAGTTCGATCTCGAGCCGCGCGACTGCCGCCTGTTCATGGTCTTCGACGGGCGCTGGAAGATGATGCATGCCGAAGGCGGCTTCCGCCCTATGCTGTTCGATCTGGAGACCGACCCGGACGAGTTCATCGACCTGGGCAAGACCGATGCGCATGCCGAGGAGATCACACGTCTCTACCGATACCTTGCGCAATGGGGCCGACGCATGTCCCAGCGGGTAACGAAATCCGATGCCGAGATCATAGAAATGCGGGGCAAAGCCGGGATGAAAGGCGTTTTGCCCTTCCTTTATGACGGAAGCGAAGTGCCCCCGCCCCTGATCATGCATTACGTGGGCGACGCGCCGACGCTGCCCGAGGAATAGCCATGCTCAAGCCGGGACCGGTTTCCAGGCCTGGCTGGCAGGCGAGAGGGACCTCCCCGCCCCCTCCCCGTCTGCCTTCAACCGCGCACCCGCTCGCTGTCCTGTCCTCGTGGCTCGTGCCCCCGCGCGCCTATGCAGGCCGGTGGATGGCGCAGAGCTTGTTGCCGTCGGGATCGCGCACATAGCCGAGATGGAGCGTGCCCGTGGGGCCGTTGCGCGGGCCGGGCGCGCCTTCGACCGAGCTGCCGCCATGGGCGATGGCCACGTCGTGGAACTCCTGCACCTGCTCCGGCGAGTTGCACTTGAAGCCGATGGTGCCGCCATTGGCGGGCACCGCCTCCCGGCCGTCGACCGGCTCGGTGACGGCGAATGTGCTGCCGTCGTGGCGGTAGAACAGGCGGGTCTGGCCCGAGGCGTTCTGGTTGCGCAAGGGTTCGCCGGCGCCCAGCAGCCCCAGCACCGCGTCGTAGAAGCGCTTGGCGCGCTCGATGTCGTTCGATCCGACCATCACGTGATTGAACATGTTTCCCGCCCCTCTTTCCTCTCAGCGCTTTTTCCTCACAGCGCCTTTTTCCGCAAACGCCGCTTTGCACCCCGGTGCCGGCCATGCCGGTCCCGGCGCGACAGGGCAAGAGTACTGCCGCGCCTGTCACCGCGCGAGCCGTGATTTCCTGCAAGTCGCCGCTCTGGCCGCACGCATTCCTAGGCGAGCGCGACCCAGCCGCGGAAGGTGAAGCCGGCATAGAACAGGGCGATGTCGGAGAAGCCAGCCTCGGCCAAGAGGGTTTCGTCCTCGGCAACCGACAGGACCGGCAACCTGTCGGCCATGAGCGCGGCGGAGGCCGAGACCTTCGCGGGATCCGCGCGCCCGTCGCCGGCAAAGGCGACGGACCTTGCCAGCCAGCGGGCAAGCCTGCCCTCCTGCGGGCAGCTGTGATGGGCAACGACAAGCGGCGCTCCGGGCCGGAGGCGCGCGCGCAACTGCCCGAGCGTGCGCAGCCGCTCCGGCCTTGCCAGGAAATGCAGTGTCAAAAGACAAGCCGCGCCGTCGAACGGGCCGGCGGGAACATCGTCAACATAGCCTTCCAGCAGGTCGACACGCGATCCGAGCGGACCCAGCACGTCGCGCGCAAGATCAAGCATTTGCGCGGAAGGATCCACGCCGAGCAGACGCCAGCGCGGTTGTGCCTGCGCGAAAACCTTCAGCTCCAGCCCCCCGCCGGCGCCAAGGACGAGAATGTCCGCCGCGCCGGGCGCGTGCTCGGCGAGCAGCAACATCGCCATCCGCTGCAGGTCGGCAAAGCCGGGCACCTTGCGAGGCGTTTCATCCCCATAGCGGGCGACCGCCGCCGGATCGGTAAAGGGTTGCATCCTGCGCGTCCTCGCCGCGGCCACCCCGCCCAAGGCAGGCGGGGCGATAGCCGATTTTCATGTAACTTTTTATGGTACATGAAAATCGGCCCGTCAACCGGCGGGGACCGCCATGCTATGCCGCGACCCCGAAGCCTTCCAGCTGCGCCGCCAGCGCCCGCCGGAACGCCGGCCGGGCCTCACAGCGCTCCTTGTAGCCCTTGAGACGGGGGTATGCGTCCAGGATGTCGGTATGCCCCGGGATGCGCAACACATCGGCCATCATCAGGTCGCCGACGGAAAAGCGGCCCTCGAGGTAGTCCTTTTCGCCAAGGGCCGCTTCCAGCATCGCAAGCCGGTCTCGCACGAACGCCTCGACCTGCGGCCGGCGCTCCGCCGTCCAGGCTTCCTTTGCGTGAAACAGGTCGATCACCGTCAATTCCTGCAATGAGGTCTCGACCGAGTTCAGCGCCGCGAACAGCCAGGCAAGCGAACGCGCGCGCCCGGCCGGATCCTTCGGCAGGAGGACTTCGCTCCGTTCCGCGATGTGAAGCACGATCGCGCCGCTCTCGAACAGCGTCAGCCCGTCCTCCTCGATCGCCGGCGCCTGAGCGAAAGGCTGGCGGGCGAGATGTTCGGGCGACCTCTGCTCCGGCCCGAGCGCCAGGGTGCGGACCTTGTAGGGCAGGCCCGCCTCTTCCAGCGCCCAGCGCACGCGCAGCGCCCGCATGAGAGGTGCAGCGAAGTCGGGAACCCATTCGTAGGTGGTCAGGGTGATCATGTGCGCAGTCCTTTCTCTTCGGCGACGGCGATGTTCTCGACATAGGCCTGCTGCCGGTTCAGGGCCGAATTCCAGCCGCCGACATGGCTGTCGCGGATGGCGATGCTGGAGAAGGGCGCCTGGTGGAAGCTCTGGAGCGTCCTGCCGTCCTTCTCGGCGAAACCGACGGTCACCAGCGTGTCGAGATCCCGGCCCGAACCCTCGTCCCACTGGAAGGTGAAGACGATGCGCCGGAGCCGCTCCACGTCGCGAATGACGCCGCCGAAGCGCGATAGTCCGAACTGTTTGGAAACCATCGCCCCGCTCCATAGCCGGCCGGGCGTCAGTTGCCAGTCAAGCTCGACGGTCGTGAACTTTTCCGGCCCCCACCAGCGCAGCATGTGGTCCCGGCTCTCCCAGAGCCGGAACACCAGGGCGAGCGGTGCGTCGAACTCCCGTTCGATCAGCAATTCCTCGTCGCGCAATACGTTCATTGGTCCTTGTCTCCCGATTTTCCCCGGGTGAGTTCGTCCAGATAGGCATCCATCCTGTCGAAACTTCCCTCCCAGAATTTCCTGTAGCGACCCAGCCAGCCATCGACCTCCCTGAGCGGGGCCGCCTCGAGCCGGCACGGGCGCCACTGCGCCTCGCGCCCGCGCGAGATGAGGCCGGCGCCTTCCAGCACCTTGAGGTGCCGGGAGACGGACGGCAGCGAGATGTCGAAGGGCTCGGCGAGCTCGTTGACCGTGGCCGCGCCCTGGCTGAGACGGGCGAGAATCGCCCGCCGCGTCGGATCGGCGAGCGCCGACAGGGTCGCGCTGAGAGGGTCCTGCATGTGTTTCATATTTAGCTTCCTCGCTAATTAGCGTATCAGCTAAATACAGGTCATGCCGGTTTGCGTCAAGGGGAAGCGCGTCTCCCTCGCCTATCGCTTGCGTGGCGATCGCTTTTTGGTGGACGCGTTGAGGGTCGCGGCCGCGCGAACAAGCGCCGTCAGCGCCTTCCCGTCGATCTCCGCGCCTTCATGAAAATCGATGGCGCGCCGCGCGTTGCCCTCAAGGCTTGCGTTGAAGAGGCTTGAAGGATCGTCCAGCGCCGCCCCCTTGGCGAAGGTGAGCTTGACCTTGTCCTTGTAGGTCTCGCCCGTGCAGATCATGCCGTCCCGGTACCAGACCGGCACGCCGCGCCATTTCCACTCCTCGACCGCCTCCGGCTCGGCCTGCAGGATGACGGCACGCAGGCGAGCAAGCATCTCGCCGCGCCAGTCGCCAAGTTCGCGGATGCGGGCATCGATCAGCTCAGACGGCGACCTGCCGTCGGCTTTTGCGGTTTCGGCCATCGTGTTCGTTTCTTCCTTGCGCATCAGGGTGTCCAGCCCGGCAGCGCCGCCGCCTGCCGGATCCAGCTCGTCATCAGTTCATCGTCGATCTGCTCGCCCTCGTGGATATGGACGTAGCGCGTGTTTTCGTCCTTCGAGTTGACGGGCGGCATGGGGTCCAGCTGCGCGCCGCGAAAGAAGGCGACCTTGATGTATTTCGCGAAGCAGTGAACGCCAAGAAACCAGCCCTGCCCGGCAATGCCGTAGAGCGGCGAGTTCCACTTGACCGCTTTCGCCACACCGGGAACCGTGCACTCGACAAGCGCGTCGAGACGCCTGCCGGCCTCGCTTTTCCAGTCCGGCATGGCGGCGATATAGGCCTGGACGGGCGCATCGCCGTCGCCTTTCGCGATCTGCGGATTGCCGCCGCTGAGCAGGGGCGTCTTGCCAGCCATTGCGCCTACTCCTGCCAGGAGGCCTGCCGGCGACCGCGCCATCTTGCGGCATAGGGCAGCGCGAAAAGATAGAGCCCCGTCAGCATCAGCAGGATCAGGGGGACAAGCGCCAGGACGCCCACCCAGACGGCCTCCACCCCGAGCGCCATGGCGGCAATGTTGATGAGGACCGCAACGGTGAAGACGATGGAGAGCCATCGGTGTATCTGTCGTGTCCAGCCGGTCGGTTTCATGGATGTCTCCCTGTGTTCGCGGCGCAAGGCCGACGCGGTGCCGCCAGGCGGCAACTGTCAGTCCAGCCGCTCCAGCAATTTTTCGAGATTGTCGAAGAAGCGCGGCCAGCCGGCCCTTGCACCGCCAAAATAGCGCGGCTGGTCGGTCCGGAAGCCGGTCTGTTCCATCCGCAGCCGGGTGCCGCCCGCCGTCGGCGTCAGCGTCCAGGTGACCACCGTCTTGAGCTCATGGTCGCCCCAGCTGTAGGCGATCGCCCTCTCCGCCTCGACATCCAGGATCTCGCAGTCGATGGCACCCCATTCGAAGCGGAAGTCGAACTTGTGGCCGACCTCGGGACGGAAATCGCCCTTCATGAGCCATTCCCCGACAAGGTGCGGCTGGGTCAGTGCGCGCCAGATCCTTTCCGGCGGATGGGCGATCTCCCGCTCGACCACGACGGTACGGGTTTGGGATGCGGCGTCGTTCACTGATCCATCCTTTCCAGAAGGTTCTCGAGGGCGTCGAACCGGTTCTCCCAGAAGCCGGTCATCCGGCTTGTCCAGTCGGAGAGCGGTGCGAGAGCCGCCACCTGCGCGCTGTAATGCGTCCGGCGACCGTCCTGGCGGTCGCGCACCAGGCCGGCCTGCCGCAAAATGCCGAGATGCTTGGAGACGGCCGGCTGCGAGATCGCTGCGGCGTTCGTGAGAACCGCCACCGTCTGCTCCCCCTCACGGCACAACCGTTCGAAGATCGCCCGCCGGGTCGGGTCGGACAGGGCCTTGAACAGGACGTCGTGCGGCTGTGTCATGACAATTCATAACTCCATGGCTATGCATTCGCACCAATAGCCAGTGAGTTATATATGTGTCAAGGGGAGGCACGAGAGCAGGCGGCCCCCGCGCATGAACGCCGGCTGCGATGCCGCCGGTGTCACCCTGTCCGGGCAACCTTCGTCAGCGCTGCGCCTTGTCGACGACCTCGGCGACGGCCTGCTTGTTGCGGGGGTCGATCTGGGTTTCGCCGTCGCGCAGGAGGTCGGCAAGCGTCTGCGCCCGCAAGGCATCCCGCCAGACGGTTTCGGCCGCCATCATTCGCCTCTTGATGAAGCAGTCGGCCTTGTAGGCGCACGGATCGCTCGTCTTGCCCGGTCCCCGGCGCCGGATTTCCCGGCAAACGAACGCCGGCCCCGGGCCGTCGATGGCCTCGACGACATCCAGCATGGTGATCGCCTCGACTGCCCGCGACAGGCGGTAACCACCGCGTGGGCCGGGCAAGGCATCGACAATGCCGGCAGCGGCCAGCGCCCGCAGGTGTTTCAGGAGATAGGTTTCGGAAACGCCGTGCAGCTCCGCAAGGCTCTTTCCCGGAAGCACCCTGCCCGGCGCCAGCCCGGCAAGCACCAAGGCGCAGTGAAGGGCCGCCTCGACACCATCGCTCAGCCGTCTCATTCCACACTCCCTTGCGCTTCCATAATCATGGATATATTTTATCCACGAATCGTACTCAAGTTCCGAAAGGATCTCGTTCATGCAACAGAGACTGAATATCAGCAAACTCGCGCCCGACCTCTACCGGGCCATCCGGGAGCTCGACGGCGCGATCCGGAACTGCGGCGTCGACGCGCAGCTTCTGCATCTGGTCAAGCTGCGCGCCTCGCAGATCAACGGCTGCGCCTTTTGTGTCGACATGCATGTGAAGGAGGCGCTCGCCGACGGCTTCACCCACCAGAAGCTGCATCTGGTCCCCGCCTGGCGGGAGTCCGCCTATTTCACCGAGCGCGAGCGCGCGGCCCTGGAATGGACCGAGAGCGTCACCCTGCTGGCGGACAGCGGCATCCCCGACGCGGCATACGACGTCATGCGCGCGCAGTTCACGGATACCGAGATCGCCCAGCTCACCGTCGCCATCGGCACGATCAACCTGCTGAACCGGATCGCCGTCGGCTCGCGAATGCAGCATCCGGTCGAGTGAACCGGAGGCCGCGTCGGGCTCTTGCAGATGCCTGACGCGGCCGCCGAAGGCGTCCTTACGGCCCGACGACCAGGTGCGGAGAGCCATCACTCGTCTTGCGCCACGAACGGCCATCGCGCCCGACGGTTCCGCGGATGCGCCGTCGCCAGTTCGAAAAGCTGCCGAAGGCGACAGTGTCGACGGGTGCATCGAGGCGGATGGTCAACGTGTAGCGCGTGTCGTCGTCACAAGAGAGCGTGACGATCTCGCCGGTGAAGGGCTGCTTCAGGTAGGTCCCTCGCACGCGCTGGTGCAGGTGAAAAGGCGCGGAGCCGGCGGCCCCGGCCGAAACCTCCTCCCCGCAAAGCCGGGCATGCAGGGCATTCCAGTTTCGCTCGCCATTCTGCCGGGCGACCAGATCGAGCGCCTGACCATGGCAGATGCCATGTCCGAGCGCGTTCAAAGCGGTGCGCAGGGCGCGCGCCGCAGCCTTGGCTTCCGCCAGCGTCCTCACGGTCATGCCATTGTCCCCGCCGGCCCGAGCCCCAGTCCGCCCGTTTCCGCGCGGACTTTCAACGCGGCGAAGAGGATCGCCGCCGCCATGACGGCCACCAACCCCTCCGCAATAGGAAAGGCCAACCACAAGGCCTCTGCGCCGCTGACGGCCGCAAGCCCGACAACCAGAACCGGGCACAGGATGAACGGCTTGACCAGGGTGAGAACCGCCGCCTGCCCCGGCCGGCCTATGGCCTGGAAGTAGAGTGCAAGAACCAGGACCGGGCCGGTAAACAGGTACAAGGCCGCCATCGGGCGCAGGATCGCAGCCACCTGAGCGGCGATCACGGCGTCGCTGACGAAACCGTATCCAACAAGCTGCGCGCCCGCCAGACATGCAAACTCAACAAGACCGCACCAGCCAAAGGCCGTCAGCACCGCCAGCTTCAGGACCGTGTCCGAGCGCCGGTACAGGCCCGCCCCGACATTGTTGCCGACAATGCCCTGCATCGCGAGTGCGATGGCCATCAGCGGCATGAAGGCGAAACTGAGGATCCGCGTCACGATGCCATAGGCGGCTGCGAGTTGAAGATGCGCCTCGCCCGCCACATGCGGCAGGGTGGCAATGACCGTCGCCGAAACGAGCGCAATACCGATAAAGCCAAGGCTCAGTGGCGCGCCGAGCGTCGCAATGCCGGTCCATCCCGCGACCCAGCGGTGGCGCCACAACGCCGACAGGGGAACGCGGCCCTGCCCGTGCAGGCGCAATCCCACCAGCAACGCAAGCGCAAGCAACTGCGCCAGGACGGTGCCCCAGGCAGACCCGGCAACGCCGAGCCCCGCCTTGACGATGAGGCCGTAGTTGAAGGCAGCATTGGCGAGCGTCACGCCCACCGACATCAGCGCCACCAGCGATGCCCGCCCTTCATTGCGCCAGGCATCGGCATGCAGGCCGAGCAGAAACTGGACCGGCGTCGCACAGATCATGATCAGCAGGTAGGCATGCGCCATCCCGGCCACCGTCCCGTCGGATCCGGCAAGCTGGCGCACGAGCGCGTCGCCGCCCAGGAGGAAAAGCCCGATCAGTCCCAGGGCGGCGGCAATCGCCAACCCGTGTGCCTGCGCGAAGACCGCGCCGGCCTCGCAAAGGGCGCCTGCGCCAAGGTGGCGGGCAAACAGGCTCGACATGCCACCGCCGACGAGCGCCGAGAGCGCGATCGTCACCATGATCGGGGGAAAGACCACACTGACGGCGGCGACCGCATCGGCCCCGACGAAATGGCCGAGAAAGACCGCGTCGACCACATTCAAAAGACCGCTCATCGCCATGACGAAGACCATCGGCACCGCGTTTGCGATGAAGAGACGGCCCGTAGGTGCGGTCAGGAATCGGTTTTCCAGAGGGGATCCGGCAGGCATCGCTCACTCCTCGAAAGAGGCATTTCGCAAGAGATGGGAGCCCGCATTGCCCACCAACGAAATGCTTCGAGGGCGAGAGACGTCGCATTGCCGGGTTTCACCGTGACATGTGTCCGCAGGCGGCAGGTACCCGGTACCTGCCGCGCTTCTAGCCATGGCCGGGCGGACATGTCAACTCCGCCCGCACTGGATGCGGCCGGTTGAGGCGCCCCGCCGCCCGTCGGCGATCAACTCACGATCAATTGGCCACCGGGTCGAGGGTCTGTCGCAGGTGCCGGAGCTTGCCCGGATTGCGCATCACATAGATGGCCGCGACCTTGCCGTCCTCGATGTCGAGCGCGGTCGTCTGGAACTCCCCGTCCGCCTCGAGCGTGACAAAGCCCGGCAGTCCGTTGATGAAGCCGGCGCGCACCAGCCGCGAACCGTTCTCGATGAAGAGCGTTGCCAGATAGGCGTGCAGCTTCAGGACGCCTTCCAGGCCAATGATCGGGCGAAGCGCCGCCGGACGCTTGCCACCGCCATCCGAATGGATGCTGACATCCGCCGCCAGCATCGCGCCGAGAGCGGTCATGTCGCCGCTGCGCGAGGCGGCGAAGAAGGCCTCGGCAAGCTCCAGGCCCCGCTCTTTCTCGAGCTTGAACCGGGGGCGTTCCTGCCGGACATGGCCGCGAGCCCGGGCCGCGAGTTGCCGGCAGGCCGCCGGCTCGCGCTTGATCGTGGCGGCGACCTCGTCGAAATCGAGCCCGAACACGTCATGCAGCAGGAAGGCGGCGCGCTCGAGCGGCGACAGCCGCTCCAGCGCCAGCATCAGGGGCAGGGTGACATCGTCTTCCTCTTCCTCGTCAAGGACGGGATCGGGAAGCCAGGGGCCGATATAGGTCTCGCGCTGACGCCTTGCGGACTTGAGCTGGTCGAGGCAGAGCCGCGTCACAACCCGGCGCAGGAATGCCTCGGGCTCGCGTATTTCACCCCGTTCGGTCTTCATCCAGCGGATGAAGGCCTCCTGCACGGCATCCTCGGCGTCGGTCACCGAACCGAGCATGCGGTAGGCGACGCGCACGAGCCGGGGACGCAGCGGCGCGAAACTCGCCGCCGCGTCATCCGATCCTGCCGTCGTCATCAGGCGACAGCCTGCGCCGGAGTTTCGACCCACAGGTCGAAGCCGACCGCCAACCGGTTCCAGCCGTTGATGACGTTGATCATCAGCGTGAGTTTCACCTGTTCCTCCTGGGTGAAATGGGCCGTGAGATCGGCACGGGCCGCCTCCTGCGTATGGCCTTGCGAAAGCTTCGTCAGCGCGTCGGTCCAGGCCAGCGCCGCGCGTTCGCGCTCGGTATAGCACGGCGCCTCGCGCCAGGCCGCAAGCAGGTAGATGCGCTGCTCGCTCTCGCCCTGGGCGCGCGCCTCGGCGGTGTGCATGTTGATGCAGTTGGCGCAGCCGTTGATCAGCGAGGCACGGATCTTCACGAGTTCGATCAGGCTCGGCTCAAGGCTGCCGGCGGCGTCCTGCGAAAAGCCGAACCACTTCTTCATCAAGGTCGGGGCAGCGGCGAAGGGATCAAGTTGTGCAGTCATGGTACCGTCTCCTTTTTGGGTTCCGACATCATGACGAGACAAGGTCGCCGGATGTGACATGCACGCGAAAAAATCCTGCTAGCGCGGCACAAGGGCAAGAACGAAGAGGCCCGCGGCCAGGGTCGATGCGAGGGTGCGCACATGGTTCCACCTGGTCCAGTCACGCAGGTAGCGGGTCCATGTCTCCTGCGCGGCCTCGCTTTGCGGATCGGCCGCGTCGAGCCGGTTGTTGAGCGGCACGTTGAAGACGATGGTGCACACGAACATGCCGGCGAAATAGACAAGCCCCCCGGCAAGCATCATCGCGCTGCCGGCGTCCGCCCAGCGCCACAAGGCGAGAGCCGCAAGGGCAAGGGCGGCGAGCGTCGTCCCGAAGAACAACGGCATGAAGAGCGAACGCTGGATGACGGCGTTGATCGCCTGCATCGCGGCGATGCCGGCCGGCGCCGGGATGCGCCCCAGCGCCGTCATGATGAAGGTGGAAAAGGCGAAGTAGAGCCCCGCGATCAGCGCGCAGCCAAGCGCGCAGATCCACAGCAACAGATGAATGATCACGCCTGTCATGTCCGTGCTCCTCTCCTGGCGGCCGATGCCACACCGTGCCGCTCCCCGGCGGCAAGGGCAAGGGCCGGAACGGATGCCTGCCCGGCGGAAGCTCACTGAAAGTTCCGCCCCTTGGGCAGCACGCGGGTGTCGCGCGGATGGCGCCAGAGGCTCGGCTGGCCTGACACACCCGTTGCGGGCGCCTTGTCTTCGCCCCCGCTCCCCGCCGACATGGCGTCCATCAATGCCGGCGTCAGGTCGTGAAGCCGCCGCGCCACCACGTGGATGACCCCGCTTTCCTGCTGGACCGGGCCTTCGACGGCGATCGCGCGCGCACCCATGACGATGCGCCGGCTCTGCTCGAAAATCCGGCTCCAGATCACGACATTGGCAATGCCGGTCTCGTCCTCAAGCGTCAGGAAGGTGACATTCTTTGCCGTCGCGGGACGCTGGCGCACCAGCACGAGGCCGGCCACCCGCACCCACCGGCCGTTGCCCGCCTTGTCCAGCTCCACAGCCTTCAGCGTCCGGCTTTTGGCGAGATCCCCGCGCAGGAACGAGAAGGGGTGCGCCTTCAGGGACAGGTGCAGCGTCGCGTAGTCCTCCACCACATGCTCGCCCGGGCGCATCCGAGGCAGATCGACCTTCGCCTCGTCCCGCATCAGGGAAGAGATACCGGAAGGATCGGCGAAAAGCGGCAGTTGCTCCTGCCCCGCCCCCCGACCGACCCGCCCGGCAAGCCCCTTCGCCTCCCAAAGGGCCTGGCGCCGGTCCAGGCCGAGCGATCGGAACGCATCCGCATTGGCAAGGGCGGTGAGGGCGCGGTTGTCGAGCCGGGCCCGTGCATAGAGATCGCCGATATCGGCGAACGGGCGGTTGCAGGCCGCCTCCAGCCGGCGGCCCGCTTCCTCCCCAAGACCATCGACCTGGCGCAGGCCCAACCGCAGCGCGAAAGCATTGCCGCCCGATGCGGTCGGGGCCGACGGAGCGTCCAGCGGCTCCAGTGCATGGTCCCAGCCGCTGTGATTGACGTCCACCGGAAGCACCGTGCCGCCATGGGCGCGGAAATCGCGCACGATGGAGGAGACGGAGTAAAAGCCCATCGGCTGGGCGTTGAGCAGCGCACAGGCGAAGACGTCCGGATAGTGGCACTTGAGCCAGGAGGAGGCATAGGCGAGCAATGCGAAACTGGCGGAGTGGCTTTCGGGAAAGCCGTAGTCGCTGAATCCCCTGATCTGCTCGAAGCAGCGGGCGGCGAAGTCCGGCTCGTATCTGTTGGCGATCATGCCGGCGACGAATTCTTCGCGGAACTGCTCGATCGTGCCGATGTTGCGGAAGGAGGCCATGGCCCGGCGCAGCCGGTCGGCCTTGTCATGGGAAAAGCCCGCCGCGACAATGGCGATCTTCATCGCCTGTTCCTGAAAAAGCGGCACGCCCATGGTCTTTTCCAGTACCGCCCGCAGTTCAGGCGAAGGATAATCGACCTTCTCCAGCCCGCTACGGCGGCGCAGATAGGGATTGACCATGTCGCCCTGGATCGGGCCGGGGCGGACGATGGCGATCTGGATGACGAGGTCGTAGAAATTTTCCGGCCTGAGGCGCGGCAGCATCGACATCTGGGCGCGACTCTCGATCTGGAAGATGCCGACCGTGTCGGCCTTCCGGATCATCTTGTAGGTGGCCGGGTCCTCGCGCGGCACGGTGGCGAGACCCAAGTCGACGCCATAGCCGCCGCGCAGAAGGTCGAAGCTCTTGCGCAGGCAGGTCAGCATGCCGAGCGCCAGCACGTCGACCTTGAGGATGCCGAGCGCGTCGAGATCGTCCTTGTCCCACTCGACCACGGTGCGGTCCTGCATCGCCGCATTGGCGACCGGCACCACCTCATCGAGCGGCTCGCGGGTGATGACGAAACCGCCGACATGCTGGGAGAGATGACGCGGAAAGTCGATCAGCTGCCGGACGAGGCGGAACGTCTGCACCAGCCGGGGATCGCACGGATCGAGGCCGGCCTGGCGGATCTCGTTCGCATCGGGAACCTTGCCGGACCAGCCCCAGATCAACCCCGACATCGCCATCACGACATCCGCCGACAGGCCCATCACCTTGCCCACGTCATTGACCGCGCTGCGCGCCCGGTAGCGGATGACGGTCGCCGCGAGCCCGGCCCGGTCACGCCCGTATTTGGCGTAGATGTACTGGATCACCTCCTCGCGCCGTTCATGCTCGAAATCCACATCGATGTCTGGCGGTTCGCCGCGAGCGGCGGAGATGAAACGCTCGAACAGAAGATCGATCTCGGTCGGATCGACCGAGGTGATGCCGAGGCAGAAGCAGACGACGGAATTGGCCGACGAGCCCCGCCCTTGGCAGAGGATCGGCGGTTGCTGGGCACGGGCGAAGCGGACGATGTCCTGGACGGTGAGGAAATAGGAGGCGTAACCGAGTTCGCCGATCAGGCGAAGCTCACGCTCGATCGTTGCCCTGACCGTGTCGCCGACACCACCTGGAAACCGTTCCGCCGCACCGCGCCAGGTGAGCCGCTCGAGTTCCTCCTGCGGCGTGGCGCTTTCGCCCGACGGCTCGTCGGGATAACAGGGCGACAGTTCGTCGAGGCTGAAACGGCAGGCCTCCGCGATCTCGACGCTGCGGGCAATTGCCTTCTCGTAACCGGACAGAAGGCGGACCATCTCGGCAGGTGTCTTCAGATGGCGTTCGGCATTGCGCTCCAGGCGGAAGCCGGCCGCGTCAATGGTCACGTGTTCGCGAATGCAGGTGAGCACGTCCTGCAAGGGGCGGCGGCCGGGCGTGTGGTAGAGCACGTCATTGGTGGCCAGAAGAGGCGCGCCGCATCTTTCCGCAAGCCATGCGAGATGCTCGAAACCGGCGCGATCCAAGCCGCGGTAACGCGGCGAGAGCGCAAGCGAGACCATGCCGGGAAACGCCTCGGCGAGCTGCGTCAGCCGTTGCTCGAACGCCGCGCCTGGCATGTCGGGGGGCATGGCAAGCAGATGCTGCCCGCCGCCAAGCAGGGCAAGGTCGTCGAAGTCGAGATAACACTCTCCCTTGGGTGCGCGCCGGTTGCCTGTCGTCAGCAGCTTGCCGAGCCGGCCATAGGCGGCGCGGTCGCTCGGGTAGACAATCACCTCGAACCCGTCGCGCAGCACCAGCCGCGCGCCCACCAGCAGGCGGACGGGATGCTCCCGGGCCGCCACATGGGCGCGCACGACACCGGCAAGGGTGTTGCGGTCGGCAATGCCGATGGCGGCAAGCCCGAGCCGGGCCGCCGTCTCGACCAGTTCGGCCGCATGGGAGGCGCCGCGCAGGAAGCTGAAATTGCTGGTCACCGCCAGTTCAGCATAGGCGGGAGAGGCGTGCGGATGGGAAGACGGCATCATGCGAACAGCCCGTGCATGAACCAGCGCGGACTGTCCCCGTCCCGGTCGTAGAGACCTTCGCGGAACAGCCAGAAGCGCCGCCCCTCCACATCCTCGATCCGGTAGTAATCCCGGGTGGACCGGTTTTCCTTGCCTCCCTTCCACCATTCGGGCGCGATCCGTTCCGGCCCGTCGGCGCGGGCGACACGATGCGAGACGCGTCGCCACTCGAAGCGGGCCGGCGGCTTGTCGGGCATCTCGACAAGCACCTCGACCGGCTCGGGCCGCTCCAGCAACAGCGACGGCCTCGCCGACCCGGCCGCGCCTTGCAGGGCACGACAATGCGCGTGCCAGTCATGCGCCGGCAACCGGGCAAGCACCGAGACCGGACGGACCGCGCGTTCGGGCATATAGCTTTCGTTCGGCGCGAACCGGGTGACGCTGGCTGGGCCGAGGCGGTTGACGAAGCGGTCGAGCAACCGGGCAAACCCGTCCGGATCCGCCTCGACACCGCCGCCGGCGACCAGCGCGGACTGGACCGCTTCGGCATTTTCCACGTCGAAGGCGGCAAGGACGGCGACCTCGAAGCCGAAGCCCGCATGATCGCGGATCCTGTCGAGCCGCTCCCCCAGGAGCCTTGTCAGATGGCGCGGATCATTGCTCGGCCGGCTGATGCGCAGTTCAAGCGCCTCCCGCCAGCCGTCGACCCGGAACAGCGCCAATTCCAGGCGCCGGGCCGCCTTTCCGGCCGCGCCCAGGGTCGCGGCGAGTTCCTCGACCAGCCGCTCCGCCACCTGCGCTATCGCCTCAAGGGTGATGACCGGCTCGGCAAAGCGGAGCGTCGCGAGATGGACGGGCGGCGGCGAAAGAGGATCAAAGCGCTCCGTCTCGCGGCCCAGCGCCTGATCGAGGCGCCGGACAAGCATCGCGCCGAAGCGGCCTGCAAGAGGCGCGCGCGGCTTGCCCGCGACAAGGCCGATGCGGTCGAGGCCAAGCCGCCCCAGCGCCTGAACGGTCGCCGCCTCGATCCGCAACCCGGCAACGGGAAGCGCGGCAAGACGCGCGCCGGTCTGTCCGGGCTCCACGCTCTCCGCCACCGTCTCGCCATGGCGCGCCATCGCCCAGGCGGCGCCGATGGTCGGGGCGATGGCGAGGCGCGCGGAAAGCCCGAAGGCCCGCAGCCGGCGGGCGAGATCCTCCATCAGGGCCTCTTCACCGCCGAAGAGGTGAGCGCAGCCGGTGATGTCGATGCAAAGACCGTCCGGCGGATCGACACGGGTCAGCGGGCTGTAGCGCTGGCACCACAGGGCAAGGGCGCGCAAGGCCGCGGCATCGCCCGCCTCGTCCGCCTGCGCGACCGCAAGGGCGGGATGAATGGCCCGGGCATCGGCAAGCGACATGCCCGCCGCCAGTCCCAGTTCCGCCGCGGCGTCATTGACCGCAGTGACGCGGACTGCCCCCTGCACCGTCATCGACAGTGCCAGGGGGCCGCGAACCTCAGGCCGCGGTCCAGTGTCCTCCTGCCGGTTCGCGAACAAGGCCGGGCGCATGGCGAAGCGGCGCTCGACCGGCCAGCGGGGAAGCCAGACGGAAAGATAGCGTTTCATGGTTCCACTCGAGTTCCCAAAGACCAAGGGAATCCGCCCGGGACTTTACCAGGCGAACCTGCCAGCGCGGCGGACCGAGCCCGGGCACCGCCTGACCGGTGTACTGCGCCGGAGCACTTGGCCCGGAGGCGACCGACCAGCGTGTCTGCGACGCCGTCGCCATGTCGAGACCGCTGCGACTGCCCAGCAGCAGCGCCGTCGCACCGCTTTGCGCGGCACGCATGGACAGGCGCCGACTTGCCGTGAAGTCATAGGACCGGTCACCATCCGCCAGGATGCCGATGACGGCCGCCAGCGAAGCGTGGGACAAGGCCTCCTCCAGGCTCCACAGGAGATCGCGCGGCCTTGACGCCTCGACACGGACGACACGACCCGGATCGATGCCGAACCCGGCAAGGCCCACAGGGTAAAGGCTTGCGGCCTGCCTGCCCCGCACGCCCGGACATACCCACAGGACATGCCCCTCCCGCACCCGCAGGATGCGCGAGGAGATGGCGAGGGCAAAGCCCGCCGCAGCGGCAAAGTCCGCAGGCGCTTCCGGCAGCACCTCATGCAGGGCACCGCTCGCAAGCCCTCCGGCGGCCGGACGGTCCCCGGCCTCTTCCAGGCCGAGCCCGACGACAGGCCAGGGCGACGCCTCGCGCCGCTGCCAGCCGGCGACGCGGGCACGCAGGGCCGTGACCGCCTCGTTTCGACTCATGACAGCCTCCGCGGAGCCGATGCCGCAGCGGTCCGGCATGTCGCCAGCAACGGACAGTCGGCACAGCATGGCCGGGCATGAACGCAAAGAACCCGCCCGAGCCGCTGCATCAGGACATGGTGATCTTCCGTGTCATCGGCGGTCCAGCAGAAGGGAAGACACCGGTTGAGCAGCCGCGCGGTGCGGGCGATGTCCGCCTTTTGCGGAACGAGACCGAGACGCCGGGCAACCCGGTTATGCGCCGTGTCGACCATCAGCACGCGCAGGTGCAGGCTGCTCAGGTTGAGAACCGCCATGCTGGTCTTCGCGCCGACGCCGGTCAGCCGTTCCAGCCAGTGGCGCGCCTCATCCACCGGCCAGGCGGCAAGAAATCCGAGATCGAGAGCCCCCCGCCGCCGGATGATCTCTTGCAGCGCGGCCGGGAGATGGCAGGCCTTCCTCTCGGCGAAGGTCACATCCGCGATCAACGGTTCGACGGCGGCCGGGTTCATCCCGGCAAGCTGCTCCCAGTTCTCCAGCCACGCCTTCAGGTCGACAAAGGTGCGCATCGCGATCTCGTCCCGCGTCCTGCCGCTCAGCATCGCGAAGACAAGCATGTCGACAGGATCGAGCCGGTGGCACGCGGGCACCGGACCGAAGCGGTCAAGCAGCAGTCCGTGGATCCGCAAGAGCGGGTTCTCGGCTGCAAAAGGCAGGGTGTATTGCATGCCCAAATGAAAGAACAAAAAGGGAACAAATGCAATCAGAGTCTTCCCGCCGACCACTGCGCTCCGCAGGCCATTGATTCACAAACATGAATCTTCAGACACCCACGGGATGTCGCGACAGGAGATTGGCTCTCCCGCCCCGGGCCGTGTCAGACGGCGTCCCCTTCCGCGGCGGTTCGCGCCAGATAGACCGTCTGGGTGAAGGGTCGGTCCTGCAGCGGATTGTGGAACGTGACCGGTTCGGCCCAGGCGCTGGCGAAGACCGATGCCAGCCGCTGCGTGAAGCCGGCATCCGGCTGCGCATCGGACCAAAGGCCGAAGACACCACCGGGTTTCAGCCAGCGGGCCATCGCCTGCAGGCCTTCGGGCCGGTAGAAACCGGTGCTGCGGTCATCGAGAAGCCAGTCCGGGGAATGGTCGATATCGACAAGGATCGCATCGAACCGGCGGCCCGGTGCTCCAGGGTCCAGCCCCTCGTCGCCGGCGGCAAGGGCGAAGAAATCGCCCTGCAGGAAGCGGCAGCGCGGATCGGCGACCAGCTCCGGCCCGAGCGGCAGCAGGCCTTCCTCGTGCCAGTCGATCACCGCCTGCAGGAATTCGACCACCGTCAGCGTCGCCACCGTGTCGCTGTCCAGCACGGCGCGGGCGGTGTAGCCAAGGCCGAGACCGCCAACCACGACATCGAGCGCCTCGCCTTCAGCCGCCGCGACGCCAAGCCGGGCCAGCGCGATTTCGGACGCGGTGAACAGGCTCGACATGAGGAATTCCTCGCCGAGCTTGATCTCGAACACGTCCTGCCCCAGCGACAGCTCCCGGCGCCGGCGCAGGGAGAGCGCGCCGATCGGCGTCGGGCGATAGTCCAGTTCCTCGAAAAACGCTGACATGCGGCGCAAGGCTCCTCGGATGGCCGGCAACGGCGCCGGCTTGCCGGGAGGCAAGGACAGTGGCGACGAGCGGGCAGGCGCCCCGTTATCGGGGCAATCCGGGCGAACATCAAGAAATGCGCTCGAACGGGAACGCCTTGCCGGAACCGGGAGGCACGCCGCGAACCGCCCCGGACCCGCCTGAGCGGCCGGGGCGGCACTTCACTCAAACTGTCCGGTCTCAGGCGGTCTGGCGCAGGACCTTGCGCAGCGTGTCGATGAGACGGGTGATCTCCGCCTCGCCGACGGTGAGCGGCGGCGACATGGCGATGATGTCGCCGGTGACGCGGACCATGCAGCCGGCCTCGAAACAGGCCTTGAACACGTCATAGCCGCGGGCACCCGGCGCGTCAGCGCGCGGCGCAAGCTCGATGCCGCCGATCAGGCCGAGATTGCGGATGTCGGTCACATGCGGCTCGCCCTTCAGGCTGTGCACCGCCTCTTCCCACACCGGAGCAATCTCCGCGGCCCGCGTCAGCAGCCCGTCGCGGGCATAGATGTCGAGCACGGCAAGGCCGGCGGCGCAGGCGATCGGATGGCCGGAATAAGTGTAGCCGTGGAACAGCTCGATCGTCGCTTCCGGTCCCTGCATGAAGGCATCGTGGATGCGATCCGTGGCAAAGACCGCGCCCATCGGCACGACGCCGTTGGTCAGCCCCTTGGCCGTGGTGAACAGGTCCGGCATGACGTCGAAGAACTGCGAGGCGAAGGGCGTGCCGAGACGGCCGAAGCCGGTGATGACCTCGTCGAAGATCAGCAGGATGCCGTGCCGGTCGCAGATCTCGCGCAGGCGCTTCAGATAGCCCTTCGGCGGGATGAGCACGCCGGTGGAGCCGGCCACCGGCTCGACGATGACCGCCGCGATGGTCTCCGCGCCATGCAGGGCGACGATCCGCTCGAGTTCGTCGGCAAGATGCGCGCCCCATTCCGGTTCGCCGCGCGAGAAGGCGTTGTGCTCCGGCGCATGGGTGTGCGGCAGATGGTCGACACCTGTCAGCAGCGTACCGAAATGACGGCGGTTGTTGACCAGGCCGCCGACCGAGATGCCACCGAAGCCGACACCATGATAGCCGCGCTCGCGGCCGATCAGGCGGGTGCGGGTGCCCTCGCCGCGGGCCCGGTGCCAGGCCAGCGCGATCTTCAGCGCGGTGTCGACCGATTCGGAACCGGAGCCGGTGAAGAAGACATGGTTGAAGCCGTCGGGCGCCAGTTCCTTGAGCCGTTCGGCGAAGTCGAAGGCCAGCGGATGACCCATCTGGAAGGACGGCGCATAATCCATCTCCAGCAGCTGGCGATGCACCGCGTCGGCGATCTCGCGATGACCGTGGCCGGCGTTGCAGCACCACAGGCCGGCAGTGCCGTCGAGGATCTCGCGGCCGTCGTCGCTGGTGTAGTAGAGGCCCTGCGCGCCGGCGAGCATGCGCGGCTCGGACTTGAACTGGCGGTTGGCGGTAAACGGCATCCAGTAGGCATCGAGGCTGCGGTTGCTGCGCGCCGGAATTTCAGTGTCGAGTGCGTCCATGTCGGCTCTCCCTTGCTCCCGACAGAGTGCTCCGATTTTGCATCCTTCAAAAGTCTGTTTCTTACGTTTTGCAAGATATTGATTTATATATGTGCAATCTCGCCTCGTTAAGGATCGTGAACATGTCAAACGACACCGACACGGGTCTCGACCTCGGCAGGCGCCTGCGCGCCCTGCGCCTCGCCCACGGATTGTCGCAGCGGGCGCTGGCGAAACAGGCCGGCGTCACCAACGCGACGATCTCACTGATCGAGGCGGGACGCATGAACCCTTCTGTCGGCGCGTTGAAGCGGGTGCTCGACGGCGTGCCGGTCAGCCTGTCGGATTTCTTCGCCTTCGAGCCGAAGCCGGAGCGGCAGGTGTTCTTCGCCGCCGAGGAGCTGACGGAAATCGGCAAGGGGCGGATTTCCTACCGGCAGGTGGGCGGCAATCTCTTCGGCCGCAGGCTGCAGATCCTGCATGAACGCTACGCGCCGGGCGCCGACACGGGCCGGGCACCGCTATCGCATGACGGGGAGGAAGGCGGGATCGTCATCTCCGGCCGGCTGGAGGTCACCGTCGGCGACGAGCGCAAGATCCTCGGCCCGGGCGATGCCTATGCCTTCGACAGCGCGACGCCGCACCGGTTCCGCGCCGTCGGGCCGCAGGACTGCATCGTCGTCAGCGCCTGCACGCCGCCAAGCTTCTGACCGGGCACGCGGCGGCGCGAAGGATCAGCCGGCGCGGCCGTAGCGGGCCATCACCTCGAGCAGTTCGTCGGCGCGCAGCGCGCGGCAGACATGGCCGGCGGGCTTGGCCGTCGGTGCGTCCTCGGCCGCCAGCAAGGCGTTCAGCACCGCCTCGTCGACCCCCTCGACGACGGCCATGTAGACCGGATCGAGCCTTTCGTCGTTGAGCGTGCGCATGTCGCGCCAGGCGCCCGAGAGCTGCGGCAGGTCCATCCGGTTGGCCGTGCTGAAGGCAAGGAAGATATCGCCGGAATTGTTGCCCCCCGGCGTGCCGCCGCGTCCGATGCCAAGGCCAGCTCGCCGCGCGAGGCGCTCAAGCTGCGAGGGCGACAAAGGCAGATCGGTCGCGATGACGGCGATGATCGAGCCGCGCTCGGCCGGCATATCCTTCATCCGGTCCCGGTCGAGATGCCGCCCGACCGGCACCCCGAGCACGTTGAGCCAGGGCCTGAGCCCGTGATTGGCCTGGACGAGAACGCCAAGAGTAAAGCGCTCGCCGTCGACCTCGATCACCCGCGAGGCGGTGCCGGTGCCGCCCTTGAATTCGTAGCAGACCATGCCGGCGCCGCCGCCGACATTGCCCTCGGCGATCGGGCCCGGCCGGGCGGCGCGAATGGCGGCCAGCACCTCGGCCTCGCCAAGATGCTGGCCGTTGATGTCGTTCAGCGCCCCGTCATAGGTCTCGGCGACGACCGGCATCGCCCAGAGGTGATGCTCCTCGAACGCCTCGGCATACTGGGACAGGATCCAGCGCGTCGCCGCATGGTGGGCGATGCCGACCGAATGGGTGTTGGTGACGAGGACGGGCCCGAGAAAATGACCGCCGTCGCGTATCCAGTGGCTGCCGGTCATCTCGCCATTGCCGTTGAGCGTGAACTGGCCGGCCCAGACCGGGCTCGGATGCGGGTCGAAGCCGCGCGGCAGGATGGCGGTGACGCCGGTGCGCACCGGCCTGCCGCCGAGCGCCGCATCGCGCACCAGCGTCTCGTAGCCGACGAGAACGCCGGGCACGTCGGTGATCGCGTTGGCCGGGCCGCAGATGCCTGGAACGTCGAGGCCGAGGCCGCGCGCGCGCGGCTTCGAGCGAACGGGAGGGACCGTCATGGAGTTATCTTCCTCGCGCTCTGAAATAGAGGCCGAGCGAGGCGACCAGGAAGGAGAAGAGCAGCATCACGGTCGCGATCGCATTGATTTCCGGCTTAATTCCCCGCCGCAGCATGCCGTAGATGAAGACGGGCAGCGTGGTCGAATCGACGCCGGAGATGAAGTAGGTGATGACGAGGTCGTCCATCGAGATGATGAAGGCGAGCAGCGCGCCGCCGATCACACCGGGCAGGATCAGCGGCAACGTCACCTTCCGAAACGTGACCCAGCCATTGGCGCCAAGGTCGGCCGAGGCTTCCTCCAGCGACATGTCCATGCCGGCCAGACGCGCGCTGACCACGATGAAGACATAGCTTGTCAGGAAGGTGCAATGGCCGATGATGATGCTGACGAGACCAAGGCTCATGCCGAAGCTGACGAAGAAGATCAGCAACGCGATGCCGAGCACGATGTCCGGCATGATCATCGGCAGGAACATCAGCGCCCGGTAGAAGGCCTTCAGCCGGAAACGGAACCGCGCCACCGCCAGGGCCACCGACGTGCCCAGAACGGTGGAGACCAGCGTCGTCGTCAGGGCGACGATCAGGCTGTTGCGGACCGCGCGCAGGAGCTGGTCGGTCGATTCCACATAAAGAGACAGTTCGGTCGTGGCCGCGGAGAAGCCGAAGATGGTGCGGTACCAGTCAAGGGTGAACCCGCTCCAGATCATCATGTTGACCGGATTGGCATTGAATGAATAGACGACGACGAGGAAAATCGGCGCGTAGATGAAGGCGAAGAAGGCAATGCCGTAAACGGCGAGAAGCCCGATCCTTTTCCTGAACATTCTCACCCTCCTTCGCTTGACCGGATGCGGGCGGCCGGCATCTCGTCGCGCCCCAGAAGGCGCACATAGACCACGAGCAGCAACAGCACCGAGGCCATCACCGTCATGCCCAGCGCCGCGCCGAAGGGCCAGTTGCGGGCCGACAGGAACTGCTGCTCGATCAGGTTTCCGGTCATCACCACCTTTGCCCCGCCGAGCAGCGAGGGGACGATGAAGTTTCCAAGGCTTGGAATGAAGACGATGATCGAGCCGCCGATGATGCCCGGCAGGGTGAGCGGCAGGACCACCTTGCGGAAGGTCTGCAGCCGGGTCGCGCCGAGATCGCCGGATGCCTCGATCAGGCTGGCGTCGAGCTTCTCGACGCTGGCATAGAGCGGCAGGAACATAAAGGGGATGAACACATAGACCATGCCGATCACGACCGCAGTCTCGGTGAAGATGATTTCCAGCGGCGTGTCGATGAGCCCGAGCCCGATCAGGAACTGGTTGATCAGCCCGGTCGGCCTGAGCAGCAGCACCCAGGCGAAAAGCCTGACCACGAGGCTGACGAAAAAGGGCAACGTGATCAGGAACAGGCAGAGGCTCTTGGCCCGCTCCCCGAGCCGGCTGACCCAGAAGGCGGCCGGATAGCAGATGAGCAGGCAGAAGAACGAGGTCTGCAGGGCAAGCACCACGGAGCGCAGGAAGATTTCCAGATAGACCGGGTCGAATTTCTCGTAGCGGGTGTCGGCCCAGCCGAAGATCCGGCCATAGCTGAGGTCATAGAAGGTCCACTCGACGCCGCCGTAAAGGCCCGGCTCGAGCCAGCTGTAGATGAACATGAGGCCGAGCGGGCCGGCGAAAAAGACGGCCAGGAACAGCGTCGGCGCCGCCAGCAGGCCGGCAAGGACGCTCTTCTGGCGCAGTTCTATCGGCTTGCGCGCGCTCATGCCGGCGGTCCGGCGAGAACATGGATCGCGGCCGAGGGCACATGCAGCGCCACGGGCTCGCCCGGGGCAAGACC
The DNA here is from genome assembly GCF_030733745.1 of Stappia sp. MMSF_3263. Taxonomy (GTDB): domain Bacteria; phylum Pseudomonadota; class Alphaproteobacteria; order Rhizobiales; family Stappiaceae; genus Stappia. The sequence continues at coordinate 40,509 of NZ_JASHIK010000004.1, read as the reverse complement.
GCCGGAGGAGGATTGCGCCAGATGGCGTACGGTCGCCTTGAGCGGGCCGACGCCCGGCACATCGATTTCCAGGCGGTAGTCCGACCCGGTGAAGGAGGACTGCGTGAGCCTTCCGGCAAGCGACAGGCCGGCGGCACCGGGTTCGGACGCGGCCGCTTCCGGGCCGGATGCAACGGAGACGCTTTCAGGACGAAACAGAAGCGTTGCGTCGATCCCGGGCACGACCCGGTCCCCGGACAGCACCAGCCGGGCGCCGCCGGCAACTTCCAGCAAGCCCTCCTCGCCCGAACGGGACAGGACATGGGCCGTCACCAGATTGCTCTCGCCGACGAAGCGGGCGACGAAGGCGTTTTCCGGACGGAAGTAGATGTCCTCGGGCGGGCCGAGCTGCTGGATCCGGCCGCCGTCGAGCACGACGATCCGGTCCGACATGGTCAGCGCCTCTTCCTGGTCATGGGTGACGAAGACGAAGGAGATGCCAAGCCCGTGCTGGAGCTGCTTCAGCTCCTCCTGCATCCTCTGCCGGAGGTTCCGGTCGAGCGCGGAGAGCGGCTCGTCAAGCAGCAGGAGGCGCGGGCGGGCGACGATGGCGCGGGCGAGCGCAACGCGCTGCTGCTGGCCGCCCGACAATTGCCGCACCGAACGTTCGCCGTAACCACCGAGACCGACCAGTTCCAGCGCCTCGGCAACGCGCCTTGCGCGCTCAGCTCCCGAGACACCGGCGACCTCGAGGGAGTAGCCGACATTGCGGGCGACGTTCATGTGCGGAAACAGGGCGTAGTTCTGGAAGACGGTGTTGACCGGACGCGCGTGCGCGGGGCGGTCGAGGATGGAGGTTCCCTCGATCAGGATGTCGCCGGAATCGAGATCCTCGAAACCGCTGATGGCGCGCAGCAAGGTGGTCTTGCCGCAACCGGAGGGACCCAGAAGGGTGACGAACTCGTTGTCGGCGACGGTGAGCGAAAGACCGTCAAGGGCCGTCACGGGCGCGCCGCCCTGCGTGGCGAAGTGGCGCGTGGCGTTTCTGATCTCGAGAAGCGGGGCCATGGGAAATCCGGAATGAAGCCAGGTGGACCGGCCCGGCGGCATCCAAAGTGGACTGCCGCCGGGCCGCACGGAACGCGGGGCTACCGGGCGGTTTTCACCCGCGTCCATTCGCGATTGTAGAGCTTCAGATCCTGTCCCAAGTCCTCGAAGATCTCGAGCTTGTCCATCACGTCCTGCGGTGGGTAGATGCTCTCGTTCTCGCGGATCCCCTTCGGGATGAGATCGAGTGCAGGCCGGTTCGGCGTGCCGTTCAACTGCTGCGAGACGTTGAGCGCCGCGATTTCCGGACGCAGGTAGAACTCCATGAACCGGATCGCGTTTTCCTTGTTGGGCGCCGAGGCGAGCACGCACATGTCCTCCTGGTACATGGTCGCACCTTCCTTGGGGATGATGTATTTCAGGACGTCCGGCATCTCCTGGGCGAAGATGTTGGCGCCGACATACCAATGCGCGGCCGCGACGTCGCCCGACTGCACCAGCGGGATGCTGTCATAGGTGAAGGCGCTGATATTGCCGAGACGCTCGACGATATAGTCGGCCGCCTGGCTGACCTCCGCCTCATCGCGAGAATTGACCGAATGGCCGTTCATGATCAGGCCGACGCCCAGCGTTTCGCGCAGGTCGTCGAGCATGATGATCTTCTCGCCCTTCTCGGCAAGGGCGAAGAAGTCCGCCCAGCTCTCGATGCCTTCCGCCTTCTTGCGGTTGTAGACGATGCCGACGGAGCCCCAGGCATAGGGCAGACAGTATTCGGCGTTCGGGTCCTTCTGCGAACGAACGAACTGCGGATCGATATTCTTGAAGTCCGGATGAGAGCCGATACCCGTCTTCGCCAGAAGTCCCAGTTGCTGCATGATGTCATGCATGTGGACCGAAGGAAAAACGACGTCGTAGCCGCTGGCGCCGGCCTGGATCTTGGCCAGCATCTCCTCGTTCGTTCCGTATGTGTCGAGACTGACGTCGACGTCGAACTCCTCGCTGAATTTCTCGAGCACCTTGGGGTTGATGTAATCTCCCCAGTTGTAAAGACTGAGCTTTCCCTCAGCTGTAGCGGCGCCCGTTGCAAGCGCCACGATGACGCCGGACATTGCGACGACGGTACCGATCGACCGGATCGACGGCTTCATTTCTACGATTGATGCGAGCTTCATTCTTAAGCTCCTCTCTGGATGGCGGTGGAGTGCCCGGTTTTCCTTGGGCTCCATTATTTTTTATTTGACGAATAGATGGTGCCATTTAAATTACAAATTCTGCAAATGTTATTTTTCTGTCACGGAGCGCCGTCATGAGCGAAGGTTTCGCCTCCTATCCGACCGTGAGTTTCTCGGAACTTGCGGAGAAGATAGATGCCGCCCTGCCAGGCCTGCCGACGCAGGAGGCGCGCCTGGCGCAGTTCATGCTGCTCAACATCGACAAACTAGCGCTGGAAACAGGCCGGACGCTCGCCGCCAAGGTCGGTGTCAGCGAAGTGACCGTCGGGCGGCTGCTGCGCCGGCTCGGCTGCGACGGCATGCGCGGGCTCAAGGCGATGATGCGCGAACAGTATTCGCTGTCGGCCGGTGCGCGGCCAATGGCGGGCGGCGAGGCTCCGGCCATGAACGACCGGCTGGAACGGGTTCTGGGCGCGGAAATCGACGCGTTGCACAGCATCTTCCAGCAGGCCGGCAGCAACGCGTTCCGCGAATTGGCCAAGCGCCTGGCGGAGGCGCAAGGCGTCTATGTCACCGGGTTCCAGTCGGTGCGCGGCATCGCCGAGGACTGCGCCCGCCGCCTGGCGATCGCCCGCCCGAACGTGCGCTATCTTTCAGCCCATGACAGCATGCTGGCGGAATGGCTACTACCGTCCGGGGAAGGCGGAGACCGCCCCGAGGACACCTGTCTCCTGCTGATCGATGTCGTCCCCTATGCAAGGGAATCTCAGGATCTGGCGCGGATTGCCCGGGACCAGGGCCGGCGCTGCGTGGTCGTCACCGACGAGTACTGCCACTGGGCAAAGGACGTCGCCGATGCGGTTCTGCACGCGCCGTCGCGCAGCGGGCTGTTCCTGGAATCGACCGTCGGCATCGTCTCCGCGCTCAATCTCGTCGTCGACGGCGTGGCCGGCCTGCAAGACGACGGCGGGCGACAGCGCATCGACCAGTGGAAACTCATGGCCCGGGACGTTCGCCTGTTCTAGGGTCAGGTTTGAAGCTGACGCCGGATCAGCCGCGCGGCGCGATGCGCCCGATCCATCCAAGCCCGTCGTCGGTCGTGGCGCGCGGCTTGTACTCAGCGCCGAAGCAGCCGCTATAGCCCGCATCGCGCAAGGCCGGCAGCAGCCAGCCATAATCGACCTCGCCATGGTCCGGCTCGGCCCGGTCGGGCACGGCGGCGAACTGGATATGGCCGATCAGGTCCATCATCCGGGCAGCCTGCCTGAGCAGGTCCCCGCGCATGATCTGCATGTGGTAGCAGTCATACATGATGCGGATGCCGTCACCGCCGCAGTCGGAAATGATCGCCGCCGCCGCCTCGCAATCGCTGAGGAAATAGCCGGGCACGTCGCGGCTGTTGATCGGTTCGAGCAAGAGCGTCACCCCGTATGGAGCGGCAAGATCGCGGAACCGGCGCAGGTTGGCAACGAACGTCCGGCGCGCCGCATCGCCTTCGGCAAGCCCGGCCATGACATGTATGTTGCCGGCATCGATGCGGCGGGCATAGCCGAGCGCCTGCTCGAAGGCGGCGAGCGCATCCGCCTCGCGGCCCGGCAGCGCGGCAAGACCGAACTCGCCTTTGTCAGGATCGCCGCGCGACATGTTGAGACCGAGCACGGGAAGGCCGGTCTCCTCGACCGCCGCGCGCAACTCCGGGGCAGGAACGGAATACGGCCAGTGCAGCTCGACGGCATCGAAGCCGGCGCGGGCGGCGGCGCGCACCGCATCCGGCAGCGGCAGCTCCGTCCAGAGGAACCCGAGATTGGCGGAGAGCAGCAATTGCGCGGATGGCGATGTTCTGGCGGTCATGTCGGTCAGTCCCATTCCACGTCGAAGTGATCGACAATACCGCGCACCTGCGCATCCGTGAGCATTTTCGGATTGAGCCCGCGCGTCAGCAATGCCAGGCGCGCCGTCTCCTCGAGCTCCTCCATCGCGTAGACGGCGGCCTCGAGATCCTTCGCCGCAACGACCGGGCCGTGATTGGCGAGCAGCACGGCGCTGCGCCGGCCGGCAAGTCCGCGGATCGCCTCGCCCATCGCCGCATCGCCGGGGCGGAAGAAGGGCAGCAGCTTGACCTTTCCCAGCCGCATGATCGAGTAAGGCGTCAGCGGCGGCAACACATTGTCCGGGTCGGTCTCCGGCAGCATGGAGAGCGCCACGGAATGGGTCGAATGGAGATGGACGACGGCGCCGGCCTTCGCCCCGCGCGTCTCGTAGAAAGCCGCGTGCAACGGCATTTCCTTGGTGGGCTTGTCCCCGCCCATATGCTGTCCGCTCGCATCGAAATGCGACAGCCGGGCGGGATCCAGCCGGCCAAGCGAGACCCCGGTCGGACTGACCAAAAGGCCGCCATCGGGAAGCCGCACCGAGACATTGCCCGAGGCACCGCCGGTCAGGCCGCGATCGAAGATCGAGCGTGACAGATCGCAGACGAGTTCGCGCAGGCGCGTTTCCTCGCTCATGCCGGCGACACTTCCTTGTCGGCGAGCGCCGCCATTGCGCGTTCGAAGAAATCGAAGGCGCCGAAATTGCCCGACTTGAGCGCCAGCGCCAGTTCGGCGCCCTCGACACGCAAGGCCGGAACGCCCGGGTCGATCTCCGGACCGATGCGCAAGGCCTCGCACCCGATGCCGCGAATGACCGCGCCGGAGGTCTCTCCGCCAGCGGAAACCAGACGCCGGATCCCGCCAGCCACGAGGGCACCGGTAAGCTCGGCGAAGAACTCCTCGATCGCCTCGGCCAGCACCATGCCGCCATAGACGCCCTGGGCGCGGCGGACTTCTTCAGGATCCGCCGTCGAATAGACCATCGGCGTATTTTCCGAAGCGGACAGCACGAAATCGACGATATCGGCGGCCACGACCCGCCCTTCCATCACGTCATCGGCGCGCAGTTCCAGCGAGGGGTGATTGCGGCGATGATGCTCGACCTGGGCACGGGTCGCGCGCGAACAGGAGCCGGACAGGATTGCGCCCGGACCATCGACCCCCTCGAACGCGGTTGCCCCCTCGCGCAGCAGGCCGGCACGGCGAAAATTGCCGGGAAGCCCCAGCGCGATGCCGGATCCGCCGGTGATCAGGGGAAGGTCGCTCGCAGCCGTTCCGATGGCGACGAGATCGCTGTCGGATATCGCGTCGACGACCAGGGGCGCGGCGCCCTTGCCGGCTTCCGCCGCCAATGCGGCGGAGATCGCCTCGGCACCGGCGGCAACCGTCGCATGCGCCACATGGCCGACCCGGCGCCGCGTCTGATGGCCGAGCCAGCGGCGGATGTCCGGATCGGTCATCGGCGTCAGCGGGTGATCTTCCATGCCGGATTCACTGAGCAGGCGATCCCCGACGAAAAGATGTCCCTGGTAAAGGGTCCGGCCGGTGGCCGGGAAGACGGGGCAGACAATTGCCAGATCCGTTTCCAACCGGTCCATCAACGCATCGATGACCGGACCGATATTGCCTTCCGGAGTGGAATCGAAGGTCGAGCAGTACTTGAAGAGGAACTGCCGGCATCCTTGCGCGCGCAGCCACTCGAACGCGGCCAGCGACTGGGCGACCGCCTCGTCCGCCGGCAGACTGCGGGTCTTCAGCGCGACAACGCCCGCCTCGACATCGGAAGCCGCCGGCCGTTGCGGCAGGCCGCAATATTGCGTGACGGTCATGCCGCCCTTGACCAGGGTGTTGGCAAGGTCCGACGAACCCGTCAGATCGTCGCCGATGCATCCAAGCAGCATGGTCAGCCTCCGCTTCCCTCATCGTTCTCCGGCACGCCTGGCAGCGCGAGCCTGCCTTCGCGCGCATAGATCTTGGCGACGGCAACATCTCCCTCGCGTCCCAGGCCCGCATCGCGCGCGGCGTTGAAGCGGGCCAGCGCGGCCTGCGCCATGGGCACGGACAGGACCCCCTTTTCCGCCGCCTCGGCGACGATGCCAAGATCCTTGACGAAAATCTCGACCGCCGAATGCGGACGGTAGTCTCCCGCCGCGATGAAGGGACCGCGGTTCTCAAACATCCAGGAGGTGCCGGCGCAGCGCGAGATAACATCGACCATGCGGGCGACCTCGATCCCCTGGCCGACGCCGAAGGTCAGGGCCTCGGCCGTCGCGGCAATATGCACGCCGGCGAGCAGCTGGTTGACGATCTTCATGGCCGAGCCGGGACCGGCGCGGTCGCCGAGCTCGAAGACCGTCTCGGCCATCGCATCGAGCGCGGGCCGGGCAGCGGCGAAGGCATCCGCCGTGCCGGAGGCCATGATCGACAGTCGGCCCGCCGCCGCCTTCGCCGCTCCGCCGGAAATCGGCGCATCGAGGTAGAGCAATCCCCGCTCGGCGAGGCGCGCCTCGAAATCAATCGCGTGCTCGGGCGCGAAAGTGGCGCAGGAAACCACGACCGCGCCTTCCGGGAGCTGCCCGGCAATACCTTCCGGACCGAACAGGACCTCTTCCGTCTGGGCGGCGTTGACCACGACAAGGATCGCGGCACTTGCGCTGGAAAGCGCTGCGCGGATCGCGGCCCCGTCGGTGGCGATGCGCCCGCCCTTTTCCGCGAAAGCCGCCATGCGGTCTGGATCGCGGTCGATGCCGCAGACGTCGAGACCCGCGCGCAGCAGGGACTCGCCCATGCCGAAGCCCATGGCACCGAGGCCGATCAGGGCAACCGGCGCGCCGGTCATGCCCGGGCCTCCGCCTGATCCTCAAGATAGGCGGTAATAATCGCCTCGATGGAGGCATCGCCGGCAAAGCCGAGATCGAGCGCGCGGCGCGTGTCGAAGGCCTTCGGCCAGGTGGAGATGATCGCCTCGATCGCCGGATCGGGCTGGTGGCGGATCAGGGCGACCGCCTCCTCGCCCGCCACCTTGCGCAGCGCCTCGATCTGCTCGCCGACGGTCACCGAGACGCCGGGCAGGGTGATGTTGCGACGGCCGCCCATGGCGGCGGTGTCGATATCGCCGGCATGGACGAGATAGCCCACCGCCGCGCGCGGGCTCGCCAGCCAGTGGCATACCTCGGTGCCGACCGGCAGCACCGCCTCCTTGCCCGCCAGCGGCTCGCGCAGGATGGAGGAGAAGAAGCTGGAGGCGGCGGCGTTCGGCTTGCCCGGGCGGATGACGATGGTCGGCAGGCGCAGGCCGATGCCGTCGAAGAAACCGCGGCGCGAGTAGTCGGCAAGCAGCAGTTCGCCGATGGCCTTCTGGGTGCCGTAGCTCGACAGGGGCGTGACCACATGGTCGTCGCCGATGACCTCGGGAAGCGGGGTGCCGAAAACGGCCAGAGAGGAGGTGAACACGACACGCGGGCAATAGCCGGAGCGCTGGTGCTCGGCCCGGATCGCCTCGAACAACAGCCGGGTACCGTCCAGATTGATCCGGTAACCCTTGTCGAAGTCCCGCTCGGCCTCGCCGGAGACGATCGCCGCCAGGTGATAGATGACGTCGGGGCGCGCGGCGACCAGCCGCTCGGCCTCGCCGGGCGCACCCAGGTCACCGGTCGAGATCTCGGCGGGGGCCCCGCCCTGCGGCGGGGCGGCCGGCACCACGTCGTACAGCGCGAGGCGGGAAAGCGGCGCGCCCTTGAGCCTGCCGCCCTTCGCCAGCGACCGCGCCAGGCCCTGGCCCAGCATGCCGGCTCCGCCAATGATCAGGCATGTCGTCATTCTCGAACTCCCGGGCACGCCGGCCCTGTCTGTCTTGCGATCGAGCCACGGCCGGATGTCGCAGGCGACGACGCAGCCGCGTCAACCCTTGCGGGCAGGTCGTCAGATGCAGCGCCCGCCGTCGACCTCAAGCAGCACGCCGGTGATGAACTCCGCCTCGTCGGAGGCCAGGAAACCGCAGGCCTTGGCAATGTCGAGCGGGCGCGACAGGCGTCCGAGCGGAATACCCGCAATGACCTTCGCCCGCGTCTCCGGCGTGTCGTCGCCGGGCAGGAACTGGTCGGTAAGACCGGTTTCGCCCATCACCGGGTTGATGCCGCAGACACGGATCCCGCGATCCGCCAGCTCCACCGCCATGGAGCGGGTGATGGCGATCGCCGCGCCTTTCGACCCGTTGTACCAGGTCAGGCCCGGACGCGGCCTGACACCGGCGGTCGAGGCGATGTTGATGATGACACCGCCGCCGGCCTTTTCCAGTGCCGGCACACCGTGGACGGCCGCGTGATAGAGGGATTTGACGTTGACCGCATAGACCTTGTCGAAGGTCGCCTCGTCGACGGTCAGCATCGACTGGTTCTTGTGGGTGGTGCCGGCATTGTTGACGAGGATGTCGAGCCTGCCGAAGGCGTCGAGCGCGGTCTGCACCATCGCCTTGGTGGACTCGCCGCTGGTGACGTCGGCCGTGCAGGCCACGGCGGCAGCGCCGATGTCGCCGGCAACCTTTTGCGCCGCATCGCCGCGAATGTCGGCAACAACGACCCTGGCCCCCTCCTCGGCGAAGTAGCGGGCGATGCCCTCGCCATAGCCCCCGCCCGCGCCCGTGACGATGGCGACCTTGTCCTTCAGTTTCATGTGTGTCTCCAGAACCGGAGCGGCGGGGCCGCTACCTGTAGAAAAGCTCGACCAGACCGAGCGAGATGAACGGCACATAGGTGACCAGAAGCACGCAGCCCATCACCACCAGGACCATCGGAACCAGAGCCGGGATGATCTTCTGGATGGATATCTTCGCCACCGCGCAGGCGGCGAAGAGATTGACCCCGACCGGCGGCGTGAACATGCCAAGCGCCAGGTTGACGACGATGATCAGGCCGAAATGCACCGGATCGACGCCATAGGCGATGGCGATCGGGGCGAGCAGCGGCGCCAGAACCAGAATCGCGGCCGATGTCTCGACGAACATGCCGACGATGAACAGGAAGACATTCACCGCGATCAGGAAGCTGTACTTGTCGGTGAAGACCTGCTGCACCCATTCCGCGATGATCGCCGGCAGGCCGGAACGGGTCACGAGGAACGAGAACAGCCCGGCGCCGGCGATGATGATCATGATCACCGTGCTGGAGACCGCCGAGGTGCGCAGCGAGGCGTAGATTTTCTCCAGCGTCAGCGAGCGGTAGACGAACACGCCGACAAACAGCGCGTAGACCACGGCGATGGACGAGGCCTCGGTGGGGGTGAAGACGCCGCCATAGATGCCGCCAAGCACGACAACCGGCATGAGCAGCGCCCAGAAGGAATGGACCAGCGCTTCGACAAACGGCTTGCGCTCATCGCCGTCCATGGTTCCGTAGCCCTTCACCCGGCACAGGATGAGCAGGTAGAGGAAGAGCGCCGCGGCAACCAGGATGCCCGGCCCGATGCCGGCGAGGAACAGCTGCCCGATGGAGGTCTCCGTCGCCACACCATAGAGGATCAGCGGGATCGAGGGCGGAATGAGCACGCCGAGCTCGGCCGAGGAGGCCTGGATCGCCGCCGCCGTGCCGACGGGATAGCCGTGGCGGACCATCGCCGGAATGAGGATGACGCCGATGGCGAATGTGGTCGCGACCGAGGAACCGGAGACCGAAGCAAAGATCATGCAGGTGACGACGCAGGTGCAGGCAAGCCCGCCCTGGATGCCGCCGACGAGCGACTTGGCGAGTTCCACCAGGCGCTCGGAGATGCCGGCCGCCGCCATCAGGTTGCCGGACAGGATGAAGAGCGGAACGGCAAGCAGGGGAAAGGAATCGATGCTCGCGAAAATGCGCTGCACGGCAAGCAACAGCGGGACGGTGGAAAACATGCTGATGCCGAAGGCACTGGCGAGCACCAGCGAAACGCCGATCGGGATCGCCGCCGCAAACAGGATCAGGAGCGAAAAGGCAAGGGCCGCGTTCATACCTGGCCCTCCACATCCTTGATCTCGCCGGGCCGGGCATTCGCCTCCTCGGCAAGACTGGCGAACAACCGCGCGATCACGCCGGGAACGGCGAAGGCCGCGCCCACGGGCAGGGCCGCGTAGACCCAGGCGATGCTGATCTCGAGGCCTGCAAGGTTCTGCCGCTGCACGCGCATGGCCATGGCGGTGCCGTACCAGACGAGCAGGGCGAGGAAGGCGAGCGAGGCAATGGCGATGACGACCAGAAGGACACGCCGCAGCGGTTTCGGCCCGACATCGATCAGGAAGTCGACGGCGATCATCGCGCCTTGCCGGAAGGCGGCCGCGAGCCCCATGAACACCATCCACATCATCACCGACCGGGCGGCGACCTCGGACCAGGCGCTGGGATGCCCGAAAACGAAACGGGTCACGACCTGGTAGAAGGTGAGGACGACGATCGCCGCCAGCGCGACAATGGACAATTCGAGAGCGACACGGGTGACCCGGCGCTCGAGGGCAAGGAACCACTGCATTGATCGAACTCCTGCCGGGGCGGCCGCACGCGGCCACCCCGGGGATGCCGTGAGGCGGCCTCGTTACTGGGCGGCCTGAATGCGCTTCAGCATCTCGTCGCCATACTTGGAGACAAACGTCTCGTAGGCCGGGCTGACCGCCTTCTGAAACGCGGCCTGGTCGACCTTCTCGATCACCTTCATGCCGTTCTCGCGCAGGAGCGCGACACCATTGGCCTCGTCCGCCTCGACCTTGGCGCGGGTGGCAGCGACGGCGGCGGTGGCGGCCTCACGGAACCAGCCCTTCTCCTCGTCGGAGAGACCATCCCAGAGGCTCGGCGCGGCAAGGATGATCGCCGGCGAGTAGACATGGCCGGTCAGCGTCAGGTTGTCCTGCACTTCCCAGAACTTCGACGCGGTGATGACCGGGATGGGGTTTTCCTGGCCGTCGATCACGTGCTGCTGGAGGGCCGCGAAGACCTCCGGGAACGCCATCGGCGTCGGCGAGGCGCCGGCCGCGCGGAAGGCTTCCATGTGCACCTGGTTTTCCATCGTGCGGATCTTCAGGCCCTCGAGATCGGCGGGCGTGTTGATCGGCCCCCTGGAGTTGGTGACATGGCGGAAGCCGTTCTCGGACCACGCAAGGGCGACGAGATTGTTCTCGCTGACCTTGGCGAGAAGCTCCTGGCCGATCTCGCCATCAAGGATCGAGCGGGCCGCGTCATAGTCCTTGAACAGGAACGGCAGGTCGAGAACCAGAGCCTCGGGGACGAAGTTGCCGAGCGGACCGGTCGAGGAAATGGTGAGCTCGACGGAGCCGATCTGCAGTCCCTCGATCACGTCACGCTCGCCGCCAAGCGCGCCGGCGGCCTGCTCGCGGATCTCGAACTTGCCATTGCTGAGCTCGGAGAGCGTCTTGGCGAAGGCCTGCACGCCCATGCTGTAGTGGGAGTTCTGCGCAGTGGAATGCGCGAAGTTCAAAACGGTCTGGGCCGAGGCGGCGCCACCGAGCGCGAACGAGGCGGCGACGGCCGAGACGGCTGCAAAACTGCGGAAACGAAACATAGCGATATCCTCCCTGGTGTCTCCTGCACCGGCCGCGGAGTGTGTATGCGAACGGCCATCCAGTCAATACGTTTTACAACTTCTACCTAACTGGTATGATGATTATAATATAATCCTCCCGATGACCGCTCGCCCGGACAGGCGCGGCGGCACCCCGGCGAACCGCAAGGCAGGTGGCGATATTGACCCAGCGAGAGCTTTCGCCAATAAAACGAGGCATGGACAAGATCGCGCCATCACCGCGGTCGACGGACTTCGCCTTCGCCGACCTCCAGCAGAGCAAGGCCGAGCGGCTCGCCGACCGGGTCTACGAGAACCTGTTTCATGCGATCGTGACGGGGATGATCACCGCCGGCACCAAGCTGCCGTCGGAAAACACGCTCGCGGGCGAGTTCGACGTATCACGCCCGGTGCTGCGCGAGGCGCTCGACAAACTGCGCGAGGACGGGCTGATCACCTCCGTGCGCGGGTCGGGAAACTTCGTCCAGAACGCCATGGGCGCCCAGGGAGCGGATGTCGCGGGAGACAGCGACCGCGAGGCGCTGCAACGCATCGGCGACCTGCTCAACGGCATCGAACTGCGGCTGCTGATCGAGCCGGAAGCCGCCTATCTCGCCGCCAGGCGGCGCGGGCCGGCCGATATCGAGCGCCTGCGCGGAGCTCTCGACCGGTTCTCCGAGGCGCTGCACAAGAACGCCATCATGCACTATCACGACTATGCGTTTCATGAGGCGGTGGCGATCGCCACCTGCAACCCGCGCATCGTCAGCACCCTGAAATCGCTGGAATACGACGTCACCCGCTCGGTGACCCTGATGCGCTTCCTGGTGAAGTTCCAGCCGCTCGTGCGGGCCGAGGCGGTGCAGGCGGAGCATGAAGAGATCTTCCGCCACATCGAGGCCGGCGCCGCCAACAAGGCAAAACGGGCGATGCGCAACCATATCGAGCATGCCCGCACGCGCATGCTGACCAGCCAGCCGGACTTCTGACACCCGGGCCTTGCCGCCCCCGGGGAAGACGGCCCTGACGGCCGCCCCCCAGGTCGTCCGGCACCGTCAGCCGTGCTTCAGCACAACCGTCTTGATGGTGGTGAAGCTGACCATGCCCTCGAAGGCCTTTTCGCGCCCGTAGCCAGAGCGCTTCATGCCGCCGAAGGGCAGTTCGATCCCCCCGCCCGCGCCGTAATTGTTGATGAAGACCTGACCGGCCTCGATCGCGTTCGCGCAGCGCATCTGCCGGCCGCCGTCCCGTGTCCAGACCGACGCCGTCAGTCCGTAAGGCGTTGCATTGGCAAGACGGACCGCCTCGGCCTCGTCCTCGAACGGGAAAGCGGCAAGGACGGGACCGAAGATCTCGTCCTGCGCCAGCCTGCTCTCCGGCGCGGCGCCGTCGAGCAGCATTGGCGGGTAGTAGAAACCGCCTTCGGGGGCGGCCGCATCCATCCGGGCGCGCGCCACCACCTTCGCACCATCGGCAAGAGCCGCATCGACCAGCTCGGTGACCCGGCGCAGCTGGCGGGCGCTGACGATGGGACCGCAGTCCGGATCGTCGATGCCCGGGCCGACCTTCAGCGCGGCGAAGCGTTCGGCAAGGCGTTTCATCACCTCGCCATAGATCGATCGCTCGATCAGGACGCGGCTGCCAGCAGCACAGGTCTGGCCGGCATTCTGGACGATGGCATTGACGACGACCGGCAGCGCCTCGTCCAGATCGGCATCGGCAAAGAGGATCTGCGGCGATTTTCCGCCGAGCTCCAGCGTCACGGGAACATGGTTGCCGGCGGCCGCCTGCGCCACGGCCGTGCCGGTCTGCGGCGAGCCGGTGAAGGAGATGTGGTTGATGCCCGTGTGCCCGGCGAGCGCGGCGCCCGCCTCCATGCCGAAGCCGCAGACGACGTTGAGCGCACCGGCGGGAAGGCCTGCCTCAAGCGCCAGTTCGGCCATCCGCAGCGGTGTCAGGCAGGCATCCTCCGCCGGCTTGACCACGCAGGCATTCCCGGCCGCCAGTGCGCCGCCGACCGAGCGGCCGAAGATCTGAGCTGGGTAGTTCCACGGGATGATGTGGCCGGTGACACCATGGGGCACCCGCAGCGCCATCACCGTCATGCCCTTGGTGTAAGGGATCGTCTCGCCGTGATGCTTGTCGGCGGCGGAGCCGTAATATTCGAAATAGCGGGCCGTGGCGGCGATGTCGTTGCGCGCCTGGGTCATCGGCTTGCCGGTGTCGAGGCACTCAAGTTCGGCAAGTTCGGCCGCATGTTCGAGGATCAGGGCCGACAGGCGCATCAGGATGCGGCCGCGCTCCAGCGCCGACATGGCGCCCCAGGCCCCCTCGAAGGCCGCACGCGCGGCGGCGACAGCCCTGTCGACATCGGCCGCGCGGCCGCGCGGCAGACGGGCGAAGACGCGACCGGTGGAAGGATCGAGAACATCGATCCCCTCCGTCGTGGCGCGATCGGTGACCTGGCCGTCGATCACATGACCGAAGGCGGTGACGGAAGTCCTGTCAAGCATGGCGGATACTCTCGTATGGGGAGCCTGGGGCGATGCCGACAGGCACCGCCATATGGCGAGAGAATGTGCGACGCGCCTGAATGAGTCAATTCTGTTTACAAGTTTTGCGCGCCGCGTATCAGTCCCTGTGCCGATAGAGCGTGTCGGTCCGGTCCAGATGGTCCTCCATCGCGGCCGCCGCCCCCAAGCCATCGCCCGTCGCAAGCCGGTCGACGATGGTGGCGTGTTCGGCCAGCGTCTTGTGCTCGGCGCCCGACCACAGCAGCATCTCCGCGTGATAGTTGAACAGCCAGTTCAGCATCGCGCCGCTGATGGCGGCAAAGATCGGATTTCCCGAAAGCGCGGCGATGCGCCGATGGAAGGCGATGTCGGCGGCGATGAACGCGTCGGCGTCGCCCAGGCTTTCGCGCTGACGGTCGACCAGAGCGCGCAGTTCCGCGATGTCGCCGGACGTCGCATTGGCGGCGGCGAGCCGCACCATGCCCGTCTCGAAGAACCGCCGCGCCTGTTTCAGGTGCTCCAGGTTGTCTGGCGAGGCGGAAAGCAGCAACTGGGCAACGCCGTCAATCTGGCGGATCACCGTATCGGCCGTGAGCGCGCTGACGCGGGCCCGCTCGCCATGGGAAATGCTGATCAAGCCCATCGTGTCGAGAGACTGCAGCGCCTCGCGCACCGCCGGGCGGCCAACGCCGAAACGATCCATCAGGTCCCGTTCGGAAGGCATCAGTTCGCCAGGTGCGATCTCGCGGCGCGTGATCATGTCGAGCAACCGCTCCAGGACCTGCTCCGAGAGCTTGCGCCGGACGATCCTGTCTCCCTCGCCGTCGATTGTGTTCAGCTTGCGCATGGCGCCTTCCTTTGCCCGGATCCCGCACCACCTATAGCAACGGCATCAAGCCCCTGCCATATCCACGCGGCATGCGGAACCCGGCGCCTCAGGTGATGGCCCGGATGCTTTCGGCGATCTCCTGCGGCTCGAACACGCCGAGCCAGTCGTCGCGCATCAAACGGGGTTTGCCGTTGACGATCGCCTTGTTGCAGGCATCCGAGAAGGCCCCGTCGATCTCGCCCATCACCACCGCGCCCAGAATGTTGAGATGGCCGAGCAGGAAATCCCGGGCGGCGACCGGATCGACGCCGCGGCGCACGACCTCGTCCATCGCGTCCTTCATGACGACGAGCAGGGTCGCGCAGACCGTTTCCGACAGGCCGGGCTCAAGCAGGGCCATCTGCTCGACCGTGACGCGGTGCGAGCGCAGGATCGGTCCGTAGATCGTGCGGGCAATCGCCTCGCCGATCCCGAAATGCTCTTCCGGCCCCTGCATCAGGGCGCTGACGATGGACTGCCGCGCCGCGACGCCGCCGAAATGGTCGCGGCGGCCGGCAAGCTCGGTCTCGTCGTTGAAGATCGGCGGGTGGCAGGGATGGGAAACGAAATAGGTGACATCCGCGCGCTCGGGGAAATGACCGGCAAAGGGCGCGGCCGCGTCGAGCGCCATGACGATGGTGCCGGGAGCAAGCTTCGGCACCACCGAGGCCGCGACCACCTGGATCGCCGTGTCGGGCACGGCAAGGATCACGGCGCCCGCGCCGGCAAGCGCCTCGTCGGTCTCCACACACTCCACCCCGAGCGCCGCGTGCAGGCGCGCGCGGCCGACCTCGCCAATCTCCACATGCGCAACCTCGTAGGGGGACCCCTTCAGGTTGGTGGCAAGGCGGACGCCCATTTTCCCACCGGCTCCAAGCAGTGCAATCTTCATTGTCGCTCTCCTGTTCGGGGCGATCAAACCGGTCCACCGTCATGTTGTCAACTGGTATGATGAGATGATAACACTATCCGCACTGGAAGCATCCGCCGCCGCGCGCAAGGATGCGCCTGCGGATGACCGACACCCGCCTGCAAAGCGAGACCCCGATGGAACGCCTTTACGCCCGCTACGATGTCGAAAGTCCCGTGCCGCTTGCCCAGGTGGCCGAGACAATCGCCGGCGAGCAGTCCTGCGGGACGTTCATGCGTCTTCCCGGAGAGACCGATACCTTGCGCGAACGCGCCGGCGCACGGGTCGAGGAGATCGTGGAGACCGGCAGTTCGCCGGCGCCTTCCCTACCCTGCCGCATCCCCGGCTCCGTCTTCCGGCGCGGCGAGCTGCTGCTGTCCTGGCCGGTCGACAATTTCGGAACCTCGCTGACCAACGCGCTCGCCACCGTTGCCGGAAACCTCTTCGAACTGGCGGAGGTTTCCGCCCTCCGGCTGCTGGACGTGACCTTTCCCGAAAGCTTCGCCCGCGCCTATGCCGGCCCGGCCTTCGGCGTCGCGGGCACACGGCGCCTCGCCGGCGTCCATGACCGGCCGATGATCGGCACCATCATCAAGCCGAGCGTCGGACTGTCGCCGAACGAGACGGCCGCGGTCGTCGACGAACTGGTGGCAGACGGCATCGACTTCATCAAGGATGACGAGTTGCAGGCCGACGGACCCAACTGCCCGTTCGAGGCCAGGGTCGATGCGGTGATGCGCGTGGTCAACGGCCATGCCCAGCGCACCGGACGCAAGGCCATGGTCGCCTTCAACATCACCGGCGAGATCGACGAGATGAAACGCCGCGCCGATCATGTCGTCGCCGCGGGCGGTACATGCGTCATGGTGAGCCTGCATTCGGTCGGCCTTGCGGGACTGGGCGCGATCCGGCGGCACGCCAGCCTGCCGCTGCATTGCCATCGCAATGGCTGGGGACTGTTCTCCCGCTCCCCCGACATCGGCATCTCCTATGAGGCCTGGCAGAAGTTCTGGCGCATTGCGGGCGCCGACCACCTGCATGTGAACGGGCTGGCCAACAAGTTCTCCGAAAGCGATGCCTCGGTCATGGCCTCGGCCCGTTCCGTGGGCGCGCCACTGTTCGGACCGCAGGCCCCGTTTTCCTGCCTCCCCGTCTTTTCCTCCGGCCAGACGGCCGCGCAGGTGGAGCCGACCTACCGGACCCTCGGGACCCCCGATTTTCTCTATTGCGCCGGCGGCGGCATCATGGGCCATCCGCTCGGCGTTGCGGGCGGCGTCGCCAGCCTGCGACAGGCGGCCGAGGCCGCCATGGCCGGCATCGCCATCGACGAGCATGCCAGGAGCCATCCGGAACTCGCCGCGGCGCTCGCCCTTTTCAAGGACAAGCGCTGATGCCGGCCGCACCGCTCCTCTCCTACTATGGCGACGATTTCACCGGCTCGACGGACGTCATGGAAGCCCTGTCCTCGCACGGCATCGAGACGGTTCTTTTCACCCGCCTGCCCGACGCGGAACTGCTGGCGCGCTTCGCCCACTGCCGGGCCGTCGGCCTTGCCGGCACCAGCCGCAGCCGCTCGCCGGACTGGATGGACAGAGAACTGCCCGCCGCATTCGCCTGGCTGAAGTCGCTCGGCGCCCGCGTTTGCCACTACAAGGTCTGCTCAACCTTCGACAGCGCGCCGCAACGCGGATCCATCGGCCGGGCGATCGAGATCGGACTGCGGACGTTCGCACAAGCGCAGGTTCCCCTCGTCGTCGGCGCCCCCCAGCTGCGCCGCTACACATTCCTCGGCCAGCTTTTCGCCGGCTACCGCGACGAGGTCCATCGCATCGACCGCCATCCGGTCATGTCATGCCATCCAGCAACGCCGATGCTGGAAGCCGACCTGCTGGTTCACCTCGCCGCGCAGACGGGTTTGTCCTCGCGTCTCGACAGCCCGGTCGGCCCGGTCCTTTCGCCGAAGGAAGGCGAGGAAGCGCACATCGTGCTGATCGATGTCCACGACGAGGCCAGCCAGCGCCGCGCGGGCGCCGCGCTGACACGCCGGCAACCGGAAAGCGGCCCACTGGTTTTCGGCTCTTCGGGTGTTGAATACGCGCTTGTCGAGGCATGGCGCGCAGAGGGACTGGATGTCGGCCGGCGGACCTTCGATCCGCTCACCCCGTGCGGGCGCATGGCCGTCGTCTCGGGGAGTTGCTCTCCCACCACCGCAAGGCAGATCGAGACCGCCTGCGCCAACGGGTTTCGCAGCATCCCCGTCGATCATGCCGCGCTGGTCACGGGTCAGGGTCGCGAAGCCGCCTGCGACACGGCTGTAGAGGAGGCATCGCATGTGCTTGAGGCCGGACTGAGCCCCATCATCCATACCGCGCTCGGCCCGCCCGAGCGGATGCCCGGCGAAGGAGACCCGGGCGGGACCGGCAATGACGACGCGGCGGGGCATGCGCTCGGCGCAATGCTCGGGGAACTGATGTCGCGCCACCGGCTCGGGCGCATCGCGATCGCCGGCGGAGACACGTCGAGCCACGCGCTCGCCGCGCTCGACATCCAGGCCCTGACACTGCGCCACCCGATCCCGGACAGCCCCGGCTCACCGGTCTGCCTTGGTCATGGCACGGCGCCGGACGCCGCACCTGTCGAGCTCATCCTGAAAGGCGGGCAGATCGGCAAGGACGACTATTTTCCGCGCCTGCGAGACGGCAGGCTGACGGGCGACTGAACCGCCTTGTGAACATCGTGCGGCCAGTCGCGACGGGCTTCAGCCGCGCCGTCGCCGGAACGCCTTGACCAGCGGCCAGAGGATCATGCCGAGCGTCGCGATGGCGAGGGTCGCCGAGATCGGGCGTGTCAGGAGCTCCAGGGGATCTCCGCGGCTGAGCAGAAGGGCGCGGCGAACGCTTTGCTCGGCCATCGGGCCGAGGATCATCCCGAGAATGATCGGCGCCAGCGGCACATTGAGCTTTTCGAGGAAGTAACCGGCCGTTCCCGCCGCCAGCATCACCCACAGATCGACCGGCCGGCCGTTGATGACATAGACGCCGACGCACATCAGGACCAGGATCGCGGGCACCAGAAGCACGCCGGGAAGCCGCTGGATCTGGGCGAAGACGCGGGTTGCCGCCGCGCCGCCGACCAGGAAGATCAACACCGACGTCAGCAGCATCTCGATCATGAAGCCGCCAACCAGCACCGGGTTCTGATGGAAGAGCTGCGGCCCGGGCTGCAGCCCGTGGATCATCAGCGCACTCAAGACCAGAGCGGCCACGACATTGCCCGGGATGCCCAGCGTCAGCGCCGGTATCATGGAGGCGGCGTTGTCCGCATTGTTTCCGCATTCGGCGGCGGCGACTCCTTGCGGGTTGCCCTTGCCGAAACTGTCCGGATCGTCCGAAGCGTTCTTCGCGGCGTTGTAGCTGAGGAACGCGGCGATGTTGCCGCCCGCCCCCGGCAGGATGCCGACGGCAATTCCGACCAGCGACGAGCGAAGCCAGGTCGGGACAAGCCGCCTGATCTCACCCGGGGCAAACGGAACGCCGGCAAGCTTCAGCTCGGATGCCGACAGACCCTTCAGGTCGCATTTCTCGGCAAGCTGCAGCACCGGCGGCAAGGCGTAGAGCCCGACCAGAACAACAATCAGGTCCAGTCCGCCAAGCAGCCAGGTCTGGCCGAAGGTGAAACGGGCCTGGCCGGACAGCGAATCGATGCCCATGGTGCCTATCAGGAGACCGAGAGCGGCCGCCATGACACCCTTGACCGGATCGCTGCCGACCATGACGCCGACGGAGGCCATGCCGAACATCGCGATCCAGAAATACTCGGCCGGGCCGAAGAACAGGGTGACGCGCGCCAGTACGGGACCGATGGTCATAAGCGCCAGGGCACTCGCGATGCCACCTATGGCCGACGACCAGCAGGCGATCTTCAGCGCCTTGGACGCCTCGCCCCTGTCGGCCATGGGAAAGCCGTCGAACGTGGTCGCGATGGAGGCGGGCGTGCCGGGAATGCGCAGCAGGATCGCCGGAATCGCGCCGCCATACATCGACCCGTTGTAGATGCCGGCGACCATCGCCAACGCCACCAGTGGATCCATGGAGTAGGTGAGCGGCAGCAGCAGCGCGATGGCCATGACCGGATTGAGCCCGGGCAGGGCGCCGATCAACACGCCGAGCAGGGTCGAGCCAAGCATTGCCGCGAGCGGACCGGCAGTCATCACGGCCAGCACCGCGTTGGTGAAGAAATCCATCAGTCTCCCCCAAACCGCGACGCCGACCACAGCTCCGCAGGCAGCGGTTTTTCAAGCACCACCGAGAAGACCAGCCAGACAAGGACAATGAAGCTCGCGCCGACGACCAGCGTGTAAAGCGGTCGCCGGAAGCCGAGCAGAAGCGGCAGACACAGCATAAGCAGGGCGGATGCCGTGTAGAAGCCGAGCGGCACGATGAGGCCGACATAGGCGATACTCGCCGCAAGTGCCCTCGCCATGTTTGCCGGCGCATCGACGAGGCGACGGGCGGCGCCCACCGGTGCGCGTGCCGCCCGCAAGATGACGAGGGAGCCGCACAGGGTCAGGAACAGCCCCAATACCATGGGGTAGTGCCCCCCGGCGCCGGAGTAGGAAGCCGCCTGCCAGGCGGCTCCCAGCCCAAGGACGGCAAACAGCAGGCCAAGGGCCATGTCCTGACCCCGCTCCATCCTATTTGCCCAGGCCCAGATTCCTGGAGACGATGGCGAGCGCATCGAATTCAGCCTGGAGGCGCGCACCCAGATCCGATCCCTTCACAACATTGGGCACCTCTCCCTTGGAGGCGAGGAACTCCACATAGGAAGGATCGTTGACGGCTTCCTCGATCACGTCGGCCAGCTTGTCGACAATCGCCTGGTCGAGCCCCTTCGGGCCGAGGATGGCGCGCCACAGGAGGGTTTCCTTGTCTCCCAGGCCGAGGCTTTCCAGCCCCGCGGCCTGCGGCAGCGCCGGCACGGCGGCGGCAGACGTTACCAGAAGGCATTTTGCCTCCTTCGCCTCGACATATGGCAGGACCGGAGAAATCGAACCGCCATAGATATCGACATGCTTGCCGAGGAAGTTCTGCAAGGTCTCACCGGCGCCGCCGAATGGAATCGCAATGGCCTTGATGCCGCGCGCCTGGAAGATGCGCTCGGCCGCCAGCTGCATGGTGCCGCCGATGCCGTCATTGCCGTAGGTGTACTTGTCGGGATTGGCCGCCAGTTCGGCCAGAAACTCCTCGCCCGTTGCCGCCGGGAAGTCCGGGTGGACGCAGAGCGTGTAGGCCGTCTCGGAGGTCGAGGCGATCGGGGTGAAACTGTCCAGCCCATAGGCGACGTCCTGCACTTGGGGAACTGTGGTCAGCGGGCTGTTCCACGTGGCGAACAACGAATAACCGTCGGGCCTGACCTGCATGAACTGCGAGGCGCCGACCGACCCGCCGCCGCCGCCGACATTCAGGACGGCGATGGAGGTGCCGAGCTTTTCCTCCAGCAGCAGCGCCAGCTTGCGGGCACTGGTGTCGGTTCCCCCGCCCGCGCCGGCCGGGATGGTCAGCTCGATGGGACGTTCGGGGTAGTCGGCCAGCGCCGGCATGGCGACGCCTGCAAGCATGGCGGTTGCGACAATGATCTTCGTGATTTTCATCTGCTTCTCTCCCTGGGCAGTTTTTCGTCAGCCGATTTCGCTGCGGTAGTGGAATTGCGCGGCACTGCCACGGGCGACACGCCACTCGACCGGCGTGCCGTCGACGTCGAAGGCAGTGCGCTTGATGATCGCCAGCGGGTCGCCGGGTTTCAGCTTCAGGCGGGCGGCGACCTGCACGTCGGCACGCCCGAAGGAAAGGTCATCGGTCGCTCGCTTCACCAGCACGCCGAAGCGCTCGAAATAGAGCGGATAAAGCAACGGTCCGAAGACGCTGTCCGGCAGGCTTTCGAAGCCGGAAAAGCGGTCGGCGCGGATATAAAGTTCCTCGAAAAGAACCGGCTGGTCCGACAGGCTGCGCAGACGAATGATGCCGATGACATCGCTCGTGCCCAACGCCAGCGCCGCTTCCTTCGGCGCCTCGGTGCGGGCGCGCAGGATCAACTCGCTGGTCGGGATGGAGGCCGGCGCCCCGTCGGCACCTCGGACCTGGAAGAAGCGAAAGAGCGTCGCGTCGAAGGAAGGCCGGCGCAGATAAGTGCCCGATCCCTGGCGCCGTTCAAGCAGGCCTTCCGCCACCAACCCGTCGACCGCCTTGCGTACCGTGCCGACAGAAATGCCGTATTCGTGCGCCAGCCGCGCCTCGGACGGGATGGGATCACTGCCACCCCACTCTCCGCTGGCAATGCGCGAGGCAAGCGCGTCGCGCAGCCTTGCATAGGCCGGCAGCCGCTCGTCCGCGCTCGGAATTCTGGCAGTCATCGTTTCATCCTCCCTGCATTCTTCATTAGCGATATTGACCCATTCAGTCAACCAGTCATATATATGAATTATCACGAGGACATCACATGATCCGATTCGACTGCCATGCCCATGTCTATGAGACGCTGACCGCGGCCAGTGGCGCGCGTTACGCTCCCGCCGGTACGGCGCCGCTTTCGGACTGGCTGGCGCACGGGGCCCGCCACGGCATTGAGGGCGGGGTGCTTGTCCAGGTCAGCTTTCTGGGTTTCGACAATGCCGAGCTGTGTGCCGCGCTTTCGAAACTGGACAGGCGCCGGTTCGCCGGCGTTGCCGTCGTGCCCTTCGACGTATCGGAGGCGGAATTGGACCGGCTCGCCGCCCTGGGCGTGCGCGGCATTCGCTGGAACCTCGTACGAGGCGCGGCCCTTCCCGACTTCGGGGCGACAATTGTCGACCGGCATCTGGAGCATCTGCGCAGGCGCGGGCTGCATGTCGAGATCCAGCTGGAAAGCCCCAGGCTGCCCCTGGTCGTCGCCCCGCTGCTCGATCGCGGACTGACGGTCGTGGTCGACCACTTCGGCCTGCCGGACAAGCAGGAGCCCGCCCCGCCTTCCTGGCTGCGCACGCGCTCTGCCGCGACCGCAGTCGATCGGCTCTATGTCAAGTTTTCAGGCGCCTATCGCAGTCTCGTCGAGATCGCGCCTCACGCCAAGGCCCTGCTTGACGTGCTGCCCGCCGATCATGTGGTTTGGGGCAGCGACTGGCCGCATACCCAGCATGAAGACCGCATCGACTACGACCGGACCGTGGCCGAACGCGGCACATGGCCAGAATTCTCCGACACGCTCGCGGCGCGCAACCTCTACGGCATCGAACCGGCCTGACGGCCGAGCGGCCAGCGGCGCGATGTCAGGCCTTGCCCTGTGCCGGAAGATGGATGGAGTTCGCCACTTCGATCAGGTGCGGCGCGATTTCCTCGCGCACTCTTTCCAGCGACCATTTCAGGCTCGAGATCGAGCATTGGACCGTTGCCACCGGGCGCCCGTCAGCGGTCGTGATCGGCGCCGCGATGCCGATTTCGTTCATGATGTTCTCGCTCTGGGTCAGGCCGTAGCCGCAAGCAACCGCCTTCTCGATTTCCTCGGCGATCTTCGCCCGATCGAGCGTGGTCTTCGGCGTCAGCGCGGTGATCGGCCAGGTCGCGATCGCCTCCTTGCGCTCGGCCTCGCCAAGCCGGGCGATCATGGCCCGGCCGCTCGAGGTGGTGAGAGCGGACAAGCGCCGACCCGCGATCATCGCGCCGAATGCCGTCAGCTGCGTGGGAATGCGGATCACATAGACGATCTCGGTCCCGGCAAGCCGGGCGACATTAACGCGCTCTCCGAGCTGCTTGCCGAGTTCGATCATCTTGGGCATGGCCAGCTGAACCAGAGGGTCCGCCCACTGATAGGCATTGCCGAGTTCAAGCAATTTCACCGAAGGACTGTAGCGGCGCGAATCCGGATCCTTGTGCAGGTAGCCGATCTTGTGGAGCGTGTTCGTCAGCCGCTGGGCAGCGCTCTTGTCGAGGCCGGTCAACTCCGCAATTTCGGTAAGCCCCAGAACGGTGTAGCGCTCGCCGAACGCATTGAGAACGCGCATGCCCTTCTCCAGGGACCCGACGAACAACGTGTCCTGCTTGTCCTTCCCCACCCGAGCTCTCCCTGTCGGTTCCGCCGAAGATTTGCGCAAGGGCGCCATCGAACGGGCATTCTGGATTCTTGACACGCGCAAAAGCGCTTCATACGCTCAACTATAATACGGTTTGACGTATTATTATATAATAAAACCCAACCAGAGGGACCGGTCCCCGCGCCGGTTGAAAAAGCAGATGAACCCACGTCTCCTGATGAGTTCCGTCGCATTGACCTTGGCCATGGTTGGCAGCAGTGCCCTGGCCGACAAGGCAAGTGACACGCTCAATGCCGCTTTCACCAAGGAACTGGAATCGGTCGACAGCTACTTCAACTCGGCCCGCGAGGGCGTCATCCTGCAGCGTTCGATCTGGGATGGCCTGCTCTATCTCAACCAGGAAACCGGCGAGTACGAAGGCAACCTCGCCACGTCGTGGCAATGGGTGGACGA
The DNA here is from genome assembly GCF_030733745.1 of Stappia sp. MMSF_3263. GTDB lineage: Bacteria > Pseudomonadota > Alphaproteobacteria > Rhizobiales > Stappiaceae > Stappia. The sequence continues at coordinate 16,095 of NZ_JASHIK010000004.1, read as the reverse complement.
CACGACGCTGGAGATGAAGCTCCGCGAAGGCGTCAAGTTTCACAATGGCGAGGAATTCGACGCCGACGACGTCGTCTACACGGTGAAATTCGTTGCAAACCCGGAGAACGGCGTTGTCGTCCAGCGCAACGTCAACTGGATGAAAGACGCGGAGAAGGTCGACAAGTACACCGTCCGCATCACGACGAACGGTCCGTTCCCCGCCGCCCTGGAGTTCCTCGCCGGTCCGGTGTCGATCTATCCGAACGAGTATTACGCCGAGGCGGGCCCCGCCGGCATGGCGCTGAAGCCCGTGGGCACCGGCCCCTACATGGTCGAGAGCGTCGATCCCGGCAAGCATTTCGTCCTGAAGAAATACGAGGGCTACCACGGCGGCCCGAAGGGCAAGGCGACGATCGGCACGGTCGACATCCGCACCATTCCCGACGTCAACACGCAGCTGGCCGAGATGTTCAGCGGCGGCCTCGACTTCATCTGGGGCGTGCCGGCCGATCAGGCCGAAAAGCTCGCCGCGATGGGCCGGCTGAATGTCGTCAACGAAAGCACGATGCGCATCGGCTATCTCGAACTGGACGCCGCCGGCCGCAGCGGCGCCGACCATCCGATCACCAAACGCGCCGTTCGCCAGGCCCTCATGCACGCGATCGACCGCAAGGCCATCGTCGACAATCTGCTCAAGGGCAAGTCGAAGGTCGTCCACTCGGCCTGCTTCCCGAGCCAGTTCGGCTGCGAGCAGGACGTCACCACCTACGAGTACGACCCGGAGAAGGCGAAAGCACTTCTGGCCGAGGCCGGCTACCCGGACGGGTTCTCCATCGACCTCTACGCCTATCGCGACCGGGGCTATGCCGAGGCGATGCTGGCCTATCTTGCGGAAGTCGGCATCACCGCCAACCTCAAGTACCTCCAGTACTCGGCCCTGCGCGACCTGCGCCACAAGGGCGAGACCAGCATGAGCTTCCAGACCTGGGGCTCCTACTCGGTGAATGACGCGTCCGCGATCACCAGCCAGTTCTTCAAGCATGGCAAGGAGGATTTCGCGCGCGATGACGAGGTGAAGGCCTGGCTCGATGTCGCCGACACCGCCGTCGATCCGGCGGTGCGCAAGGAGAACTACTCGAAGGCGCTCAAGAAGATCGCCGACGAGGCCTACTGGGTGCCGCTGTTCTCCTACAATGCGAACTACGTCTTCACCAAGGACGCGGCCTACACGCCGACGCCCGACGAGGTGGTGCGCTTCTTCCACGTGCGCTGGAACTAGCCCGCTTGCGAGCATCCCGCGCCGCTACCGGCGCGGGATGTCTCCGGTCCGCCACCGCTTAACCGCTCCCGAAACACGGGCGCGGCAGGCAGCCAGGGGATGGCCGCGCCTTCCTTCACGAGGAAGCCGGCAGCCTGACGATCGGAACCACACATGCTTATCTTCACTTTGAAACGGCTGGGACTTGCCGTCCTGGTGACGCTGACGGTGTCACTGCTCAGCTTCAGCCTGCTGTTCATGTCCGGCGACCCCGCCTCCGCTATCGCGGGCGAAAACGCGAACGCCACCGACATCGAGGCCATTCGCGTGCTCTACGGGTTCGACCGTCCCTTCATGGTCCAGTATGTCGACTGGCTGACAGGTGCCCTGGCCGGAGACTTCGGCCAGAGCTACTATTTCAAGCTGCCGGTCTCCACGCTGATCGCCGACCGGTTGTCGACGACCATGCTGCTGGGCGTTTGCGGCATTTCCTTCGCCCTTGTGACCGCCATCCCGCTCGGCGTTCTGGCCGCCATGCGTCCCAATTCGCTGATCGACCGGGGCGCGCTGTTCCTGTCCGTGATGGGGCAGGCGATGCCGAGCTTCTGGTTCGGCCTGGTGCTGATCGTCATCTTCTCGATCCAGCTCGGCTGGCTGCCGCCGTCCGGTTCCAGCAGCTGGAAACATTTCATCATGCCGACGATCGTGCTTGGCTATTACGCCATGCCGGCCATCATGCGCCTGACGCGCGCCGGCATGCTGGAAGTGCTCAACGCGGACTATATCCGCACAGCCCGCGCCAAGGGCGCCAGCGAGACGCGGGTGATGTTCAAGCACGCGCTGCGCAACGCGGTCGTGCCGGTGGTCAGCCTTGCCGCGGTGCAGATGGGGTTCATGCTCGGCGGTTCCATTGTCGTGGAGTCGATCTTCGCCCTGCACGGCGCGGGATATCTTGCCTGGGAGTCCATCTCCCGCAACGACCTGCCGACCGTCCAGGCGCTGATCCTGATCTTCTCCTGCTTCTACATCGTGTTCACGTTCCTGTCGGATCTCGCCAATGCCTGGCTCGATCCGCGCATCCGGGTGGGCTGACATGGCACGTACAATCGAAACGGTTGCCGAGGAGCTGCGCGCGCCGAGCCCGGCCGCCATCCTGCGCAAGCGCGTCTTCGGCCATTACGGCCTGGTCTTCGGCATCGCCGTGCTGGCGGTGATCGTGCTGATCGCGCTTCTCGCACCGCTGCTCGCCGGTCACGACCCCTATGCCCAGGACTTGGTGGCGCGAATGAAACCGCCCTTCTGGATGGAGGGCAGCGATCCCGAACACCTGCTGGGCACCGATCACCTGGGCCGCGACTATCTGGCCCGGCTTCTCTACGGCGCCCGCATCTCGCTGTCGATCGGCCTGTTCGCGGCCCTGATCTCCGGCCTCATCGGCACGGCGATGGGGGTTGCCGCCGGCTATTTCGGCGGACGCGTCGACCTGGTCGTCACCTTTCTCATCAATGTGCGGTTGGCCATGCCGGTGGTGCTGGTGGCGCTGGCGGTCGTTGCGATTCTCGGCGGCTCGCTGCAGGTGGTCGTCTGCGTGCTCGGCCTGCTCTTGTGGGACCGTTTCGCGGTGGTCATGCGCTCCTCCGTCCTGCAGGTGCGCGACCTGGAATACGTCAATGCCGCCAAGGCGATCGGGTGTTCGACACGGCGCATCATCCTGCTTGAGATCATGCCCAACGTGGTCAACAACCTGATCGTCGTGGTGACCCTCGAAATGGCGCACGCGATCCTTCTGGAGGCCGCCCTCTCCTTCCTGGGACTTGGCGTCCAGCCTCCGACGCCGTCCTGGGGCCTGATGATCTCGGAAGGCAAGCAGATGATGCTCTTCGAGCCCTGGCTGATCGCCATTCCCGGCGTCGCGCTCTTCGTCCTGGTGCTTGCCATCAACCTTCTCGGCGACGGCCTGCGCGACGTGACCGCACCGGAAAACAGGGGATGACCATGACCACGGAACCGATCCTCAAGGTCGAGAACCTGACCATAGACGTCCCCATGGCGCAGGGCACGCTGCATGCCGTGCGCGGCATCGATTTCGAGCTGCGGCGCGGAGAAACGCTCTGCATCGTCGGCGAGAGCGGCAGCGGCAAATCGCTCACCTCTCTCGCCCTGATGGGGCTCCTGCCCAAGAAGATGCGCTGCAAGGCGGCCGGGCTCGACTTCTCCGGCATCGACCTGCAACGCCAGACGCCGAAGGCGATGCGCGCCCTGCGCGGCGACCGCATGGCGATGATCTTCCAGGAGCCGATGACGTCCCTGAACCCGGCCTACACGATCGGCGACCAGCTGATGGAGGCGCTCCTGCTGCACCGGCCCGTCAGCAAGGCGGAAGCGCGCGCGCGGGCCATCGAGCTGCTTGGCAAGGTCGGCATCACGGCGGCCGAAAGCCGGCTCGGGCAATACCCGCATCAGCTTTCGGGAGGCCTGCGCCAGCGCGTCATGATCGCCATGGCGCTGATGTGCGAACCCGAACTGATCATCGCCGACGAGCCGACCACGGCGCTCGACGTGACGATCCAGGCGCAGATCCTGCGCCTGCTCGCCGACCTTCAGCGCGAGATGAACATGGCGATGATCCTGGTCACCCATGATCTGGGCGTCGTCGCACGGATCGCCGACAAGGTCGTCGTCATGTATGCGGGCGAGGTCGTCGAGAACGGCAGCGCGCGGGAGATCTTCGAGAACCCGCGCCATCCCTATACCAGGGGCCTGCTCCGATGCATTCCGGTGCCCGGAAAGACGAAACCCGGCGAGCATCTGGGGTCCATTCCCGGCATCGTGCCGTCCCTGATCGGCAAGGTCGAGGGCTGCGCCTTCCGCTCGCGCTGCGAAGTGGCGGAGGACGCCTGTTCCTCTCCCGTGCCCGTCCGACGTCCGGGAACGGATCATGCCTATCGATGCATACACGACATCCCGGAGGGCGCATCGGCATGAGCGACAAGACAACTCCCCCCGTCCTAGAACTCGCCAACGTCACCAAGACTTATCAGGTGAAGCAGGGGCTCTTTTCCGCGCCCCGGCCGCTTCATGCCCTCGGCGGTGTCAGCCTGCGCATCCACAAGAAGGATGTGCTCGGCCTGGTGGGCGAATCCGGTTGCGGCAAGTCCACGCTGGCGAAAGTCCTACTCGGCCTCGAGGTCCCCACGTCCGGGAAGGTTCTGGTCGACGGCAAGGAAATCACGCCCCGGGAGCGCAAGCTTCAGGCGCGGCGCATCCAGCCCATCTTCCAGGACCCGTATTCCTCCCTCAACCCGCGCAAAAGCATCGAGGACATCATCGCCCTGCCGCTCGTTGCACACCGGATCGGGGATGCCGCGTCCCGCGCCGGTTCGGTGCGGCGCATGCTCGATCTTGTCGGCCTGCCGCAACGGGTGCTGAAGGGCTATCCCAACCAGCTTTCCGGCGGACAGCGCCAGCGGGTGGCCATCGCCCGCGCGCTGGTCATGAACCCGGAGATCGTCATCTGCGACGAACCGACATCGGCGCTCGACGTCTCCGTGCAATCGCAGATCCTCAACCTTCTGGGCGACCTGCGCGAGGAGCTCGGACTGACCTATCTCTTCATCAGCCACAACCTGGCGGTGGTCGAGCACCTGGCAACGCGTGTGGCGGTCATGTATCTGGGCCGCGTCGTCGAGGAGGCGCCGGCGGCCGAGCTGTTCGCCGGACCCCGCCATCCCTACACGCAAGCCCTGCTGGAATCCGTGCTCACGCCCGACCCGAACCTTTCGGTGCCCGACACGCATCTGGGAGCCAGCTATCCCAACCCGATCGCTCCGCCGCCGGGATGCCATTTCCATCCCCGTTGCGCGCAGGTCCGGGATATCTGCAAGACCACCCCGCCTCCGCATGTCGCCGGGCCGCAGGGCCATGTCGACTGCCATCTCCACGCGGCACCCGCCCGCTGACCATCGCCGCCCCGCCGTCCCGCCTGTGGTGAGGAACCGTTCATGAGCAATCTTTCGCGCACCCAGTCCGTGCGCAAACACGTCATCGAGACCCGCGGCGGCGTCGTCGCCTCGCAGCACCGGGTGGCCGCAGAGACCGGCGCGGCCGTTTTGGCCGCCGGAGGCGATGCGGTGGATGCGGCGGTTGCCGTCTCCTTCGCCGTCGGCGTTCTGGAACCGTGGATGAGTGGCCCGGCCGGCGGCGGCGCCATGGTCCTGTGGCGCGAGGACGAGCAGAAGGCGCACAGCATCAATTTCGGCATGCGGTCGCCCGCCGCCCTCGATCCGGCCGACTACCCGCTGTCGGGCGAAGGCAAGTCGAACGACCTCTTCCCCTGGCCGTCCGTGGTCGAGGACCGCAACGTCCAGGGCGCCACGGCGATTGCCGTTCCCGGCACCGTTGCCGGCATGGAACTGGCGCACGCGACCTGGGGCCGGATGGGGTGGAAGGACCTCGTCATGCCGGCGGCCGACCTTGCGGCCGAAGGCATGCTGGTCGACTGGTACGCCTCGCTGATCATCTCCTCGGTGGCGCGCGAGCTCGCCAAGGATCCGGATGCGGCGGCCATGTTCCTCGACGACGGGATCTGGCCGAAATCCGCCGGCTGGACCGCGGTTCCCAACATCCGCCTCGACCAGGGCCGGCTTGCCGGCACGCTGCGGCGCATCGCCGAGGCCGGCGCGCGCGACTTCTACGAGGGCGACATCGCTGCGGCGATGGCCGCCGATGTCCAGGCCAAGGGCGGTTCGCTGTCGCAGGGCGACCTTGCCGCCTACCGGGCGGCGCTCGCCCCGGCACTGGAGACTTCCTATCGCGGCGGCACGGTGCATGCGGCGCGCGGGTTGACGGCGGGCGCCAATCTCGTCGAATGCCTGGCGATGATGGAGGCCGCCTTCACGCCGACCTCCGCGCCGGACGGCGCCAGCTATTCCGAGATGGCCCGCGCGCTGACGGCGAGCTACGAGCGGCGCCTGCGCGAAATGGGCGACACGGGCGAGGCGGAAGGCTCCGGCACGCCGTCCTGCACCACCCATTTCAGCGTCGTCGACCGGCACGGCAACATGTGCGCCGTCACCCAGACGCTGCTGGCGGTGTTCGGCTCGCGCGTCGTCTCGCCGTCGACCGGCCTCTTGATGAACAACGGCATCATGTGGTTCGACCCCGAGCCCGGCAAGCCGAACTCGCTGGCGCCCGACAAGGCCTGTCTGATGAACGTGTGCCCGGCCATCGGCGAGAAGGACGGCCGGCGCTTCGCCATCGGCGCGTCCGGCGGCCGCAAGATCCTTCCGGCCGTGCTCAACCTCACCTCCTTCCTGATGGACTTCGACATGTCCCTGGAAGGGGCCTTCCACCAGCCGCGCATCGACAACAGCGGCGGCGGGGCGATCCTCGCCGACGAGACGCTGCCGCCGTCCGTCGTGTCCGCGCTTTCAGCCGTCCATCCGGTGACGGCCACCCGCCGCACTGTCTTCCCGTATGCCTTCGCCTGCCCGGCCGGCGTCCTGCGGCAGGACGGCATCAACATGGGGTGCACGGAGATCATGTCGCCATGGGGCGACGCCGTGCCCGAAACCGAGGGAGCCTGACTTGGCAAACCGTGAGAGCGCCATCGCGCGCATCGACAATTTCCTTTCGAACGGCGGCTACGAGACCGAGCTGGCCCGCATGCTCGCCTTTGAGACCGAGAGCCAGGACCCGTCCCGCCGGGCGGAGTTGATGCGCTACCTCGTCGAGGAGATGGAGCCCAAGCTCACCGGGCTCGGCTTCACCTGCCGCATCATGACCAACCCGGTCGACCCGTCCGTGCCCTTCCTCTTTGCCGAGCGCATCGAGGACCCGGCCTTCGAGACCGTGCTCACCTACGGCCATGGCGATGTCATCCGCGCCCAGACCGACCAGTGGCGCGAGGGGCTGCATCCCTTCCGCCTGGTGCGCGAGGGCGACAAGCTCTACGGGCGCGGCACAGCCGACAACAAGGGCCAGCACTGCATCAACATCGCGGCGCTGCGGACGATCCTTGAGGAGCGCGGCTCGCTCGGCTTCAACTGCAAGATCATCATCGAGATGGGTGAGGAATGCGGCTCGCCCGGCCTTGCCGAGCTGTTCTCGCAGAACCGCGAGACCTTCGCCGCCGACGTGCTGATCGCCTCCGACGGCCCGCGCCTGCATCCCGACCGGCCGACCCTGTTCATGGGCTCGCGCGGCGCGGTCAATTTCGACCTGCGCGTCGAGCTGCGCGAGGGCGCCCACCACTCGGGCAACTGGGGTGGGCTGCTGCGCGACCCGGCCATGGTGCTGGCCCATGCGCTCGCCTCGATCACCGACCGCCGCGGCCAGATCCAGGTGCCCGAATGGCGCCCGACAAGCCTGACGCCGGCCGTGCGCGAGGCGCTGAAGGACTGCCCGGTGGGCGGGTTCGACGGTCCTTCCGTCGACACCGACTGGGGCGAGGAGAGCCTGACCCCGTCCGAGCGCGTCTTCGGTTGGAACAGCTTCGCCATTCTCGCCCAGACCAGCGGCGTGCCGTCCGCTCCGGTCAACGCCATCTCGGGCCGCGCCCATGCCCATTGCCAGCTGCGCTATGTGGTCGGCACCGATCCGGACGACATCCTGCCGGCGCTGCGCCGTCACCTCGATACCCATGGCTTCGGGATGGTAGAGATCATTCCCGCCGACCGGGGTTTCTTCCAAGCAACGCGACTCGACCCCGACCATCCCTGGGTCACGCGCGTCAAGACCTCCATCGAGGCGACCACGGGCAAGAAGCCGGCGATCCTGCCGAACCTCGCCGGCTCGCTGCCGAACGAGACCTTCGCCGACATTCTCGGCCTGCCGACCGTCTGGGTGCCGCATTCCTACCCCGGCTGCTCCCAGCACGCGCCGAACGAGCACGCGCTTCATTCCATGACCCGCGAAGCGCTGGCGATGATGGCCGGCCTGTTCTGGGACATCGGCGAGGCGAACGCGGCCCGCGCCGGCAAGACGGCCGAAGCGACCGCCTGAATCCCGGGGAATGAAACGCTGGACCCTGTCGACCCCGGTCGGCAGGGTTCAAGCCGCGAAGGCGGTCCTTGAAGATTGCCTGTCGGCAGTCAGCCAGGCATCTGCAACGCGTCCCTGAGCGCCAGCCCGTCCTTCGGCCGCAGGTCGAGATCGGCCTCCAGATGATCGATATGGTGCAGCACGAGGCCACTCAGGCGTTGGACATCCCGATCCCTCAACGCCGCCAGAATGCCCTCGTGCTCGCCGTGGCCGCAGCTTGAAGCCCCGGACTTTCCATAAAGCGCGATGACCAGTGAGGAGCGGGCAATCAGCTCTTCCATGAAGCGCTTGAGAATGGCGTTGCCGCCGACCGAGGCCAGCAGAAGATGGAAATCGCCCGACGCCTTGATCTCGGCGCGGCGCGCATTCGGCCCGCGTTCCGACAGGAGGCGGGCCTCCTCGCGCAGGTGTTCGGCAAACGCCTCGATGTCGGCTTGCGTGACCCTTGCACATGCTTCCGTCGCGATGGCCGGCTCGATCAGGCGCCGCGAGGCGAAGACCTGCCGCGCCTCTTCCGGGGACGGATTGGCGACAAAGGCGCCTCGATTGCGCTCGCTGCGCACCAGCCCCTCGAAGGCCAGCATCTGCAGGGCCGAGCGAGCCACCGTGCGGCTGACGTCGAACAGGGCCCCCACCTCGCTCTCGGAGAGCTTGGCCCCCGGCGCGAGGCGACGGTCGACGATGGCATCGCGCAGATGGTCGTGTATCGCCTGCGCGCGATCCTCCGCGCCGTCCATCCTGTCGTTTCCGACGCGTGCAATGTTCATCCCAGCCGGTTCCATGTGGTTCGTTTAGTCCCGAAATCGCCAACAGGGAAGATGGTTTTCAAACGCAATCACGCTGAAGATTGCATACAATCATCGCGTTAAATCGGAAGCAATCGCCCATCATTTATGCACCCTCGCACGGCAGAACCAGCGATCCAGGTCGTTTAGACGTTTGATATCAAACCTCTATCTGGAGTACCGAAAACTGGCACGCATGATGCTTTTCCCAAGTTCAGCATTGGGGGAAGTTGAATGAGCAAGGCTGCCGCGATCGACATCGCCTCGGTTTCAAAGGTCTACGGCGCGACGACGGCCGTTCATGCCGTCAGCCTGAAGATCCCGGCGGGCAGCTATTGCTGCCTGCTCGGTCCGTCCGGTTGCGGCAAGACATCGACGCTGCGCATGATCGCCGGCCACGAAAGCATCTCCTCCGGAGACATCCGGCTCGGGAATACGGTCGTCACCGACCTGCCGCCCGCCCGGCGTGGCACGGCGATGATGTTCCAGTCCTACGCGCTGTTTCCCCACCTCGACGTGCTCGACAATGTCGCCTTCAGTCTCAAGATGAAGGGCGTCTCCAGGGAGCAGCGGCACAAGAGGGCGCTGGATCTTCTGGCGCTTGTGCAGATGGAGGACTACGCGGGCCGCCGCCCCGCACAGCTTTCCGGCGGCCAGCAACAGCGCGTGGCCCTTGCCCGGGCCCTGATCACCGACCCCGAAGCCCTGCTTCTCGACGAGCCGCTGTCGGCACTCGACCCGTTCCTGAAGATCAGGATGCGGGCGGAGTTGAAGAAGCTCCAGACATCCCTCGGCATCACCTTCGTCCATGTCACCCACAGCCAGGAAGAGGCGATGGCGTTGGCCGACATGATCGTGGTGATGAATGACGGCCGTATCGAACAGGCCGCCTCCCCGCGAACCGTGTTCGAGCGGCCTGCCACCGCTTTCGTTGCGCGCTTCATGGGGGATCACAACGTCATCTCGGGCCGGGTAGTGGGCCAGACCGACGACGGTTCGCTCTCGGTACAGGTCGGGAACGGCGGCACGTTCACCGCCACGGGCGGCAATTTCCGGCCGGGCGAGGAGGTCGATATAGCCATCCGAACGGACCGCGTGCGGATCGTCGAAAGCCCCGATCCCGATCTCGGCTTCAAAGGCACGGTCGGCAATGTCGAGTACCGGGGGTCGTCCGTCAGATTGTCGGTCGACGCCGCCGGGATCGAGGACTTCTCGGCGATCATCGACGACGCCGCCTACTTCACCAACCCGCTTTCGGTTGGCGATGCCGTGCCTCTGGCATGGAAAGCCGAGGACGCCATCGTCCTCGGCCGGCTTGCTTCATGAACCATCCACATCAATAAGACAGGGGAACACGTCATGACAAAACCGACAGGAACCGGTGCCGGCATTTCACGCCGCACGCTCTTGAAGAGCGGCGCGGCCACGGCGGGCCTTGCCGCCGGCGCCGGCGCCATCACCGGCTTTCCCACCATCTGGGCACAGAACCCGATCACCCTGCGCCAGTTCGGCACGGGCGTTTCGAACCTCAATGCCATCGCCCAGAAGTGCAAGGAAGACCTCGGCATCACCCTGGAGATGACGGCAACCGACTCCGATGCCGCGGCCCAGCGCGCGGTGACGCAGCCTGATTCCTACGACATTGCCGACATCGAGTACTGGATCGCCAAGAAGGTCTATCCGGCCGGCGTGATGCAGCCGATGCAAACCGGCCGGCTGAAATACTACGACAAGATCGTCCCGCTCTTCATCAACGGCAAGCTGACCCCGGACAGCGTCATCGCCCAGGGCACGGCGCCGCATACGGTCGGCTTCGTGGAATCGCAGGAGGCCACGAGCTTCGCCAGCGAGCCGACCGAATGGATGACGATGGTGCCGACGATCTACAACGCCGACACGCTGGGCATTCGCCCGGATCTGGTCGGCCGAGAGATCTCCAGTTGGGCCGATATCATGGACCCCGCCTTCAAGGGCAAGGCATCCATCCTCAACATCCCGTCGATCGGCATCATGGATGCCGCCATGATCATGGAGGCGATGGGCGAGGTGACGTATGCCGACAAGGGAAACATGACCAAGGAGGAGATCGACAAGACGATCGACTTCCTTATCAAGGCCAAACAGGACGGTCAGTTCCGGGCATTCTGGAAGAGCTTCGACGAGAGCGTCAACCTGATGGCCTCCGGCGAAGTGGTCATTCAGTCGATGTGGTCGCCGGCCGTCGCCGCCGTGCGCGCGCGGGGGATCCCTTGCGTCTATCAGCCGCTCAAGGAAGGCTATCGCTCCTGGGGCGGAGGCATCGGCCTGGCCAGGCACCTGTCGGGCGCGAAGCTCGACGCGGCCTATGAGTATATCGACTGGTACCTGTCCGGCTGGGTGGGCGCCTATCTCAACCGTCAGGGCTACTACTCCGCCGCCATGGAAACGGCGAAGGAGTACATGTCCGAGGACGAGTGGGGCTTCTGGGTCGAAGGCAAGCCGGCACAGGGCGACATCCTGTCGCCGGACGGCTCGGTCATGGAGAAGGCGGGCGCGGTGCGCGACGGCGGCTCGTTCGAGGAACGCATGGGCAAGGTCGCCTGCTGGAATTCCGTGATGGACGAGGACCGCTACATGGTTCGGCGCTGGAACGAATTCATCGCCGCCTGACACCAACGCCGCCCCTTCCCGAGAGGACGGGGCGGCGTTTCCGCAGTTTCATCCACGATCCAGCGAGGCCTTCGATGACCGCCACCGCCCAGGACGGGGCCACCATCACCGCAAGCGGGCGCCGCAGGTCGCCGGCAAGGGCCGCGCTCGATCTCGTCACCGGATTGTCGGCTCACCTGCAAGCCGTTCCGCTGGCCGTCATTCTCGGCGCGTTCCTGCTCGCCCCCGTCATGATGATCGCGGTCGTGAGTTTCTGGGACTATGACTTTGCCCGGCTTTACCCGGACCTCGTCCTGACCAATTACGCCGAGACGCTGGGGTCACGGGTAACTTGGCGAACCTATTTCAACACGCTGCGCTATGCCGCCATCGTTTGGGCGCTGACCCTCTTCATCGGCTTCTGGGTCGCCTATTTCCTGGCCTTCCACGTCCGCACCACAACGATGCAGATGGTGCTCTTCCTTGTTTGCACGGTGCCATTCCTGACCTCCAACATCATCCGGATGATCTCCTGGATACCGGTTCTCGGCCGCAACGGTCTGGTCAACACGGCACTGATCGATGCGGGACTGATACCCGCACCGATCGAATGGCTGCTCTATTCCGATTTCGCCGTGGTGCTGGCGATGGTGCATCTCTACACGCTGTTCATGGTGACGCCGATCTTCAACACGCTGATGCGGATCGACCGGTCCCTGATCGAGGCCGCGCGGGACGCCGGTGCCAATGGCCGACAGGTTCTGTGGAATGTCATCCTGCCCCTGGCGAAACCGGGCATGGCAATCGGCACCATCTTCGTCGTCACGCTGGTGATGGCCGACTTCATCACCGTGCAGGTCATGTCCGGCGGCCAGAGCGCCTCGGTCGCCCTGATGATGCGCAACCAGATGTCCCTGCTGCAATATCCGGCCGCGGCGGCCAACGCGGTGGTGCTGCTTGTTCTCGTTCTCGTGATGGTGGCGGGCATCCTGCGCATCGTCGACATCCGCAAGGAGCTTTGACATGAGCGGTGAAAGGCGGACTGCCGAGTTCTGGATCCTGGCGTTGTTCTTCGCGCTGTTCGTGCTGTTTCTCTACGGCCCTCTCTCGGCCATCCTGATCCTCTCGTTCCAGGGCCCTGGCGGCGGTTTGACCTTTCCGCTCAACGGCGTCTCGCTGCACTGGTTCCACAATCTGACGCAACAACAGGCGGTCGGGGACTTCGGCAGTTCCTTCCGTCGCTCTTTCCTGCTCGGCATCATGGTGATGCTGGTGACCGTCGTTGTCTCGCTGCTCGCCGGGCTGGCCTTCCGCCGCAAGTTTCTCGGCGCAACACCGCTGTTCTATCTTTCGATCGCCAGTCTGGTGGTTCCCTCGATCATCATTTCGCTCGGGATTGGCGTCATGTTTCAGCAGATCGGCCTGCGGCCATCCTGGTACACGTCCGCCTTCGGCGCACATCTGACCTGGACATTGCCCTTCGGCGTGCTGATCATGTTCGCGGTGTTCAACCGGTTCTCCCCGTCCTACGAGGAAGCCGCCAGAGATCTCGGAGCAACGTCCTGGCAAACTTTCCGTCATGTGGTTCTGCCGATGATTGCGCCGATGCTGATCGGCGTCGGCCTGTTCGGCTTCACGCTCTCCTACGACGAGTTCGCCCGCACACTCATGACGGCCGGCACCTACAACACGCTGCCGCTCGAGATCTACGGCATGACGACGAACGTCACCACTCCCGTGCTCTACGCCCTGGGAACCGTGACCACGCTGTTCTCGTTTCTCGTGATCCTGCTCACACTGGGCGCCATTGTCTGGATCGGCCGTCGTCGGCTGCGCGGACAGGGCACGACATGAGAATGCGCGTTCTTGTCGTCAATCCGAACACCACCGCCTCGATGACGGAGACGATTGCCGGCGCCGCGCGCGCCGCCGCGGCTCCCGGCACGTCGATCGAAGCCGTCACCTCGACGATGGGGCCAGCCTCCATCGAAGGATATTACGACGAGGCGCTGGCAATCCCGGGGTTGCTTGCCGAGATCCGGAAGGGCGAAGCGAACGGCGCGGATGCTGCCGTGATCGGCTGTTTCGACGATACAGGCCTTGACGCCGCGCGCGCCCAGGCCGGCATCCCGGTCATCGGCCCCTGCGAGGCGGCGCTGGCGCTTGCCTCCTTCGTCGCCCAGCGATTCTGCGTGGTGACACTGTCGGAGCGCTCGCGCGTGCCGCTTGAAGATCTGGTGCGTCGCTATGGCATGGGTTCGCGCGCATGCGTGCGTGCCGTCGGTGTTCCGGTGCTGTCCCTCGAGGAGCCCGAATCCGGCGCCGGCAGCAGGCTGCGCGAGGAAATCGCGCGCGCGCTCAAGGCCGATCGGGCGGAGGCGATCATCCTTGGATGCGCGGGCCTGGCAGACCTTGCAGCCCGGCTCCAGTCCGAGTTTGGAGTGCCTGTCATCGACGGCGTAAGCGCGGCCGTCAAGCAGGCCGAGGCGCTTGTTTCCCTCGGCCTTTCCACCAGCAAGCGGGGCGCCTACGCCCTGCCCGCCGGCAAGGGCTATTCCGGTCTTCTGGCCGGCTTCGCCCCCGTGACGCAGGTTCCCGCGTGATGACGAATGCCCGGATCCGGACACTCGCCCCCTCCGAGGTCGAGACGCTCATCGACTGGGCCGCGGATGAAGGCTGGAATCCCGGAGAGCGGGATGCCACCGCTTTTCGGCTTGCCGATCCCGACGGCTTCCTCGGTGCCTTCGTCGACGGCGAGATGGTTGCCGGCATCTCGGCGGTCTCCTACGGAAGCGCATTCGGTTTCATCGGTCTGTACATCTGTCGTCCCGACATGCGCGGCAAGGGCTTCGGCAAGACTGTCTGGGATGCGGGCATGGCCCGGCTCGCGGGGCGGACCCTTGGTCTCGACGGCGTGCCCGAGCAGCAAGCCAACTATCGTGCCATGGGGTTCGTGCCCGCCTACCGGACGTTCCGCTACAGCGGAACCATCGCGGCGCCGGCGAACGGATCCGCGAATATTCAACCGGTCTCTCCCGACATGCTGCCGTCGCTGGAGGCTTTCGACCGGCGTTTCTTTCCGGCATCGAGACGCGCCTTCCTGCAAGGGTGGTCGGCCGCGCCTCACGTTGCGCTCGTCTACATGGACGGCGAAACGGTGCTTGGCTATGGCGTTGCTCGCAGATGCCGCGAGGGCGCAAAGATCGGCCCGCTTTTCGCCGCCGACCAGGAGAGCGCGGAGGCATTGCTGGAGGAACTCTCCCGCCGGTGCAACTGCGAGATCCATATCGACGTTCCGGAGACGAGCGGCAGTTTCGCCGACACCCTCCTGCGACACGGCATGGCGAGGGGCTTTGAAACCGCGCGCATGTATCGTGGTCCGGCGCCCCTGCTTCACAGCGGCGGGATCTTCGGCATCACCACGCTGGAGCTTGGCTGAACCGGGTTCCGGCGCTCCGTCCTTCCCTTGGTTTGCCCTGCCCGTGCCCGTGATCCGGAAACGCAAACGGGATCCCGTGTTTCGGGATCCCGTGGCGGAATGCGGCATGCGCATTCCCGATAGCGTCGACTACGCGGCCGGCGCGGCCGCCCGTTTTCGCCCGTCGAGCTTCTTGAACAGGAAGAAGTAGAGCTTGATATACTGTCCTACCAGGATCGCGTTGATGATCGTGCCTTCGCGAATGAAGTGGACATCCCCGAGAAAGCTGAGACCGACGGCCACCGACGTTACCAGGAGCGCGCAATCGAAACCGGTCTTCACGTTGCCCCACTTCCAGCCCGTCCGCTCGAAGACCGTGTTCACGAACAGGTCGGTCGGCATCAGGATGAGATTGGCGCGGATCATCAGGAACAATCCGAAAGCCAGGGCCGCGTCGGCAAAGACGAGCAATGCGACCCTGGCATAGTACTCACCCGGCCTCACGAACTCCGTCAGGAACAGGTTCAGGTCGAGGAAGATTCCCAGCACCGCCGCCGGCACCAACCCCAGAAAACTGATCATCTTGAACTTCCTGGGCAACACCAGATAGGCCAGGAACAGCATGATGAGGTCGAAGATGAAACTGTAGGCACCCTGGCTGAGCGGGGTGTAGATCAACGTCATCGTCCTGGTCAGGCTGCTTTGCGGCGAGACGCCGATTCCTGCCCGGATGGCCAGGCTGATGCCCAGGGTGAGCACATAGATACCCAGAATATAGACGATCCAGCGCCGTATCAGGCTGCCGGTGTCGACGATCTCCGCTTTTGCCGAATGATTGGCCATTTGTCCTCCCAAACCGTCTTTTTGCACGTGGTCGCCACCGTCGCGGCGTCTCCCGCTCCACGCTCTCTTGAAGTTGTCTTGCGCGGACATCGAGGTTCCCTCCCCGACCTGTCCACAGTCCTCCCCGTCGACGGACGCCT